>NZ_NKFJ01000008.1:0-701284 GCF_002223095.1 Burkholderia sp. AU33803
ATCTTCGCGCGCGTGCCGCGCACCACCGCGTTGCATGAAGAGATTGCCGAACTGCGTTCGGAACTGCAGCGCCTCGGCCGCTTCGGCCGCATGCTCGGCAGCTCGCCCGCGATGCAGGCCGTCTACGACGCGATCGGCCGCGTGGCGCGCACCGAGGCATCGGTGCTGCTGACGGGCGAATCGGGCACCGGCAAGGAGCTGGCCGCGCAGACGGTGCACGACTTGAGCTTGCGCCGCCGCGGCCCGTTCCTCGCGGTGAACTGCGGCGCGATCGCCGCGAACCTCGTCGAAAGCGAGATGTTCGGCCACGACCGCGGCAGCTTCACGGGCGCGGAGCGCCAGCACAAGGGCTTCTTCGAACGGGCGGACGGCGGCACGCTGTTTCTCGACGAGATCACCGAGATGCCGCTCGAGTCGCAGGTCAAGCTGCTGCGCGTGCTCGAGACGGGGCGCCTCACGCGGCTCGGCTCGACGCGCGAGATCGACGTGGACGTGCGCATCGTCGCGGCGACCAACCGCGACCCGGAGGCCGCGATGGCCGACGGCAAGCTGCGGCCCGACCTGTTCCACCGGATCAACGTGTTCCCGATTCCGCTGCCGTCGCTGCGCGAACGCGGCGACGACATCCCGATGCTCGCCGATGCATTCCTGCAGCAGTTCAACGCCGACAGCGGCCGGAACCTGCGCTTCGCGCCGGCCGCGCGCGATGCGCTGAAGACCTACGCGTGGCCCGGCAACGTGCGCGAGCTGCGCAACTTCGTGCAGCGGGCGAGCATCTTCTGCGACGCGGACGTGATCGATACGCTGCCGCCGCCGATCATGGACGAACTGTCGAACCTGGCCGATTCGCACGAGGATCGTGTGACCGTACCTTTCGGCACGTCGCTCGAGGAAGCCGACCGGCGACTGATCCTCGGCACGATCGCGCAATGCGGGGGCGTGAAGGCGCAGGCGGCCGAAGTGCTCGACGTCAGCCTGAAGATGATCTACAACCGGCTCGCGCAGCTCGAAAACGAAGTGGACAAGCCGGAATCCTGATGTCGCCGCGACCGACCCGTCAGCAGGAGCGTGATCGATGATCGATATTTCGCGGACCCGCGCCGGCAACTACGTCACGGCCGTCATGCTGGTTGCGATCGCCACCGTGCTGCAGGCGCTCGCGATCCGCTTCGGCGGCGTGAACCTGCCGCTGGTCCTCTACTATCCGCTGCTCGCGGGCGCCGCGTGGGCGACGTCGTTCCTGTTCGGGATGGCCTCGACGGTCGTCAGCGGCCTGCTCGTGTGGACGCTGTTCCTCTCGGATCCCGCGGCCTATACGCAGCCGCTGCCCGACCGGCTCGTGCGGCTCGGCACCTTCGTGCTGATCTGCGCGCTCGTCTGCGCGGTCGCGTCGATGCTGCGCCAGGCGCGCTTCACGAGCGATGCGGCGCTACGACGTGAAGCGGCCGCGCGCCGGCGGCTCGACGCCGTGCTGCAGGCGTTGCCGCATGGCGTGATCGCCACCGATACGAACGGGCGGCTCACCTACCTCAACGCCGCCGCGGCCGCGCTCGTCGGCTGCCGGCCGGACGATGCGATCGGCCGCGCCGCGCGCGACGTGCTGCGGATCGTCGATCGCGACGGCCGGCGCGTTCAATCGACCCCGCTCGATCTCGCGCTCGGCGGCGAGGGTGTCGCGTCGGATCGCCACTGGCTGCACGCGGACGGGAGCGAGCCGGTGCCGATCGTCGAGGTGGCCGCGCCGCTCGGCGATGCGGACGGTAACGTCGACGGCGCCGTGCTGCTGCTGCGCGACGCGGGCGCGGACCGTTCGCGGGTCGATGCGTCGCGGTTGCAGCGGGCCGTCGTCGATGCGTCGCCCGACGCGATCGTCGGCATCGATGGCGACGGCCGCATCGTCAGCTGGAACCCGGCCGCGCAACGCATGTTCGGCTACGACGAAAGCGATGCGCATGGGCGCACGTTCGAATCGCTGGTGGCGATGCGCTGGCTGAAGCGCAAGCCGCTCGTCCAGTCGTTCGACGACATGCACGCGGCGGTCGGGCCGATCGACCTGCTGTGCGTGCGGCGCGACGGCCGGCGTTTCCGTGCGACCGTGTCGGCGGGCCCGGTACGCGGCGACGTGCGTGCGTCCGTCGCGTTGTCGCTGACGCTGCGCGAAGCCGGCGCGCAGCGCCGCCGCGACCTGCGCGCGCAGCGGTCGCTGCAGGGCGCACGCGATGCGCGCGACCAGGCCGATACGTCGAACCGGCTGAAGGACGAACTGCTCGCGACGGTGTCGCACGAGCTGCGCACGCCGCTGAACGTGATCTACGGCTGGGTCGAGGTGCTGCGCAATTCGGGCGACAGCGCGCTGCAGCAGCAGGCGGTCGACGCGATCGACCGCAGCGCGCGCTCGCTCACGCGGATGGTCGGCGACATCCTCGACGCGTCGTCGCTCGCGACCGGCAAGCTGCAGCTCGACGCGATGCCGGTGGACGTCGTGCGGCTGTTCTCCGATTCGGTCGGCGCGTTCCAGACGGCCGCATCGTCGGCCGGCATCGTGCTCGAATTCGACTGTGCGGCGTCGACCTGCGTGGTGTCGGGCGATGCCGAGCGCTTGCGGCAGATGCTGTCGAACCTCGTGTCGAACGCGCTTAAGTTCACGCCGTCCGGCGGCAGCGTGACGGTCGGGCTCGCCCGCGTCGACGCGCGCGTGGTGCTGACCGTGAGCGACACGGGGCAGGGCATCGTGCCGGCGTTCCTGCCGTACGTGTTCGACATGTTCCGCCGCGCGGAGGATTCGCCGGCGTCGTCGCGGCGCGGGCTGGGCCTCGGCCTGTCGATCGTGCGGCATATCGCCGAACTGCACGGCGGCGGCGTGACGGTCGAGAGCGCGGGCCGCAATCGCGGCGCGACATTTACGGTGACGTTGCCGGCCGGCTGGCAGCCGGCCGGCGCGATGGCGTGGGGGAGTGCGCCCGTGGACGTCCATCGTGCCCCGTTGACGCTCGATACGCAGCGCATCCTGATCGTCGACGACGATCCGACGACGCGCGAGAGCCTGACGGCCGCGCTGACGACGTTCGGCGCGGCCGTCGCGATCGCGTCGACGGGGCTGGAAGCGCTCGCGGTGGCCGCCGACCTGCGGCCGACCGTCGTGCTGTCCGATCTCGCGATGCCCGACGGCGACGGCTTCTGGCTGCTCGACGCATTGCGGCGCGCCGGCATGAACGACGGCGGACCGCCCGGCATGCGGGTGCTCGCCGTGACCGCGCATGCGGGCCTGGCCGACGAACGCCGCGCGCTCGAGGCCGGCTTCGACGGCTATCTGTGCAAGCCGGTCGACGTGCGCGAACTGGCGGACAAGATCGTGCGCGTGACGAAACAGGACGGCTGACGCGGCGGCCGTCCGTCGCTGCCCGGTTGCGACGGCCCGGGTGGGTGACGCGCGGCCGGCCTTGGCCGGAGGCCGGCACGCTGCATCGCGCGCGGCCTGCGACGCGCCATCACTTCCGCTTCGGCTGCGACACGCCTTCGAGCGTGTTCGCGACGTCGTCGCGCGCCGGGCCGGCCGAGCGCGCCGCGATGTCCGCGAGCGACAGCATGCCGACCCGCCGCTCGTCGTGATCGACGACCGGCAGGCGGCGCAGTTGCGCATCGCGCCATGTCATGCTGGATCTCGTCCAGCGAATCGTCCTCGATGATGCGAACGTTTCCGCAACGACCATGCCCGGGGTTGGCACGCGGCACGCGACTTGCCGCATCGACGGGGAACACGACGAAGATGACGACGACCACGCGCGGCGCGACCCGTGCCGGCCGCGCGCCCATCACACGGAGGCACGATGACGATTCCAAAACGGCGAGAGGGCGTGCGCTACGAACTCAACGTTTGCGGCGGCGGGTTCGATTCGGTGAAGAGCCATTTCAAGGAATGGAAGCGCGAACCGCTGATCTACCGGCCCGATCGCCGGATGTTCGAGGGCAAGGCCGACGTGCGGCCGCTCGGAGACGAGACGTTCGCCGCGACCGAGCCGGCGAGATTCGCGCTGCAGCGTGCGTGCGAGCCCGCCGACCCGTATGCGCTCGCGGCACGCGTGCGCGACGACGGCCGCGAGCTGTGGCTCGTGATGGCCGCGTACGACGCATAGCGGCGCGCAGGCACGCAGCGCAGCGAACGACGGCGGGTCCGAACGCCCGGCGCACCGCGGGACGGCGTGCTTGACGCGTGAACGGACGGCACGTGGATTGCGGACTGCCCGGGGCCTGCCCAACCGATTCCGCGGCTGCCGCGGATGTCAGGAGGTGTTCGATGAAACCGATCCGCACGATCCGCACCGGCGCATGCCTGCTGGCCACCGCGTGCGCGCTGGCTGCCTGCACGCAACCTGCTCCCTACGGCGCGCGAGGCGCGCCGCCCGCGCCGCCCGGCGCCCACCCGCCGTCGCCGGGCACGACGATGCCCGATGCCAATACGCGCTACGAGCCGCGGCCGTCGCCGGGCAACACGTTGCCGCCGGGCGCGACCGGCGGCGACCCGGCCGACGTGCCGCCACCGGGCCCGAACGGCACGCCGGGCGACCCGCCGCTGCCGGGCACGCCGCCGCCGACGCAGTACTGATACTTGCTGCAGCCGGCGCGTGGCGGGACGGTGCGCGAAACACGTGCCCAAAACTTGCCGACAGCTTGTAAAAAAGCGGCTCCGACGGCCTGCAAGACGGGGTACGGACCCGCGTGACCCGCGACGCGGTGCGACCGGGCCGCCTGGCATGGAAGCTGCGTTATTCCTGACCGAATACGAAACGAAACCCGTGAAACGTCAGGAGAACCTTCGATGTCCGTCTCGCTTGCGCTGCAGATGCGACAGCATCTGGCACTTACGCCGAGGCTTCAGCAGTCGCTGCGGTTGCTGCAGTTGTCCTCGCTCGAATTTCAACAGGAGTTGCGGCAGGCGCTCGATCAGAATCCGTTCCTCGAGGATGGCCAGGCAGACGAGGAGGCTGCCGCCGACGCAACCGGGCAGCCGGCCGAAGCCGCCGCGCCCGAAGCGGCACCCGAGCCCGACGACGCTCGTCGGCAGGACGGCGACGCGCCCGAAGTGCCCGAGGCGTCCGAAGTGTCGTTGACGGCCGCGCCCGCGCCGCGCGGCACGAGCCACCACGGCGACGATGCGGGTGGCCAGTCGCCCGGCGAATGGCTGGCCGCGGAGCCGTCGCTGAATCAGCAGTTGCACGATGCGTTGCGGCTCTATCCGTTGAACCGGCGTGACCGTGAAGCCGCGCGCCTCGTGATCGACGCGCTCGACGACGACGGCTACCTGCGCCAGGAACTGGGCGAACTGCTGGTGGCGGCCGACCCCGCGCTGCTGCTCTCCGAGCAGGATCTCGCGGTCGCGCTGCGGCTCGTGCAGATGCTCGACCGCCCGGGCCTGGCCGCGCGCTCGCTGTCCGAGTGTCTCGTGCTGCAACTCGACGCGATTCCGGCCGGCACGCCGGCGCTCGCGGAAGCGAAAGCGATCGCGCGCGAGCATCTCGAGCGTCTGGCACGCCGCGAGACGGCCGAGATCCAGCGGCGGCTCGGCTGCGACGCGCCGACGCTGCAGGCGGCCTGCGCGCTGGTGCGCGGGCTCGACCCGCGCCCCGGCAATCATTACGGCAGCACGCGCGGCGACTACGTGGTGCCCGACGTGATCGTGCGCCAGGTGCGCGACGAGTGGATCGTGACGATCAACCCGGCCGTGCTGCCGCGTGCGCGGCTGCATGAACGCTATGCGACGCTGTTCGCGCAGTCGAGCGGCGAACGCGATTCACCGCTCGGCCAGCAATTGCAGGAAGCGCGCTGGCTGATCCGCAACGTGCAGAAGCGCTTCGAGACGATCCAGCGCGTCGGCGAATGCATCGTCGCGCGGCAGCGCGATTTCTTCCGCTACGGCGAGATCGCGATGAAGCCGCTCGTGCTGCGCGACATCGCCGAGGAACTCGACCTGCACGAATCGACCGTGTCGCGTGCGACGGGCAACAAGTACATGGCCACGCCGCACGGCACGTTCGAGTTCAAGCACTTCTTCCCGCGCAAGCTCGAGGCGGCCGGCAAGGGCGTGTGCTCGGCGGCGGCCGCGAAGGTGCTGATCCGCGACATGATCGCGGCCGAGCGGCACACCGATCCGCTGTCCGACGTCACGCTCGCGCAGAACCTCGCGGGCCGCGGCATCCTGCTCGCGCGTCGCACGGTGACGAAGTATCGCCAGGCGATGAAGATTCCGCCGGCCGACCTGCGCCGCCGCGACGCCGCATGACGGCGGCCCGGACGAGCCTGTGGCGTGCACGTGCCGACCGTCGCGTCGACCCGTGCACCCACGACCGGCGCGTAACCATGCCGGCAACGTCCCGTGCCCGGCAGGGCGCGGCGCGTGCCGTGCTGTCGGCCCGATGCGGCAACACGAAAATGCGGGATCTCATGCCGCCGGCGAAGCCGATCGCCTGGTCGATGAGCGAACGGGAACGTGAAAAAATGGCGTCCAAGCCGAGACGCGGCAAACCGGAGCATAAGCACGATGCGTGACCGGCGACGACGTGTATTGACCACTGCTGCCATTCAGGAGGTATCCATGCTGCGATACGCCGTCATTTTCTTCATCATCGCGATCGTCGCGGCCGTGTTCGGCTTCGGCGGTATTGCTGCCGGTGCGGCCGAGATCGCGAAGATCCTGTTCTACATCTTCGTCGTGATCTTCCTCGTCACGCTGCTGCTGGGCGTCGTCCGACGATGAGCGGCACACCCGGCCGGTCGCAGCGCATCGCGGAACTCGAGCATGCGCTCGCGAACGGTTTTCCGTCGGAATCGACCGTCGTCGTGCAGTCGGACGACGCGTCGGGGCGGTTGACGATCCAGGTGTCGTGGGTGCGCGTGCCGTCCGACGAGGACGCGCGCGAATGGCGCTGCACGGTCGACCTGCGATTCGAGCCGGACGTGATCACGCGCTATGCGTCGCTCGGCGCGGACGACCGGCTGCGCGTGCGGACGGTTCTGTGCGACCGCGCGCGACGCGCGGTGGACGAGCGCAAACCGCGCGTCGAGGAGGCGGCGATCGAATGCAACGTCGCGCTCGACGTGACGCGCGCCGAACTCGACGCTGCGCTGCGCGCGCCCTGACGCCGCTGCCGCTCGCGGGGTGACGACGCGGCGATCCGCGTGGCCGCCGCAGCACCGAACGCGGCGAGCGCATGTCGATGCTTCCCTCACACCCCTGCGGCGCCATCACCCGCGTGGCGGCCCGATTGCGCGGCCGCGCGCATCGTCATGCTCGCGTCAGCGCCGATGCTGCAGCCGGTGATACCAGTTCATCAGCGGTGTCGCGGTGATCCCGTGCGCGATCACCGATGCCGACACGACGGCCAGCACGGGGGCCGCGAGCGGGCGCACCGCGGCGGCGGGCCCATGTTCGAGCGCGAACAGCAGGTAGTAGAACGAGCCGATTCCGCGGATGCCGAACCACGCCATCAGCCGTCGCTGCGCATGCGTCGCGTGTGAGCCGGTGAGCGTGACCAGCACCGCGAGCGGGCGCACGGCGACGAACAGCACGACGGCCAGCGAGGCCGCGCCCCACGTCAGCAGCGGGCCCGGCAGCGTCATGAGCACGCTGCCGATCATCGTCATCACGATGGCTTCGGCGATCCGTTCGAGTTCGATCGTGAAGCCGAGCACCGATTCGGCCATGAACGCGTGCGCTTTTTCCGGATGCTTCTCGGTGGCGACGACGTCGGCCGAATCGATCTGGCCGATCACGTCGCGCGGCGCGCGGTCGCCGCTCGCGCGGTGCTCGACCCGGCGCATCGCGACCCCGGCCGCGAACGTCGCGATGAACCCGAATGCATGCGCGAACTGTGCGGCGCCGAACGACAGCACGATCAGCGCGAGCGCGAAGAAGCCTTCGAGGCCGAGCGCCTGGGCGTGGCGCGTGCGCAGCCAGCCGATCGTTTTCGTCGTGATCCAGCCGAGGCCGCCGCCGATCGCGGCCGCGCCGGCGATGCCCCACAGCGCGGTGAGCGCGAACGCGCCCGACAGCGGCGGCAGCCCGTGCGTCGTGCCCGGCGAGCCGCACAGCGCGAGCCCGGCCAGCGCGAACGGCAGCGCGATCCCGTCGTTCAGGCCGCCTTCGCCCGACAGCGCGAAGCGCACAAGATCGCGATCGCCCGGGTCGTGCACCTGCACGTCGTGCGCGAGCACCGGGTCGGTCGGCGAGAGGATCGCCGCGAGCAGCAGCGCGGGGCCCCAGTCGAGCCCGAGTGCGAGCATCGCGCACGCGGCCAGCAGCGGCACGGTGAGGCCCATCGCGAACAGGCCGAGGCGGCACGGCACGCGCCACAGCCGGTCGGTGAGCGGCACGCGCAGCCGCAACCCGATCGCGAACAGCGAGACGAGCAGCGCGATCTCGACGATTTCACGCAGCAGCCGTGCATCGCGTTCGAGGTCGAGATCGAGCAGGCCGGCGCCGGCCGGGCCGAGCGCGACGCCGAGCACGAGATAGATCATCGCGGTGCTGACGGGCAGGTGGCGCAACGCGGACGTCGCGACGCCCATGCCCATCAGCACCGCGCCGACGATTACGTACCAGAGCGTCTCGTGCATGTGTGCGGTAGCAGGCCGATCAGGTGGTCGCGCGCCGTCAGGGCTTGCGGCCGAACGCTTCGCGCAGCTTCCGTTTCGCGCGTTCGAGCGTGGCGCGGCGCGTTTTCGGCAGGTTGCGGCCCGCGCGGTTCACGTAGAAGTTCAGCATCGACATCGCCGACTGGAACGGCGACGCCTTGCGGCGGCGGCTGTGTTCGGCCGAATGCTTCAGCGACGCGGCGATCGCGGCCGGGTCGTCGGACTTGAAGATGTCCGGCTCGAGGTCGAGCGCATCGCTTTTTTGCATGACGTCGGCGGACCAGCGCTTGCGGTGGTGCGGATCGGTGCCGCGGGCGCGGCCCGGGCGTCGTGTGAGGTGCTTGCCATGCGCGCGGGTAGCGGTAGCGGAAGGCATTCCATGGGCTCCATTGAAGGTGACAGGGGCGTCGTGACGGGGTGGGGTACGCAAACCGCGTGCCGCGCCGCGCGCGTGATCCGTCCGACGAACCCGTGCCGGCCGCGGCACGGGGGTTGCTGCAAACGACAGACAGGACATGCCATCCCGCCATCACGCCATCACGCAGGAGGACATCATGCAATCGCATTCCCGGATCTGGCTGGAAAACGACGAGATCGACGCCGATGCCGATGGCGACACGATCGACGCCGACGATCTCGATACGACGGTCCATGTCGACGTCGCGACGGGCAGGATCACGTTTCAGGCGGCGTGGGCGGAGGCGGCCGATCCGCCGCCCGAGACCGCGCGGCATTCGGTCATGCTCGTGCTCGACTGCGACACGATGGAGCGCTATGCGGATCTCGACGAAAGCACGCGGATGCGCGTGCACGCGATCCTGCACGCCACGGTGGATGACCTGCTCGAGCGCCTGCCCGACGAACACGTGACGCTGACGGTCGAGTTGACCGATGCAATGCTCGACGCGGCGAGCCGTCTGCAGTAGCCGTGCGGATCGGTTTTCGATACTCGACTCGCGCGCGAACGGGGCGGCAGGCACGTCGCTTGCTGCGGGACTGGCATGGCACGACACGTGCCACCACGCGGACGGAGGGGCTCATGAGCGGAAGATTAGGGCATTGCCAGATAGCCATTCTCGCGGTCGGAATCGCACCGATCGATCGCGTTTCGGCGCGGGGCGCCTGACACCATGGCCGCCGATTCCGCCCGCCGCGTGACGCTGGTCGACGAGCCGCCCGTATTCGACGGTGCGGCGCTGCAGTTGCGTTTCGTCGTCGATGTCGATGGCGAACCGCAAACCTGCGCGATCACGGTCGAAGCGCTGGAAGATCATTTCGGCGCACGCTCCGCGCTGGAGGCCGACTTGCGCGATGCGTTCGAACAGGGGCATGGACAAGGTAAGCGCGAATTCCTATCATAAGCCTTGTAGTTATGAACTCCGCCTTGCTTATTACTATTTTGCGCAGTAACGCCAGATTTTTATTGCGCTAATCTAAGCGGCCCTCTGCGATCCGGACGATCCGCAATGGCTACCCTCGAACGTACCGCGTACCCGCGCTTTCCCGAGGTTCTGGCACCCCGGGAACTGCAAGCCTGTTACACCCCACTGCCCGACGAGCTCGAATGGGCGCGCCGCTCAACACGCGGTGAGCGACCTCGACTGGGCCTGCTGGTGCTGCTGAAGGTCTTTCAGCAACTGCACTATTTCCCGCCGGCCGACACCATTCCGGCCGCCGTTGTCGAGCATATTCGGGCAGCCGCGGATATCGGCGACTCCGTACAGTTCGGCTACGACACAGAGACCTCCCCAACGCTGTTCCGGCATTACGCGGCGGTTCGCACCTACCTGGACGTGAAGCCGTATTACGGCACCGACGCCAACGCGATCGCGACACGGGCGGCGCACACGGCGTCGCTGACGATGGACCAACCGGTCGACATCATCAACGCGACGATCGACGAACTCATCGCGCGCGATATCGAACTGCCGGCGTTCTCGACGCTCGATCGGCTGACCGAACAGATTCACGCGCGGGCGCAGTCCCGGCTCTTCAAGCGCGTCACGCGACGCCTGACCGATGAGCAGAAACTCGCGCTCGACCGGTTGCTCGCGCGTGATCTGTCAAGCCGGCAGACTGCCTACAACCGGATCAAGCGTCACGCGAAACGCCCATCGCGCCAGCATCTGGACCTGCTGATTGAGCAGGTCTCCTGGCTCGACGAGCTCGGCGATTTCTCACTGGCCGTCGCCGGGATTCCAGCCTCAAAGTTGCGCTCGCTCGCCAATCAGGCGATGGCGCTCGACGCGTCGGCGCTCAGGAACGACACTTCGCCCGAGAAGCGCTACACGCTGATCGTCGCGCTGCTCAACCGTATGCGCGTGCGCGCCCGCGACGATCTCGCCGACATGTTCGTCCGGCGCATGGGCGCGATCCACAAGCGCGCGAGCGACGAACTGGACGCCATTCAGCGAAAACAGCGTGATCAGGTCGAGGATCTCGTCGGCTTGCTGGACGGTGTGGTCGACATTCTCGCCGATGAATCCGACGAGACGGCCATCGCCCGAGCGGTCAGGAAGCTGCTTGCGCCGAAAGGCGATCTCGAGCCGTTGCGCGAGAGTTGTGCGGCGATCCGCGCGTTCAGCGGCCGCAACTATCTGCCGCTGCTCTGGAAGCACTTCAAGGCCCACCGTTCGGTCATGATGCGTGTCGCCCGTACGCTCGAATGGGATTCGACCAGCCCGGTCCGCACGCTGCTCGATGCGCTCGACGTCGTGCTGGAAAACGAGTCGCGGCATCGCGAGTGGATCGATGCTGATGTTGACCTGGGCTTTGCGGCGCCACGGTGGCGCAAGCTCGCACGTCGCACCCACGGCGACGGATTGCCGACCAATCGACGGTATCTCGAACTCTGCGTGTTCTCGTACATGGCCGAAGAGCTACGGGTCGGCGATCTGTGCGTGTCCGGCTCCGACGCCTACGCCGACTATCGCGATCACCTCCTGCCATGGCGGCAATGCGAGCAGCAGTTGCCAGACTATTGCGACAAGCTCGGCATGCCCACGACCAGCAGTGACTTCGTGTGCCACCTGCGTCAATGGCTGACCGACGCTTCCCACAAGCTCGACGACGAATTGCCGCGCAAGCGCGAGCACGTCGTGATCGATCGTCACGGCGAACCTATCCTGCGCAAAACCGTCGCGAAAGAGATCCCGGCGAGCGCGATCGCATTGCAGGAGCGGCTGAACGCCCGCCTGCCGACGCGAAACATGCTGGACATCCTCGCGAACATCGAACACTGGACGCATTTCACGCGGCACTTCGGGCCGCTGTCCGGGAGCGATCCCCAGATTCGCAAGGCGGCCGAGCGCTACCTGCTCACGATTTTCGCGATGGGCTGCAATCTCGGCCCGACCCAGGCGGCCCGCCATCTCGACTCGGATGTCACCGCGCACATGCTGTCGTTCGTCAACCGTCGGCACGTGAGCCTGGACAAGCTCGAGACTGCACAGCGCGAGCTGATCGAACTGTACCTGCGGCTGGACCTGCCAAAACACTGGGGCGATGGCAAGACGGTGGCGGCCGACGGCACGCAGTACGACTTCTACGACAACAACCTGCTGGCCGGCTATCACTTCCGCTACCGAAAAATGGGCGCGGTCGCGTACCGGCACGTTGCCGACAACTATATCGCGGTGTTCCAGCACTTCATTCCGCCGGGCGTCTGGGAGGCGATCTATGTGATCGAGGGCCTGCTGAAAGCGGGCCTGTCGATCAAGGCCGATACGGTCCATGCCGACACGCAGGGGCAGTCGGCCGCCGTTTTTGCGTTCACGTACCTGCTCGGCATCAACCTGATGCCGCGGATTCGCAACTGGAAGGATCTCGTCCTGTACCGCCCAGACAGCAAGGCCAAATACAAGCACGTCGACAAGCTGTTCAAGGCGACCATCGACTGGGTGCTGATCGAGCAGCACTGGCAGGAGCTGATGCAGGTCGCGCTGTCGATTCAGGCAGGCACGATCTCGTCGCCGCTGCTGCTGCGCCGGCTCGGCTCCGAAAGCCGCAAGAACCGGCTGTACCTGGCCGCGCGCGAGCTCGGCAACGTTGTTCGCACGGTGTTTCTGCTCGAGTGGATCGGCAGCCTCGAATTGCGGCAGGAGGTCACCGCGAACACGAACAAGATCGAGTCTTACAACGGCTTCTCCAAATGGCTGTCGTTCGGCGGTGACGTGATCGCCGAGAACGAGCCGGAGGAACAGCAGAAACGGCTACGCTACAATGACCTGGTCGCATCGGCCGTGATCTTGCAGAACACGGTGGACATGATGCAGGCGCTGCGCGAGATGGCGGCTAACAGCGAGAAAGTGCGCGCCGAAGACATCGAGTTTCTGAGCCCGTACCCGACCCACAACATCCGCCGCTTCGGCCACTATAAACTGCACCTGGACCGTCGGCCGGAAGCCTGGATCAAGGATCCGCTGTTCGGCCATGCTGCCCGTACCTATGCACCCCGACCATGACTGCACGCCCGGCCATCACGACGACCTATTTCGGCGATATCGACACCGCCGCGCTCGAGCGGCTCGAATCGAGCTACGATACCACCCGCCTGCTGGCCGCCGTCGATATTGTCGATCGCATACGCATCCAGCTTCATGATCCCGAGGGGCTACGCGACGATCTGCTTGAGATCCACAGCATGGCGCACTCAGTATTGAATGGCGCACCGTCGGTTCCGTCGCGCCGCGAAGGTACCTTGCCCGAGCAGGTGCTGGGCGCGCTTGATCTGATTGACGAATTTGTGATGGAACTCACGCGGGTGAGGACGATGCTCGAACCGCTCGAAGCGCTGCACCCGGACGACGGGTTTGGCGAGGGTTGAAGGCGCCCGCCCACCGATCGAGACAGTATGTGGTGGCCCGATCATTGTCAGTCATAGTTGACACGGTCGAAAAGTGTCAGCCATAGTTGACACATGATCGAACTCATCAAGACCGCCGTATTCGAACGCTGGTTGACCGACCTTCGCGACATTCGAGTGCGAGCACGCATCGAAGCCCGCATCCGCCGACTGAGTTGCATAATGAAATCAGCTACTTCCTGATTGGTCTCCTCCGCACCCCGCAGTCGCCATTGGCGTTCGCATTGCAAGCTGCCCGTCTGGTTCAGATCGTGGTCCGACAAAAAGTAGTGCAATTATCCACCGCGATCGCGCCAGGCTGCAGGCTATAATTTCCGCCATGAAACTGCTCCGGACCGTCATCCTGTTGCTGCTCTGCGCGGTGCTGCCCATCAGTGGGCTGGCAGCCAGTGGCTTGACCGGTGAATGTCCGATGCAGCAAACCATGTCCATGGATGCGGACGCCAGCGTATCCGCTGACATGCCGGGCTGCGATTCGATGAAGCCCGCATCCGTCGACAAGGCCAAGGTCAAGGGCATGTTTTGCAAAGTAACCGCCCAATGCCAGTTCGGCAGCCTCTATCACCCGGCCGCCAGGGCTGAAATCGGCCGCCCGGCTGCGGTCGGCACGCCTGTCATCTTCCATTACACCCAGTCTCTTCCGGTCCGTGACCCGAACGGGTTATGGCGACCGCCGCGTCTCGTCTAATCCCTCGCTGACAGGTTCACCGCAGTTGCGGTGAGGTTCGTCGTATGCCGGACGCGGAATCCCTATGGGATTTCGCCTTTGGGGTTAGAACATGCCATTCATTTTCGGCACGCCGCTGCGCCGGCGTGTACCTTGGCGCGTGCACACGCTTTTTGCCGCGCTTCTCGTCGCGGGCGTCGTTCACGCCCAGCAGGCGCCTTTCACGCTGGACGCCGCGCTACAGTCGGCGACCGATCGCTCTGCATCGATGCAGGCCGCGCAGTCGTCCGTCCGCGCCAGCTCCGAGGCGGCCGTCAAGGCCGGACAACTGCCGGACCCGATGCTCAAGGCCGGCATCGATAACCTGCCGGTCAACGGTCCGCAACGCTTCACCATCGGCCAGGACTTCATGACGATGCGCCGCATCGGCATCGAACAGGAGTGGGTATCTGGCGAGAAGCGGCAGCTGCGTTCCGCGTTGGCCGATGAGGTGGTCGGGCGCGAGCGCGCCGACTATCTGGTGCAACTCGCCAACGTTCGCCAGCAAACTTCCACAGCCTGGCTGAACGCCGTGTATGCGAAACAGGCGCTGGCGCTGCAGCAGGCGCTCCGCGACCACATGCACCACGAGCTGGAGGCGACGAAGGCGTCGTATCGCGGCGCCAAGGCAAGCACCGCCGACGTGGTACAGGCGCAGGTGATGCTCGCGCAGACTCAGGACCAGGTGCTCAAGGCGCAACAGACTTATCAGACCGCGCTTATTGGGTTGTCACGCTGGACGGCCGTTCCCGTCTCCGATGTGACCGGTGAACCGCCGGCGCCCGAGTCGTTCGTGTCGTCGCTCCCACCTGACGAACTGCGTCTGTCGCAGCCGACGCTCGTCGCCGCCGCGGATGACATCGCGGTCGCTGATGCCGATACGGCAGTCGCCGACAGCGAGCGCAGCCCGAACTGGACATGGGAGGTCGCGTACCAGCAACGCGGCGGTGCGTACTCGAATATGGTGTCCGTCGGCGTCACCATTCCATTGCCGTTGAACCGGAAAAACAACCAGGACCGCGACGTCGCCGAGAAAGCCGAACTCGCCACGAAGGCGCGGCTGATGTACGAAGACGCGCTGCGACAGGTGCAAGCCGACATCCGCGCACAATCCGCGACCCTGGCGAGCGGGCGCGAGCGCATCGCCAATCTGAGCCAGTCGTTGCTGCCCGCCGCGGACCAGCGCGTGCAACTCGCGAATGCTGCCTATCGCGCTGGTAGCGGCTCGCTCGCGGACACGTTCGCTGCCCGCCGTGCCCAACTGGAAGCGCAGTTGCAGGTGCTCGACCTCAAACGAGAGGTGTCGCAGACCTGGGCGCAGCTCGAATATCAAGTCGTGCCACCGACGATGGCCGCCGCGCAATGACGGAGAACAGCATGAACAGGAAACCTTTGGCACGCGCGGTGTTGACGGTATTTGCCGGCGCGGCGCTGCTCGGCGCGGGCTATTTCGCGGGAACGCGTCACGCGGCGACCGGCACCGCAGTTGCCTCGACTGGCGCCGCCTCGCCGGGCGGCAAGATCGACCCGAAGACCGGGCGGAAGGTGCTGTACTGGCACGACCCGATGGTGCCGAACCAGCATTTCGACAAGCCGGGTAAATCGCCATTCATGGACATGCAACTTGAGCCTGTCTACGCGGATGAAGGCGAGAGCTCTTCAGGCATCAAGATCGACCCGGGGCTTGAGCAGAATCTTGGCATTCGCTATGCGACCGTGCGTCGGCAGGAAACGACCGGCGGATTCGATGCCATCGGCACGACGCAGTTCGATGAATCGCACTCGGATGTCGTGCAGTCGCGCGTCACCGGCTACATCGACCGGCTCTATGCGAACGCGCCGATGCAACGCATCGCAAAAGGCGCACCAGTCGCATCGCTGTTCGTCCCGGAATGGCTCGCGCCGCAGGAGGAATATCTCGCACTCAAGCGCGGCGGCATGGACGCCACTTTGCTCGAAGCGTCGCGAGCGCGGATGCGCGCCTTGTCGATTCCTGATGGAATCATCGCGAGCCTTGACCGAACCGGCAAGGCCCAGACGCACGTCTTGCTGACGTCGCCCGAGTCCGGTGTCGTCAGCGAACTGAACGTCCGCGACGGCGCGATGGTCGCGCCCGGCCAGACACTCGCGAAGATTGCCGGCCTGTCGAAGCTGTGGCTCATCGTCGAGATTCCCGAGGCGCTCGCGCTGGGCGTACAACCCGGTATGACCGTCGATGCGACGTTCGCAGGCGACCCGACACAACACTTCAACGGTCGCATCCGCGAAATCCTGCCGGGCATCAGCACCACCAGCCGCACGCTCCAGGCGCGTCTGGAAATCGACAACGCCGGATTCAAGCTGACGCCGGGCATGCTGATGCGCGTGCGCGTTGCCGGCCAGAAGGCTGTCTCGCGACTGCTGGTGCCCTCCGAAGCCGTGATCACAACGGGCAAGCGCTCGGTCGTCATCGTAAAGAACGGCGACGGGCGCCTTCAGCCGGCGACGGTTACCGTGGGCAATGACATTGGCAACGAAACCGAGGTGCTGAGCGGCCTGAACGACGGCGACACCGTTGTCGCGTCCGGCCAGTTCCTGATCGATTCCGAAGCGAGCCTGAAGTCCGTTCTGCCGAGGCTGGAGGGCAGCACGGGGGCAAGCGCAAGCGCACCGGCGTCCGCACCCGCCGTCGCAGCACAAACGTACGAGACCACCGGCAAGGTCGAAAAAGTGACCGCTGCGGACATCACGTTCTCCCATCAACCCGTGCCGGCGCTCGGCTGGGGCGCGATGACGATGGCGTTCAACAAGCCCGCTCCCGATGCCTTCCCCGACGTCAAGGCCGGACAGACGGTGCACTTCGTCTTCAAGCAGTCGGATGAGGGCTACCAGTTGACGAAGGTCGAACCGGTCGGAGGCGTGCAATGATTGCCCGGCTCATCCGATGGTCCATCCACAACCGTTTCCTGGTGCTGCTCGCGACTGTACTCATGACCGGTTGGGGCCTCTACTCGGTCGCCGAGACGCCGCTCGACGCACTGCCCGACCTGTCCGATACACAGGTCATCATCAAGGCATCGTATCCGGGCAAGGCGCCGCAGGTTATCGAGGACCAGGTCACCTACCCGCTCACGACGACGCTGCTCGGCGTGCCGGGCGCAAAGACCATTCGCGCGTACTCGTCGTTCGGCGATGCGTTTGTCTACGTGCTGTTCGACGACAAGACCGACCAGTACTGGGCACGTTCGCGCGTGCTCGAATACCTGAATCAGGTGCAAAGCCGCCTGCCGCAGGGCGCGACCGTCTCGCTCGGGCCGGACGCGACCGGCGTGGGATGGGTGTACGAGTACGCGCTGGTCGACAAGACCGGACAGCACGACCTCGGACAGCTGCGCGCGCTGAACGACTGGTTCCTGAAGTTCGAGCTGAAAGCAGTGCCGGACGTCTCCGAGGTCGCCAGCATCGGCGGCATGGTGCGCCAGTACCAGGTCGTGCTCGACCCGGACAAGCTGCGCGCTTACGGCATCACGCAAGCCGCGGTGACCGATGCGCTCGGCAAGGCAAACCAGGCATCCGGCGGCTCGGTCGTCGAGCTGGCCGAATCGGAGTACATGGTGCGCTCGTCGGGCTATCTGCGCTCGCTCGACGACTTCCGGAATGTCGTATTGCGCACCAACGACGCGGGCACGCCGGTGCTGCTGGGCGACGTCGCACGCATCCAGATCGGCCCCGAGATGCGTCGCGGCATCGCGGAGCTGAACGGTCAGGGCGAAGTCGCCGGCGGCGTCATCGTGATGCGCTCGGGAAAAAATGCGCTGAAGACCATTGACGCGGTGAAGGCGAAGCTCGCCGACCTGAAGCGCTCGCTGCCACCCGGCGTCGAAGTCGTCACGACTTACGACCGCTCGCAACTCATCGAACGCGCGGTGGACAACCTGAAGGACAAGCTCATCGAGGAGTTCATCATCGTTGGGCTCGTCTGTGCGGTGTTCCTGTTTCACCTGCGCAGCGCGTTCGTCGCCATTCTGTCGTTGCCGCTCGGCGTGCTGGCCGCGTTCATCGTGATGCGGTATCAGGGCGTCAACGCGAACCTGATGTCGCTCGGTGGTATCGCGATCGCGATCGGCGCGATGATCGATGCGGCCATCGTGATGATCGAGAACGCGCACAAGCACCTGGAAGCGTTCGAGCATGCGTTCCCCGAGACACGGATGACCGCCGCGCAGCGCTGGGAACTCATCGCAGCTTCGGCAACTGAGGTCGGGCCGGCATTGTTCTTCTCGCTTCTCATCATCACGCTGTCGTTCATTCCGGTGTTCTCGCTGGAAGGCCAGGAGGGCAAGCTGTTCTCTCCGCTGGCGTTCACGAAGACCTACACGATCGCGGCGGCAGCAGGTTTGTCGGTCACGCTCGTGCCTGTCCTGATGGGTTACCTGATCCGCGGCCGTATTCCGCATGAGAACGCGAATCCCATCAATCGCGTGCTGATCTGGCTGTATCGTCCATTGCTTGAGGCGACGCTGCGCTGGCCGTGGGCGGCGATTGGTCTCGCAGTTGTCGCGCTGGTGCTGACGATTCTGCCGATTTCGCGTCTTGGCGGCGAATTCATGCCGCCGCTCGACGAGGGCGATTTGCTGTATATGCCGACCGCTCTTCCGGGCATTTCCGCCGAGAAAGCGAGCGAGCTGCTGCAGCAAACCGACCGGCTCATCAAGACCGTGCCCGAGGTCGCGACAGTGTTCGGCAAGTCGGGCCGGGCGGATACGGCCAC
This sequence comes from Burkholderia sp. AU33803, assembly GCF_002223095.1. Taxonomy (NCBI): domain Bacteria; kingdom Pseudomonadati; phylum Pseudomonadota; class Betaproteobacteria; order Burkholderiales; family Burkholderiaceae; genus Burkholderia; species Burkholderia sp. AU33803. The sequence continues at coordinate 18,949 of NZ_NKFJ01000008.1, forward strand.
AGACCCGGCACCGCTCGAGATGTTCGAGACCACCATCCAGTTCAAGCCGCGCAGCCAGTGGCGGCCGGGCATGACGCCGGAAAAGCTGGTCGATGAGCTGGACCGGACGGTCAAGGTGCCCGGTCTTTCGAACGTATGGGTGCCGCCGATCCGCAATCGCCTCGACATGTTGTCGACCGGCATCAAGACGCCGGTGGGCGTCAAGATTTCCGGGCCGGACCTGACGCAGATCGACCGTATCGCGACGCAGGTTGAAACGGCCGTCAAAGGTGTCCCTGGTGTGACGTCCGCACTCGCGGAACGGCTCAACGGCGGGCGCTATATCGACGTGGACATCGACCGGCTCGCCGCAGCACGCTACGGACTGTCGGTGGCCGATATCCAGTCGGTCGTGTCGTCGGCAGTGGGCGGTGAGAACGTTGGCGAGGTGATTGCCGGCCGCGAGCGCTTCCCCATCAATATCCGCTACCCGCGCGAATTCCGCGATTCGCTTGAGAAGCTGCGGCAACTGCCAATCGTCACGGATCGCGGCGCGCAAATCCAGCTCGGCGACGTCGCCCACATCACGATCGCCGACGGCCCGCCGATGATTCGCAGCGAGAATGCTCGGCTCTCCGGGTACGTCTACGTCGATATCCGCAACACGGATCTCCAATCCGCCGTGAAGGCAATGCAGCAGGTCGTGGCTCGGCAGGTCCAGTTGCCACCCGGCTACTCGATTGCGTGGTCGGGCCAGTTCGAGTACCTGGAGCGCGCGGCGGCCAGGCTCCGGACCGTCATTCCGGTGACGCTGGTTGTCATCTTCGTGCTGTTGTTCCTGACCTTCAACTCCGCCGCCGATGCGCTGCTGCTGATGTCGACCGTGCCGTTCGCGCTGGTCGGCGGCTTCTGGCTCATCTGGATACTCGGCCACGCGGTGTCGGTCGCGACATCGGTCGGATTCATCGCGCTTGCGGGCGTCGCTGCCGAGTTTGGGGTGGTCATGCTGCTGTACCTGAAAGGTGCGCTCAATCGCCGGCTGGAAGATGGCGAGCTGCTCACCGAGGCGTTGCTGTTCGACGCGATTCGCGAAGGCGCCGTGCTGCGCGTACGGCCGAAGGCAATGACGGTGGCCGTCGTGCTCGCCGGCCTCATTCCGATCATGGTCGGGCACGGTGCAGGGTCGGAGGTCATGCAGCGTATCGCCGCGCCGATGGTCGGCGGCATGGTGACCGCGCCACTTCTGTCGATGTTCGTGATTCCCGCAGCGTGGTTCCTGTTGCAGCGTCGTCGCGCACGACAGGCCAGCGCTGTCCATTTTCCCCACACAAACCCTTCCGGCACGAACGTGCCAGTCAACCAAACTGGAGAGATCCAATGAAGAAACTGTTTGTTATGTCCGCTGCCCTTGCAGCCACTTTCGCCACGCCCGCATTTGCCGGCAACGACATGGCCGGCATGGATATGTCGACCAGGGCTTCCGCGATGAAAGTGTCGTCGAACAATGCGCTCACCGACGCAGAGGTCAAGAAAGTCGACGTGGCGACAGGCATGGTCACGCTGAAGCACGGCGCGCTGGAAAACGTCGGCATGCCGCCGATGACGATGGCGTTCAAGGCGAAGGATGCCGCGATGGTCAAGCAGATCAAGGAAGGCGACAAGGTCAAGGTGCGCGTCGAAGAAGTCAACGGCACCCTGACCATCGTAAAACTCGAAAAGCGCTTGTGACGAAGCGTTGATGGCTGGCACGCAGGCTTCTGTCCGCGCGCCGGCAGCCAGGAGTTCGGGCGAGGAGACCACCATGCGAACGACATCATCCAACGCGTATCAGTCTGACTACCAAACAGCGGACATATTGAGTCGCATACTTCGCTTCGCCCTTGTCCTGTTGCTCGGACCCGCATCCTTTTCGGCTTACGCAGTCAACGAATCCGAACTGCTTGCGCCTGAGCAGGCATTTCCGTTGACCGTCAGCCTCGCGAGCCCGATGGAGGTCGTGCTCGACTTCAAGACGAAGCCCGGGTATTACCTGTATCGCGACCGAATCAGCTTTGCGGTTGACGGCACACTGGTAAAACCGGATTCGATGCCGCCCTCCGAGTCGAAGAACGACCCGACGTTCGGCGTGGTCCAGGTCTATCACCAGCCCGTCCGGATTCGTCTTCCGTTGTCCGCTGCGATCACGTCGAGCGCCATGCTGACAGTTACATCGCAAGGATGTGCCGACGTGGGGGTCTGCTATCCGCCGCAGACGCGCCGCTTTCGGATCGCTGCGGACGGTGCTGTGACGCTCGCAGCGCTCGTTGGGAGTGCGAATGCAGCGGACTTCCCTGTCGTCGAGAAAAGCCGGCAGTCCGCCGTACCGGGTCTACCGCTGCGTCCTGCCAATGGGATCGGCATCGCCGAATTGCTAGGCTTTCTGGTGGCTGGTCTGCTGATGGCGGGCACCGTGTGCATGTATCCGCTCATCCCTATCGTCACGGCGGTCATTAACGGTACCCGTGAGCGGTTGCCGGTATGGCGCGGGGTTTCGCTGTCGTTCGCCTATGTACAAGGACTGGCGATGACATACGCGGCGGCTGGAACCATTGCGGCAGTCGTTGGCATTCCACTTGTGGCGGTGACGCAGAAACCCTGGTTACTGGCCACGTTCGGCGCGCTCATGCTCATCCTCGCGCTCGGTATGTTCGGCGTGTTCAGGTTGCAACTGCCGACGGGCTGGCAGACGCGGTTTGCGGGATGGAGCAGACGCTTGCCCGGAGGCCGTGTTGGGCCGGTGTTCGTGATGGGCATGTTGTCCGCGCTGATTGTCGGGCCGTGTTCCACACCGGCACTGGCAGGCGCACTGGTCTACATCGCCAACAGTCATGACATCGCAGGCGGTACGCTGGCGCTGTATTTGATGGGTATCGGGATCGGCATTCCGCTGCTGCTTGTCGGCACGTTCGGAACGCGCCTGCTACCCAAGTCGGGACACTGGATGGTCGCGGTCCAGAACACACTCGGTGTCATGCTGCTGGCCGCAGCGCTGTGGTTCGTCTATTCACTGCTGCCTGTCTGGCTGCTGATGTCACTGGTCGCATTGCTGCTGACTGCTTGCGGAATGATGCTACGTGCGATCGACCCTTTACCGGCCGGCGCGACGGGGATTGCCCGAGTCGGCAAAGCGCTCGGTGTGTTGCTGCTGGTCGCAGGTATCGCCGAGTTTGTTGGCGTCGCATCGGGCAATTTCGACATGCTGATGCCACTGGGCGGTTTGACGCGGATGTCGGCGTCAGCGGGAGGTGGCGCAAGTTCGGCAGCGCGATTCGACACGATCACCTCGAACGCCAAGCTGGACGAGGCGCTCAAGCTCGCACGAGGAACACCTGTCATGGTGGACTTCTACGCGGACTGGTGCATCACCTGCAAGGAACTCGAGCGCTTCACGTTCACTGATGCACGTGTGATGGACGAGTTTACGCACTGGAAGTTGCTACGCATCGACGTGACGAAAAATACCGAGGCCGACACGGCGATGCTGCGGCGGTTCGGTCTGTTTGGCCCTCCGGCCCTGATTTTCTTCGACAAAACTGGTCGGGAGCAGCCTGATGCGCAACTGGTCGGATTTATTGGGGCGGACGCATTCCTGGCCCATCTGAAACGCTTGCAGTCGAGTGATGTGGCGCAATAACGCAGCTGTCGGCGGCCGCAGCAGGACTCATCGGCGCCTATACTGAAAATCATGAATCTCTGGGTCAAACTCGTCGCCTGCTTCCTGATCGCGTGGTTGCCGATGCTCGGTTACCCCGCCCAGGCCGCGTTATGTCCAGAAATGTCGTCGATGCCTGCCGTACAGCATCCCATGAAGGCAGCAGGCGCTATCGAAGCGACAGGATGCACATCCGGCACGATGCACGTCGGTACCAGCGCTCATCCATCTGCTTGCCACGCGGGCATGGGAAGCTCCGTGTGCGGGATGCCGGCCATACCGATGTCGCATACCGTCGGCATTGCCCCATCGACACCTGATTATCGGGCCATCACCCGGATCCTTTCCGAGCAGTTCATTCCTGAGCTGCCAGCACCGCCCCCGCGTTCGTTGTAACTCTCCTCCGTCGGCGCTTGCCCAGCGGTTCCGTACCGCGGCTCGAGTTCGCTCGCGGCCCGCGTGACCATCCGCGAAGCGTCACATGCTCGATTCGATTCTACGAACGAAAGATGGAGATACACATGAACGCAAGACATGCACGATTGGCTGTTGTTTCCACGCTATTGCTCGCTGCGAGCGCAGTGGGCCTCGCTGCCACTGGCTCTTCTTCCAGTCCGGCGATGCAGGACCGTGAGCACGGTCACGGCGCGATGATGATGGGCGGAATGATGGGCGGCTGCCCGATGATGGGTGGAAGCGCCGGTCTGGACCCGAAGACCGCGATGCGAATGCACGCCGAGATGATGCGGGCCATGAGCGACATCATGATGAAGTATTCCGACCAGGCGGTTACGCCACCGTCGAAGTGACCGCAAGCCCGACCACGTTACTCACATTGGATACAGCCTGACAAGGACTTCACATGAAATGCAACTGGAAAACCATGGCGGCCGTTGCGCTCGCACTGGTCGCCGTCATCGCCCTCGGTTACTGGGCATTTCCTCCTCTCAGAGGCACGCTTGCAACGCTCGCTGTTATCGCCAGTGTATTCATCTGCCCGCTATCGATGATGTTCATGATGCGTGGCGTGCGTTCTCACACTGGCGGTCCCGCCACGCGCGCTCGGGTAACGGACGAAGCCAAACACTGAGTCCGTCGATTTCTGCGGGAACTTCGGACCGGTGCGGTGGGAGCGCCCATCGTTCTGGTCCGGTTCGCTTCACGGAGAGCATATGTTCAACGGGAAACTAATCGTCAATTTTATCATCGGCTTGCTCGCGGTCATCGGCCTGTTAGCGGTGCTGGGTACAGGTGCGATGTGGGCAATGCACACCGGAATGATGCACGGGATGCTGTCTTGTGGAGGCACCATGTATCAGCATCCGGGATTCTGACCGGGAATCTGGGAGATTGAAAGTGAAACGACACATACGACCTCAGGCCGGCAGCATCGTCAGCAAGCACTCTAGCCTTGGCAGCAAGTCGGGGTGGCATCTGCTGTCTCTGCTGGCCCTGATTATTGCGATGCCGACGGCGTTGGTGTGGGGGCCGTCATTTGTCCATTGGGTTGCCGGCCCCACGGGAGTTGCCATCGAGTCAACAAATGCGATCCAACAGATACCCGGCTGGCGAGTTGGCATGCTGCGACCAGACGGGTTGCGCATCGTTCCATCAGGAGTATTCGACGCCTCGCACGTACTGAATCCGGCGCAATTCTCGGACAACGCCGTGCGGCACGCGTACTGGGTAGCGACCAGGATTCCCGCGACGCTCAACAAGCTCTACTGCTGGTGTGGATGCGAGAACCGTGGCGAGCACCGTTCGAATCTTCAATGCTTCGAGGACCGGATGGCTGTGTCGTGTCCGGTTTGCCAGGGGACCGCTGAAATCGCCTACCGGATGACGCAATCGGGTATCCAGGACGCAGCGAAGATTCAGGCGGCCGTCGATGCGAAGTGGGCGTCCAAGGGATAGGAGTGATGACTCATATTAGAAACGGAGGATGCGATGGAACTGAAATGCGTGATCGCGATACTGCGCCCCAATGTACTCAAGATGCTCGAGCGGCAGTTGGGCGCGCTACACATCCACGGCATGACGGTGACCCATGCAAGGGGATTCGGTGCACATCCCAATCTCTTTGCCAACGACTGGACGACTGAGCACATCAAGATCGAAATCTTCACAGTCGCCGAGAACGTCGACGCGCTGATCGAGGAAATCATGACGGTCGCCAACGAGGAATCTAGTGGTGATGGCGTCGTTGCCGTCGTACCGGTAGAACGCTTTCTGCGAGTGCGGGCGGCGACTGAAGGCGCCCGCTGAGCAAACGTCCTGGTCCTACGTTACTGGCTCTGCATTTTGAGAGACGCAGCGCCCGCAAGTTGTAGTTGCGGACGCAAGCCTGCGCTCGTTCAGCTTCCGATTCTAGGTGCGCTTAATTTCGCTTACGAACGAAGATCGATGCCGCTATAGTTCATTTCAGCCTCCTCAAGGGTCCTGTTGACCGTCGCAGTTCAACTAGTAGACCCTAGCCGCCGCCTCCTTCGGGCGGCCAGGAGGCCTCTCAATGATTATCAATCTCAGACGACAGCGCCCGGCCCGTTTGACGATGGCCCACAGGATCAGCCGTTCGGCCTCTTTCCGTGCCGCACCACGAATCGAACGATTACCCCTTGAATCGAAACCACTTGACCTTCCCAACGTGGGAAGGTCAAGAATAGTCAGTGCGGTTCGAATGGCCGTTTCGAGAGTGACCTGCCCCCCGCGTTTAGTACGGTGACGGTGTAGAGTCCGTTCCAGAGAGGAACGGCAATGAAAAAGCGATTCACTGAAGAACAAATCATCGGCATCTTGAAGGAAGCCGAAGCTGGCTTGAAGCCGGCGGAGTTGTGCCGCAAGTACGGCATCTCGGAAGCGACCTACTACAACTGGAAAGCGAAGTTCGGCGGGATGACGGTCTCCGATGCGCAGCGCCTGAAGGAACTGGAGCAGGAGAACAACAAGCTCAAGCGCCTGTTGGCCGAATCAATGCTCGACAACGCCGCGCTGAAGGACCTGCTGGCTCGAAAGTAGCAAGCCCGCAGGCCAAGCGCGAAGCGGTCCGGATATTGATGACCGAACGCGCCATGGGGGTTACCCGGGCCTGCGGGCTGGTAGGGATTTCGCGCTCGCTGTTCCACTACGAATCACGCCGCCGAGTTGACGACGAAGCGCTGACTGGCCGGATGATGGCCATCGCCGCGCAGAAGCGCCGCTACGGTTATCGCCGGATTCACGTGCTGTTGCAGCGGGATGGTTGCTTCGCCAACCACAAGCGCATCTGGCGCCTGTACAGCAAGGCGGGACTGAGCGTGCGCAAGCGGCGACGCAAGCGTATTGCGGCTGTCGAGCGCACGCCGCTGCCGTTACCAACAGGCCCGAATCAGAGCTGGTCGATGGACTTCGTTTCTGACGGGCTGGCCTATGGTCGGCGGTTTCGATGCCTGAACGTGGTCGACGACTACACGCGCGAGTGCTTGGCCATCGAGGTCGATACTTCGCTGCCGGGCTTACGAGTGCAGCAAGTGCTCGAGCGGCTCAAGGAGATGCGAGGCTTACCCGCATCCATCACGGTCGACAACGGGCCGGAGTTCGCTGGTAAGGTGCTGGATGCATGGGCCTACGAAGCCGGTGTCACGCTGTCGTTCATTCGGCCTGGCAAGCCGGTGGAAAATGCCTATATCGAGAGCTTCAACGGGCGGTTCCGAGATGAATGCCTGAACGAGCACTGGTTCGTGTCAATGCGCCACGCCAAGCGGCTGATTGAGGAATGGCGTATCGAGTACAACACCGAGCGGCCTCATAGTTCGCTCGGTTATCTGACACCCGTGCAGTTCGCCCGGGCGCACGATGCAAAGCAACAGTTTTTAACCTCGGACTCTAACTGCAGTCCGGACTAAAACCGGGGGCAGGTCAAGAGGGGAAAACGATGAATATCGGCGAGGTTGCGAAGTCGTCGGGCATGTCGACCAAGATGATTCGTCACTATGAGGAAACAGGCCTGATTCGGGCTGCCACCCGGACAGGGGCGAACTATCGTGTGTACACGCCCAGGGATGTCCAGGTGCTGCGCTTCGTCCGGCAGGCCCGACATCTTGGTTTTTCCACGAAGCAGATTGCGGTGCTGCTGGCCCTTTGGGAAGACCGCAGCCGGTCCAGCGGCGAGGTCAAACGGCTCGCGAATGAGCATATTGCCAACCTGAATCTACGCATTCAGGAACTGGTGGAAATGCGGGATACGCTCCGGCATCTGGCAGCCCACTGCAAAGGGGACTCACGCCCTGACTGTCCGATTCTGGAGAAACTGGCTGGCGCGGCGCATTGACGCCCCCTTGACCTGCCCCGCAGCGAAAGGTTGTAACTGAAATGATTCAACGGAACGGAGTTGGAAAATGGAACTGACCATCAAGGATATGACCTGCGGGCACTGCGCGGGCGTCGTAACGAAAGCGGTCAAGGAAGTCGATACGGCGGCACACGTGACCGTCGACCTGGAAACCAGGATCGTGCGCATCGAGTCGTCACGCGAGGCGGGTGAATTTCTTTCGGCGATACAGGAGGCCGGATATAGTCCCGCCGCGCTCGCATGAGCTTACACATCTGAAGGTCAGGCCACGAAGCCTTCGACTATCCCGTTTCTCGGGACCAGCCTGGCTCAGGGGCGGATAATCACACCGGCGGCCGCGCGTTCCCCTGCACTCGTGGAACGAGCAAGCTGGCCGGTCGGCGTCCCCGCAACAGACCATAGCGGCCAGCGTTACCAATGGACGGCACGACAGGCGACGCAATTTGTGCACAGTGTGAAAGACAACGCGGAGCACGGAAAATGAGCGGACAGCGTAACGACGGCGAAACTTCTCCCGAACACCTGAACGCGAGCCACGGCGCGGGCGGCCACCAAGACCATGCTGCGCACGCCGCGCAAGGTCAGGCCAGCGGGGATGCCGATGGCAATCACGCGGCGCACCACGGACATGGCCACGGTGAAATGTCCGAAGGTCCCGACGGCGCGCTCAGGGACCCGGTGTGCGGCATGTCTGTCACGGCGGATTCGCCATTTCGCAGCGAGCACGATGGACATCCGTATTTCTTCTGCAGTGCGTCATGTCAGAAGAAGTTTCGGGCGGACCCGTTGCGATATGTCAAACCGTCGACCAGCACGTCGGTTGAGGCTGCGCCGGAGGGCTCGATATACACCTGCCCGATGCATCCGGAAATTCGCCAGGACCATCCTGGCAACTGCCCGAAGTGCGGTATGGCCCTTGAGCCCTTGTTGCCCAGTCTCGAGGACGAAGAGAATCCCGAGCTGACGGATTTTCGACGCAGGTTCTGGTGGACGCTGCCGCTGACGGCCGTGGTGTTCGTCCTGGCCATGTTCGGCCACCGGCTGGGCTGGATGGAAGCGTCCACACAGAGCTGGGTCGAACTGGCTCTCTCGACTCCGGTCGTCGTGTGGGCGGGCTTGCCGTTCTTCGAACGTTGCACCCGCTCGTTCATCAATCGCAGCCCGAACATGTGGACGCTCATCGGACTTGGTACGGGGACGGCCTATGTCTATAGCGTCATCGCGACAGTCGTTCCAGGAGTCTTCCCGGAGGCATTTGCCGCACATGGTCGTGTGAGCGTGTATTTTGAGGCCGCGGCCGTCATTATTTCGTTGACGCTCGTCGGGCAACTGCTCGAACTGAAGGCTCGGTCGCAGACGTCCGCTGCCATCAAGGCACTGCTGGGACTGGCGCCGAAGACCGCGCGGCGTATCAACGCCGACGGCACAGAAGAGGACGTTCCACTGGCTCACGTCCATGTCGGCGACCTCCTTCGCGTAAGACCAGGCGAGAAGGTTCCGGTCGACGGCGTTGTGACGGAGGGTTCCAGCGCGCTCGATGAGTCCATGATTACGGGCGAACCTATTCCCGTCAGCAAGCGGGTGGGTGACCACGTCATCGGCGCGACCATGAATACCTCCGGAAGCCTCATCATCAAATCGGAGAAGGTCGGCTCCCAGACCATGCTGGCACAAATCGTCCAGATGGTCGCGCAGGCGCAGCGTTCCAGGGCACCCATGCAGCGCATGGCTGACAAGGTCGCGGGAGTTTTCGTCGTCGCGGTGGTCGGCGTCGCCATCCTGACGTTCGTCGCCTGGGGCTTTTTCGGACCCGAGCCCAGTTGGGTCTACGGGCTTATCAATGCCGTGGCGGTGCTCATCATCGCCTGTCCCTGTGCGCTTGGGCTGGCGACTCCCATGTCCATCATGGTCGCGAGTGGCAAAGGCGCGTCGAACGGTGTGCTTTTTCGGGATGCGGCTGCGATTGAGAACTTCCGGAAGGTCAACACGCTGATCGTCGACAAGACAGGCACCTTGACCGAAGGTCGCCCTGCCTTCGAACGCGCAATCGGCGTGAATGGATATGCGGAAGAGGATGTTCTCCGGCTCGCGGCCAGTCTTGACCAGGGTAGCGAACACCCGCTCGCTGCGACCATCGTGGATGCGGCCCGTGAACGGCGGCTCGCGTTCGAGAAGGTGGAGCACTTCGAGTCGAGCACCGGGATTGGCGTGCGAGGACTGGTCGGCAGCCGCAATCTCGCGCTGGGCAACACCACCCTCATGCAGGCCGACGGCATCGACGTTGGGACGCTCACGGAAAATTCGGACACGCTGCGTGCGCAGGGCGCCAGCGTCATGTATCTGGCGGTTGATGGAATGCTGGCCGGCCTGCTCGCGGTTTCGGACCCGGTGAAGGCAACGACACCCGAGGCACTGGCCCGGCTCAAGGAAGACGGTATCCGCGTGGTGATGGCGACGGGCGACGGTGTCGTGACCGCCAGGGCTGTCGCGACGAAGCTCGGCATCGGTGAATTCCATGGCGAGGTCAAACCAGCCGACAAGCTGGCGCTGGTGACGAAATTCCAGCAGGAAGGCAAGGTTGTAGCCATGGCCGGTGACGGTATCAACGATGCGCCCGCGCTTGCCAAGGCGGACGTGGGCGTCGCGATGGGCACCGGCACCGATGTAGCGATGAGCAGCGCACAGGTGACCCTCGTCAAAGGAGACCTGCGCGGCATCGCGCGAGCCCGGGAGTTGTCCGAGGCGACAATCGGGAACATGAAGCAGAACCTCGGCTTCGCGTTTGTGTACAACGCCCTGGGTGTGCCTCTGGCGGCAGGGGTACTGTATCCGTTCACCGGATTATTGCTGTCCCCGATGATCGCCGCACTGGCCATGAGCCTGAGTTCGGCATCGGTTATCACCAACGCGCTACGGTTGCGGAACGTGAAAATCTGACTTTTCGCAGAAGAAACCGGCGGCATTGAGCGCTGCCGTCATGATCGTAACCCATGAAACCAGGGGCGCCCCATGTCACTATCTCGCCGTCAATTCCTGCTGACGTCCGCTGCCGCCGCCTCGGCCGTGCTAACCGGATGCGCAGAATGGCCCTCAAGCGGTTCAAAAGAAGTCGCGAATGGAAATGTGAGCGGCACTTCGCGTCGCCTTATTGTCGATACCCGTTCGATCGAGGTCAACGGCCGTGCTGCGACGGTGTACGGGTTGCATCAGCCGGACGGCACGCGCGGCCTGTTCCTCGAACCGGGCGAGCGCTTTGCCGTGGAACTGGACAACCGCCTGCACGAACCCACCATTGTCCACTGGCACGGACAGACGCCCCCGTCCGATCAGGACGGCGTGACCCAGTTCGGCGTGCCGGCGCTTCAACCAGGGGAGCGGCGCGCCTATGATTTTGCCGCGCGCCCCGGCACCTACTGGATGCACTCACATCATGGTTTCCAGCATCAGAAACTGCTGGCCGCTCCACTGGTTGTGCGCACGGCCGACGATGTACGGGCTGACCGCCAGGAGGTGGCGATCTTTCTGGAGGATTTCCTGTTCCGCGATCCCGCCGAAGTGTTCTCAGAGCTGCAGAAGGGCAACGCAGATTCCAAGGGAGCCATGACCGGTCAAAAGTCGGGCGCGCAGCCCCACGGCATGGGTGGGATGGGCGGTATGCACGGCATGTCTGACATGGGTGGCATGGGTGGCATGGGTGGCATGGGTGGCATGGGCGGCAGTAGCATGCCGGATCAAATGCCCGGCATGAAGATGGACCTTAACGATGTCGATTTCGATGCCTATCTCGCCAACGACCGCACGCTCGACGACCCGGAAGTCATCCGGGTCGAGCAAGGCGGAAGAGTGCGCTTGCGGATTATCAACGGCGCCTCATCCACCAACTTCCACGTTGACCTCGGCTCGTTGCGAGGTACGGTCGCGGCGGTCGACGGCAACGCCGTCCAGCCGCTGACAGGCAGCCGCTTTGGTTTAGCGATGGCTCAGCGGATCGATATTCTCGTTGACCTGCCCAACGGGACCGGAGCGTGGCCGATTCTCGCCGTACGGGAAGGAGCCAGACAACAGACGGGGATTATTCTCGCCTCTAAAGGCGTCAACGTGGGCAAGGTCGCGGGGGCGACAGCCGCCGCTGGACCGGTGAGCTTCGATCAGGAACTGCGGTTGTCTGCGCTCAGGCCGCTGGCAGACCGTCCCGTCGATTCGCATTCTGTGCTGATGCTGACCGGTTCGATGCAGCCGTATACGTGGGGAATCAACCACAAGGGCTGGGACAATCGCGACACGGTGAAAATCCGCAGCGGACAGCGGGTGGCTATTACGTTCCAGAACACCACGATGATGGCCCATCCGATGCATCTGCACGGGCACCACTTTCAGATCGTCGCGCTCAATGGCAAAACGTTCTCCGGGGCGCTGCGTGACACGGTGCATGTCCCGCCGATGGCAAAGGTCACCCTGGCGTTCGATGCCAACAATGCAGGCCGGTGGCTGATGCATTGTCACAATCTCTATCACATGAAGTCCGGCATGATCACCGAAGTGCGTTACGTTTGACAGTCGGTCGGGCTACACGGGCATGCCTCTTTGTTTTTGGAACGGCCGGACCGCTGAACGGACGCGGATTTACGTCATCGCGGAGGACAGTTCGGTGGTTTGACGTGAAGGTTTTGGCAGGGATACGACGTTGGCAACCTGATGGCCCCCTGCCTCGTCGACTCATCGCCGGGGGCTTCCGAAGTCCGGGGCACCAGACTCGTACAGCCAGACAAGACGAGTAATGCAGCAAAAGTCACCGTAGTAAAACCTGCCACGCGACCGAATGGATTCACGTTGGGCTCCCAAAGACAGGCGATCTCGACACATCCGCGTCAGGCACGTCAAAGGGTAAGAGGCGGCGAACAGCAACAAGGCTCCGCGCTACCCGTCTCGACAGAGTGTGGAATTCGTCAATGCTGGGCTGCCCATTTCGATTCGGAAAGCTTATGGAGCTCCTTGTTGCGGGCGATGGTTGCTGCGCTCGGCGGGTAGTCATGCTTCCTGATTGGCAACAGGCCATCGTGATAGGCCTGAATCAGTTCCTGCCGGACCTGCTCCCGGGTCTTGCCCTGCGAAGCAGGGTTCCCGGATTGGCTCACGGTCGGAGCCGGCGAGACAGCGGCAGTGTTCGATACGGGATTGCTGTTTTGAGCGACGTTGGGATAGTCGTGGCCGCTATCGGCGAAAGCGGACGTGGCAGCAGATGCGGCGACAACCATGGCAGCGACAATTCGAATATTCATGTTTTCTCTCCGTTGCGAAACGTGGAGCCTCCATATGCGACTCCAATGAGACACATTCTGGAGAGGTGGCTCTGATTGAGCCGTGACGTGAAAATGATCTTTTGGTCACGCGGCGTTCATCTCCGATCGCACCACTCGAAGACGCGAAACCCGCGTACAAAAAAAGAGCCCGGCCAATCAGCCGGGCTTGCAAGGGATGGTCGCCGCACGAGAACAACGAATCTGCGTGGGCGAACCACCCGCGTGGACGGACGATGACGGCGTGTCGATTACGTTGTGCCTGGCAGCGGACTCGAGACGAGCACGGCGGCCACCATCAGCACGCCGACCAGTACGAGAGACTCCACATGCAGCACCATGCCAAATCGGCGAAGCGGCCCGCTCGGCACGGCCTTCGACGGATTTTTCAGCGTCGACAGAAGCGTCGGCATCTCGAAGAAACGATTGTGTCCGCCGAGTGCCGCGGCAACCAGTACGAGCGCAAGTTTGAGCATGAGCACTTGCCCGTAAGTCGACCCCAACAGATTGGCAGGAACATTGACTCCTCTCCAACCGTTGTACGCGCCGGTGCTGAACAGAACAATCAATGCATAGGTCGATGTGTCGGACAGCGACTGCACGAACGACGCGCTGGTGAGTCGTTCATTCCCAGGCGCATCGAGCAGGCGCGGCATCACGACATAGGTCGTCACCAGTACAAGCCCGACCCACGCACTAATGGCAAGCAGATGCAGCCAATCCGCCCAGACAGGCAGACTGAACAGTCCCGCATCGACAGGATGCCCACCGTTACTGCGCGCAAGCGCGACGCCAGCCAACGCCACCCATATCGCGAACGGGAAGCGGGCTTCGTTTCCTGACCTCACGAATGACAGTACGGCAATACCGAGCGTAAGAAACGCGCCAACCAACCACGCATGTCCAAAACCGGTTCCCGCAAGCATCGACCACACGGCCGGCCCGGCCTCCGATAGCGTTGAGTCGCTCATCAGTGCGCAATGCGCCCAGAACGAGAGCGTGCTCGCCAGCAACGAGACGATGGACGCTAGTCGAAGCGTGACGATAAGCCGCCGGCCGACCCGCTCCTGCCAGGTCGACTCGCCACGCGCAAGCCATTGGCCACTGAGCAGCGCACCGACGACGACGGCGAAACCGACGTTCTGAATGGCCACCGACACGAGTCGCAGGATGCCGAGGAACCCTTCGTTCATCACTTCACCTTGAACGTGTAGGTGCCCTTGGTCTTGTGTGCGTCGGCTGTCATCACGGCCCACTGAACCGTGTACGTACCCGAAGCCAGCTTCGGCACCGCGACTGTCATGACACGCGGATTAGCTCCGTCGACCTTTGCCTTTTCCTTCGTGACGGCGGTGCCGCTCGCGTCGGATACCTTCACCGAACTGAATGTCGGCTCGAGGTCTTCGTTGAAGGTCAGACGCAAAACGTCCGGCGCTACATCGACCGTACTGCCTGATGGGGGTGCTGCGCTTTCCAGTTTGCCGTGCGCAAACGCCGCGGCGGGTGCGAGTGCGATAGCGCTGGCCGCGGCGAGGCCAGCAAACCGGCTGAATGTGAAAGTCTTCATGTTCTTGCTCGTCTCGAATGGTCAAGGCGGGGCCGCAGAACAGCCGCACCCCGCCGGATGTCCTCACTGCTTCTGCAGCTTCGTCACGGTAAGTGCGCCGTTCACTTCCTCGGCCACGAAATCAATCTTGTCGCCGACCTTGACCTGCGAAAGCATCGCCGGGTCCTTGACCTTGAAGACCATCGTCATGGCTTCCATGCCAAGGTTTTCAAGCGGACCGTGCTTGATGGTCAGCTTGCCGTTGGCGGCGTCAACTTTCTTGATTTCGCCGTGCGACATGCTGTTTTTCGCGTCCTCGCTTTGCTTGGCGCCACCGCTCATGTCCATGTTGCTCATGTCGCCTGCTGCATACGCACCAGCGGAAACAACCAGTGCACAGCCCATCGCAATCGAAACAAGTGCTTTTTTCATCGTGCATTTCTCCAGAGTTGAGTTGATGAAGCGGATGGCCGGGTCACGCCCGACCTTGTTATGTTGTTCAGCTGTCCGGCAGTTCGCCGGTGTATTCGTAAGCTACGGTTCCCTTCGGGTGCTTGAACCAACCCGGGTCGCGGTAATCGTTTCGGCCGAGCCCCTCACGCACCTTCACGACCGTGAACATGCCGCCCATTTCCAGCGGCCCGAACGGTCCCGTGCCCGTCATCATCGGCAAGGTGTTGTCGGGCAACGGCATCTCCATCTCGCCCATCGCACCGCCCGTGCTACCCATCGCCATGTAGTCCGGCACCAGCTTGTTGATGCGCTTCGCGAGGTCTTTCTGCGGGACGCCGATGAGATTGGGTACCTGGTGTCCCATCGCGTTCATCGTGTGGTGCGACTTGTGACAATGGAATGCCCAGTCACCGGGACGATTCGCGGTGAATTCGATGGCGCGCATCTGCCCGACCGCCACATCGGCCGTAACTTCCGGCCAACGGGCCGACGGCGGAATCCAGCCGCCATCCGTGCCCGTCACTTCGAAGTGGTAGCCATGCAGGTGAATCGGATGGTTCGTCATCGTCAAATTGCCGAAGCGGATGCGCACGCGGTCGCCCGCGCGTACCGGCAGCGGGTCGATGCCCGGAAACACGCGCGAATTGAACGTCCACATGTTGAAGTCCGTCATCTCGTTGACGCGCGGCGTGTAGCTGCCAGGGTCGATGTCGTAGGCCGCCAGCAGAAACACGAAGTCACGGTCGACCGGCATCACGCTGCGGTCTTTCGGGTGCACGATGAACAGCCCCATCATCCCCATCGCCATCTGTACCATCTCGTCGGCATGCGGGTGATACATGAACGTGCCGTGCTTCTCGAGCTGGAACTCGTAGACGAAGGTCTTGCCGGGCGGGATGTGCGGTTGAGTAAGGCCGCCGACGCCATCCATGCCGTTCGGCAACAACATCCCGTGCCAGTGAACGGCGGTGTGCTCGGGCAGCCTGTTCGTCACAAAGATGCGAACCTTGTCGCCCTCGACGGCCTCGATGGTCGGGCCGGGCGATTGCCCGTTGTAACCCCAAAGATTCGCCTTCATGCCAGGCGCCATCTCGCGTACGACCGGTTCGGCCGTCAGGTGGAATTCCTTCCATCCGTTTTTCATCCGCCACGGCAGCGTCCAGCCGTTCAGCGTCGTGACCGGCGTATACGGGCGGCCGTTCGGCGGCACGAGAGGGGGTTGCGTGGTGGCTTTCGCCATGGTCGGCGCTTCGGGCAACGACGCGGCACCAGCCTTGCTGACCAGGGCCGCGCCCACCAGCGCTGCACCCGAGCCGTTGAGAAATTGTCGACGGGACACCATGTTATTTACCTTCCGAATCCATTGCCGGCGCCGATTGCGCCGCGGGAGCTGACGTCGATTGAAGCGCGGGCTGCGTGCTGTTGGGAGCGCTCATGACTACCGGTCGTTGCGGCGCCGGCTCTTTCGAATCCTGCTTGTCGCCGGCCTGCGGCAGACGGCCACCAACCGCCTGTTGGAGGTCCGTTTCCGCCAGCCAGTAGTCCTTCAATGCATCGATGTAGCTGTTGACTGCGCCGACCTGCTCCCGCGAATCGGCGAGCAACTCAAAGACGCTGGCGAGCATGCCGTTGTACCGAAGCAGAAGTTCGTCCGAGATGGTCTTGCGAATGGGCACGACCTCGTCGCGATAGTGCTTCGCAACGTCGTAGCTGGTGACGTAGGCCGAGTACGATTCGCGCACTTCGGAACGTGCATCAATCGCCGTCTGGGCAAGCTGGTTCGCCGAACGCATGTAAGTCGCTTCGGCCCGGGCGACCTTGGCGCTTCCGAAATCGAAAATCGGAATCTCGACGCTGATTTCGTAGCCGTGCTCGTGACCCTTGTCGGTCTCGTAGTTGTTCTGGTAACCGACGTCGAGCGCGTTGATGAACCGCGTGGCCTTGCTGAGCCCCATAGAAGACGCAACGCTTTGGGTCTGCAGCTTCGCCGCCTGGATGTCGAGGCGGTTCTGCATCGCATAGCTTTCCAGGTCGTTGAGGTCGGGCCTTTGCTTCGGCAGGTCGGGCAGACGGTCCGGGAGTGTGTATTGCGTACCCGCGCCCCACAGCCCCATGATTCGCGTCAGCTTTTCGCGTGCGACCACGGCTTGCTGGTGCGTCTTGGCTGACTGCGCCACCGCGTCCGCATAGAACGCCTGCTCACGGGCGTAATCGAGCTTGCTGAAGTTCCCGGCCTGACGCATGCGCGAAGCCAATTCCGCGCCGGCATCCGCCGAGTCTTTCACCTGTTCCGCGTACTTGGCCGCCTGCTCGGCGGCTACCGCGTTGACATACGCGCGGCGCGCCTCGGCCGCTATCTTGAGCATGGCGTCGGCGGTTTCGAGCTTCGTTTGCTCGAAGCGGCGCCCTTCGATATGCGCAGCGAACGGCAACGTCAGGATGCTGAGAACGTTCGCCGAGAACGTGCGGCCGATGTTCAGGTCGCCGTTGCCCGCGCGCGTCCGGCTGAACGTGAATCCCGGATTCGGGAGGCGACCAGCCTGTACCAGGTCGGCTTCCGACAGCCCCAGTTCGGCATAGGAAACCTGAAGACCGCGGTTGTTCAGCAACGCAACCTGGACAGCGTCGTCCATGCTGAGCGGCTTCGAGAGCAGTTCCTGCGTTCGTTTCGCCGCAGCGTCGCGGTCGGCGTCCGTCTTGACGATGACGGCGTCCTTGCCGAGCCGTTCCCTGGCAGTCGACGACACCGTATTGAACCCGCCGTCCTTGGAGAACGTCGTACACCCGGCGAGAAACACCAAGACGGCGACTCCCGCCCCCATTCGAGTAGAAACGAATCGTCGCATCATTTGGCGGGTTCCCCGTGCAACGAGTGGTTCGAATGGTTGTTGTTGGCCGGCTGGCTCGGCGTGCCACCGTGCTTCATGCCGCCCATAGACGGTTTGCCCTGGACAGCCTGATTCAGTTGCTGCCAGGTCGGGTTATCCGCGTCGCTATAGGGGCGATATCCCTCGAGGGCAGACGGGACGGTCACCGCCGGCACGGAGGCCGCTGCGTCGGTCGGGTCGGGAATTGTTGTCGTGGCGTGCACAAGCGCCGGCAAAGTAGCCGCCGCGCTCAGTAGCGCTGCAGTGATCAATCGCATACGTTTTCTCGTCGTGAGTCACCTGGCGGGTCCACGCAGAACCGCCAGTACGGATGGCACATCGCAGGTCATTGACCGCGATGGAGAACTAGACGAGAAGGCAGCGAGGAGGGCGTTCGATGCCGTCGGTCAGGAACGACACGACACCGGCGGAAGACGGCAGGGGAATGGCGACGCGGGTAGCGTCCGTGGATACGGCAACGACCGGTACGGCTGGCAGTCCTGTACCGAAGCAGCAGGATGCGCATGTCGAGCACGAATGCGCGTGGTGGGCGTTACCGTGGTAATGATGGGGATGGTCGTCGTCAGCGAACGCCACGCCATGCATTTCATGGTGGTGCTCTGACGCGGCCTGCTCCGCATGCTGGGTTGCCCCTTCTCCCGCGTCTGCATGCGCGGCAACACATTTCATCGAGATAGCCGCGAACGACTGAACCGGAAGGCTCAGTGCCAGCAACACAACGATGAAAAGTTTGCGCCAATACGACATGGGAGCGGAGTCTAGCACGCAGTGATAAAGGCTGTAAGTTCGAGAACGTGTCAGGGTGTAACCGATCGCTGTTTCGCTACGCGGTCACGACATTCGAGTTCAGCTTATCGTCGGATGGGTGACGACGGCGTGACCACAAAATGACCAAAATTTCATTGGCGGTCCCGGATTGGGGCGTGCCGAACGCTCCGGCAGTCGTTGGCACGAGGTGCCGATGCGGTACGCTTGGGGCGTTTCATGAAAAATCTGTCATGTAGCCGTCATTTTTCACTCATCCGGGCCGCCGTATGCTCCAAGCAGCACATTGACCGCGCGCATTCCCCGACAGCCATACGACATAGCCATGCGGATACTCATAGTCGAAGACGAACCGAAAATGGCGTCATATCTCCGCAAGGGGTTGATGGAAGCGAGCTACACGGTCGACGTCGCCGAAAACGGAAAGGACGGCCTGTTTCTCGCGCTGCACGAGAACTTCGACCTCATCGTGCTCGACGTCATGCTGCCGGAACTAGATGGTTTCGAGGTGCTCAAGCGCCTGCGGGAGCAGAAACAAACACCCGTGCTGCTGTTGACTGCCCGGGAGGCAGTCGAGGACAAGGTGGCCGGCCTTGAGCTGGGTGCCGACGACTATCTGCCTAAACCCTTTGCGTATGCCGAGTTCCTCGCCCGCATCCGGTCACTACTGCGGCGTTCACCACGGAATGCGCGGGACATGCTGCTCATTGCCGACCTCGAGGTTGACCTCATCAAACGGCGGGTGCGGCGTGGCGACACCCGAATCGACCTGACCGCACAGGAGTTCGCGCTGTTGCAGCTCCTTGCCGAACGCGAAGGCGAGGTGCTCACACGGACATTCATCACCTCCCAGATTTGGGACATGAATTTCGATAGCGACACGAACGTGGTCGATGCGGCCGTCAAGCGCTTGCGGGCAAAAATCGACAACTCGTTCGACAAGAAGCTCATCCATACAATTCGTGGCATGGGCTACGTGCTCGAGGACCGCTCGTGACGGTCCGGACCGACGCTCGCGCGTCGTATTCGCTGCTCAGGCGATTGACGCTCGCGTTTGCCCTCGCTGCCGGTCTGGTGTTCGCACTGACCGGAGCCTATCTCTACAGGTCGCTCTCCGCTGAGTTGCAACGACGCGATGACATCGAAATCAGCGGCAAGCTGAGCCAGTTCCTGCAGTTGGTTCGCCTGAGCGGTTCGACGAGCGTGGTTCGAGCAAACCCTGCGGGCTTTCATGAGGTGTTGCTGTCCCATCCGGGGGTGTATCTCGGCATCTACGACGGACAAAATGAGCCGTTGGTCGAACACACCGACAAACCTGGCAGAACATTGAAGGGTCTCGTCACAGAGACCCACCCCATCGGCAAGCCGTACGCCTGCTCGCCAGAGGGTATCGGACTTTCCCGGTGCATCGTTGCTGATGAGAGGCTGCCTTCCGGTGAACTCGTACACGTGTCACTGGTTCGAACGGCAGCCGACCGGCAATCGCTGCTCGAAAGCTATCGGGTAGATATCTGGTTTGCCGTAGCCGTCGGTGCCATCCTCGTCGGTGCGCTCGGCTACGCCGTTGCCCGTCGCGGACTTTGTCCCGTCAAAAGCATTGGCCGCCAGACGTCGACCATCGAGGCTCACAATCTGAACGAGCGCCTCGATATTCGTGGTGGACCTGTCGAGCTTCGAGAGCTGGCCGTCTCTGTCAATCGCATGCTGGACCGTCTCGAGCGCGCATTCGTGCGCCTTTCGCAATTCTCATCGGATCTCGCACACGACATGCGCACGCCGCTGGCGAACATCATCAGCTCATCGCAAATCACGCTGTCGCGCGCGAGGACGGCCGACGAATACGAGGCACTCATCGATTCGAACATCGAGGAATGCGAGCGCCTGCAGCGAATGATTGAGAACATGCTGTTCCTCGCGCGAACGGACAATGCCCAACTGCATCTCAAGGCGGTCGAACTGGACGCGGGTAACGAACTGCGCAGGCTGGCGTCGTACTTTCAGGGTCTTGCTGAAGACGCCGGGGTCCACATCGACGTGAAAGGGAACGCACCCGTTTTCGCCGACGCAACCTTGTTCAGACGAGCAGTCAGCAACTTGACATCGAATGCGCTCGACCATGCGAGACCAGGCTCGACCATTGAGCTGGCCGTGTCGGCGACTCAGAAATACTCCGTCGTCAGCGTAACAAACCAGGGGCCAGCCATCCCGGTCGAACAGCTCGACAAAATCTTCGAGCGCTTCTACCGCGCCGACGCATCGAGACATGGTGCCGCGAAAAACGCAGGGCTGGGATTAGCCATCGTCAAGTCGATCATGGAATTGCATCACGGAAAGGTTGATGTTGTGAGCGATGGCGTTCGTACCACCTTTACTCTTTATTTCCCGAGCGACGGTGCTGGACAAAATGCACGGTAACGGTAAGCCTATCCGGATCATGCCAGCAGTGCGAGCGATATCCGAGATAGTCCTATCGCGATCCTGCGATCCGGGCAATGGCCGACGTCGCGCGGAACCAGATCGTTAAATCTGCCTGGCAGCTCGGACTCAGCCGAATACCATGCCTTCCAGCTGGCCGGGTCCTTGACCTGGATCAATGAACCGTATCCACGACACCGCTTATCCGACGTTGAACTATCGGGACTACGTGGCGCCGGCTGTCGACGGATATTTGACGGTTGCCCGGTGAAACGGGCGGGCACACCCGACGAAGTTGCGAAAGTGGCCGCTCCGCTTATGGGCCCGATGGTGCGTGCACTACCGGCAGCGACATCCTGACGGATGGAGGCGTGCCGCGTCCTATTGGTTCGGACCGCTGGCACCGCGATAGTGTTTCGAAGGGCGGTTTCTACCTCGTTCAGCGACATTCGGAAGCTAGAGCGCCTCGCCGCCTGGCATACGAAAAAATCGAATCTTGAGGGCCCCCCAGCACGTTCACCGGGCTTAACTGACTTCCCTGTTCCATTGCTCCCCGGACCCCGACGCCCGGTCCGCAATTTCGAGGTCTGGGCATGGAGATGTGCAACGACGATCACGCCATCGAAAGGTACAAGGAAGGTTTTCATCACATATGGCCAGATAACGCACATTATCAGTCCGTCATCGAATTTGTTCTAAACTGGTAGTCATGAAAACGTGCGACACCCTCCCCATCGACAAAACCGAACGTGGCTTTCCCGACGAAGCCGAACTCGCGGCATTGCGCAGCTGGTACGCCGGCCTGGACGCTAGGGCAGCTGTCGCCCGCTATCTGGGCGACCGAAGAGCAGCCGGAACGTCCTCGCGCGGCGTGCTCGGCCGGATTCGTCGGCGGCTCGTCGCGTTCGCGCAGGCGCGCCATCGCGGAGATCTGGCAGGCGTCTTCGTCGATCGCCCAACGAAAGCATCGGCGGATCGGGTAGCCGGCACAATCGAGATGCTGCGCAATCTGCCGGAGCCCGTGCCGATGATCGCCGATCACGTCAACCTGTGGCTGCCCGCACGCATTGCCGGGGCTCTACATGCCCACGGCATCTGGACGCTGACCGACCTGACCGTGCGGATTCCGCGGCGACGTCGCTGGTGGTCGGCGATCGCCGGACTCGGCGTCGCCGGCGCGCGTCGCATCGAGGCGTTCTTCGCCGCGCATCCGGCGCTGACCGAACGGGCGCGAGCATTGATCGTCGCAGCGCCGTCGAGCAGCATCGTGACGTGGGAACAGCTGCGCGTGCCACACGAGGTCGACGGTTCGCGCGGCCAGTTCCGTGCGCCGCAAAGCGCCTGCCTGCTGAAGGCTTCGAACGACTATGAGGCGGTTAAATCCTGGCTGTCGCTGCACGAATCGGCCGCCACCCAGCGCGCTTACCGGAAAGAGGCCGAGCGCCTGATCCTGTGGGCGATCGTCGAGCGCAGCTGCGCACTGTCGTCGCTCACCACTGACGATGCAATCGCCTACCGGAGTTTTCTGCGGCGGCCGACACCGCGCGAACGCTGGGTCGGGCCATCGCGGCCGCGGCAAAGCGTCGAATGGCGGCCCTTCACCGGTCCGCTGTCCGCACGCTCGGCGGCATACGCACTGAACGTCCTGTCGGCGCTGTTTCGCTGGCTGGTCGAGCAGCGCTACGTGCTCGCGAATCCGTTTGCCGGCGTCAAGATCAAGAGCCAAGTCCAGCGTGCGGGGCTGGACGTGTCCCGTGGCTTCTCCGAAGGCGAGTGGTTGTTGATCCGCACGCTGGCCGACGGCCTCGAGTGGTCGTACGGCTGGAGCGAAGCAGCCGCCCAGCGCCTGCGATTTCTGCTGGACTTCGGGTACGCGACCGGTCTGCGCGCGAGCGAACTGGTCGGTGCGACGCTCGGCGATATCCGCCGCGACGAGCACGGCGATCACTGGCTGCACGTGCTCGGCAAGGGCGGCAAGCTCGGCAAGGTGGCGTTGCCGCCGCTCGCCCGCACCGCGCTCGATCAGTCTCTCGTGCAGCGCGGACTGCCGGTCACGCCGACGCGTTGGAACCCGGCGACGCCGCTCGTCGCAAGCCTCGAGGAGGATCGCGCCCACATTGAAAGCACGCGGCTCTGGCGCGTGCTGCGCCGATTCTTCGTGCTGGTGGCCGACACGATCCAGAACGAACGGCCGGCGACCGCTGAGAAGCTGCGGCGCGCGAGCCCGCATTGGATGCGTCACACGCACGCGTCGCACGCGCTCGCGCGTGGCGCCGAGCTGATCATGGTGCGGGACAACCTCCGTCACTCGTCGATTTCGACGACGTCGACCTATCTGCATAGCGACGAGGTGCAGCGAGCTCGGCAGTTCGATCAGGCATTTCGTTCGCCGGATCTCAAGCGGTAGGTGGGAACCAATCCCTTATGGCGCTTTTGGAATAAGTGCCGGCAATTTCATAACTTCAATGCTTATGATAGGAAATTGCGCTTACCTTGTTGATACCCCAACAGGGCCGCGCGCGGATCGAAGCCGCCTGCGCCGACGTGCTGGGCGACAGCAACAGCGACGGCAGCGGTAACGGCAATGGCGGCGTGGTGCTGCACAGCGGCTATTTCCGTGCGCCGGCCGGTCGTGCGCGAGCGGGCCTGTTCCGGTCCCGGCGATCCTGACCCGGTTGACGTTCCCGGCGTGTGCTGCGCCGGTTTCCCTCCTGCCGGTTTTCCTCCCGCATTACACGCCGTTGAAAACTTTGCACCGCTCAGGGGCCGCCGTGTGGTGCCACATCGCGCCGCGCGCAGGCGGCACGGATGACGGGGGCGGCACGCCACCCGGCACGGTCCCTGCATGCATGGCTGATCGCCGGCGCGCATCTCGCGCAGCCGCCAACGGGGAACGAGCATGCTGACCGCACATGAATTCGCCACGCTGCTGCTGGTGCATCGCGCACCGGAGCAGATCCAGATCGACCGCGAGGATGTCTTCGCGCTGGTTGAACAGCAACTGATCGTGATGCAGCACGACGACGCGTCCGGCGAGCGCCGGCCCGCGTTGACCGCCGACGGGTTGTCGGTCGTGCAGTGCGTGCAACGCAACGACGCGCGCGAGCCCGACGTCACCGACGCGTGACGGGCGGATGCGGCGTTTCCGGTGTAGCGGAAAGCTGCGCGTTGCCGGCGGGCGTGTTGTCGTGAGGCTTGCTTTACTGTCCGGCCGGTCGTTCAGGGCGGTATCGATCAACGATCGCGGGCCAGATACACGGCTGCTGCAAGACGGGCATCTCCTTCGCCCCAGCCAATGCGCAAAACCGATTATGGAAGCTCGTTTCTGGCGTAAATCGATTTTGGATGTACAAAAACGATTACACGCAGGCTGTCTTGCACAAATTTGATTTTCCCCCTGGCAACTGGGGTACGAGCAAATACGCGATGCTCGTGACTAAAGGCAAACGCCATGACTTCCCGGAATTTCATCCGCCGGAAACGCGCGTGCGCTGGACGATCACGATTCGCTCGTTGGACGCGCAGCCACCAGCACGGCAACCGGTAGCGCGGCCAGCCAGTCACCGAGCTTGATCAACCCTCCCGGCACGTCGATCGCATCCCCCGCATCCAGCCCGTCCACCCACGGCCCGTCGATATCGCGCGGCAGCACGACCGCCGTATCGCCCCATTGCGCGGGTTCCACGCGCGGCAATCCCGGCGCTTCACCGAGCAATCGGCCCGCAAGCCGTGTCGCGACCACCACCACGGTGGCCTCGTCGCTGCACCGCGCGAACGCGACCGCATGACGCCCGAGCGGGCCGCGTACGCGCAGCGGTACGTACGCGCCATCCGCGAACGTCGCCGGCCATCGCGCGCGCAGCCCCAGCATGCGCTCGACCAGCGCCCGCTTCACGCGCGCATCGGGCCACGTCGCCAGATACGACGCGACCGGCGCGTCGACGCGCTCGGCCGCGAGCGCCGCGAACGGCACGTCGCGGCGGTTGTCCGGATCGACGAGCGAGTGGTCCCATGATTCGGAGCCTTGATACAGGTCGGGCACGCCGGGCGACGCCATCCGCAGCACGGCCTGCGTCAGGCTGTTGACGACGCCGGCCGGCGCGATCCGCGCGACGAACGCATGCAGCCGATGGGCGAAGTCGCCCGGGCCGCGCGGCTTCAGGATCGCGCGGACGAACGCTTCGCAGGCGCGCTCGTAGCGTAGATCGGGCGCGAGCCAGTCGGTGTGAAGCTTCGCCTCGCGCAGCGCTTTCGTCTGCCACTGCACGACGCGTTCGGTGAGCGCCGCGCGCCCCGCGGCGTCGTCGGGCGTGAGTTCGGGCGGCCAGCAGCCGACGAGCGTCTGGTACAGCATCGCCTCGGCGGCCGGCCCCGGCGCCCATGCGAGGTCGCGATGCGCGCCGCCGCGATGCGGCCGGTTGAGCGCGGACCAGTCGAGCGACACCGCGCGCCACGCGTCGGGCATTTCGCTGAGCACGGCCAGCCGCGCACGCGCATCCTCGCCGCGCTTGTGGTCGTGCGTGGCGGTGGCGACGAGCCCGTGCGGCACGGTGCGCGCGCGGCGCCGGTTGCGCGCATGGAACGCGCCGCGCGACAGGCTGAAGTCGCCCGCGTCGGCGCCGACTTCGTTGCGCGACAGAAGCCGGCCGTAACGATAGTGGGCCGTATCCTCGACACCCTTCGCGGCCAGCGGCGCGGTGAGCTGCGCGAACGCGACGCGCGCCGCGTGCAGCGCGGCGGCGTCCGCGCGCGGCACGCGTACGACCGGCCACCCGAGCCAGGTAGCGACGTGATCGAGTGCGAACCGGTCGGCAGGATCGACGGCCTCGACCGCCCGTTCGTACGCCTGCGCGAGCACGCGACGATCGGCGTCGGCGGGTTCTTCGTCCTGCACGGGATACATCCTGTACACGGGCAACTGCACCGCGAGTTCCCCCAGTACGCGTCGAATCGCGATCCGGCTGACGTCGCGCGTCGCGGGCGCCGCCCTCGCCACGCGGTGCAACGCCCGCGCGGCGCGCGCATGCTCGACGGCGAGCTGGCGCATCAGCACGCGCCGCTTGCCGTCGAGCGCTTCCTGCGCGAACGTGCGCGACGAAACCGACACGTCGGCCCAGTGCGCGGCGAGCGGCGCGGCGCCGGCCGGATCGTGCAGCAGCGCGCCGACGTCGTTCATGAAATCGTAGCCGGTCGTGCCGTCGACGGCCCAGTCGTCGCGCAGCGTCTCGCCGGGCGCGAGGATCTTCTCGACGACGATGTACGGCCGCGCGTCGCGTTGCGCGGCAAGCCGCTGATGCAGCCGCCGGCCATACGCGCGCGGATCGGCGAGGCCGTCGACGTGATCGGCGCGCAGGCCGTCGATGTAGCCGGCCGCATGCAGCCGCAGCGGCAGCGCATGGACGGCATCGAACACCGCATCGTCGTCGACGCGGACGGCCGCGAGCGTCGCGATGTCGAAGAAGCGCCGCCAGTTCAGCTCGTCGGCGGCCGTGCGCCACCACGCGAGCCGGTAGTGCTGGCGTTCGAGCAGCCGGTGCAGGCAGGCGCGGGAGCGCGCGCGGCGCGGATCGGCGCCGCGCAGCACCGCGTCGAGCGCATGCGGGCCGTGCGCGGCCGCGTGATCGCGCAGCGCCGCATGTGCGGCGGCCAGTCGCGTACTGTCGCGCGGCGGCGCGGCGTCGAAGCGTTCGGCGAGCGCGTTCAGGTCCGCACGGTTCGCGATGCGCAGGAGCTCCGCATAGGTGGCGGCGGCCACCGGCAGGCGTCGCCCGGGGCACGACACGAAGAAGCGCCCGGTGGCCGGATCGGCGTCGAGCGTGATGTCGCCGGCCGCGAGCGCTTCACCGTACGGCGTGCCGAGACAGGGCAGCAGCACCTTGCCGTCGAGCGTCGCGTCGGGCGGATGCCAGTCGATGTCGAAATGGTGCGCGTACGGGCTCGCGGGGCCCCATTCGAGCACGTCGTTCCACCAGCCGTTCGACGAACCGCCCACGCCCATGTGGTTCGGCACGATGTCGACGATCACGCCCAGCCCGTGCGCGCGCAGCGCATCGACGAGCCGGACGAAACCGGCTTCGCCGCCGAGCTCGGGGTTGAGCGTGCCGTAATCGACGGTGTCGTAGCCGTGCCGCGAACCGGGTTCGGCCGTCGCGATCGGCGACAGGTACAGGTGGCTCACGCCGAGCCGCGCGAAATAGCCGGCGTGCGCGGCTGCGTCGTCGAACGTGAAGCCCGCATGCAGCTGAAGTCGCAGCGTCGCGCGTGGCGTCATGGGCCGGGCTCCCGCGAACCGCGTGCGCGCACCACGGCCGCGATGCGCTCGCGCACGTCGGCGTCGAACAGCGTGTCGATCGCGCGCGGCAGGCGCTGCCGCCAGTTCGGGTGCCCGCAGGGCGGCCCCGGCAGGTTCGGCTGGGTATCCAGCGCAAGCAGGTCCTCGAGCGGCAGGATCGCGAGCGGCGACGGGCTGCGCGCGACGTACGCGAGTATCCCGGCGACCGGCGGCGCGTCGGCCTGCGGGGCGGCGGTGCCGGCCGGTGCGCAGCCTGCTTCCTGCAACGCGCGCCACAGCGCCGCGCGTTCGGCGGCGCGCGCGGCATGTGCGGCGACGACGTCGGGATCGACGGCGGGCGGCGGGGCGGTCGGGCCGGCTTCCGCGGGCGGCGTGGCGTTGGCCGAGGGGGCCGCGCGGGGCACGGTGTCGTCCTGCTCGTGCTCGCTCGTCTCGTCCGCCCGGGCACGCGCCGCCGCGTTGCGCGCCTCCCCGTCGTCGGACTGCTGCGCCGCCTCGGCCGCGATCCGCCGCCAGGCCAGATCGACCCCGCGCCACCAGCCGGCCACGGTCGGCAGGTCGTGCGTCGACGTCATCGCGATCGCGTCGCGATCCCATGCCGACGGCGGCCGGAACGTGCCGTCGGCGTCGCGCTCGAACCACAGCACGCGCATCCCGGCGATGCCCTGCGCGCCGAGCCGTTCGCGGAAGCCGGCCGGCACCGTGCCGAGATCCTCGCCGATCGCGAGTGCGCGATGACGGGCCGCCTCGAGCGCGACGAGCCGCACGAGATCGTCGACCGGATAGCGCAGGTAGGCGCCGTCGCGCGGCGAGCCGCCGTCCGGCACGATCCACATCCGCGCGAAGCCGAGCACGTGATCGATGCGGATGCCGCCCGCATGCGCGAACGCCGCGCGCAACAGCTCGACGAACGGCACGAAGCCTTGCGCACGCAGCGCGGCGGGCGTCCAGGTCGTCACGCCCCACGCCTGGCCGGCCGCATTGAACAGGTCGGGCGGCGCCCCGAGCGACACGCCGCGCAGCAGCGTCGCGCCGTGCGCCCACGCGTCGCTGCCCGCGCGGTCGGAGCCGACCGCGAGATCGGCGATCAGCCCGGTGGCCATGCCCGCGCCGCGTGCCGCGTGCTGCGCGTCGCCGAGCGCGCGCGACGCGCACCATTGCAGGTACGTGTGGAACGCGACCGTGTCGGCATGGGCGTGCGCGAACGCCTCGACTTCCGCCGATCCCGGTTCGCGCCACGGCGCCGGCCATTTCCGCCAGTCGACGCCCGCCCCGTGCTCGAAGCAGAACGCCTGCAACGCGTCGAAGCGCGCATGCGCATCGAGCGCCGCCCCGCCCGCGGCGCGAAACCGCTGGAATGCGTCACGCGACGGGTCGTCGCCGGCGCGCCACGCGTCGAAGCACGCCCGCAGCCGCCGCAGTTTCAGCGGCAGCACGTGCGGCCAGTCGATCAGCGGCGCGTCGGCCGCGGCGCCGGTTGCGTGCTGCACGGCTGCGGCGCCCGGCACCGCGTCGCAGTCGAGATACGCGACGTTGTGCCAGCGCCGAGACGACGGCGAATACGGGCTGTCATGCGTGGGCAGCGCCGGAAAGCCGGCGTGCGTCGGGCTGATCGCCACCGCCTGCGCACCGTGCCGTGCCGCATGCGCGGCCAGCCGCGCGAGCGCGGTGTAGTCGCCCGCGCCGTCGTCGCCGGCGCGGCGCAGGCTGTAGAGCTGCGCCGCGATGCCCCAGCGGCCGCCCGCATCCGTCGCGCGCGGGTCGACCGGTTGGGGGCGCGGCGGCGCGATCGTGAGTCCGATGCGCTGGTCGCCGACGTCGAGCGCGTGATAGCCGGGGATCGCGAGCGGCGGCAGCGTGCCGTGTTCGCCTTCGCCGCCCACACGGCTGTCCACATGCCCGCCTGCTTCGAACGTGATCCGGAAGCGCGCGCCGGGCGGGGCGATCGCGGCCGGCAGGGACAGCGGCAGGCCGGCGTCGCCGGTGACGATGCGCGGTGGCGCCGCGTTCGCGTCGGCGAGCGCGGCGGCGCTTTCCACTCGCTGGGCCGCTGTGCCGCACGGCCAGCCGAGCGCGTCGACGAGCGCGACGAGCGCTGCGTCGTCCACCCGCCGCGCGACGCCGCCCGCATCGGTCCAGTCGGTTTCCAGGCCGGCCGCGCGCGCGAGTTCGTCGATCGACACGTCGGAAGTCATGATCGTCCCTGCCCATTCATGCGGTACTGCCGCGCATCGTGGTTGACCTCGCCGTCGCGCCACACGATGCACGCGCGGGGCGGCAGCCGCAGGTCGCGCAACCGGTCGCGTGCACGTGGCGGCG
The DNA here is from genome assembly GCF_002223095.1 of Burkholderia sp. AU33803. Taxonomy (NCBI): domain Bacteria; kingdom Pseudomonadati; phylum Pseudomonadota; class Betaproteobacteria; order Burkholderiales; family Burkholderiaceae; genus Burkholderia; species Burkholderia sp. AU33803. The sequence goes on from NZ_NKFJ01000008.1 coordinate 48,921, forward strand.
TCTCGAACACGATCTTGCCGACCGGCAGCGCGGGCAGCACCGCATCGTGCGCGCCGAGGTTCAACGCGATCGTCAGCGTGCTGCCGTCGCCGAGGCGCCAGCGCGCGGCGAGCGCCTGCGGGTCGCCGTCGCCGGCGAGCAGGTCGACGCCGAGTGCGTGCGCGCCGGGCAGGTTCGGCGTCACGAGCGCCGCACGCACCGTCAGTGCGCTGCGGTAGAAGCGCCGCCAAGCGTCGGTGTCGGGCGTGGTTTCGTCGCTGCTGCCGTGCAGCGTCGAACGCACGAACGTCGCGATGTCGTTCGGATCGGGAATCGCGTCGCGATGCGCGGCATCGGTGAACGCCGGAAAGGCCGCGAATTCGCGGCGCCGGCCCTCGCGCACCGCGTCGGCGAGCGCGCCGCGATAGTCGGTGAAGAACTGGAACGGCTGCGTGCTGCCGTCTTCCTCGCCCATGAACAGCAGCGGGATCGACGGCGCAAGCAGCAGCAGCGCGGTCGCCGCGCGCACCGCGTCTTCGTTCGCGAGCGTGCGCAGCCGTTCGCCGAATGCGCGGTTGCCGACCTGGTCGTGGTTCTGCAGGAACGCGACGAACGCGGTCGGCGGCAGGTGCGCGCTCGGTTCGCCGCGCGGGGCGCCGTCGTGCAGCGGCGACGGTTCGCCCTGGTACGCGAAGCCTTCGCCGAGCGTGCGCGCCAGATGGCGCAGCGGCGCGTCGGCGTACGCGCGGTAGTAGCCGTCGCGCTCGCCGGTCAGCAGCACGTGCGCGCTGTTGTGGAAATCGTCGTTCCATTGCGCGTCGAAACCGCCGGGCCCGAGCAGGCTCGCCGCGTTGCGCTCGTTCTCGAGCACGAGATGCACATGGCGCGTGTCGCCCGCGTACGCGCGCACGCGGCGCGCGAGTTCGCGCAGCCACGCGTCGTCGTCGATCGCGTGCGCGGCATCGATGCGCAGCCCGTCGAAACGGAATTCGTCGAGCCAGTACAGCGCGTTCTCGATGAAGAACGCGCTCGTCTGTTCGCGCGAAAAGTCGATTGCCGGCCCCCACGCGGTCTGCCGGTCCGCGCGGAAGAATGCAGGCGCGTAGCGCGGCAGCAGGTTGCCTTGCGGGCCGAAGTGGTTGTAGACGACGTCGAGCAACACCTGCAGCCCGAGCCCGTGCGCGGCATCGATCAGCGCCTTCAGTTCCTCGGGCCGTCCGTACGACGGATCGGGCGCGAACGGCAGCACGCCGTCGTAACCCCAGTTGCGCGCGCCGGGAAACGTGTTGACGGGCATCAGCTCGATCGCGGTCACGCCGAGCGCGGCGATCTCCGGCAGCCGCCGCTCGACGCTCGCGTGGCCGCCGCATGCGCCGATGTGCAGCTCGTACAGCACCGTCTCGTGCCACGGGCGGCCGCGCCACGTGTCGTGGCGCCAGCGGTACGCAGCCGGATCGACGACCTGGCTCGGGCCGTCCACGCCGCCGGGCTGAAAGCGCGACGCGGGATCGGGCACCGCGAGATCGCCGTCGAGCCGGTAGCGATACAGCGTTCCGGGGCCGCACGGCACGACGGCCTCGAACCAGCCGTCGCCCACCGCGGTCATCGGGATGGCGGGCCGGTTTTCGCCTTCGATTTCGACGGCGGCCGTGCGGCTCGCGGGCGCCCACAGCCGGAAGCGCGTGCGGTCGGGCTCGATGCAGGTCGCGCCGAACGACGTGTCGAACGCATGCGAACCCGATGGACGGGCGGGGCGTGATCTCATGTCGGGTCTCCCGGAGACAGGTCGGTCGGCACGGCGGCCACCGCGATCGCGGCCGCGTGCGCGGCGACGTCGAGGCCGTCGGCCGGCCACGAGCGCGGGCCGGCGTCGGGCGTGGCCGTGTCGACCAGCACGCGATAGTCGAGCGCCGGCGCGGGCGGCGCGAACACGACCGTCTCGGACGACGCGTTCAGCATCACGAGCAGCGCCTCGGTGCGCCCGGTGCGGCCCGTGCCGACGCGCCGCATCGTCAGCGCACGGCGCTCGTGGTCCTGCCACGCGGGCACGGTCATCGGGTCGCCGTGCTCGTCGAACCAGCCGATCTCCGCCATGCCCGGCGCCGCTTCGCGGTCGCCCGACGGATAGCGCGGCGTGGACATCACCGGGTACATGCGCCGCAGTGCGGCAAGCCGCGACACGAAGCGCATCAGCGTCACCGCTTCGTCGCCGCGCGCCTGATCCCAGTCGAGCCACGACAGCTCGTTGTCCTGGCAGTACGCGTTGTTGTTGCCGTGCTGCGTGCGGCCGAACTCGTCGCCGGCCACCAGCATCGGCGTACCGAGCGCGGTGAACAGCGTCGCGAGCATCGAGCGCGCGACGCGGGCGCGTACGTCACGGATCGCCGCGTCGTCGGTCGGCCCTTCGACGCCCCAGTTCGCGCTGCAGTTGTCGTCGCGGCCGTCGCGGTTGTCCTCGCCGTTGGCTTCGTTGTGTTTCGCCGAATACGACGCGAGATCGGCGAGCGTGAAGCCGTCGTGCGCGGTGATGAAATTGACCGACGCCCACGTATGGCGCCGCTGGTGGTTGAACAGGTCGGCCGAGCCCGCGAGGCGCGCGGCGAGCTCGGGCCGCTGGCCCGGGTCGCCGCGCCAGAAGCGCCGCACCGTGTCGCGGAAGCGGTCGTTCCATTCGGCGAAACCGGGCGGGTGACGGCCGAGCTGGTAGCCGCCGGGGCCGAGATCCCACGGCTCGGTGATCAGCTTGCGCTGCGCGAGCACCGGATCCTGCCGCAGCGCGTCGAAGAACCCCGCGCCGGGATCGAAGCCGTGTTCCTCGCGGCCGAGCGTCACGCCGAGGTCGAAGCGGAAGCCGTCGATGTTGAACGCGGTGGCCCAGTAGCGCAGCGAATCCATCACCATCTGCACGACACGCGGATGCGACAGGTTCAGCGTGTTGCCGCAGCCGGTCTCGTCGACATGATAGCGGCGGTTGTCCGGCATCAGCCGGTAGTAGCTCGCGTTGTCGAGGCCGCGCCACGACAGCGTCGGGCCGAGCTCGTTGCCCTCGCACGTATGGTTGTAGACGACGTCCAGCACGACCTCGATGCCGGCCGCATGCAGCTGGCGGATCGCGATGCGCATCTCGTCGAGCCGGCGCGTCGCGAGATACGCGGGCTCCGGCGCGAAGAACGCGGCCGTGTCGTAGCCCCAGTAGTTGCGCAGCCCGCGGTTCACGAGCGCGCGCTGCTGCAGGAACGCGTGGACGGGCAGCAGCTCGACCGTCGTCACGCCGATCGACAGCAGGTGATCGATGAACGCCGGATGCGCGAACGCCGAGAACGTGCCGCGCTCGGGCGGGCGCAACCCGGCACGCCGCATCGACGCGCCGCGCACGTGGGTCTCGTAGATCACCGTGTTGCGCCACGACACGCGCGGGCGCCGGTCGGTGCTCCAGTCGAACGCCTCGTCGACCACCACGCACTTCGGCATCGCGGGCGCCGAGTCGCGCCGGTCCATCGACAGGTCCGCGCGGTTCGAATGCAGGCGATAGCCGAACAGCGCGTCCGACCAGCGGAACTGGCCGACCAGCTTGCGCGCGTACGGGTCGAGCAGCAGCTTGGTCGGGTTGAAGCGATGGCCGTGCTGCGGCTGGTACGGGCCGTCCGCGCGAAACCCGTACACGGTGCCCGGATGCGCGTTGGGCAGGTAGCCGTGCCAGATCTCGTCGGTGCATTCGGGCAGGTCGAGGCGCGCCAGCTCCTTGCGGCCGGTCGGATCGAACACGCACAGCTGGATGCGGTGTGCGTGCGCGGAAAACACCGCGAAGTTGGTTCCGAGGCCGTCCCAGGTCGCGCCGAGCGGGTAGCTGCGGCCGGATTCGAGACGGGTGGGCAGGGCAGTCGGCATGCGGGGGATCTCCGTGTCGAGGGCGCAAGCATTCAGATGGGGCGCAGCCACAGCGTCGCGAGCGGCGGCAGGCGCAGGGTGGCCGACCACGCTTCGCCATGCGAGGGCACGGCTTCGGCCCACACGGCGCCGTCGTTGCCGGCGTTGGTGCCGCCGTACGGCGCGGCATCGGTGTTCATCAGTTCGCGCCAGTGGCCGGGCGCGGGCAGCCCGATGCGATACCCGGCGCGTGGCACGGGCGTGAAGTTGCAGACCGCGACGACGAGATGCCCCGCGTCGTCGCGGCGCGCGAACGCGAACACGCTGTTGTCGCGGTCGTCGCCGATCAGCCAGGAGAAGCCGGCCGCGTGGCAGTCGAGCGCATGCAGCGCCGGCTCGGCCGCGTAGGTGCGGTTCAGGTCGCGCACGAGCCGCTGCACGCCGCGATGCGCGGGCGCATCGAGCAGGTCCCAGTGCGGCGTCGCGTCGTGGGCGAACTCGGCCCATTGCGCGAATTCGCTGCCCATGAACAGCAGCTTCTTGCCGGGGTGCGCCCACATGAAGCCGAAGTACGCACGCAGCGTCGCGAGCCGCTGCCATGCGTCGCCCGGCATCTTCGCGACGAGTGAGCCCTTGCCGTGCACGACCTCGTCGTGCGACAGCGGCAGCACGAAGCGTTCGGAGAACGCGTACACGAGCCCGAACGTCATCCGGTCGTGGTGATAGCGGCGATGTACCGGATCCTCGCGCAGATACGCGAGCGTGTCGTGCATCCAGCCCATGTTCCACTTGAAGTCGAAGCCGAGCCCGCCGTCGCCGGTCGGTGCGGTGACGCCCGGCCAGGCGGTCGATTCCTCCGCGATGGTGACGACGCCGGCCGGCGCGGCCGCACCGTGCAGCGTGTCGTTCAGCATGCGCAGGAACGCGACCGATTCGAGGTTCTCGCGGCCGCCGTGCACGTTCGGCACCCATTCGCCTTCCGCGCGCGAATAGTCGCGGTACAGCATCGACGCGACCGCGTCGACGCGGATGCCGTCGACGTGATACCGGCGCGCCCACGCGAGCGCCGATGCGACGAGGAAGGCGCCGACTTCGCTGCGCCCGACGTTGAACACGCAGGTGTGCCAGTCGGGATGCAGCCCTTCGCGCGGGTCGGCGTGCTCGTACAGCGCGGTGCCGTCGAACTGCGCGAGGCCGTGCGGATCGTCGGGGAAGTGCGCGGGCACCCAGTCGACCAGCACGCCGATGCCGGCCGCATGTGCGCGGTCGACGAAGCGCGCGAAACCGTCGACCGGCCCGAAGCGCGCGGACGGCGCGAACTGCGCGAGCGGCTGGTAGCCCCACGAGCCGCCGAACGGGTATTCGGCGATCGGCATGAACTCGACGTGCGTGAAGCCCATGCCCTTCACGTACGGAATCAGCCGCTCGGCGAGTTCGTCCCAGGTCGCGCTGCGGTTCATCTCCTCGGGCACGCGTAGCCACGATTCCGCATGCACCTCGTAGATCGACCACGGCACGCGGTAGCGGTCGGTGTGCGGCCGCGCGTGCATCCAGCCGTCGTCGTGCCATGCGAACGCGTCGAGCGCCGCGACGTCGGCGACGACCGACGCCGTGCGCGGCGGCGCCTCGGTCGCGCGCGCGCAGGGGTCGGCCTTGTGCGGCAGCACGCGCCCGTCGGCCGCGCGCACCTCGTACTTGTAGCATTCGCCCGCGCCGATGCCCGGCACGAACAGCTCCCACACGCCCGACGGCCGGCGCAGCCGCATCGGATGGCGGCGGCCGTCCCAGCCGTTGAAGTCGCCCACCACCGACACGCGCTGCGCGTTCGGCGCCCAGACCGCGAAGCGCACGCCGTCGGTGTCATCGATGCGCGCGGGCACGGCGCCAAGGCAGTCGAGCACGGCGGCCGGGTCGCCGGCGGAGAAGCGGGCGAGCACGGCGTCGTCGAGCAGCGTGCCGAACGCATACGCATCGTCGATCACCTGCCGCGCGTTGGGCCAGTCGATCGCGAGCAGGTAGTGGGGCGCGCCGCCGTTGCGCGGGATCGTTCCCGCGAAGCAGCCGGCGCGATCGACGCATTCGAGCGTGCCGAGTTCGGCGCCTTCCGGCGACAGCGCATGCACGCTTGTCGCGCCGGGCAGCAGCGCGCGCACGACGACCTCGCCGGCCTGCCCGTGCGGGCCGAGGCACGCGAACGGATCGGGATGACGGCCGGCGAGCAGCGCCTCGATGTCGGATCGTTCGAACAGCGTGTCAGTCATCGTGTGCCTCCGTCGTCGGATGCGCCGCCGTCATCGAGCAGCCGTTCGACCAGCGCGGCCAGCCCGCCGACCGGCACGCTCAGCCAGTCGGGCCGGTTCGCGGCTTCGTAGCACAGTTCGTACGACGCCTTGTCGATCAGGAACAGCGCGAGCAGGCGATCGGCGTAGCGCGGGTCGACGAAACGCGCGGGCGCCTGCTCGGCGGCCGTGCGATAGCAGTCGACGAAGCGGTCGGCGGCGGCCTGCCCGAAGCGGTCGAACAGTGCGCGCTTGCGGCCGGCCGCCTGCGGCGGCGCCTTCTCGATCGCGAATTGCGCGGTCGCGCTCACGTACGACAGCGAACGCAGCAGGCCGGCCACGTCGCGCAGCGGATGCGATTTCGCGCGGCGGTGTTCGAGCGGGCGCGCCGGCTCGCCCTCGAAGTCGATCAGCAGCGCGTCGCCCTGCACGTCGAGCACCTGGCCCAGATGGAAATCGCCGTGGATCCGCATGCACTGCGCGTCGAGCGTGCGCGGCACGAGTTCGCCGAGCACGCGCACGGCCGCGTCGCGCGACGCGAGCAGCGTGTCGGCCGCCGTGCGCATCGCAGGATCGAGCGCCTCGAGCCGCGTCTGCAGCACGTCGAGCGCGTGCTCGAACGACGCGATCGCGTCCGCGCACCAGCCGTCGACATGGCCGGGCGTCGCGGGCTCCGGCGCGAACGCGGGATCGTCGGACGGCTGCGCGAGCGCGACGTGCAGCTGGCCGAGCCGCGTGCCGATGATCCCCGCGAACGCCGCATAGCCGAGCAGTGCCTCAGGTTCCTCGTTCGTGTCGTCGTGTTCCTCTTCGTCGGCGGCCGGCAGCGCGAGCTCGTCCACCGCGCGCCGCAGGAAGTCGAACGAGCGCGTCCATGCGTCGCCCTGGTTGTCGACGTAGCGCTGCAGGATCGCGACCGTGTGCGGCGTGCCGTCGGGGTCGACGTGCACGACTTCGCCCGCGAGCGGCGCGGTGTTCGGGTAGCCGATCCGCGTCAGGTGCCGGCTCATTTCCGCTTCCGGATGCACGCCGTGCGCGACCTTGCGCACCAGCTTCAGCACGATCGCGTCGCCGATCACGAGCGAGCTGTTGCTCTGCTCGGCCGCGAGCCAGCGCACTTCGGCGTCGTCGCCGGGATCGAGCGCGGCGAGCGCGTCTTCCGGCAGGAACGCGAGCCGGCCGCCGTCGGCGGTTGGCACCGTCGCGCCGTCGCGCAGCTTGCGCAGCATCCCGTGCGCGAATGCCGGCAGCGCGAACGCGTCGGTCAGGTAGCCGACCGAATGGCCGCGCCGCACGCGCGCCAGCGCCAGCTGCGTGAACAGCGGCTGCGAGGTTTCACCGCCCCACGCGGCCGCGAGCGGCACGACGTAGCGTTCGACATGGCCCGTCTCACCGGATTCGACCCAGGCCTCCGCATACTGGAACGGTTCGCCCGGCACCGGCGTGACGACGTTCAGCCGGGCCGTGCCGATCGCGCGGTCCTTCGACGCGAACCAGCGCCGCCGCGCGAGCCACGACGGCAGGGCATCGTGCGCGAGCACGTGCAGCTGTTCGACGTTCGGCCGCGTATCGCCGCGCCGCATCACGAGCGTCACGTATTCGGGCAGCGGCTCCGCGTGCGGCTGCCGCCACGACGGTTCGCGGCCGTGCTCGGCGAGCACGAACCACAGGAACCCGTACGGTGGAAAGGTCAGCAGGTACGTGAGCTGCCCGATCGGCGGAAACGGCGAATCGGACGTCATCTCGATCGGCACGCGGCCCGCGAATTCGGACAGGTCGAGCTCGACGGCCTGCGACGCCCGCGACAGGTTCGCGACGCACAGCACCGGATCGTGGCCGTCCAGCTCGCGCAGGTACGCGAGCACCTTGCGGTTCTCCGGGCGCAGGAAGCGGATCGTGCCGCGCCCGAACGCCTGCGACGCGCGGCGCGTCGACAGGATGCGGCGCGTCCAGTTCAGCAGCGAATGCGGGTCGCGCGTCTGCGCCTCGACGTTGACCGCGTCGTAGCCGTACAGCGCGCCCATCACCGGCGGCAGCACGAGCTGTTCGGGGTCGGCGCGCGAGAAGCCGCCGTTGCGGTCCGACGACCACTGCATCGGCGTGCGCACGCCGTCGCGGTCGCCGAGGTGGATGTTGTCGCCCATCCCGAGCTCGTCGCCGTAGTAGATCACCGGCGTGCCCGGCATCGACAGCAGCAGCGAGTTGATTAGCTCGATGCGGCGCCGGTCGCGTTCCATCAGCGGCGCGAGCCGGCGCCGGATGCCGAGATTCAGCCGCGCGCGCCGGTCGCTCGCATAGGTCTGCCACAGCAGGTCGCGCTCGGAGTCGGTCACCATCTCGAGCGTCAGCTCGTCGTGGTTGCGCAGGAACACGGCCCACTGGTTGCTCGGCGCGAGTTCCGGCGTCTGCCGCATGATGTCGACGATCGGGAAGCGGTCCTCGCTCGCGATCGACATGTAGATGCGCGGCATCAGCGGGAAATGGAACGCCATGTGGCATTCGTCCTCGTTGCCGAAATATTCCTGCACGTCCTCCGGCCACTGGTTCGCCTCGGCGAGCAGCATCCGGTTCGGATACTCGGCGTCGATCGTCGCGCGGATCCGCTTCAGGATCGCGTGCGTCTCGGGCAGGTTCTCGTTGCTGGTGCCTTCCCGCGCGACGAGATACGGCACCGCGTCGAGCCGCAGCCCGTCGATGCCGAGGTCGAGCCAGAAGCGCATCACCTGTATCACCTCGCGCACGACGGCCGGGTTGTCGAAGTTCAGGTCCGGCTGGTGCGAATAGAAGCGGTGCCAGTAGTACTGGCCGGCGATCGGGTCGTGCGCCCAGTTCGACGTTTCCGTATCGAGGAAGATGATCCGCGTGCCCGCGTATTTCGTGTCGGTGTCCGACCACATGTAGTAGTCGCGATGCGTGGAACCGGGCTTCGCGCGGCGCGCGCGCTGGAACCACGGATGCTGGTCCGACGTGTGGTTGATCACCAGCTCGGTGATCACGCGAATGCCGCGCGCATGTGCTTCGCGGATGAAGCGCCGCACGTCGGCCAGCGTGCCGTAGTCGGGATGCACGCCACGGTAGTCGGCGATGTCGTAGCCGTCGTCGCGGCGCGGCGACGGGTAGAACGGCAGCAGCCAGATCGTGTCGACGCCGAGTTCGGCGATGTAGTCGAGCTTCGCGATCAGGCCGGGGAAATCGCCGATGCCGTCGTTGTTCGAGTCGTAGAACGACTTCACGTGCACCTGGTAGATGATCGCGTCCTTGTACCACAGCGGATCGTCCGCGCAGAGCGCCGGCGCGCGGCGGCGTGCGCGCCGCCGGCGCGGGGTGCCGGCGGGCGCGAGCGACGGGAATTGCGCGCGGCGCACGTCGTCGAGGGAATCTTCGCGTTTCATCATCCATGGGCTCCCGAGGAGGGCCGGGCGTCGCCCGGTTCGTGCGCCGCCGCCCGCGCGGCGCCTGGAGACGGCGTGAGCCGCCAGATTGCATACGGGCGCACATGCGGATCGAGCGAGACGTACTGGCGATGCCCGCGCCAGGTTTCCGCATGCGTGGCGTCCTGTTCGAGCGCGTCGAGCGGTTCGCCGTCGACGAGCCCCAGGCCGCGCCACAGCGACGCATCGAGCGTGAAATTCGCGACCTGCGGATGCCACGGATCGGTGCTGATCGCGACGACCACCACGCTGTCGAATGCCGGCGTCGCCTTCATGAACACGAGCACTGAGTCGTTGTCCGCGTCGAGGAACGTGAGGCCGAGATGGGTCTGCAGCGCTGGGTGGGCACGCCGCGCGCGGTTCAGCCGCGCGACCTCGGCGCCGATATGCGCGGCCGTGCTCCAGTCGCGCGCCCGCAGCTCGTACTTCTCCGCGTCCGCGTATTCCTCGCTGTCGGGCAGCGGCGCCGATTCGCCGAGCTCGAAGCCCGAGTACATGCCCCACGCGCCGGCCAGCGTCGCCGCGAGCGCCGCGCGGATCACGAACTGCGTGCGCGGCGCGTTCTGCAGGTGGCGCGGGTTGATGTCGGGCGTGTTGACGAAGAAGTTCGGCCGGAAGAACTCGCGCACCGGGCCGGTCGTCAGCTCGGTCAGGTAGTCGATGAATTCGCGCTTCGACTCGCGCCACGTGAAGTACGTGTACGACTGCGAGAAGCCGACCTTCGCGAGCCGGACCATCATCCCCGGCCGTGTGAACGCTTCGGACAGGAACACCACGTCCGGGTGCCGGCCGCGCACGTCGTCGATCATCCATGCCCAGAACGGCAGCGGCTTCGTGTGCGGATTGTCGACGCGGAAGATCCGCACGCCTGCGTCGACCCAGAACAGCACCGCGTCGCGCAGCGCGAGCCACAGGTCGGGCAGCGCGTCCGTCGCGTAGAAATCGGGGTTCACGATGTCCTGGTAGCGCTTCGGCGGATTTTCCGCGAAGCGCAGCGAGCCGTCGGGCCGCCACGCGAACCAGCCCGGATGCGCGGCGAGCCACGGATGGTCGGGCGAGCACTGGATCGCGAAATCGAGCGCGATCTCGAGCCCGTGGCCGCGCGCGGCATCGACCAGCGCGCGGAACGAGTCGAGCGTGCCGAGCTGCGGATGCACGGCCGTGTGTCCGCCGTCCGGCGAGCCGATCGCGTACGGGCTGCCGACGTCGTCGGGGCCGGCCGTCAGGCTGTTGTTGCGGCCCTTGCGCGCGGTCGTGCCGATCGGGTGGATCGGCGGGAAATACAGCACGTCGAAACCCATGTCGCGGATGCGCGGCAGGTGCGCGATCACGTCGTCGAACGTGCCGTGCCGGTGCGGGTCGTCGCTCGCCGAGCGCGGAAACATCTCGTACCAGCTGGAGAAGCGCGCTGCGCGGCGCTCGACGTCGACCGGGAAGGTCGTCGTGTCGTGCGTGACGAACGGGCGGTAGCGCAGCGCCGCGAACGCGTCGGCGAGCGGCGCCGCGCTGAGCTGCGCGAGCCGCACGTCGGCCGATGCGTCCTTGAACTCGGCGACGAGTCGTTTCATCTGCGCGCGCGCGCGTGCATCGAGCGGATCGGCGAGCTTGAGCGCGGTCGCGAGCAGCAGCTGCGCTTCGCGCAGTTCGAGCGTCACGTCCTGGCCGGCCGCGTGTTTCTTCGCGACATCGTGGACGAGCGACGCCCAGTCGTCACGCCAGGCAATCACGCGAAATTCATGGCGGCCGAGCCGGTCGAGCACGACGCGGGCGTGCCAGCGGTCGTTCGGTTCGGGTTCGAACGGGATTTCGCGCCAGTCGTCGTCGCCGGCGGCACGCCACTGCAGCGCGGCCGCGAGATGCGCGTGCCCGTCGGTGAAGATCGACGCGTGGACGACGAGCGTCTCGCCGATCACGCGCTTGACCGCGAAGCGGCCGCCGTCGACCGACGGCTCGACGCGCTCGATCGCGATCCGGTCGGCCGCGATCGCCGCGGACAGCGCGCCGCGCTCGTGCGCGGCGTCGCGGCGCGTCGTGACGGGCGGCGCTTGCCACGCATGCAGCAGCGCGTACGCGCCCGGGTCGAGCGTGAACGGTTCGAGCGCGGCCGGCGAGTGGGTGTGCGTGCCGTCGTGCGTGGCGACGCGCGTGAATCCGCCCGGCACGCCGGGCAGGATCGTCGCGGGGTCGACTGTCACCGCTGCGTCGAGATCGGGATTCAACGCGATCAGCAGTGCCGCTTCGTCGTGCTCGAGCGACGGCCCGGTGCCGCGCAGCAACGCGGTCGCCGGTGCGCCGGGCGCGCTCAACTGCACGATTTCGCCGCGCGCGGCCGCCACGGGCGTGGCGCGGCGCCATGCGTTCGCGTCGGCGATCGCGCCCGACAGGTCGAAGCGTGCACGCTCGAACGCGGCGCGGTAGCGCGCCGCATCGGCGTCGCGCGCCATCAGCGGCACCGTGACGCCGCGCTCGAAGCCCATCGGCATGAGCCAGCCGGTGCCCACGGCGGCAGCGGTCCACAGCGCGCGGCGATAGGCGCGGGCGAGGGTGTCATCCGACGCGTCGGGCCAGTCGTCGGCAAGGCGCGGGCCGTCGAACGCGTCGGGAAACGCGATCGGCGAGCCGATCCGCCGCAGCAGCCGGTGTTCGTCGACGAACCACGGCGCGCGCAGATCCCACCAGCGCACCGATGAAAACACCGCGTCGAACCCGGCGCCTTCGAGCTGCGCCAGCGCGTCGCGCGCATGGCCGGGCACGCCGGCGAGCACCGCGGCGTCCGGGCGCGTACGGCGCAGCGCCGCGCGCCAGCCGGGCCACCAGGCGGCCGGCAGATGATGCGGCGCGTCGATCAGGAAGCCGGCCGCGCCCGCATCGGCGAACGCGGCGAGGTGCTTGCACCACCACGCGGACAGCGCGTCGCGCGCGGCTTCATCGCCGAGGTTCGCGTGGGCGACATCCAGCGCGTGCGCGGTGCCGCGCGGATCGATCAGCGCGTCGTCGTGCATGCGCTCGACGTACCAGTCCGGATGCTCGGCACGCAGCGGGTTCTCGCGCGCGACCCGATCCGGCACGACTTCGAGCAGCACGCGCAGCCCGTGGCCGTGTGCGAGCTGGGCGAGGCGCGAGAAGGTTTCGAGCGCGCTCGCGCGTGTCGCGAACGCTTGGGACGGACGCCGGAAATCCGCCACGTGGCGCGGAAAACCGGCGACGCTCGCGGCCCAGAACGCGCCGACGAGCACATGATCGAAGCCCATGCCGGCGACATGCGCGAACGTCTGCGGCCATGCGTCGAGCGGCCCGACGAGGCGGGCATCGCAGAAGTAGAGGTGCGGAGAAAAGGGCGGCGTGGAGTCCATGGCGCGGGCGTAGGGGCGGCAGTCAATGACGGTGGTTCGCCGCAACACCCGTGCCTGCCGGGTGGTTTCCCGTGGGACAAGGGCGGGTGGGGGCTCGCGGGGGCGGGGACTGTCGTTTTTACATGAACGCTGGGTACCTGCATGCACTTACATGCGCGGCACCGAGCGGATATCCGTGCTGTCGCCCGTGGCGCGATCGTCATCGGCGTCGGGAAGCGGCACGCCGGGATCGCAGCGCACCACCGCACCGTGTTCGATCCGGTGCGGGAACGGCGGCGGTGCATCGATTTCATCGCCAAAGCGTGCGCGCACGAACGCCCGCAGCAGCGCCACGCGCGCATTGCGCCCGTGTGCGCCGCAGGTGGACGGGACGTCGACGAAGGTCGCGTCGCATTCGACGTCGTCGCTGTGCCGTGCGATTCGCAGATCGTCGACACGGTCGAGCACCGCGCCCGCATCGGACCACGACGCCGACGGCATGAAACACGTGTCGAGCCGCCTGAGTGCGTCGCACGCGGCTGTCACGACCAGATGCGGCGTGACGGCGGTGAAACGCAGCGTGTCTTCGTCGTCGGCGCACAGCGCGCGTGCACACCAGTAGTCGAGATCGTTTCCGTCGAGTGCGTCGGTTCGCATGGGCCGGCTCCGTCGGATCAAAACGGGCTCACCGCGCAAGCGGCGTGCCCGTCACGGGCGCCGCGCGGCCCGCACGATCACCATGCGTCGACGTCCCGGCTGCCGTCGATCCGCTGCAGCAGCGCGTCGCAACGTTCGCGCAGCGCGTTCAGTTCCGGTGAGTCGGCGTCGAGCCGCACCCGTTCGCCGCTGTCGGGATCGCGGTTCGCGATCGCGATGTCGTAGATCCCTTGCGCGATCGTCACGGACGCGTCCGCGATCCTGATCCGCGCAAGCCATCCGCATTCGGCGCGATGGCACGCGAGCCACATCCGCTGCACGTCGACGAGCTGACCGGTCGTGAGCCATGCACCGGACCGCATGCGCGCGGCCAGTTGGCTCGTCACGAGATAGGAGAGCAGATCGGTCGTTTGATTCACACGAGGCTCCTTCGCGAAGGGTCGGGACGTTCGATCCGCGAGCCGGGTCGCGGGAGCGGAGCCGGGGAAGGCGTCGGTGCGCGGATCGTCGTCCGGTTGCTGGAGGAACCGCTTCGCGGGCTCGCGCGGCATGCCGCGGCGGTTCGGTGCGCGACCGGCGCGCAAACCGCGTGCCAGCGGGCGGGTGTCGGGCACGGCGCGTGCGTATGGGGCCGACGGGGCGCACGGCGCGCATGCGGCGCGTATTATTTGCATCGCCATCGCAGATAGGTACAAGGAGGCCACCGTGCAAAATCAACAGGACGCACAGATTCGGGACCCGTATCGCGGGCACGAGATACGCGTGTGGGCGCGGCGCAACGACAGCGGCGCGTGGCGTGACGAGGTGCAGGTGTATGTGGGCGGCGAGCGCATCGAGCTGGGCGCGTCGGCGGCGGCCGATGGCCCCACCTGGACGACCGAGAACGAAGCGCTGCTCGCGGGCGTCGAGCGGGGCCGTTATCTGATCGACAAGCGCGTTGACGACGATTGAGCCGCGCGGCGGCCGCGAGCCGGTTCCGCGCAGGCGCGGCCGGTGGTCGTTCGCGACCTGACGAAACCGACGGCGCGCCGGTGCAGGCGCCGTCGGCGAAGCACGCGTTTCAGGGCCGGGCCGCTATCTCGTCGAGATGCCACAGCAGATCGGCCGGATCGTCGTACACGCGCAGCGCGCCCGCGCGTTCGAGTTCATCGCTGCCGTATCCGCCCGACAGCAGCCCGACGCCGAGCGAGCGGCAGCGGGCGGCGGCGAGCATGTCCCAGATGCTGTCGCCGACCACGACCGTGTGTTCGATCGGCACGTTCAGTTGCGCGGCAGCCGTCAGGAACAGGTCGGGGTCGGGCTTCGCGTACTTGACCTGGTCGCGCGTCACCACCACCTGCTTCGCCGGATCGACGCCGAGCGCCTCCAGGTTGATGGCGGCCGTCTCCATCCGCCCGCTGGTCGCGATCGCCCAGCGAATGCCCGCCGCCGACAGCGCGGCCAGCAGCTCGCGCGCACCCGGCAGCGGCCGGACCTGCGCGCGCAGCCGCTGGTACGCGGCCGCATGGAGGCGCGCCAGCCGCTCGACGCGCTCGGCGTCGAGGTCGCCCGACGTCTCGCGCAGCAGCTGATTCAGGAACAGGCCGCCGCTCATGCCGATCTTGCGATGGATGCGCCACACCGACAATTCGATGCCTTCCGCATCGAGCGCTTCCTTCCACGCGAGGACGTGCTGGTAGACGCTGTCGACGAGCGTGCCGTCGAGATCGAACAGAAAAGACGTTTCAATGCGCATGTGTACCTCCTGGATCGAAAGGGGCGCGTGCAAACGGGTCGTGAGAAGCGTATCGACACATTATCGGCGCACGGCCGTGTCGTGACCATGTCCCGCGGCCCACCGACGCGACGCCACGCCACCCCGCGCCGTGTCATGTGCCGCTGGTACAATCGCGGCGATCGCCGGGCCGGGCTCTCCGCGCCGCGCGCCCCCAACCCTCGTCTCGCCGATTCCAGGTATGGCTACACCGGACGCCGTCAGTTCCAAGCATTCGTGGTGGGGTGTCCTGACCCTGGCACTCACCGCCTTCATCTTCAATACCACCGAATTCGTGCCCGTCGCGCTGCTCAGCGCGATCGGCGACAGCCTGCACATGCAGCCGACCGACGTCGGCCTGATGCTGACCATCTATGCGTGGGCCGTGGCCGTCGTGTCGTTGCCGCTGACACTGGCCACGCGCCATGTCGAGCGTCGCAAGCTGCTCACGTGGGCGTTGCTGGGGTTCATCGCGAGCCACGTCGTGACCGGTGTCGCATGGAATTTTGCGGTGCTGATGGTCGGCCGGCTGGGCATCGCGTGCGCGCATGCGGTGTTCTGGTCGATTTCCGTGCCGCTGGCCGTGCGGCTCGCGCCGAGCGACCGGAAAAGCCGTGCGCTCAGCCTGCTGGCGATGGGCACGGCGATCGCGATGGTGGCCGGCATACCACTCGGGCGCGTGGTCGGCGAGACGTTCGGCTGGCGCGTCACGTTCCTGATCATCGCCGGCGCGGCGGCCGTCGCGCTGGTGCTGCTGCGTGCGACGTTGCCGGTATCGCCGAGCCAGGGCGCCGGGTCGCTCAGCAGCATCGGCGTGTTCCTGCGCAAGCCCGCGCTGGTGGCGCTGTACGCGATTACCGTGCTCGTCGTGTCCGCGCATTTCACGTCTTACACGTACATCGAGCCGTTCGTCCAGAGCGTGAACCACGCGAGCAGCAGCCGGATTACGTATGTGTTGATCCTGTTCGGCGTCGCCGGCATACCGGCCGCGATCTGCTTCAACCGCCTCTATCCGCACCGGCCGGACGATTTCCTGCTCGGGTCGATCGTCGCGCTGGCCGGGTGCCTGCTGATCCTGTTCCCGTGCGCGTTGAACATCGTCACGCTGTCCGTGCATACGCTGGTCTGGGGCGGGGCGATCGTCTGCTTCGGGCTGGCGATGCAGGCATGGGTGCTGAAGCTGGCGCCGGAGGGAACCGACCTCGCGGTATCGATCTTCTCCGGGCTGTACAACGTCGGCATCGGCGCGGGCGCGCTGATCGGCAACCATATCGCAGGCGACTTCGGACTGCCGTGGATCGGCACGTTCGGCGGCGTGGTCGGCGCGGTGGCGGTCGGGATCGCGTGGCTGGCACTGCGGCTGCACGCGAGGCAGGCGGTGGCCTAGCCGACGCCGGGTGGCAGCGTGCGGCATGTGACGCACGCCGCCACGGCCCGGCCTCGCGCGTTGCCCGTCATGCCACCGAATAACCGCCGTCGGCCACGAGCGCATGCCCTGACACGTAGCTGGAGTCGTCCGACGCGAGGAACGCGACGATCGTCGCCATCTCCTCGGCGGAGCCCCAGCGTCCTGCCGGCGTCGATGCGGCGAACGCCTGTTGCGCCTCGTCCGACGGCCAGATGCCGCGATGATGGAACGGCGTTTCGATCAGCCCCGGACACAGCGCGTTCACGCGCACGCCGCGTTTGAACCATTCGATCGACGCGGTCTTCGTCATCCCGATCACCGCGTGCTTGCTCGCGATATAGACCGACGCATTCTCGAAGCCGATCAGCCCGCCCATCGACGCGTTGTTGATGATGCTGCCCGACCCCTGCCGCAGCATGATTTCAGCGGCGTACTTCATCGAGTTGAATACCCCGCGCACGTTCGGTTCGAACACCTTGTCGAACCGCTCGGCATCCTGCTCGAGCAGCGGCGCGAACACGCCTTCCGTGCCGGCGTTGTTGAACGCGATGTCGATACGTCCGTAGGTCGCTACCGTGAAATCGAACAGCTTGCGCAGATCGTCTTCGTTCGCGACGTCCGCGACGAAGGCTTTGGCGTCGCCGCCGGCGGTCACGATTTCGTCGACCAGTCGATCGAGCTCGGGCTTGCGCCGTGCGGAGACGACGACCTTGGCGCCGCGACGCGCGAGTTCGATCGCGGACGCGCGGCCGATGCCGGAGCTGGCGCCCGTTACCACGGCGATGCGGCCGTCGAGTTGGCCCGGTTTCGTGCTTGCGTACATGATGAGATTCTCCAGAGTGAGGGATGAAAGCGGCGCATGGGGCTGAGTTGAATCGGTTGCGATGCACGCTTGATGAGCATTGTGGTCGCTCGCCGGTCGTAAAAAAATGGAACAATGGCGCATTCAGAATTCCCGTTTCGGGAATGAAAGGCGCTGCCGCATGCGCGTGCCACGAGGGTTCTCCATGCTCAACCGACTCGACATCCTGAAGATCTTTGCCGCAGCCGCCGCGGCGCCCACGTTCCGCGAGGCGGCGGCGCGCCTGGGCGTGTCGCCGCAGGTCGTGACGCGCGCGGTGCGCGAACTGGAGGAGATGCTCGGCGAAACGCTGTTTCACCGGACGACCCGGAGCATCCGGATCACCGCGTTCGGGCAGGCGTTCGCGCGTGACGCGCAGACGGCGCTGGCTGCCGTCGACGGGCTGTTCGGCCCCGCGACGGGTCAGGCCGACGAGCCGGTGGGCGTCGTGCGAATCACGGCGCCGTCGGGCATGGGGCGTCGTTACGTGCAACCGATCCTGAGCGATCTCATGCAGCGGTATCCGGGGCTCGTGCCCGACTTGCGGCTATCGGACGTGCCGTCGCCGGTGGTCGACGAGCAGATCGACATCGGCGTGCGCGTCGGGGCGATCGGCGACAACCGCTTCGTCGCGCGGATGGTCGGGCCGTTGCCGATGTGGATCGTCGGCGCGCCGTCGCTGATCCGGCGGCTGGGCGAGCCCAAAAATCGCAAGGAACTCGAATCGATGCCGGTCACGTGCCTGATCGATCGCGCGAGCGGCCGCGCGTGGCCGTGGATGTTTCGGGGGGAGCAGCAGTTCGTCCCGTCGTCGCCGGCATATCTGACCGACGATACCGAGGTGGAGATCGAGGCCATCTGTGCGGGGGTGGGGCTGGGGCAGTGCTCGGAATACCTCGTCCGGCCGTACGTCGACAAGGGGCGCCTCGTGCGGCTGCTGCCCGGCCTCGAGCCCGAGCCGTGGAAGCTGCACGTCTATCGGCCGCGGCGCGGGCCGATGCCCCGGCGCATCCGGGTCGTGTACGACGAGCTGGTGGCGAAGCTCGCGGATGCGACGCGGCGGGGGTAGGCGGGGCTGCGGGTCGCGTTGGCGTGAAGCGGTTTCAACCGCCGCTCGACGACGTCGGCGCACCGGGGAAACCGTAACGTGCCAGTAACGTGCTCGGCGCGCCCCCATCCGGCCTGGCGTGGTCGCGTCATTCGCCGCCATGCACGCGGCAAGCCGACATATTGCGGCATCATCATGGATGCCGACGCACCGGCATCGGTGCCCGCTATTCGACTGGAGACTCTGCATGCCGATACCCCGGATTGAAACCCGCGACGCGATGGGCGACCCCGATGTGGTCTATCTCAACCCGGATCACGTGCTGTGGATGTCGCAGCCGACCGCGGCGCAACGGCGGCCGGGCGGCACGGCCATTCGCGTCGACGACCGCGTGAAGGGCGGTTCGTTGCTGATGGCCGACAATCCGCCGGCCGCTCAACTGCTGCAGGATCTCGGGCCGTTCGTGACGGTGACGCTCGCGAATCCGTCGTCCGACTATCCGGACGGTCTCGTCCATGTGCGTGCGCAGGCGATCGTCAAGATCGCGACGGACGATCACGACAAGCCGCTCGCCGAGCGCACGCTCGGCTGGGTCCACGTCAAGGACGGCTCCGCGTTCAAGGTCCGGGATTCCGCCGGCGTGGCCGCGCAATGGCAGGCGGTGGGGGCGGGTGCCGGCCGCTGAGCGGGGCGTCACGCCTGCGTAATGACGCTGCGGCCCGTCGCGCCGCAACGGGCCGGGCGTGGTTCGCCTCGGGAAACCGGCCGTTTTGCCTCGTGCGCCTTGGCGAGCCGCTCAGGTGTCGGAGTGCCGCGCGAACCATGAGCCCGCTCGGCGCCGCAGTCGATACGCGATACGCAGTACGTCGATCCGCCGGGTAACATGGCGCATCGCGACAAACCGGCGCCCGTTCGGGCCTTCGCCGCGAAAGCGCCCATCGCAGCGCTCGATGCAGATGTTCTCCACCGGCTTGCCGAGGAACCGTCCGTCATGAACCTTTCCGCATCCGATATCACACCGGAGGAACTCCGGCTGTTCGGCGACATCGTCGCCCGCCTGGAAGAACTGGGGCCGGTCGTCGACGTAAGGACGGTCGTGCTGCCCGCGATCACGCAGCTGCTCCGCGCCGATTTCGCCGCATCGTTCGATTGCGACGAACACACCGGCCTGTGGCGCAACGGGTTCGCGTACAACGTCGATCCGTCGCAGATCGCCCGCTACGAAGCGTGGTTCCAGCATATCGATCCGGTCACGCCGCCACTGCGCGCGCGCCGCGTGGCGACCTGCGTCGACGAAGTGGTGAGCCGGCGCGAGCTCGAGCAGACCGAGTTCTACACCGATTTCCTGTGCCGCGACGGGATGCATCACGGCATCAACGTCTACGCGTTCGACGGCGCGACGCATGTGGGCGACCTGCGCATCTGGCGAGCGCAATGGCGGCCGGACTTCACCGAACGCGACAAGCTGCTGCTGAACGGCATCGAGCCGTTTTTCCGGCGCGCGCTGCTGCGGCGGCGCCATGCGTGCGCGGGGCTGACCGGGCGAGAGAGCGACGTCGCGCGGCTGGTTGCCGCCGGTTACACCGACAAGGACGTCGCGCGCACGCTCGGTATCGGGGTGCCGACGGTCCGCACGCATCTGCGGCGCGTGATGGCGAAGAAGGGCGTCGCCAACCGCGCGAGCCTGGCGGCCGCGCTGGCGTAACCCGTCGCGCGCGGCCGTCGGTCGGGGTCATCCATTGTGATGATGGGCGTCAAAATCGGCGCGCCCTACCTTGTGACGATCCCCGTTACGAGGAACGACGACGATGCCCACCCTGGGAACCCTGACGCTCACCGAATCCCGGCATGCGATCCTGCGCCGTGAGTTTTCCTGCGTCGAATACGCGTACGCCATGATCGAGCGGCACGCCCGCTGGCGCTACCTGAACGGCTTTACGTGCGTCGACGAAGCACGACTGCTCGCCGAAGCGGCCCGCTGCGACCGCGACCTCGCGACGTCGGCCACCCCGCACGCGCTGCTGGGCCTGCCGATCGCGATCAAGGACAACATCGACACCGCGTGCCTGCCGACCGGCAACGGCACGCTGGCGCTGCACAACCGCGTGCCGCCGCAGCATGCGCCGGTCGTCGCGCGGCTGCTCGCGCAAGGGGCGCTGATCGCGGGCAAGGCCAACCTGCACGAGCTGGCGTTCGGCGTGTCGGGCAACAACCGCGTGACCGGCGCGGTACGCAACCCGTACGACTTCAACCGGATTCCGGGCGGCAGCAGCAGCGGCTCGGGCGCGCTGGTCGGCGCGGGCGTGGTGCCCGCCGCGCTCGGGACGGACACCGGCGGCTCGGTGCGGATTCCGGCGGCGCTGTGCGGTGCCGTCGGCCTTCGCCCGACGGTGGGGCGCTACCCGTCGGGCGGCGTCGCGCCGATTTCGCGCACGCGCGACACCGTCGGCCCGATCGCGCGGTCGGTCGAGGACATCGCGCTGCTCGACGCGATTCTGTCCGGCACCGGCACCCATGCGAGCGCGTCGCTGCCGATCCGCAGTGCGACGCGCCCGGTGCGCCTGGCGGTTCCGCGCACGACGTTCTGGCGCGGCCTCGCTCAAGATGTCGAAAGGGTGGCGAATGCCGCGATGGCGAAACTGGCGCAGGCGGGCTTCGAGTGCGTCGATATCGACCTGAACGACTATCCGGGGTTCTTCGACGACGAGCCGGCCGTCATTGCCCTGTACGAATTCCGGTCGTCGATGCACGCGTATCTGGTCGAGAACGGCTATGACCTGTCGGTCGACGACATCGTCGCGAACGTGGGGAGCCCGGATGTCGCGAAGATCGCCCGCCATATCACTGGCCCCGACGGGATCGGCGAAGCGGCGTACCGCACCGCGCTCGACCGGCGTACGCGCTCGCGTGCCGCGTATCGGCAGTGCCTCGCCGACAGCGGCGCCGACGCGCTGGTGTTTCCGACCACGATCGCGACCGCGTGCCCGATTCCGGCGGGCGACGCGATGATGCTCAACGGCGAGCCTGCGTCGGTGTTCGCGACTTACATCCGGAATACCGAGCCGGGCAGCAATGCCGGCGTACCGGGCATGACCGTCCCGGCCGGCCTGACGGCGGCGGGGCTGCCGGTCGGCCTCGCGCTGGACGGGGCGGCCGGCACCGATCGCGAACTCATCGCGGTCGCGCTGGAGGTCGAGCGGGTGCTCGGGCGGCTGCCGTTGCCTGACGATGGATTCGGAGTCAAGGGCAGGTTGGGTGGATACGCGGGTGTCGATGGGGAGTCGTGATGCGATGCCGCCGCACCTGGGGGCGGTGCGGCGGTTGAAGTGCCGGAGCCGGCCCGCATGCGCGCGAGGCAGGCTACGCTGACGCCGAGCCCTTCGCACGCCCGACCCGATGCGCAAGCACCGCTGACGTGAATCCCGCCGGCGCCGCAGCGTCTTGACCCGACAACCGCTCGAACCCACGCCCGCGAAGCCCGCCGCCAACCGCGCATATCGAAAAACTCGCCCCACGAGCCCCCCGAGCGAGGCATCAGGAAAACCCTGACAGCGGGCCACCGAAGCCGCTTTTTTGCGTCGCCGCACGCGTGGCGGCCAATGCCTTTCCCGTCTCCGGCCGTCCGCCTCCCGGGTGGCCGCTCCCCTCGATCCAGCGCGGCTTCCCGGCGATCTTGCCTGTCATTGAGGGTATGGTGACAAGCTAAATCGACTGAATATCCCCGAATTTCAATACCTGTCAGGTATTGAAATGACCGCCTAAAAGTATTGGACGCTCGATCTGGCCGAGACGTATAAATCGCCTCAAGAACTTCACCTCCACGGCGTGCCCCATGTCCTCCGTCACCATCGAACGCATCGAAACCCGCCTCGTCGACCTGCCGACGATCCGCCCGCACAAGCTGTCGGTGGCCACGATGCATGGCCAGACGCTGATGCTCGTGAAGGTGTGCTGCAGCGATGGCGTGACGGGCCTCGGCGAAGGCACGACGATTGCCGGCATGGCCTACGGCCCGGAAAGCCCCGAGGCGATGAAGCTGGCGATCGACACGTATCTCGCCCCGGCGATCATCGGCCGGGACGCGACGCGCATCCAGACGCTGATGGCGTTCCTCGGCAAGCTCGCGAAGGTCAACCACTTCGCGAAGAGCGCACTCGAGACCGCGCTGCTCGACGCGCATGGCAAGCGGCTCGGCGTGCCGGTGAGCGAGCTGCTCGGCGGCCGCCGCCGCGATCGCCTGCCGGTCGCCTGGACGCTCGCATCGGGCGACACGGCCACCGACATCGCCGAAGCCGAGCGGATGCTCGACCTGCGCCGCCACAACGTGTTCAAGCTGAAGATCGGCGCGAAGTCGCCGGAGACGGATATCCGCCACGTGGCCGAGATCAAGCGGGCCGTCGGCGATCGCGCGTCGGTGCGCGTCGACGTGAACATGGCGTGGAGCGAAACGCAGGCCGCGCGCGCGATTCCGGCGCTGGCCGATGCCGGTTGCGAACTGGTCGAGCAGCCGGTGGCCTCGGCCGCGGCGCTGGCGCGCCTGATGCGCCGCTTCCCCGTCGCGCTGATGGCCGATGAAATCCTGCAAGGCCCCGACAGCGCGTTCGAGATCGCGAAGCATCACGGCGCCGACGTGTTCGCGATCAAGATCGAGCAAAGCGGCGGCCTGTTCGCCGCGCAGCGCGTCGCCGCGATCGCGGATGCGGCCGGCATCGAGCTGTACGGCGGCACGATGCTCGAAGGCGCGTTCAGCACGGTGGCGTCGGCGCACCTGTTCGCGAGTGTCGCGAACCTGCAGTGGGGCACCGAACTGTTCGGGCCGCTGCTGATCACCGAAGAGATCCTGACGCAGCCGCTCGATTACAGCGACTTCGAACTGACCGTGCCGGACGGCCCCGGCCTCGGCATCGAACTCGACGAGGACAAGGTCAGGCGTTTCACCCGCGACGGGCTGACGAAAGTCGCGCGATAGATAACCCGAGCCAGGCAACGGCCGTCATTCCCCCCAATACACGTGGAGACACCATCATGAGCGTCAAAGTTTTCGAGTCCCGGGAAGTGCAGGATCTGCTGAAGGCCGCGTCGAACGCGGGCGCGAACGGCACGAACGGCGGCAACGCGCGCACGCAGCAGGTCGTGCTGCGGCTGCTCGGCGACCTGTTCAAGGCGATCGACGATCTCGACATCACGCCCGACGAGGTGTGGGCCGGCGTCAACTACCTGAACAAGCTCGGCCAGGACGGCGAAGCGGCGCTGCTCGCGGCCGGCCTCGGCCTCGAGAAGTATCTCGACATCCGGATGGACGCCGCCGACCAGGCGGCCGGCCTCGACGGCGGCACGCCGCGCACGATCGAAGGGCCGCTGTATGTGGCGGGCGCACCGGTGCGCGACGGCGTGTCGAAGATCGACCTCGACGAAGACGACGGCGCGGGCCCGCTCGTGATCCACGGCACGGTCACCGGCCTCGACGGCAAGCCGGTCGCGGGCGCGCTGGTCGAATGCTGGCACGCGAACTCGCACGGCTTCTATTCGCACTTCGACCCGACCGGCAAGCAGAGCGAGTTCAACCTGCGCGGCGCGGTAAGAACGGGCGCCGACGGCAAGTACGAATTCCGCACGCTGATGCCGGTCGGCTACGGTTGCCCGCCGCAGGGCGCGACGCAGCAGCTGCTGAACAGCCTCGGCCGCCACGGCAACCGCCCGGCGCACGTGCACTTCTTCGTCGACAGCCCCGACCACCGCAAGCTGACGACGCAGTTCAACATCGAAGGCGATCCGCTGATCTGGGATGACTTCGCGTATGCGACACGCGAGGAACTGATCCCGCCCGTGGTCGACAAGACCGGCGGCACGGCGCTCGGCATGAAGGCCGATGCGTACCAGGACATCGAATTCAACTTCGTGCTGACGCCACGGGTGCAGGGCAAGGACAACCAGATCGTCCACCGGCCGCGCGCAGCCGCGACGGCGTAACCGCCCACCGCCCGCCGGCGCGGCGCCGATACGCCGCCGCCGGCCGGGTTTCCGCGAGATTCAACCGATTACCGATGCGAGCGTGCTTGCAGGACGCGGCACGCGCATGGGAGGAGCCAACATGTCCGCCACGATCGACCAAGCCACCGACCTGGATCACCTGCTCGCCACCGCCGTGCAGGACGACAAGGAAGCCGGCGTATTCCGCTGCCGCCGCGACATCTTCACGAACGCCGAGCTGTACGAGCTCGAGATGAAGTACATCTTCGAGCGCAACTGGGTGTACCTGGCGCACGAAAGCCAGATCCCGGCCAACAACGACTACTACACGACGTGGATCGGCCGCCAGCCGATCGTGATCACGCGCGACAAGACCGGCGAGTTGCACGCGGTGATCAACGCCTGTGCCCACAAGGGCGCGATGCTGTGCCGCCGCAAGCACGGCAACAAGGGCAGCTTCACGTGCCCGTTCCACGGCTGGACCTTCTCGAACACCGGCAAGCTGCTGAAGGTGAAGGACGAGAAGACGACCGAGTATCCGGTGCAGTTCAACACGAACGGCTCGCACGACCTGAAGAAAGTCGCACGCTTCGCGAATTATCGCGGCTTCCTGTTCGGCAGCCTCAGCGCCGACGTGCTGCCGCTGGAAGAGTATCTCGGCGAAGCGCGCGTGATCATCGACCAGATCGTCGACCAGGCGCCGAACGGGCTCGAAGTGCTGCGCGGCAACTCGTCCTACATCTACGAAGGCAACTGGAAGATGCAGATGGAGAACGGCTGCGACGGCTACCACGTCAGCACCGTGCACTGGAACTACGCGGCGACGATGGGCCGCCGCAAGGAGGACGGCACCAAGGCCGTCGATGCGAACAGCTGGAGCAAGTCGGTCGCGGGCGTGTACGGCTTCGACAACGGCCACATCCTGCTGTGGACGCAGACGATGAACCCGGAAGTGCGGCCGGTGTACCAGCACCGTGACGAGATCAAGGCGCGCGTCGGCGACGTGCAGGCCGACTTCATCGTCAACCAGACCCGCAACCTGTGCGTGTACCCGAACGTGTTCCTGATGGACCAGTTCAGCACGCAGATCCGCGTGGTGCGGCCGCTCGGCGTCGACAGGACCGAGGTCACGATCTTCTGCTTCGCGCCGAAGGGCGAGAGCGAGACCGATCGCACGGTGCGGATCCGCCAGTACGAGGATTTTTTCAACGTCACGGGCATGGGCACCGCCGACGATCTCGAGGAATTCCGCGCATGCCAGGCCGGTTACGCGGGTATCACGGCGATGTGGAACGACCTGTCGCGCGGTGCGCCGCTGTGGGTCGACGGGCCCGACGAGAACGCGAAGAAGATGGGGCTGAACCCGCGCATTTCCGGCGAGCGCAGCGAGGACGAAGGGCTGTTCGTGTGCCAGCACGAACACTGGGTGCACGTGATGCGCGATGCGCTGAAGAAGGAACGCGGGGAGGTGGCAGCATGAGCTTCGATTACCGGATCATTTGCGCGGCGCTGTATCGCGAAGCGCGCCTGCTGGACGATCGCCAGTGGGACGAATGGCTGACGTGCTACACGGAGGACGTCACGTACTGGATGCCCGCATGGGACGACGACGATCGGCCGACCGACGATCACCAGAGCCAGATCTCGCTGATGTACTACCCGGATCGCGGCGGCCTCGAGGATCGCGTGTTCCGGATCAAGACCGAGCGCAGCGGCGCATCGACGCCCGAGCCGCGCACCAGCCACAACGTGACGAACGTCGAGGTGCTGGCCGAACGCGACGGCGAGGTGGACGTGCGTTACAACTTTCACACGCTGAACCACCGCTACCGCGTGACCGATCACTTCTTCGGCACGATGTTCGTCACGTTGCGCCAGGTGGGCGATGAACTGCTGATCTCGTACAAGAAGATCGTGCTGAAGAACGACTACATCCGGCAGGTGCTCGACGTCTATCACGTCTGACGCCCGTTGTTTCGTCATCAAAGACAAGGAAGTGGAGGCGACGCCATGTCCAGCTACAAGATTGCACTGAACTTCGAGGACGGGGTAACCCGCTTCATCGACTGCAAGGCCGGCGAGAAGGTACTCGACGCGGCCTTCCGCGCGAAGATCAACCTGCCGATGGATTGCTCCGACGGCGTGTGCGGCACCTGCAAGTGCCGCGCCGAAAGCGGCCGCTACGACCTCGGCGACGACTACATCGACGACGCGCTCACCGAGGACGAAAAGGGCGGCGGCCTCGTGCTGACGTGCCAGATGGTGCCGCAAAGCGATTGCGTGATCGCGGTGCCGACGTCGTCGGTCGCATGCAAGACCGGCCAGAGCAGCTTCGCCGCCACGGTGACGAAGGTCGAGCAGCACAACGACGCGGCCGTCGTGCTCGAACTCGACGTCGGCGCGGCCGCGCCCGTGTTCCTGCCGGGCCAGTACGTGAACATCGACGTGCCCGCGAGCGGGCAGCACCGGTCGTACTCGTTCTCGTCGGCGCCGGCCGATGCGAAGGTCAGCTTCCTGATCAAGAAGATTCCCGGCGGCGTGATGAGCACGTGGCTCGAATCGGCTCAGCCCGGCGACACGCTGGAACTGCACGGGCCGCTCGGCAGCTTCTACCTGCGCGACGTGCAGCGGCCGCTGCTGTTCCTCGCGGGCGGCACGGGGCTCGCGCCGTTCCTGTCGATGCTCGAGGCGCTCGCGCGCACCGGGTCGCAACAGAAGGTGCACTTGATCTACGGCGTGACGCGCGATCTCGACCTCGTGCTGGTCGACGCGATCGAAGCCTACGCGGCGAAACTGCCGAACTTCAGCTTCGCGACGGTCGTCGCGGATGCGGCGTCGAGCCATCCGCGCAAGGGCTGGGTCACGCAGCACATCCCGGCCGATGCGCTGAACGACGGCGACGTCGACGTGTATCTGTGCGGGCCGCCGCCGATGGTCGACGCGGTGCGCCAGTATTTCGACGACGAAGGCGTGAAGCCGAACAGCTTCCACTACGAGAAATTCACCCCCAACGTCACGGCAAAGGCGGCGTGATCATGCAACGATTCTCTGGCAAGGTCATCGTCGTCACGGGCGCCGCGCAGGGCATCGGCCGCGGCGTCGCGCTGCGCGCGGCGGCCGAAGGCGGCAGGGTGCTGTTCGTCGATCGCGCGGATTTCGTCGCCGACGTCGCGGCCGAAGCGACCGGTGGCGAGACGGCCGGCTTCGTCGCCGATCTCGAAACGTACGACGGTGCGCACGCGGCGATCGCGCACGCCGCGCAGACGTTCGGCGGCATCGACATCCTGATCAACGGCGTCGGCGGCGCGATTCGCATGCGCCCGTTCGCCGAATTCGAGCCCGCGCAGATCGATGCGGAAATCCGCCGTTCGCTGATGCCGACGCTCTATACGTGCCACGCGGTGCTGCCGCACCTGCTCGCGCGCGGCGGCGGCACGATCGTCAACATCTCGTCGAACGCGACGCGCGGCATCCGCCGCGTGCCGTACTCGGCGGCGAAAGGCGGCGTCAATGCGCTGACGGCGGCGCTCGCGATGGAGTACGCCGAGCGCAACATCCGGGTCGTGGCGACCGCACCGGGCGGCACCAGCGCGCCGCCGCGCCGCGTGCCGCGCAACGCGGCCGGCGACAGCGAGCAGGAACAGGCATGGATGGGCGAGGCCGTGCGCCAGGTCACGGAATCGACGTTCTTCAAGCGCTACGGCAGCCTCGACGAGCAGATCGCGCCGATCCTGTTTCTCGCGTCCGACGAGGCGAGCTACATCACCGGCACGGTGCTGCCGGTCGCGGGCGGCGATACGGGTTGAGCGGCGTGGCGTGACGCTGCTTGCACGTGCTCAACGTGTGTTCATTGACAACATATTCACCGGCCGGCGCGACGGCGTCGGCCACGGAGACTCCCATGCATGATCGCAAAGCCATCGTTCCGGCGGGAATGGAAGCGGTGTACGAGAAAATCGGCTATGCGCCGGGCCTGATGGTCGGCGATACGCTGTACGTATCCGGCCAGATCGGCCGCGATGCGGCGATGCGGCTCGTCGAAGGCCGTGAAGCGCAGATCGTGCAGGCGTTCGAGAACCTGAAGCAGGTGCTGGAGGCGGCCGGCGCTTCGTTCAACGACGTGGTCGACCTGACGACTTTCCATACCGACATGCGCGACCTGCCGTTGTTCATGCAGGTGCGCGACCGTTACCTTGCCGCGCACCCGAAGCCGGCGTGGACGGCGGTCGGTGCGCACATGCTGGGCGGCGCGCCCGGCTATATCGTCGAGATCAAGGCGGTGGCCGTGTTGCCGGCGTGATGGGCGTTGACGCGGCGCGGGCGCGAGGTGCCGGGATCCGCGCAGCGAATCGGCTCGTCGCGGGCTGACCGGGAGTGACAGGCGTCACGACGCAAGACGGCATCCTGACGAAAACCTTTCTCTCGACCGGCGGCGTGAAGCGTCATGCGTCGGTCAGCGACAAGTCATGCGAGTTCGTTTATGGTGCGAGGGAACGCCGCGTCGTTTCTTTCCTACCGTCGGGAATCCGCGATGAAATGCCTGCCACGCGCCATCCTCGCCGCCCTCGCTGTCACCGTCGCGCAAGCCGTGCTAGCCCAGGCGCCGGGCACGGTGCAACTCGAAGACATGACCTGGACCGAACTGCGCGACAGCATCCGGGCCGGCAAGACCACGATCCTGATTCCGATCGGCGGGACCGAGCAAAGCGGCCCGTACGTCGCGCTCGGCAAGCACAACGCGCGGGTCAAGGTGCTGTCCGGGCGGATCGCGGAAGGCCTCGGCAACGCGATCGTCGCGCCCGTCATCGCCTATGTGCCCGAGGGCGGCTATGCGCCGCCGACGTCGCACATGCGCTTCCCGGGCACGATCACCGTGCCCGACGACGTCTTCGAAAAGACCCTCGAATCCGCGGCCAACAGCTTCCGCGTCCATGGCTTCACGAACATCGTGTTCCTCGGCGACCACGGCGGCTACCAGAACGACATCAAGCAATCCGTCGCGCGGCTCAACAAGTCGTGGGCCGGCACGGGAGCGCGCGCGTTCGTGCCGGCCGCGTACTACGGCACCAGTTCCGACGGCTATGACCAGATCCTGCGCGAGCACGGCGTGCCGGCCGCGGATGTCGGCACGCATGCGGGGCTGGCCGATACGGCGCTGCTGCTGGCGGTCGAGCCGCGCATGGTCAGGGTCGACAAGCTGCGCAACGCCGCGAAGCCCGGTGCCGTCGACGGCGTCTACGGCGGCGATCCGCGTCACGCGAGTGTCGAACTCGGCCGGCTGGGCACCGACGCCATCGTGTCGCGCACCGTCGACGCGATCAGAAAGGACATCGCCGGCCGCTGACGCAGCCGCGCCGTCGCGCCACCTTGGTCGTCGTTCCCTTCAATCGAACCGGGACATCGTCATGCAACCGCGCTTTCGCCGTCATCTTCGCTTCTCCCGTCCCGCGGCCGTCATCGTGGCGGCGCTGGCCGTCGGTGCCCGCGGAGCGATCGCGGCGGCCGCCGTCGCGACCGTACCCGGCATACCGCCCGTCGTCCATCCCGACAACCTGTACAGCGAGGCGCAGGCCGGCCGCATGAGCGCGGCGGTAGCGGGCGCGTTGCCGCGCATCTACGTGCCGAACCTGAGATCGAACGACGTCTACGTGATCGACCCGGCCACGGACCAGGTCGTCGCCCGGTTCGCCGTTGGCCGTAGCCCACAGCACGTCGTGCCGGCCTGGGACCTGCAGACGCTGTGGGTCGCGAACAATGCGGAAGGGCGAACCGACGGCAGCCTGACGCCGATCGACCCGAAGACGGGCAAGCCCGGCCAGCCAGTGAACGTCGACGATCCGTACAACATGTATTTCACGCCGGACGGCCACGATGCGATCGTGGTGGCCGAGGCACATGCGCGGCTCGACTTCCGCGACCCGAAGACGATGGCGCTGAAATCGAGCCTCGATGTGCCGCAATGCAAGGGCATCAACCATGCCGACTTTTCGATCGACGGCCGGTATGCGCTCTTCACGTGCGAGTTCGGCGGCAAGCTGGCCAAGATCGATTTCGTGAACCGCAAGGTGGTCGGCTATCTCGAGCTCGACCGGAAAGGAATGCCGCAGGACATTCGCGTGTCGCCCGACGGCAAGGTGTTCTACGTCGCCGACATGATGGCCGACGGGGTATACGTCGTCGATGGCGACGCCTTCACGAAGATCGGCTTCATCCCGACCGGCGTCGGGACGCACGGCCTGTACCCGAGCCGCGACGGCACGAAGCTCTATATCGCGAATCGCGGCTCCAATCGCGTCCATGGGCCGCGCCACGGCAAGGGCAGCGTATCGGTGCTCGATTTCGCGAGCCGCCAGGTGGTCGCGACCTGGCCGATTCCCGGCGGCGGCAGCCCCGACATGGGCAACGTCAGCGCGGACGGCACCACGCTGTGGCTGTCGGGCCGTTTCGATGACGTCGTCTACGCGATCGACACCACGAGCGGCGCGGTCCGGCAGATTCCCGTCGGCATGGAGCCGCACGGCCTGACGGTGTGGCCGCAGCCGGGCCGCTATTCGCTGGGCCATACGGGAAACATGCGGTAGGGCGGCGGCCGGTCATTGCGTACCGGCCCGGCCGCTCGACACGCGGGTCGCATGGCTCGCCGATGAAACCCGCGCATGCAATCGGCGCGCGTGGCCGCCGTCGCGGCGGCCGCGTGGCGTCCCAACCGGAGAAAGCCGATGACCGAACGCCAGTCCCCCGATACGACACCGCCGCAACCGGCGCCCAGCGCGCACGATGCGCTCGAACATTTGCTCGGCAGCCTGCACCAGCATGGATTCCTGCATTTGGCGACCGAGGTCGTCAGCGCGAACGCGCGGCTGGCCGACACGTTCGTCGACGCGCTCGACAAGCCGGGCATGCAGAGCGGCATGCAGAATCTCGCGGCGCTGTTGACGGCGCTGTCGCGCATTCCGCCAGAACAGTTCGGCAAGGCCGTGTTCGCGGCCGCCGACGCGCTGCATCACGTCGGCGCGTGGCAGCCGGCGCAGCACGAGCATGTCGCACCCGGCGTGCGCGGCGCGTACCGGCTGCTGCACGACGAAGCGCTGTGGGACGCGCTGACGCCGTTGCTCGAAGGGTTGAAGGTGTTCGCGCAGGGGCTCGCGCGCGCCCCCGAGACGCCCGTCACCGCGCGCGGCGAGAAGACGACGGGCACCTGAGCGCAGCGTGTCAGTCCCACGCGTGCTTGCTGAACTGATAGCCCTTGCTGCGAATCGTCTTGATTCGCTTCGGTTCCGTCAGGTCGTCACGCAGCTTGCGGCGCAGCTTCGAAATGCGGCCGTCGATCGACCGGTCGAAGCCGTCGAACTCGATGCCGCGCAGCAGCAGCGTCAGGTCCTTTCGGCTGACCACCTCGCCGGCGCGGCAGACGAGCGCCCACAGCAGGTCGAACTCGGTCGACGTCAGGCGGGGTGCGCTACCGTCGGGAAGACGAACCTTGCGATCGGCCCGGTCGATCGAAAACTTGCCGAACTCGAAACGATGCGGCGATGCCGGCTCGACGTCGTCCGGGCGCATGCGCACCCGTCGCAGGTGGGCCTTGATCCGCGCGAGCAGGATGCGCGGCTCGACCGGCTTGCGGAGGAAGTCGTCCGCGCCGAATTCCAGGCCGAGCAATTCGTCGAACTGTTCGTCACGGGCCGTCATCATGATGACGATGCCGTCGTACTGCATGCGTGCCTCGCGACAAATTTCGAAGCCGTCCTTGCCCGGCAGGTTGATGTCGAGCAGCACCAGGTCGGGGTGACGCGCGACGATCGTGGCGACGGCGTCGGTGCCGTCGAACAGGCGGTCCACCTCGTACTGATGCGTGCGCAGATAGTCTGCGATCAGTGAGGACAATTGAACGTCGTCTTCGACGAGCAGGATTCGGATGGGCATCGCTAAACGAGGGGATGAAACGGGAAAGTGGCGAGCGTTCAAGCCCAGTCCGACCATGGGGGGGCTGAAGAGACGCGCATGATACGTCCGAACAATCCGGTGGAATGTGGCGAAATCTGCATCGCTCGGCCGCCCGGTCCGCACGCGCATCACCCCGCCCATGCAGCCACGCAAAAGGGCGAAGGGGGGGAAGCGTGTCGTCGCGGAACGGGGCGATGGTTGGGCGATAAGGTCAGGCGCGGGATCCGGTTCATCACCGGCAAGGACCGCAGGCGCGGTGTCGTTCGCGCGAAAACGTTTGCGGAAAAATGGCGCATGGAAAGCGCCCCCGCGCGGGCCGCCAGCCGGTAAAGATTGCTCGACATATCATTACAAAATATTACGAAACGGGCAACGGACAGGTCCTTACAATCGTGGCGACTCGGTGGCGAGCATCACGCACGCCGGCTTCCGGCCGGCCGTCGAAGGGAATGCCAACGCGGTGGCGGTGACCGACAGCGTGCCATTGCTCGCCCGGTGCGTCCGTTCGGCACGGCACTGCCGGTGCTCGACGCGCGCGAATCGATGTCGACGTCACCCGCCTTTCCGGCGGCAAACGTCTGGCCGGAACGATGTTCTGACAGGAATGCGAAATGACACCGCTTCAAATCATCCGGAGCCTCGATTCACTCACGAACGCGATCGAAGTCGCGGTCGCCGACGCCGACTGGAGCGAGGCCGTCCGGGCCGCAGAAACACGTTCGGCGTTCTTGCTGGCGCTGTCACCCGATCAACCCGACGAGGTTCACGCGGCGATCGGGAGAATGCGGGAGATCGATATCCGGATCTCGATCACCGCACGGGAAACGCTGGAGGCACGCGTCGCGGCGGGCCGGGAGGCGTTGCACGACACCCGGCTGGCGCCCCGGCCGCCATCGCCCGAGGCGGATGTCATGGCCGCCCGATCCCATTCGTGGCGCTCATCCATTTCACGGCGCTTCGCGCCGTACACGCATTGACACGGACAGGTCCTCGAACGTGCCGGTCAGGTCTCAACATTTCGGTGGCGGTATGCGATTTCGAAAACGCGTCAGTTATGTCGATGCAACACAATGGTTTGCTGATGGCGACCATGATCGGGTGGAAACCCGTGAAGGCGGGCGTGCGATCGCCACACCGGAAGGCTGGCGTTCGGTGAAGTCGGGTGACTGGATCTTGCGCGATGATCGCGGCAACTGCTGGCCGATGGACCACGGGCTCTTTACGACCCTGTACGAACCGGTCGTGGAGTGAGCGGCGAGGGCGCGCCGGTGCCGTCCAGACGGCACGCCCACGTCACTCGTGCGCCGGCAGCCTAGCGGCGCGCGCGCGAAAACAGCAATGAGTCGGTGTCGTTGAACCGGATCGGCACCGGCTCACCATAACCCGCCTTTTCCGCCACGCGGATCGACGCGACGTTGGTCGGCGCGATCAGGCACACGCTGCGCTCGAACCGGTTCTGCCCGTCGAGCCATGCCAGTGCGGCCGAGAGCGCCTCGGTCGCGTAACCCTTGCCGTGCGCCCACGTCGCAAGGGCCCAGCCGGCTTCCGGCACGCCGCGAATCGACGGCTCGATGACCCGGTGGAAATCGGCGAAGCCGAGATCGCCGACATAGCGGCCCGACGCCTTCTCGCGAATCGCCCAGTACCCATAGCCGAGCAGCGGCCACAGCCCGCGATACGCGAGCATGCGCATCCACGAATCGCGCGGCGCGGACGGCTTGCCGTTGAAGATGTGTTCGACGACCTGCGGCTCGGCCCACATCGTGGCGAGCGCTTCGAAGTCGCCGAGCGGATGGCCTTCGAGGATGAGACGCGGCGTGTCGAGAACGGGCGGGGAGGAGACGGGCAGCATCGTGGCTTCCGGACAGGAGGAGCATGGGACGGTCAGGCCGTCGGCATGTCGATGCCGCGCTGGTTGGGTCCCGTTCACGCACCGGCAGGCAGATCGGCCGGCGATGTTCCTCGGCGAGCGACGACGTGCGATTGACGGCAGGCGACGGCGGCCCGCTGCGAGCGGGCATGGCCAATTCGGCAAGACAGGGAGCCGGAATGATAGCAAAACCCTGGCACGGACGGGCTGCGGTGCGGGC
Organism: Burkholderia sp. AU33803; assembly: GCF_002223095.1. Lineage (NCBI taxonomy): Bacteria > Pseudomonadati > Pseudomonadota > Betaproteobacteria > Burkholderiales > Burkholderiaceae > Burkholderia > Burkholderia sp. AU33803. Next base: position 83,520 of record NZ_NKFJ01000008.1, read on the forward strand.
GGCCGGAGGTGATGCCGCCGCATCGACGACGCCGTACGGGAAGCGGGCGCCATTCCATCGTCTTTCCGCGCGATAACCGCGCTTTCATGCGGTGCGCCTCCCGTCCGATGTGCATCCGGCACTCGACATGATGCCCGGAGGGATCAAGCTGATTCGCGGCCGCCGGCGGTCTACTTCCGGTTCTTCAGGAAGGTCCGACCTTCGGCCGTGATCGACGCGCCCGAGCGGCCGTGTGCGGGATGGCTGACGAAGCCCGCGCTGACGAGTTCGCTCGCGATCGACCAGCCGAGCGCCGGCGCATCGCGCCCGTAGCGGACGTCGGCGAGACGCTCGAGCGCCCAGATGGCGGAGGCCGACAGGTTCGGGGTGTTGGGCGTGAAGTTGTCGCTCATCGCTTCCTCGTGAAAAGGGGATTCGGGGTGGGCGGGGTGCCGTGACATCGGGTGACGCGCCGCTCAGCTCGCCTGCAGCACGGGCAGCAGCGCCTGCAGCGCCGCCTCCTCGTCGGGGCCGGTGGCCAGCACCTGGGCGGACGTGCCGCCGTGCACCTGCAGCGCCGCGACGGCGGCGCTGTCCTTCGCGTCGCTGCTGATCCCGTTCGCGATCAGCAGGATGTCGCTTTCGAAGCCGCGCGCCGCGTCGACGGCTGCTGCTCGTGCGGCGTAGCCGCGGTTGCGGTTCCACGCGGGGCCGATTTCAACGTACACAACGGTTGCCACGATGTCGGAGAGCCTCTGGACGGAACGTCGGGATCGGTGTGCGGCGCCGGGCCGGCGGTGCGCCAGGCACGGGAGAAACGCGCTTTTCCGCATGACGCCGGTAAGCCGGCAGCGCCGCCGGGGCATGTGCATCCTGCATTCATGTGCCGGCATTCTCGGTGAAACTGGCGGCAAGTCCGGCGAACGGCGCGAAAACGCTGATTATAATACAGATACCAAGATATGTGTATTGCATTATAATGTCGTGTGCGCCGGAGGCGGCTCGCCGACCCGTCGGCGCGTGCCTTCAGGCGGGCCGGGCGACGCTGCCAGCGTGTCCGGCCTTTTTATCGACGACTCAACTCCCCCTGAATGGAAGCTGCAATGAACGCCGCCCCCGCCTGCCCGCAATGCGCGATGGAAAACACTTACCCGGACGGCACGCTGACCGTATGCGCGGACTGCGGCCATGAATGGTCGGCCGGCGCCGGCGCCGAAACGGGCGACGAACCGGCGGGCGACGTCGTCAAGGACGCCAACGGCAACGTGCTGTCGGATGGCGACTCGGTCGTGCTGATCAAGGATTTGCGCGTGAAGGGCTCGTCGATCACGCTTAAGATGGGTACCAAGGTCAAGAGCATCCGGCTCGTCGGCGGCGATCACGAGGTCGACTGCAAGACCGACATGGGTGGCTTCATGCTGAAGGCCTGCTACCTGAAGAAAGTCTGAGCGCGCGCGCTCCCATCGACCGTCAGCAATCGACAGCCCGTTCATGGCCGAGGATCGAATTTCCTACGACGCGTTCGTCAGGTTCCTGGCGACGCCGCTGAACGACGGCCGGCCGTTCGTGCTGGAGACGCAGCACGCGCTTTCACTGCACTTCGACCATTTCGGCACGCAGAGCTTCATGTCGCTCCGGGATCCGGGCCGGCTCGAGCTCGGCTATACGCGCGTGATGATGGGCTTTCTGCTGCTACAGCCCGAGCCCGCGCACATCTGCATGCTCGGGCTCGGAGGCGGTTCGCTGGCGAAGTACTGCTACCGGCACCTGCCCGGCGCGACGATCGACGCGGTCGAGATCAACCCGGACGTGATCGCGCTGCGTGACGTTTTCAGGATTCCCGCTGATGACGGCCGGTTCACGGTGGTGTGCGCCGACGGCGCGGATCATCTGGCAAGGGCGGATGTCCGGACGGACGTGATCCTGCACGACGCGTTCGTCGCCGACGGCATGCGGGGCCGCTGTACGGGCGCCGCGTTCCTCGCCGCCTGTCACGCGCGCCTGAGCGAAAACGGCGTGCTGGCAATCAACTTCATGGACGACGATCCCGCGCTGCCCGAGCATCTCGAGCAGTTGCGCGCCGTATTCGGCGCGTCGTACACGCTGGCGCCGTGCGGCGACGACAACAACTTCATCGCGTTCGCATGGAAGGGGGGCAGCCGGCTGCCGTCGCTGCGGATCCTGCTCGAACGCGCCCTTGCGTGTGCGCGGGCCGGCGAACTCAAGCTGGCGGCCACGGCGAGGCGGATGAAGGCCGGGGAGAGCGTCGACCCGCAGCGGCTGGTAATGCGTGCGCAGCCGCACGGGCGATGGGAGATCGGCGCGTAGCCTGCAGGCAGGCGCGGCCTGTCCGGCCGGCCGTTACTTCACGCGCTTGCCGAGCGCGCTCTTGGTCTTGTACGTCACGCCGTGGCGGTCGAGATACTCGCGGATCAGTTGCCGCACGACTTGCGACGGCGTGAGATCCTGCTCCGCGCAGAGCATCTCGAAGGCTTCCTTTTTCGCGGGGTCGATCAGGACGGTCAGGCGGGCGGTTTTCGTTTCCATTGCGAGGCGAGGGTGGTCGGTATGTTAATCAAATTATAATCGATCCGCCTTCGGCGCCGCCGCCGAAAGCGCGCTCCCGGTGCGCTCAGCGCCTGCTCCGGAGCAATACGAGCAGGTCGTCGATCACCGGCACGATCGCGAGCGTGACGAGCACCGCGGCAAGCGGCACGGTCGACACGTAGCCGACATGCTTGAAGCCGATCGCGCCGGCCAGGCCGCCGATGAAGAACGACGCGAGCATCGTCGCGTGAATCCGCAGTTTCGAGCGGTTGGCGATGACCGCATGCGCGTCGACGTCGACCGCCGACCGGTTCCAGTAGAACAGCTTCCCGAGCTCGATGCCGAGGTCGGTCACGATGCCGGTCATGTGCGTCGTGCGGATCTCCGCGCCCGACAGTTTCGTGATCGTCGCATTCTGCAGCCCCATGATGAAGCACAGCAGCGTCACGGTCACCGGTACGAAGAAGGTTTCCCACAGCGCGAGGTGGCTGCCGAGCAGCCCGAACAGGAGCAGCAGCGCGGCCTCGACCAGCAGCGGCAGCATGTACTGGCTGTGCAGGCCGCGACGGCGGCCCCAGTTGACGAGGATCGCCGAGCAACTGGCGCCGATCAGGAACGACCCCAGCGAGCTGATGCCGGCCAGCGCGAGCCGCACGTCGCCGAGCGCCGCCTGGTCGGCGATCGCCGACACGATGCCGCTCATGTGCGACGTGTATTGCTTGACCGCGAGGAAGCCGCCGGCATTGGCCGCGCCGGCGACGAACGCCAGCGAGAACCCGAGCTGACGGTTCGCGGTCGCGCTGCGGTGTTTTCCCGTCAGGTTTCGAAAGTACTGCGCTGGCATAGGGGCTCAGGGGCTTCGCTCAATCGCCGCGGGTCGCGGGCATGGACATGACGACCGGCACCGGACGGCAGGGCGGGCACGCCGCCTGCGCACCGGTGCCGGGTCTCTCGAATCATGTGACGAACATGATAATGCCATTATCATACTCTGTTAGTCGAATAGGGCTTTCAGTACAATGTCGTCCGGCGCGGCCTGACTGCGGCCCGATTGCGGTTTCGCTACCGTATGGGCGCGCCGCGCGCATTCGCGATCACTTCTGCCCACCGTTTCATGACCCCGATCAAGTTCATTCTTCGCTATACGGCGATCCCGTTCACGGCCATCGTGGCTGTGGTGATCTGGACTGTCATACCATCGTCGAAAGAGATCGATGCGAGACAATATGCGGCGCTGTCGCGCGCGTACGCGAGTTTCCCGCTGCCGTTCCGGCGCGAGATCTCGGAGACGATGGACCACGGCCGGATCAACGACCGGCGCTACCAGGCGCTCGTGCGCGATTCGCTGGGCAACGGCGTCGCGCTGGACTGGCCGGCGTCGGGCGTCGGCGCGCTCGCCGACGAGCGGCACAAACTGGCCGAACTGATTCAGGCCGATTCCGATCTTCAAGGGCATCACCAATGAAAACTCTGCTGGTTTCCGTGGCATTCGCGATGATCATCGCGAGCCTGATCTTCGCGCTGTATTTCATGAATCACGATCGCGGCAAGTCCAAGCGGATGGCATGGTCGCTGGCAGCGCGCGTCGGGCTGTCGGTCACGCTGTTCCTGTCGCTGCTGATCGCTTACAAGCTGGGCTGGATCGAGCCGACCGGGTTGCCGATCGGGCGCTGAAACGCGAACGCCCCGTTGCATGCGGGGCGTTTGCGCAAATGCGAGTTCCGATCTTCAATGGCGCTATTGTGATAAGAAAACTTATCGTGACCACGGGGATGCGTGACCCAAAATCAGGGTTCGCACGACGCGCGACAGAAGCTGCCCACGCGGCAACGGCAGCGCAGGGGAGTCGATACGGGGCTTCGCGAGACCACGGCCAGTGACAACGTGCATTCGCGACGCGCAGCCGCATGAACTCACGAGGCCTTCGCACCTTCCGGCCAACATTGAACGCCGAAGTGACAACCTTGCTTCGCAAACCGCGACAATTTCATTCTGGTCAACGCTACCCGGCACTCGGCACCGCGCGCGCAACAGTCGTGATGCGCGGCAGCCCGGTGGACAAACCCGCCGCGCTCGCACGCCTGGCTCGGCGTGCTACTCTCGCGAACGGCACCGGCCAGGACAGTTCAGTGGTGCGCGACCCGTCAACATGCTGGATTCACGCATATGTACTCGATCTTGCCTGCGTTCGTATCCGCGTTGTTTCTCGGGTTTGGCCTCTACGTGCTGGCGACCAAGGGGCTCACGCGGGTCTCCGTCCCGTTCGTCCTGATGTGCGCGACGACCTTCGTCTGGCAGGGAACGTGGGCCTTCCTGTTCCAGACGACCGACGCGGACGTCGCCAACGTGTTGGTCAAGGCCGGCTATCTGTTCATCCTGTTTCTGCCGACGACCTTCTATCATTTCGTGACGGAAGTCGTATCGCGTCGGGACGAGCGGCCGTTCATATTCGCGTCCTACGGACTCTGCGTCCTGCTGGCCGTGCTGCTGGTCACCAGCAATGCGGTCGTCGATGGATTCCGCCCGCATTTCTTTGGCCCGTATCCCAAGGCGGGCCCGCTGCATCCGTTGCACGTCGCGCAGACGGTACTCCTGGTCTGCCGCAGCGGTTGGCTCCTGATCGAGGCGAGACGTCAGGGGCGGGCGCGAGACGTCCGGCAGTTGCTCACGCAATGCCTCGTCAGCCTGGGCCTCTACTCGCTCGCGGCGACCGACTATGCGGTGAACTACGGCGTCGACTTCTATCCGGTCGGGGTGCTGTTTATCGCGATCAGTCTCGGGATACTCGCGACGTCGATCGTCCGCTACGGGCTGATGGGCCCCTATCTGCTGGCCGCGACGGTCGCGCACGAAGTGGCCACGCCGCTCGCGGCGATCGGCCTGCACGCGGACGAGCTGCGCTCGGTCCTGCCGGTGCTGGTGCGCGGCTATCGGCTGGCGGTGGAGCACCGGTTGTGCGCCGACGGTTTGTATCCCGGGCAACTGGAGCGGCTACCGACGCTCGCGTCGTCGATCCGGCGCCAGGTCGACACCACCAGCACGGTGGTCGAGATGTCGCTGGCGTCCTTTACGCTGGACCGACTCGATCGCCACAGCTTCGCGGCCTATCCGATACGGGCCTGTGTCGACGCCGCCGTGGATCGCTTTCCGTTCCGTCCGGGTGAGCGGGACCGCGTATCGGTCGACGCGATCGATACGGACATCCGGTTTTTCGGCTCCGACTCGCTCGTGATCTTCGTCATCTTCAATCTGCTGAAAAACGCGCTGTACGCGATCCACGCAAACGGCCGTGGGCAGATCGAGATCGACGCGCATCGCAGCAACGGTTATTGCGTCGTGCGTTTCAGCGATACGGGGCCGGGCATCGCCCCCGATGTGCTCCCTCAAATCTTCGACGCCTTTTTCTCGACCAAGTCGCACGGCCGCGGCGCCGGCATGGGCCTGAGCTTTTGCCGCCGCGCGTGTGAAGCGCTCGGTGGCACGATCACGTGCGAATCCGTCCCCGGCGTGCGGACCACGTTCACGATTCGGCTGCCGGAGCCCGGCGCGCCGGCGGACCCGACATTGAACGGTCCGCCGGCGCTCCCCCCGCGCTATCGCGTCGGGTAGGGCGGTCTCACATTCAGTTCGCGCTGGACGGCAGGATCAGCTCATACGCCTTGACCCGCTCGATGATGCCCGGCGGAAACCGGCGGATCCGCTTGTCCGAACCGGCAAACACGATCTGCTGATACCCCAGCGACACCTGCCGCCCGTCCACGTAGAAGCGGAACAGCAGATAGGCCGAGCATTGCCGAACCTCGAACGTATTGAGAAAGCAATCGACGCGCTGGAACGGAAACGTCTCGTGGACGTATTCCTGATGCGCACGCTTCGTCACGAATGCGCCGCCGGCCCCCATCAGGTTGTCGTGGATGCATTCGTGAAACCAGCGCTCACGGCACACGCCCTGCCATTCGAAATAGCGTGCGAAATAGGTATTCATGAAGGCATTGGAATCCTTGAGGTAAATGTCCATCACATGGTGGAAGGTTTTCTCGGAAAGATGGGCCGTTTCGTTGGAAAGGACGTGAAGAATCGCGTCTCGCGTCAACATGAATAACTCCTTGAATCGCTACTGGCGGTAGCGGCGCATTCCTTCAACGAGAAGGAATGGCCCGATTCTCCCCGTGCAATTCTGCCGAGCGGCGCGCTCGTAATATGACGAATGAGCGGATGACGAGCAGTTGATGTGCGTCCTACTTTCGCCGGATAATTGCCGCAATAATCATTCGCGGCAAATCGCCCCCGATACCGCCTCTTTTTCTGCTGATTTATCGAGACTCTTATGCAACCCTTCGTCAGGCAGCCGGTGCTTTACCCCGTGTCCGTGGTATTTGTCGACGACAATCCGGATTTCCTGCAGGCGCTGCGGGGCGCATTTCCGGACGAACGCCTGAACCACTTTTTTACGCACCCGCGGGCGGCGCTCGACTTCGTGTCGTCGCGTGACGCGGAGATGCCCCCCACGGCTGCGGACTATTTCGGCGCGGAGAAAACCGGCGGGAATGCGATCGGCGAGGATGCGCTTGCCGATCCTGCCCGATTCGAGACGGTGGGCGCGGTGGTCGTCGACTATTCGATGCCGGAGGTCGACGGCATCCAGTTCCTGACCTCCATCCGCAACGCGAACTGCACGAAAATCCTGCTCACCGGCATCGCCGACGAGCGCGCGGCGGTGGCCGCGTTCAACGCGGGACTGATCGATTGCTATCTGAAGAAAACCGACGTCGAGATGGCCCGCAAGCTGGCAACCGCGCTGGACGACGCGAAACGCAAGTGCTGCGCGGCCCGCGGGCACATCAGCCTGCATGAAGCGGGGGCGACCTACCGGGATCCACGCATCGTCCAACTGATCGATGAGTTGGCCGCGCGGGAAGGCATCGTCGAATACTACTGGCGCCCCAATCAGGACGCGGTGCTGATGTTCGATGCCGCCGGCGCGCCCAGTGTATTTCTCGCCTGGAGCGAAGAGGACTGGGCGTTCCACTGCGATATCGTGTCCGACGCGGGCGGACCGGCCGAATTGCGCCAGGACATGGAAGCGCGCCGCATCATGCCGCTATTCTGGCCGTTTCAGGCCTATCGGCCGGGCCTCGCGGACATTCGCTGCACGGCCCCGCTTCCGGTTCCGGGATGGCACGGCACGTTTTATAGCTGGCTCCGGCTGGATGATCCGGTCACCGAGCGCGAACTGCCTACATTGGCAAAATGGCGTCACGCGTAAAGGATCATTCGCTGATTTCCAGATGGGCGGTGCTGTCGTCGGCTCGGTAGCCACTCGAATTGGAACAATCCCTGTCAATGTTGTCAGTTATCAGCGGCGCGGGATTTTGTTTCAATAGCAGCTTGTTCCGAGGGCCGCCCAATATTCCAATAGACGGCACATCCGTTCAGTGCAGACCGTTGACCAACGGTCTGCACACGCTTCCAATATCGATCGGTTCTCGATCTGATTTTGTCATCACGCTTCACAAAAGCTGAAGCGGCAAACGATCCCGAAAATTTCCGATTGGCTCGTTAAAGCTCGTTTTCACGGCGCATCGATTTAGAGCGTTCGCCGCATTGCGTCCGCCGGGCGCGTCATGTATTCAAATGGACGCCCTCAGACACCCACCGCCATTAATACGTGCCGAAATGCGGCAATCGAACTGAAATCGAAATCTGCCGGGAATCGACCCCAGAAGCCTGCGCTTCCTGAACTGGGCCTTCGCGGTTGACGACCAGCGCGTGTACTACCGGACCAACACGAACCTGGCCGTGTGCGAAGGCATCGACCGCGCGAGCGTGGAAGCCGTTCCGCCGCTACGCATCCGCGACAAGAGCGGGCTGATCGACATCCGGTATCCGGAAGGCGCCGTGCATGTACCGGCCCCGTCGACAGAATCGTGACGGCCGCTGCGACCGGCCGTTTCCGCACGAGAGACCGCCGCCCGCTGCAACGCCGTATGCGGGAGCAGCGATCTTTATCAGCGCAGCAGATAAACGTATCGGAATCGCTTCGTTGACGCGGTCCGGCACGCACTCGTAGATTCGCGTTTTGACCGAATCAGGGGGCCGTGCCGTGACGACTACCGCCATCCGCGACGACGCATCGCTTTCCGACGGGCATCCGCCCGCGTCGCGGCCGCGCGTTGCGGCGCAGCATTTCGACATCGTGCCGTTCGATGCGCCGCTCGGTGCCGAAGTGGTCGGCCTCGACCTGTCGCAACCGCTCGACGCCGGCGACTTCGCGCGCATTCATCGCGCGCATCTCGACCATCACGTGCTGGTGTTTCGCGACCAGCGCATCACGCCGGACGAGCACATCGCGTTCAGCCGCCGCTTCGGCCCGCTGCAGATCCACGTGCTGCACCAGTTCGCGCTCGCCGGCCACCCGGAGGTGCTGATCGTGTCGAACGTCGTCGAGAACGGCAAGCCGATCGGGCTCGGCGATGCGGGCCATTTCTGGCACTCCGACCTGTCGTACAAGGAGAAGCCGAGCCTCGGCTCGCTCCTGCACGCGCAGGAACTGCCGGCCGAAGGCGGCGACACGCTGTTCGCGAACATGCATCTCGCGTGGGACACGCTGCCGGCCCATCTGCGCCGCGCGGTGGAAGGGCGGCGCGCCGAGCATACGTATCTCGCGCGCTATGCGGAGCTGCAGGCGCGCAGCCCGTGGCGGCCGAACCTGTCGCCCGAGCAGATCGCGCAGGTTGCCGCGGTCGTGCATCCGGTCGTGCGCACGCATCCGGAAACGGGCCGCAAGGCGCTGTTCGTCAGCGAGCATTTCACGACGCGCATCGTCGGGCTGCCCGACGACGAAAGCCGCGCGCTGCTCGACGAGTTGTTCGCCCACAGCGTGCGTGCCGAGCATGTGTACCGGCACCAGTGGCGCGAGCACGATCTCGTGTTCTGGGACAACCGTTCGCTGATGCATCTCGCCGCCGGCACGCCCGACCATCTGCGCCGCAAGCTGTACCGCACGACGATCGAAGGCGACGCGCCTTTCTGAGCCGCGTTCCGCCGCGTCAATCATCCGCCCCATCCTGACTGGAGTTCCGATGCCGTTTTCGTTTTTGCCGGCGCGCCGCGCGCTGGCGGCCGCACTGACCGCAGCGCTCGCGTTCGCCGGCGCACTCGCCCCGCAAGCCGCACACGCGGAAGGCCGCATCCGCATCGCCGAGCAGTTCGGCGTCGTCTACCTGATGCTGAACGTCGCGCGCGACCAGCAGTTGATCGAAAAGGAAGGGCGCAAGGCCGGCCTCGACATCAAGGTCGACTGGGTCCGGCTGTCGGGCGGCGCGGCCGTGAACGACGCGCTGCTGTCCGGCGCGGTCGACATCGCGGGCGCGGGCGTCGGGCCGCTGCTGACCGTGTGGGACCGCACGCGCGGCCGGCAGAACGTGAAGGGCGTCGCGTCGCTCGGCAATTTCCCGTACTACCTCGTCAGCAGCAACCCGAACGTGAAGACGATCGCCGACCTGAGCACGAAGGACCGCATCGCGGTGCCGGCGGTCGGTGTGTCGGTGCAGTCGCGCGTGCTGCAATACGCGGCCGCGAAGCAGTGGGGCGACAAGCAGTTCGACAAGCTCGACGCGCTCACGCAGGCGATTCCGCATCCGGACGCAACGGCGGCCATTCTGGCGAACAGCAGCGTGATTACCGGCCACTTCGGCAATCCGCCGTTTCAGGAGCAGGAACTCGCCGGTAACCCGAATGCGCACATCGTGCTGAATTCCTATGACGTGCTCGGCGGCCCGAGCTCCGCGACGGTGCTGTATGCCACCGAGAAATTCCGCGACGACAACCCGAAGACCTATCGCGCATTCGTTGCCGCGCTGGCCGAAGCCGCGCGCCAGATCGCGGCCGATCCCGAGCGCGCGGCCGATACCTATATCCGCGTGAACGCATCGAAGATCGATCGCGCGCTGCTGCTGAAGATCCTGCGCAATCCGCAAGTGCAGTTCAAGACCGCGCCGCAGAACACGCTCGCGCTCGCGCAGTTCATGCACCGCACCGGTGCGATCCGCAACGAACCGAAGTCGTGGCGCGACTATTTCTTCGACGATCCGGCGACGGCCGGCGGCAGTTGAGCGGAGCCGCTTCGACGCCGCGATCGACGCTTATGCGTCGGTGCGGTTTCGATATGGGCAATCGATGGTTGGCCCGCGAAAGGGCTGGCCGCATGCTGATGCTTTCCCCGCAAGAGATTCGATCGTGAACGCCACTTCTCCCCGAACCTGGCTGCCGCCGTATGCGACACGCGGCGGCGCGGCGCCCGGCCACCCCGAGCCCGACGCGCAAGTCGCCGGCCGGCCCGCGCCGGATGCCGCGCAGGCCGGCGCGCACAGTGAACGCCTGCTCGCCATCGACCGCGTGAACCTCGAATACCGCAGCGGCGCGCGGATCGTGCGCGCGACCCACCAGGTCAGCTTCGACGTGTACGGCAGCGACCGCTTCGTGCTGCTCGGCCCGTCGGGATGCGGAAAGTCGACGCTGCTGAAGGCGATTGCCGGCTTCATCGAGCCCGTATCGGGTTCGATCGCGCTCGACGGCCGGCCGGTGCGCGGGCCGGGCCCTGACCGCGTCGTGGTGTTCCAGGAATTCGACCAGTTGCCGCCGTGGAAGACGGTCGTCGAAAACGTCGCGTTTCCGTTGCGCGCCGCCGCAAGGTTGTCGCGCGCCGAAGCGCGGGCGCGCGCGCTGCATTATCTCGACAAGGTCGGGTTGAGCGGGTTCGCCGAAGCCTACCCGCACACGCTGTCGGGCGGCATGAAGCAGCGCGTCGCGATCGCGCGCGCACTGGCGATGCAGCCGCGCGTGCTGCTGATGGACGAGCCGTTCGCCGCGCTCGATGCGTTGACGCGCCGCAAGATGCAGGAGGAACTGCTGCGCCTGTGGGACGAATTCCGTTTCACGCTGCTGTTCGTCACGCATTCGATCGAGGAAGCGCTCGTCGTCGGCAACCGGATCCTGCTGCTGTCGCCGCATCCGGGCCGCGTGCGTGCGGAGCTCAACAGCCACGAGCATTCGCTCGACAACGTCGACACCGGCGACTTCCGCGACAACGTCGCGCGGATCCATCGCCTGCTGTTCGATACCGACACGACCCACGCCCCGACGACGGAGGAAGCCGCATCATGAGCACGATCGATCCGGCCCTGCCGCCGCTGCCGCCCGTGCGCGCCGAATACGAACGCACGCTCGACACGCTGCCCGACGCCGAACGTGCCGTGCCGGCGCCGCTGTGGCGTCGCGTCGCCGGGGCGGGATGGTTTCGGCGCAGCGTCATCGCACTCGTGCTGATTGCCGCATGGGAGATCGTCGCGCGCATCGTCGCGAACGATCTTCTCGTGCCGACCTTCGGCGCGACGCTGGCCGCGTTCGTGCAGGGCATCGAGTCGGGCGAACTGCTGGTGAAGACGGGCATCTCGCTGTCCGTGTTGCTGCGCGGCTACGCACTGGGCGTGTTCTTTGCATTTGCGCTGACATCGCTCGCGGTATCGACGCGCATCGGCCGCGACCTGCTGGCGATGCTGACGTCGATGTTCAATCCGCTGCCGTCGATCGCGTTGCTGCCGATCGCGCTGCTGTGGTTCGGGCTCGGCACCGGCAGCCTGCTGTTCGTGCTCGTGCACGCGGTGCTGTGGCCGCTCGCGCTCAGCATGTATACGGGCTTCGCGGGCGTGCCGGCCACGCTGAAGATGGCGGGGCGCAACTACGGCCTCACGGGCCTGCGCCAGATCGCGCTGATCCTCGTGCCGGCCGCGCTGCCGTCGATCCTGTCGGGCCTGCGCGTCGGCTGGGCATTTGCGTGGCGAACGCTGATCGCGGCCGAGCTGGTATTCGGCGCGAGCGCGGGCCAGGGCGGCCTCGGCTGGTACATCTTCCAGAACCGCAACGAGTTGTATACGGATCGCGTGTTCGCCGGCCTCGCGGCCGTCATCGTGATCGGCCTGCTCGTCGAGAATCTCGTGTTCGACACGCTCGAACGCGTGACCGTACGGCGCTGGGGCATCCAGCACTGATGTCACCGCACGCGGCAATTCCAGGCGCCTGCATAACGTAAGCTGAAATCGGCTTTTCACGCGCGCCGGGTGCGTCCCTATACTTTGCGGTGCTGCGCACGCGGCGGTTCGCACATGCCGCGATCGCGCTGCGCAGCGCCCGATCTTCCCGAACAAGGACCTGCCGAATGACTGCCCGTGATGCCGTCGATCCGCGCGACGCGTTGCGCGACGCGCTTGCCGCGCTACCCGATCTCGCGAACGCGATCGGGCAGGATGCCGCGCAACGCGAGGCGCGTCGCGAACTGCCGTTCGAGGGGTTTGCGGTCTTCCGCCGCTCGGCGCTGGGCGTGCTGCGGATTCCGGTGGAGCGCGGCGGCCTCGGCGGCACGCTGGTCGACCTGTTCGACACGATCGCGACGCTGGCCGCCGCCGATTCGAATCTCGCGCACGCGCTGCGGATCCACTACGACCAGATCGAGACGCTGCGGCTGTCGCCGCGCACACCGTTCAACGACGTGCAGCTCGAGCGGGCGCTGGCCGGCGCGATCTTCGGCGGCGCGTCGACCGAGCGCGGCACGTCGCGGCCCGGCGAAAACACCACGGTGTTGCGCCGGGACGGCGATCACTATCGCGTGACGGGCCGCAAATACTATTCGACCGGCACCGCGTTTGCCGATTTCGCGCGCATCAACGTGGAGAACGAGCACGGTGACGCGGTCGCCGTGATCATTCCGGTCGCGCGGGATGGCGTGCAGGTACTCGACGACTGGGACGGCATGGGCCAGCGCATGACCGCGAGCGGCAGCCTGCTGCTGAACGACGTGCAGGTGTTCGCGGATGAAGTGGCCGCACGCGACGGCTCGACGCTCGTCGGCCGCCATTGCGGCGCGCTGCGGCAGCTGCATCTCGTCGCGACGGGTGCGGGCATCGTGCGCAACGTGGTTGCCGATGCGCGCCGCTACGTGCTCGCGCACGGCCGCCCGGTGCTGCACAGCCCGGCGCCGACCGCGCGCGACGATCATTTCATCCAGCAGGTCGTCGGCGAGCTGTCCGCCCACAGTCATGCAATCGATGCGCTCGTCCGTGAAAACGCGCGGGCGCTCGACCGTTCCGCCGACGCGATCGAAGCCGGTGACGCCGATGCGCATGCGCTGGTGCTCGACAGCGCGCTCGCCACGGCACGCACGCAGCTCATCGTCAGCAAGCTGGCGCTGCATGCGGCGGAGCGGCTGTTCGAAGTCGGCGGCGCATCGGCGACGGCGCGCGAACACAACCTCGACCGGCACTGGCGCAACCTGCGCACGATCTTCAGCCACAACCCGCTGTTGCACAAGGCGCGCGTGATCGGCGACTACGAGCTGAACGGCGTGACGACACACCTGACCGAAGGCCGCGTGTTCTGACCTGGCCGCGCGCGGCCCTCCTTTTCGGAAACCCTTCCCGATGACGACCCGCCCCGGACACCTGCATCTCGGCGCATTCCTGTACCCGACCGGCCATCACATCGCCGCATGGCGCCACCCCGGTTCGCAGGCCGACGCGGGCGTCGATTTTCGCCACTACGTGCGGCTTGCCCAGGCGGCCGAGGCCGCGAAGTTCGATCTCGTGTTCCTTGCCGACGGCGTGGGCACGCGCGGCGACGACGTCGAGTTCCTGAGCCGCACCGCGCACAGCTACATCGCACAATTCGAGCCGCTGACGCTGCTGTCGGCGCTCGCGGCCGTCACCGAGCGGATCGGCCTCGTCGGCACCGCGTCGACGAGTTTCAACGAGCCGTTCCACATCGCACGCAAGTTCGCCTCGCTCGACCACATCAGCGGCGGTCGAGCGGGCTGGAACCTCGTCACGTCGTCGAGTGAGCACGAGGCGCGCAATTTCAATCGCGACGCGCATTTCGATCACGCCGAACGCTATGCGCGTGCGGAGGAGTTCGCGGATGTCGTGCGTGGCCTCTGGGATAGCTGGGACGACGATGCGTTCGTGCGCGATCGCGCAGCGGGCCGCTTCTTCGATCCCAGCAAGCGCCACGTGCTCGACCATCGCGGCCGCTTCTTCCAGGTGCGCGGGCCCTTGAATGTCGCGCGACCGCCGCAGGGGCACCCGGTCGTCGTGCAGGCCGGTTCGTCGCCAGCCGGTACGCGGCTGGCCGCGCGCACGGCCGAGGTGATCTTCACCGCGCAGCAGACGCTCGACGACGCGGTCGCGTTTTATGCGGACGTGAAGGGCCAGCTCGCGGCGTTCGGCCGCGATCCCGATTCGCTGAAGATCATGCCGGGCGTGTTCCCGGTGGTGGGGCGTACCGAAAGCGAAGCGAAGGAGAAATTCGACGCGTTGCAGTCGTTGATCGACCCGACGGTCGGGCTCGCACTCGTCTCCGGCCTCACCGGCGGGTTCGACCTGTCCGCGTATCCGCTCGACGGTCCGATTCCGCCGTTGCCGGAGACGAACGCCAGCAAGAGCCGGCAGGCACTGACGATCGAGCTCGCGCGCCGCGAAAACCTGACGATCCGCGAACTCTATTTGCGTGTCGCCGGCGCGCGCGGCCACTGGCAGCTCGTCGGCACGCCGGAACAGATCGTCGACCAGCTCGAAGAGCGCTTCGTGCGTTACGGCGCGGACGGCTACAACGTGATGGCGCCGACGTTGCCCGGCGGCCTCGACGATTTCATCGCGCTGGTGCTGCCCGAGTTGCGCCGCCGCGGGCTGTTTCGCCGCGACTATGCGGGCCATACGCTGCGCGAGCATCTGGGGCTGCGGCGGCCCGTACGCCACGACACCACCGCCCGTACCGAAACGGCTGCCTGACGTCAGCGCCGCAAGCCAGCGTCGCGCAGCAGCGGAAGCACGCGCTCGCCGAAGAAGTCGAGATCGGGCTTGAAGTCGTAGAAGCTCAGCTGGATGCCGTCGATGCCCGCGCGATGCAGCCGCACGATCGTATCGGCGACTTCCTCGGGCGAGCCCGTGATCGAGATATTGCCGCCGATCGCGCGCGCGGCTGCCTGCGAGCGCTGGTCGAAGCCGCCGCGCCACGCATGCGCATCGCTGTCGAAGCGATGAAAGCTGCCTTCATCCGCATGCGCGACGATTGCGTCGCGGTACGCGCGCGCTTCGGCCGCCGTTTCGCGGCAGATCACGAGCGGGTTGAGCAGCGTGCGGATCGCCCGGCCGCGGGCCGCGGCGGCCGCCTTCACACGCGCGGTATGGGCGGGCAGTGCGTCGATTGCGCGTTCGGCGTCGGGGCCGGCCGGGCTCGTGACGAATACGATGTCCGAATAGCGTGCCGCGAAGTCGATGCCCGCGTCGGACCCCGTCGCGTTGATCAGCAGCGGGCGGCCGTAGCGCGGCTTCGGCGTCACGAATGCGCCGCCCAGCCGCCAGCTCGACAGCGCCGGCGTGTAGCTGAAATTGTCCGGTTGCGCCCACAACTGTTGGACCGCGTCGAGAAATTCGGCGGCCATTTCATAGCGCCGGTCGTGTTCGATCCTATTCCAGCCGAACATCTCGTGCTCGATTGCGCGGTGGCCGGTCACGACGTTGATGCCCCAGCGCCCGCGCGAGATGTGATCGAGCGTCGCGGTGAATTTCGCGAAATGCAGTGGATGCCATGGCCCGTAGAGCACGTGGCTCGTCGCGACGAGGATGATCCGTTCGGTACGCGCGGTCAGCGCGGCCAGCGTCATGAACGAGTCGAGCGCGTGGCCGTCGAACACGCCGCCGTAACCGCCTTTCGGCAGCCACTGCGACAGCGCGAACACGAGATCGAAGCCGAGTGCCTCCGCGCGCGCGACCAGGTCGGCGTTGTAGTCGAAGGTCCAGTCGGTCGTGCGCGGCAGCGTCGACGCGCTCCAGCCGCCGGCCTGGATCGGCAGGAACAGCCCGAGCATCAGCGGCTGCGCGAGGACGCGCGACACCGGGCTGTCGGGGAAATCCGCCGGCGAGCAGACGTCGACGAACGGCGACGGCGCGACCGGAGCGGCGAGGGACGTGTCGCTCATGAAAGCTTCCTTGCGGGTTGGACAGGGCCTGGACGACCACGCGCGGCACGTGCGGCGGCGAATCGCCCCGGTGTCATGCACGATGTGCGTGCGGGCGGTTCGAGTCGCGTCATAGCGTGCCGGGCCTCGGATCGGGCACGAACCCGTCGCGGTTCGGCATCCGCACGCGTGGCAGCGTGCGCGCGTCGAGCCGTGCATCGCCGGGCACGATGCCGTTCAGATGGAGCACATACGCGGTGACCGCATAGACTTCGTCCGCGCTCAACGATTGCGGCGCGTTGTACGGCATCGCGCGGCGGATGTAGTCGAACAGCGTCGTCGCATACGGCCAGTAGCTGCCGACCGTCTTTTTCGGCTTGGCGCTCGCGAGCGAGCCGATGCCGCCGACGAGCGGATCGCCGACGCCGCCTTCGCCGCCGGCGCCGTGGCACATCGCGCATTTGTCCGCGAACACGTGAGCGCCGCGCGCGACCGTGCCCGAGCCGGGCGGCAGGCCGCTGCCGTCGGGCGCGACGTCGATGTCCCACGCCGCGAGCGCCGCGCGGTCGACCGGCTGGCCGAGACCGTAGCCCGCGCCGAATGCGCTCGGAACCAGCAGGGATGCGGCGAGCAGGCAGGCAAGCGGTTTACGCATTACGCACCTCGCCGTCCGCGCCGACGCGCCAGTTCTGGATGCCGTTGTAGTGGTACTGCGAATTGACGCCGCGCACGGCGACGAGCGCCTCGCGGGTCGGCTGCACGTACCCGGTGTCGTCGGTGGCGCGGCTTTGCAGGTCGGCGGGCTCGCCGTTCCAGATCCAGTCGGCTTCGAAGCGCGTCAGTGCGCGATCGCGCACGTCGCCCGCGAGCCGCGCGGGCCGCCAGGTGCGGCCGCCGTCGGCCGAGACGTCGACCGCGCGAATCCGGCCGCGTCCCGACCACGCGTAGCCGCCGATCGGGTAATAGCCGTGCGCGGCGAGCCGATGGCCGGCCGACGGCCGCGTGATGACCGACTTCGCATCCATCTCGAACACGAACTGGCGCGCGCAGCCGTCAGGCAGCAGGTTCGTGTATTTCGACGTTTCCTCGCGCGTCATCTCCGGCGCGCGCACCAGCTTCAGCCGCCGCAGCCACTTGATGTTCGTGTTGCCTTCGAATCCCGGCACGATCAGCCGTACCGGATAGCCGTTCTCGGGGCGCAGCCGTTCGCCGTTCTGCGCATAGACGACGAGCGCGCGCTCGAGGATCCGGTCCAGCGGCAGGCTGCGTGTCATCGCCGCGCCGTCGGCGCCTTCGGCGAGCAGCCAGCGTGCGTCCGGATCGATGCCGGTTTCGTCGAGCAGCGTCGACAGCCGGACGCCCGTCCATTCGCAGCACGACAGCAGCCCGTGCGTGAACTGAACGGGCAGCCCGCTCGGGCCGTTCCATTCGCTGCCGGTGTTGCCCGAGCATTCGAGGAAATGAATCCGCGACTCCGACGGAAAGCGCAGCAGGTCGTCGATCGTGAACACGCGCGGCTCGCGCACGAGGCCGTGCACGACGATGCGATGACGCTGCGCATCGATCTCCGGCACGCCCGCATGATGACGCTCGTAGACGAGGCCGTTCGGCGTGATGTCGCCGAACAGGTCGGCGAGCGGCGTCATCGACGAGCCCGAGCCGGGCAATGCCGGCGTGCGGGCGCTGCGGCGGATCACGTCGCGTTCGTGCGGCCCCGGCATGCCGTAGGGCGGTGACAGTAGCGGCGCACCCGGGCCGCGGGTCCAGGGCGGCACGTCGAGCGGAGAGAGCGGAGAGAGTGGTGCGGGCGGCTGGCTCGCCAGCGCGCCGCCGGCAGGCAGCATCGCTGCCGCCCAGCCGCCGGCCAGCCGGCGCAGTGCCGCGCGCCGGCCGCTGCGCGGTGGATGGGGCGGGAAACGGGAGTCGGTCATGGTCGAACGCGTATCATGCGCCGGGGCAGCGCGCGGGGAAACGCCCATTCTCGGCAACCGAAACCGGTGCGACAAACAACGATTCCCGCTTTGCTTATCGCACCACGCTGCACCGCGCCCGATGCGCCCGAAGCGCGCCGTCAGAACTTCACGCGCAGCCCGCTGACGAACGCGACCTGGCGGTTCGTCGACGAAGCACTCCCGATGTTCGAGATCGCCGCGATCTTGCGATAGCCGCCCGACGTTGCCGTGCTCGCATCGCCGGCCGCGAGCTGGTAGATGCCGGACAGGTAGATATCCGTGCGCTTCGACAACGCATAGTCGAACCCGAGCGTGAACTGGTGCCAGCGCGGCTTCAGCGTCTGGCCGCCGGTGCCCGGCAGGCCGCTCGCGCGCCCGTCGGTGAACGTGTAGACACCGATCAGCGTGGCGGCCGGCGTGATCTGGTAACGCGCGTTCGCGTCGTAGTTGTTGAACTTGCGCGACGAGCCGTCGAGATAGTCGAGCTGCGTGTGGCTCCACGCGAAGCCCAGCGTCGCCGGGCCAAGCGCGTAGTTCGCGCCGACCACGCCGATCTGCTGCTTCAGCACGCCGCCGTTCAGCCCGTAGAAGAATCCGCCGCTGTAGTCGTTGCCGGTGGTGGAGGTCGCACCGCCCACCGCGCCGCTCGTATTCGACGTCGAATTCGGATGATTGATGCGGACATAGCCGGCGCCCACCGACAACGGGCCGTTCACGTAGTTCGCCGACGCGCCCCACGCGTTGTTGTTCGAGAACCCGGTGCCCGCGCCACCGTTGGCCTGGTTGCTGAACGCATAGAGCAGGTCGGCCGTGAAGCCGGCGATCGTGTCGCTGCGGAACTTCACTGCGTTGTTCAGCCGGAAGCTCTGGTTCATGTTGTCGTTGTCGCCCACGTGCGTGGCCGGCGACCAGAAGCCGGACCCCGAGTACTGCGCAACGAGGTCGGTGATCGGCTCGTACTGGCGGCCGAAGGTCAGCGTGCCGAGCCCCTTGCTGGCGAGGCCCACGTATGCGGAGCGGCCGAACAGGCGGCCGCCCTGGCCGAGCCCGCCGTCGCTCGGCCGGAACCCGCTTTCGAGCGTGAAGACCGCCTGCACGCCGCCACCGAGATCTTCCACGCCTTTCAGGCCCCAGCGGCTGCCGCTCAGCTTGCCGCTCGTCTGCTGGATGTTGCTCGCGCCACCCTGATTGTTCGTATAAGCGAACCCGGCATCGACGACGCCGTACAACGTGACCGAACTCTGCGCATGCGCGCTGACCGAACCGATCGAAACCAAACCCAGGACTACCGATTTTTTGATCATGACTATCCTCTTTTTTATGGGTACATCTGCGAGGATCACGATCCTATTGATGACGGCGGTGCCGGCGAACGGTCGATCCGTGGTTTGCAAATCGCTGCGCGGCCGATTTGCAATATGCGTTGCCGCAAGCCCTGCATGTGCGCCGCGATCGCGTCCGGCACCCATGCTGCGGCGAACGTATCGCGCGAACGGCGAACGTCGGGCACCGGATACACGCGGGCGCCGTCATATCGATCGCTGAAATCGTTCGATGTGCGCACTACCTGCGGCCCGGCGCGCGATGTTTTTACGCAACGCCCGCTGGGCGGCGGACGCCCGATGCGCTACGCGCGGCCGCATATCGATTCCGCAAAACGTTGGTAGGGCCATGCGACGCATGCCGGTAGAGTCGGGCATCCGGCCTCGGGCCGGCATGCTCCGGGAACGGAAGGGCGCCCACGCGCATTCGTCCCGGCTCAACAACGAACACGGGAGCTGTCTGTCATGAGTCGCGATGTGCTGTTTCTGCTGGAACCGGGCTTTGCCGATCCGAAGCATCCGGGCCAGCGCTTCGTCTGCCCGCATGGACTGTCGATCGAGGGGCTGCTCGCGAGCGCGCCCGATCGCGCGAGTCGAATCGACGTGAAACGTGTCGGCTTCGAGCGGCCGCGGCACGCGGTGATCGACGCGCTCGACGATGCGCACCAGGGGCTGCCGGTCCTCGTGCTCGGCCGTGACCAGCCGGCGCCGGACGACGCACAGACGCTCGGCGAAGTGCGCTTCGTCACCGACGCGCGCCGCATCCTCGAACTGCTGGCCGAGCGCCACGGATTTCCGGTGCTGCATTGACGCAGCGCTTTTCACTTCCCGTTTGATCGACCGACAGGAGCATCCGATGTCGTCAATTTCGGCGGCACGTCGCCGTTTGCTGCTTGGCGGTGCCGCGTTGGCGGCGGCGCCATGGGCCGCGAAGGCCGCGTTCGCCACGCCCGCGGTCAACACCGATTTCGCCGGCACCACGCTGCGCGTCGCAACCTACAAGGGCGGCTGGCGCGCGCTGTTGCAGGCGGCCGGGCTGGCCGACACACCGTACCGGATCGACTGGCGCGAGCTGAACAACGGCGTGCTGCACATCGAGGCGCTCAACGCGGATGCGCTCGACATCGGTTCGGGTAGCGAAATTCCGGCCGTGTTCGCCGCGCGACAGAAGGCCAACGTGCGGCTCATCACCCGCGTGCGCGAAGACCTGAACAACCAGGTCACGCTCGCGCGCAAGGACACGCCGATCCGCAGCATCGCGGACCTGAAGGGCAAGCGTGTCGGGTACGTGCGTGCGACGACGTCGCACTACTTCCTGTATCGCCAGCTCGCGGAGGCCGGCCTGAGCTTCGACGATATCCAGCCGATCAACCTGTCGCCAACCGATGGCTTGTCCGCATACGATCGCGGCGACATCGACGCATGGGCGATCTACGGCTACAACGGCCAGCTCGCGCGCAATCGCTACGGTGCGCGCGTGCTGAGGACGGGGAAGGGCTATCTGTCGGGCAACTTTCCGGTCTATGCGAACCCGCGCACGCTCGACGATGCGCGTCGTCGCGCGGCGACGGGCGATCTGCTGCTGCGGTTTCGACGCGCGTATGCATGGGCGAACGCGCATTTCGGCGACTATGCGCTCGTGCAGAACCGCGAGACGCGCGTGCCGGTTGCCGATCTCGTCGCGATGTTCGACCAGCGCAGCGAAGACTACGCACTGCTGCCGGTGACGCCCGACGTGGTGGCGCAGCATCAGCAGGTCGCAGATGTATTCGCGCGGATCGGTGTGCTGGATGGGCCGGCCAATGTCGCGCCGCTGTGGGATACGTCGTTCAACGCGCTGGTCGCGGCGACGTGATCGGGGGCAATGAGAAGGCGGCCGTGTGAGTGGGGGATGCGGGTGAACACGTGCTTTCGAAGGCGCTGTTTACCGCGCGCGAACCCGGCATCACGCCTGCAGTGAGGCTCGTCTCGAGATCCGGTCGACCGGGTCAGGCGAACGTCGTCGCGACCATGATGCCGAACACGACGCCGATCGCAATCCCGCACAGCCGGCCGTAAATCGATGCGCGTAAATTGTCGTCGAGCACGAACGGCGAGCGCTTGTGCTTCCATACCGTGCTGAATGCGACGGGGCGCGTCAGCAGGGTGATGCACGCGACCAGCACCGGCGTGGCGATGAGCATCGCGATGCGCGGCCCGTTCCAGTCCACGCCGTGCATCGCCAGCGACACGATCGCGGCAAGCGGAACCTCGACGCACAAGCCCAGCAACGAACCGTTGACGAATGAATCTCCGGGGGACTGGAACATGATCGGTCCTGGCGTTCAAATGAAATCGGCGCCCGGCTCGAGCTCCCGAAGTTGAAAAACCGTGGCCGTTGCCCAAGGTCGGTCGACCGCATTCGACATCAGCCAGGATGACGGGCGGATAGTACGGCAAATCATTCGTACGTTGGCGGTCGCTCAAGCTATTTAACAAATGTCCCGGGTAGGCGCGCATTTTCGCGTTCAGGCCCCCCGGACATCGTCGACTGGATCCGAGGCGATTTCAATCGACAGCACATACACGTCAACCGACAACCGCACTTCCTCGAATACGAAACCCTGCGCGCCGCTGTATGGGATGCCGTACGTGAAAACGAGGCAGGGTCAACCGTGCCGAGCCGCATGCCGGATTTTGACAGTTCTTGACAGCTCGAGACGAGTGCAGCGCTATGATCTAACTCTTTATCGGATGGGCACCCTGGAGAACCTCCCATGAGTTTGGCACGCTCACTCAGAATCGGTATCACAATTGGCCTTCACCACGCGGCAGAGAGTCTCTGGGTCAACGGCATCAAGCAGAACGCTTTGTATCTGATGAAGCTCTTTCAACACTCGCCTCTTGGCCATCAGGTCACCCTCGTCAACACCACGAACGTCAAGATCACACCGGAACTTCCGTGGGATACCACGCAGTATCCGATCCGTTCGTTCGACGATGCGAAAGACTCGCTGGATGTGCTGATCGAACTCGGGGGGCAAATCGACCAGCAGCAAACCGCGTATCTGCAGGCACGCGGTACAAAAGTCGTGAGCTACTGCTGCGGGCCGGAATACGTGCACATGATGCAGGCGATGATTTTTGGCCGACGCCATGCGGAAACGGTATTCATCAACCAACGTTATGACCAGGTGTGGATCATCCCGCAAGTTGTCGATACCAGCGCGAGCTACTTCAGCGTATTGCGGCGCCAGCCGGTTCGTGAAGTCCCGTTCGTTTGGGACCCGATGTGCGTCGAAGAGCGGTCGGCAGCGCTTCCGCATCGCGGGGAGTATCGTCCAACCGGGCAATCGAAGCGTCTCTCCATCATGGAGCCGAATATCGACGTGACGAAGTTCTGCCTCTATCCGCTGCTGATTGCAGAACTGGGTTATCGGAAATTTGGCGAAAAGATAGCTTATGTGCACGCGACGAACACGGAGCATCTTGCAAAAAACAGCCCCGAATTTATTGGCATCGCGCACCACCTCGACCTGGTGAGAGATTCAAAAATCAGCTTTGTCGGATATTACAACACTCCGCAGTTTCTTTCTGAATTCACCGACATCGTAATATCCCATCAATCAGGGCTCGCACTGAATTACTTCTATTTTGATGTGTGCTGGAATGGGTATGCATTGATTCATAATGCACACCTCTGTCGTGAACTTGGCTATTTTTATAGCGCACAGGACGTCGAGGAGGGCGCTCTGCAACTCGGGCAGGCAATAGATTCGCACGATGAGAAATGGGTTGAGTATAAGAACCGACAGCGTGAATTTATTGGCAAATTCTTGTCGACAAATTCGACGCAAATCGAATCATATGACAGGCTGCTGATCGGTCTTTTTGATTAACTTCATGGCGTTTCTCCAGGAAAATCAGTAGATCGCTGACTGAGGCGAGTACGTGTCGAATCGAAGCAACTTGTTGACGATTCGCCTGTACTCGGTGATGTGGGTTGGATAGATATTTGAAACTATATTGACTCGCACCGATGCGTCGCGCGATCGCCGATTACGCGCGCGGACTTCTTGAGTGCGGCCTTGGGCGTATTGCGAGATCGCGATGCCGGCATGCAACGAGTCGATGGTCCGGTCGAACCGGTTGTCCCCGTGATTTTGATCGAGTGATTTCGATTGTGCCGAAGGTCGTGGAGAGCAGCAATGTTTCGGATGGGAGTGGCGACCTCGCATCCTTCATTTGACATAATGCTTATGATCAATTTTTTGCGTTGTAGTAGCTTTTTAGAAATGTCGTGTTCTAGCCATTTAGAAATGTCGCGTTTGGACCTCGGTAAGCTTGCCGGCTCCACGTCAGATCATGGAGCCGGCGATGCACCGAACAGCACTGGTGACATTGAACATGAGAGAACTCGACCGTCTGAAGGTAATCCAGGCCGTAGTGGATTTGGGCGTGAAGCCTGGCCGCGCGGCCGAACGCCTGGGCCTGACGGTCCGGCAGATCGAACGGCTGGTGATTCGATACCGGGAGTCTGGCGCGGTGGGCCTGACCTCGCGCAAGCGTGGCGGTCCTGGCAACCGGCGGCTGGATGCGGAGTTGGCCCAGCGGGCCCTGACGATCATCCGGGATCGCTACGCCGATTTCGGGCCGACACTAGCGTGCGAGAAGCTTCGGGAATGCCACGGCATCCAGCTCGCCAAGGAAACGGTACGGCGGCTGATGACGGAAGCTGGTTTGTGGGTGCCACGCCGGCAACGACCGCCGAAGGTCTATCAGCCACGCGCGCGCCGGGCGTGCCTGGGTGAACTGATCCAGATCGATGGTAGCGACCATCGGTGGTTCGAGGAACGGGCGCCGGCGTGCACGCTGCTGGTATACGTCGACGATGCGACGAGCCGGTTGATGATGCTGCACTTCACGCAGACCGAATCGACCTTCAGCTACTTCGAGGCGACGCGAGCGTATATCGAGTGCCACGGCAAACCGGGGGCGTTCTATAGCGACAAGTACAGCGTGTTCCGCAATACAACGCCGGGCAAGGCTGGCAATCGGGTGACGCACTTTGGCCGCGCGATGTACGAGCTGAACATCGATACGTTTTGCGCAAACAGCAGTCCGGCCAAGGGGCGAGTCGAGCGAGCACATCTGACGTTGCAGGATCGCTTGGTCAAAGAGATGCGGCTGCGTGGGATCAACACGGTGGCCGACGCCAACGCTTACGCGCCCTCCTTCATGGCCGCCTACAACACACGCTTCGCAAAGCCGCCGAAGAGCGACTTCAATGCACACCGATCGCTGCGCGCCGAAGAGAATCTCGACTTGGTGATGACGTGGCGCGAGCCGCGGAAAGTCACGAAATCTCTCACGGTGCAGTACGACCGAGTGATGTATTTGCTGGACGATACGCCGGAGAATCGGAAGCTGATCGGTCGAACGATCGAGGTGTGGGAGTACCCGGACGGGCGCATCGAACTCCGAACAGAGGGTCGAGTGTTGCCTTGCAGACAGTACGACCGGCTGGCCGAGATCGATCAAGCTGCTGTTGTCGAACACAAGCGCCTGAGTCACGTGCTCCAGGTTGCGCAGACGATCCAGGCGCAACGCGATAACAGTCGAATCGGTAAAGCCCCGTCTCGAACGCATCGTGGCGACGCGACGCGGACCAATCGAAACGAGGCTGAACCGGGCAAGAAGAAGCAACGCGAGATCACGCAGGCCGACGTCGAGCATGTGATCGTGGATCTGGCGCACCGTCGGCAAACCGCAAAGCCGCCAAACAAACCTGGCCGTCGGTCTGCAAAAGCTGGAGAAACGAACGTGAGCGCCCTGCCCGTTCAGGCGCCGACCTTCGACACTGCGTAACGCTCAAAACGAGGAAAGAGACGCAGCCAACCAACCTTAAAACACGACATTTCTATCTGGCTGGCGCCCCGACATCTTGAAATGGCTACGACATGCGTTGTAGTAGCTAAGTTCAAATGTCCGCTTCGGGCGTGCGCCAAGCGTCAATGCGGACAGTATCGCAGTAAATCCTGCGGAAACGCTGACGCGAAAAGCTTACCGCTCAATTGATGTTTGCAGGGTTATTGGTCAACGCCAGCATCAGGAAAGAACGGCAACACCCTCGATTCAAGGCCGGTGCATGCTTGCCTCGTCCGCATACGGGTTACGCGCCACTCGCCCCTCCGGACGAACCATGTCGCGTATAAACCGCCAGGCCCCACGTCAACAGCGCGGCCAGCGCGAGCGACACCGACGTCGCGAGCATGCCCGGTGCATACGAATGTGTCGCGTCCTTGAGCACGCCGACCATCCACGGGCCGTCGTAGCCGCCGAGGCCGCCCGCCGCAAGCAAAACGCGTCCCGCGCGCAGGCACGGGCATTGCTCCCCACGTCACGGTTCGATCGACCCGGCGAGGAGCGACGTGACGAGCACTTCAGGCGACATCCACATCGGCATATCGGGCTGGCGCTACGAGGGCTGGCGCGGCACGTTCTATCCGAAGGGATTGAAGCAGGCCGACGAGCTTCAATACGCGTCCAATCGTATGCAGACGATTGAAATCAACGGCACGCATTACAGCCTGCAATCGCTGGGCAGCTGGCAGCACTGGTACGACGAAACGCCGCCCGGTTTTACATTCAGCGTGAAAGGGGCGCGCTATCTGACGCACATGCTGCGCTTTCGCGATGACTCGGCCACCGTCGCCTGTGCAAATTTCTTCGCTCAGGGACTGCTCGCGCTGAAGGACAAACTCGGGCCCATCCTGTGGCAATTTCCGCCGTCGCTGCGCTTCGACCCCGAGCACATCGCCCACTTTCTGATCCTGCTGCCGCACGATACCGAAGCCGCGCGCGCACTCGCGAAGCAGCACGATCGCCGGGTCAGGACACCCTATGTGCATGTCGATGAAACGCGCGCGTTGCGTCATGCGATCGAAGTGCGCCACGCGAGCTTCGTCGATCCCGCATTCGTGAAGCTGCTGCGCCGCCACAAGGTCGCGCTCGTCGTTTCTGATTCGACCGAACCGTGGCCGCAGCTGGAAGATCTCAGCGCCGACTTCGTCTATATGCGCCTGCACGGCACGAAAACGAAGTACTCAGGCGAATATTCGGACGCCGCGCTCGAACAGTGGGCGCGCAGAATCGAATCGTGGAGCCGCGGCGAACAGCCCCGCAATGCGCATCTCGCGGCGCCGGACCTGTCGCCGCCGCGCACGCGAACGCGCGACGTGTACTGCTACTTCGACAACGACGCGAAAACGAAGGCGCCGTTCGACGCGCAGCGTCTGATGGAACGCCTCGGTCTGCATGCGCGTGCGGCAGCGGCCGGATGAAACGGCCTGCCGCGCGGCGGCAGCTTGCCCGATGAACCCCGAACCACAAGGAGAACAGCGATGACCCTGCTCATCTACCTGCTCGGCTGGATCATTTTCATCGCCGGCGTCGCGTGGGGATTGATGACGCTGCACGTATCGCAGCACATCATCGAGATCGTCGCCGTCATTCTGTTCGGCATCGCGGTGATCACCGGCGCGACCCGCGCACGCAATCGCGACCGGACGTAGCGCCCGCATCGTCGCGGCAATCGGATCGCGAGCGGCACCGGTTCAGCGCGCCGGTTCGATGTACGCGGCGAGATCCTCCGGCGTGCCGGCCGGAAACGCGTCCTTCAGATGATCGAGAAACGCGGAGACGCGTGCGCTCAACAGTCGCCTCGACGGATAGAGCGCCCACAACGCGATTTCCGGCCCCGGCACGTCGCCCCAGCTGACGAGCGTGCCGGCGACTAGATCGCGGCTCACGAGCGACACCGGCAGGCATGCGGCGCCGAGGCCGAGCCTGACCGTATCGCGCACGATGGGCAGCGACGACAGCCGTGCGACGGGCTCGAACGCTATGCGCGAGCTGCCGCCCGGGCCGGTGACGTCCCAGGCCGCGCGCCCGTCGTCCACGCCTCGGACGACGGCCGGTACGGCCGCGTTGCCGGCCGGCCGCGCCAGAGCGGGCGCCGCCACGACGACCAGCCGGTCGCGCAGCAGCACGCGCCCGATCAGCCGTTCGTCCGGGTCCGGGTTCACGCGGATCACGAGATCGTAACCTTCGTCGATCATGTCGACGGGGCGATCTTCCGTCGTCACGTCCGGGCGCACGTCCGGATACTTCGCCACGAACGTCGCCACGAGCTTGCCGATCGCGAGCTGGGAAAACAGCATCGGCGCGCTGATGCGCAGCCGGCCGCGCGGGCGTTCGCTGCCCGACGCGATCGCCGACGCGCTGTCGGCCAGCTCCGCGAGCAGCGCGCCCGTGCGCTCGTACAGCGCACGCCCTTCCTGCGTGAGCGTCACGCCGCGCGCGCCGCGTTCGAACAGACGCAGTGCGAGGCTGTTCTCCAGTTCGGTCACGCGGCGCGACAGCGTTGCCTTCGGGCGGCCGGCCGCGCGCGCGGCCTCGCCAAAGCTGCCGTGACGGGCGACCAGATTGAAATCGGCGAGAGCGAGCAGGTCCATGTGTTCCACCATTGAGACACCGAGTCTATTTATCACATCTTCCGGATCATATGTGGATCACTTAACTTACCTGGGCAGTCAACTCAACCGTTACCCCAGGAGTGAACATCATGACCATTCTCGTTACCGGTGCGACCGGCCGTGTCGGCCGCCACGTCGTCCATCAGCTTGTCGAGCGCGGCGCCGACGTGCGCGTGCTCGTGCGCGATCCGTCGAAGGCCGATTTCCCGGCCGCGGTGAGCGTCGTCCAGGGCGACATGCTCGATCTCGACGCGCTGCGCACCGCATTCGCCGGCGTGCGCACGCTGTTCCTGCTCAACGGCGTCGCGGGCGACGAGTTCACGCAGGCGCTGATCGCGCTGAATCTGGCGCGCGAGGCGGGAATCGAGCGCCTCGTCTATCTGTCGGTCATGCACGCCGACCGCTTCGTGAACGTGCCGCACTTCGCGGTGAAGTCCGGCGCCGAGCGGATGATCGAGCAGATGGGTTTCGGCGCGACGATCCTGCGGCCTGCGTATTTCATGGAAAACGAACGGATGGTCAAGGACGTGATCGTCGGTCACGGCGTGTATCCGATGCCGATCGGCAGCAAGGGCGTCGCGATGGTCGACGTGCGCGACATCGCGGAAGTTGCCGCGATCGAACTGATCCGCCGCAACGACGCGCCGGGCAAGTTGCCGGTCGAGACGCTCAACCTGGTCGGCCCCGACACGCTGACGGGCCCGCAGCTGGCGTCGATCTGGTCGGAGATTCTGGGCCGGCCGGTCGCGTACGGCGGCGACGATCCGGCCGCGTTCGAGAACAACCTGGCCGGCTTCATCCCGAAATGGATGGCATACGAGATGCGGCTGATGGCCGAACGCTACGTGAGCGACGGCATGGTGCCCCAGGCCGGCGACGTCGAGCGGCTGACCGCGATCCTCGGTCGCCCGCTGCGCACGTACCGCGACTTCGCGGTCGCGCTGGCCCATTGAGGGCGGCGCGGCGCCGTCGTGCAGCGTCGCGGCGGCGTCCCTATAATCGGCTTTCCCTACCTGTCGACGACCGGCCTCGCGCCAGTCTCGATACCGCATGCGTACCCCTGGATCTGGAGACGAGATGCCCCTCCCCGCCGTTCCGTTTGCCGAATCGTTCGACCTCGAAGCTGCGTTCGCCGATGTATCCGACTACTGGTCGCCGAAGGTCGTCGCGCAGATCAACGATCAGTACGTGAAGGTCGCAAAGGTACGCGGCCAGCTCGTGTGGCACGACCATGCGCATGAAGACGAGTTGTTCTTCGTCGTGCGCGGGCATCTGAAGATTGAGTACGAAGGCGGCCGCGTCGTCGACTTGCCGGCCGGCTCGATGCACGTGGTGACGCGCGGCACGCTGCACAATCCGGTCGCTGACGAAGAATGCTGGATCGTGCTGATCGAACCCGTGCAGACGAAGCACACCGGCGACGTGCAGTCGCCGCTCACGCGGTCGATCGACGAGCAGCTCGGGCAGGCTCGCTGAAGCGGTCATCCGCCGGTCGATGGTGTCGCCCGACCGCGCGCCGCCTCCAGGCTCGCGTTGCACACACGTTCGGACAGCCGGGCGGCACCGCCACCGATCTCCTTCTCACGAATACGCGCTCTCCGAGAGCCGGCGCGCATGCGCGTCGGTCTCGCGATTCCCGGTGGCAACGGCGCGAACCTCATCGCGTCGGAAAGACCGCCGACACGCACCCTCAACCGCCGGCCGCCGCGACCCCATCGAGCTGTCGCACCGCGTCCTCCGGCAACGTTAGCGCACCGGCCGCCAGATTCTCGCGCAGATGCGCGACCGACGACGTGCCCGGAATCAGCAGGATGTTCGGCGCGCGGCGCAGCAGCCACGCGAGCGCGGTCTGCATCGGCGTCGCGCCGATCCGCGCGGCGACCGCATCGAGCGTCGACGACTGCAACGGATTGAACCCGCCGAGCGGAAAGTACGGGACGTACGCGATGCCGTCGCGTCCGAGCGCATCGATCAGGTCATCATCGTCGCGGTGCGCGAGGTTGTAATGATTCTGCACGCAGACGATGTCGCAGATCCGCCGGCCTTCCGCGATCTGGGCGGCCGTCACGTTGCTGAGCCCGACATGCCGCACGAGACCCTGGCGCTGCAGCTCGGCCAGTGCCGTCAATGGCGCCTCGATCGAGCCCTCGGCCGGCCCGTGCACGTCGTACATGATCCGCAGGTTGACGACGTCGAGCACGTCGAGGCCAAGGTTGCGCAGATTGTCGTGCACGGCGGCCGCGAGCGCGTCGGCAGAAAATGCCGGCAGCCACGAACCGTCGTCGCCGCGCTTCGCGCCGATCTTTGTCACGATCAGCAGATTGTCGCGATACGGATGCAGCGCTTCGCGAATCAGTCGGTTCGTCACGTGCGGGCCGTAGAAATCGCTGGTGTCGATGTGATCGACGCCCGCTTCGACGGCTTCGCGCAGCACGGCGAGCGCCGCGTCGCGGTCCTTCGGCGGGCCGAACACGCCCGGCCCGGCCAGTTGCATCGCGCCATAGCCGAGGCGGTGAACGCTGCGGCCCGCGACAGAAAACGTACCGGATTGAACGATGGGTGACATGGCGTTGCTCCTGCATCGAATGAAGAATGAACCGCAGGTTACGCCGCGTCGCACTGCGCGATAACCGGTCATAATACGCACGACCTGTACGAAAAGGCGAACAATGCAAGTCGATCTCGGCGATCTGAATGCGTTCGTCGCGGTGGCCCGCGCAAAGGGCTTCCGCGAGGGCGCACGCGTGGCCGGTGCAAGCGCGTCGGGCCTCAGCGAAGCAGTGCGCAGGCTGGAGGCGCAACTCGGCGTGCGGCTGCTGCATCGCACGACGCGCAGCGTGTCGCCGACCGAAGCCGGGGAGCGCCTGCTCGCCCGGCTCACGCCGGCGCTGAGCGAGGTGGAGGCCGCGCTGGACGTGGTCAACACGTTCCGCGAGAAACCGGTCGGCACGCTCAAGCTCAACGTTCCGATGAGTGCGGCGCGGCTCGTGCTGCCGTCGATCGTCCCGCGCTTTCTCGATGCGTATCCGGAGATCCGGCTGGAGGTCGTGGCCGACGAGCGCTTCGTCGATATCCTCGCGGCCGGTTGCGACGCGGGCATTCGCTACGACGAGCGCCTCGAACAGGACATGATCGCCGTGCCGATCGGCCCGCGCTCGCAACGCTTCGCGACTGCCGCGGCGCCCGCCTATCTCGACCGCCGCGGCCGACCGGCCCATCCGCGCGACCTGCTCGGTCACGCGTGCCTGCGCGGCCGCTTCGCGAGCGGCGCGATGCCGGCGTGGGAGTACGAGCGCGACGGCGAAGTCGTGCGCGTGGAGCCGTCGGGGCCGCTGGTCGTGCAAATCGGCGGCGCCGTCGATCTCGTCGTGGATGCCGCGTGCGCGGGACTCGGCATCGTGCATCTGTACGAAGACTGGCTGCGCCCGCATCTCGCGAGCGGCGTGCTCGAGCCCGTGCTCGACGGCTGGTGGCGGCCGTTCTCAGGCCCGTATCTGTACTATCCCGGGCGACGCTTCGTGCCGGCGCCGCTGCGCGCGTTCGTCGATTTCATCAAGGCGGATGCCGGGTATTGAACGACCGGCGGCAGGTATCCAGGCAGCAGACTGCGACCATCGCTCGCGGAGACCCGCCGGGTGAGATTCCCGCGGTTGCAGGTAGCCTCCTACCCACGATCCTGTCCAGGTTTGGCTCCCCGGCATTCCGATATCGGCGGCAACGGCCTGACGCGGTTGCGACTACGCTGATCGTCACGAATGGTATGCGGTCTCCCCGTGCGAACTGACATCGAGCCCCTCGCGTTCACCCTCGCCGTCGACTCGCAGACCTATCGTCATATCGACGAGTTTGAATGCGACCACCGACACGACCGCAGACCAAACGAGCGACGTCCCGACGCCCCAGCACTGTGCAATCAGTTGTTCACCGATGTGGTAGTCGCCGACCTTGTTCGCGACGTAGTCGTAGATCCCGGTTCCGCCTAGCGACGGCGACGCGAATACCGATGAACAATGTAATGGCACTTTTTACCCGACCGTTTAGGACCATCGGGCGCCTCAAAGGTGATTTTGGAAGAATGCTCGGTCTATTTTGAATCTGCCAATGTTCGACGCGAGCGCATCTGCCTGTGTCTGCAAAGCGGCAGATGCAGCCGCCAATTCCTCCACCAGCGCAACGTTCTCCTGGACCATTTCGTCGAGCTGCATGAGTGCTCGATTAACCTCCTGGATACCGTGTGTCTGCTCGGTCGCCGAACGCGCAATGCCCGAGACGACGGACCGGACGTCGGCAGCGTATGCAACAATTTTTCCCATCGTCTCACCGGCCTGCTGCACCAACGCCGCTTCCACGCCGGGCACCGCTTCCTCCACCAGCTGCTTCACTTCGCGCGCAGCCTGCGCGCTGCGCTGCGCCAGACTGCGAACGCGCAACGTGCTGGCAACGTTAGTGAAAATTGGCCAAGTTTCTGGTGCAGAAACGCAAAGGCTAAGCAGGGGGGTGCGGCGGAATTCAATGAAGCTTATCGTCAACGAGATCCTGGGACGGCAGCTTGAATGGAGTGCGTGCGGCTGCCACATTGGGCGCCGGGCGGGCACTTGACCATGCCCGCCCCCAAATCGCGTTTGCGCCGAATCATGCAGCGGAATAGCGATTTCTCGGATAGCGCACGCCCAGATGGTCACGCAAGGTCGTGCCTTCGTACTCGCTACGAAACAGGCCTCTCTCCCGAAGGATCGGCACGACCTGCTCGACGAAGTCGGTGAATGCCCTTGGCGTACCACCGCCGACGATGAAACCGTCCGCGGCGGCGGCTTCGAACCATTCCTGCAAGCCGTCCGCAATATGCTCGGGCGTACCGATGAAACGCGGCCGCGGTGCAGCTGCTTCGAGCGCGACCTGGCGCAACGTCAGGCCCCGCGTGCGCGCATTGCGCTTGATTTCGTCAGTCCCACTGCGAAAACTGTTGCTGCCGAGTTCGCCCAACTCGGGAAACGGCTCGTCCAGCGCATACTGGCCGAAATCGTGATGTTCGAAAAAACGCCCCAGATGGTCGAGCGCGCTGCCGATCGTGATCAGTTTCAGGCTCTCCTGGTATTGCTGCTCCGCGTCCTCGGCGGTCCGCCCGACGATCACGCCGATCCCCTGAAAAATCTTCAGATCGTCGGGTTGACGCCCCTGCTCGATCAGCTGCTGCTTGAGATCCGCATAGAACTCGCGCGCTTGAGCGAGCGTATCGTGATGGGTGAAAACCGCATCCGCATGCGCAGCCGCGAGCTGCTTGCCGGCTTCGGACGCACCGGCCTGAAACAGGATCGGGCGAGCCTGGGGCGTACGCCCCACGTTCAGCGGCCCCTCGACCGAGAAATACTTGCCCTTGTGATCGAGCGTATGGAGCTTGGCCGGATCGAAGAACACCCCGCTCGCGCGGTCGCGCACGAAAGCGTCTTCCTCCCATGAATCCCAGAGCCCCTTCGTCACCTCGAGATATTCGTCGGCGATCCGGTAACGCTCATCATGTTCCGGATGCTCGGTGCGTGAGAAATTCCGTGCGGAGCCTTCAAGCGGCGACGTCACGACGTTCCAGCCCGCTCGCCCGCGGCTCAGGTGATCGAGGCTCGCGAACTGTCGGGCAACCGTGAACGGCTCGCTGTACGACGTCGACAGCGTTCCCACCAGCCCCACCCGCTCGGTGACGGCCGACAGTGCCGACAGCAGCGTGAGCGGCTCGAAACGATTCAGGAAGTGCGGAATCGATTTTGCGTTGATGTGCAGCCCGTCCGCGACGAACACGAAGTCGAACTTCGCCGCCTCGGCCTGGCGGGCCACGCGCTTCGCAAAATCCGGATTGATGCTCGCGTCGATCACGGCGTCGGGATGGCGCCATCCGGCGTAATGTCCACCGGGGCCGTGGATCGTCGCGCCAAGGTGAATCCGGGTGGACCGACCGTTGGCCCGCTCTGTTTGCGCTTCGCTCATGATGTCATTTTCATTGGTTGTACTGACGTTCAAGTTACTCGAGCTTTCGATGTCGGCGTCGCCTTCATCGGTGCGGCGGCACGGCACGCATTGCCGGCCCGACGATCGGCGCCCTGCCACCCCGCGCCGACGCGCGGGCGCTCGACGAACCTGCCGCGCCATTCATTGCGTGAACTGTTCGCTGCCGATCAACCCGATTTTCGTCGCCCCTTCGCGTTGAGCCGAGGCGAGCACTTCGGCAACGGCGCGGTACGGCGCCGCCTTGTCCGGGCGCAAGCGGATTTCGTCCTGGTCGGCTTCGGCCGCGACTGCGCGGAACTTCGCATCCAGCCCCGCTCCGCCGCGAACCGCCACGCCGTCCCAGTTGACCGATCCGTCGGCGCCGACATCGATCTGCACCACCTGAGGCGGATGCGGCGGAACCGGCGGATTCCCCACCGGCAAGTTCATCTTCACCGAATGCATCTGGATCGGGATCGTGATGATCAACATGATCAGCAACACGAGCATCACGTCGATCAGCGGCGTGGTGTTGATGTCCACCATCACGTCGGGGTCGTCCCTGCCCGCGCGGGCACCTGCATTCCTGCTCATCGTTCAAACTCCCTGGCTGCCCCGTGCGGGCGGTTGCGTAATGAAGGCGACCTTGCCAATTCCGGCTCGCTCGCACGCGGTCACCACCTTGCCGATGTACTGGTACGGCGTGGCCTGATCGCCGCGCACGTGCACGTCGGGCTGCGGCGCCTGCGCCGAGACGTCTTTCAGCCGGGCCACCAGCGTCGGCAGGTCGACATGTTCCGTGCCCCAGAAAACGTCGCCCTCCCGATTCACCGCGATCTCGACGCTTTTCGGCTGCGTCTGCAGCGGCTGGACGCGCTCTGCCGGCAATTGCACCGGGATCGTATGGGTCACCACCGGGATCGTGATCAGGAAGATGATCAGCAACACCAACATCACGTCCACCAGCGGTGTCGTGTTGATCGCCGAGATGACCTCGTCGTTGTCGTCACTGCCGACACTGATTGCCATGGCGCGCCCCGCTTACGACTGAACAGCCAGTGCCTGCGGCGCCTGTGCCGCCGGCGTCGGGACGCCGCCCGCTGCGCGCCTGCCGCCCGCGAGCAATACCGTGTGCAGCTGCGCGCCGAAATCGCGCACGCGCTCCATCACGGACTTGTTGCGGCGCACGAGGAAGTTGTAGCCGAGCACGGCCGGCACGGCGACGGCGAGGCCGATCGCCGTCATGATCAGCGCCTCGCCGACCGGGCCGGCGACCTTGTCGATCGACGCCTGGCCCGCGATACCGATGGCGGTCAGCGCGTGATAAATGCCCCACACGGTGCCGAACAGGCCGACGAACGGCGCGGTGGAACCGACCGTGCCCAGGAAGGCCAGGCCGTCCTGCAGCCGGTTCGATACGCTGGTGATCGAACGCTCGATGTTCAGGTCGATCCAGGTATTGCGGTCGACCGAATCGAGCAGCGCGGTGTCGTGGTGTTCGCCCGCTTCGATCGCATTCTCGGCGATGAAGCGGAACGGCGACGCATCGTCGAGCTGGGCGGCGCCCTCGGCCAGCGTCGGCGCATTCCAGACCTGCTCGTCGGCGGATTTCGCGCGGCCGTTCGCGCGCGCCTGCTCGACAAACTTGGTGATCATGATGTACCAGCTGCCGAGCGACATGACCACGAGCAGCCCGAGCACGAAGCGGGCGACAAAATCTCCGTTTGCCCACAGCGCCCCCAGGCCGTACGGATTCTCGACGGTTGCCGACGTCGCGGGCTCGGGCGGCGGCAGCGCACTGGCGGTAGCCGGCGCGGCGGAGGTCGACACCCCGCCGGAGGCCGCCTGGCTCGGCGCGGATGCCACCGTTTGCTGTGCAAGCACGGCTTGCGGTGCGACCAGCGTGCCGCCGATGCCGGCCGTGATCATCAGACTTGCCGCGACCGCGGCACGAAAGCGCTTGTTCATAAGGACTCCGTATGCGTCATGTATCGATGTGAAAAACCGGCCCGGTCGAACGGCTTGCCGCGGCCAGCGTCAATTCAGGTTGAAGGAAAACGGTACGCGCACGGGCTCCCCCTGCGCAATGCAGTGAAACCGCTTGACCGCGTTGAGCGCCGCACGATTGAGCACCGGGTCGGCCGGCTGCGCGACCCGCAGGTTCGTGACGCGGCCGTCCGGGTCCACCGTGAATTCGACCGTGACATCGCCCGTGATGTTGTTGTCCTGCGCCTCCGACGGGTAGACGATCGACGAACGGACTTCGTCCGAATTCGGGCAGACCACGCCGATCTCGCGGTTCACCGGCTTCGCGACCGGCACCGGCGCCGGCGCGGGCGGCGCCTCGTGTACGGGGGCGCTCGGCGCCGGCACGTCCTGGTGCGTGATGGTCGGCTGCGGCGGCGCCTGCACGCGTACTTCCGGCGGCGGCACGAACGGCGGCGGCGGCGGGGCCACCCGCGGCTTCGACACGACCTTCTCGACCGGCTTCGGCGGCGGCGGTGGCGGAGGCGGCTTCACCGGCACGATGATTCGCGTTTCGATCGGTTGCTGGACGATCTCGACGACCCGGGTGGCGAGCCCGTTCACGAGCGCCCAGACCAGCACGAGATGCAGGACGATCGCAATCGCGATGCCGCCGAAGCGGCGTACGGGATGAGTCTGCTTGTTGCCGAAGCGGCGCGGGCGGCCGATTGTCGCGAGCTGCGATTGAGAAGCGGTTGTCATGTTCGGTCCAGTTGCAACGAGGTCGAAGGTGCGTCACCGCCCGCTCGCCGTGCGTCACGGGGCGTGCGTAAGCGCCGCGCTCGCACGGCGTGCCCGGCCGCATCCGGCGCATCGCCGGCTTCGATCACGGGCTGCATTCGATGGAAGGTCATGTCGATCACCTCAGGCCGCCGCGGACGCTCTCCCGCCAACCGGCTGCCAGCCGAGTGCCGGGGCGATATGCGTGATGAAGTCCTCCAGGATCTGGCGGTAATTCTCGAACGGCAGGTCGTAAGGCAATTCGAGGCGCAACTCATGCACCTGTCCGACCACCGGGTCGGCAAGCAACCGCTCGACGATCTCGTCCGACGTACCGACGAGATCCGGCGCGAACAGCGTGCGCCGCTCACCCTGCGGCGCTAGCGTGCGCGCATGGCGGCCTTCGGCGAATGCGCGATAGCGTTCACGCTCGCGTGCATTCGCACCGTCGGTCGGCACGATCACGCGGCCCAGCGCGATACGCGGAGCGACGGACTCGCTCCAATACGCGCGATACAGCTGGAGTTGCCGGAGTTGAGCATCGACGTAACTGTCCGTCCCCTCGCCCGTCGTCAGATTGCCGATCAGCAGGTTGAAGCCGTTTTTGGCAGCCCACTCGATCGAACGCCTCGAACCGCCTCCATACCAGAGCCGGCCCGTCAATCCGGGCGCATAAGGGCTCACGCGCGGCCGCACCCTGCCCGCGGCCGACTCCACGAACGTGTCGTCGTCGCCGAGCCAATCGCCGGCGAGATTGCGGCGCAGGCGCGCCACACGCGCATGCGAGAAATCGACCAGATCCGGATCGGTATCGAACAGGCGCTCGCCGAGCAGCGCGCCGTGATTCGGCGCGCCCGCGCTGAGCCCGACATTGAGCCGGCCGTGCGACAACACGTCCACGGTCGCGAGATCCTCGGCCAGCCGGAACGGATTCTCGTAGCCCATCTGGATCACCGCCGCGCCGAGCCCGATCCGGGTCGTCCGTTGGCTCGCCGCCGCGAGAAACGTGGCAGCCGACGATACGGCGCGCTCGAGATGGCGCTGCCGAACCCACGCGCTGTCGTAACCCAGCGCCTCGCCCACGCGGAACAGTTCGAGCGTCCGCTCGAATCCCGCACGCGCGTCCTCGCCGGGATAATTGCCCGGCGTCAGGAACGCAATATGATCAATGCGTACGTTGCTCACCTTTTTCATCCTTCGTCATTTGCGGTGGTCGCGGCCCCTGTCGCCCGTGCGATACGCCGGCGGATCATGCGGCCATGCGCGGCCCCGCTACGACAACACCTTCGACAGGAACTCGCGCGTGCGCGGATGCGTCGGGGTCGCCAGCACCGCCGACGGCGGCCCCGACTCCACGACGCGCCCGCCGTCCATGAAAACGATCGTGTCCGCCACTTCCCGCGCGAAACCGATTTCGTGCGTCACGATGATCAGCGTGGTCCCCGAACGGGCAAGCTGACGAATCACGTCGAGCACTTCGTTCACGAGTTCGGGATCAAGCGCGGAAGTCGGCTCGTCGAACAGCAACACCTTGGGCTTCAGCGCAAGCGCGCGCGCGATCGCGACGCGCTGCTGCTGCCCGCCCGACAACTGGCGCGGCCACGCGTCGGCCTTGCCGGCCAGGCCCACCCGGGCGAGCAGCGCGCGTGCTTCCGCTTCCGCCTCGGCACGCGGCAGGCCGGCCGCGACCGGCGCCTCGACGATGTTCTCGAGCACGGTCAGATGCGGGAACAGGTTGAAACTCTGAAACACCATGCCGACTTCGGCGCGGCGGCGCAGGATGTCCTTTTCCTTGAGCTCGTACAGCGTGCGCCCGTCGCGGCGATAACCGACCAGTTCGCCGTCGATGTCGATGAAGCCCTCGTCCACGCGCTCCAGATGGTTGATGGTGCGCAACAGCGTCGACTTGCCGGATCCCGACTGCCCGAGCACGACCGTCACGCTCCCGGACGGGATCGCCAGCGATACGTTGTCGAGCACCTTCAACGACCCGAAACTCTTCGATACGCGATGAATGCCGACGGCCGCGCCGACGCGCTGCTTCGCCCAGCCGGCAGTCTCCGCACTCGGCGCGGCAGCAGCGTCAGGCCGCGTGCCCGCCACCGAGCGACGGAACGGCGATGCCTCGAACGCAAGACGGATTTTGTGCAGGACTGCGAAGAGGCCCGGCACGGCGACCGCATCGCGCGTCGCACCGCGCGCATAGTGGCGCTCGATATGCACCTGGATCGCCGACAGCACGGTCAGGATCACCAGATACCAGACGGTCGCGACCATCAGCATCGGGATCACTTCCAGATTGCGGTGGTAAATGATCTGCACCGTGTAGAACAGATCCGGCATCGCGAGGATATAGACGACCGCGGTGCCCTTCGCGAGGCCGATCACGTCGTTGAACGCGGCAGGCAGGATCGCGCGCATCGCCTGGGGCAACACGATGCGCCAGGTCTGTCGCGCGCGCGGCAGCCCGAGCGCGGCCGCGGCTTCGCGTTGCCCGTGATCGACCGACAGGATGCCGCCGCGGATCGCCTCTGCCGCAAACGCGGCCTGCGTCAGCGTGAGCCCGAGAACGGCCGCCATGAACGGCGTGATCAGATCCGTGGTCGGGCCACGCAGGAACACGATGTCCGTGAACGGGATACCCAGCCTGACCGTGTCGTACAGATAGCCGAGATTGTTCAGCAACAGCAGCAGGACGATGGTTGGAATCGAGCGAAACAGCCAGATGTACGCCCATGAGCACGACGACACCAGCGGCGAACGCGAGAGCCGCGCGAGCGCGAGCGGAATGGCCAGCGCGAAGCCGAGCACCGCACCGAGCGCCGTCAACAGCAGCGTCTGCCCGAGACCCGCGAGCACGGCTTCCGAGAAAAACCAGTGGGCAAAGACGTTCCAGCCCCAGCGCGGATTGCCGAGCACCGAATAGAGGACGGCCGCGATCAGCACGATCGCCGCGACGGTGCCGGCCGTTCTCGCCGGATAGCGGGCGGGAACGACGCGGTAATCCGCGTAGTCAGGGCCCGCCGGCGCCGCGGTGTCGGGCACGAACGGTGCGCGGCCGGCAAGCCGGGAGAGGTCGTTCATCACGCGGTCTCTGCGGTTGCGTAGCGGCTTGCGCGGCGCGGCAAGCCGAGATGGTCGCGCAGCGTGGCACCCGGTAACGCGCGGTCGTAGCGGCCTCGCGCTTCGAGTGCGGGAATCACGTAACGGACGAAATCATCGAGCCCTTCCTTCTGCACCTGGAAGCCGAGGATGAAGCCGTCAGCCGCGCCTGCATCGAACCAGCGGATCAGTTCGTCCGCGACGTCCTCTCCGGTGCCGATGAACCCCGGTTTCGGCGTGGCGACTTCAAGCGCGACTTCCCTGAGCGTCGAGCCGTTTTTCCTGGCCTCTTCCTTGATGCGATCGGTCGTGGAGCGGAAACTGTTCCTGCCGAGTTCGCCCAGCTCGGGGAACGGCGCATCGAGCGGATACTGCGAAAAGTCGTGATGCTCGAAAAAGCGGCCGAGGTAGGCCAGCGCCTCGTCGATCGTCAGCAGGTCGCGAATCGCGCGGTATTTCGCGTCGGCTTCCTCGCGCGTCGCGCCGACGATCGGCCCGATGCCGGGGAAGATCTTCACGTCGGTGCGCGCGCGACCGTGCGCCACCGCGCTGTCGCGCACGCGCTCGGCAAATGCGCGCGTCTCGTCCAGCGACGGCGCGTGCGTGAACACCGCATCGGCATACTTGCCGGCCAGCTCGATGCCCGCATCCGACGAGCCGGCCTGGAAAATCACCGGTTGCCCCTGCGGCGAGCGCTGGATGTTGAGCGGCCCGGCGACCTCGAAAAAACGGCCCTTGTGGTTCAGCGTGTGCAGTTTGTCACGGTCGAAGAAGCGGCCGCTCGTGCGGTCTCGCACGAACGCGTCGTCGTCCCAGCTGTCCCACAA
This sequence comes from Burkholderia sp. AU33803, assembly GCF_002223095.1. Lineage (NCBI taxonomy): Bacteria > Pseudomonadati > Pseudomonadota > Betaproteobacteria > Burkholderiales > Burkholderiaceae > Burkholderia > Burkholderia sp. AU33803. The sequence continues at coordinate 124,491 of NZ_NKFJ01000008.1, forward strand.
GCCTTGCACCGTCTCCAGATATTCGTCGGCGATCTCGTAACGCAGCGCATGATCCGGATGTTCGCCGCCGTAGTTCTTCGCCGAACCCTCGAGCGGCGACGTCACGACGTTCCATCCGGCACGCCCGCCGCTGATCAGGTCGAGCGACGCGAACTGGCGGGCCACCGTGAACGGATGGCTGTACGACGTGGACAGCGTGCCGGCGAGCCCGATCCTCGATGTCGCCGTCGCAAGCGCGGACAGGATCGAGATCGGCTCGAAGCGGTTCAGGAAATGCGGGATCGACTTCTCGTTGATGTAGAGGCCGTCCGCGACGAACACGAAGGCCACGCCGTTCGCTTCGGCCTTCTGCGCGATGCCGGTGACGAAATCGATATTGACGCTTGCGTCCGCCGGGCCGGCCGGATGCTTCCACGAATTCATGTGGCCGCCGGCGCCGTGAAGGATCAGTCCGAATGTCAGGTTACGTTGGGTCATGTTCAGATCCGCATGCGAAGAATGGAAAAGGCGTGAATCGCAGTCAAACGACGATCGGCTGCTCGACGCGTGCCAGCGCCTCGACCGAGGCGAGACGTTTCGCCGGGTCCGTCACCGGGTTGTCGATCACGAACTCGTCGATCCCGAAACGCTCGTGCAGCGCATCCAGCTCCCGGTGCACTTCTTGCGCGGTACCGGCCAGCACCTGCGGATGCAGTTCGTCGATCCGGTAGTCCGTCACGCCGATCTGGCGCGCGAAGTCGGCCGCCGCCTCCGCGCTTGGCAGGTTGACGCTCTGCCTGTCTCCGAAACGCAGCTTGAAGATCCTCAGTGCGCCGACCTGACGTTTCGCGTCTTCGGACGACCCCGCCGCGACCGCGAACAGCGCGAGCAGCGGCACGCGGCCCGTCGCGTCGCGATAGACGTCGATCGACCGCTCGATATTGGCAACGTCGCCGTTGAAATGGCCCGCGTAGCAGAACTGCCACCCATGCCGCGCAGCCAGTTCGGCGCTTTCCGGGCTGCCGCCCAGCAGGATCCGCTGCGGCGGCTCCGCAGGAGAAGGCAGTGCGAGCGCGCCGGCCAGCGGATGATCCGGCGCGACGCCGTCGCCGAGAAATGCATCGAGCTCGGCGAGTTGTCCGGCGAAATCCGGCTTCTTCGACTTGTCGTGAAACCACTGCAATGCGCGCGTGGAGAGCGGCAGCCCGCCGGGGGCCTTGCCCACGCCGAGGTCGACGCGGCCCGGCGCGATGGACGCCAGCACGCGAAACGATTCGGCGACCTTGTAAGGGCTGTAATGTTGAAGCATCACGCCGCCCGATCCGACGCGAATTCGGGATGTGTGCGCGAGCAAATGCGACACGACGATTTCCGGTGCCGAGCTCGCGAGCCCGGGCGCGCCGTGGTGTTCCGCGATCCAGTAGCGCTTGTAGCCGAGCGCTTCGGCACGCTTCGCGAGCGCGATCGAGAAATTCAGTGCGTCGTGCGCGCTCGCCCCTTCTGCAATCGGGCTTTTGTCGAGAATCGAAAGGGAATAAGACATGAAGCTCAACCTTTTAGAACGGCCGGCCCGCCGGAACGAAGCGGCGTCCGGCGGGTGCCGATACAACAGAAAACACCGGGCAGACCAGTCATTATGGATACCGGATCAACGCCCCGTTACGGTCATTTCTGCTATGGATATGGTCGTTCGATCAGAACAGATAGCGCGCGCGCAGATAATAAAATCCGCCGTTGACGCCGATCGTGCTGCCGCCGCTGTACTGAATACCTTCCAGTTGCGTCTCGAAAGGCAGCTTGCTCGGACGAACGTCGAACAGGTTTTGCGCGCCCGCCGCGATCTGAAACTGCTTGGTCACGTCATAGCGCACTTCCAGGTCGGTCACGTACCGGGCAGCTTCCTCGTAGTGAACGAACTGCGACGTCGAGAACGCGTTCGGACCGACGAAGTACGTCCCCTCGCCCGAGGTCTTCCCGTAGCGCGTTTCATGCAGCGTGACCGCCCACTTGTCGAGACGCCAGGTGCCGCCGATGATGATCTTGTTCTTCGGTGTCGTCGTGGACAGCGACGCGATCTGCTGTCCGTTCAGCGACGGCTTCCCGTTCGATCCGTTCGCCACGCGCGTGACCGACGTCGTATTCAGGTTCACGCCGAAATCCCAGTCCACCTGGCCGTAGCGACCGAACCCGGTGTGATAGGTGCCGGCCAGGTCGATCCCGCGCGTGCGCGTGTTGGCGCCATTGGTGAAGTAACTCGCGCTGACCGCCGATGCCGGCACCGAGCCCGGCACGCTCAGGCCCGCCCCTTCGAGCGCGGCGATGGCCGCGGCACCCGACGCGGTTCCGCCAAGAACGATCCGGTTACGGATATTGATCTGGTACGCATCGATCGTCAGCTGCAGGTTGCGAACGGGATTGAGCACCAATCCGAAGTTGTAGCTGGTCGACTGCTCGGGCTTCAGCGCCTGCGCGCCGATCAGGCGCGCGCCGGGCGATGTCGTTGCCAGGATGCCGCCCACCGAGGCCGGCGACGTGGTCACGCTGGTATAGGACTCCTGGGCCAGCGACGGCGCACGAAAGCCCGAACTCACGCTGCCGCGAACCGCGATGGCCGGCGAGAACTGGTAACGGGTCGCGATCTTGCCGTTGGTCGTGTCGCCGACGTCGTTGTAGTGCTCGTAGCGCCCGGCAAGATTCACCTGCCACTTCGGCGTCAGGTAGGTCGACAGATCGACGTACGTGCCGATCACGTTGCGCGAGATGTCGCTCGCGCTGACCAGCGCGAGCCCCGGCAACGCAGCCGACCCGCCGTCGATCCACGATGCCTGCTCGCCATTGCGGATCGTATAGGTTTCGCGACGCTGCTCGACGCCCACGGCGACATTCAGCGGTGCGGGCAGCAGCGGGACGTTGAATGCCCGCGACAAGTCGAGGTTGTTCGTCAACTGGGTGTTGCTGACGGTCGACAGATGGAAGGTGGTCGGCGTTGATCCCGTTGCCGCGTACAACCCCGTGTTGGCGGAATTGCGCATTCCGAACACGCTGTAGTCGCCGCCATAGGTCGTGCTCAGATCCCATGCCCAGCCGAACAGGTTCTTGCCCTTGACACCGGCCGTCACCGAGTAATCGTTCTCGTTGATCGTTTCGACCGGCACGAACCCGTTCGGGTAGACCTGCGGCAGGACCGACGGTGGACGATAGTTCTGGTACGCATCGCCGTTCCGGTGCGCATAGGTGCCGAACCCGTAGAGCTCGACGTCGTCGCCGAGGTAGTAGCCGGCGTTGAAACCGACCGTCTCGCGCGAGCTGGACGGGTCGCCGAGGATCGGGTTGTAATAGCCCTGCCCCTGCGGAAACCGCCCGAAATAGTCGTCGGGACCCGTGCGGATCGTGTGGTTCTGCCGGTCGAATCCGGCGCTCAGATCGAGGAAGCCCTTGTCGGCGATGTTCAGGCCGATCGTCGCGGATTCGCTGGTCTTGAAGCCGTCGCCCGAATACGTCTGTCCGTTGGTCGTCGCGAGTTCGCCGCCGTGCGTGTTGCGCTTCAGGATGATGTTGATCACGCCTGCGATCGCATCGGAACCGTACTGCGCGGAGGCACCGTCACGCAGCACTTCGATATGGTCGATCAGGCCCACCGGAATGGTATCGATATCCACGCCGGTCGAGCCCTGGTTCAGGCCCGGGTCGAGCGTGATGTTGGCCGTCGTGTGGCGGCGCTTGCCGTTCACCAGCACGAGCACGTGGTCGGGCGTCAGGCCATGCAGTGACAGCGTGTCGGTCAATACGCCGGTATCGCCCGAGTTCGAGGTCCGCGTGATCGACGGCGACAGTTTCACCAGCGCATCGCGCAGGTTGGTCTGCCCCGTCGCGCGCAACTGATCGCCGCCGATCACGTCGATCGGCGTCAGGCTCTTGCTCGCGCGCGTCTCGGTGCGCGAACCGGTAATCACGACGCGATCCTGAACCTGTACCTTGCCGTCCGGTGCGGCCGAAGCCGACGATGCCGGTGCGACCGCGCTACTCGCCGGTGTCGCGACCGCTGCCGCTGCGTCCCCCGCTCCCGCTTCCTGCGCCCAGGCCGCGCCATGAAAAACGCCAGCCGCCACCGCCACCGATATCACTGTCCTGCGCGTCTTCGGCGAAACCCCTTCGCCCCGTTTGTGCCGCATGATTTCTCTGCCCCTTGTCGATTGAAGGCACGTAGCGAGCTGCCTTTCAGTAGTAGTACATACTATTTACGAAACGCCATTCCGGGTGGCGGTCCTGCTTCATCCGCTCAAGACCGAATCAGAGATCGGGAAGCCCCGGCGGATTGGTCGAGGCCTTGGTGATCGCCTCGCTGTCGAGATTCCAGCGGCTCAATACCTGGCGGTATTTGCCGTTCTGAATGAGGTCGTTGATCGCATAGGTAATGGGCGCCGCTAGCCCGCCGTCCTTGCGAGTCGTGACAGCTAGCTCTGCCGTGCGAGGCCACCCGCCGCTTACCGCGCCGACCTGCCTGATCTTCGCCCCCTGGCTCACCTGGTAAGCCAGCACCGCATTGACGCTGAAAATCGCGTCGGCGCGCCCCGATGCCAGCGCCAGCGTGCGCACGGATGGATCCTCGTAATACAGCACGTGAATCGGCTTCAGCCCGTGCGCGACGTTTTCCTTGTCCCATGCCAACAGGATTTTTTCCTGGTTGGTGCCCGAGTCACCGATGACCCGCAGTCCGGCAATATCCTTCGACTCGCGAATCTGCTTGATCGCGCTGTTCTGCTCGACGTAGAAGCCGAGCACGTCGCGGCGATAGGTCGAGAAGTCGAACTTCTGCTTGCGCGCCTCGGTCACGGTCACATTCGACAGTACCGCGTCGACTTTCCCCGACGCGACGGCGAGCGGCCAGTCCGCCCATGCAAGCGGCACGAGCTTGAGCTTCAGGCCGAGTTCGTCCGCCACCAGTTGTGCGAGATCCGGATCGGCCCCGACGATCGTTTTCGCATCCGTGGCATACACACTGATCGGCGGAACGCTCACCGAGATCCCGACCGTCAGCACGCCCTTCTCGACGAAGCGGAAGTTCTCCGGAATCAGCTTGATGGCCGCGGCATCCGGCGTGCCGCGCGGGCGATCTTGCTGATCGGGGCTCAGATTCAACGATGACGCCGACTGTGCGAGGCCGGCCACGCCCATGACGACGAGGGCAAGCGCGCCGGACACTGCCAGCCTGATTCCGCGACGACGATTCATGTTTCGATATCCCGTAGAAGTGTTCATCCGTCATGCGCCGAACGGCCGACCCAACGGCCGGTCCGGCTTCAAATCCTGCAAACGATCGGTACGGCCCGGCTCGAGCAGATCCTTGGCGAACGGCAGCCGCCAATGCACTTCCGGTGCAATCGCCGGATCGTATAGCGGTACATAGCCGGTGCCGGCATAGAGCGCGGAGGCCTCCGGTTGACGAAATCCGGTCGTGAGATAGACGCGCCGGTAGCCTTGCCGCAACGCACGGGATTCCAGTTCGGCCACCACGCGGCGCGCAACGCCCTGACGACGCACGCCGGAATGCGCCCAGATGCGCTTGAGCTCGGCGGTCGTTGCGTCGTAGCGCTGGAATGCGCCGCCGCCGACGACTTCGTCGCCCCGGCGAATCAGCACGAACGCGCCGTCGGGCGGTGCAAACAGTTCGGCCGGGTACGTCAGGAGTTCATCGCGCACGACTGCCGAGGGCACCGAGCGAAAGTCCTGATAGCGCGTGGAATACTCGACCGACAACTCGTCGAACATGGGCAGCGCGAGCGGATCAAGCGGGGATGTGTCGATTACTTCGTCTGTCACTGATACGCCAGATGCTTCGAGTCATCTGCCTCTGATTTGCCGGATTGGAACGATTTGTTCGACACGGTTAATTTCCTGTGTCGCGAGGCCCAATAGTGCGCGTTAACCATTCATGCGCAAACCAAGCATTTTTGAAATCGTTATGCACACAGATACACATAATCAGGATGACATATCGTAAAGGTCGACTTGCACCGAAAACATCGATCGCCCTGCCGGTCACGTTGCTGGGCACTGCGCTCGTCTGCTTGCCCAGTCCGCGCATGCCGCCAGGAACGCGCCGGCGACCAACAGCAATATCGGCATCAGCACTTCGACGAATGCATCGCGGTATGCCGTCAACCCGGCGGAAGACGATGCCTGCACCAGGAACACACCGGTTCCCCACGACATGCCGATCGAGCACGCAAGCCGCTGCGATAGCTGCAGAAACCCTGCAGCCAGCCCGCGCCCTTCATCCTGGCCGATCGCCGCGAGCGTCATCGCCTGATTCGGCGCATGGATCAGGCCGCTGGCGACGCCCTGCAGCAACACGATCGCGGGATAGGTGAGGACGATCCAGCGAATCTCGAGGAATTCGGCCGCGCAACCTTGCGCGGCGACGGCAAGCGCATGACACGCTATCGCGAGCACGGTCCCGCCGCGGCCGAAGCGGCGGACGAAACGCCAGCTCCACATCGCCGCTGCAGTCGATGCCAGCGCGGCAGGAATCGACAGCGCGGCATAGCGCAGCGGGTCGACATGCAAGCCGTCGAGAAAGAACAGCGCACTGACCATCCCGAGCGTGACGCCCGCAGCAAACTGGCACATCGCGACGATCGTACCGAGCACATAGCCGCGCGAACCGACCAGACTGCGCGACAGGATCGGCGTGCCGCCGCGACGCTGATACGCGACCTCCCACGCGAGAAACAACGGCAGCCCGGCCAGCGCGACCGCGAAGCACACGCGCCGCGACGGCATCGCGGCACTCCCGACCAACGTGGCGAGCATGAGCGCGAGCGTGATCGCGGACAAAAGCATCAACCCGATCAGGTCGATCGAAAACGGGCGAGCCGACGGCCGGTGGCGCGGCAAATACCGAAACGCCACGCAGAAGACGGCAACGCCGAACGGGGCATTGACGAGGAACAGCAGCCGCCAGCCGATGTCCGGCGGAACCGATGCAAGCACCAGCCCGCCGAGAAGCGGGCCGACGAGCGCCGACAAGCCGCCTGCCATCGCGTATCGCCCGAGCGCCCTGGCTTGCGCCGTGCCGGTGAACAAGTCCTGGATCAAGCCGAATATCTGCGTATTGATCATCCCCGCGCCGAGCCCTTGCAGCACGCGTGCGGCGATCACCGTTCCGGCGTCGTCCGCCAATCCGCCCAGTACGCTGAAACCGGTAAACATCGCGAGCCCGACCAGAAACAGCTGGCGGCGCCCGATCACGTCGCCCAGCCTGCCGGCAGGGACGAGCGCGATACCGAACGCGATGGAATAGACCGACGTGATCAGCTGTATTTCCGCTGTCGACGCGTGCAGTCCACTCCTGAGCGCCGGCACCGCAAGCGTGAAGATCGCCTGATCGAGCAGCGTGGTGAAACCCATCGCGACGCAGATGCCCAGCACGATGTCGGCACGGGTGTCGTGCGAAGCACCGCGCGCATCGAGCCGTCGCGCGAGCCAGCCGAACCGGCCGGACGGTCGCGCGCGGGCAACGGCATCTGCAAGCTCGGTTTGCACGCAAGCATGCGGCTCGTCCGGCGTCATCGACTCATTCCACGTTGCCGGTGTGCACCGGCTGAACCGGCAGCAGATATTTCTCGAACAACACACCGGGCGGCGCGTCCTCGCCGAAATCGTGCGACGACAGCAGCGTATAGCCGGAGGACCGGTAAAGGCCGACCGCTTCGGGTTGCCGCGGCCCGGTTCCCAGATGCACGCGCGTGTAGCCTTGCCGGACCGCCTGCGCCTCCAGCTCGGCCAGCACGCGCCGCGCCAACCCCTGACGGCGATGCGCGCGACTCACCCAGATCCGCTTGAACTCCGCGGTGGCCGGCGTGTGATGACGCATGAACGCCCCGCCCGCGATCGCCCGGCCCTCACGCAACAGCAGCAGGAACGCGCCATGAGGCGGCGCGAACGCTTCGACCGGATAGCGCACGAGCTCCCTGGCGAGTTCCTCCTCCGGGATATAGGCCGCGTAACGGCTGCTGTACTCGTACGCCAGCTCGTCGAACAGCGGCTGCGCGAGCGGATCCCGGGCCGACACATGGACGAGCCGGTCCTGCCGATCCAACGAAACTTCGACTTCAGACATCAAACGCCTCCTCTTCCACCGTTGCCCGAACCCCGGGCCGGGTTGTCATGATCCATCGGCCGATGCATACATCGACGCTCAAGCCGACGGCGCCGGCTGAACGGTGCGCTCGAGCAGCGCACGCAATGCGGCGCCGACCTGATCGGGCCGCTCGAGCATCAACTGATGCCCGCAGGCGGCCAGCACGTCGAACGTCGCATTCGGCAACGCGTCGGCCAGCGCGCGCCCGCCGGCCGGCGGCGTCAATCCATCGGCATCGCCGGCCAGCACGGCGACCGGCACGTCGAGCACGGCCAGCCGCGCCGCGTCGGGCCACGGCGCGCCGCGCAGCACGGCCTGGAACGTCGCCATCCGGTTGCGGCGCGCCACGCGCGACTCGTACGCGACCAGCGCCGGATCGGCTTGCGGATGCCATGCGAGCCGCCGAAACCGCCGTGCGAACACCGGCTTGATCCATTCGAGCAGCCAGCCCGGCAATGCCGGTGGCCGGGTCACCGGGCGCGCGAGCTGCGTGCCGAGCTGCAGCGCGCCGCTTGCTTCATGCGGCCGCCCGAGCGTCGCGAGCCGATCGAGCAACGCGAGCGTGCTGCCCGTGCCGAGCGAATGCGCGACGAGCACGTTGCGCGCGCCCTTGTAACGGTCGAACAGCGCGAGATAGTCGAGCAGCGTCTCGTCGCCGTGATAAGCGCCGCTTTGCGCTCGGCCCGATCTGCTCGACGAAACGCAGCACGGCGCGTGACGCGGGATCGGCAAACACGAGCGCCTTCGCGCGCACCGAGAGTGGGCGGTGCTCGCTTTCAGGCAGGGAAATGAGCGGTGGGGAATCTGTGCGGTTGTCCATGATTCAGGCGTGGGCGGACCGGTTGGCGATACGGGCGTCCGCCCGAGGGCTTGATCTTAGTCAACCTCGGACGCGCTCAAAATACCGATTGGTATGATGCTTCGCTGCCGCGCGCAGATATCGAATCCCGGATGCCCGGCGCAACGCGCGCGGCAACGCCAGCAACATTCAGCGGTATTCGACGCGTGCCCGATCATCGCCACCGATGCGCTCGCAAGCCCTCCGCCACATCGCCAGTCCGGTCGTGCGAGCGTCGTGTTCGTCTGCGTAAATCGGAGGACCAGATAACGGTATGAGAATTTCTTGGTTCCTCGATGCGTTCCGCATCCCGAAAATACACGCTCCCGACAACCGGGCGCGCGACGCGCCGCCCCGCTTCACCCAAACAACGTCTCTCTTTCCCATGTTCAGCAGATCGTTTCGCACTACGTCGGGCCACGCGCTGCTCGTCGCCGCCCTTTTTTCCGCTTTTTCCGGCGTGGCTCGCGCGGACAGCACACTCGATCGCATCCATCAACGTCACAAGATCACGATCGGCGTGATCCTGTCGGGCCCGCCGTTCGGCTCGCTCGATCCCGCGACGCAAAAACCGGTCGGCTTCAACGTCGATCTGGCGAACGACGTGGCGAAACGGCTCGGCGTCGACGTCGAACTGACGCCCGTGCAACCGTCGAACCGCGTGCAGTTCCTGCAGCAGGGCAAGGTCGACGCGCTGATCGCCAACATGGAGCTGACGACGGAGCGCGCGGAAATCCTGTCGTATGCGCCGACGCCGTTCGAGTTCATCGGCGGCGCGCTGATCACGCGCAAGGACAGCGGCATCAAGACCTGGGCCGACGTGCGCGGCAAGCCGGTCTGCGTGTCGCAAGGCAGCAACTACACGAAGCCGCTCGCGACGGAATACGGTGCGCAGGTGAAGGCGTTCCGCGGCCAGCCCGAATCGCTGCTCGCGCTTCGCGGCAACAACTGCGTGGCCGCCGTGCACGTCGCGCCGACGTTGCGCATGCTCGTCGCGCGCAATCCGGACTGGAAGGACTATGCGACGCCGCTGCCGACCGACCTGATTCCGTCGCCGTCGGTCATTTGGGTCCGCAAGGGCGAGACCGATACGCAGAACGCACTCGACCGGATCGTCCAGGACTGGCATCGCAGCGGCTGGCTGCTCGACGTCGAGCGCAAGAACGGCATGACGCCATCGCAAGCCGTGCTCGACCTGCACGCGAAGCTCAAGGCGCAACGCACATGACGGCGGCCGCCGCCGTCGATGCGCTCCGCAAGCTCGGCCTCGACTACGGCTTCGTGCTCGCCCCCGACGAACGCGCGTCGTTCGTGCACGGGATGGGCGTGACGCTCGAACTGTCGATCGCGACCGCGCTCGGCAGCCTCGCGTGCGGCGTCGTGCTCGCCGCGCTGCTGGTGTCGCCGCGCGCGGCACTGGCGCGCCCCGCGCGCGCATTCGTCGAGCTTACCCGCAACACGCCGACGCTCGTGCAATTGTTCTGCGCATTCCTCGTCGTCAACATGCTGATCAGCGCCGCACTGCGCGGTCTGGGCGGCAATCCGCTGACGCCGTTCATCTGGAGCGTGATCGTGATCTCGCTGCACAAGGGCGCGTTTCATGCGGAAGCGCTGCGCGCCGGCCTCGAAGCGGTGCCGCGCGCGACGCTCGAAGCCGCGCAGTCGCTCGGCTACAGCCGCCGCCAGCGGCTCTGGTACGTGCAGTTGCCGCTCGCTATGCGCTTCGCGCTGCCCGCGCTCGTCAACAACCTGGTCGACCTCGTGAAGATGACGACGGTCGCCTCGGCGATCGCGGTGGGCGACGTCACCTATGCGTCGATCATGATCTGGACGCAGCGCGACAACGTGCTCGAGTTGATGATCCTGATCCTGCTCTTCTTCGGCGCGCTCACGTTCACGGTCAACCTCGCGGGGCGCTGGCTCGAACACCGCTTGAGGATACCCGGCTATGGCCATTGACTCGCTCGCTTCGCCCGCGCGCCTCGTGCGCTGGCCCGTGGTCGCGGCAATACTGGCCGCGCTGGCCGTCGTCGCGCTGGCTGTTGCCGGTCGGCACCATCCGACGCTCGTCGCGCTCGCCACCTGGCTGCCCGCGCTCGGCAACGCGATGCTCGTCAACATCGGCATCAGCGCGCTGGCGATCGCGCTCGGCACGCTCGCCGGCCTCGTGCTCGGCCCGCTGACGCTGTCGCGGCTCGGCATCGCACGCGTTGCGGCGCGCGCGTACGTGCAGGTGTTTCGCAACGCGCCGCTGCTCGTGCTGATCTATTTCTCGACCTACGTATTCCCGTTCGAAATCAGGCTCGGCCACACGTCGCTGCCGTTTCCGGACTGGTTCAAGGTGACGCTCGGCCTTGCACTGCCGGCGAGCGCGAACTTCGCGGAAATCTTCCGCGGCGCGATCCAGTCGATTCCGCACGCGCAGTGGGACGCCGCGCGTTCGCTCGCGTTCAGCCGCGTGCAGGTGTTCCGCTGGATCATCCTGCCGCAATGCGTGCGCCGCATGCTGCCGCCGTGGATGAACCTGTACGCGAGCATCACGATGGCCACCGCGCTCGCGTCGCTCGTCGGCGTGCACGACCTGCTCGACACCGCGCAGGTCGCGAGCAACACCGTCGCGCGCGCCGACTTCACCGTCGTCGTCTATTTCACGGTACTCGGCCTGTTTTTCGCGTACTGCTACCCGATTGCCCGCTTCACCCGCCTTCTCGAACGACGTCATGCATTCCACTGAAACTCCGCGCGGCGCGGACGAGCCGCTCGTCCGCCTGCGCGACGTGCACCTGTCCTACGGCACGACCCCCGTGCTGCGCGGTATCGATCTCGACGTGCACCGCGGCCAGGCCGTGTCGATCATCGGGCCGTCCGGCTCCGGCAAATCGACGATCCTGCGCTGCATCACGGGGCTGTTGCGGCCGCAGCGCGGCCTGATCGACGTCGATGGCACGCGCGTCGACCAGCTCGCATCCGAGCGCGACGAAATCGCGCTGCGCAAGCGCGTCGGCTTCGTGTTCCAGCAATACAACCTGTTTCCGCACCTGAGCGTGCTCGACAACCTCGTCGCCGCGCCGGTCAGGATTCTCGGCCGCGATCGCGCCGAAGCGGTGCGCACCGCGCACGCGCTGCTCGAACGCGTGCGCCTCGGCGACAAGGCGCATGCGTACCCCGGCGAGCTGTCGGGCGGCCAGCAGCAGCGCGTCGCGATCGCCCGCGCGCTCGCGATGCAGCCCGACCTGATCCTGTTCGACGAGGTGACGTCCGCGCTGGATCCGGAAACCGTCGGCGACGTGCTGGCGGTGATTCGCGACCTCGTGCGCGACGGGATGACCTGCGTACTCGTCACGCACGAGATGCGGTTCGCCGAGGAAATCAGCGACGTCGTCTACTTCACCGAGGCGGGCGTGATCGTCGAGCACGGGCCGGCCGCGCAACTGTTCCGCGCACCGCAAAGCGCGCGCACGCGGGCTTTCCTCGCGCATGCGCTCGGCCCCGCGGGCAGCCCGCACGCCAGCCGCGACAGCGCGCCGATCGCACTCGACCTGACGCGCTTCGCGGTCTGAGTCAACGCGCTGCGTAGCGGCTCGGCGGCCGCGCGAGCCCGAGATGGTCGCGCAGCGTCGTGCCCGCGTATTCGGTGCGGAACAGGCCGCGGCGTTGCAGTTCCGGTACGACATGCTCGACGAAATCGTCGAGTCCGCCGGGGAAATAAGGCGGCATGATGTTGAAGCCGTCCGCGGCGCCACCCTCGAACCACTCCTCCAGTGCGTCCGCGACTTGCGTCGGCGTGCCCCACACGATCCGGTGCCCGCGCGCGCCGGCGACGAGGTAGTAGAGTTCGCGCAGCGTGAGGTTCTCGCGGCGTGCGAGATCGGTCAGCAGCTTCGCGCGGCTCTTCAACTGATCGGATTCGGGCAGGTCGGGCAGCGGACCGTCGAGCGGATACTTCGACACGTCATGGCCGAGACGGTCGGACAGCAGCGTCAGCGCGCCCGACGTATCGGTCCATTGCTGGAGCTGCGCATACTTGTCCTTGGCCTCCTGCTCGGTGCGGCCGATCACCGGAAATACGCCGGGCATCACGGCGATTGCGTCCTCGCCGCGGCCGTATGCCGCAAGCCGCCCCTTCAGGTCGCGATAGAAGGCCTGTGCTTCCTCGAGCGTCTGCTGCGCGGTGAACACCACTTCCGCGGTGCGCGCGGCAAGATCCTGGCCGGGGCCCGACGAGCCGGCCTGAATCACGACCGGATGGCCCTGCGGAGGGCGCGACGCGTTCAGCGGCCCCTTCACGTTGAAGAAGCGTCCGGCGTGATCGAGCGCGTGCACCTTCGCCGGGTCGAAATACACGCCGCGCGCCTTGTCCCTGACGACCGCGTCGTCGTCCCAGCTGTCCCACAGCCCCTTCACGACATCGACGAATTCGCCGGCCATCTCGTAGCGCTGCGCGTGATCGGGATGGTTGCCGCGCGTGAAGTTCGCGGCGGTGCGGTCGTACGAGGTCGTCACGACGTTCCAGGCGGCGCGCCCGCCGCTCAGGTGGTCGAGCGACGCGAACACGCGCGCGATGTGGTAAGGCTCGCTGTATGTCGTCGATGCGGTCGCCGCGAGGCCGATGTGCCGCGTGTGCATCGCGAGCGCCGACAGCAGGCTCAGCGGCTCGAAGCGCATCGCCATGGACGGATGCGCGTCCGGGCCGCTCGTCAGGCCGTCGGCGAGGAAGACCATGTCGAACTTCGCACGCTCGGCGGTCTGCACGACGCGGCGCAGCAGGTCGAAGTTCTCGCTGCCGGATTCGGCGTCGGGGTGGCGCCAGCCGGCGACGTGGTGTCCGGCGCCCTGGAGGAACAGCCCCAGGCGCATCTGGCGGCGGGAAGGTGTGCTGCGATCGGTGCTCATGATTGAAGCGACGTAAAGGTGTGGAAAAGGCGTGCGAGATCGGCCGTGCTTCGCATCGTGTCGACCAGTTCCGGGACGAACGCGAGCGCGGGATCGTGGGCAGTTGCATCCGCGAACTTCGCGGCGAGATCATCGGCACCGACGAGGCGTTCGGTGCGCTGCTGCAGCGTGTCACCGCCACGAAGCGCGATCTCGACGACCGAGAAGCGCGTCGCGGGATCGGTCGACGCACGCGGCGCGGCAGCGTCGTGGCGCCGCGTCACGCGTGCGGCAAGCGCGATCAGGTCGTCGCGCACGGGCACGTCGGCGAACGTCGCGACGCCGGGCGGCCCATCCGTCAGCGCGGCGGCCACCGCGTATTCCACGCTGAAGCGCGCTTCGAGGCCGGTTGCCGGCAGCCGGTTCGACAGCGGCGTGTCGCCGCCCGGCGGGAAGGTGACCGCGATGCCAACGATGTCCGCCGGCGCGATGCGGTGGCGAGCGCGCAGATCGAGCGCGGCCTGCACCGCGTAATGGGTTGCCGTGCAGCACGGCCACGGCTTGAAGTACAGGCCGGGCGACACGATCTGCCACGGCGCGCCCCAGTCGGCCAGCACGCGCGCCGGCTGCGCCGCGCCACCGCCGAATACGGCGAAGAATCCTTCCGGGCCGTCGAGTGCGCCCGGCGCGCCGGCCAGTCCCGCCTCGGCGAGTTCGGCGGCGAACAGCCCCGCGCGCGCCGCCAGGCCCGCGTGCAATGGCTTGACCTCGCTGCCGAACTGCAGCCGCAGCCCGGCCGACTGCGTCGCGGCGATGCCGAGCGCGTTGTCGGTGGCCGCCGCATCGAGCCCGAGCAGACGTGCCGCGGCGGCGGCCGCGCCGAGCGTGCCGAGCGTCGCGGTGTTGTGGAAACCGAGTTCGTAGTGGCGGCTGCCGAGCGCGAGACCGATCCGCGCCATCGTCTCGACGCCGACGACGTATGCGTCGAGCAGTTCGAGCGCGCTGCGTGCGCGCACCTGCGCGAGCGCGAGCAGCGCCGGCAGCAGCACGGTGCCGGGATGGCCGCGCACGCTGCTGTGCACGTCGTCGTAGTCGAGCGCGTGGCCTGCATAACCGTTGAGCAGCGCCGCATATTGCGGCGACGCCGGTGTCGCACTGCCGATGACCGCGACTGCCCCGGCCGAATCGCGACCGCACACCGCCAGCAGCTTGCGGTAACCGTTGTCGCGCGCGCCGGCGAATGCGGCGGCAAGGAAATCGAGCAGCCCGCGCCGCGCGGCTGCGATGGCGGATGGATCACGCGAGGGCTCGGCGCACGCAATCGCGGCGGCCAGCCGGCGCGTGGTGCCGTCGGGAATCGAGTGGGAAGACATGTCGGCAGTTGGGAAGTCGCGAAACGCCGCAATGGGCGGCGCAGCCGGAACCTTCCGGTTCCGGCTCCGATGGGAGCGTCGGATACTAGCGAAGCCTTCGTGCGGACCCAACCAAGTATTCGAGCTTTCTATATCGCGCATTCAGCGTTGCCCGACGGGAGCCGGGCAACTTCGCGCCGTGCATGACGCCGTCAATGAACCGGGTCAGTGCTGACCGGCAGCTTGCTGCTGCCGTGACGCGCCAGGCCGGCAGTCGACACGAGCCGTGCCGCCGACATGACGAAGCGGCGAAATTCCAGGGAGGAATAAAAATCGGGAAGCTGAATCAGAACGGGATTTCCCGGGCGTCTGAACGACCTGTCCGATCGATTCACCGCGCGGCGCCATCGCCGTGATCCCCGACGGAAGGCGTGCCATGGGCGACAAATCGCGCTTCGACACCGCTTCGCACCACCAGGTCGAAGCGCTCCGGCCGAATATGAAACAGCGTGGATTCACACGTGCGGCCGTCGGCCAGACGAGACGTACGCCGCAACACCAGCAGCGGCGCCAGCTTGCCGGTCTTGAGCAGGGCGGCGATATCGTCCGGCGCGGCCACGGCCGTCACCGACATGTCGGCGTCGGCAATGCGCCAGCCGAGCAACTGCTCCAGCAGTTCGTAAGTCGGCACGCTGTCGGCCTGCGCATAAGCGACGGCACTTGCCTCAGGCAACAGACAGGTCTGCGCGAGCGCGATCGGCTCGTCGTCGACCCAGTGCAGGCGTTCGAGATAAATGCAGCTCGTGACGTCGGCGGCGAATACTTGCTGCAAGCCCGGCGGTACGTCACATGTTTCCATTCGCAGCAACTCCATTCGCGCGCGCGCGCGCTGCCCGGCGATCGAATCGTGCAGCCCGCGCAGCACATCGAGCCGGTGCCTCAGCCGCTGCTTCGCGGCGAACGTGCCCTTGCCCTGCTTGCGCTCGACGATACGCGCGTCGGCCAGCCGATCGAGCGCGAGCCGCACGGTCACGCGGCTCACCTGAAAACGCTCGCTCAGTTGCGCCTCGGACGGCAGCTTGCCGGTCGGCTCGTAGATCCCCTGCTCGATCTCGTCGCGCAGCGTCGTCGCGATCTGCTCGTAAAGCGACGTCGCGTCGTCACGCACCAGCGTCATCGAATGTTCCTCTCCGTGCTCGGCTCGCGCTATGCGCGATCCCCGATATCGATATGAAAAGCAATTGGATCGCTCAACTTGTATTAATACGTATTATGACATCTCGACAGACGGTCGGGGCTGCCGTTTCAGTTTCACGGGGCCCGACGCACGGGGAGCATAGCAGTGACTGAAAACGCAATCGGCACGCCGCCGCTCGACGGCACGCAGGCAAGTCGCCCGCCACGGGCTGAAACGGCAGCACCCCGACCCGCCGATCCGCACCCGGCAGCCCGATCGACCAGCGCGCAGTGGCGTGCCGCGATCGGCTTCGCCGCCGCATGGATCGCGTTCTTCGCGATCGCGTGGTGGCTGCCTGCGCCCGCGCATCTGTCCGCGGAAGGCAAGGCGACGCTCGCCGTGGTCGCGTGGGTCGCGATCGTCTGGATCACCGAGGCGATTCCCGTCGGCGTGAGCGGCATCCTGCTGCCGATGCTGCTCGTGCTGTCGCACGCGAGCCCGTCGTTTCCGAAGGCGGCCAGCGGCTTCGCCGCGCCGGTCGTGTTCCTGTGCCTCGCCGCCTTTCTGTTCTCCGCGATCATGCAGGCGAGCGGGCTCGACCGCCGCATCGCGCTGCTCCTGCTCGACCGGCTGAAGGTGCGCACGGCCAACGGCGTGATCTGGGCGATGTTCGCGGTGAACTGCGTGATGGCGCTCGTCGTGCCGGCCGCGAACGCGCGTGCCGCGACGCTGCTGCCGGTCACGAACGGCATCGTCCGGCTGTTCGGCGAAACGCCGCGCGAACGCGCCGCACGCAAGGCGATCGTGATCCAGACGCTCGTGTACGGCGCGATGATCAGCGGCATGTGCATCCTGACGGCCCATCTGCCGAACATGGTCGTGTCCGGCTTGCTGGAGAAGCAGCTCGGCATCCGGATCTCTTACCTGACGTGGCTGAAGCTGCAGTGGCCCTACCTGGGGATGTTCGCGATCACGCAAGCGTGGGTGCAATTCCATTTCCGCTCGCGCGCCGTCGCGATTCCCGGTGGCCCCGACTCGATCGCGGCGATGCGCGCCGCGCAGCCGCGCGCCGCGCGCAACGACTGGGCCGTGCTCGCGCTGTTCGCGGCCGTCGCCGTGTTGTGGGCCACCGAGCCGCTGCATCACCTGTCGTCGGAAATCGTCGCGCTGATCGCGCTCGCGCTGTTGTTCGCGCCCGGCGTGTTGCGCTTCGGCTGGGCCGAAGTCGAACAGCGCACGATCTGGGGCACGCTGTTCCTGCTCGCCGGTGCGTTGTCGCTGTCGTCGGCGATCAGCGCGTCGGGGCTCGCGAGCTGGGCCGCCGATCAGGTTTACGTTGCCGCGCGCGGGCACGGCTGGTGGCTGGCGATCGCGATCGTGATGCTTGGCACGCACGTGATCCGCATCGGCATGTTGTCCAATGTCGCGGCCGTCACGATGATCGCGCCGATTGCGCTGGCGCTCGCACCGCGCCTCGGGCTGCATCCGGTCGCGTTCACGATGCTCGTCAGCGATACCGACAGCTTCGCGTATTTGCTGCCGACGCAGATCACCGCTGGCGTCATCGCTTACAGCAGCGGCGCGTTCTCGACGGCCGACTACGCGAAGGTCGGCTCGGTGGCGGTGCTGATCGCGATCGTCTACGGCCTCTGCGTGATCGCGCCGTGGTACGCGTACATGGGCATTCCCGTCTGGGACGCAAGTGCGCCCTGGCCGTTCGCGCATTGACGCGCGCCGCCTTCCGTCGACATCATTTTGCATTCCACCATGAACGAATCCAACGACGCCATCGATACCGTCGACGCGCGCGCCGCGGCGCTGCGCGACCGCCTGGGCCCGCACGTCGCGCCGCAAGGCTTGTACGAACGCCACAAACGCCTGCCGTTCGCCGGACGCGTGCGCTGCAACGTCACCCGTCTCGAAGCCGGCGAGTGGAGCGAGATCGTGCTCGACTACGAGGTCGGCTCGTCCGGCATCGCCGACGGCGGCTGGCTGAAGGCGACCTTCAAGTTCTATTCGGATTGGGCGCTGTTCCAGACGAGCGACCCGAGCGCCGCGAACTACATCAGCGCGGAGTACCTCGCGGCGCCGCTCGTGCCGGGCCAGAGCCCGGCCACCGTGCAGGCGCTGAACGTGCGCTTCGACCAGAAGGGGCATGAGCGGCCGTTCCAGAAAGCCGTGATCGTCGACATCGTCGACGGTTACGTGAACGCCGGCGACCGGATCGTGATTCGCCTCGGCGACCGCCGCCGCGGCCCCGGCACGCGGGTGCAGACCTTCGCCGAAGACAACTTCCGCTTCCGGCTCTACGTCGATCCGCTCGGCACGTCGCGCTTCGTCGCGGTGCCCGGCGACATAGCGATCGACATCCGTGCCGGTGCGCCTTCCGACGTGTTGCTGAACGGCCCGCGCTTCGTGCAGCCCGGCACGCGCGCACCATTCCGGCTGTCGCTGCAGGACCGCTGGGGCAACGCGTGCCGCGAGGTCGGCGGCCATGCGCGTGTCGTCGCGTATGACGTTCGCGGCGAGATCGTCTACCGGCGCGAACACGCGCTGCCCGATGCGGACTTTGCAAGCTGCGCGGTGGACGACCTGCCGGTCGACGCGGGCACGCTGCGCATCGTCGCCGACGTGCCGACGCGCCCGGATGTGCGCGCGGCCGAAGCATGGCTGACGATCGACGCGTCGCTGCCCGCGCCGCGCGCGCTGTATGCGGATCTGCATGTGCACGCACATGACACGGTCGGCACCAACAGCCCCGAGTACAACGCGCGCTACGCCCGCGACATCGGCGGCATCGACGTGCTCGGCTATACCGCGAACGACTTCCAGATCACCGACGAGAACTGGCAGCTCGGCGTCGATGCGGTCGAGCGCTTCAACGAACCGGGCCGCTTCGTCGTGTATCCGGTACAGGAATGGTGCGGCAGCTCGACCGCCGGCGGCGATCACAACGTGGTGTTCCTCGGCGACGCGCGACCGGATTTTCCGTACAACGCGCGCGGCGAGCACAATCGCACGCTCGTCTGGAACGAGGACATGAAGGGCACGGCGGTCGAGCTCGGCCGCTGGCCCGTCGAAGAACTGTGGGATGCGTATGCGGACGATGCCGCGCAACATCTCGTGATGCCGCATGTCGGCGGCCGCCGCTACATTCCGGACTGGCACCACCCCGAGCTTGAACGGCTCGTCGAGATCGCGTCGTCGTGGGGCCACTTCGGCTGGCTGTATCAGGATGTGATCGAACGCGGCTACCCGCTCGGCGTCGCGGCCAGCGGCGACGAACATCGCGGCCGGCCGGGCGGCGGCGCACCCGGCGTGCAGGTCTTCGGCGTACATGGCGGGCTGACGGGCGTGCTCGCCCCCGCACTCGATCGCAAGCACGTCGGCGAAGCACTGCGTGCGCGCCGCACATGGGCGACCACCGGCGAGCACAGTGCGCTGCTCGTGCGCTGCGGCGATCACTGGCAAGGCGACGCATTCGCGCACCATGGGCCGGCTCGGCTCCACTACCGGCTGCTCGGCCAGTCCGGGTGGGAATACGTGGCCGCGTACGATCACGAGGGTCTGCTCTGGGAGCGCAACCTGCATGCGGAACTCGGCTACGCGGAGCGCCTCGTCCGGGTGCGCTGGGGCGGCGCCCGCATTCGCGATCGCTACCGCTGGGCCGCGTGGCGCGGCCGGATCCGGATCGTCAACGGCACGATCCACCGTTTCGGGTCTAACGGGTTCGAGCATGTCGAGGAATCGGCATGGCGCACTGGCGCGACCGACGTCGAATTCCGCAGCGACACTTACGGCGACGCCGACAGCATCGAGCTCGACATCGGCAATCTCGCCGCCGCGACGATCGTGGTCGAAGGCACGATCGACAGCTTCGCGAAGGTCGGCGATCCGTTGCAGCGCAATCCATTCGTCCATGCGCCTGAATTCCGTTTCGAGATCAGCGGTGCGGAACTGCTCGCGAGTGGGACGGCGACGCATGCGCTTGGCGGAACGGAGCTGTTCGTCGCGCTCGAGCGACTGACCGACCAGCCGCTGCCCGTCGATCTCTCCGGCAGCATCGAGGTCGAGCCCGGCCATGCGGAGTTCGGCTACCGCCCTGTCTATTTCTTTGGGCGGCAACGCAACGACAGCAAGGTGTGGTCGTCGGCTCAGTTCATCACGTTCGGCTAGGTTTTTAGCACCACCCTGCCGTGCTCGTTGCCGCCGTGCAGCTGGACCACGTTCTTTGCCGGATCGATGCCAATAACCGTAGCCATCATGACGGGAGCGCCTATTCGTTGACGTGGTGCACGCACAATCCCACTTTTGCACGACTGCGACGTTTCCGGTTGGGGCGTCCATCCCATTGCTTTCGGGCCGCATAAGCTAACCGGTCACCGGGTGCCCGGCGCCGGAGGCTGCGATCGCTGCAACGGAGCAGATCACGATGACGATGCGGGAACCGGGGACGCAGCCGCCCTGGCAACGGCATGCCGCAAACAGTCACGCCGTATCCGCCGTGGCGAAGACGCCCGGGGGCAGCGGTCGGTTCGCGACATCGTATGCCTCGGCGCGCGTGAGGCCGAGCGTCTGCAGCACCAGGGCCGCCACCCGCTCCGGCATGCCGCTCGCCGACGCAGCCGTCGTGTGACACTCCGCGGCGATCGCCGCGAGAATCGTTCCGGTCATCGCCAGCACGCTCATCAGCGGATCGTCGACGACGAAGCGGCGTGCGGCGATGCCGCGTTCGCTGTCCCGCCGCAACCGCCGGCCGAGCCCGTGGTCGAGCGCGCGCACCGAGAAGCCCTCCCGCATCAGGAACCGGGCCCACAGCCGCTCGCGGCGCGCACGCATCAGCGTGTGGCGTACGCAGACGGACACGACCTCGGCGGGATCGGACAAGCCGCTCGCGAGACGCTCGAGCCCGTCCGCAAAATCGTCGAACACCCACTCCGTCAGCGCGGCGAAGATGCCGTCCTTCGATTCGAAGTGGTAGTAGAACGAACCGAACCCCACATCCGCCGCCTCGGTGATCTCGCTGATCGCCACGTTGTCCGGCCCCTTTTCCGCCATCAACCTGAACGCCGCGTGCAGCAGCCGCATGCGCGTGGCCTCCTTGCGCCGGGCGCCGCGCGGCTGGCGCGGCGCCGCTACACCGGCGCGGCCGGCAGGCCGAAGGGGCCCGACTGTCCGATCGTCCATGAGCCCGCCTCCCCTTCCTCTATTCGATAGAACTTTCTGCATGGCGCAATTTTAGATCCACGACTCATACTTGACAACTTTATCAGTTATGAGTTTAATCTCGAAAATCACAGCATCCGGCTCCTGTCGAGGGGCTGTGCCCGACGCGCGGCAGCAAGCGAAATCGGCGCCAAAAGCGCCGAGCACGCCGTAACCGCCGCTTCGTCACCCGTCGTGTCGCGCGCGGCTTCGGCCGCAACGACGAGCGGTGCCGCTCGGCTTTGCGCGGTGGTCGCCGGTCGAAGCGCTGCGTGCGCATCCGCACGTTCGCGTCTGCCCCGCACAGGGAATCGGCATGCCTGCAGCCGGAGCAAGCCGTAATTGAAATATCGCAGTACTGATTGATATGCAGAATCGACAGCGACGAACGCGCCGCGCCGCATCTGCATGAATCCGGGCGCCTCCGTGGTCGCCCAACCCTGTTCAGTTGACCCTCACTTGTCTTGGAAACATCGTGAAATCACCCGGTCTTGACGCGCGAACCTTCACGCGCCCGCTTCTGACACGCATCGTCCCGCCGGCCCGGCGAGCGCCCGTCGCCATCGCGTGCTGCGCCATTCTGCTGACGGCCTGCCATTCGCACGAGACGCCCGCGCCCGAACTGCAGCCGGTGGTCGCACTGGCGGTGCACGAGGACAACGACACGGCGCAGCGTGTGCTGCCGGCGCAGGTTCAGGCACGCTATTCGACGCCGCTGTCGTTTCGCGTCGGCGGCAAGATCGTCGAGCGGCGCGTGCGAATCGGCGACACGGTGAAAGCCGGCCAGGCCCTCGCGACGCTCGACCCGGCCGATCTGCGCAACACGTTGCTGAATGCGCGTGCGCAACTCGATGCGGCCGAGCACCGTGTTGCGTACACCAAACAGCAACTGGATCGCGATCGCGCGCAGGCGCAGGCCAACCTGATCGCACCGGCACAACTCGAGACGACGCAGGACGCGTATGCGTCGGCGGTCGCGCAGCGCGATTCCGCGCTCGCGCAAATGGCGCTCGCCGGCGATCACCTGCGCTACGCGACACTGACGGCCGATCACGACGGCGTGATCACGTCCGAAGATGCCGATACCGGGCAAAACGTCGAGCCCGGCCAGGCCGTGTTCCATCTCGACTGGAGCGGCGATCTCGACATCGTGTGCGACGTGTCGGAGCGCGACCTGCCCGCTCTCGCGGTCGGTCGCCCCGCTCGTGTCAGCCTGACGGCCCTTCCGGGCAAGGTGCTCGATGCGCGCGTGCGCGAAGTCGCCGCTGCCGCCGATCCGCAGAGCCGCACCTGGCGCGTGAAGCTGACGCTGCTCTCGTCGGGGCCGGACGTGCGCTCCGGTATGACGGCGAACGTGACGTTCGATGCTGCCGCGGGGCCCGCTGCGGACCGCGCGATCACGCTGCCGGCCACCGCGCTCTTTCACCGCGGCGAGGCCCCGGCCGTGTGGGTCGTCCGAAAGGGCAGCGACACGCTCGAACTGCGCGCGGTGACGATCGGCCGCTACGACGAACGCACGGTCACCGTCACGTCCGGCCTCGCGAACGACGAGCGCGTCGTGATGCAGGGCGTTCACACGGTCAGTGCCGGCGAGCGCGTGCGCATCGTGCCGCCGCTGCATGCGGAGGATCTCGCATCATGAACGCTCCGCAACATCCGCACGGCACCGGCGACGGACATCGCGCCCAGGCCGGAGCCGCGTCGAGCGACGCTGACCACTTCAACCTGTCCGCATGGGCATTGAAGCACCAGCAACTGGTGATCTTCCTGATCGGCCTCGCGACGATCTTCGGCGTGATCGGCTATACGCGTCTCGCGCAATCGGAGGATCCGCCGTTCACGTTCCGCACGATGGTGATCCAGACCTACTGGCCCGGCGCGACGGCGCGCGACGTGCAGGAACAGGTCACGGACCGGATCGGCCGCCAGCTGCAGGCGGCGCCGTACGTCGACAACATCAAGAGCTATTCGCGGCCCGGCGAGTCGATGATCTTCTTCTCGATGAAGGATTCCGCGCCGGTCGACCAGGTACCTGAGACCTGGTACCAGGTGCGCAAGAAGGTCGGCGACATCCGCGCGACACTGCCCAAAGGCACCGTCGGCCCGTTCTTCAACGATGAATTCGGCGACGTGTACACCAATATCTACGCGCTGGAAGGCGACGGCTATTCGCCCGCGCAACTGCACGACTATGCGGACCGGCTGCGTGCCGTACTGTTGCGCGTGCCGGGCGTCGCGAAGGTCGACTACTTCGGCGATCCCGCCCAGCACGTGTTCGTCGAGATCTCGAACGCGCAGTTGACGCGCCTCGCGATCACGCCGCAGCAGCTCGCGCAGGCGATCGACGCACAGAATGCCGTCGCGCCGGCCGGCACCATCACGACCGCGGACGACCGCGTGTTCGTGCGGCCGAGCGGCGCGTTCAAGGACACGCAGGCGCTCGCCGACATGCTCGTCACCGTGAATGGCCGGACGTTCCGGCTGGGCGACGTCGCGACCGTCACGCGCGGCTACGACGATCCGCCCGTCACGCAGATGCGGACGAACGGCCACGCGGTGCTCGGCATCGGCGTCACGATGCAGAAAGGCGGCGACGTGATCGACCTCGGCAAGGCGCTGGATGCGAACGCGGCCGAACTGCAGGCGGGCCTGCCGGCCGGCCTGCAGCTGACGGCGGTGGCGAGCATGCCGCACGCGGTCAAGCACTCGGTGGACGACTTCGTCGAAGCGGTCGGCGAAGCCGTCGCGATCGTGCTCGTCGTGAGCCTCGTGTCGCTCGGCCTGCGCACCGGCATGGTCGTCGTCATCACGATTCCGATCGTGCTGGCCGTGACGGCGCTCTGCATGCACGTATTCGGTATCGGCCTGGACAAGGTGTCGCTCGGCACGCTGGTGCTCGCGCTCGGGCTGCTGGTGGACGACGCGATCATCGCCGTCGAAATGATGGCCGTGAAGCTCGAACAGGGCTGGAGCCGCACGCGCGCCGCGGCATTCGCGTACACGAGCACGGCGTTCCCGATGCTCACGGGCACGCTCGTCACCGTGTCGGGCTTCCTGCCGATCGCGCTCGCGAAATCGAGTACCGGCGAATACACGCGCTCGATCTTCGAGGTATCGGCAATCGCGCTGATCGTGTCGTGGTTCGCGGCCGTCGTGCTGGTGCCGCTGCTCGGCTACCACTTGCTGCCCGAACGAGCGCATCACGACGGTCATGCGCATGGCGACGCGGTGTACGACACGGGCTTCTACCGGCGCCTGTCCGGATGGATCTCGGCCTGCATCGAGCGCCGCTGGGTCGTGCTCGGCGTGACGGCCGTGCTGTTCGCGATCGCGATGGCCGCGTTCACGCGCGTGCCGCAGCAGTTTTTCCCGAATTCGGAACGGCCGGAACTGCTGGTGGACATGCGTCTGCCGGAAGGCGCATCGTTCGACGCGACGCTGCGCGAGGCCAGGCGGCTCGAGACGGTGCTCGACGGCCGGCCTGAAATCGCGCACGTCGTCGATTTCGTGGGCACCGGCGCGCCGCGCTTCTACCTGCCGCTCGACCAGCAGTTGCAGCAGCCGAATTTCGCGCAGTTCGTGATCACGGCGAAGGACATCGAATCGCGCGATCGCCTGTCGCACTGGCTCGAGTCGACGCTCGCGAGCAGCTTCCCGACCGTGCGCACCCGAGTCGCGCGGCTCGAGAACGGCCCGCCCGTCGGGTTCCCGATCAAGTTCCGCGTCAGCGGCGACGACATCGCGACCGTACGCGGCATCGCCGAGAAAGTCGCGGACCAGGTGCGCGCCGACGCCCGCACGCGCAACGTGCAGTTCGACTGGGACGAGCCGGCCGAGCGATCGGTGTCGTTCGACATCGACCAGCTCAAGGCACGCCAGCTCGGCGTGACGTCGGAAGACGTGTCGGGCTTCCTCGCGATGACGCTGTCGGGCTACACGGTCACGCAGTATCGCGAGCGCGACAAGCTGGTCGACGTCGACCTGCGCGCGCCGAAGCGCGAACGCATCGACCCGTCGAAGCTCGCGGGCCTGGCGATCCCCACGCCGCATGGCCCGGTGCCGCTCGGCACGATCGGTCACGTGCGCGACACGCTCGAATACGGCGTGATCTGGGAACGCGACCGCCAGCCGACCGTCACCGTGCAGGCCGACGTGCGCGGCGAAGCGCCGAGCATCGGCGTGACGCGGGACATCGACGCGGCGCTCGCGACGGTGCGCGCCGCGCTGCCGGCCGGATACCGGATCGAGATCGGCGGCGCCGCCGAGGAAAGCATGAAGGGCCAGACGTCGATCAACGCGCAGATGCCGCTGATGATCATCGCGGTGCTGACGCTGCTGATGATCCAGCTCAAGCGCTTCTCGCGCACCTTCATCGTCGTGCTGACGGCGCCGCTCGGCCTGATCGGCGTGGTCGCCGCGCTGCTGCTGTTCGGCAAGCCGTTCGGGTTCGTCGCGCTGCTCGGCGTGATCGCGATGTTCGGGATCATCATGCGCAACTCGGTGATCCTCGTCGACCAGATCGACCAGGACATCGCCGCCGGGCAGCCGCGCTTCACCGCGATCGTCGGCGCGACCGTGCGCCGCTTCCGGCCGATCATGCTGACGGCCGCCGCCGCGGTGCTGGCGCTGATTCCGCTGCTGCGCTCCGGCTTCTTCGGCCCGATGGCCACCGCGCTGATGGGCGGGATCACGATCGCGACGGTGCTGACCATCTTCTTCCTGCCGGCCCTCTATGCGACGTGCTTCAAGGTACGCAGCGACGAACGCGAGTCGCGCGCAATGGACGTCGCCTCCTCGGAGACATGCTGATGAAATTCCCTCGTATCACCTCGGTGCTCGCCGCGAGCGCCGCGCTCGGCCTGGGCGGCTGCGCGATGGCCCCGAGCAGCACGCCGCCCGCGATGCCGTCGCCGGCGAACTACGGCGCGACGCCGCAGGCACCGCGCACCGCCGAAGCGGCGGGCGTCGCGCAGCAATTCGACGTCGGCGCCGCGCCGGTTCCGCAGTGGTGGCGGCTCTATCGCTCCAGCGCGCTCGACGCGCTGGTCGACGAAGGGCTGCGCGCCAATCCGACGCTCGCCGCGACGGAAAAGACGCTCGCCGCCGCGCAGGAGGAGCTGCGCGCGCAGGTCGGCGCGTCGACGCTGCCGTCGATCGATGCGAACGCGCAGGTGGCCCGCACGCGCACGCCGGACATTTCCGGCGCGGGCGCGCAAAACCTGCGCTACAACGTATTCGTCGGACAACTGCAGGCGCATTACACGTTCGACCTGTTCGGCGCCACACGGTATGCGAACGCGGCGAGCGCCGCGCGTGTCGACGTGCGCGGCTGCGAACTCGAAGCGGCGCGGCGCGCGCTGGCGGCCAACATCGTCGGCACCGCCATCGGCGCGGCGGCGCTCGACCGCCAGATCCTGTTGACCGAGCGCCTGGTCGCCGTGGCCGACGCGGCCGCGCGCGAGGACCAGCAGCGCTACGCGCTCGGCGCGATGTCGCACGTGCAGGCGCTGGCCTCGGCGCAGGATGCCGCGTCGCTCGCCGCGACGCTGCCGCCGTTGCGCCAGCAACGCGCACGCGCGGTTCACGCGCTGGCGATCCTGCTGGGCCGTACGCCTGACGCGGCGCCGCCGATTCCGGCGTTCAGCGGGTTGTCGCTGCCGGCCCACGTGCCCGTGGCCGTGCCGTCCGACCTGCTGCAGGCGCGCCCGGACATTCGCGCGGCCGCGGCCGCCGTGAAGGCCGCATCGGCCGACGTCGGCGAAGCGACCGCGCAGTTGTTCCCGAGCCTGTCGCTCACCGCGACGATGGGGCGCGGCGGCTTCAGCTGGCCGGCGCTGCTGTCGGGTGCGGGCGGGCTGTGGGCGGTCGGCGCCGGGCTGTCGCAGCCGCTGTTCCACGGCGGCGCGCTGCTGGCTCACCGCCGCGCGACACGCGACGCGTACGACGCGGCCGTGCTGCAGTACAAGGCGACGGTGCTGTCCGCGTTCGGCGACGTTGCCGATTCGCTCGCCGCGCTGGAAAACGACGCCGAGGCGCTGGCCGCGAACGAACTCGCGGCGCGCGCGGCCGGCGAAGGCTTCGACGAAACGGTGCAGCGCCGCGCGCTCGGTGCGGTGCCGATGACCGCGCAACGGGCGAGCGAGCGGCAGTACCTGAATGCGGAGCTCGATTCGGTGCGCGCCGCGAGCCGTCGAATGATCGATACGGCCGCGCTGCTGCAGGCGATGGGCGAGTTGCCGCCCGACGCAGGTGCGACGGTCGTGGCCCGGCAGTAATCGCGGCGGGGCGCGCGGCGGGCCACGCGTCGGGCCGGTTGCGTGCCTGCGGGCCGCGCCGGACCGAATCCGGAGGCCCGATGCGCGCCGCCGCTCGTGACGATGAATGTTCGGCGCGTCGCGCGGGATGAACCGGCGTCGCGACGACGCGGCATACCGCATCGGGCATCCGGTATGCCGGATGCCCGACCGTATCAGCGCGTTGCGTCGGCAGCCTCGACCACCGGCAGCGGCCGGCTCGCGATCTTCTCGGCTTCCGCGCGCTTGAGCCCGAGCGTCTGCAGCAGCGTGGCCGCCGTGCGTTCCGGAAAATGCTCGCCGCTGAAGCCGAGCTCCTGCAGCACACCGGCCGCCGGCGCGCCCGGCGCGACGAAGTTGAGCTCAGCCGCAATTGCGGTCAGCACCGTGCCGCCAACCGAAAGGAAGCCGATGAACGGATCGGCGACCACGAAGCGTTTCTCGGCGATGCCGCGCCCGATGTCCCGCAGCAGGCGCTGGCCCAGGCCGAGCGTCAGCACCCGCGCGGAAAAACCTTCGCGTATCAGGAAGTGGCCCCATACGGGCTCCCGCCGTGCCCGCATCAGCGTGTGCCGGACCGCCACCGCAATGATCTCCGCGGGATCGGACAGGCCGCTCGCCAGGCGATCCAGCGAATCGGCGAACTCCTCGAATACCGTCTCGACGAGTGTCGTGTAGATCGCTTCCTTCGATTCGAAGTGGTTGTAGAACGACCCGAAGCCGACGTCGGCGGCTTCGGTGATCTCGTTGATGGCCACGCCCTCCATGCCTTTTTCAGCCATCAGCTTCAACGCCGCCTCGAGCAGACGGCCACGGGTTTCGCGCTTGCGCCGCGCCCCGCGCGGCTCGCGCTCTTCGGCAACCGGCGCGGCGACGTCGGCAGCGACGGCGACGGCAGGCTCGGCGGCGGCACGTTTGGGTGCCCGGCGTTTCGGAGTGTTCGACATGACGGATCCGGTTCTGAGATGGGTCGAGTATAGATTCAAATGTCTACATTGACAAAATCATCATCTATGACTTTAATGTCACTCAACACATCCGGTCGCACGCGGCAGCCGAGATCGACAGACGAATGGAGACACGGTGAAGACATTTGAAGCAAGGGGCGCGCATTCGCGCGTCGCGGGCAGCACGGCACAGTCCGACGCGCGCGGGCTGCCGCCGGCGGCCGACATCCTGATCGTCGGGTTCGGGCCGGTCGGCGCGGCGCTCGCGAACCTGCTGGCGCGTTACGGCGTGAAGGTCGTGGTGATCGACAAGGCACCCGGGATCTTCATGGCGCCGCGCGCCATCGCACTCGACAACGAAGCGCTGCGCATCCTGCAGATGGCGGGCGTCGACGAACGCGATTTCGACACGGTGCCGATCCCGTACGTCCGGATGCGCTCGCCCGCGCTCGGTGAATTCGCGCGGATCGATACGCTCGGCACGCTCGACGGCCATCCGAAACTCGTGACGTTCTACCAGCCCGATCTCGAACACTGCCTGCGCGCGCGGCTGAGCGAGCGCGACAACGTGCACGTCGCGCTCGGCATGACGTTCGAAGGTTTCGTCGACGAACGCGACGGCATCGTTGCGTCGCTGACCGACGAGCATGGCCATGCGCACACGGTCCGCGCCCGCTACCTGGTCGGCGCGGACGGGGCAAGCTCGCAGGTGCGCCAGTTGATCGGCCAGCAGTTCAACGGCAAGACCTACGCCGAGGACTGGCTCATCGTCGATGCGCGTCACGTGCCGCGGCCGATCGATCATGTCG
This sequence comes from Burkholderia sp. AU33803, assembly GCF_002223095.1. Taxonomy (NCBI): domain Bacteria; kingdom Pseudomonadati; phylum Pseudomonadota; class Betaproteobacteria; order Burkholderiales; family Burkholderiaceae; genus Burkholderia; species Burkholderia sp. AU33803. The sequence continues at coordinate 154,106 of NZ_NKFJ01000008.1, forward strand.
AATTCATTTGCGACCATCGGCGCCCGACGCCGCACATGGTCGCGCCCGGCGCGCGCGAGCGCTGGGAGTTCATGCTGCACCCGGGCGAGCGCCGCGACGAGATGGAGTCGGATACCCGCATTCGCGAACTGCTCGCGCCGTGGGGCAACGTCGACGAACTCACCATCGAGCGCAAGGCGGTCTATCGCTTCCACGCGCGCACGGTGGACGCATTCTGCAACGGCCGGGTCTTTCTCGCGGGCGACGCCGCGCACATCACGCCGCCGTTCGTCGGCCAGGGGCTCGTCGCCGGGCTGCGCGACGCGGCCAACCTCGGCTGGAAGCTCGCCTGGGTGGTGCTCGGCCGCGCCGATCCGCACATTCTCGATACGTACGACGCGGAACGCCGGCCGCACGCACGCGCGATGATCCGGCTCGCGAAGCTCATGGGGCGCCTGGTGATGCCGCGCAACGCGGCCCTGGCGTTCGCCACGCACGGGCTGATGCGCGCGCTGCGCTGCGTGCCGGTGCTGCGCGCGCAACTCGAGGAATTGCGCATCAAGCCGAAGAACGCGTTCCGCACCGGGCTCTTCGTGCGCGGCCGCTCGGGCGCGAAGCTCACGCGCGGCGCAACGCTCGCACAGGGATGGCTGAGGGGCGCCGACGGCACCGCGCGCCTGAGCGACGACGTGCTCGGCAACGGCTACACGCTGGTCGGCTTCGGCTGCGACCCGCGCGTCGGGCTCACGGCGGACGCCGCGGCCGCGCTGGCGGGCGCCGGCGGCACCATCGTGCAGATCGCGCAACGCGGCCAGCGACCGGATCGCGGCGGCCGCGATTGCTGGGAAGACCTGGACGGCACCTTCCTTCCCGGCATGGCGCGCGTCGGCTGGGTGGCCGTCGTGCGCCCCGACAAGACCGTCGTCCACGACGGGCCGGCCGCCGACGTCGAGCGCATCGTGCTCGACAGCCTGTCGCTGCTCGGCGCGGCGCCGCGCGCCATGCCCGTTCCCGCTTCATCCGTCGTCCGTCCCTCCTGAGCCTCCATCGCCATGAAACTCACCACCGCCCAGCCTGCCCGCCATCCGCGGCCCACGACGCGAGCCGCCGCCCTCGCCTACCTGGTCTTCGAGCGCCCGGATCTCGACGAAGCCGAACGTTTCCTGAATGACTTCGGACTGCGAACCGCATCGCGCGATGCCGACCTGCTGCTGTTGCGCGCCACCGGCGCGTCCGGTTTCTGCTACGTGGTGCGCCGCGCGCCCAAGCCGGCGTTTGCCGGGTTCGGGCTCGAGGTCGACAGCCGTGCGGACCTCCATGCGCTGACCGCCGTGCCCGGTGCGTCGGGCATCGAGCCGTCGGCGTGGCCGGGCGGCGGCGAGCGCGTGCGGCTCGTCGATCCGGCCGGTTTTCGCGTCGATGCGGTGGCCGGCATGACGCGACTGCCGGCGCTGGCGCACCGCGCGCCGCTCGCGTTCAACTCCGTGGATGCGCGCGTTCGCATCAACGACACGCAGCGCCCGCCCGCCGCGCCGCCGGAGATCGTCCGGATCGGCCACGTGGTGCTCGAGATCGCCGATTTCCAGGAAACGTGCGCGTGGTACACGCGGCATTTCGGTTTCATCCCGAGCGATGTCCAGGTGCTGCCGGACGGCTCGCCGGCCGTCGCGTTCATGCGGCTCGACCGCGGCGACACGCCGGCCGACCATCACACGCTCGCGCTCGCGCAGGGCTTCGTGTCGACCTACAGCCACAGCGCGTTCGAGGTCGTCGACACCGACGCGCTCGGCATGGGCCAGCGCATGCTGCGCGACGCCGGCTGGACCCACGCGTGGGGCATCGGGCGGCACATTCTCGGCAGCCAGGTATTCGATTACTGGCAAGACCCGTGGGGCGCCAAGCACGAGCACTACTGCGACGGCGACCTGTTTACCGCCGACGAACCCACCGGTATCCATCCGGTGAGCCGCGAAGCGATGGCGCAGTGGGGCCCGACGATGCCGCGCAGCTTCACGAAGCCGCGCTTCACGCCGTCGAGCATCGCCGCGTTGTTTCGCAACCTGCGCCGCAGCCCCGATCTGACGCTCGGCAAGCTGCTGACCCTCGCAAAACTGTTCGCCTGACTCCGACCGCCTGTTCGACTCACGAGAGACCCACTCATGTCACTGCTCGTCCTGCACTTCCGGCACAACGGCCGCGCCCAGTGGGGCGTCGTCGCCGATGGCGCCGTCACGCCGATTCCCGGCGACTTCGATACGACCGCACGCTTTCTGGCGGCGAACCCGGTCGAGCGGCTCGTCACGCTCGACGGACCCACGATTCCGGAGGCGGACGTGGAATGGCTGCCCCCCGTCACCGCCAACCAGCAATTCGTCTGCCAGGGCGCGAACTATCGCCAGCACATGATCGAATCCGGCATGGATCCGGATGCGAAGAAGTTCAACATGATCTTCACGAAGGCGACGAGTTGCATCGTCGCCGCGAATTCGCCGGTCGTGAAGCCGCGGCACGTGCGGTTTCTCGACTACGAGATCGAGCTCGGCCTCATCCTCAAGCGCGACATCACGAGCCGCCAGCGGATCACGGACGAGAACCTGCACGACTACGTCGCCGCCACCGTAATCGTCAACGACTACTCCGCGCGCGACGTCCAGATCCCGCAGATGCAGTTCTACAAGGGCAAGAGCTTCCGGACGTTCGGCCCGGTCGGCCCTTATCTGTGCCTGCTCGAGCGGCGCGACTTCCCGAAGCTGAAGGCGCTCGACCTGACGTTGACGGTCAACGGCGCGGTGCGCCAGCAGGATTCGACGTCGAACCTCGTCTATGGCCCGGCCGAGACGTTGACGGAATTGTCGGGCGTGCACGACCTTCACGCCGGCGACCTGCTCGCGACCGGTACGCCGGCCGGCTGCGCCCTCAGCATTCCGTCGCCGCTCAAGCAGCGGGCCGTCGCGCTCTTTCCCGAATCGGTCAAGTGGAAGATGTTCATGAAGGTGCAGGCGGGACGCACGCAGTACCTGAAGGCCGGCGACATCGTCGAAGCGCGGATCGCGAGCCGTGACGGCACGATCGATCTGGGTGTGCAACGCAACGAAATCATGGACGAAGCGGCATGAACGGCATCGCGACCCACGACGACGTACTGGCGATCGAAGCGCAGGGCTTTCCGCCGGCGCTGCCTGCCAGCACGTACGAGATGATTTGCGCCGGTGCGGCGATCGACCCGTCCGCGCCCGCGCTGTCCTTCTTTCCGACCGCCGACGCCCACCGCGACGCCGAGCGCTGGACCTATCGCGAGCTGCTGCGCGACATCACGCGGACGGCGAACATGTTCACCCGCATCGGCGTGCGCGCGAATTCGGTGATCGCCTATGTGCTGCCCAATCTTCCGGAAACGCATTTCGTGATCTGGGGCGGGCAGGCGGCCGGCATCGTCTGCGCGATCAATCCGCTGCTGGAAGGCGAAGCGATCGCGAGGCTGCTCGAGGCGGCCGGCGCGAGCGTGCTCGTCACGCTCGCGCCGCTCCCCGGCATCGATCTCTGGAAGAAAGCGGCCACGATCGTCGATCGGGTCGAGTCGCTGCGGCACCTCGTGCTGGTCGATCCGGCGGATCGTTTTCGCGGCCGCACGGTGCCGCCCGGCACTCTGGCGGGCGAGCGCGACGATGGCGGCTTGCGCGCCGCGGTGCCTGCCCACATCGAGATCCACGACTTCGGTACGGCGATCGCGCGGGAATCCGGCGACGCGCTGGATCATCCGCGTCGCGCCCGCCCCGACGACATGTCCTCGTTCTTCTGTACCGGCGGCACCACGGGCCTGCCCAAAATCGCGATGCGCAGCCACGGCAACGAAGTCGCGAACGCATGGAGCGCGAGCCGGTTCCTCGGCGACAGCATCGGCCCCGGCAAGACGACGTTCTGCGGATTGCCGCTCTTTCACGTCAATGCCGCGATGGTGACCGGCCTGCTGCCGTTCTCGCGCGGCGCCCATGTCGTGCTCGGGACGCCGCAGGGCTACCGGGGGGACGGTGTCGTCAAACGTTTCTGGGAAATCGTCGAACACCATCGCATCAATTTCTTCAGCGGCGTCCCGACGCTCTACGCGTCGCTGCTCGACGTTCCCGTCGACGGTCATGCGATCGATTCGCTCGAATACGGCCTGTGCGGCGCGGCGCCGATGCCCGTCGGCGTGTTCAAGGCGTTCCAGGAAAAAACCGGGATCCGGATCCTCGAAGGCTACGGCCTGACCGAAGGAACGTGCGTGAGCAGCGTCAATCCGCCGACCGGCGAGCGCCGGCTGGGCTCGATCGGGCTGCGCATCCCGTTCCAGGCGATGAAAACGGTCGTCGTGGACGACGCGGGACGGTATGTGCGCGATTGCGCGGCAAACGAGGTCGGGCTGCTCGTCATCGCGGGGCCGAACGTATTCAGCGGCTACCTGCGTGCCGACCAGAACAACGGGCTGTGGCTCGATCTCGGCGACGGCCACCGCTGGCTGAACACCGGCGACCTCGGCCGCTGCGACGCCGACGGGTACTTCTGGCTGACCGGCCGCAAGAAGGAACTGATCATTCGCGGCGGCCACAATATCGATCCCGCGGCGATCGAGGAACCCCTCCATCGGCATCCGGCCGTGCAGGTCGCCGCGGCCGTCGGGCGTCCCGATGCGCATGCCGGCGAGCTGCCCGTCGCGTACGTTCAGCTCAAGCCCGGCCTGCACGCGACCGAGGACGATCTGGCCGCGTTCATGCAACAGGAAATCGCGGAACGGGCTGCGGTGCCCAAGCACGTGCGGATCGTGGAGGCCATCCCGCTCACGGGCGTCGGCAAGATCTTCAAGCCCGAGCTCAAGCGCCGTGAGACACGCGATGCGCTGCACGCCGCGTTGGCTCAGGCAGGCGCGCCGTGCACGTCGCTCGACGTCACCACCGACGACGCGGGCAGGATGTCGGTCGCGCTCGCACTGAGCGACCCGGCGCTCGAGGCCGCCGCGCGCTCGGTGCTCGGGCGTTTCCCGTTTGCATTCTCGATCTCGATCGCCGCGCAACCGATGCGGCCAGCCTGACCGACAACGACGGATTCCGGGCGACGGAAGATTACCAGTCGCCCGGATGACTATCGCGCTTCAAGGTAGTTCGATCTATTTAATCAGTAATCCGTATGAACTTTCAAAACTGAATCGCCATTCGCAAAGCGGATCGAGACGGAGGAGACACGAGATGAATTTCAACAGGACGATGAGCGCAGCAAACGTGGCGGCTTGTATCTGCCTGGCTTCGCTGGCGGGCCGCGCGGATGCGCAGACGGCCGGCAGCATCACGACGTCGGTGGGATGGCTGCACATTGCGCCGCAGGGGGACGCGACGCCGCTGACCGTGCAAAGTGTCGGCGGCGTCGCGGTCAATCAGCAAGTGGCCGGCACCGGCGCACATGCGAGTTCGACCGACACGATGGGCATCACGACCGAGTATTACGTCACGGACAATCTGGGTGTCGCGGTACTTCTGGGCATGCCGCTGAAAGTGAACCTGATCGGCGACGGCACCTTGCAGAAGTACGGCACGCTCGGCACGACACGGCCGATGCCGCCCGCGATCGAGCTTCGCTATCACCTCTTTGCAGCCGCATCGAAATTCCGTCCGTACCTCGGCATCGGCGCGAACTATACGTGGTTCACGCAGGTTCGCGCGACCAATAGCCAGTTCATTACCGACAGCTTCGGGCCAGGCGGCTCGGCACGCGCGACCCTCAGCGCATCGTGGAACCCCGTGTTCGAGATCGGCGCGAATTACGCGCTGACGAAGCACTGGTCGGTCGGCACCTCGGTCAACTACATGCCGGTGAAGACCCACCTGACGCTGTACGGACAAACCGCGACCGGCACGCCGGTGGTATCCACCTCGACGCTCCGGCTCAATCCGCTGAGCGTGTTCCTGAACGTCGCCTATACGTTCTAGCGGAATGAGAACGGGCGGGACGCCGATTGCGCGATCAGAACGACGTTCGAATGCCAGCCGTCACCGCCCATGGGTCGAATCCCGGCGTCACCGTCGCCGCCGAGTTGTTCAGAAGCGCGAATCCTTGTGTCGAATGACTGTTGTTCAGGATCGTCGTCGCAAAACCATACAACTGCGTGCGCTTCGACAGGTAGTACACGTAGCCGACATCGCAAGCGATCGCACGCGCATCGCCATTCTCGATACGCCGCGACACGCCGACGTTGATGTCGCCGAACCCGACGCGCACGCGCGCGTTGAGCAACGCGGCGGACGCGAACCATCCCGTGCCGTCGGTACGCTTCGAATACACGTAATTCCCGCCCACCACCACACGGCCGAAATCGTAGGCGGCGGTCAGTACATGCGTGAGCTGCGACGACGCGTCGGATGCCGTCGCGCTCGCATAGTACTGGTAGCGGTTGAAGCCATAGCCGACCAGCACGCCGTTCTTCGCGTACTGGAGGTTCGCGCCGACGTTGCGCGCGTTCAGCGTCTGCCCGGCAGGGTCCTGCGCACCGAACGAATAGCCGATCTCGCTCGACCAGCCGCCGAGCGCTTCCGGCGTCCGGTAGCGCACCGCGTTCCGGTAGAACCCGCCGGTGCCGCTCGAACCGAGCGTCGTCGTGTGTTCGAGCGACATGATCGCGGCCGGATTCGCGAGCCCGTACGTGCCGACGTCGGACGCGAGAAACACCCAGTAGATCGGCAGGTACAGATAGCCGGCGTCGACGCTGCCGAACGGCCCCGACAGCCCGACCGATGCGCCGCGATTGAACGCCGTCGCGCCGCCCCCCATCCCCGTGTAGATGTTGAAGCCCGTCTCGAGCCGGAAATTCGCGCGATAACCGCCGCCGAGATCTTCCTTGCCGAGCAGCCCGAAGCGCGATGCCTGCAGGTTGCCGCTGGCCGCCGACGCGGTCGTTCCAGTCGTGCTGTTGAAGCGGCCGTACTGCACGGCTGCATCGACGATGCCGTACATGACCAGCGTCGACTGCGCGTGCCCGGTGTGGCTGGCGCAGGCGAGCGCGACCGCACCCGCCGTGCGCAGCCCGGTTTTCAGCCGGGGCGTGAAGCGAAGGCGCCAGCGCAATGCGGCGGCGCGGCGAACGGGACGGATGGCGGCGGTACGGGAAGCGAGTCGGTTCATGACAGCGGCTCTGCGAGCGAGTGGAGTATCGAGTCAGCGGGTGAAGGAAACCGGGTGTGCAATGTCGGCGACCTGGATCGCACGCGGAATGACGTTCGCTCGGCGGAACGTATCCGCAACGCGTTGCTGCGCGCCGAGCACGGTCGAATCGACGGGCAGCAGCCCGAATGCGGATCGTGCGAGATAGCGCTCGACGACGGGCTGCGGCACGCCGATCTCGCGAGCAATCAACTGTGCGGCGTCGCTGCGATGAGCGGCCGTCCACGCGTCGCCGCGCGCGACCGCCGACAGCACGTCCGACAACACCTCGGGGTGGGCCTTCGCGAAATCCGGCGCACCGAGAAAGAAGCTGTACGGCTGCACGATGCCCGACGCATAGTCGGCGATCGTGCGCACGCCGAGCGTCTGCTGGACGACCGCGAGATACGGATCCCAGATGACCCACGCGTCGACCTTGCCGCCTTCGAAGGCCGCGCGTGCGTCGGCGGGCGACAAAAAGGCGGGCTTGATGTCCGCATAGGTCAGGCCGGCTTTTTCGAGCGCGGCGACGATCAGGTAGTTCGAACTCGACCCGCGGGCGAACGCCACCGTCCGCCCTTTCAGGTCGGCGACCGATTTGAGCGGCGAGCCGTCGAGCACGATGATGGCCTCGTTGTGCGGGCCGGCGGGCTCGGCCGCCAGGTAGACGATCCGGCTGCCCGCCGCCTGCGCGAAGATCGGCGGCGGCGAGCCCGTGTAGCCGAGATCGATCGAGCCGGCATTCATCGCCTCGAGCAGCGGCGGGCCGGCCGGGAATTCGGTCCATGCGACGTCGAAGCCGCGCGCGGCGAGCGGCTTGTCGAGCGAGCGCTGCGCCTTCAGCAGCGTGAGCGGCGTGCCCTTCTGGTAGCCGATGCGCAGCGTGCGGCCGGTGTCGGCACGCGCGCCGCCGGCGAATGGTCCAGCGAATGCAGCCACGGTTGCGGCCTGTGCGGTGCGGAGAAACGAACGTCGGGAAAATTTCATGATCGGAGATTCCTTATCGGATGGATTCGACGGGACGCATGGGTGCGCTACGCCCGCACCGGTCGCTGCAACCCCAGATGCTCGCGCAACGTGCGGCCGGTGTAGGCCGTGCGGAACAGCCCGCGCCGCTGCAACTCGGGCACGACGAGCGAACAGAACGCATCGAGGCCGCCCGGGAGTTCGGCCGGCATCACGTTGAAGCCGTCGGCCGCGTCGCGCTCGAACCACGACTGCATCAGGTCGGCCACGGTCGTCGCACTGCCGACCACCGTCACGTGCCCGCGTCCGGCCGCGATGCGCAGCACCAGTTCGCGGATCGTCAGGCGCTCGTCGCCGGCCAGCGCGCTCAGGAGCGCCTGGCGGCTGCGCTGGCCGCTGTCCGTGAGCGGCAAGTCGGGCAACGGACCGTCGAGCGGATAGCCGGACAGGTCGAAGTTGCCGAGCATCCGCGCCAGCATCGCGACGCCCGCGACCGGATCGACGAGCGCCTGCAGCGCATCGAAGCGCTCGCGCGCCTCGTCGTCGGTACGCGCGACGACGACCGACAGGCCCGGCATGATCTTCACGTCGCCCGGCGCGCGGCCCGCGGCAACCGCACGCGCCTTCATGTCGCGGTAGAACGCCTGCGCGGCATCCAGCCGTGCGTGCGCGGTGAACACGACGTCGGCCGTCTGCGCGGCGAGGTCGCGCCCCGCCTCCGACGAGCCCGCCTGCACGACGACGGGCCATCCCTGCACCGGACGCGGCACGTTGAGCGGGCCCGCCACGGAGAAATGCGGGCCGCGATGATCGAGCACGCGCAGCGTGGACGCGTCGCAGTACACGCCGCTCGCCTTGTCGCGCACGAAGCTGTCGTCGGCCCAGCTGTCCCACAGGCCCGTCACGACGCGATGGAATTCCCGGGCGCGCGCATAGCGCTCGTCGTGACCGACGTGTTCGGCGCGGCCGAAGTTGCGCGCCTCCGCCGCGTTGTCGGACGTCACGAGATTCCAGCCGGCGCGCCCGCCGCTGATGTGGTCGAGCGACGCAAACTTGCGCGCGATGTGATACGGCTCGTTGTAGGTCGTCGTCGCCGTGGCGATCAGGCCGATGCGCTCCGTGACCGCCGCGAGCGCAGGCAGCAGCGTCAGCGGATCGAGCCGGTCGGAACGGGCCGATCGCGCGGCGCCGTCGCCCACGTTCGCGGCGACACTGTCCGCGACGAAGATCGCGTCGAAGCACGCGCGTTCTGCCGTGCTCGCCAGCGCCGCATACGCACGAAAATCCGTGCCGCCATCGGCCGGAACGTCCGGATGCCGCCACGCGGCCGCATGGTGTCCGGTCTCCATCAGAAAGGCCCCAAGATGCATGAGGCGGGAAGCTGTCGTCATCCGATATCCTGTCGCGAAAGCAGCGCCTCACCACCGGGCCGTGCATCGTTTCGTGCTGGCGACCACGTTTGGTTAGCGCTAACATTGACAGGCAGTTTCCCGTGGCGAATGAGCCGCGTCAAATAACGAAATCAGCGGAACATATGTCCGATTCGACTAAAAGCGATGCGCGTTCCCGCCGCACGTCGGGACGCCTGACCCTGCGCGACGTGGCCGAGCACGTCGGCGTGTCGCAGATCAGCGTGTCGCGCTATTTCCAGGATCCGGCGCGGCTGTCCGCGCCGCTGCGCGAGCGGATCGCCGATGCGGTCGCTGAACTCGGCTACGTGCCGAATCTCGTCGCAGGCGGCCTCGCTTCGGCGCGCAGCCGTGTCATCGGCATGGTCATTCCGAACATCTCGGGGCCCATCTTTGCGAACACGATCCAGAGCTTCAGCGACGAGGTCACCGCACACGGTTACCAGTTGCTGCTCGCATCGAGCTATTTCTCGACGGATCTCGAGGAGAACGCGGTGCGTGGATTGCTCGGGTGGTCGCCGGCGGCACTCGTGCTCACGTCGCACTTCCATTCCCCGGGCACCGAGGAACTGATCGAACAGACGCAGGTGCCCGTGCTCGAAACGTGGGACTTCCAGCCACGGCGCAAACCGCTGCAGATCGGCTTCGTGCACCAGGAAGCCGGACGCATCGCGGCGCGTCATCTGGTGGAACGCGGCTATCGACGCATCGCGTTCGTGCTGAACAGCGCGGCGGGCGACGCAAGCGCGCGCGAGCGTTGCGATGGCTATACCGAGATCATGCGCGAGCATGGGCGTCAGCCGATCGTGTTAGCACCGACCGAAGCGCAGCCGATGCACGCGGGACGCGAGGCGCTGCTCGCGCTGTGTTCGGCCCGCCGCACGGCCGACGCGATCATCTTCGCGAACGACAACCTCGCGTTCGGTGCGCTGCTGTCCGCGCCCGGCGCGGGCATTCGCGTACCGGAGCAATGTGCGATCGTCGGCTTCGGCGACTATCCGATGGCGGAAATGCTGACGCCGGGCCTGACGACCGTGCGGCCGCCCGCGCGTGAAATCGGCGTCACGGCGGCCGCGCGGATCTTCCAGCTTCTGCAGGAGGATCCGCCGGCGTTCGACACGCTTCGCAAAGGCCAGCGACCGATGTCGTGCGAACTGATTATCCGGGCGAGCAGTTAACGGACGAAGGCAACGAACCGGCTTTCGCGTTCGGCGACCGGAGACCAAAGGGCGTCACCCCGCCTTTCGCCGCCGCCATCGGCCACGGCTGCGCGCAACCGCGGCGCTCGGCGTTGCTCCCGGCCCGACGGCGCCGTGCACGCGTGCTGCGTGCGGTCGCCCTAATGCGCAGTGCGCCGCAACATCGTCGTGTCGTAACCGAGCGCCCGCACCCGTTCGACGAGCGCCGCGGCCTGTTCAGCGGAAGGCTTCGCGTCGCGCGTCAGGATCCACAGGAACCGCCCCGACGGTTCACCGACGATCGACCATGCGTAGTCGTCGGCGCGATCGAGCACCCAGTAATCGCCGAAGAAGAACGGCCCGAAGAACGACACCTTCAGCTTCGCGGCGCCGCTGTCGGCCACGATCTTCGCGCGCCCGTCGGCGCTTCGCGCGCGGCCGTCCGGGCCGCCTTCGCGGCAGGTATTGCGCACGCCGACGAGACCGTCTTCCCGCTTCGCATACTCGGCCGTCACGCCGTCGCATCCGCGCTCGAAGCGGTTTTCATACCGCGCGAACTCGTACCATCTGCCGACGTAGCGATCGAGATCGACGGATTTCGCGGGTTGCGGAACGTGTGCATTCCCGCTGGGCCCGCCGGCAAGGCCTGCACATCCCGCCAGCACCAGGGCGGCGCCCGCCACGATCACGCCTGCCGCCCACAGCGGTCGGCCCACGATACTTCGCTTCATTGAATCACGCTCCAGACACGAAACCCGGTCATTGTGCACTCAACCGACGGTAGTCGGCCGCATTCGCCGCACGTTGCGGCTGCCTGCATCCGCGCGGACGCGTCGCTCGTATCTGGTTGAGGAGATCACAGCGGGCGTCGCGCTGCACAACGTGCAGCGGGCGCGCCGCCGATCGTTCGATCACATGCATCCGAGAGTGCTATATTTCGCTCGACATTCACAGCATGGCGGTCCGCGCCATCCACTTCGCATGAGCGACACGCCAGGCGGTGCCAGCGGCTTCGATCAGTCAGCCCCTTCGCGCGATGCCGATGCGGATCTCGCGCGCCGCGAACATCTGAACCGGGTGATGCTTCAGGCAGCAACCGGCGACCAGGCGGCTTTCGCGGAGCTGTACCGGCTGAGCGCATCGCGGGTATTCGGGACAATCGTGCGCATGCTTCACGATCACGGCGAAGCCGAGGATCTGCTCCAGGAGGTCTACACCACCGCATGGCGGCGCATCGATACGTTCGACCCGACGCGCGGCGGCGCGATGACGTGGTTGATCACGCTGGCACGCAACAAGACGATCGACCGCTTGCGGCAGCATCGCGACGCGCAACTCGACGACGAACAGGCGCTGGCGCTGCCCGCCGAAGATCCGACGCCCGCCGCGCTGGCGGAGGCCTCGCAGGAGCGCCAGCGCCTCGAGCGCTGCCTCGCGCAACTCGATCCGCAGCAGGGCCGCGCGGTGCGCGAGGCTTTCTTCAGCGGCGCGACCTACAGTGAGCTGGCAGCGCGACTGCGTGTGCCGCTCGGAACCATGAAGAGCTGGATCCGGCGCAGCCTGATGCAGCTGAAGGTGTGTCTGGAGCAATGAATACGCCGGCCGATCACGATCCCGAATTGCGCTGCGCCGAATACGCCCTCGGCGTGCTCGACGCAGACGCGCGCCGCGAGCTGGAGCAGTCCGCCGCTCGCGACCCGGCGTTGCAAGCCACGCTCGAGCGCTGGCAGCGCCGCCTCGCCCCGCTCGCGGACGACATCACGCCCGTCGACCCGCCCGCGCGAACCTGGACGAGGATCCAGCACCAACTGGGCTTCATCCCGCCGCGCCCACGCAGCGCGGCGCCGTCCGCCGGATGGTGGAACAGCCTGCGACTGTGGCGCTGGGTCGGCATGGGCGCGAGCGTGGCGGCGCTCGGGCTGCTCACGGTCAACGTGATCCGGTTGGGCGAAGCGCCGCCGCGCCCCGCTGCCGAGGACAGCCACTACATGGCAGCCACGCTGGCACAAACGGATGGCGTCGCACGGTGGACCGCCACGGTCGACTTGCGGCGTGCCCGGATGGTCGTGGTGCCCGCGAACACGCCAGCCGTCGCCGCGGACCGCTCGACGGAGCTCTGGCTGATTCCGCCGAATGCGAAGCCGATCTCGCTCGGCGTATTCGCATCGAACGCACCGGCGTCGATGACGCTGCCGCCGGCGATCGTCGCGCAACTCGATGCACGCGCGGTGCTCGCCGTCTCGCTCGAGCCCCACGGCGGCTCGCCGAGCGGCCAACCCACCGGGCCGGTGCTCGCTACCGGCGCGATGCACACCACTTGACGCGCGCAACGCGCGCTCGACCCGTCAAGCGCGGCGGCGTGCCGCGCGCTGCCGTCTCGCTCGACGGAATCACGCCGCATCTCGTCGCATCCGTCTGCATCCGTTCGGTCGCCGGCTCCGTATAAGGGGATATCGCGCCCCCGGAGCCCGTATGCCCGCCGTCGTCGTTGCCCTCCTCGCCTTCGTCGGACTGATCCTGTCCTTCACGGCGGTGTGGATTACCCAATTGCAATCCCGGAACGCCGGGATGATCGATCCGGTCTGGGCCGCGACGCTCGGCGGCGTCGCCGTGTTCGTCGCCGCACTGGCGACCGGCCCGGAACTGAATCGCGCGCTCGTCGCCGCGGGCGGCGGCATCTGGGGGCTGCGACTCGCGCGGCACCTGTGGCGGCGCAATCGCGGGCAGCCGGAGGACCCGCGCTATCGACAGTTCCGCCTGCAGTGGGGCGACGCCGCGCCGCGCAACATGTTCTGGCTGTTCCAGTTGCAGGCGCTGATCTCGATGCTGCTGTCGATCGCGTTCTTCATCCCCGCCTACAGCGCGGCAGCCCCGTCCCGGTTCGCGATTGCCGCGGCAGTCGCGATCTGGATCGCCGCCGTCGCCGGAGAGACGGCCTCCGACCGGCAACTCAAGCGGTTTCTCGCGAATCCCGACCACGGCGGCCAGGTCTGTCGGGCCGGCTGGTGGCGCTATTCGCGGCACCCCAACTATTTTTTCGAGTGCGTGCACTGGCTCGCCTACACGGCCCTGTCGATCGGCATGCCGTGGGGCTGGCTGACGCTGTTCCCGCCCGTGCTGATGGCATGGCTGCTGCTCAAGGTCTCCGGCTTGCCGCTGCTCGAAGCGCGTCTGGTGCAAAGCCGGCCGGGCTACCGCGAGTACATGCGCACGACCAGCGCCATCGTTCCGTGGCCTCCGAGGCCGGCGCCCGGCCCTTCCCCCACTCGATCCGATCACCCTGAAGACCGGAGCACGCGATCATGACCGCTACTACCTCGCAACCGTCGCCGGCCTCGGCGGCGGCACCCCACGACACCTGGCTGATCCGCTGCTGCGAGCGCGGCTGGCTGCCGGACCGGCTGATCCGGGCCGGCATGCGCTCGCTCATGCGGCAACGCCTGCGCGCCGAACACGCGGATGACGGCGAACAGCGCGCGGCGGCCCACGACACGCTGGTGCGCGAGCTAAGCGCGAGCCCGATCGCAATCGAGACGCTCGCGGCGAACACGCAGCATTACGAAGTGCCCGGCAGCTTCTTCGAGGCCCATCTCGGCCCGCGGCTCAAATATTCGTGCGGCTATTACCCGCGTGGCGACGAAACGCTGTCGCAGGCAGAGGAGGCCATGCTGGCGTTGTACGCGCAGCGCGCGAGGCTGGCGGACGGCCAGCGCATTCTCGACCTCGGATGCGGCTGGGGTTCGCTGTCGCTCTGGCTCGCCGAGCGGTATCCGGCGGCGCAGATCGTCGGCCTGTCGAATTCGCACGGTCAACGCCACTTCATCGAGCGATGCGCGGCGCAGCGCGGGCTGACGAATCTGCGCATCGTGACCGGCAACGTGGTGGAGTTCGACTTCGATCCCGCGGACGCCGGTTTCGACCGCGTGCTCTCGATCGAGATGTTCGAGCACATGAAGAACTACGGGCAACTGCTCGCCAAAATCGCGCGCTGGATGCACGACGACGGCAAGCTCTTCGTGCACATCTTCGCGCACAAGCTGCTCGCCTATCACTTCGCGGTGCGCGACGACACCGACTGGATGTCGCGCCATTTCTTCACGGGCGGGACGATGCCGTCGGCCGACCTGCTGCTGCGGTTCCAGGACGACGTGCGCATCGCCCGCCAATGGTGGCTCGACGGGACGCACTACGCCCGCACGGCCAATCAGTGGCTCGCGTCGCTCGATGCGGCGCGCGACCGGATCATGCCGATTTTCGAGACGGTCTACGGCGCCGACGCCCGCCTCTGGTTCCAGCGCTGGCGGATGTTCTACATGGCGGTCGCCGAGCTGTTCGGCTATGCCGACGGGCAGGAATGGGGCGTCGCCCACTATCTGTTCGACAAGCGCCGGGTGCTCGCATGAGGGCCGCGATCGCGCATCGGGTTCTCCGCCGCATCGCCGTCGCCGCCACGGTCGTGACGGCGCTCGCGATGGGGGCCGCCGGGTGCTCGGGCGGCCCGCCGAACCCGAATCCGCGCGCCGCCGTTCCGCTGTCGACCGTACCCGTCGACTTGCCGCGCTACATGGGCCGCTGGTACGTGATCGCGAACATCCCGTATTTCGCGGAACGCGACTACGTCGGCAGCCGGGCCGAGTGGCGCCTGCGCGATGACGGCCAGATCGACGACGCATTCGTCGGCCGCAAGGGCGGCTTCGACCAGCCCGAGAAGCGCTATCGGTTCGTCGACGCCGTGAAGCCCGGCAGCGGCGGCGGCGAATGGCGCGTGCGGCTGTTCTGGCCGGTGTATGTGACGCAACTGACGCTCTACGTCGACCCCGACTACCGGTACACGATCCTCGGCTACCCGGGCAAGACGCTCGGCTGGATCTTCTCGCGCGAGCCGACGATGGACGACGCCACCTATCGCGCGCTGCTCGCCCGGCTCGATGCGATGGGTTACGACACGTCGCGCTTCAGGCGGGTGCCGCAAACCCCGGACCAGCTCGGCAAGCCGGGCTTCGCGTCCCCCGGCGATCGCGAATGACCACCGCGCCTGCATCCGCCGCGCGCGGTGCGTCGTATATGAGCACATGTGATTCCAGAACCTGCACTTGTGACTGACGGAGACCCTTCGCGATGCACCCGGAACTTTCAATGTCGCGGCCCGGCCGGCGGATCGCCGTCGTCGGCGCCGGCATCGCGGGCCTGGCCAGCGCGTACTTGCTGGCCCGCCGTCACCGCGTGACGCTGTTCGAGGCCGCCGACTATCTCGGCGGTCACACGCACACGGTCGACGTCGACCTCGACGGCGCATGCCACCCCGTCGACACGGGCTTCCTGGTGTTCAACGACCGGACCTATCCGAACCTGATCGCGCTGTTCGACGAACTGGGCGTAGCCGCCCATTCGACCGACATGTCGTTTTCGGTTTCGGTCGACGGCGGCCGGCTCGAATGGGCCGGCAGCAACCTGAACACGGTGTTCGCGCAACGCCGCAACCTGTTCTCGCCGACCTTTCTCGGGATGTTGCGCGACATCCTGCGCTTCAACGCGTCCGCGCACGATCACCTCGAATCGGCGAACCGGCAGCGCCTTTCGGTCGGGGAACTGCTCACGGCCGGCGGCTACGGCGCATCGTTCCAGCATCACTACCTGCTGCCGATGGCGGCCGCGATCTGGTCGAGCGCGGCCAACGACATCCTGCGGTTTCCGGCGGCGACGTTCCTGCGCTTCTGCCTGAATCACGCGTTGTTGCAGGTCAACAACCGGCCGACCTGGCGCACCGTCGCGGGCGGCGCGCGGCAGTACGTCGAGCGCATCGCCGCGACGCTCGACGACGTGCGGGTGAATACGCCGGTGCGCGCGATACGGCGCGACGACGCGGGCGTGACGGTGGCGACCGATACAGCCGGTCACGAGCGTTTCGACGCGGTCGTGCTCGCGTGCCATGCGCCGACCAGCCTGGGGCTGCTCGCGGATGCCAGCAAGGCCGAGCGCGACGTGCTCGGCGCCGTGCGCTACCAGCACAACGTCGCGGTGCTTCACACCGATACGGCGTTGCTGCCGCGCCGGCGGCGCGTGTGGTCGGCGTGGAACTACCTGGGCGGCCGGCCGAGGCGCACGGGCGGCGAATCGCCCGTGTGCGTGAGCTACCTGCTCAACCAGTTGCAGCCGCTGCCGTTCCGCTCGCCGGTGGTCGTCACGTTGAATCCGGTCGACGAGCCCGCGCCCGACACCCTGCTCGGCCGCTACGATTACGCGCACCCGCTGCTCGACCTCGCGGCCGTGGATGCACAGCATCGCCTGCCGATGCTGCAGGGGCGGCGCAATACGTGGTTTGCGGGCGCGTGGACAGGCTACGGGTTCCATGAGGATGGACTGAAATCGGCGTTGCGCGTCGCCCGCAGCTTCGGCATCGCGCCGTCCTGGGCGCGCCCATGAACGCGCCCTTTGCCCGCGACGGCATGGCCGCCCGGCTGCTCGTCGGCACCGTGATGCATGAACGGCTGCGGCCGGTGCGCCATGCGTTCGCGTATCCGATGTTCCAGGTCTGCTGCGACGTCGAGCGGCTGGACGAGATCGACGCGGGCTGGTTCGGCATCGATCGCCGGGCCCCGCTCGCGCTCGCTTCCCGCGACTACGGCCCGCGCGACGGCCGCGCGCTCGGCCCGTGGATGCGCGATGCCCT
The DNA here is from genome assembly GCF_002223095.1 of Burkholderia sp. AU33803. Lineage (NCBI taxonomy): Bacteria > Pseudomonadati > Pseudomonadota > Betaproteobacteria > Burkholderiales > Burkholderiaceae > Burkholderia > Burkholderia sp. AU33803. The sequence goes on from NZ_NKFJ01000008.1 coordinate 171,472, forward strand.
CGCGCACGCCGGCATCCCCGCCGACGGCCCGATCTGGCTGCAGACGATCCCGCGCGTCTTCGGCTACGCATTCAATCCGGTGAGCTTCTGGTACTGCTACGACCGCGCGGGCCGGCTGCGTGCGCTGTACGCCGATGTGCGCAATACGTTCGGTGCGCACCACGGCTACCTGCTGAGTGCGCCGCGCCACGCGCCAATCGACGCCGACACCGTGCTCGTCTGCCGCAAGACGTTTCATGTCTCGCCGTTTTGCGACATCGTCGGAGACTACGCGTTTCGCGTGCGTCAGTGCGGCGACCATCTGAGCGTGGCGATCGACTATCGCGACGACGACGGCCTGCTGCTGCGCACGGCAATCGGCATGCGGTCCGCGCCGCTGACGGCGGCACGCGCATGGCGCGCGCTGGCCCGGCAGCCGCTGAACGCGATCAACGTCGTCATTCGCATTCATTGGCAAGCGCTGCGGCTGTGGCTCGCGCGCGTGCCGTTCCACGGCAAGACGCCCCCCGGCCGTTCCGCCGCTGCCGATTCACCATTGTCCCGTTCGCCGGGCGCGTCGCCACGCGGCCGCTCGGCGATGTCCGATCACGAGGCTCGACCATGACCTTGCTGCGCCTGCTGTCTTCCGCCTCGCAACCGGCGATGCCGCTCTCGGCCCGGTTGTTCATCGCGCTGCTCCGGCAAATCCACGACGGGCACCTGACGCTCGTGACGCCCGAAGGCGCTCAGCATGTGTTCGGCGATCCCCACCGCCAGCCGGCCGCGACGCTGCAGGTGCGCGACTGGCGGGCATGCCGTGCGATCCTGCGCGCGGGCGACATCGGCTTCGCGGAAGCGTATCGCGCCGGCTGGATCGACACGCCCGAGCTCGTCGCGCTGCTGCGCCTCGCGATCCGCAACCAGCCGGTGATCGCGAAGACGGTGACCGGCGGCCGCCTGGCGCGCCTCTGGTACGCGCTGCGTCACCGGCTGAGGATGAATACGCGGGCCGGCAGCCGCCGCAACATCCACGCGCACTACGATCTCGGCAACGACTTTTACGGATTGTGGCTCGACGACACGTGGACGTATTCGAGCGCCTGCTTCGACGGCGACGCGCAGCGTTCGCTCGCCGACGCGCAAACGGCGAAGTATCAGCGCATCGTCGATTCGCTCGGCCTGCGCGCCGGCATGCACGTGCTCGAGATCGGCTGCGGCTGGGGCGGGTTCGCCGCGCATGCCGCACGGCAAGGCATCCGCGTGCATGGCGTCACCGTCTCGCAGGCGCAATACGCGCTGGCCCGCGAGCGCATGGCGCGCGACGGGCTGTCCGATCGCGTCACGCTCGAATTGCGCGACTATCGCGACGTCGACGGCCAATACGACGCGATCGTGTCGATCGAGATGTTCGAGGCCGTGGGCGAAACGTTCTGGCCGGTGTACTTCGACACACTCCGGCAGCGCCTGAAGCCCGGTGCGCGCGCGCTGATTCAGTCGATCACGATCATCGAGTCGCTATTCGACGCGTATCGCACGTCGAGCGACTTCATTCGCGAGTTCATCTTTCCCGGCGGGATGCTGCCGAGCCCGGAGCGTTTCGTCGATGCCGCGCGGCGGGCCGGCCTGGCCGCCGAACCGGTGTTCGCGTTCGGTGACGACTACGCGCGCACGCTGCGCACCTGGCGCGCCGCGTTCGAGGCGCGCATCGACTCGGTGCGCGCGCAACGGTTCGACGAGACGTTCATTCGTACCTGGCGCCTCTATCTCGCCTATTGCGAAGCGGGATTTGCCGAGCGGCGGACCGACGTGATGCATTTCATCGTGTCGTCGGGCGGCTGACATGAGGCGCCGGCTTGCGATGCTCGCTGCGGCTGCGGCCGCGGCTGCGGCGCTGGCTGCCCCCTTGTCCGCCGGCGCGAGCTGCGTCGACGACATCGCATCGGCCCGCCTGATCGGATCCGGCCGGTTCTGCATCCTGGGCATCTGTCTGTACGACGCCGAGCTGTGGGCGCCCCGGCCGCCGGGCGCGTTCGACACGCCGTTTGCGTTGTCGCTGGCCTACCGTCATGACGTGAAAGGCGAGCGGCTCGTCTCGACGGGCATGGACGAGATCGAGCGCCTCGCACCCGCGCCATTGCCCGCCGCGACGCTCGATGCATGGCGCCGCGATATCGAACGGGCGTTCACCGACGTATCGCGCGGCGACGTGCTGTGCGGCGTGTACATGCCCGAGCGCGGCGCACGTTTCTACACCAACGGCCGCCTCACGGCCGACGTGACCGACCCGGCGTTCGCGCGCGCCTTCTTCGCGATCTGGCTCGACCCGCGCACGCGGGCAAAAGCGTTGCGCCGTCAGTTGCTGGGCGACGATGCGCGCTGAGTCGACGCTGAGTGATGGCGACGGGTCCGGTGTATCGACGCTGCAACGTCGCTCGGCCGGGCAGTTCGTCAGAGATCCGTCTCGCTACGTGATTCGCCATGGTCGACAAGATGCACTTGCCTGAGAAGACCTGCGAGACCTGCGGCTTGCCTTTCAGCTGGAGAAAGAAATGGAAAGCCGCTTGGGACGAAGTCCGATATTGCTCGGAGCGTTGCCGTCGGAACCGGCGGCCGCGTGCCCGCATGAAGACAGACGCTGCGCGTCGTTGACTTCGCATTGGTGAGCCGGTCGCGAGCGGCGCGCGGGCCTGGATAGCGCTTCGATTGAGCCGAGACGGAATGCTCGCCCCGGTTTCGGGCACCGCGGATCGATCGGCACCGGTGCGCGCAGGCGCGCTCGCGAGAGCGCCCCCCTTCCTCGCGGCCGTCTGGATTGCTGCATGCCCGGTTGCCTTCAGACGGCTCACTCCGGCCTGTCCCAGTTGCCCGACGCCTGCGTGAACGCCCGGCCATGTTCGTTGGCGCGAGCGGCCGCAGGCCGGATCCCGTAGCATCGACTCACAAATGCGAGACACGATCGATTCATGCATCGAAATCGCATGCCATCCTGCGTACTTCCCGGCCCATCTTGACCCACCTTGATCATCATCCCATTGACCCCGAAAGTCGTTTCGCATGCGATACAGACACGCAATTCGCTTATAAAAATGAGCGCTCACATGCTGAAAACGCAATTTCCCGATGCTGACGCGGTACTTGACGCACAAACTTCCGGTACAAATTATTTCATGAATCACTTTTCCGCTTCACTTTCCGGAAAATTTGCATACAATCCAGCTGTGCCGCATGAATCGACCGAGGGAGGCCCCGTGCCAACACGTAATCACGACATCAAGCCGCGCCGGTTTCCGGCGTGTCCGGCTTCATTGGTGGTGCGCGTGTCCGTCGCCCCGGCACGCAGCCCGTCACACCACGCCGGTGCGGCGCCCGACCGGCCGATTGCAGCGCGCTTGCGGGTCGCTGCGCTGCAGCGCGGCCAACGCTGCCGGCACCGCTCGCCACAGCTGACCGACCGGTGCGCAGGCGCCAGCCCGAATGGCGCACTGCCCGAACGGCAATCGACCCCCGTCGCGGCTCGGGCATGTCCGACGCTGCTCGTCACCGGCGGCCTGACCGCCTCCGACGACACGATCGAGCAAGTCGGCCTGCACGTCAGCGAGCGCGTCGAATCGGTGTCGCGGGCGCTACGACAGCCCGGCCAGGCCGTCGACGCGCTGATCGCCGAGGTTTCGTCGTTGCAGATGAATCTGGCGATTCAATTCGTGTCGCTGGCACAGGCGCGCCGTGTCCGCGCGGCCGCGATCATCTATGAGTACGGCAGCGTGCAGGCCCTCGCGTTGATCCGCCTGGCAGGGTTCCACCTGTTTCGCTCGGTGGGCGGGCGCATCGACCACACATTCGTCCTGACCACGTTGCAACAATCCGCCGCCGTCATGCTCGCAGCCACGCCGACGGCGAACGACCCCGTGGTGCGGTTCCGCCGCGACGTCGGCGGCTGGGCCCCGGCAACGCCAGTGGGTCCGTCGTGCGGGATCCGGGCCGGATCTCCGGTGACGTTGCCGGACCGCCATGCACGCCCGCGCGCGCGCAGGTGAGCGGCACCCGGTCGACGCGTCGTCGAAATAGCGGCGGCGTTCACCCGTTTTTTACGCAACGAATACAGGCAAACCATCGCATCGCCTCAGTCGCGATCCATCGCATCCCCCTAACCTCGAGAAACGAACCGAAATGGGCAATCTGATCGACGCTCCCGAGCACACCTTGACTGCGATCGACGAGGGCATTCCTCTGTCGCACATCATCCGTCGTCGGCTCGAGAACGCGGGCGCGCGCTTCCATGCAAACGACAACATCGCCGTGCACCTGCGCGACGGGGAGCTGGATGCTCTGCAGAACGAAGTTGCGCAGGGAATGGAAGCCGTGCTGCGCTCGCTCGTGATCGATGTCGACAACGACCACAACACGCGGGAAACCGCGCGGCGCGTCGCGAAGATGTTCATCCGCGAAGTGTTCGCGGGCCGCTACGACGCGGCGCCGGCCGTCACCGAATTCCCGAACGTCGAGCGGCTGGACGAGCTGCTGATCGTCGGGCCGCTGCGCGTGCGCAGTGCCTGCTCGCATCATCTTTGCCCGATCATGGGCCGCATCTGGATCGGCGTGCTGCCGAGCGCCGCGTCGAATCTGATCGGCCTGTCGAAGTACGGAAGGCTGGTGAACTGGGTCATGACGCGCCCGCAGATCCAGGAAGAAGCGGTCAAGCAGATTGCCGACCTCCTCGAATCGCGCATCTCGCCCGATGGGCTTGCCGTCGTACTCGAGGCCGAGCACTTCTGCATGCATTGGCGCGGCACCAAGGACGACCAGGCAAAAATGACCAACAGCGTGATGCGCGGGAAATTTCTCGCGGACGCATCGCTTCGCCGGGAGTTTCTCGCGTTGTTGTCCGGAAAGCATGCGTAAAGCGCGCGACGGGCATGCGCGACGCATGGGCCGGCACCGTGCCCGGCCATGCGCCGCGCCGCTCGTCAGCGCGTGCGCGTAACAGCAGGAAGCGCAACGCCATACGGAGTTCCCGATGAACTGTTCGCACGACTCACTCCGCCCGTCTTCCGGCCAGGGTCGATCGACGACGCCGCATTCAGGCAGGCAGCCGCGCCGGGGCGCGTCCCACGCGCGGTCGCGCCCCGGCGGCAGAACCGAACTCACCGCCGATGCGGTCGTTCAGCAGGACGAAGCACCCGACGCGCAGGCGGAGCTCAACCAATTGCTGGCGCGCGTCGCCGCCGGCGACGAGCACGCGTTCGCGCAGCTGTATCGATTGACGGCGGCGCGGCTGTACGGCGCGATCGTCCGCATGATCCGCGACCGCCACGAAGCGGAGGACCTGCTTCAGGACGTGTTCACGACGGCGTGGCGTCGCGCCGATTCATTCGACGCCGGACGCGGCACGGCGATGACATGGCTGATGACGCTCGCACGCAATCGGACCATCGACCGGATGCGGCAGCACCGTGAGCTTCCGCTCGACGACGAACTGGCGCTGTCGATCCCCGACGAAAACCCGACGCCCGATCTCGGTGCGCAGGCGAGCCAGGAGCGCCTGCGTCTGGAGCGCGGGCTCGCGCATCTGGGCGAGCGGCAGGCGTATGTGCTGCGGGAAGCGTTTCATGGCGGCGCGTCGTACGCGGAGCTGGCCGAACGCATGCAGGTGCCGCTCGGCACGATGAAGAGCTGGATTCGCCGCAGCCTGATGCGACTCAAGGTGTATCTCGAGCAATGAGCGCGCGAATCGCTTCGCGGTTCGATCGCGCTGCGCGGGTCGGTCCGCGCGGCCGTTGAATCGGCATGAGCTGCGGTGGCGGCAGCCCGCCGCCGGCTCGATGGAGAAGCGGCAGCATCGCGACCGCAGGCCTGCGATATTTCATCGTGATGTCGCCCAATCCGATGTTCCGGCACTCGGGTCGGCGAGCTGCCCGAAACGTCGTGACGGCAGGATCCGGCTCACCCGTTCATCGAAGGCGTGGCGAACAGCAGCGAAAGACCTGCCACAGTCGTCAACAGGCACCGCAACGCGAAATACCAGGCCGGAATGAAATCCTTGCTCCACAGGACGCCGTCGACGGCCGCGCAGGCGACGAGCACGATCGCCATTCCGGTGAGCCGCGCGCCGACGCCCGGCATCATGAGCACGGCCCACGCCAACAATGCGGGAATCACGCTCCACCCGTAGAGAATTCGCTGGCGGGTCGGCGATTCGGATGCGCGCAGCGCGACACCCCAATGCACGGCCCCGACGAACGACGCGATACACGCGGCGTAGTTCAGCAGCGCGTGCACGTAATCGTCATTGGCAGCCGACGCGTGGACACTCAGCCACGACAGCGCGACGAACGGCGCCAGCCCGGCCAGTGCCAACGCTGCGGGAACGCGGTAACGATGCAGCGCCGCACGCATGTCATGACCTCGGCGGAACGATCAGCGCGCCCTGGCCGCCATCGACGCCGAATTGCTGGCCGGTCACCCATGACGCATCGGCGCTCAACAGGAACGCCGCAAGCGCGGCGGGATCGTCGCCGACACCGAGTCGTCCGAGCGGATTGGCGTCCGCGAAGCGCTTCGCGACCTGCGGCGCACTCGTCAGACGCGCGGACATCGCCGAGACGATCAGGCCGGGATGAATGCAGTTGACGCGAATCCCGCGCGCCGCGTAGGTGGCGGCCGCCACCAGCGCGAGCGCGCCAACCGCGGCTTTCGCGCTGGCGATGGCTTCATGGTTCGGGAACCCGGTTCTCGACGCGACACTGCCGAACAGCACCGCACTGCCCCCGGCCTGAGCGGCGAGCAACACGCGTACGAACGCGCGCAATGCGTTCCATGCCGAGAAGTAATTCGCCGCGAACGCGTCGTACAGTTCGGAATCCGAAGTCGAATGCATCGGCTTGACGACGATCGAGCCGACGCAATGCGCGAGCCCGTCCGGCACGCCGAATCGCTCGATGCCTGCCTCGAGCGCCCGATCGAGCGCCACCGCGTCAGTCGCGTCGGCGGGCGCAACGACCACGCGCTCGCGCGACATCGTGTCGGCAAGGGCGCTGAGACTGTCGGCGTGTCGGGCGGTGAGCACCATTGAAACGCCCTTGGCGTCCAGCCGCCGCGCAAGTGCGCTGCCAACGGCCCCCGTTGCCCCGCAGATCCAGACAAAAGCCATGGTGACTCCTGTTTGCAAGCGCCCTGCGCGCACGGCGCTTGACGACCGCCGCCAGATGCGCGGCGCGGGCCGCGCCGTGCCATTCGTTTACGAGTTCTATTCTATGCCATCCCTCATCAGGATGAAGCGATATTTCGACTCACATTTATAAAATGAGTCACGATATACGTGTCGCTCGGCTCAAATATAGCCCTCCTATGCCGAACATGACGTAGAATCAGGTATAAGCGCGAGGAATTTGCGCAATATTCTGCATTTTTTAAGACGAATCAGATGACCTCATTTTCCGATTCACGCGCCCGCATCGCGATCGTCGGCGCGGGAATCGCCGGGCTGGCCTGCGCGCGCGTCCTCACCGATGCGGGCCACCGAGTGACGGTGTACGAGAAAAGCCGTGGCGTCGGCGGGCGAATGAGTACGCGCCGCGCGGACGGCTGGCAAGCCGATCACGGCACGCAGTATTTCACCGCGCAACATCCGGCCTTCGTCGCCGAAATATCGCGATGGGTCGCCGGCGGCGCAGCCGCCCCGTGGGCCGCGCGCGTCGCATCGATCGGTTCGGCCTGGCCACGGGCACTGCTCGCGCCAGCTCAGCGATATGTCGGCATGCCGGGCATGACTGCACCGGCTCGGCACCTGTCGGCCGGAATCGAAACGGTGCCCGAGACGACGATCACGGCGTTGATGCGAGACGAACATGGCTGGCGACTGATCTCGGCCGAGCATGGTGCGCTGGACGCGCGTCACGACGTCGTCATCGTCGCGGTCCCGGCGCCGCAGGCCGTCCCGCTCCTGCGGCGCGCCGAACCGGGTCTCGCGGTGATTGCCCAGCGTACCGGGATGCGCCCGGCCTGGGCCGTGATGGCGCAGTGCGGCCATGTGCCGGACCCGGGATTCGACGCCGCATTCGTCAATTCCGGCCCGCTTGGCTGGATCGCCCACGACACGTCCAAGCCCGGGCGCACCGGCGCGAGCACGTGGGTGCTGCACGCGACGCCCGACTGGAGCCAGGCTCATCTCGAGGCGCCGCCCGAGCAGATAACGCGCACGCTGCTGGATGCCTTTCGAGACATCGTGGGCGCCACCGCCGACACGGCAACCGCCCATCGCTGGCGCTATGCCGAGCCGGCGCCGTCGTCTGTCGCGACGCCCGGCCGCTTTGCGTGGCGGGCAGGCCCGCGCATCGGACTGTGCGGCGACTGGCTGGGCGGCGGCAAGATCGAAGGCGCGTGGCTCAGCGGCACCGGCCTCGGCGGCGCGGTGGCCGACACCCTGATCACGCTCTGAACGGCGGCGACCGATGACGGAACGGCCTACAGCGAGTCGATATTCCGCACCACGCTGTCCGCCTGCATGCGAATCGCTTCGAGCGCCTCGTCATCAAAGCGCGCGAGCTGCCGATAGACCATCCCAAGCCGGTGGTTGTGCTGCAGCGCGCCGCGGTGCCGGTCGAAAAAGTCCCAGTACAGCGCGTTGAACGGGCATGCGCGCGCGCCGGTTCGGGTATTGCGGTCGTACGCGCAGCCCTTGCAGTAATTGCTCATCCGATGGATGTACGCGGCGCTGGAAACGTACGGCTTGGTCGCCATTGCGCCGCCGTCGGCGTATTGACTCATGCCGAGCGTGTTCGGCATCTCGACCCATTCGAACGCATCGATATAGACACCGAGATACCATTCATGCACCTCGTGCGGATCCAGCCCGGCCAGCAGCGCAAAGTTGCCGATCACCATCAGCCGCTGGATATGGTGCGCATGCGCGTCTTCGAGCGACTGCCGCAGCGCATGCGACATGCAGGCCATGCGCGTGCGGCCATCCCAGAACCAATGCGGCAACGGGCGGCGATGACCGAACGCATTGCTGTTTTCATAGCCCGGCATGCGCGCCCAGTACACGCCGCGCACGAACTCGCGCCAGCCCAGGATCTGCCGGATGAACCCTTCGACCGCGGCAAGCGGCGCCGCACCGCTGCGATACGCGTGCTCGGCTCGCGCGACGACTTCGCGCGGATTCAGCATTTTCACATTGAGCGCGAACGACAGCATCGAGTGGAACAGGCGCCGCGCGCTCCCGTGCATCGCGTCCTGGAACTGCCCGAAGAACGGCAGCGCGTGCAGGATGAAGGCGTCGAGGCAGGCGAGCGCTTCGGCTCGATCGACGGGCCAGCGGAAGTCGCCGGCCGACGGCTCCCCGAAGCTGCGCACGCCCGCCGCAACGATCTGTTGCCACAGCGCGCGATGATCGTGATGCGGACGCCAGTCGGCCGGTTCCGCAGGCGAGCCGGACCACGCCTGGCGGTTCTCGGCATCGTAGTTCCACTGCCCGCCTGCCGGCCGCCCTTCCCCGTCGAGCAAGACACGATGCCGCACGCGCATGCTCCGGTAGAAGCGATCCATGATCCATGATCGGCCCGCTCCGAGCACCTGCGTGACCTCGTCGCGCGTCGTATGGAAATGACCGGTATCGACCGCGCGTACCGGCACGCTCGCCGCTTCCGCATAGGCGCTCAGTTGCTGGTCAACCCGCCATTCGTCCGGCAGCAGATACTCGATGCACGCGGCGCCATGAAGCTCGGCGACACTGTCGAGGTTGGCGGGAATGGCCTGACGATTGAGCGGGTCGTCGATCTCGATGTAGTGCACGCGATGGCCCGCATCGCGCAACAGCGTCGCGAAGCGGCGCATCGCCGCAAAGATGGCGATCAGCTTCTGAGCGTGATGGAGCGTGTAGTCGGTTTCCTGCCGAACTTCCATCAGCACGTAGATCGTTTCGGCCCGGACATCGGAAAACCAATGATGATTCGGGTCCAGCTGATCGCCGAGGACAAGCCTTAAAGTCTTCATGGGACGCTTCGCGATTGATGATCGCCGCCTGGGTTGTCGAGACACCTGCATCGCCACTTCGCGGCACCGCTGCGAAGCATTCTAGCCGGCTCGCGCTTCACGAACCACCTTTTCGGACGAAAATCCGCAAGATGAATCACTTTCCTGCTTCGTATTTCACGCAAACTGCGTACAATCCTGAGACAACGGTACGTCAACTTCAGGAGAGCAACGATGCCCCCTCGCAAGGATCGCGATACGCCCCATCGCTATCGCAGCGGCGAGGCCGCGCGCCTGGCTCGCATGCCGGCAGCCACGCTGAGAATCTGGGAACGGCGCTATGGGGTGGTTGCTCCGCCCAAAACGCCGTCCGGCCAACGGATGTACTCGGACGACGACGTCCAGCGAATTCGTTTGCTGAAAACGCTCGTCAATCAGGGCCACGCGATCGGCTCGATCGCCAGCCTGAGCCACGAGGAACTCGAAGCGCTGTCGTTGACGAATACGCGTGACGCGGCGTTTCACGAGGCAAGCGTGAGCCTCGCGGTCGTCGGCGCGCTGTCGATTCCGGAATCCGCGATCGAGCGCATGGGAATCCGGATCGCCGCGCGAATCGACTCGCTCGACGGCGCGAGCGCGCACGCGGATACGCCGGTCGACGCCCTCATCGCGATGACCACGTCGCTCCACGAAGATGTCGTTTCGCAACTCGCTGCCTTGGCGCAACAGCTCAACGCGCACGCCGTGGCCGTCGTATACGGGTTCGGCACGGCAGAGGCGGTCGAGCTGGCGCGTCTGTCGGGGTTCGAGCTGTTCCGGTCGACGGAAGGCCAGACCAACCCGATCGCCATCATGTCGAAACTGGCACAAGCCGTCGTCAAGTCGCGCCAAGCGAATGACGCGGATCGCGGGCTCTGGCTGCGCACCCGGCGACGCTTCGACGATGCGACGCTCGCGTCGCTCAGCGGCCTGTCCACCACCGTCAAATGCGAGTGTCCGCGGCATCTGTCCGAATTGATCATGCAGCTCGGTGCGTTCGAGCGATACAGCGACGAATGCGTGTCGCGATCGCCGGCCGATGCGCTGCTGCATCGCCACCTTGGCGACGCCGCGAATCGGGCAGCCGAATTGCTCGAGACGGCGCTGGCCGTCATTCTTCGCGAAGAGGGATTGGGCGGAACGCCGCCGGAACTGAAGGCGCTATAGCACGGCAAGCGCCGCCGGCCGTTCCGGCCTGCCACGACGACAGGCGGCGATGCGCTTTCGCGTGCAATCCGGGGCTTGCCTCGATCACCGAGCCGAAACCGAGGAGCGAGCCACTGCGGCAGGCGCTGCCGGCGGCGTGCTCGTGGTGCCGGCATTCGACGCATTCGCGACGCGATCCACGAACGCGGAGAGATCGTCGAGCACGGGCGCCACGCGTCGCAACGGCGCGCCCAGCACACCGACGATCGACGCATGGCTCACGTTCCCGTAACGCATGACCACGACGGTATCGCCCCTGTCTTGCAGCGCGCGCGCGAAGCGGGTCGTGTTGCCGGGCTCGACCACCGTGTCGTTCTCCGCGACGGCCAGCCACATCGGCGGCTCCGTACCCTCGATGAATCGAATGGGCTGGCTCGCGGCACGCGCTTCCTGCGGGAAGATCCTCTCAAGCGTTGTGTCGCGCAGCGGCAGGAAATCGTAAGCGCCGGCCAGGCCAATCACGCCGGCGATATCGCTCTTGCTCATCTCCCGTGCCGCCAGATAGCTGCCGTCGGTCGCAAGCAACGCGGCAATCTGTGCGCCGGCAGAATGCCCCATCAGAAACAGGCGACGTGGATCGCCGCCGAACGCAACCGCGTGCTCGCGTGCCCACGCCACCGCCTGCGCCGCATCGTCGATGAAACCGGGAAAGGTGGTCGCCGGATACGTCCTGTAGTCGGGTAAGACGGCAACAAAGCCCCGCGACGCGAGCGCCTCGCCCACGAACAGATAGTCGTTGCGTTCGCCGGACTGCCAGCTTCCGCCGTAAAAGAACACGACCACCGGGGCGCCCGCGCTCGCATCGGCCGGCCAGTGACGCAAGACGCGCGTGGGCAAGTAGACGTCGAGCACGTGGCGTTCGCCGGCTCCGTACGGGATACCGGCGAACAGGCTGAACGTGTAGCTCGGCGTCAGCGCATTCAGGATCCGCACCGGGCTACACGCGGCGAGGAGACCGGCCGCGAGCAGCACCGACAGGACGACAAGTCCGGCTTTCATGTTCATGAGGATCCCCATCTCCGGCGATTCCGGCCGCATCCGCCGCCTTGTCTGTCGTTTACGGGGCCTACGCGCAAACGGATGCATGCATCGCACGGCATCCGCCCCCTTAACGACAGCCCGATCTTCCCTGCGCAAGTGCATCCGTCCGCAATGGAGAGCCGTATGTGGAATGGATAAGTGAATCAACGCGGAACGCCGACTATCGCTCCCTGCGTAGCAATCGTGCGGTGGTGGATCCGCTCGTCGACGATAGTGAGAGCCGCCTGCCATGAACGTTCTACCTGCCGCATTCCCCAAGATGCAACGTCGACCGGGCGGCATGGCGAGCATGCCGTTGCCGATCCCGCGCGAGCGATCATGAGAAGCAGTCCCAATCAACTGACGTCCAAAACGCAGAATTCTCATGCCGCTCGCCTGTCCGTCTATCTCGCGACGACCCAAACAGGATGGCTGGTCTGCGTGATGACGGCCGCAGCGCATCACGCCGCGTGGGGCGTCACGTATGCGCTGATCGCGACAGTCGGCCATCTTCTCTTCGCGCGTCGACCCACATCCGAAGCGCGGATCGTGATCACGGTCACGGTGTTCGGGTGGTTATGGGACAGCGCCGTTGCCCATTCCGGCCTGCTCGTGTACCCGAACGGCGTTTTTCTCGAAGGGACAGCGCCGTACTGGCTCGCGGGGCTGTGGGCGCTGTTCGCGATTCAACTCAATACCGTGCTGCACTGGCTTCGAGCGCGACCGCTCATCTCGGCGCTCGTCGGCGCAATCGCAGGCCCGGCGTCCTTTCGCGCCGGTGCGGCGCTGGGCGCCGTTCATTTCAAGGATCCGGCTGCAGCGCTCGTCGTCATCGCAACCGGCTGGGCGTTCATCTTGCCGGCCGCGCTGGCGATTGCAAGCCATTGGGATGGCGTAGCGAACCATTCTCCTGCGCCAATCGGCGCAGACGACATGAACGACGCCCGCGCCGGATAGAGGCGGGAGCCCCGCAAGCCGGCTTTATCGCCGATCCCGTTCAAATTGCCCACGCACCTTCTCAGGCTACGCACATGACCCGCTCCGAATTGCCGTATGAATCCCGCCCCGTCATCGTTTGGTTTCGGGATGATCAACGAATCGGCGACAATCCCGCACTCTCTCATGCGGTCAGTACCGGCCATCCTGTTGTTTGCGTCTACGTCTACGACCCGGCCCCGAAGCACGGGCGTCCCATGGGGGGCGCGCAACAGTGGTGGCTGCACGAGTCCCTGAGAACACTCGATGACTCGCTTGCCGCTCTCGGCGGCTCGCTGCTCGTGCTTCGCGGTAACGAACACGAAGCCATCAGAAGCCTCGCCGTCGAGACCCAGGCGGTAATGGTTCTCTGGAATCGCCGCTACGCGAAAGCGCAAACGGAAATGGATGCATCGATCAAGCAAGACTTGATCGGGCGCGGTATCGACGTGTCGACATTCAATGGCCATCTTTTGCGGGAACCCTGGACAGTCGCCACGCGCGAAGGCATGCCGTTCCAGGTATTCACCGCGTACTGGAGAGCCGCCCGCCGCGATAATTTTTTCCCGCCGTGCCCGCTGCCGGCGCCCGCACGGGTCACGTTCTTTCCCGTCTCCAGAAACGTCAGCGCACACGTCTGCACGCTCCCCGAACTTGCGCTGCAGCCCTCGACGCCGGACTGGGCGGAGGGTCTGCGTGCGACCTGGCGATGCGGCGAGGAAGCGGCCGGGCGTCAACTCGAGGCCTTCATTGAAAACTCGTTTTCCGACTATGCCGGCGCTCGAGATTTTCCGGCCGCTCAGGCGACGAGCCGGCTTTCTCCGTATCTTCGCTTCGGAAATATCTCGCCCCGGCAGGTGTGGTACGCGACGTTATCAGCGGTAGACACCCTGCGAAGCAGGCGAGTGGTGCGCATCGACGATGCCAGAAATGAGTCGTTGAACAAGTTCTTCAGTGAACTCGGATGGAGAGAATTCTCGTATTACCTTCTCTATCACTGCAAACCCCTTCATCAGTTCAATTTTCGGCGTCAGTTCGACGCCATGCCGTGGCGCACCGACGCCAACGCGCTTCGCGCGTGGCAAACGGGGAAAACAGGATACCCGCTGGTCGACGCCGGCATGCGCGAGCTTTGGCGCACGGGCTGGATGCACAACCGCGTGCGCATGGTGACAGCGTCATTTCTCACCAAGCACTTGCTGATCGATTGGCGCGAGGGCGAAGCATGGTTCTGGGATACGCTGGTTGACGCGGACGAGGCAAGCAATCCTGCCGGGTGGCAATGGGTGTCAGGAAGCGGCGCCGACGCAGCCCCGTATTTTCGAATCTTCAATCCTGTTTTGCAGGGGAAGAAGTTCGACCCGAAAGGCGAATACACGCGGCGATGGGTGCCCGAACTATCTGCACTCCCCGCCGAAGCGGTCCACAGCCCATGGGTCGCTTCCACTGAAGCGCTGCAACAAGCATCCATCGCGCTCGGCGCAAATTATCCCTTTCCGATCGTGGATCACCAGGATGCACGTGCGCGCGCCCTCGGTGCGGTAGAGATCCTGAATACACAGAGCCAAATGAAGTGACGCTCGATTGCCGGCCGGAATCGAATCACGAATGGCCGATTGAAACGTTCGGGCTCGACCGTGTGACGGGGGCGCCCCGACGACAAGCCGGGGGGCGACGTGATGTGCAAGCGCCCGGCCTGCCTCCGCACATCACGCCTTCTTCCCGGTACAAGCTGAAGTATCAGGGCATCAGCACGGAGTCGACCACGTGAATCACGCCATTGGACTGAATGACATCGCCGATCGTGACGTGCGCGACATTGCCCTTGTCATCGGTCACGGCCAGCCCGTTCGCGCCATGGCTGACGACCAGGGAATCGCCTTCGACCGTCTTCAGCGTCGCCTTGCCGCCACCTTGCTCGACCGCCCTGGCAAGGTCGAATGCCGTGAGTCGTCCGGGTACGACGTGATACGTCAACACCTTGACGAGCACAGCCTTGTTCTCCGGCTTCAATAATGTCTGCACCGTGCCGGCCGGCAACGCGGCGAATGCTTCGTTGGTCGGTGCAAATACCGTGAAGGGCCCCTTGCTCGACAATGTGTCGACCAGCCCACCCGCCTTGACCGCTGCGACCAGCGTCGTGTGGTCATGAGAATTCATCGCGTTTTCGACGATGTTCCTCGACGGGTACATCGCAGCGCCACCCACCTCGACCGTCTGCTCCATCGACATGGATCCTGCCTCGGTGGCCTGCGCGTACATGCACGTTGCGAATGCAAGGGCGAGCGCCACGCCACCCAGTTTTGCTTTGCTGAAGGATTTCATTTTCGTACTCCGTAAAATTGCCGCCGTTGGCTGGAAGCAATCGGAGATACGAGTCGAGCCGCGCAGCGGATGCACGGTTGAACCCTTCATCGCAAACAGATCCGCGATCCAGGAAACGGCCCGGGTGTCGAAAATCCTGCCCGTCTTCACCCGCCCCTGCATCCGCTCTCGCTCCGCCACCGTATCTGCGTATGTCATCCAGCCAAGGTGCTCGGTGTCCCACCTCGGGAAATGGCGTCGCGATGGCATCCAGAGGAGACAACTCATGAAGCTTTTCATCGGTATCGTCGTTGCCGCAGCGGCGCCGTTCGCGCTCAGCGCTTGCGGAGGCGGAGACGACATTGCGCCCGTGGCAGCCCAACATCCGGAGAATCTGGCCATCTGGACCGCGCTCGGCGGTGATTCGGCGGCCCCCGGCGTGGTGGCCGGCGTGGTCAATGCAGCCGTCGCAGGCCTGTTGGCGGACCCGGTCGAAGCCCCCTATTTCGCGGCGGTATCCGGTAATGCGAGCCACAGCAGTGCCGCCCATGACACCCCTGCGCGGCTTGAAGCCTGTCTCACGCTGCAGTTTGAAGCGCTCCTCGGCGGTCCGTACACCTACCCTGGCCCCGTCAAGGTGGCCGGCGACATCGACGCCCAGCCGGAGATGTGTCAAGACATGACGACGGCCCATAACGACGTCGGCGTTCCAGGCTGCGTGTTCGACCAGTTCATGGTGGATCTCGTCGCGACGCTGCAAAGCAAGCTCCCGGCCGCGGACTTTGCCGCACTGACGTCGACGACCAATGGAACGTACACGCTCACCGAGAAAAACTCTGCCGGCATCCCGGTCGGCACAAAATTCCAGTTCAGTGCGGTACCCACCCTCTTCAACCTGCGTAATACCATCATCAGCGCCACACCCGGCGGCCCCGTGTATCTTCCTCCGACGGTTGCAACATCATGTACGGGCTGACGGCGTTGCGAAGGACCCACGTGATCGCGTGGGTCGTTGCGGCACTCTCCGTGAGTGTTGCCGGGATCGGCGGGTTGCACACGACACAAGGGCGACGGCTCCTCACCGAGCTGGGCGTGAAGTGTCCGGTGGATTCCGTCGACTCCCGAACGGTGCTGTCGATTCGCAACAAAGCGATTTTGCAGGAGAAAGGTGTATCGGCGGCCGCCCACCGTCCTGCGTTCGGCCTGCAGCTCGATCGCAGTACGGAGGCGGAAGTGTCGGAAAGAATGTCGCGATACAACGCGCAGTGCGTCGAATTGTCCCGAGGCTTGCGCTACCTGCGCTGTCGAGGCGTGCCAGCCGAATCGCTCGGCTCGAATGGCCCACCCGTGAGCGAAATATGGTTCAGTTTCGCGCCGGATCATACGTTGATGGCCGTCAATGTGTACCGTCGTGACATGTCCGTAGATGAAACGCGACGAAGCTGGCAGATCGCCGTGCGGAATCTGCACGATGTGCTCGGCGCACCCACATCCGTGTCGGGAGATACGACGCTGGAATCGCTGATAGGCAAACCCGTGGCGGTTGCACGGGTGAGCTACGCCTATTCGGATTACGTAGCAACGGTCACCGCGTCCCACCTGCCATACGGAGGGCTGGCCGTCCGCGAACAGTACATGTCTACCGCGGTCAGGCAAGCGGGATAAACCGGGCTCGTGAACGGGAGGCTCGATGTCACGCAGGTACAACGAGAAAAGGATCAAGATCTCGCGTGGGGCACTCGCCTCGGGCTGACGACACAAACCAGTCCAGGAATTCCGCCGCGCGACGCTCGGTGCATCCTCGCGCGGCGTTAGAATAGCGCCCCTTCTCACAGGAGACGAAAAATGTCCTGGTTTGTTTACGAAGTGCCCGAATACCACGAAGACGCTGCGCGCATCGAGCCCTTCAGTGACCTGCGTAGCCGAGTGCTGCAAATCAGTGGCCCGGCCATGGCCGACGAACTGGAAAGCGTTCGCGAGAACGCTGCGGCGACGGTCGACAGCCCCGAGCGCCCGCTGCGTACGCCGGAAAATCCGCATGTCTTTCCGATCCCTTACGCCGACTCCATGATCCTGGTCGGGTTCATCTTCGATCTGAAACGCGAATTCCGGCAACTGGTCGTGTCACCCGTGGAAATGCCCTGGTTGAAAGACGCATAAAGGGTGAGCAGGCCAGGTCGGCACACCGTCGATCACCTCGGTCGCATGGCCGCTGTGTTCCGACTTGCCGCAGCGATCGGCATCCGGGGCGCCGTTATCCCCACCGTATTGCGTTTCATCCAGGGCGTTGGCGTGGGCGGTGAATGGGGCGGCTCGGCCCCGATGTCGATGGAGCGGGCACGCACCAATGCGTATCGCGATTTCGTTGCGTCGTGGCCGCAGTCAGGCTGGCCGGCGGGCTTGTATCTCGCCAACCTTGCCGCGCCGGCCATGAGCCGGTCTGACATTGAAAAAGCCGCCGGACGGCGAGATCGCCGCTATCGCGCGGCGGCTCGTCCGGCGTCACCGGATTATCGTTCGCTGACCTTCACGCGCGGCAGCCATTCGGCCTCGGCGCCCGGCGTGCCTTTCAGACGAGCAGGCGTCGCATCCTGCGTGTGCGCGTCGAAGCGGCGTGCCGCCTCGGTGTCGAGATGCCGGCCATCGAACGTCGACTGGCGACGAGTAATCATGTTGATGCGAAGGCGTTTTGCCGCCATGGTCGGTATTCCTTGAGAAAAACGGTACTTCGCCGACTGGCGAAATGCCATAGATTTACGCGAGAAAGATGTCGCTGCGATGACGCGGCGCGCGAGGCGAATCCGCCGCCATCGCATCGCTTGCCGCCTGCACCGCAGCGGCCGGTGCCCGGGCCGCCCGCTCCATCACCTCAAGGTAGCGATGGACGCAAGCCACTCGTGATGGACAAGCAGCAGCGCGTCGAGTTCAGTTTCCTCGGCGCTCGCCAAGGTCACGCGTCACCGCTCTGCGCCCCTTCGTCCTTTTGCCGCTCCAGGTGAAGACCGGTGCCGAATGAATCGGCTATGTCGAATACCGAAACCAACCGGCACCGGCCACGCATCGGAGGCCGCCATGCGGGAATAGGACGCCGAGCCAATCGATCTTTTCGGCGACTCCCGGGGCCGCCTGCCGGACTTCAGCCCGGCACAAAAATCCCCGCGGCTGCAATTGCCATTGCAAGTGTTGCAAGCCACCCTCCCCACGCAAGCGGCCCCGCAACCGCGAACTCCCCCATGACCCGCTTGCTCCGCGCCATCAGCATCATGATGACCATGATGGGGACCGCCGTTACCCCGTTGATCACCGCGCTCCAATACAACGCCCGGATCGGATCGAAATGCATGAACGTGATGGCAACGCCGCCCACGGTTGCCAGTGCGATGACCGCATAGAATTCCCGCGCGAGCGTCAACTTCAGGGCGAGGCTATTGCGCCAGCGGAATGTGCCGGCAGCCGCGTAGGCGGTCGACCCGGCGAGCACCGGCAGCGCCAGCAGGCCGGTACCGACGATCCCGAGCGCGAACAGCATATAAGCGAAGTGACCGGCGATCGGGGCAAGGGCCCGCGCGGCGTCAGCCGACGTCTTGACCTCGATGTGGTGCGTATGCAGCGTCGCCGCCGCGGTGAGCACGATGAAGAAGGCAATGACATTCGATACGCCCATCCCCAGCCAGGTGTCGAAACTGATTCGGCGCAGTTGCGCCGGGGCCTGGTGGGGAACGCGGCAAAGCGGCCCCTCGCGCGGCGCGGACTCCAGCTCCTCGACTTCCTGCGAGGCCTGCCAGAAGAACAGGTACGGGCTGATGGTCGTACCGAGGACAGCGACGACCGTCGTGAGGTAGTCCGACGTCAGCGCGATATGCGGCCATACGATCGCACGGCCCACCTCGCTCCACCGGATCGGGACGATCAACGCCACCGCCACATAAGCGAGCAGGATCAGCGCCGTCCACTTGAGAAGGCGTGCGTACCGTTCATAGGGAACGAACACCTGAAGCACGACCGACAGGCCACCCAGCCCGACCACGTAGAGCTGGTGCGGCCCGGGGAACAGCAAGCCGGCCGCGGCGCCCATCGCCGACAGGTCGGCGGCGATGTTGATGACGTTGGCGATCATCAGCAGCACGACCGCGCTATAGAGCATCCACATCGGGTAGTGAGCCCGCATGTTCGACGCCAGCCCCTTGCCGGTCACTCGCCCGATCCGCGCGCTCACCAGCTGGATGGCCGTCATGAGCGGGTAGGTCAGGAGGAGGGTCCACAGCAATTCGAATCCGAACTGCGCGCCGGCTTGCGAATACGTACCAATGCCCGACGGATCGTCGTCGGCCGCGCCGGTAATCAAGCCGGGGCCAAGCCGACGTACCCAGTTCGGGCCGGTGGGCGCATGCGCGGACTTCTCGAATTCGAGCGGTTCAGGGTCGTTCATGATGGCGGCCTCCTGATACGACCTCAGCAATTCACGTACCCGTCCCGTGCGCGCGCCATCCGATACGCGCTATGGGCGCGCCGCCCCGTGCCCCCCCGGCCGATCACTGGATCGGCGACGTCGCACCCAGCTTCTCCGACAGCATCCGCTCATACACGCCGAAGTGCAGATCGACTTCCTTTTGCGTGACGGGCGTGACCGTGATGTTGATCTGGTCAGGCAACAGGCCCAGCACCACCGCGACGGCCGCTTCGAGTTGCGGCGCACAAAACTTGTCCTCCGCCATCGTGGTGCCGACGACGACGTCGTAAGTCTTTTCCTGCCGGCAGACGACCTCGACGAGTCGCGCCCGCGCACTCATGTTGTTGTCGATCGCAAGTCGGACGACCTCCGCCACGGTGCGCATCGACTCGGTCGGAAACCCCCTCGTCGAACGCAGCCGAATACGGTGTCTGCCGAGCGTCACCCAGTCCGTGTCGAATTCCATGGTGTCCTCCGCAACGCAGTACCGATTCGCCGCGATGATAGGGTTCCGCGCGACAATTTCAAGGGCAAAAAATGGCGGTTTCCCCCTTGAAATTCTCCGCAGACTTCCTATCTTAAGTTTCGCTCAGGCAGACGCGGGTCGCTTCATTCCGCGTGCTGCGTGTTTCGATTTGTTTGCCACGCAGTCCGGCAGGCGAACTGGAGCGCGTAGGCCCGTTCGCCTCCATGCTGCGACAAGCCAGGAGGATAAGATCATGAGCGATCTCTATTTCGGAACCGACCTCTTCAGCGAGTTCGACCGCCTGCAGCAACAGATGGCGCAACGCTTCGGCGGTTTCCCGTCCAGCATTCGCGCGAGCCGTTTCGGCACGTTCCCTCAGATCAATATCGGTGCGACAGACGATTCCATCGAGATCGTCGCGTTCGCGCCCGGCGTCGACCCCGCCGCGCTCGATGTATCGATCGACAAGGGGCTGCTGACCATTGGCGGCGAACGCAAACCGGCACAACCCGACGCCGGGGGTGAGCGGCGCACCTATGCGCAAGAGCGCTTTGCCGGAACGTTCCGGCGGGTCATCGAGCTGCCCGAGGCCGCCGATCCCGACAAGGTCCAGGCGCACTACGAAAACGGATGTCTATCCATCAGCATTGGCAAGCGCGAATCGTCCCGGCCGCGCGCCATCGCTATCCAGTAAGAGAAGGAGCCGATCATGAACGACACGACCCAATTGGCAGAACGCGACTCGTCTACCGTGGCGCGTCGCGAAACCGGACAGCCCGTGCGCCGGATGACACTCGTGCCGGCCGTCGACGTCTACGAGGACAGTCAAGGCGTCACGCTGTGGGCCGATTTGCCCGGCGTGACGAAGGACAAGCTGGACGTGAAGGTTCACGACAGCAGCCTCCTGATCGAAGCCGAGGCCATGGTGCCGACGCCGGCCAATCTGCGGCTTCAGCATGCCGAGGTTCGGGAGCCGCATTTCGCCCGCACGTTTACGCTGTCGGCGGATCTCGACTCGTCCAGGATCGAGGCGAGCCTTCAGGACGGGGTGCTGAAGCTGACCATCCCGCGCCGCGACGAAGCGCGTCCACGACGCATCGAAATCAAGACCCGCTGACGCGTCATGAGCCACGGCGCAGCGCGCGCCCCTGCGTCGACGCAGGCGTAGCGGTGAGGACACGCGATCCCGTGACACGCGTCACGGCGCGTGTCCGCACCGGACGGCGACGCCAGGCTCGAAACCGACTGGAGATCAACCGGAGGACACCATGAATGCCGATCCGAAAAAGTGGAACCCGTTCAAGTTCCTTCGCGGGGCTACCCGCAAGTCCGACGCGGAAGGCCCGGACAGTCCGCCGACAGGCGAGCCGGGGCGTGCGTCGTGGCCCGACATTTCACGGCTGTTTTCACGAGAACCATGGCGCGCCATGGAGGAATTCCTTCATGACCCGTTCGCTGGGCACGGCGCGCTCGAACGGTGGTTCGGCGACTTCAGTTCATCGCGCTTCCAGCCGCGCATCGACGTCGTCGATGAAGGCCCGGTGCTGCGCGTGACCGCCGAACTGCCCGGAATGGAGCGCGAGGATCTGAAGGTGAGCGTCGAGGATGGGGCGATCGTGCTGCGCGGAGAGAAAAGGCAGGACGTGCGCAGCGAAGAAAACGGCTGCTACCGGCTGGAGCGCGCCCATGGACGCTTCGTGCGCACGATCCCGATGCCGGACGATGCCGACCCTGAGCACACCTTGGCAAAGTTCGACAACGGCATCCTCACGTTGACCGTGCCGAAATCGGAGCCGGTCAGGTCCACCAGTCGCACGATCGATATCGGCTGACGTAGCCCAGACCGGGCACCCCGGCGGGGATTCTTTGCGGCGAACCGGCGAGCGCGCGGCGATTGCCTGGCATCCACGCGGCCAAATCAGGATCGGGAGGAGAACTGATGGATGCCAGCGCGCGTCATGCGCCGCGTGCCGGCTGGAACCGGCCAGGCCGATTCAGTCTTCCTCCATCAGATAGCGAATCACGAGTGCCGGATCGGCGATATCGAGGATCAGTCGGCGAAGAATCCGTCGGCGCATGTGGTCCGCGTCGAGGCTCCAGGGCGCCCCCTTCTCGTTGAGATAACGGGTGATGGCGTCCCGGTGATCGGCGTTTGCCGGCAAGTCGAGCCGAACGGCCAGCAGTCCTGCCACGACGTCGTCCAGCTCGATGTCGAGCGGTTTCGAGTCAATGCAAAGTTCGAGTTTCATGTCGATCATCGGCAAAAAAGGGCGCCGCATGAAGTGAGGCAGCCTGCGGCGCCAAACGACTCGCACCGGCCGCGACTGTTGGCCGGTGCGTACACGACCCGCTGCCGGAGGTCAGTGCTCGAACTCGGGTGCGACCGACTGCGCCGGTTTCGGATCCTTCGGCGCTTCGGCCACCGTCGCGTCCGTCGTCAGGATGAGCCCGGCAATCGATGCGGCGTTCTGCAATGCCGTGCGCGTGACCTTGGTCGGATCGACCACGCCTGCCTCGACAAGATCGCCATATTCACCGGTGGCCGCGTTGTAGCCGAAGTTGCCCTTGCCTTCCAGCACTTTCGCCACGACGACCGACGGTTCATCCCCGGCATTCGCGGCGATCACGCGCAGCGGCGCTTCGAGCGCGCGCAGCACGATTTGAATGCCCGCGTCCTGATCGACGTTGGCGCCTTTCAGGCTCGTCGCCGTGGAACGGGCGCGCAGAAGCGCCACGCCGCCACCCGGCACGATGCCCTCCTCGACCGCCGCGCGCGTGGCATGCAGCGCATCGTCGACGCGATCCTTTTTCTCCTTCATTTCGACTTCGGTGGCTGCCCCGACCTTGATGACGGCCACCCCGCCGGCCAGCTTCGCCACGCGTTCCTGAAGCTTCTCGCGATCGTAGTCGCTCGTGGCTTCCTCGATCTGCGCACGGATGGACTTCACGCGCGCGTCGATGTGCTGCGCGTCGCCCGCGCCGTCGATGATGATCGTGTCGTCCTTGCGAACCTCGACGCGCTTCGCGCCGCCGAGATCCTCGAGCGTGGTCTTCTGCAGTTGCTTGCCGGTTTCTTCCGAGATGACGGTGGCGCCGGTGAGGATGGCGATGTCTTCGAGCATGGCCTTGCGCCGGTCACCGAAGCCGGGCGCCTTGACGGCCACGACCTTGAGGATGCCTCGCATCGCGTTGACCACGAGCGTGGCCAGCGCTTCGCCATCGACGTCTTCGGCCACGATCAGCAGCGGCTTGCCTGCCTTGGAGGCCGCCTCGAGGATCGGCAGCAGATCCCGGACGTTCGAGATCTTCTTGTCGTGCAACAGGATCAGCGCGTCGTCCAGATACGCCGCCTGCTTTTCCGGATCGTTGATGAAGTACGGGCTGACGTAGCCGCGATCGAACTGCATCCCTTCGACCACATCCAGCTCGTTCTCGAGGGACTTGCCATCCTCGACCGTGATGACCCCTTCCTTGCCGACTTTCTCCATGGCGTCCGCGATGATCTTGCCGATCGCCTCGTCGGAGTTGGCCGAGATCGCACCCACCTGCGCGATTTCCCGGTTCGTGGAAATCGGCTTGGACAGTTTGCGCAGCTCATCCAGCACGGCGGCCACGGCCTTGTCGATGCCGCGCTTGAGGTCCATCGGATTCATGCCGGCGGCCACGTGCTTCATGCCTTCCTGCACGATCGCCTGCGCAAGCACGGTGGCCGTGGTGGTGCCGTCGCCGGCCACGTCGGCGGTCTTCGATGCGACCTGCTTGACGATCTGCGCGCCCATGTTTTCGAAGCGGTCCTTCAGCTCGATTTCCTTCGCGACCGACACGCCGTCCTTCGTGATGGTGGGCGCGCCGAAGCTGCGCTCGATCACCACGTTGCGACCTTTCGGCCCGAGCGTGACCTTCACGGCATCGGCCAGCACGTTCACGCCGTCGACGATGCGAGCGCGGGCGCTGTCGTGGAATTTGACGTCTTTTGCACTCATCTTGTTGCTCTGGATAGAAGTCGTTGATTCGATGTGTCGCGAACACCCGATGGGGGTCGCGATCTGCCCGGGATCTCAGGCGGCCTTGCGGGACGCGCCGGTATCGGCTTCGAGGACGCCCATGACGTCTTCCTCGCGCATGACGAGGAGTTCCTCGCCATCGACCTTGACGGTCTGGCCCGCGTATTTGCCGAAGAGAACCTGGTCACCGGCCTTCAACTGGAGCGCGCGAAGCGTTCCATCCTGCAGCAGCCGGCCACTGCCGACCGCGACGACTTCACCCTGCTCGGGCTTTTCCGCGGCCGAATCGGGAATCACGATGCCCGAGGCCGTCGTCCGCTGCGTTTCGATTCGCTTGACGATTACCCGGTCGTAGAGGGGACGAATCTGCATTCTCATCTCCTGAGCGATTAAAGGTTCGAAAAAGGAATCCGCCTGCCGGGCATGGCGACGCAAGCGTCGCTACCGGGCAGCCGTGCCACTGTCTGGCGGAAAGCGAAATAGCGGTGCTCCCCGCTCACTTCAAGGGGGACGAAATCGGCTCTTTGTAACAAATTGTTTCAGCCGGCCAAGACGATGGCCTTGGCCGTCCCCCCGCCGCTCACGCCTGCCTGGCCGTGGCCTGCGCCGCCAGCGCGGCCCGCTCGATCCAGCGGATGGCCGGCGCATCCTGCTCGCCCGGCGCGGGCTTGCCGATCAGGAAGCCCTGCACCTCGCGGCAGCCGGCATCGGTGATGCACGCCAGCTGCTCCTCCGTCTCGACGCCTTCCGCGACGGTCGTCACGCCGAGGCGCTTGCCGAGATCGGCCACCGTGCGCACGACCGCCGCGCAGTCCGGGCGCGTGACGGCATCGCGCACGAAGCTGCCGTCGATCTTGATCTTGTCGAACGGGAACGCGCGCAGATGCGCGAGCGACGAGAAGCCGGTGCCGAAATCGTCGAGGGCGACGCGCACGCCCATCGAACGCAGTGCGCGCAGGTCCGCGATGGCCTTGCCCTCGTCGTGCAGCAGCGCGGTTTCCGTCACCTCGATTTCCAGCCGGTCGGGCGCGAGGCCCGCGCCGGCCAGCGCCGCCGCGAAGATCGGCGCGATCGTGCCGTGGCCGAGCTGCCCCGCCGACACGTTGACGGCAACGCGCGCACCGTCGGGCCAGCGCGCCGCCTCCCGGCAGGCCTGCTCGAGCACGAAGCGGCCGAGCCGGTCGATCAGGCCGCCGCGCTCCGCCACCGGAATGAAGCAGCCCGGCGAAATCCAGCCGGTGCGCGGATGATGCCAGCGCAGCAGCGCCTCGCGCGCCGTGATCCGGCGGGTGAGGACATCGACGATCGGCTGGTAGAACACGTACAGCCCCTGGTTCTCGTCCAGCGCGACGCGCAGCTTCGATTCGAGCGCGACCCGTTCCTGCGCGCTCGTTTCCATGTCCGGCGAGAACATCCGGTAGGTGCCCTTCCCGGCCTTCTTCGCCGCATAGAGCGCCATGTCCGCGCGGGACAGCAGCGCGCCGGCGTCGTTGCCGTGATGCGGCGCCAGCACGCAGCCGATCGATGCACCGATGCGGAACGGCCGGTCGGGCGACGGCGCATAGGGGGCGACGAGCGTGTCGACGAGCCGCGCGGCCGCGCCCATCGCGCGGTCCGCGTCGGTGTCGCGCAGCAGCACCGCGAATTCGTCGCCGCCGATGCGCCCCAGCATCATCCCCGGCTCGGGGCACTGCCCGCGCAGGCGCTCCGCGACCTGGCGCAGCACCGCGTCGCCCGCCGAATGCCCGCACGCGTCGTTGATCAGCTTGAAACCGTCGAGGTCGATGAAAAGCAGCGCGAGCACCTTGTCCGAACGGCGCAGGCTCGCGTCGAATTCGGCCAGGAAGGTCGCGCGGTTCGGCAGGCCGGTGAGCGAATCGTGATGCGCGAGCTGGTGGATGCGCGCCTCCGCCTCGGCCTGCTGCGTGACGATCGACCACGACAGCATCGGGCCGATGTAGCGCCCCTGGGCGTCGCGCACGGCCGAGACCTGGATGTCGAGCACTTCCGGCCCGAGCGGAATGCGGGCGCGATGCGGCAGGTTCGCCGGATCGGCGAGCAGGCGGCGCTGGTGCTGCGGGTGCGGATGGAAGAAGTCGATCGACGCGCCGAGCGCGTCGTCCGCGCGGATCGGCAGCAGGTGCTCGATCGAGCGCAGCAGGTTGCGCGACGTCGCGTTCAGGTAGTTGATGCGGAACGTCTCCGGGTCGGCCGTCATCACGGCCACCGGCATGTCGTCGATCATCCGCATCAGCCGCGTCTGCGCCTGCTCGCGCAGACGCGATTCGTCCTGCGCGTCGACGGTGCGCAGGACGCTCCGGTAGTTGACGGAGATGACGGCGATCAGCGACGCCGACACGAAGGCCATGTTGACCGCGGTGGCGACGAGCGTCGGCTGGCCGGTCGAGATGAAGAACACGATGAACGCGACGTTGACGATCAAGGCCACGCTCAGCGCGGCCGTCCGCAGGTACATCAGGCTGAAGACGCACCCGATCATCGTGATCGCCATGTAGAACGCCACCTGGGCCTTTTGCCACGCATCGCCGTACGGGAACAGCAGCAGCGCCCAGGTGGTGAACGTCACCGCGACCGGGATCACCAGCCAGTTCGTGACCGTGAGCGCGCGCATCACGGTGTCGGGCGTCGGCGCCAGCAGCCGGGTGCGGTACCAGTGCAGCAGCCGCGCGAGCGCGGCGAGCGTCATCGCGGCCGGCATCGCGACCGACAGCCACCACGGCGTGCTGCCCAGGTGCGTGACGGCGAGGCTCCAGGTGCTCGAGATGAGGATCAGGTACGACACCGGGATCTGGCCGGCGAATACCCGGTATTGCGCCGCGAGCAGGTCCGGGTTCCGGTCCGGCGCCGCGAGGCTTGCCAGTCTTGCCATCCGTACGTAGAGGATTTTCATGTGAGCCTGCCGGCGGCAACCCGGGAGCGGGCGGCCGTGTCCGGCGTCGAGGGTTACCCGCGCGGGTCCGGGTCGAAATCGGCCGCGACGGCCGATTCGGACGCAGGAACCGCCGTGCGGACGCGGTCGCCGCCGGTCAGCGCAATCTGCCCGCTGCCGACGATCTCGTTGAGGGGGGCGGGCCTGCCGAGCAGGAAGCCCTGTGCTTCGTCACAGCCTTCGTCGGCCAGCAGCGCCAGCTGGTCGTGCGTCTCGATGCCTTCGGCCAGGATCGGAATGCCCAGGCTCTTGCCGAGCGCGAGCACGGCGCGGATGATCGCGCGATCCTGCGGTTTCGCTTCCGCGTCCGCGACGAACGACTGGTCGAGCTTGATGCGGTCGAACGGGAACGAGCGCAGCGTGTCGAGCGACGAATAGCCGGTGCCGAAATCGTCGAGCGCGATGCTAACGCCCAGCGCCTTGATCTGCCGCAGCGTGTCCAGCGCGCGCTCGCGGCTGGCGAAGATCGTCGATTCGGTCAGCTCCAGCTGCAGGCGCGACGCCGGCAGGCGGGTGGCTTCGAGCACGTCCGCCACGAGTGCCGTCAGGTCCGCGTGCATGAACTGCACGGCCGATACGTTCACCGCGACCGCATAGGGCGGCTCCCACGTGGCCGCCCGCGCGCAGGCCTCGCGCAGCACCCAGGCGCCGATGTCCAGGATCACGCCGTTTTCCTCGGCGAGCGGAATGAACTCGGCGGGCGGAATCGTGCCGAGCGTCGCGTGCTGCCAGCGCAGCAGCGCCTCGTAGCCGCGGATCTCGCCGGTCGCGAGCGACGTCTGCACCTGGTAGTGGATGCTCAGCTGGTTGTCGGCCACCGCGCGGCGCAGGTCGGCCGCGAGGCTGCGGCGCGCGCGGACGATCAGGTCCATCGCCGGCTCGTAGAAGC
This sequence comes from Burkholderia sp. AU33803, assembly GCF_002223095.1. Classification (NCBI taxonomy): domain Bacteria; kingdom Pseudomonadati; phylum Pseudomonadota; class Betaproteobacteria; order Burkholderiales; family Burkholderiaceae; genus Burkholderia; species Burkholderia sp. AU33803. The sequence continues at coordinate 199,723 of NZ_NKFJ01000008.1, forward strand.
AGATCGATTGCCCGATGCCGCCCTTCGCGCGGTACATCGCGAGGTCCGCGTTGTTGATCAGGATGGCCTTGGTGGCGGCGTCGTCCGGGTAGATGGCGACGCCGAAGCTCGCGCCCGGCACGACCTCGTAGTCGTCCAGCCTGACCGGCTTGTAGAGCGCCGGCTCGAGCCGTTCGAGCAGATCCATCAGGCGCGTGTCGTCGTCCATCCGGCAGAGCGCCGCGAATTCGTCGCCGCCGATGCGGGCGACGAATTCGCCTTCGCGCAGCAGGTTCGCCATGCGGCGCGCCAGGATGCGCAGCACCTCGTCGCCGGCGTGGTGCCCGCGCAGGTCGTTGATTTCCTTGAAGCGGTTCAGGTCGATGCCGATCAGCGCGAGCTTCGTGCGTTGTTCCTGCGCGAGCGCGATCTCGAGGTCGAGCCGCTCGTTGAAGCTGGCCCGGTTGGGCAGGCCGGTCAGCATGTCGCTCAGCGCCAGCCGGCGCAGGTGTTCGAGCGATTCGGCCCGCACGTTGCTGTCGATCACGTAGCTCACGAGCCCCGTGCAGACGATCACGAGCGACGTGCCCGCGACCGCCAGCGCGAGCGGACGCATCTCGCTCATGTCGGTCCAGTTGCCGTCGAGCGTCAGCGGCGTGATGCGCAGCGCGGACATCCCGGTGAAATGCAGCGCGAGGATCGCGAGCGACAGCACGCCGGCCATCTGGTTGACGGCGTGCGGCGACGGCCGCATCGCGAGGTGCAGCGCGAGCGCGGCGAGCGTCATCGCCAGGACCACCGACGCGCTCAGGTAGCCGACGTCCCACGACACGATCCCCTCGACCCGCCACGCGAGCATGCCGGTGTAGTGCATCAGCACGATCGCGACGCCGACGATCGCGCCGCCGAGCGCGGGCGCGACCTTGACGATGCGACAGGTCGTCAGCGCGAAGCCGAGCGTGCTGCCCACGACCGCGATGAGCAGCGACACGAGCGTGAGCGGCAGGTTGAAGTGGACGGGCGCGCCGGCGTCGAAGCCGAGCATCGCGATGAAGTGCGTACACCAGATCGCCACGCCGGCCGAAATGGCCGTCAGCACCTGCCAGCCGATCCGCTGCGTGCCGGAGGTGTTCACCGTGCGCTGGAACAAGCGCGCGGTGACCCACGAGCCGCCTGCGCACAGCAGTGCGGCAAGCAACACCAGCCAGTGGTTGTGCCGATGAACGATGCACCCGAAAACTGTCACCAAAACCTTTCTTCCCCTATCCGTCGCATGGGCCGATGCCATGCCCGATCGACGCGGCGGCGGCCATGCCGCTTCGATCGGGCGCGCCTTCACGATATCGGCATGCGATGAATAAACTGAACGCCGCGCGGCCGGGCGCAAACGATTGCACGGCAGATATTTTTTTGGGAAAAAGTGCCGAAACGCGGAGGGATGGGGGAACGGGGGTTTGGGCGGCGGGTGGAATGAAAACCGGATGCTAAAAATCGACCGCCTGCAATCGCAGGCGGTCGATCAACGGCTGCCCTTTATTCGCCCGGGCATCGGGTGGCTTCGACTGGTTCGCACTACTCCGAAGCGACGGGTCCGCCACGCGCATTTCGGGCGTTCAACGCACTCACACGGACACTATCAATTCACCCCGACCGCACTCCACGCACGAGCGACCGCGGCGCTTTCGGCCGAGTTCGCGCCATACAGGTCGTTCGCCGCCTGGATCGACGCACGACGCGCGCTCGGGTAGCTGGAGTTGGCGTTCAGATACACGGTCAGCGTCCGGTACCAGATCTTCCCGGCCTTCTCGCGGCCCACGCCGCTGAAGGTCGTGTCGCCGTTGCAGACCAGCTGCGCCTTCGTCAGGCCGGTATCGGTCGACGGCACCGTCGGGCCTTCCGCGAGCAGGTAGAACAGGCGGTTGCCGACGCCCGACGTGAAATGCGGATCGTGGCGCGGATTCGACCACGAGAATCCGCCGGACGGGTAACAGCTGAACGACCGGCCGTCGAGATCCTGCTTGTACATCTTGCGCAGGCCGCCGCTCACCACGCGCGCGCCGATCACGTAGTTGCCGGGATCGTTCGGGTTGTTGGCGTAGTACTTCACGAGCGTGCCGAAGATGTCGGACGTCGACTCGTTCAGGCCGCCCGCGTCGCCCGAGTAATTCAGGTTGGCCGTGGCCTCGGTCACGCCGTGACTCATCTCGTGTCCGGCGACGTCCACCGACACGACCGGTTTCGGCAGGCTGGTGCCGGGCTGGCCGTCCCCGTACACCATCACGTGCGAATCCAGCCATGCCGCATTCGCGCCGGTCGTGCCGCTGCCCGTGTTGAACACCACGTGTGCATAGCTCTTCACGCCGCGGCCGTCATTGAAGATGCCGTTGCGGTTGTGCGCGCTCTTGTAGTAGTCCCAAGTCAGCGCGAGACCATAGTCGATGTCGGCGGCGACCGTCTGCCGGTCGGTGGTCGTATTGTTGCCCCACACGTTCGTACTGCTCGTGAAGATCGGCAGGTCGGTCGCCTGCTCGACGTCGTCCGAGGTCAGCCCGCGGCCGTCGTAGACCGAGCCGGAGCCGCGGCTCGGATCGAGCATCCGGTACGCATTCGTGCCCGTCTGGTCGGTGGTGAGCGTCAGGTTGCCGTAGTACAGCGAGCGGCCGGTGCCGGTCGCGGCGGCCGTCTTGATCAGGTCCTGCGCGTCGAGCACGGTGCCGGTGCGCGCATCGACGTAGTACAGCACCGCGTCGCCATGCACGTCGGTCGCCTTGCCGTAGACGCGTACCGCGTAGGCCAGCGTCGGCGTGACGTCGCGTGCGAACACGACGAGTTCCGCGTCCTCGACGCGGCGCACGTCCGAGTTGAAACGCGCGGCTGCGATGCGCTTGACCCGCGCAGCGCCGATGTCGGGTGCGTTGCGTACCACCGCGCGGTTTCCGACCTTGCCGATCGTGCCCGTGAGATTGATCGGCGCGAGCTGGGTCACGCTCGCCTGCTTCAACTGCCCGTTGCGCGAGTGGACGACCACGTCGCCGCCGATCACGGGCAGGCCCGCGTAGAAGCGGTCGAAACGCACGTGCTCGGTGCCGTCGGGGTCGACGATCACGTCGCGCACCTGGAACTGATCGCCATCCGCCGGCGCGCTCGCCTGCGGCCCTGCGAACTTCAACGTGCGTGCTGCGCCGCCGGCTGCGAGGCTGAAGGCGGACGGGTTCTGCTGGATCAGTTGCAGTGCCTTGTCGACCGCAGCCGACGGGTCGCCGGCCTGGGCAAAAGCACTGAGACTCGCGACGGTAATCGCGGAGATGGACAGCAGACGAGACAGTTTCTTCATGTAATCCCCCGGCTTATAAGTGGGTGATGTTCGAGAAATGCATCAAGTACAGACTTTTGATGTAAGACGTGTCACGAACCGCAGAGGGATGCTAGAAGGACATTTTTATAATTACAAGATATTTTCTGACAGTTTAATTTTTTCTGTCATTGCTGTTAATCGAGTCATGGTTTGGTGAGAAACTTGAAATGATCTCGTTGGTCGTGATGGCGGGATCGACAAGGTTGCATCGGGGAATGTGTCGGAGAGGCTCGTGCTGCCGTGGCGAGGCGGCGCGCGGCACGCGTCGGGGAGGACGGATGAGGCGAAGCCGGGATAAAGCGGCAGATACTACTTGCTTTATTAAATATTTATTTGAATTGTTGCCATTGTCGGCGTGCCAATGAAAATTTCAATGGCTCTTCGCTTATCGCTTTAGACGACGATGCCTTTAAATTCGTAGTCAATGACTGCCGAGCGACGCACGAGATAATGCTTTCTACGAATCGTTCGTTCGAGTGGCGCGGCGCGGCGCAATCCATCGCATGTGGACGTCACACTGTCTTTTGCATCGGAAGGCTCATGCTCGGTCAACGGTGGTGCACGCGGTTGTCGCCCAGGCATGAGGCACAATACGCGGCTTCAACATTCAACCGCCGTCAAACCCATGCGCGTCGTCGTCGTTGGAACCAGCGGAGCGGGGAAATCCACTTTCTCCAGCGCACTGGCGGCAGCAGCCGGCTGCCCTTACATCGAGCTGGATCGCCTGTACTGGGGCCCCGACTGGACAGCCGTGCCGCCGGCGCAATTCGAGAACGCCGTGCGGGCCGCGACGGCCGGCGAGCGCTGGGTCGCCGACGGGAACTACAGCGCCGTGCGCGACGTGCTGTGGTCGAGCGCCACGCACGTGGTCTGGCTCAACTTCGGACGCCGGACGGTATTCTCCCGGGTGCTCTGGCGCACGTTGAGCCGCGGGTTCATGCGCACCGAGCTTTCGCACGGCAACCGCGAATCGCTGCGGATGGCGTTCTCGCGGGAGTCGGTGCTGCTGTGGTCGTACACCACGTTCGCCAGGAATCGCATCAAGTTCGCCGCCCTGCGGGACGACCCGGCCTTCGCGCATCTGCACTGGACGGAAATCACGCGGCCTTCGGACACCCGCGCGGTCATCGACAGGCTGGCCCGCGCCGGCGGTTGAGCGCGCGCCATCGGGACGTCACTTCACGGCCGCATTGCCGCCGTCGGCGAACAGGGCCGAGCCGGTCACGAAGCTGGCCATCGGGCTGGCCAGGAACAGCGCCGCGGATGCGATCTCGTCGGGGTGCGCGATACGCTTCATCGCGTGGAGCCCGGCCGCCCATTCCTTCTGGTCACGGTCTCCCGCCATCGCGGTATCGACCCCGCCCGGCATCAGTGCATTGGCCCGAATCCCGCGTGCCGCGTAGTCCGCGGTGATGCCCTTCACCAATCCCATCAAGCCGGCCTTGGACGCGCCATACGCAGCCATGCCGGGAAGCCCGACACTCGTTCCGACGAAGCTGGACGTGAAGACGATCGAACCGCCCCCGCGTTCGAGCATCACGGGAATCTGGTTGCTGGCGCCCAGGAAGGCCGCCGTCAGGTTGGTAGACAGCGTCTGCTGCCAATCGTCGAGCGACATGTCGGCGAGCGGTTTGAGCGGCCCGACCGTTCCGGCGTTGTTGATCGCGATGTCGAGACCGCCGAACTCGCGCAGCGCCGTCGCCACGAGCCGTCGATGCGTATCGACGTGACCGACGTCGCCCGCGCAGGCGCGCGCCTGGCCGCCCTGACGACGGATCGCGTCGGCCACCTGATTGAGCGGGGCTTCGCTTCGCGAACCCAATACGACCGACGCGCCGTGCGCCGCGAACATCAACGCGATCGCTCGGCCGATACCGCTGGACGCACCGGTGACGATGGCGACTTTCCCTTCGAGCAAGGTCATGGTTTTCACATCCCGTGAGTGAGGTTCATCACGGCAATGTAAGCGGCTGCATACAGGTAGGCACTCCGTTTCTTGCTCTTGAAGTCCGGCCGAGCGGCAAACCGCGCGTCGCGTGGCGGGTGGTGCGGATCGGCGGTGTCGCGCGCTGCAACGATCGGCACTGGGCGGAACGCATCCGGCCTTCGCACACCCGCGCCGGCGGCTGAACGCTGCGCGACGCATCAAGCGTCGATGGCCCGAGGGTGGCAAACCCACCCCAGGGCCACGGATTTCCCGCCGGTGCCGGACATCACGACCACTGCCCGGCACCACCGGTCAATCATTGCTGCACGGATAACGTCAGAACTGGTAACCCGCGCCCACCACCGCGCCGAAGTCCGAACGCGCATTGCCCGTCACCGACGCCTTGACGACCCAGCGGTTGCTTTCCGTCACGTACGAGTACCCGGCGGCGAAACCCTGCTGGCCGTGATAGTTCGACGTCGCCGCCGAGACCATCGAGCGGCCCGCGCCCGTCGGTTGCGGCAGGCCGGCCACGGCCATCGCCGAGGCCACGCCGCCGTACATGTCCTTCTTCAGGTCGTTGAACGAGTTGTACATCTGGCCGATGCGCTGGTCGGTGTAGCCCTTCGCCTGATTCGACGCGGCCGACAGGTTGTCGTTCAGCTGCTGCACGTTCACCGCGTCGGTCGGCGCGGTGCCGGCCGCGACGTTCGTGACCTGGCGCTCGCTGCCCTTCGCGCCGACCGAGAACGAATTGTCGCGATCGGCGACGGAGCCCTGGCCGACCGCCACCGCGTTCTTGCCGGTTGCGGTTGCCGTCGACCCGATCGCACCCGCATCGGCACGCGCGATCCACGACGTGTTCGCATCGGTCACCGCCGCACGGATCTGGTCGTTGGCCGCGACGTTCTTCAGCGCGTTGTTGAACTGGCCCATGTTGACCGCGTCGTTGTTGTTCACCCCCGCCGCGACGCCGGTCAGCACGCGGTCGCCCGACGTGCCGGAGAAGTTCACGCTGGTGCCGCCGGTGTCCTTCCCGACCGTGATCGCGCCGTTCGGATCCTGCTGCTGCACGAGGCCCGCCTTGCCGTTCGCGATGTTGGTCACGTTCCCCTGCAGGTTCGTGATGTCGGTCGTGTTCTTCGCGACCTGCTGGTTGGTCGCGTAGAGCTGCGAACCGTTCACCGCGTCCGTGCTGGTTGCGCTGAGCGTGCCTGCCTGCACGTTGGTGATGCGCGTGCCGCCGGCGCCGCCGAGCGTGATCGAGCTCTTCGAGCTGTCGTCGTACTGCACCGCGAGCGCACCGAGCTGGTTGAGACTCGACTGCACGCCCTTCAGCTGCTTCACGTTCACCGCGTCCGTATCGTCGGTGCCCGCGGCGACGTTCTTCAGCACGACGGCCGCATTCGTGTCGCCGCCGATCAGCGATACCGAATTCAGCCGGTTGCCGTTCGTGTCGACGTCGTACTTGACGACGTTCTTCACGGCCTCACCCGCCTGGTTGGACACCTGCGTGATCTGCTGTTCGAGCGACGACTTCACGCCCGACAACTGGCCGCCGTTCACCGCGTCCGTGCTGCCCGCGGCGATGTTGCCGTCGGCCACGTTCGTCAGCTTCGTCGGTGCGCCGCCGCGCGCCGCGTTGTAGGCGCCGGCCTTCGGGTCGAACTGGAGCGCGTCCTGCTGCAGCCCGGCGATCGCGGCCGTGTTGCCGGCGATGTTCGTTTCGGCGTTGCCGATGCGCGTTTCGTGATTCTCGAGCGTCGTCGTGTTGCTGCCGACGCGGCCGTCGAGGTTCGTGAGCGCATCGCCGACGTTGTTGAACGAGCCGCCGCCGACTTTATAGGCCGGCGCGCTGATCGAGCCGTCCGGATTCGCCGTCGCACCGCCGCCCAGCGCGGCTGCGGTACCGTCGGTCGCGCGACGCAGTTGCGCGCCGTTGACCGCGTCCGTGCTGCCGGCCGCGACGTTGCCTTCCGCGATATTTGTCAGTCGCACCGGGCTCGCGCCGTTGCCTGCGCCGAGCGAAACCTGCTTCTTGCTCGCGTCGTCGTACTTCACCGCGAGCGCGTCGAGCTGGCTCGTGCCGTCCTGAATCGCCGCGTTCAACTGGTCGACGTTGACGGCATCCGTGCCGTTCTTGCCGGCCGCGACGTTGCCGATGCGTTGCGGTCCGTTGCCGCCGTGGCTTGCGTCGTAGGTGCCGAGCGTCGCGTTCCACTGGAGCGCGTCCTGCTGAAGCGCGGCGATGTTGCCCGTGTTCGTCGTCACCTGGTTGCCGAGCGTCGTGACGCTGTTGCTGACATTCGTGATCGACTGGTTCAGCGTGTCGGTCGCCTTGCCGAGCTGGCCGACGTTCACCGCGTCGCCTGCGGCAACACCGTCCGCCACGTTGTGCAGGCCGACCGGCGACTGCGCGCCCTTGCCGCCGAGCGTCACGCCGCTGTGCGCGTCATCGTCGTACTGCACGGCGTTCTTCGTCGCGTTGCCGATCTGGTTGTTGATCGACGTGCTCAGGTTGCCCAGCGTCGTGCTGATGCTGTTCGTCACGCTCGTGCTGAGCGACGACAGGCCACCGTTCAGTTGGCCGACGTTCACGGCATCGGTGTTCGCGATACCTGCTGCGACGTTGTGCAGCGTCGTGCCGTTCGTGCCGGCGAACGTCACCGAGTCGAAGCCGCTTTGGCCGTCGTACTTCACGTTGCGGGCGTCGGCTGCCTGCAGGTTGCTGATGTTCGTGGTCGCGGTGCTCAGCGATGCATTGATGCCTGTGACAGTGCCCTGCAGGTTCGTGATGTTCGATGCTGCCGTCGAGATGGACGATTGCAGCGGTGCGACGGTGCTCGTCAGCTGACCGACGTTCACCGCGTCCGTGTTGGCGACGCCGGCCGCGACGTTGCCGATGCGTTGCGGGCCGTTGCCGCCGTGGCTTGCGTCGTACGCGCCGAGGGTCGTGTTCCACAACAACGCGTCCTGCTGAAGCGCGGCGATGTTGCCCGTGTTCGTCGTCACCTGATTGCCGAGCGTCGTGACGCTGTTGCTGACGGTCGTGATCGACTGGTTCAGCGTGTCGGTCGCCTTGCCGAGCTGGCCGACGTTCACGGCGTCGCTCGCGGCGATGCCGTCCGCGACGTTGTGCAGGCCGACCGGTGACTGCGCGCCCTTGCCGCCGAGCGTCACGCCGCTGTGCGCGTCATCGTCGTACTGCACGGCGTTCTTCGTCGCGTTGCCGATCTGGTTGTTGATCGACGTGCTCAGGTTGCCCAGCGTCGTGCTGATGCTGTTCGTCACGCTCGTGCTGAGCGACGACAGGCCACCGTTCAGTTGGCCGACGTTCACGGCATCGGTGTTCGCGATACCTGCCGCGACATTGTGCAGCGTCGTGCCGTTCGTGCCGGCGAACGTCACCGAGTCGAAGCCGCTCTGCCCGTCGTACTTCACGTTGCGTGCATCGGCGGCCTGCAGGTTGCTGATATTGGTGGTTGCCGTGCTCAGCGACGTGTTGATGCCGGTAACGCTGGCCTGCAGGTTCGTGATGTTCGACGCCGCCGTCGAAATGGACGTCTGCAGCGGCGCGACGCTGCCCTTCAGCTGGCCGACGTTGACCGCATCGGTATCGGCGACACCGGCCGCGACACCGTTGATCGTCGTGCCGTTGGCACCGTCGAGTGCGATCGCCGCATGCGAATCGTCGGTGTATTTCACGACGTTCTTCGTGGCGGTCACGATGCTCGTGCTGAGGCTGTTGCCCACGTTGGTCACGCGCTGGTCGACGTTCGAGATCGTGGTCGACAGCGAATTGCCGACCGACGTCACGCGCGCGTCGACCGTGGCGATGCTCGTGCTGAGCGTGCCGTTCACGTTCTTCAATTGCTGGACGTTGACGGCGTCCGTATCGGCCGCGCCTGCCGCGACGTTCTTGAGCTGGCGCTCCTTGCCGATTGCACCGAACGACACCGCGCCGCCAACCGGCGCGGCCGTGCCGCCGAACACCGGCGTGCCGCCATTGTTCGCACCGACACTGCCCGAACCGATCGCCACCTGGTTGTTGTCGTTCGTCTGCGCGCCTGCGCCGATCGCGACGGATTGCGTGCCGCCGGCGCGCGTCTGGGTGGCCGCGTCATACGACGCGCCGGCCGACACGCCGTCGCTCGACGTCGGGTTGGCGCCGCCGATCGCAACCGAGCGATCGCCGCTGGCGAGCGCCGAGTGGCCCAGCGCGATAGAACTCGTGCCGTGCGCATCGGCGACGTTGCCGAGCGCCATCGAGAAATCGCCGACCGCGGCCGACTGCCGACCGATGGCGAGCGCCGTGTTGCCTTGTGCGACGGCTACCGTGCCGATCGCCGTGGCCGAGTTCGCCAGCGCCTGCGCGCCGACGCCGACCGCGATCGCGCCGCCGCTGCTGGTGCCGCCATTGCTGCTGGCATTCGACTGGTCGCCGATCGCGATCCCGCTGGTGCCGGCCTTGGCATTCGTGCCCATCTTGACGTTGGCCGTGCTCACGGCCACGTAACTCCCGCTCTTGGTCGCGACACACAGCGGGTTCGTCCCGTCGATGCACTGACCGTTCAGCGCGTTGTCCGGGTTGCCGCGGTCGACGAAATTGTCCGCATGCGCGGCACCCGCGATCAGGACACCTGCACCCGTGAACATGGCGGCGGCGAGCGCCGAAATCTGCTTCCTCTTCATGGTCTTCTGCTCCGTTTTGTAGCGTTTGGTTTGAATACGGACTACTTACTTTTGTTGAAGACTTCAGCTGCGATTGCGATTGCGACTTCAGTGCGGAACCCGTTGCCCGTGCGCGGCTCGAGCGTGCCGAGGGCGACACGCATCGTCCGCCGGTGGCGACGGGACGTTCGACAGCGCGGGCACGTCGTTCGTGTGACGGCCCGTTCCGTTAATTCGGTTGATGCATTAGGAATGCATATCGTTTTATATGGGCGAATTCGCCCAGCGACTGAATCCGGAGATTCAACCCGCCGTTATGGACACCCCTGATTTGATGTCGCGCCGACCGCGACCCACCCCGCTTCTTTTATTTCACCCACGGCAACCGGATTTTCGCTTGCGCCCAACGGACCTGCGCTCGGAGTCACATCAATTGATGCCCCGGACCCGAACCGCACACCGTCCGTCACAACCCGCCGTGCCTTGCGTTGCTTGGTGCAACCCTGCACTCAAAGTTCGGACGAATTATGAGACACGATTTAAAATTATTGAAGCCGACATTCTTTATAGATTGTAAAATTCAATATATTCAAGGTGTTGCGATAAAAACGCGCATCTCGCAAACGATTTCGCGCCATCGAAATTAATCGAGATGTTTTATCGGGCGGATAAAACCTTTGCTGAGACGGATTGAAGAAAAATTCATTGCGATGTTTTTCGCGAAAAACGCGGAACTGCGCGACTGCACGTAGCGGCGCAAATGAAAATGGCGGAAATGGACAGGCATCGACATGCCGCACCGCAAACGAAAATCACGATATACGATGAATCATCCGGAAAAAGACATGAAGCAAATAGAGTCCATGTGTCTGGCGAGAATTGAAATATGTCCCTACAATTCGGCTCGAATCGATACCGGCGGCGCGCACCTTTCAGCGCGCGACGACGACAACACGCCGCGCCTTTACCGGATCGGTGATCAACACCCGCCATGCCGGGCATTACGCCGACCGGCCGTCCGTCGTGTCGTGGGGCGACATTCGACTATCGATGCGCTTGTACGTCGCCATCGCGCAGCTTCCGACGATTGATCCGAACCGGGCCGACCACCCGCAGGAACGCAGCCAGCAGCCATTCCAGAACAGGTGCACGATGCATCCATCGACCTCCGCATTGGGCGACGCCCATATCCTGATCGTCGACGATCAGCCCGACCAGCTTCGCTTGCTGATCGACATCCTGCGCGGCACCGGGTGCCGGATCAGCATTGCATCCGACGGGCTGCAGGCGTGCCAGCGCGCGCAGGCGCTCGTGCCCGACCTGATCCTGATGGATGTCCGCATGCCGCGCATGGACGGCTTCACCGCGTGCCGGCTGCTCGGCGCCGATCCGCTGACGTGCGCGATTCCGGTGATTTTCCTGACCGTGGCCGGCGCGTTGCACGAGCGCCTCGAGGGGTTCGACATCGGCTGCGTCGACTATGTGGTGAAGCCGTTCGAGCCCGCCGAAGTGCTCGCGCGGATTCGCGTCCAGCTCGCGCGTGCGAAGCGCGAGCGGCCGGTCGACATGGACAGCCCGTTCATGGCCGGCAAGGACGACGACATCATCGTGCGCGCGGCCATCCGCCACCTGGCACGGACGCTGAACGATCCGCCGACGGTGGAGCAGCTGGCCCGCGCGGTCGGCACGCACGAAAAGCGGCTGTCACGCGCGTTTCGCGACAACCTCGGCCAGACGGTATTCGAGTATCTGCGGCACGAGCGGCTGCGAATCGCGCAGGACCTGCTGGATTCGACGTCGCTCAGCATCGCCAGCATCGCGAAGGAGATCGGCTTTTCCACGCCGGCGAATTTCGCGACCGCATTCCGCGAACGTTTCGGCCTCACGCCGACCGAGTGGCGGCGCCAGCGCCACACCGGCGAACGCGCCGTGCGCCGGGAGCCGCAACGCGACGCGTAGGGCCGTTCCGCGCGTACGCGATTACCAGTTGTATTTCGCGGTGGCCAGCACGGTCCGCTCGTTGCCGAACACGCAGACGGCGTACGACTGGCAGCCGCTGACATAGCGCCGGTCGAACAGGTTCGCGACGTTCAGCGCGAACCGCCAGTGCGGCATCTCGTAGTGCAGCGCCAGGTCATACAGCGTCACGCTCGGCACGGTCAGCGAGTTGTCGGGTGCGCCGGCCGACGCGCTCTGGTAGCGCACGCCGCCGCCGACCCCGACGCCCGACAGGACACCCGTGCGCCAGGTCCAGTCGGCCCACATCGACGCCATCTGCCGCGGCAGCGGCACCGCCACCGGCCAGTGGTTCAGCGACGCGTCGTTCGCCTGCACGTTCTTGACGTCCTGATACACATACGACGCGACGATCGACAACTCGCGGGTGACCTTGCCGAGCGCGCTCAGCTCGATCCCGCGCGAGCGCACCTTGCCGGTCTGCACGGACGTCGTGCCGGTCGGGTCGAGACTCACCGGTGTCGGCGTCGCGACGTTGGTCTGGTCGATCTGGTAGACGGCCGCAGTCAGCAGCAGGTTCCTGCCGGGCGGCTGCCAGCGCAGCCCCGCTTCCGTCTGCCTGCCGCGCGTCGGCTTGGGCATGCCGCCGCCATACATCCGCACGCCGATGACGGGATCGAACGACGTCGAATAGCTCACGTACGGCGACAACCCGGCGTCGCCCTGATAGGTGAGCCCAACGCGCCCGGAGAACGCACTGACATCCTGCTGCGCCTGCGTGCCGACCTTCCGGTCGTCGAACCCCGCATTGACGAAATCCTCGCGGCCGCCGAGCGTCAGTGTCCAGCGCTGCCAGCGGATCTGGTCCTGCGCATACACGCCGAACGTGTTCATCGCCGTGTACTGGTCGACGTGGCCGAGCGACGTCGGGCCGGAGAAAATCGCGTCCGTGACGGGCCGGTAGACGGGGTGATACAGGTTGAGCGACGGCGCCAGCGCGAGCCACACGCTCTGGGTCGCCGTCTGCCGGTCATATTGCGCACCGAGCAGCAGCGTATGTTCGAGCGGCCCCGTGCCGAAGCGCGCCTGCGCGTGGTTGTCGATGTCGAAGCGGCTGTAGTTGAGCTGGAACAGCCCCGCATAACGCATCATGTCGGTGCTGCTGCGGGGCACGTAGCCGATACCGAACACCGTCGCGTCGTCGAGCGACAGGTGCGACCAGCGCACGTCCTGGTGCAGCGACCAGATCGCATTCACGCGATGCTCCAGCGCGTAGCCGAGCGACCACTGCTTCTTCCGGTAGTCGTTGAACCCGGGCGCGCCCATGTAGATGTCCTGCGACAGGCGGCCGTTCGGGTTCGGCAACACGGTGCCCGACGCAGGCAGGAAGTTCGACGAAATATCGCTGCCGTCCTGCAGGAACGTCGCCGAGAGCGTCAGCGACGTATCGGCGGTCGGCCGCCATCGGAACGACGGCGCCAGCGCGACGCGCCGGTCGCCGTTCGGGCCGGTGACCGCGTTGCCGTCGCGTGCCACGCCGACGAAGCGGTACGCATAGCGGCCGTCCGGGTCGAGCGTATCGCCGACATCGAGCATGAACTGCTTGCGCGCGTCGTTGCCGATCTGCACGCCGGCTTCGCGGATGCGCTCGCCGTCGGCGAGCTTCGTATGCGCATCGACGATCGCGCCGGGTTCGCCCGCGCCGTACAGCACCGAGGTCGGCCCGCGCAGCACGGCGATCGAGTCGATCGTGTACGGGTCGACGCGCCAGTTCGCGATCACCGGCGTATTCGGCGCGGCGACGCCGTCGACGTACAGCGTCGGCGTAAAGCCGCGCAACGCCGCATACCAGTCGGTGCGGCTGTCGGCGCCGAACGTCGCAAATCCCGGCACGTAGCGCAGCGCCTGGTTCAGGTCGGTCGCGCCGGTCATTTCGATCTGCTGCGCGGTCACGAGATTGATCGTTTGCGGGATCTCGGCCACCGGCGTGTCGGTCTTCGTGCCGGCCGTGGTGCGCAGCCCGACGAGCCCGCTCGACGCGCCGTCGGCCTTCCCGGTCACGTCGATCGTCGGCAGCACGGCCGCCGCCGCGCCGGCCGGCGGCGTGACTGCCGCACCCGATGCCTGCGCGTGTACGCCGCCCGCCGCCGCCACGACCCATGCGCTCCCGGCCGCGATCGCCCTCGCGCGTCGCGCCGCGCCCGTCCCCGTTACCATCGTTCCTTGCTCCGTCGTGCTGGTGGCCGATTCGGCCCGATCGCGGCGCGACGCGCCGTCGGCGTCCGCCCTGCGTTGTCTTCCTGGCGATGCTGGTTGCGCGCGAGTCGGCATGCACCGGCCCATGGCGTCGGTCGCAAGCGCAGCGATGATACCGGGCGAACGTGGCGCAGTCTCGAAAAAGAAAGTGCGTCGTCGGCCGGCGCCGGGCAAGGCGGATGAAAGATGGGGACGCTAGACTGCGTGCGCCACGGGAAACCGCCGCGGGCTGTACGGCCCGCGCGCGTCACCGGGGTTCGTCGTGCCTTGGCGGCCGCGCGCGTCCTGCATCGCGAGATTGTCCGCCCCCGGTTCGGCTTCCGTGTTTGCCGCGTCACCGTCACGTCACCACCGAGGACCGTATGCGCCGCCTGTCGACTCGCCCCCTGCTCGCCGCGTGGCTCGCGGTGAGCGCACTGTGCTGTGCCGTGCCGCCGGCACGCGCCTGCGACATCCCGGCCGCCGTCACGACGATCGATCCGCCCGGCTACTACGACGACGCCGCCGGCTATGCGCGCGCGGTCAAGCCGATGCGCGATTTCATTTCACGGCTCAATGCGTCGGCGGACAAGGGGGACTGGTCATGCGCCGTGAGCCTGCTGGAAAGCTGGGCGCGGGCCGATGCGCTGATGGGCCGGATCACCGGTTACCAGGGCGACTACGAGCGCTCGTGGGCCGGCACCGACTTCGCGATGGTGATCCTGCGCATGCCGCGCGACGTACGCGACGCGAACCGCGCGCGGTTCGACGCGATCGATCCGTGGCTCGAACGCATCGCGATCGCCACCCGCGATGCGCAAGCGATCAACCATCTGCACAACAACCTCGTGTACTGGGCCGGACTCGACCTGATCGCCATCGGCACCGTGACCGGCAACGCGAGCCTCGTCGATTCGGGGCTGCTGCGGGTACGCGAAGGCATCCGCGACATCGGCCCCGACGGTTCGCTGGCACGCGAAGTCAAACGCGGCAACCGCGCGCTGCACTATCACACGTTCGCGCTGCTCCCGCTCGTGTTCGCGGCGGAACTCGTGCAGCGGCGCCATATCGATCTCTATCGGGAAAACGACGGCGCGATCGGCCGCCTGGCGAACCTGGTCATCAACGCGGTCGACGATCCCGCCAGCTTCACGGCCATCACGCCGGTCAGGCAGGACCTGTTTCCGTGGACGTTCCGCGATGAACTGAGCTGGGTCGAGCCGTACTACGCACGCTTTCACGACGCGCGGCTGCCGGCGATCATCGCGCCGCGCCGCCCGTTCACCGAATGGCGGCTCGGCGGGGACGTGACGGCAGTCTGGGGCGTGCCGCTGCCGTAGCGGATCGGCGAGCGGGTTGCCGCGCGAGCCGCTAGGCGCGCCCGCGCCGCATCCTGAGCGTCGCCGACGGCGACTCGCCGAACGCCCGCTTGTACTCGATCGCGAACCGCCCGAGGTGCGCGAAGCCCCATTTCAGCGCGATGTCCGTCACCGACGCGAGCCCCGGCGACGCGTCGGCCAGCAGTTCCTCGCGCACATGTTGCAGCCGCAACTGCCGCACGAAGCCCATCGGCGTGGTGCCGTGGCGATGGCGAAAGCCGGCGAACAGCGTGCTCGGGCTGACGCCGGCGAGTTCGGCGAGCCGTTCGATCGTCAGCGGCTCGTCGAGATGCGCACGGATGTAGTCCTCGACGCGCCGCACGTAGAACGGCGCGATCGCCACCGGCAGGTGCCGCGTGCCGTTGCGCGCGCTGTTCGGGTGGCCGTGCAGCAGCAGGTTGAGCAGCGTCGATTCGAGCTGCTCGAACGCGAGCGGATGACGCAGCGGATGCGCGTCCGTCGCGATCGCGCCGGCGAGGATCGGCAGCATCTGCATCAGACACGCGCCCTGCGACGACGACAGGCTGAATTCCGGCTCGAATTCGACCGGCGCGCGCCGGTCGTCGCCGAAATGCCGCTGCGCGTGACGCTCCATCACTTCGCGCTCGATCCGCAGGATGACTTGCGGACACGCGTCGCCCCAGCGCATCTTCAGCGGCAGCGTCGGCGAGATCAGCGACGCGGTGCCGGGCGACGACACGAAACGCGCCGATCCGCACTCGATCTCCGCGTCGCCGCGCAACGGGATCTGCAACAGGAAGAAGTGCTCGAGCGGGCCGGGCTCGATGCTGACGCCGCCGCCATAATCGAGCAGGTTCAACGACAGGTTGCCCCAGCGCGCGTGATGCATGCAGCTGCGCAGCGCGCGCGATTCGCCGGTCGGCGTGAGCCGGTGCGGCTTGAAAACGTCGGCGACGCGTGCGCGCACCTCGTCGACGTCGTTCGACTGCAGCAGCAGGTTGTCGTGATTGAAACAGGCCGTATCCGGCAGCCAGCCCGTTTCGGAAAATTGCGCCATCGAAGTTCTCCCGTCATGCTCCATTGCACTCGCGCCGTGCATGCATTCCCGATGTGGGGGCATCCGCCGCACGATCCGGATAGCGTCCGGAGTATCCGGACAGTCCGGACGCCCAAGCACGCGAGTCCCGCCCACATGACGCAAGAAGCGGACCGTTCGCGCATCGTAGAAAACTGTGCGGGGCTTCCGCATCCGCACATACCCGCAGTCAGCCGCGCGCCTGCCCACGCGCGGCGGCCGGTGCAACAGGTTTCCGGAATTCGCGGATACCGGCCGAAGAAAGCGGATAGAAGTGCCCATTTCGTCCGCCAATACTGGGCCCGTCGCAGCAAAGAACTGGAATGGAGGGACATATGCAAGGACGTCACATCGAGATTCCGTCGCCGGACGGCGGCACGTTTCGCGCGTACCTGAGCACGCCGGCCGGCGGCACCGGGCCCGGCATCGTGCTGTGTCACGAGATCTTCGGCGCGAACGCGACGATGCGGGAAGCGGCCGACTATTACGCGGAGGAAGGCTATACGGTGCTCGTGCCTGACCTGTTCTGGCGCCAGGCGCCGGGGATCGAACTCGGTTACACAGCCGCCGACCTGGAACGCGCGATGGCCCTTTATCAGGAATACGACGAGAACAAGGGCGTCGAGGATGTCGGCGCTGCGCTGGACGCACTCAAGCAGTTACCGGAATGCACCGGCGAAGCCGGCGTGCTCGGCTACTGCCTCGGCGGCAAGCTCGCGTATCTCGCCGCGTGCCGGCTGCCGGGCGTGGCCGCGGCGGTCAGCTACTACGGCGTGGGCATCGAGCAGGCGCTCGACGAGGCGTCGCACCTGCACGGCCGGCTCGTGCTGCAGATCGCGGGGCAGGATCGCTTCTGCCCGCCCGACGCGCAGCAGCGCATTGCCGACGCGCTCGCCGGGCGCCACGGCGTCGAAGTATATGTGTATCCGGGTGTCGATCACGCGTTCGCACGCGCCGGCGGCGATCATTTCGACAAGGCCGCCGCGAGCATGGCCCATCAGCGCGCGATCGCCACGTTCCGTGCCGCGCTCGGCCTGCACTACGACCTGTCCACACTGTGGGAAGCGCATCTGCAACATGAGTTCGACACGCGCAACGTCGATGCCACGATGGCGACGATGGTTGCCGAGCCGTACGTCAACCATATTCCGACGCTGACGGGCGGCGTCGGCTACGACGAGCTCAAGCGCTTCTACACGCATCATTTCGTGCACGCGAATCCGCCGGACACAACGATCACGCCGATCTCGCGCACGGTCGGCGCGAGCCAGATCGTCGACGAGCTGCTGTTCTGCTTCACGCACACCACCGAGATCGACTGGATGCTGCCGGGCGTCGCGCCGACCGGCAAGCGCGTCGAGATTCCGCTCGTCGCGATCGTCAAGTTCCGCGGCGACAAGCTCTATCACGAGCACATCTACTGGGACCAGGCGAGCGTGCTCGTGCAGATCGGCCTGCTCGATCCGGCCGGCCTGCCGGTCGCGGGCGTCGAAACGGCCCGCAAGCTGCTCGACGAAACCGTGCCGTCGAACGGCCTGATGCGCCGTTGGCAGGACAGCGAACCATCGACCGGTGCGCATTGACGCGGCCCCTCCCTCACCCAACGATTTCCGGAGACACCCCATGACTGCCCTTGCTGGCAAAGTCGCGATCGTCACCGGCGGCGCCACGCTGATCGGCGCCGCGGTCGCGCAGGACCTGAGCCGCGCCGGTGCGTGCGTCGCGATCCTCGATCTCGATGCGCAGAACGGCGCGCGCGTGGCCGATTCGCTCGGCGAACGGGCGATGTTCGTCGCGCTCGACATCACCGACGATCGCGCGATCGCGCATGCGGTCGCGGCCATCGTCGAGCGGTTCGGCGCGATCGACGTGCTCGTCAACCTCGCGTGCAGCTACGTCGACAACGGCATCCAGGCGACCCGCAACGACTGGCTCGCCGCGATGGACGTCAACGTCGTGTCGGCGGCGATGCTCGCGAAGGCCGTGCATCCGCAGATGGTCCGGCGCGGCGGCGGCGCGATCGTCAACTTCAGCTCGATCTCGGCGGAGTGCGCGCAAACCGGCCGCTGGCTGTACCCGACATCCAAGGCGGCGATCCGCCAGCTCACGCGCAGCATGGCGATGGATCTCGCGCCCGACCGCATTCGCGTCAACTCGGTGTCGCCGGGCTGGACGTGGTCGCGCGTGATGGACGAGCTGACGCACGGCGACCGCGCGAAGACCGATCGCGTCGCCGCGCCGTTCCACCTGCTCGGCCGCGTCGGCGATCCGTCGGAGGTCGCGCAGGTCGTGACGTTCCTGTGCAGCGACGCGGCGAGCTTCGTGACCGGCGCCGACTACGCGGTGGATGGCGGCTATGCCGCGATGGGCCCCGAACAGGCGGTGCCGGCCATTCCGCGTCTCGCGGAGTGACCGTTCGTCACCGCCGCTTCCCGCCATCATTTCGATTCCGGCCGGCATCCGGCCAACCAAGGACACATCATGAGACGCATCGCCATCGTCGGCGCCGGCCAGTCCGGCCTGCAACTCGCCTTCGCCCTGCTCGACCAGGGTTATCACGTCACGCTCGCGACCAACCGCGACGCCGAACAGATCCGCACCGGCAAGGTCATGTCGAGCCAGTGCATGTTCCACACGTCGTTGCAGATCGAGCGCGATCTCGGCCTGAACGCGTGGGAGGAAGCGTGCCCGTCCGTCGACGGGATCGGCATCGCGGTGCCGCATCCGGACGGCAACGGCCGCAAGGTGATCGACTGGTCGTCGCGGCTGACGCGCTATGCGCAATCGGTCGACCAGCGCGTGAAGATGGCCGACTGGCTCGACGGCGTGAAGCGCCGGGGCGCGGACGTGCGCATTGCCGACGTCGGCGTGCCCGAACTCGAGGAGCTGGCGCGCAGCCACGACCTCGTGCTGCTCGCGGCCGGCAAGGGCGAGATCGTCAACCTGCTCGGCCGCGACGCTGCACGCAGCGCGTTCGACCGCCCGCAACGCGCGCTGGCCCTCACCTACGTAAAAGGGATGACGCCGAGCCAGCCGTATTCGCGCGTGCGCTTCAACCTGCTGCCGGGCATCGGAGAGTATTTCGTGTTCCCCGCGCTGACCACGACGGGCCCCTGCGAAATCATGGTGTTCGAAGGCATTCCGGGCGGCCCGCTCGATTGCTGGGCCGACGTGAAGACGCCCGAGCAGCATCTGGACCGCAGCCTGTCGTTCCTGCAGCAGTACGTACCGTGGGAATTCGATCGCTGCCGCGACGTCGAGCTCACCGATCCGAACGGCGCGCTCGCCGGACGCTTCACGCCGACCGTGCGCAAGCCGTTCTTCCGGTTGCCGTCGGGCCGCACGGTGTTCGGGATGGCCGATGCGGTGGTCGTCAACGATCCGATCACCGGCCAGGGATCGAACAACGCCGCGAAATGCGCGAAGGCGTATTTCGATGCGATCGTCGCACGCGATGCCGCGCCGTTCGGTGAAGACTGGATGCAGCAGACGTTCGAAGGGTACTGGGCGTATGCGCAGCATGTCGTGCGCTGGACCAACTCGCTGCTCACGCCCCCGCCGCCGCACATCCTCGAGCTGCTCGGCGCGGCCGGCCAGTTGCCGTCGCTCGCCGCGGCGATCGTCGACGGCTTCGACGATCCGCGCCGCTTCTCGCCGTGGTGGTTCGAGCCGTCGGCCTGCGCGGCGATGATCCGCGAACACAGCGCACGCACGGAGTAACCGGCATGGACACGACTGCTACCGCTCGCCCGGCCCTCGACCCGCTGCAGTTGCGCGCCGCGTTCGGGCAATTCCCGACCGGCGTGACCGTGATCACCACGTGCGCGGCCGACGGACGCAAGGTGGGCCTCACCGCCAATTCGTTCTCGTCGCTGTCGCTCGATCCGCCGCTCGTGCTGTGGAGCCTGCGCAAGGTCGCGCCGAGCCGCCCGGATTTCGTCGCGGCCACCCATTTCGCGATCAACATCCTCGCGCACGACCAGATCGAGCTGTCGCGCCGCTTCGCGACGCCCAGCGCCGACAAGTTCGACGGCGTGCTTCACGTCGATTCGGAAACCGGCGGCGTGCCCTGCCTCGACGGCGCGAGCGCGCTTCGTGTGCCGCAACGTCGGCCATTACGAAGGCGGCGATCACCTGCTCTTCATCGGCCAGATCGAACAGTTCGACGCGTTCGGTCGTGCACCGCTGGTGTTCCATGCGGGCCAGTATCGCGCGATCGCCGATCATCCCGATCTTTTTCGCGCCATTTGATTAGTTATACAAATCAATATCCCAGGAGGTGGTGAACATGAAACTCGGCTCTCGCGTGCTCGTCGTCGCAGGCCTCACGATCGCCGGCATGGCCGCAAGCGTGCCGGCCGGCGCGGCGGACCTGCCGGCGGTCAACCTCGGCATGACCAGCTTCCTCGACGGGATGCCGCCGGCCGGCGCCGGCTGGTACGGCACGCAGTACCTGCAGTACTACACGGCGGGCCGCGTCAACGACAATGCGGGCAACAAGGTCGGGTTGCCGAAGCAGGACATCGACCTGTTCGCGGGGCTGAGCCAGCTCGTCTATCAGTCGCCGCGGACGTTCGCGGGCATGCATCCCGGCCTCGACGTGATCCTGCCGTGGATCGCGTCCGCGCGAACCGACGACGGCATCGGCAACGTCGCGCTGAATGCGCGCGCCGGCTTCGGCGACCTGCTGATCGGCCCGTTCATCCAGTTCGATCCGGTGATGGGCGCGCAAGGCCCGCGCTTCGCGCAGCGCGTGGAGTTCCAGTTCATCGCGCCGACCGGCGCATACGATCCGTCGCGCGCGATCAATCCCGGCAGCCATGTCTGGTCGTTCGATCCGTACTGGGCGGCGACGCTGTGGCTCACGCCCAAGTGGACCGTGTCGTGGCGGCTGCATTATCTGTGGAACGCGACCAACCATCAGCCGGCCACGTCGCTCGGCCCGGACGTGTCGTCGACCCAGGCCGGCCAGGCGATCCACGCGAACTTCGCGACCGAGTATGAAGTGCGCCCCGGCCTGCGGCTGGGGCTCAACGGCTACTGGCTGCGCCAGATCACCGACATGAAGGAAAACGGGCAGGACGTGCCGGGCACGCGAGAAGCCGTGTTCGCGATCGGCCCGGGGGCGATGGTTAGCTTCTCGCCGCAGGATCATCTGATGTTCAACGCGTACTTCGAGACCTATGCGCGCAACCGGCCGCAAGGCACGCGGATGGTGCTGCGGTACGTGCATCACTTTCAGTGACGACCGCAGCCGGCTACGGCGGGCCCCCTCCACCGCTCACGCGCCGTGCACGTCCTCGTCGATCCGCAGCAGCCGCCCGGCGTTCGCAATCACGATGAACGTGCCGACGTTGTGCAGGATCGCCGCCCACACCGCGCCGAGCATGCCGGTCGCGGCGAGCGCGATCACCGCGAGCGTCCACGCGAGGCCGATCGCCGCATTGGTCGTCGCCGTGCGACGGCATTGCCGGCCAAGGCGGATGCAGGTCGGAATCCGCTTCAGGTCGTCGCCCAGCAGCACGACATCGGCCGATGCGATCGCGATGTCGACGCCACGCTCGCCCATTGCGATGCTCGTCGAGCCGGCCTTGATCGCCAGCACGTCGTTCAGCCCGTCGCCGACGACGAGCGGATGCAGCCCCGCGCCGATCTCGCGCATCACGTAGTCGAGCTTGTCGTGCGGCAGCGCCTGCGCGACCACCGTCTCGATGCCCGTCTCGGTCGCGACCTTGCTGGCCACGCGCTCGAGGTCGCCCGTCAGCAACGTCTGCCGCCCAAGGCCCAGCGTCCGCAGTTCGGCGAGCACGTCGCGCGCGTCGGGCCGCAAGGTATCCGCGAAACCGAACCACGCGAGCAGCCGCCCATCGAGCACGAGGCCGACGAGCGGCCCGTCGAATCCTTCCGGGGGCGACGGCAGGTCACCGGCATGGTCGGCGAGCAGCGCGGGCCGGCCGAGTACCGCCGTGCCGTCCGGCGTGTCGGCGACGACGCCGAGCCCGCGCAATTCCCGCGTGCGTTCGAACGGCGCAACCGCTGCGCCGGTCAAGCCCGACGCGGCGGCATCGCGGACGAGCGCGCGGCTCGCCGGGTGCGCGCTGCTTTCGCCGAGCCGCGCGGCCAGCGCACGCGCGTGCGCGCCGTCGACGCCGGGTTGCAACCACACCTGCCGCACCTGCAATTCGCCGCGGGTGAGCGTGCCCGTCTTGTCGATCACGAGCGAATCGACTTCGGCGATCTTGTCGAGAAACGCGGCATTGCGAAACAGGATGCCGTGCCGCGCGCCAACCGCGATTCCCGCGATGGCCGTGGACGGTGCGGCGAGCACCAGCGCGCACGGGCACGCCGCCACGATCACCGCGAGCATCGCCGAGGCATTCGCGGATGTGAACCAGACGATCGCCGCGATCAGCAGCACGAGCGCGAGATACGCGCCCATGTGCCGCTCGAGCACCTGCGTGACGGGCGGTTTCGCCTGTTCCGCGTGCTGCATCAACGCGATGATCTTGCCGAGCGTCGAATCCTTGCCCGTGTGCGTGACGTCGATGCGCAGCACGCCGTCGAGATTCAGCGCGCCGCCATACACGGCGCTGCCTGCCTCGACGTCGTGCGGTACGGATTCGCCGGTGATCGGCCCGTTGTCGACGCTCGACGTGCCCGCCACCACCACGCCGTCGACCGGAATGCGCGCGCCGGCCACCACTTCGATGCGGTCGCCCGCACGCAGCGCGTCGTACGCGACTTCGACGATACGGCCGTCGGCATCGATGCGACGCACGCGGCCGGCCGTCAGCCGGCCGAGCGCGCGGATCGCCTCCTGCGAACCGAGCACGCTGCGCTCTTCCAGTGCATGGCCGAAGGTCATCACGATCGGCAGCAGCGCGGCCGTCGTCATGTCGCCGATCGCCCACGAGGCCAGCATCGCGAGTGCGATCAGGCGATCGGTCACGCCGTGCAGGCTCGGCGCGCGCAGGCTGTGCCACGCACTCGCGAACACCGGCCCCGCGACGATCAGCGACGCGAGCGCGGCGAGCAGTTGTGCAAGCGTGTCGCCGCCGACCGACAGCATGCGCCATGCGAACGACAGCACGAGCAGGCCGCCCGCGAGCAGCGCCAGCGCGATCTGCCGCGTGATCGTGCGGCGCTCGTCGGAGGACAGCGCGTAGGCGGTCGTGCCGGCAGGCGCGGCGTCCGGCTGCGTGGCCGGTTCGGCGAGCGAATTCATCGGGCGTTTCCGGGCAGGATCAGGTTCGAGGTATCGTGCGGATCGATCGTCGTCACGCGTCCGGCTTTCGACAGCACGCGCTGCACGCGATCGCGATACAGCCGCGCCAGCAGCCCCGGATCGCCGTTCTCGCGGAGCGTCGCGTCGAGCTGCCGGATGTCAAGCGTGTCGGTCTGGGCGGTCGCGACGCGTTCGGCCGCGTGGGCCTGCGCATCCTGGACGATGCGGTCGGCGTCCTGCTGCGCATCCTGGCGCCGCTGTTCGGCGGCGGTGCGGGCTTCGGCGATGGTCCGCTCGGCGACCTGCAGCGACGTCAGCACCGCGTTGAACGCATCGGCGGCCGCACCGGGAAACGCGGGCTGCACGTCGACGCGCGCGACTTCGACGCCGAGCCCCGCGTGCGCCGCGTCGAGTGCACGCAGGTGCCGCGCGATCGCATCGGCGAGATCGCCGCGCAACCGTTCGCGACGCGCGGCCATCTGCCGGTCGGCGGCCAGTTGCTCGGGCCGCGCGACCAGGATCGCGTCGAGATCGCGGGTCGCCGCAACTTCGACGGCCGACGCGGACACGATCCGCTCGAGCGCCGCGTCGAGGCGAGCCTGCTGCAGCACGTACGCGTACGGATCGCTGACCCGGTAATAGAGCACCGCGCTCAACGCGACCGCGCCGCCGTCGCCCGTCAGCACGTAGCCGGAACCGGCCAGCGCGTCGGACAACCGCGCGACGCCCTTCGCGGACAGCGCGAGCGCCCGCGGATCGCGGTCGAGCGAGCGGATCCGCTGCTCGAGCACGCGGGCGGCACCCGGCACGAGCAGGACCGATTCGAACGGCTGCGGCCACGCGATCACGAGCCCGGCGTCCTGGGTGCGCACGAGCGCGCCGAACCGCATCACGACCGCGCGGCTGTCTGCCGGAATCCGCCGGATGTTCGAGCCGGCCCACGCGCAGGCGGCGAGCACCGCGAGCGCGGCGACGAACCAGAACGACAGGCGCACGGCCTGCGCGCCCGGCCCGAGCGGCGGTGCGGACGGCTCGCTCATCGCGCGGCCTTGTGCGCGTTGGGCGCCGGCGCGGCCTGCCCCGACGCGTCGCCCGGGCCCTGCACGAGCACGCGGAACGGCGCGGCGTCGGTACGCAGGATCAGGTTCGTATTGGTGCCGACCACCGCATTCAGCGTGTCGAGCGACCTCAGCATCGTGTACAGGTGCGGGTTGCCCGCATAGCTCTTGCCGTAGATGTCGGCCGCATCCTTGCGCGATTGCGCTTCGATGCCGGCCGCTTTCACGTTCGCGTCGGCCAGCGCGATGCGCGCGTCGCGCTCGGCGTCGGAACGGATCTGCGCGGCCTCGCGATTGCCCTCCGCGGTACGCTGCGCGGCCACCGTCTCGCGTTCCGCGCTCATCCGGTCGACCGTCGCGGCAAGCGTGACGGCCGGCAGCGTGAGCCGTTCGAGCCCGACCTGGGCAACACGCACGCCATAAGCCGCATAAAGCTGCGCATCGATCTGCCGGCGCAGCGCATCTTCGAACTCGCCGATCTTCACCTGGGCCGGATCGGTGTTCACGAGCGACGCGAGATCGTATCCGGCGGACGTCGTCTGCAGCGCGGAGCCGACGAGCGAGCGGATCTGCCGCGCCGCTTCGTCCGGCTCGTTGCCGACCGCGCGCATGAAGCGCCCGATGTCGCGCGCATCGGCCGGCACGCGCCACGCGACGTATGCCTCGACGATGATGCGCAGCCCGTCGCGGGTGCCGACGTCCTGCAGGCCGCTCGACGTGGTGTGCAGGCGCAGGTCGACGGGCGTCACCGCATCGATCGGCGCAGGCAGGCGCCACGCGAGCCCGGGTTCGAGCAGCACGCGCACGGGCCGCCCGAAGCGCGTGATCACCGATGCCTCGCCGGCACGCACCTGCACGAAGCTCGCGACCGCGAGCGCGACGAGCACGCACAGCACCGCGACGGCCACGCGCAGGCGAAACGCGCCGGGCGGCTGCGGCGCACCGTGATGTGCGTGATGGTGGTGGCCGTGGCCATGGCCGTGGTGCGCATGATCATGCGCGTGCGAATGAAACAGACTCACGATGTCGCCCCGGGTGCGGCGTCGCCCGCGTGCGGTGCGGCGACACGGCTGGTTGCCGTGTCGCGCCGTCCGTGCGGAAATCGCCGCGACATGTCAATGGATGCCGGCGAGATCGCCGGCAGGCGTATTGCGAAGATCGACGGTCGCCCGCGTGCCGTCGGCCAGCCGGTCGTCGATGATCGTCATGCGCGCGTCGCGCAGGCCGCGTTGCAGCCGGTCGAGGTAATACTCGAACGGAAACGCAGGGCCGCCGAGCCGGTATGCCACCAGATCGGCGTCGAAATCGATCTGCTGCACGCGCGCCGACGACACCGTGTCGCCGGCCTGCGCTTCGGCGTGCGCGACCCGTTCGAGCGCCTGCTGCTGCGCGTTGCCGAGCAGGCCGGCCGCGAAGCCGCGCGCCTGCGCGACGCTGCCCTGCGCGCGGATCTGCGCGGCCTGCACGTCGTGGAACGCGGCGGCTGCGCCGGTCGGCGGATGCACGCTCTCGATCACGACCGCGATCACGTCGACGCCGCTTTGCAGCCGGTCGAGCTGCTGCTGGATCGCGCGCTTCAACTGATCGGCCATCGCGGCCTGGTTGGTTTCGAGCAGCGCTTCGAGCGTATGCGACGCGAGGTAGTGCACGAGTTCGCGATTGGCGCTCGTGCGCACCGTGATTTCCGGGTCGATCGTGCGATAGAGCGCCGCGCGCGCGTCGGCATCGGTCAGGCCGAGCCGGTAGTCCACCCGCACGTCGGCGTTGACGATCTGGAAGTTCTGGCGGTCGCCGTTCGCGCCGGCGATCACCTGGGTGGTTTCCCACGGATGCGGCACATCCCACAGGCGGTCGAGGCGTTCGGGTGTCGGGCCGTCGGCCGGCACGGGCGACGTATCGGCGCTGCCGTCGTTCGCGTTGCCCGCGATCGCGACCTGGTGCACCGCGCCGTTGTCGACGATGCGCGTGCGCCCGAACGGCCAGGGCAGGCCGACGTGCAGGCCCGGCTGCCAGACGGCGACCGGCGCGCCGAAGCGCTCATAGACCGCGCGCTGCTCCGGGTTCAGGACGACGACGGCGGTGAGCAGCCATGCACACGCGACGGTGGCGGCGAACGCGCCGGGCAGCAGCCGCACGAAGCTGCGCCAGCCCCAGCTCTGCCGCAGGTCGATGCCGTAACGATGGCGCAGCTCGGCGCCGAGCGACGCGAACGGCGACGGGCGCCGGCTCAGCAGCCCGGCGATCGCGCTGGTCGGCACGATGGCGCCGCGCGGCACCGCAAACCACGACAGCACGCCGCGCAGCGCCAGTTCGGCGGCAACAGCTGCATTGAGCAGCGCGATCGCCTGCACGAGCCCGTCTGCGGTGCGGTGCCGGAATGCGAACCATGCAGCGGCCAGCGCACCCGCGAGCGCGGTGACGAGCGCGACGCGCAGCACCCGCGTGAGCGACGCGGACACTGCCGAACGGCTGGCGGCCGCCGCATGGTGGCGTTCGGCGACGAGTGTGAGGAAGGCGAGCACGATGCAGGCCGCGCCGGCCGCGAGCGTCGGCTCGGGCGCAGCCATCGCGCGCACCAGCATCCCGGGCGACGGCGGCTGCCACGCGAGCGCGGCGGCGATCGCCGGCCACGGGTTGGCGTCGTGTCCCGGCTCGTGCTTGCGGCTGAATGCATCGCGCAGCCAGTCGCCGAGCAGCGTGGCGGCCGATATGTCGGGAGGATGGCGGCGTGCGCGGCCGGCGAGCAGCACGCCGATCGCGACGACGAGTACATTGCACCAGGCGCTGGCAAGCGGTGCGCACCAGCGCAGGTCGGCGGGCAGGAAGTCGACGGCGCCCAGCGCGCCGAGCGTGGCGACCAGCAACGCGGCGGCGCCTGCGACCGGCGCGACTGCGTCGCGGCCGGCCGGGCTGCCGGGAATGTCGTCGTTGCCTTCCGCCTGTTGCCCCATCGGGGATTCCTTACGTACGCGTTACAGGATGCGCAGGAGTCCGTGCGGAATGCTGCGAGCGGCAATGTAGCGCGGCGGATGATGAAACTCAAGGCATCGATGCGATTGGCTCGGCGGATGAGACAGTCGTGTGGGTGGAACCTTTCCGACACATTACGTGCGACGTGCGCCGGCGAAATCGGGCGCGGCGCATCGTCCGGGATTCAGGGCAGATGCCGGCCCGCCGCCGACTCGTTCTCCAGCATGCGGGCATGCGGAGGGTGCCGCTCGTCGGCCCCCTACTTCGCCGCCCGCGCCGCCGGCGTGAACGAGCACTTCGGATCGTTCTTGCCCCGGGCCGAACAGCACTCGAGCAGGTCGCTCACCGACTTCACGTTGGCCGCGTTCCATTCGTCGCGGCTGCGGTTGTTGTCGATCGGCATCCAGTGCGTCAGCGGATAGCTGCTCGCCAGCTGGTTGCTGCCTTTCGGCGGCGGCAGCAACCCGGCGGCGAGCGGCACGTAGATCTTGCAACTGTTCTGGTCGCCGATCCGGTGGCAGCCGATGCAGGTGTTACCGGGCGTGCTGATCGCGTGCGACGTCCATGATGCGAAGTCGGCACCGAGATTGATGTACTTGCCCCACGGATCGGTCGGCACGCGATTCCATACCTGCCCGATCCACGGGCTGTACATGACCGGGCTCTCATCGTGGCACGACACACAGCGCTTCGTCGCGGTCGCAGCCGGTTTCCACCAGAATTCCGCGGCCGACGGACGACCGGGCGGCGGGGTCTTCTCGTTCGGCGGCGGCACGCGCGACGCGTCCATGCCGCCCGTGCCGCCCTTGTCCGCATGAAACCAGCAGGTCTTGCCGTTGCGCACGTGGTGCAGCACGATGTCGACTTCGTCGTAATACGGGCTGCGGTTCTCGCGGATCTGCTTGCGACGGCAAAACGCCGAGATCTGCGTGTCGCCGTGAGACAGGTCGAGGATCTTCGAGTAAGGCGTGCATTGCCCGGAGGTCGGCGCATCGTACGGCAACAGCGCCGGCCGATCGCAGGTCATGTGAGCCGTGTACCGCGCGGGCACGCTGCCGTTGACGGTAATCGGCACGTCCGTCCCGCTGTTGCAGTCGAACGCGGGAATCTCGCCGATTTCGTCGGTGCATTGCTGCGCGTATTCGTGCAGGGAGGCATCGGCGCCTTCCGCGGCAAACGAGGCGGGCGCGGCCAGCAGCATCGCCAGCGCCGCGATGCAGGTCCTGATCGTCATGCCGCCTCCTTCGTGTAGCGCATCGCCACCTTGCGAATGGCCTCGATGTACTTGACGTAGCCGGTGCAACGACACACGTTGCCGCCCACCCACGTTTCGATCATCGCGTCCAGCTCGGCGGCGGGTACCGGCTGCGCGCGCAGATGATCGAGCATCGCGGTCGCGGCCATCAGGAATCCCGACGCGCAGTAGCCGCACTGGAACGCGAACGATTCGAGAAAACTCTGCTGCAGCGGCGACAGCGTGCCGTCCTGCGCGAGCCCTTCGATCGTGTACACGTGCATGCCGGCCATCGCGCTGACCGGCGTCGAGCACGACAGCGTCTTTTCCATCGGCGCGTCAGGCGTGTTGCGCACGCCGACCGTGCATGCCCGGCACACGCCGATGCCGCAGCACAGCTTCGTACCGGTCAGGTCCTGTCGTTCATGCAGGAAGTCGATGAGGTTCATGTCGGCGTCGGCGGCGGGGGCCTCGACGGGCTGGCCGTTCACGACCATGCGGACCGGATCGCTCATTGCAGTGCCTCCCGAATCTTGTCCGGCGTGACCGGCGTGACCCTGAACCGCTTCCCGGTCGCCATCGCCAGCGCATTGAGCAGCGCCGGCGCGATCGGGCACATCACCGCTTCCGCGATGCCGCGCGCATTCGCGGGATCGTTGCCGGGCGGCGGCAGCGCGATCAGCTCCTGCTCGGGGATGTCGGGCAGGCGCGTCACCTCGTAGCGGTCGAGGTTCCATCGGCCGCCACCCGGGCCGTCCGGGCCCAGTGGACACGTCTCGGTCAGCACGTTGCCGATCCCCATCGCGACCGCGCCCTGCGACTGGCCTTCGACGAGCTCCGGCGACAGTTGCCGCCCGACGCTCACCGCCGACACCACGCGCTCGACCTTCACGCGCCCGTTCGCCGGATCGACGGACACGCCGACGAGCGACGCCGATGGCGCATAGGTCGTGCGTCCGTAGAGGCTCGTATCGACCGGCGGCGCCTGCAGCGTGCGGTACAACGGCGTCAGGAAGTAGGGATCGAGGCCGACCGCCACATAGTCGTAGTCGATTTGCGCACTGCCCGACGCGAACGGGTAGGTGCCCTTCCAGAAGTAGCCGGCATAGCTCGCATGCACGGCCGCCACCGTCTGCAGGCCCAGCTTCGTGATGGTGCCGAGCAGCGCCGGCCACGAAATCGGCGCGAGGCCGTTCGCGACGAGCGCACCATTGGCCCAGCGCACGTCCTCGGCCCGCACGGGCACGCCCCACCACGCACGGGCAGCCGGCAGCACGCTTTGCAGGAACAAGGCCTGTGCCGCCCCCTTCACCGCGTGATACTGGTGAAAGGCACCAAGACAGGCGCTCGACGAACCGTACGTGTAGCGCACCGTCTTCGGATTGGCCGACGGGTTGCTCGAACGCGTGAGCCCGAGTGCATTGAACGGCCCGATCTCGCTCATGGCGATCGTCTGCGCGTTCTGCCCGAGAAATTCGGACGGTGCGAGCCCCAGCGTCGTGGCCGCGCCGTTACCCATGTCGGTGTACGGCGTGACCACGCGCAGCCGGCTGTCGGGCAGGATCTGCACCATCCCGAACATGCCGTCGCCGGAGGTGCCGTAGGCTTCGTTCGCCATCGCGAGTCCCACGCCGTAGCGCAGATGGCGCGCACCGCGTTCCGCACGCGTACGCTCGCGATCGCGCCACAGCGGGTGCTGTTCGAGCCGGTCGAGCAGCGCGTCGAGCTGCAGGTCGAACAGGATCGGCGCGCCCGTGATCGCGCGCCCCTTGCCGAGCCCGGGCGTGCTGCCGAGAAAATTGGCGCGACGGATCGCGAACGGCGAGAGCCCGAGCCGGCGCGCGGCCTCGTCCATCAGCGTCTCGACCGCCATGAACGCCTGCGGGCCGCCGAAGCCGCGCTGCGATCCGCCGAACACTTCCCGCGTGTAAGTCGAGGCCGCCTGCGCGCGTGCGCGCGGAATCTCGTAGCAGCTCATCGCGCTCAGCGCGGCGAGCTGCGCGACGTACGGAGACAGGTTCTTCTTGCCGCCGCCGTTCATCAGGAAATCGCACGTGATCGCTTCGAGCTTGCCGCGCCGGTTGAACCACAGCGATTCGGAGAACTGCGTTTCGCAGCGCTTCAACCCGACCTGGAACTGCTCGTAGCGCGACTGCTGCCAACGCAGCGCACCCTTCGCGAATGGCGCGGCGAGCGCGAGATAGAGCGGGAAATAGGACTTGTCGCGCCCGCCGAAGCCGCCGCCCGGATAGCATGCGATGACGTGGGCCTCCTTGACCGCGACGTCGCTCCCCTGGAACAGCGCGAGCGCGCCGGTCGCATCGTCGTTCGCCGACTGCGTCCCGAGCACGAGGCTCATTTTCGCGCTGGACGCGTCGTACCATGCGAGCCCCGCTTCGGGTTCCATGAACATCGGGTCCATCGCGGGCGTCTCGAATCCTTCGTTGCCGGTCGCGCGCACGCCGATCCACGCGCCGGCGGCCGCGTTGCGGGCAATCGTCGCGTCGATGTTGGCGACCGCCTCTTCGCGTTGCTTCAGGTATTCGGCGGTCGGCTTGCCGCTGCCGTCGGTCTGGTAGTTGTCGACGTAGTTGAAGCCGCGTTCGTCATCACGCACGTAGATCGTCACGGGGGAAAACGGCACGGCCTGCGCGGCCGTCGGGCGCGTGACCGGCGCGCCGTAGCGGATCACGCCGCGGTTGAAATCGAGCAGCTTCTTCGCGCGACGATAGACATCGAAGTTCTCGAACACCAGCAGCGCGGCCGGTTGTCCGTAGCAATCCGCCGGGTGGCCGGTGCGCGCGAGCCAGTAGATGTCCTGGTTCGCGATCGGATCGGCCTCGGGTGCCAGCGGAATCCGTCGCGCGCTCAGCAGCGCGTTGTCGACGACGGCGATCGGTCGCAATTCGGCCGGCAGCACCCCGAGGTCATAGCCTTCGTACACGGCGTCGACCCGATCGCACCGCAACGCATAAAGCCAGTTCTCCTGCTGCGGCCAGCCGACGAAGTCGCGCGACTTGAAGTCGCGTGCGTAGATCTTCTGGCCCGTGACCTTCGGGATGCCGTCGATGCGCCAGCGCGCCTTGCCGGGTACCGGCGCCCAGGCCGGCCCGGCCGCATCGTCGTCCGCCGGCCCGGCGGCGCCGAGCGCCAGCGCCGGCAAATGGGTGATCGAGATCGCGACGAGCGCGCCGCTCCCGGCCAGCTTCAGAAACGTCCGGCGTGTCACAGGCACATCGATGGCCATGCTGGGTCCCTCGTTCGAATAGTCGTGCCGGCACGGCCGACGCGCGACACGACGCCGGCCGTGTGCGGGCCGCTTCGCGTGTGCTTCGTCGTGCGGGATGTCGGTGCGGAAACGGTCTTGCGGACGCGGTCGCGTGCCGGTAGTCAGGAATCGGGGGGAAGCGGACCGGGGAACGTGCGCGGCGGATTCGCGCGGGCGCCGCGGGAGCGCGGATGTCTGCTGGATGAAGCGTCAGGCCGCCTGCTTGCCATTGCTTGCTTGTTCATGTTTCCCCCGGCCTTGATCGTGCGTGACTGGCCTGTTTTCCGTATTGTCGGGCAGTCGCTTGATTTTCAAGTGTTGTTGTTCGGTATTTGCGGCACGTGTAACGTTTGCTTCGTCAGTACCGTGATGCAGGCATGATTTTCAATAATGTAGAAATTCGAACCGGGTATTTCAAGGAGATTTTCGGATGGCGCGCAGCGGTGCGCAAAAAGCGAACGAGAAGCCACTGCCATGAACGACGGAGTCAACAATCCCGCGGATCATTGCCGTCTTTCAATATCAGGCGAGGTATCGCCGTGCCGTTTCAATCGAGCGCACAACGCGATGCCGGCAAACTTCGCCGGCATTCAGGTTAGCAGTAGGGGGCAGCCGCTGAGGCGGTGGACTACGGCTCGTTCCATGGCCGACCATGGGTCCAGGATGCCTTGACGCCGCTATGGTCAACCTGTCTCGCGGCGCCGCCTGGGGAGGGAGCCTCCATGAAGCCTGTTATCGTGCCGGCCGGCGGGGGTGGCCGGCCGGCACGCAACACCTTGATCGGCGATTCAGACGATCCCGTTGCCCCGGCATGACGCCGGTTCGCCGCTCACGGCGACATCCCGACGAACGTCGGCAGCAACACGCGATAGACGTGAATCATCGCCGGCCCGAGCAACACCATCATCAGTGCGGGGAAAATGCAGAAGATCAGCGGAAACAGCAGCTTCAGCGCGATCTTCGCGGCCCGCTCTTCCGCGCGCATCCGGCGTCGAGTGCGAAGCAGGTCCGACAGCACGCGCAGCGATTCGCTGATGGCCGTGCCGAAACGATCGGCCTGGATCAGCATCGCGCAGAACGACTCGATGTCCTCCACGCCGGTACGCAGCGCGAGATTGCGCAGCGCTGTCTCCTTCGTGAAGCCGGAGCGCATCTCGAGCAGCAGCAGGTCGAGCTCTCCCGATACCACTTCGCTGCTGAAGCGCAGTTCCTCGCTCACCTTCATCAGTGCGGCGTCGAGCCCCAGCCCCGCTTCGACGCACACCGTCAGCAGATCGAGCGCGTCCGGGAAATCCTCGAAGATCTTCTGCTGGCGCACCTTGATCCGCTGCGACAGCACGATGTTCGGGATGTAATAGCCGATCCCGGCCAGCACGACGAGGATCACCGACAGGATGGCGCGCTCGTCGCCGAGCCGGGTCGTGATCAGCACCAGCAGCGCCGCGCACGGCAGCGCGAGCGCGAGTACCGTCTTGGCGGTGAAGTACAGCGCGGCCGCGCTCTGGTTGCGCCAGCCGGCATTCATGAGCCGGACGCGCAGCGGCGAACTCTCCCAGCCCTCCTTCGGCACCGACAGCTTCGAGATCGGCGTGGACAATTCCACCAGCTTCGCGACCCAGCGCGACGCCATGTCGTCGCCGTCGCCGGACGCGACACCGGCGCCACCACCGCCGGCCTGCTGGATACGCCGATGGATATTACGCGGCGCGAACAGCAGCATCGCGGCGAGCGCGCCGCCGGCCACGAAGAGGAACAAGCCGCCCAGCATCACGGCGTGGACAACGCTCAGGTTTTGCATGACACCCTCGCAACGGTTCGTGATTCGGTTCGCGCGTCAGACGCGAATCCGGACAATGCGGCGGATCCAGAGCAGACCGAAGACCATCGACACCAGCATCACGCCGACCATCCTGATCCCTGCCGGATCCTGCCAGAGCACCGACAGGAACTCGCGGTTCACCAGTGCGATCATCCCCGCGGTGCCGAACGGCAACAGCCCGAGGATCCATGCGGATAGCCGCCCTTCCGCCGACAACACGCGCACCTTGTCGAACAGCTTGAAGCGCTCGCGGATCAGCGCGGAGATGCTGTCGAGCAGTTCGGCCAGGTTGCCGCCGGTCTCGCGCTGGATCAGCACCGCGATCACGAAGTAGCGCAGATCCTGCACCGGCACGCGTGTCGCGAGGTTCATCAGCGCGTCGTGCTGCGACACGCCGTAGTTGACCTCGTCGAACGTGACCCGGAACTCGCCGCCCATCGGATCGGGAAACTCCTCGCTCACCATCCCGAGCGTGCTCGTGAACGCATGGCCGGAGCGCAGCGCGCGCGCGATCATGTCGCAGATGTCCGGCAGTTGCCGTTCGAGCTTGCGCATGCGCCGCCGGCGGCAGCGCATCACGTACATCATCGGCAGGCAACCGGCAAACAGCGCGATCGGCAGCGCGGCCAGTTGGGGCAACGTGGCGAAGCTCAGCGCCAGCCACGCGAGCGCCGGGAACACCGCGCTGAGCACGATCAACTTCGGCAGCGTCCAGTCGAGGCCCGACTGCTGGATCAGGAGATCGAGCGCGTGCACGCGCGGCACGCGCAGCAGCAGCTGATCGAACGGCTTCGACTCGTCGAGCATCCGCTTCTTCAGGATCGACAGCCGCTCCTGCTGCACGTTGCCGCCGGCCGACATCGCGCGAATCCGCGACTCGATCCGGCGCGCGGCGGCGCCATGCCGCGCGTTCCACCATTGATAGGCGCCTTCGATCGTCAGCACGACCGCGACGAACGTGAGAATCACAAAGGCGTAAAAGATCGTGTTCATGAGGCCTCCCCGGCAGCCAGCGCCCTGTCGTCAGTTCGTCTCGTACCGCTGAGACGGGTCGTACAGCGAATCCGGCAGGTTGATGCCGAATGCCTGCAGCCGCTCGACGAACTTCGGCCGCACGCCCGTCGCGCAGAAGTGGCCGCGTACCGTCCCGTCGCGGTCCACGCCCGTGCGCTTGAACGTGAAGATCTCCTGCATGTTGATGATGTCGCCCTCCATCCCGGTGAGCTCCTGGATGCTGACGATCTTGCGCCTGCCGTCGGTCAGCCGCGCGGCCTGCACGACCACCGAGATCGCCGACGTGATCTGCTGGCGCATCGTCTTCGGCGGCAGCGTCAGGCCGGAGATGCTGACCATGTTCTCGAGCCGCGTCAGCGCATCGCGCGGCGTGTTCGCGTGGATCGTCGCAAGCGAGCCTTCGTGGCCGGTGTTCATCGCGTTGAGCATGTCGAGCGCTTCGGCGCCGCGCACTTCGCCGAGGATGATCCGGTCCGGGCGCATCCGCAGCGCGTTGCGCACCAGCGTGCGCTGCGTGATCTCGCCCTTGCCCTCGATGTTCGGCGGCCGGGTTTCGAGCCGCAGCACGTGCGGCTGCTGCAGTTGCAGTTCGGCGGCATCCTCGATCGTCACGATCCGCTCGTTGCGCGGAATGAAGCCGGACAGGATGTTGAGCAGCGTCGTCTTGCCGCTGCCGGTGCCGCCCGACACCAGCACGTTCACCTTCGCGCGCGACAGCGCGTCGAGCAGCTCGGCCATCGGCGGCGTCAGGCTGTGATAGCGCACGAGGTCGTCCATCTTCAGCGGATTGACCGCGAAACGCCGGATCGACATCAGCGGCCCGTCGATCGCGGACGGCGGGATGATCGCGTTCACGCGCGAACCGTCGGGCAGCCGCGCGTCGACCATCGGGCTCGATTCGTCGATGCGGCGCCCGACGCGCGACACGATCTTCTCGATCACCTTCATCAGGTGCGCGTCGTCGTAGAACGTCACGTCGGTCAGTTCGAGCTGGCCGAAGCGCTCGACATAGACCTGCCGGTACGTGTTCACGAGGATGTCGGAAACGGTCGGATCGCGCAGCAGCGCTTCGAGCGGGCCGAAGCCGAACATCTCGTCGTACACGTCGATCGCGAGCTGCCGCCGCTCGATGTCGTTCGCCGGCAGCCGCTCCTCGTCGAGGATGCGCGTGATCAGCAGGCCGATCTCCATGCGGACCGACTCCTGCGGCATCCGCGACAGGCGCTCGAGTTCGACGCGTCCGAGCACAGCCAGGTGGATTTCACGGCGCAGTTTCTGGTATGCGTCGCGCACCGACGAATGCGCCGGGCCGGCCGGTTCGCTGCCTGCCGCCAGTGGCGGCTGGGCCCGCTGCAACGACATCTGTTCGCGCAATGACATGATGGTTCCCCGA
This sequence comes from Burkholderia sp. AU33803, assembly GCF_002223095.1. Classification (NCBI taxonomy): domain Bacteria; kingdom Pseudomonadati; phylum Pseudomonadota; class Betaproteobacteria; order Burkholderiales; family Burkholderiaceae; genus Burkholderia; species Burkholderia sp. AU33803. The sequence continues at coordinate 236,242 of NZ_NKFJ01000008.1, forward strand.
AAGAATTACATGGACTTGAGCTTCGGCGTGGCCTTGCGGCCGAACAGCCGGGACATCAGTGGCTCGCTGCGCGCGGCACCGTGTCCCGCACGCACCTCCCCTTCGACGAGTTGCTTCGCATACCCTTGCAACGCACGCGTGACCGCCGTGCCGCGCGCGAGCCGCGACACCGGATGGCCCTGGTTGATCGCGTCGAGCACGGTGTCGGCATCGTCGGGAATCGTGCACGCCGCCTTCAGGCCGAGCACTTCCTCGAGCGCGGTGCGGGTCCGGTCGCTCGTGCGCGTCGCGCGGTTCAGGACGAGCCGCATCTGGTCGGTCGAGTAGCCGAGCGACACGAGAATCTCCAGCAGCCGGCGGCCGGCGCGCACGTGCGGCATCGCGGGCTGCAGCACGAGCTCGATCTGGTCGCTGCGATCCAGCGCGACCATCGACAGCGGATTGATGCAGACGCCGACGTCGAAGATCACGAAGTCGTAACGCGGCGCGGCCACACCCAGGATCCATTCGACCGCATCCTCGCGCATCTCGGCGGCCTTGACCGGGTCGCCGGCGCCCGCGAGCACGTGGAAGTTTTCCGTCACGTGCGCGACGCTCGCGTCGAGGAACGCGCTGTCGAGCCGTTCGATCTGCGCGCACAGCTGCGGCAGCGTCGACGGCGGGGTTTCGTCGCTGACGAGGAACGCCGCGTCGGCGAACTGCTGGTTCAGGTCGATCAGCAACACGCGGCGCTTGAAGCCTTCCGCGATTTCGAATGCGAGATTGCTTGCCACGAAGCTCGTGCCGGCGCCCCCCTTGCACGACATGAACGACACGATCCGCGTATCGTCGGTGTCGCGCCGCGTGCTTTGCGCGGCCGCGCGTTCGAGCGCATTGCCGAGCGCCTGGGTGTCGAGCGGCCACTGCAGCACGTCGCGTGCGCCTGCGCGCATCGCGTCGAGCAGCACGTGCGGCGACGTGTCGGCCGTCACGAGGATGCAGGTCAGCCCGGCATGCGCACGGCAGATCCGCTCGATCGCCGCCCGCTCGGGCGCGTCGAACGACGTACCGTCCACCAGCAGGATGTCGAATGCGTCGAGCCCGTCGGTGCGATGTTCGATCTGCGACGGGCGGCCGGTCGCGCGCGTTGCACGATAGCGTCCGCAGTCGGCCACGAGGCGCGCGATCTGCGTGAGTCGCGCGGTGTCGTCGGAAGCTACGAGGATGTTGATCATGTCGTGTGCCTCGCCTGTTCGATCAATTGCAGTTGGCGCCGCCGGTCGAGGAGGTCAGGCTTTCTCGCGGCAGTGTCGTCGTGAACGGCGGCATCGTCACCGTGACGTTCACGAACGGGATCATCGTCTTGACGGTGACGTTCGTGACGCTCACGGTCACGAACGAACACGTGTTCACGGTGCAGTTGGCCGGGGTGTAGTTCACCGACACGTTCGCACTCGACAGCAGCGGCATCATCGCGGTCACGCGCTTCGCGACGCCGGCGGCATTGACGTCGCACACCACCGCCGTGCGTGCGCCGACGCGCACGGCTTCGCTCGCGGTGTTCCAGTAGAACAGCACGCGGCCGAATTCGAAGATGCCGATCAGCAGCATGACCAGGACCGATGCGATCAGTCCGTACTCGACGAGTGCCGAGCCGCGCTGGCCGCACCGGCGCGACAGCGGGAAATGGCGCGCGTTCATGACACCTGCCTCATCACGGTGACGATGTTGCCGAACGTGATCGACGAGAGCCCTGGGTACACGGGGATCGGCTGATACCTGTAGCCCTTGATCTTCACCTCGACGACGTTGATCGCGCCCGATGCCGTGCCGCTCGCCGCGTTGTTGTTCGCGTCGTAGGTCGGCAGGTTCGCGAACTGCGACGGGTCGGACGGGTCGCTGCAGCCGGTCGTGCGCTGCGCGTCGCAGATCGTCACCATCGACGTCTTGAGCCCCGGCACCAGCTCGGTGCCGGCCGCGCCGCACGTCGTGCTGCCGTAGACGACCAGGCACTGCGCCGCCGACACCGGGTACGCGCTGTCGGTCGGCAGCCAGACCGACAGGTAGCGCGCCGCATCGCGCGTCGCCTTGGTCAGCGTCTCGTACTGGTAGATCGCGCGGCCGAACTCGGCCACGCCGGTCGCGAGCAGGATCATCGGCATCAGCACGATCGCGAATTCCACGGCGACGACGCCACGGGTGCGCGAACGGCGAGACGGGGGCTTGTTCATGATCCGCTCTCCGCTATTGAACGAGCATCGGGACCTGGGTCCCGGACGCGCTGCCGCTGCCCGGCAAGCCGTGCGTCGCGCACGGATTGTTGCCGGAGACCGACGAGCCGAGGTACTCGAGATGCGCGACGATAGCGCCGCTGCCCGCGCTGAACGGCAGCGGATCGAGCATCAGCACGCAATCCCATTGCGTGACGTGCACCTTGCCGCTGCTGCCCTTCAGCGTCGAACAGTCGCCTTCCGGCGCGAGTGCGACACGGCGGTCGCTGCCGTAAGTCTGGTAGCTGCTCGCCGTCGCGGTGCCGTTGGTGTTGATCCCGCTGCCCGAAGGCGGCGCGCCGTCGCCCTGGTAGGACTTGAAGGCTGCGCGGTCGGCCACGAACTGCGTGTACGCGTCGCCCTTGATGCCCGCCGTTCCAGGCGGCCCGTAGTTCGGGCCGACATACGCGTAACCGGTGAAGTCGGGCTGGCCGCTCGAGCCGTTCGCGCCGTTCGTATAGATGCCGAAGCGCGTGTTCCAGGCCCGCAGCGACGCCGACTTCAGGCCCGTGGTGGCGAGATCCGGCGGGCTCGTGATGTTGCAGGTGTTGCCCGACAGCTCGCTCGCGAGAGTCGGTTCGTTCGTCGAGCCGTCGAGCGCCGCCCAGCCGAAGTTGCCCGGCCCGTACGTCGACGACGACCCGGACGGCGACGAGATCCAGTCGCCGACCTTGTAGACCGGATCGGACGGGCCGCGGCACACGAACACCGGAATCGCGCAGGTCGTCTGCCCGCCGCCCACCGTCGCGATCGCACTGGCGGACACGGTCGCCGCGTTCGCGAGCTTCGTGCCCGGCAGCACGTTCAGCACCTCGATGAACCAGTTCGCGATGTTGCTCAGCGACGCGGTGCACTGCACGTACTTGATGTTCGCCGGCGTCGTGACCGAGCCCTTCGTCACGAACGGGTCGGTGAGCGAATCGCTGAACGTGACGTTCGCATTCGTCGACAGCTGCACCGACTGGTTCTGGAAGAACACGAAGTTCAGGTGGCCGGCGGCAATGCCGTCGGCCTCGGCCACCGACAGGCTGATGGCCCCGGTCAGGTCACGCGCAGCCGACAGCGCGCACGCATCGGCGCTGTTCTGCAGTTCGCTGCGCGTGACGTACAGCTTGCCGAGATCCAGCGCGAGACCGACGAACCCGATCATCACCGCCAGTGCGAGACCGACGACGATCGCGACGGCACCGCGCTGGCGATGCAGGCTGCGACGCATGACGTTCGGGCGACGAACTGCGCGGTTCATGGCGTTCTCCCTGAGCGTGCCGTCGTTACTGGGTGGCCTTGCCGACGCCGATCACGAACGCATTGGCGGGCGGATCGACCTGCTTGAACGACTTGTCGTAGTTGTCGAGCGCCGACGCGGCCGCGCTGCCGCTGACCACCGTCGTCGCGGCCGCGTGTTCGACGGCATGCGGATCGATGATCTGGGCCTGTGTCACGGCGCGGACCGATTGGCCGAAGCGGGTGTCCCACACCGGCGTGGACGACATGCAGCCGGCAAGCGCGAACGCGAGCGATGCGGCGAGCGCCGCGCGGCGCACGAATACGAGGTAGGCGGATTTCATGAGTGTCCCCTTGGAATGGCATCAACGATCGGTGGACTCGGGTTCCGAGCGCGCGATCTGCGCGTGGGCAGCCGCCGGGATCCGGTGCTTCGGTCGCGCCGGCGCAGCCGGCTGGGCCGATGCGTCGGGGCCGGTCGCCGCCAGGCGCGCGGCGGCGGCTTCGATGGACGCGATGCGGGCCGCGTCGGCTGCGTCGGATTGCGACACGGCGGCTGGCGCAGGCGCCTTCTGCGGTTCGGCCGGTACCGGCGGCTGCGCGTCCGACCCTTGCGGCGCGCGCGGAGCGGGCAGCACGGCGGTCGGGCCGGCCGGCGCGTCCGATTGCGGCGCCGGTGCGGGCGCTTGAGCCGGTGCCTGCTGGGCGTCTGCCGCGCCGTTCGACGGTTGCACAGCCGGCTTGCGAACCCCGCCACGGCCTTCCATGTTGCCCGTCGCATACACGTCGGCTTCGTTCGGCTTCGAGAAGCTGTCGGTCGGCAGCGGCACGTCGGCGGTCTGCAGCGGCTTCACGAGGTGCGGCGTGATCAGGAAGATCAGCTCGGTGCGGTCCTGCTGGAACGACGTGCTGCGGAACAGCGCGCCGAGCACCGGCACTTCGCCCACGCCCGGGATCGCCTTCAGCGCGCCCGTCACGTTGTCCTTGATCAGCCCGCCGATCGCGAACGATTCGCCGTCGCTCATCTGGACCGTCGTCGATGCTCGCCGCGTCGTGATCAGCGGCAGGATCGACGTGCCGCCGATGTTGGCCGCGCTCAACGTGACGCCCGTCTGCGAAAGCTCCGACACTTCCGGGGCCACCTTCAGGCTGATCCGGCCGTTCGCCAGCACGGTCGGCGTGAACTTCAGCGCGACGCCGAATTCCTCTTCCTGCAGCGTGATCGACGACGTGCCGTTGCCGCTGCTCTGCGGGATCGGGATGAAGATCTTGCCGCCGGCGAGGAAGGTCGCTTCCTGGCCGCTGATCGTCACGAGATTCGGTTCCGCGAGGATCTTGACCAGGTTGTCGGTGTTCTGCGCGTCGGCTGCGAGGTTGAACGGCTTGTTGTTCGCCTTGCTGAACGCGACCCCGCTCGCCACCCCCGCGAGCAGGTTGCTGACCAGCGCGCCGCTCCACGAACCGAAGCCGCCCTGGATGTTGAGCGCGCTGCCCATCTGGTTCATCAGCGTCTTCGACACCTCGGCCACCTTCACCTCGAGCATCACCTGCTGCGGCGACGTGACGGCCAGCATGTTCAGCACACCGCCGCCGCTTTGCTTGCCGCCCGCGCCCGCGGCCGGATCGCCGCCAGCGCCGTCGCCGTAGGCATGCGCGATCTGCACGGCCTGCTGCGCGGCCTGCGAGCTCGACACGGTGCCCGACAGCACGATCGTGCCGGCCGCGGTCGTCACGCGGATATCGCGCTCGCTCGGCATCAGCTGCTGCAGCGATGCCTGCAGGCCGCCGGCATCCGCACCGACGGCCACGTCGATCACGCGGCATGCACCGCTTCGGCCCTGCACGATCATGTTCGTCGTGCCGACCGACAGCCCGAGGATGTACAGCGTCTGCGGCGACACCATCGTCGCCTGTGCGACGGCCGGATTGCCGATCGTCCGATTGCGCACCGGCTCCGGCATCGGCACCAGCAGCGACTTGCCGAGCGGCACGCTGACGCTGGTCGAATCACGCACGGCGCCGACGCAGTTCGGTCCGCGCAGCGGCCCCGCCGACGCGGCGGGTGCGGCGGCCGCCACCGGCCCCATGCTGATCGTCATCTGCATCGGCCCCTTGCCGAGGGTGGCCGGCGCGCCGGCGCCGCCCTTCGTCAGTGCGCCCGCTTCGACGCCTTCCTGAGCCAGTGCGCCGTAGACGGTCAGCCATCCCGAACAGAGGATCGCGGCCATCATCGTGCCCCGTGCGACGCGTGTACGCAGCGGGCCGGACCCGGTGCATTGCGGTTTGGTCTTCATTTCGTCTGATCCCCCGAGAGACCGGCGCTGCGCCGGCTATCGACTTCCAAGGCCGCCGTGTCTCACTGACGGCCGTTCTGTTTATCTGGATGCGTGCCGCTGCATCAAAAGCATTCGACGCTGCCCCTCACGCCCGTCAGCACGCCGACGCAGTCGCGCCGCACTTCCGGCCCCGCGTGCGATGCGACGTGCACGCGCACCGTCTTCACACGGGCCGGTGCCGGCGGCGCTTCGGGTGCGGGCTCCTTGCCGAGCAGCGTCAGCTTGGTCGCCCCGTCGGTGTTCAGCGTCTTCTGGTCGACCTGGTTGCGCAGCACGAGCGACAGCGTGCCGACGCTGCGCGCGAGGTCGAGCCGCTCGGCCTGGTCGGGCGTGACTTCCAGCGTCACCGCGTTGACGACCTTCGGCGCCGTGTCGTCGCGGCTCACCTGCTGCGCGACGGCGAGCACGAGGATGTGCTCGAGCACGATCTTCGAGATGCTCTGCCCGTCGGTCTTGCCCTGTTGTTCCTGCGTGTTGACGATCACGTCGACGTAGTTGCCCGGCAGCGCGAAGCCCGCGACGCCGACCACGTCGTTCACGCGCACGGTGATCGCGCGGCTGCCGTCGGCGATGACCGCGGACAGCCCGCCCTTCGTGCCGACCGGCGCGAGCTTCGACTCGATCACCGGCTCGTCGCGCGACAGGCTGGTGCGGACCACGCGCCCTTCGAGCGCCTTGGTATCGGTGAACGCGCCGGTCGGCACGCTGCCCGACGGCCAGCTCACCATGCGGATCTGGTTCGGCCCGAGCGGTTCGCCCAGGTTCAGGTCGGTGGCCGCCACCGCAACCGGCGTAACCGCGCTCGTGGATGTCTGCATCAGCCAGTGGGACGCGAACACCACCGCGGCAAGACCCGCGACCATCGCGACGACCAGCATCAGGATTGCTCGACTGTTTTTCATGGCAATGCTCCTCGACGAATCGTGAAAGAAACCGCTCAACCGGTGACGTAGGTGCGCCCGCCGCGCTCGACGGGTGGCGGATGGCCGCCGTCCCGTTCAGGCACCGTGCCGAAATAGCTCGCCCAGGCGTCGTACAGCGCGTCGTGGGTCACTTCGGGCGGATCGCCGCGGTAACGCGCGCCGGCGGCGACGAGACGCAGCAGGTCCGCCGGGAAGCAGGCGAGAAACGCCTTGCCGGTCGGCAGATGCAGCCGATGCAGCAGATAGTCGAACGCATCGCTCGCCGAGACGAGACCGAGCGATGCGCAGGCCGCGTGGTACACGGCGCGGTAGTCGTCGATCGACAGCGCACCGACGTGCAGCTTCGAGCCGAGCCGGCGCAGGAACGCGTCGTCGCCCAGTTGCTCCGGCGACAGGTTGCTCGAGAACACCGGCCAGACGTCGAACGGCATCACGAAGCGGTTGCCGGATTCGAGCGTCAGTAAATCGACGCCGCGATCGAGCGGGCGCAGCCAGCGATTGAGCAGGTCGCGCGGCTCGACGCGCTGGCGGCCGAGATCGTCGACGACGTACATGCCCATGTTCGCCTTCATGTGCGGCGGCGCCTGGTAGAAGCCGGCAACCGGGTCGCGGCGCAGGTCGAGCTCGTCGAGCGTCAGTTCGCCGCCGGACATCACGACCGGCCGCTCGCACAGGCGCCAGCGGCGATCGACCGCCTGGCCGCCGGGTTGCGACGCCGCGTCGACATGCACGAGCGGGTCGTAGACCTGAATCACTTCGCCGGCCACGCAGATCGCATGCGGCACCGGCACGTAGCCGTGCATCAGCGAGCCGAGCCGCTCGGCGAGAAAGGTCTTGCCGCTGCCGGCCGGGCCATGGATCAGAAGCGGACGCCCCGCATTCAGTGCGGCGGCCGCCGCGTCGAGCACCGACGTGTCGATCACGATGCCTTCGAACGCGGCCCACACGTCGTTCTGGCCGATGTGCAGCATGCGTACCGAATGCGCGGCCACGCAGGCGAGATATGCGTCGAGCGTCACCGGCGCGGGCCCGCTGTAACCGTTGCGCGCCTGCTCCTCGAGCGCACTCACCCGGCCCGCATCGGTCAGGCGGAACGTCACGTCGAGATCGGTCGCCCCGCGATGCGTGAGTTCGACGAGGCGCTCGCGTACCAGGAACGCAAAGACGTCGTCGAGTACCGCGAGCGGAAGGCAGTGCCGCTCGACCAGGTCGCCGTAGGTCGGGCGGCCGAGCATCAGCGTCGACTTCAGCACGAGCCCGGCAACGAACGTCTTGCTCAGACCCGTTTCCTCGAGCGTGCGCGGCGCCACCGGCGGCTGCGCGCCCAGCTTCGTATGCGCCTCCCGCGACGGCAGCGGATCGGGCAGACGGGCCACCTGCGCGTCGCGTCTCGGTTCGGTAGGGTTCGTGTTCATGGTCGCTCCATCCTCGTTGCGGATGCGTCGCGTCACGCGTACGACGCGAACAGCATGCCCAGCGTGCCGGCCGCGATCGCCACGCCATACGGCAGCGAGCCGACCGACGTGATTGCCGCGGGGCCGTCGGCGGCCTCCGCACGCGTGCCTCGCGCATGCCGCGCGAGCAGCGCGCGGACATTCGTCCACATCTGGCGCATCCGCCCGCGCAACAGCACGACCGCGAGTGCACCGACCCCGCCGGCCACGAAAGTGGCCAGCACGATGTACACCGTCATCTGCGCGCCGACCCACGCACCGATCGCGAGCATCAGCTTCACGTCGCCGGCGGCCATCCCGCGCAACAGGTAGAAGGGCAGCAGCAGCGCGAAACCGGTCGCCGCGCCGGCAAGCCAGCCGAGTGCGCCTGCCAGGACACCGTGCAGCAGGCACTGGGCGACCAGCGCGCCGACGAGGCCGAGCGCGACGAGCGGATTCGGAATGCGGCGGGCGGCGAGATCCGTGCCGGCCGCGGCGACCGCGAGCAGCGTCACGCACAGCGGAATCGGGTAAGGCGGCGCAACGGGTAGCATGGCGAACCTCGCGAAGCGAATCGAAGGATCAGGAAACCATCGCCAGTGCGGTGGCCGCGGCAGCCATGACGGCCGTTGCGATCACCGCGTACGTATCGGCAAGCGAGCCCGTCAGCGTGACTGCGCTGCCCAGCAACGCGACGGCGAACGTCGCGGCGAGGAACGCATACTCGATCGACGCCACGCCCTGCTCGTCGCCGATCTCGAGGCTTGCGACACGCGCGCTGGTTCGCATGACGGTCTCCGGTTCCGGGTGATCAGATGCGTGGGAGCGGCTCGAACGCTGCACCGGCCGAGCCGTCCGCACGCTCTGCTTTCCAACGGCCTCAAACGGCCGCGGTCAGGTCGGCAGCGATCGTGGTGAACACGGTCTTGAGCTGCGTGCCGACCGCGGTGACGGCGACGATGATGCCGACGGCGATCAGCGCGGCGATCAGGCCGTATTCGATGGCGGTCACGCCGTCTTCATCGCGAACGAAACGGGCGGCTTGTTGAATGAACTTGGACATGGTGATCTCCTTGCGTGGTGACTTTCAAAGCCCTCGCGTGCCGGCTGGTCGGATGACCGTGCATCGGTACATCGAGGTGGTGTGTTGATGCCGTGTGGTGCCGACGCGCGATTCGGATGCACCGTTCGTCGTACCGTCCTTCAAAGTGCCGTGACCGCCGAGTCCAGCTTCGCGGTGATCGTGCTGAACACGGTCGACAGGTCCGTACCGATCGCCGTCAACGCGACGACGAGGCCGAGCGCGATCAGTGCAGCGATCAGGCCGTATTCGATGGCCGTCACGCCGTCCTGATCCCGATCGAACCAGGCGATCTTTTCGATGACTCGTTTCATCCGTAATCTCCTTTCGGACTGCTATGAATTACCCTTCGTCGTTCACGACGTCGGGACGGGCACCACCGGCACTACTCGAGAAAAATGGAACGCGCCGCTCAGCTGCGGGAACGGGGGTGCACACCCCTGTCCGTGCGAACGGGTATCAGCGAGGCAGAAGGCGAGAGAGGCGTGTACGGCGCGACCGGCCGGATGAACCGGACGACCCGATCGACCCGAACGGCACGACAGCCGTTCGACGCATGGAATCCGGTTGAACGGGAAACAAACTCCCGGCAAATCTGCAATATGTCTTTAACGCGGCTTGCGAGCCGCGGTGCGCTGTGGTCTTTCATTTTTATTCCCCGTATTCGGTCATGCCGATTTCTTGTTGCCCTGAAGATACCGGGTCACAACGGTCATTCGACGAATGCTTGCGAAGTGAATCGACCTGGAGCTGCGTGTTCCCCGACGCGCTCCGGCCTTCCTTTCCGCAGGCGATTCCGAAGCCGGTTCCTTCTGTCCTTTTGCCGGAACCGCCCGGTCGTCACCTCGTCGACTGCCGTGCCAACGCTTACGCAAAGAGCAGGCCACCTTGAGCGAAATCGAGGCGCAGCAAGGGTTCCGGCGATGCGGGTGCGTCCCGGCCCGGGCCCCGGTACGCAAAATGTTTCAAAATTGATCTATGTTTTTTCGCAAGCGTTGTAAGCCGGAATGCCCGCCGCCGCGTTGCGACAAGGAGCAAAAATTTCTGCTCGGGATTTTCCCGAACGCGCGAAGCGGCCTGCGTTGCCCGCGACCGCCGCGATTCGGAGCCGGTCAAAATGCCCGAATGTTTCAAAGCAGAAACATGAAATCCGGATTTGCGCATTTCTCATACCTGAAAATCCGGTTTTTACGCGCTGTCCCGAGAAATCCAAACCCCGGCTTTCAGCGGGCGGTTTGCATCACGCGATTTTTTCTTCAACAATGAATTCACCGGACAGCGCCATTTGAGCGCGAATCGATCCGCAGGCACGACCACATCGAACGGCTGCATAAAGCCAGGCAGCCTCTACACACAGACGGGGAATCATGTACACAGCCAATCGTGGTACGCGCGTTCGCGCCATACGCTGTGCTCAATGGCTGACAGCCGACCGCATCGTTCCGTACAGCTGCGTCATGCTGATGCTCTTCGTCGCCCTGGTGATCGTGTGGGGTGTCGTGACCGACGGCTTTACATCAAGCGACGTGACCCGTCCGGGCATGGACTTCTCGGTCTTCTGGACCGCATCGCATCTCGTGTTGCAAGGCCATGCCCCATCGGCCTACGACGCTTCCTCCTTCCTGCAGGCCGAGACCGCGCACTTCGGTGCGTATCTGCAGCATCGGCCGCTTCCCTGGCTCTATCCGCCGACGATGTTGCTGTTCATCGCGCCGGTTGCCCTTGTGCCTTTCCTGCCCGCTTACTTCCTCTTTTCCGCGGGCAGTCTTTTATGCTACGCGTTCGCCATCTCGCGGTTGTCGGGGTTGCGCGCGCATCTTCCCGTGCCGCGTGCCGCGGCGCTCGTCGTGGCCGCGTATTCGGCCGTGTGCATGTCGGCGCTGTTCGGCCAGAACAGCATCCTGACCGCCGGCCTCGCCGCACTCGCGCTGCATCTGCTCGGCAAGCGTCCGGTCGTGGCCGGCGTGTTGATCGGGCTGCTCGCGATCAAGCCGCAACTCGCCGTGGTGTTTCCGTTCGCGCTGATCTCGGCGCGGGCGTGGCGCGCGTTCGGGGCCGCGGCCATCACCGCGATGCTGTTCGCGGCGGCCGGGGTCGCGCTCACCGGCACCGGCGCACTGCATGGACTCGGCCAGGCCGTGGCGACGGTGCGCGACCAGCATTTCATGCTGCCGTCGTACTGGCTGGCGTCGCCGACACCGTTCGCCGCGCTGCGGCTCGCCGGCGTCTCTGTGCCGACCGCACTCGCCGCGCAAGCGGCAATCGCGCTGCTCGCCATCGCGGCGACCGTCGACGTGTGGCGCCGCACGCCCGACCTGCGCTTGAGGAGCGCCGTACTCTCCGTCGCCACCTTGTTGATTACGCCCTATCTGTGGCACTACGAACTGACCTGGCTCGGCATCGCGATCTTCTGTCTGATCGCCCATGGTTTCGATGAAGGCTGGCTGCCCGGCGACCAGGCCGTGATCGTGCTCGCGTGGCTGCTGCCGATCTTCGAGATGCTGAACCGGTTGATGAAGCTGCCGCAGATCGGCCCGATCGTCCTGCTTGCCGTGCTGTTCGTCGTCGTTCGCCGCACGGCCCGGCGCTCGCCCCGGGATTCGCAATGAAGACGCCCCTTTTCGTTCGCCATGCCCATCCTTCAATGGCTGCGCATCCCGAACTCCCGATCGCCGGCCCGCGCCGCTATCCTCACTGGCTCAATCGCGATCGCGTGCGCATCTATGCCTTCGGCGTGTTGCTGACCGAACTGCTGTTCATCGGTATCTACATTGCGCGGCTGGTCCTGCAGCATGGCGCCGCGCTGGTTCCGCTGTCGCAGGATTTCTCCGCGATCTGGAGCGCGGCCTGGCTCGCCGCGCACGGGCGCGCCGCCGACGTCTGGCATTTCAAAGCGTTGTTTGCGATCCAGCAACTCGCCGTACCGAGCATGAATCTCGAGGACGGCGCACTTCTGTGGCTTTATCCGCCCTCCATGCTGCTGCTGGTCCTGCCGCTTGGCTGGCTTCCGTACACGCTGGCGGTCGTGCTCTGGCTCGGCGTCACGTACGTGCTGTTCGCCGTCGTCATTCAATCGACCGTGCAGCGCGGCACCGCGTGGCTGTGCGCGCTGGCCTTCCCCGCCGCGTTCGTGACCCTCGTCGTCGGGCAAACCAGCCTGCTTACCGCGACGCTCGGCGGCCTGGGCCTGCTGCTCCTGAATCGCCGCCCCGTATGGGCCGGGATCTGCTTCGGCATGCTGATGATGAAGCCGCAGATGGCCATCCTGTTCCCGCTCGCGCTGCTGTGTGCCGGCCAGTGGCGTGCACTGGCCGCATGGGCGGCGACGATTGCCGCCTGTGTCGTGCTCGCCACGCTCGCGTTCGGCGTCGATTCGTGGATCGCATTCGCACACGGGATGCACGGCGTGTACCAGGTCGTCAGCACCGGCCATGCGAAGCTCGCACGGATGCCGACCGTGTTCGCGCTGGCCGCAATGGCAGGCTGGCCCGCCATCGTCGCCACCAGCCTCCAGCTGCTGTCTGCCGCGACCGCGGCCCTCGCCGTCATCTACGCCTGGCGCGGCGCCTGCTCGTACGCACTGCGCGCCGCGACCCTCGCCTGCGCCTGCCTGCTCGTCAGCCCCTACCTGTACGACTACGACCTGACCTGGTACGGCATCGTGATCGCGTGGTACGCCCGCTATGCGTGGACACACGGCTGGCGCCGCTTCGATCGCGAATGGCTGCTGCTGCTGTGGCTGATGCCGCTCGCGGGCCTCGCGGTCGTGCCGCATCTGTCGTTCCAGTTCATGCCGCTCGTCACGCTGGCGTCGCTCGCGCTGCTCGTCAGCCGGATCGCCCGGGAACGACACGACGTGCCGTCGATGCCGGACGCCCGCGACAACTCGACCGAAACCGCGTTCACCCATCAGGCCCGAACGCACCACCGCCCGGCGTACGGAATGCGCCGCACCGGCCGACCGACCATCGGCGTGCATCGGTGAAACGACATCACAAGGGGAATCACCATGCGGGAACCACTCTATACACCGCTCATCTCGCTGGTCGTGCCGTTCTACAACGAAGGCGAGGCCGTCGAGCACTTCTTCGACGTCGTGATGCCGCTGATGACGTCCATCGACGCGATCCGTTTCGAGATCGTCTGCGTGAACGACGGCAGCCGCGACGACACGCTCGACCGGCTGATCCGGATCAGCAGCGCCGAGCGGCGCGTGCGCGTGATCGACCTCACCCGCAACTTCGGCAAGGAAGCGGCGCTCACGGCCGGCCTCGACGAAGCGCTCGGCGACGCGGTGATCCCGCTCGACGCCGACCTGCAGGATCCGCCGAGCCTGATCCCCGTGATGATCGAGCACTGGCGCGACGGCGCGGAAGTCGTCGCCGCGAAGCGCAGCAACCGCGCGTGCGATTCGTACGCGAAACGCACGGCGGCCGCGATCTACTATCGCGTGCACAACCTGCTGTCGGACGTGAAACTACCGGAGAACGTCGGCGATTTCCGGCTGATGGACTGCAAGGTCGTGAACGCGCTGCGCAACCTGCCCGAGCGGCATCGCTTCATGAAGGGGCTGTTCGCGTGGGTCGGCTACCGCACCGTGATCGTCGAATACCAGCGCGACGCACGCAGCGCCGGGCACTCGAAGTTCTCCGGCTGGAAGCTGTGGAATTTCGCGCTGGAAGGCATCACCAGCTTCAGCACCGTGCCGCTGCGCAGCTGGACCTACATCGGCGTCGGCATCGCCACGCTCGCGTTCCTGTACGGCGCGTTCATCATCGTCCGCACGCTGCTGTTCGGCAATCCGGTGCTCGGCTACGCATCGCTGATCTCGGTCACGCTGTTCATCGGCGGGATCGAGCTCATCGGGATCGGTGTCGTCGGCGAATACGTCGGGCGGATCTACGACGAGTCGAAGCAACGGCCCGTCTACCTGATCCGCCGCCGCTACCAGGCGCACGGCAAGGTGATCGAACTCCCGGTCGCGCGCGATGCGCGCCGCCAGATCGCCCGCCGGCGCGTGCAGCCGACCCGTGCGCGGATCGGCGCACGCTGACCCGTGCCGACGGCCATGATCGCCCTGCTCCAGGCCGAGCGCACGCGGCTCGTGCGCTTCGGCGTGTCCGGGCTCGGCTCGACCGCGATCCACACGCTGGTGGCCGCGGCGCTGTTCGCGCGGTTCGATGCGACGCTGGTGACGGCGAACGCGATCGCCTTCCTCTGCGCGACGGCCTTCTCGTATCTCGCGAATACGCTGTGGAGCTTCTCGTCGACGGTGCGCACGCGCAACGCGCTGCGCTTTCTCGCGGTCACGCTGGCCGGCTTCGTCGAAACGATGCTGCTCGCGCGGGCGGCCGAAGCGCTCGGAAGCTCCCGAGGGATGAGCATCGTCACGATCGCACTGCTGGTTCCGCCGACCACGTTCGCGCTGCACCGGCTGTGGACCTACCGGTAAGCCATCCCGCTCCCTTTCCGCCACGCCCGGAATTAATCGGCCGCTCCATTAACAGGTTCAATGTCGCTATATTTATGTAACGCATCGAGCCGATTGAATCCGATTTTAAAATTACCGTCCGAAATAATATTAATACCCTGTTTACCTTTACAGCTTCCGGAATTAACCGAACGGGATAATCTGCATTCGCCATCTCGCCTGCACGTGCCTTGATCGGTACGAAGCCTTGCAGGACAAGGCGATGGCGGCCGCACGAAGAAATTCGCGCAACAATAAGTCCCATTCATTCAAACGGGAGCTTCTATGTCACGCGTTACCGATGTGCTCGTCTCATTCGACACCGAAACCATTCTCAAAAAATATCCGAATCCCAGCAAGAACCCGGCCGCACCGACGCTGATCGACTGGCGCTATGTCTATATGGTGACCAACCAGGACAACGTCATCTCCGGGCAGGCGGGCGGCGAACTCGACCTGAAGGCGCAGGTCGGCGACCTGATCCGCTGGCGTGAAACGAGCCTGTCGCTGGGCTTCGAGAACCAGGTCGTGTTCTACAAGTTCGTCGGCAACGTCGGCAACGAACTGATCTCGACGCCGACGCCGCGCGTCGCGGAGGCGTCCATTCCGGTGCCGAACACCAGCAAGCCCGAGGTGCCGACCTGCCAGAAGGTCGCGAACTACTACTGGTCGTCGGAATGCCTGAAAGTCGGCCGCGTGACGTACCACTTCCAGTTCCAGATCATCGATCGCAACTGCCAGAGCCAGGGCTGCTTCTCCTGGGATCCGTTCATCTCGATCCATAACTGATCGCGGCAGGCGGGCGGCCGCGCGGCGGCTGCCCGCGTCATCCCCTTGTTGCGGAGGAAGCGCTCATGTCTGGTCTTCGTTGCGATGTGCTGGTGATCGTCGACGCCGTCACGTTGCTGTCGGCCTACCCGGAGGCAAGCCGGGACCCGGCCGCACCGACCGTGATCGACGGCCGGCACCTCTATGTGGTGAGCCCCGGCGGCGGCGCGCAGCTCGGCCACAACGACAGCCGCCTCTTTACCGGCCTGTCGCCGGGCGACCAGCTGCGCCTGCGCGAAACCGCGCTGGCCCTGCGCGCCGAGGTGAGCGTGCTGTTCGTCCGGTTCACGTTGAAGGAGGCGGGCATCGTCGCGCCGATCGAACCCGAAGTGCGCGACGCGGCCACGCCCGTGCCGGATGCCGACGACCTGCTGCATCCGCCGTGCCATCCGATGAAGGACCACTACTGGCGCAGCAACGTGCTGGCCGCGGGCGCCACCACGTGTACGGCCGACTTCGGCGTATACGACCGTGACGGCAACGTATCGGGCTATTTCCGCTGGGAAACGTCGATCGAGATCGCGGGGAGCGGGCCGGACACGAAGCAGCCCGGTTTCAAGCCGTCGTCGGATCGCAATGGTCACTTCACGCTGCCGCCGAATACGGCGTTCAAGGCGATCTTCTACGCGAATGCCGCCGACCGGCAGGACCTGAAACTCTTCGTCGACGATGCGCCGGAACCGGCCGCATCGTTCGTCGGCAACAGCGAGGACGGCGTCAGGATGTTCACGCTGAACTCGAAGGGCGGCAAGATCCGGATCGACGCGTCGGCCAACGGCAGGCCATCCGCGACCGATGCGCGCCTCGCGCCGCTGTCCGCGGGCGACTCCGTCTGGCTCGGCTGGCTGGGCGCCGAGGACGGTGCCGATGCCGACTACAACGACGGCATCGTGATCCTGCAGTGGCCGATCACGTGAGCGTCGCGGCAATCGGCACGTGGGCGGTTCAGGTGCGCGGCAGCCCCGGCGGATTGGTCTGCGACCGCTCGATCGCTTCGGCGTCGAGGCTCCAGCGGCCGAGCACCTTCCGGTAGCTGCCGTTCGCGATCAGCGCATTGATCGCGACCGTCAGCGGATCGGCGAGGCCGCTGCCCTTGCGCGTCGTGATCGCGATGTCCGCGGTGCGCGGCCAGCCGCCGCTCACCGTGCCGATCAGCTTCGCATCGCCGCGCAGCGACGCCTGGTACGCGAGCATCGAATTCACGCTGAAGATCGTGTCGACGCGCCCCGACTGCAGCGCGACCCACCGCTCGGCCGCATCGGCGTAATACTGGATCTCGACCGGCGCGAGGCCGCGCGCGACGTTCTGCCGGTTCCACTCGAGCAGGATCTTTTCCTGGTTCGTGCCCGAATCGGTCACGACGCGCAGCCCGGCAACATCTTTCGGCTCGCGGATCGCGGCGATCCGGCTGCCGTTCTTCACGTAGAAGCCGAGCTGATCCTTGCGGTAGGTCGAGAAGTCGAATTTCTCCTTGCGCTGTTCGGTCACCGTCACGTTCGAGATCACCGCGTCGACCTTGCCGGACTGCAGCGCGAGCGGCCAGTCGGCCCACGACAACGGCACGAGCTTCAGCTTGCGGCCGATGCTGTCCGCCACGAGCTGCGCGAGATCGGGATCGAAGCCGACCACCGTTCGCGCATCGGTCGCATAGGTGCTGAGCGGCGGCAGGTTCGGCGCGATGCCGATCGTCAGTGTGTTCGCCTCGGCAAAGCGGAAGCCGGCCGGCAACGCCTGCTCGACTGCCGGGTTCAAGCTGCCGCGCAGCCGGCCGGGCTGCTCGGGACTCAGGTCGAACGTCGCGGCCTGCGCGGCCATGCTGCTGCCGACCAGGACGGCGGCCAGCACGCGAACGACGTGCGCAACGGGGAATGCTGTTCTTCTCATGTCTTCCGGATTCCTTTATTTTTTGATGGTGCGGGCGCGGAACGCGGGCGGAACAGAACGATTGTCACCGTCCGTCGCCGCCTGGCGTTCACGGCCCGCTCAGGCGGGCGTCGCTTCGAGTTCGGCCGCGGCCGCGCGTTGCGTCACCGGTTGAGCAACCGGCGCCGGGCGCGTTGCTTGCGACTCGCCCGCATACAGCGCCTTCGGATCGAACACGCGCGCCTGCAGCGGCGTGAATGCGCGGAAGTTCCACAGGCTGCGCGCGACGAACACGCGCTGCACCCAGCGGAATGCCCGGTCGTTCTCGTCGTATTGCGGATCGAAACGGTCGCGCGAATGCAGCGTGAAATGATTGTTGATCAGCACCAGCTTGCCCGGTTGAATCTGCACGCCGAACGACACCTCGCGCACCGCGCGATACAGGTTGGCCAGCGCCTCCTGCGCGCGCGTGTTGACCGCCAGCACCATGTCCGGATAGAACGCGACCGTCACGCGCGGCGCCTCGAGCGGCCCCGACAGCACCGCGCTCAGGTCGGTGTTGTCGCGCGGCGTCGGCGCCGCTCCGCGCCACCGGTACGGCACGCGGATGATGTAGTGCTCGCCGTAGAGTTGCGCGATATCGTCGGGCGACAGCAGCTGCAGCGCGCGACGCGCATCGGCGAGCCGCGTGTACGGGCCGCCGCCGGCTTCGCTGCGCACGCCGAGCAGCAGCAATGCGAACGGCGACGTGTCGCCTTCCGGCATGTGCGCCTGCGCGGCGTTCTCGATATGGAAATCGAGCTCGACCTCGGAGCCCAGGCCCGTATAGTCGCGCGCGGTCGCCTTGTGCGGCGTGAGGTTGTTCACGAGCTCGCGGCCTTCGTGCGCAATCGAATACGGCTCGCCGGCCAGCGTGCTCAACGCGACCAGCACGTTCTCGCTCAACACGCCGGCCTTGAACGAGCGGCCGGTTTCCTCGAACCGCGGGCTGCCCGTCACGTCGTCGTCGATCGGCAGGTTGTCGATCTCGATCGAGCCGTGCGCATCGGCGGTGGGCGCCTTCGCGCGATCGAACGCGTCGACGACCCGGTCGGGAAACGCGGTGTAGGCAAGCTTGCGCACCGCGCTGATGTAGCCCGCGCCGCCCGCCGGATCATAGGGCAGTGCGCCGAGCGTCGTGCGGATATGACTGGATTCCGCTGCCGTCAAAACGATGCGTTCATCTGCGAGATAGGTCATAGGTCTCTCGTATAAAGATCGGAGGTCGATAAGCGGTATGGCACTACCGCCGCGCGTGGCCATCCTCGGGGCCCGGCGCTCGACAAGACTAGGAGACCGTCATTGCATTTCGAAATGATATTAATTCGATTGCAAACAAAAATTTTCGATATAAGTTCAGCAACGCGGCGAGCGGCAGGCCGCGTCGTTCGCACCGTCGCTTAACACGAATGGTTGTTAAATAATCGACGGTTATTATTTGTATTCGCTAACGGGTCGATGCTAGTTTTCTGTCGGATTCGACGATGCGCCGGCCGTCGATCGGCAGCCGGCGCCCTTCCTCCGCCCCACGGAAACCCGTTAGATGAACCGATTCCATCTGCTGCGCAGGTCGCCCGGAACCGACGCGCCGTTGGCTGCGTGCCGCCCTACCCGCCACGCGGCGCGGAGGGCCCGATGAGCGATCGCGCGCCGGCACTCGAGCGCACGGTGGCCGCCGGCGCGCCGCCGCATCGCACGTCGCTGCGCGCGATCTTCCCGACCGTCGCGGCCGCGAGCCTCGGCTTCGCGATCGTCCAGCTCGACGTGACCGTGGTCAACGTCGCGATTCCGAGCCTCGGCCATTCATTCGGATCGAGCGTCCACGGGCTGCAATGGATCGTCGATGCGTACACGCTGTCGTTCGCCGCGCTGCTGCTGACGTCCGGCACGCTGGCCGACCGCTTCGGCAGCCGCCGGCTGTTCGCATACGGCCTCGCGTTGTTCCTGCTGGCATCGCTCGGCTGCGCGCTCGCACCGTCGCTGATTGCGCTGATCGCCGCGCGTGTCGCGCAGGGCGTGGGCGCCGCGATGATCCTGCCCACGTCGCTCGCGCTCATCACGCATGCGTGTGCCAACGATGCGGCCGCCCGGGTGCGGGCCGTCGCGTGGTGGAGCGCGACGGGCGGCGCGATCAGCGCGGCCGGGCCGACACTCGGCGGCCTGCTGATCGATTCGCTCGGCTGGCGTGCGATCTTCTTCATCAATCTGCCGATCTGCGCAGGCGGCCTGTGGCTCACGCTGCGCCATGTGCGCGATTCGGCCGCCGCGCGCACGCGGCTGTTCGATCCGGCCGGCCAGATCGTCGCGGTGCTCGTGCTCGCGCTGCTGACGGGCGGGATCATCCGGGCCGGCGCACAGGGGGTTCGCGATCCGTATGCGGCCGGTGCGCTGGCCGCGTCGGTCGTGCTCGGCGCGCTGTTCGTCGCGATCGAGCGGCGCGTGGCCGCGCCGATGCTGCAGCTCGCCTTCTTCCGGATCGCGCGCGTGCCGGGCGTGCTCGCGATCGGCGCGATCACGAATGCCGCGTTCTACGGGCTGATCTTCTCGCTGAGCCTCTATTTCCAGAACGCGCGCGGCTTCACCGCGACCGAATCGGGGCTCGCGCTCGCGCCGCTCACGATCATCATGCTCGCCAACATCGCGAGCGCGCGTCTCGCCGTCCGCCATGGCTTCCGCGCGACCGTCATCGTGGGCCTCGCCGTGTCGCTCGCGGGCTACGTGTGGCTGTGGCAGACGCTCGGCGCGCACACGCCGTATGCGCTGCTGGCGCCCGGGCTCGCGGCGATGGCAATCGGCGGCGGCATCGCGATTCCCGCGCTGACGTCGACGATGCTCGGCAGCGTCGAGGCCAGCCGCGCGGCCACCGCGTCGGCGATCCTCAATACCGCGCGCCAGGTGGGCGCAGCTGTCGGCGTCGCGGCGCTCGGCGCGCTGGTCGCGGGCCAGCGCGCGGCGATCGTGGCCGGCGCGGCACGCGGGTTCGCGGCCGCGGCCGTGCTCGTCGCCCTCTGCATCGTGCTGGCCACGCGCTGGCCCGGCGAGGCGCCCCGCGGTGCACCCGATAGCGGCCCGCGGGCCTGAGCCCGAGCCCCCTTCAACCGATCCCCCAGCCCAGCGAGGAATCCATGCCGCATCGTTTCATCGATACCGTCCTGATCGTCGACGGCGCGTCGACCGCCGCCTATCTGGCGCCCGCGTTCCGCGCCTACGGCATCCGTTGCGCGCACGTGATCAGCGACCCCGACCTGCCGGAAATCTACCGGAACCAGTTCGTCCCGTCCGACTATATCCGCCAGGTCCAGCATCACGGCGATATCGACGCGACGCTCGCGCAGTTGAGCGACCTGCGGATCGGCGCGGTGCTGCACGGCCTCGACGCGGCGCTGGAGCTGGCCGACACGCTCGCCGAACGGCTCGACGTGCCGACGCGCAATCCGCTCGCGACGTCGGCCGCGCGGCGCGACAAGTACGCGATGAACGAGCGCATTCGCCAGGCCGGCCTGCGTGCGCCGGCTCATTTCCACAGCACGTCGGTCGACGCCGCCCTCGAATGGGCGCGCGCATACGGCAAGCTGCCGCTCGTGGTGAAGCCGGCGCGCAGCGCAGGCGTGACCGGCGTGAAGATCTGCCGGACGCTCGACCAGGTCGAGGCCGCCGCGCGCGACGTGCTGGCCACCCGTTCGCTGTACAACCAGCCGAACGACGACATCGTGATCCAGAGCTATTCGGAGGGGCAGGAATACATCGTCGATTCGGTGTCGTTCGAAGGCCGCCACCGGGTGGTCAGCCTGTGGGAAGTGCACCGCGACCGCACGCATGCGCCGCGGCTCGACAAGATGCTGGTGCTGAATCACGCCGATCGGCGCTACGCGCCGCTGCTCGACTACGCGGCCGCCGTGCTCGACGCGCTGGACGTGCGCTTCGGGCCGACCCATCTCGAACTGTTCGACACGGCCGACGGCCCGACGATCGTCGAGCTGAACGCGCGGCTGCACGGCAGCCTCGATCCGCGGCTGACGAGCGCGGTCAGCGGCGAGAATCATGTGTCGGCTGCCGTGGAGGCCGTGCTGCACCCGGAACGGCTGTTCGGTGACGTCAACGCGCCGACGGATTTTCGCGGTTACTGCGGGCACGTGCTGCTGCTGTCGTCGCGCAACGGCGTGCTGCGGCAGGACTTCACGTGGCAGGCGATCCAGGCGCTGCCGTCGTTCGTCGGGCTCAAGCAATGGGCGAAGGTGGGCGACACGCTACGCGTGACGACCGACCTGCAGACGGCGCTCGGCACGGTCGGTCTTTACAGCCCGACGTTCGAGCGGCTGCTGGAGGATTGCCGGCGGATTCGCGAGATCGAGGCTGAATTCTTCGCGGATGAACGGGCGGTCGTGCCGGCGTAGCGCGATCGGCGCCGCGCGCGGTGCGGTGCGCCGAGCCGCGCGCCGAGTTGCGCGCCGCTAGCGCCCGAGCAACGCCCCCGCCTGCCGCCCCAGCACCGCGCGCAATGTCTCGAGCTCGGGCAGCTCGGGCGCTGCTTCGGACGTGACGAGATAGGTCGTCACACTGTCGAGATCGTCGAACGCATGCGCCCGGAGTTCCTTGCGCGCCACGTGCTCGGTCGTGATCCGCTTCGGCAGGATCGCGACGCCCATGCCGGCCGCCACGCAGCCGAGGATCGCGCCGAACGTGCCGAACGACGCCACCGACTCGATCGCGATGCCGCGCGCCTTCAGCCAGTGCTCCGCGACCGCGCGATACGGGCAGCCGTCGTGAAACGCGAGCAGCCGCACCGGGTGGTCGGCCAGCACCTGCCGCCGCGTGGCCGTGGTCGCGCTCACCAGCACCATCTCTTCGGCGAACGCCGGCTCGTAGCGCAACCCGGGGCGCACGACCGCGCGCGCGGTGAGCGCGGCGTCGATCCGGCCGCGCAGCAGCGCGTCGGCCAGATCCGGTTCGCTGCCGATCTGCACCGCCAGGCCGAGCGCCGGGTCGCGCGCCTTCAGCGCAGCGGCGAGCGCCGGCAGCCGCGTGGCCGCCGTGCTTTCCATCGAGCCGAGCCGGAAGCTGCGCGCGACCGGTGCTTCGCGCACCACCTGCGTCGCTTCGTCGACGAGGCGCAGGATGCGATCGCAATACGGGATCAGCCGGCGCCCCGCGTCGTTCAGCACCAGCCGCTTGCCGTGCCGGTCGAACAGCGGCGCGTCGAGCGACGCTTCGAGCAGGCGCAGCCGCGCGGTGACGTTCGACTGCGTGCAGCCGAGCCGTTCGGCCGCGCGCAGTGCGCTGCCTTCCTGAACGACGGCCCGGAAGGTTTCGAGCAGAGGGATGTTCATATCACTTTCTCTTGTTACTGATCACGGTAATATCATTTTACTTCGCCAAAATTCCGGATTAGCCTTGCGGATACCCGGTGCCCGACGGCCCGCTCCCGAGGAATCCGCATGCCCTTCTCCGCCTGCCCAGGTCGCACGACCGTCCGCCGTCGCTCCGAGGCGTGCCCGTGCGCGCGCTGATCGCCGCGCTGGTGCGGCGCGGCCCGACCGTGCTCGCGTGCGGCGTCGGCCTCGGGCTGCTGGTGCCGCCCCTCGCGGATCTCGCGCGGCCGCTGATGCCCGTCACCGTGTTCCTGTTCGTGCTCGGCACGCTGCTGCGCGTCGAGCCCAGCGCGGTGCGCGCGGTCGCGCGGCGGCCAGCCGTGTCGCTGCTGCTGCCCGCCGCGACGATGATCGCGTGCCCGGTCGCGCTCGGCATCGCCGCGCGGCTCGCCGGCATGCCGTACGACTGGGTCGTCGCGCTGGTGATCGCGTACTGCGCGCCGCCGTCGAGCGGCACGTCGACGATCGCGCGGATGCTGTCGCTCGACGCGAGCGTCGCGCTCGTCGCGACCCTCGCGTCGATGGTGTTCGTGCCGCTCACCGCGCCGCTGCTGACGGCCTGGTTCAGCCACGATGCGGCCGTGTCGATTTCCCCTTTGACGCTCGCGTGGCGGCTCGCGCTGCTGATCGGCAGCGCCGAGGGCGTCGCGCTGCTCGTGCGGCGCTTCGCCGGCTCACGGCTCGACCGCTATGCGACGCCGATCGATGCGACGGTCGTCGTCGCACTGCTGGTGTTCGCGCTCGGCACGATGGCCGGCATGCAGCAATCGATCATCGACGCGCCGCACCGCGCATTGACCGCGATCGCCCTCGCGTTCGCCGTCAACGCGGGCTTCCAGGTCATCGCGTACGGGCTCACGCCCGGCGATGTCCGCACGCGGCTCAATGTCGCGCTGATCGTCGCCAATCGCAACGTCGGGCTGATGTGGGCCGCGCTCGGGCTCGCCGCGACGCCCACCATGGCGCTCGTGTTCACCTGCGCGCAGTTGCCGATCTACACGCTGCCGCGCGTCGTCCAGCATCTGCTGCCGCGCCTCGAAGCACAGCGCCTGCGCCGCCGTGCGCGCTAGCCGGCACGCGATGCCGTTCCCTTCTTCCGCCTTCGATCAAGGATCCATCATGAAGCGACTCATCGTGATCGGCGCCCGCGCCACCGGCAGCAGCCTCGCGCTCGTGCGTGGCGCGCTTGCGCGGCAAGTGGCCGTGACCGTGATCACCGCCCCCGGGCACCGTCTCGACGGCGTCTTTCCGGCGGGCGTCGAGACCATCAACCTCGAACCCGATGCCGGCCAGCTCGCCGGCTGGCTGCGCACGCGCTATCCGGACGCGCTCGACACGCTGCGCGTGACGACCGCGCACGACACCTACGCGCGCACCGCCGCGTGGGTCGCCGACGCGCTCGGCCTGCCCGGCCCCGATGCGCGCCACGTCGCGCACGCGGTGTCGAAGTCGAACCAGAAGGCGCTGCTCGCCGCGCACGGCATCCCGGCCGCGCAATTCGTCACGGGCACGCTGGCCGCGCCGGCGGCGCTCGCGGCCGCGGCCGACCCGCTGCGTTTCCCGGTCGTCGTCAAGCCGTCGGAAGGCTCGGCGAGCGATGGCGTGCGGCGCTGCGAGAGCATCGCCGAGGTGCGTGCGCAGCTCGACGCCCTCGCCGCCGGACAAGCCGACGCGCAAGCGCTCGCGACCGAACGCGTCGTGATCGAGGAATTCCTGAGCGGCAGCGAATACTGCGTCGAGTTTTTCGACGGCCGGTACGTCGGCGCGCTACGCAAGCTGAAACGGCACGGGGCGGGCTTTCTCGAGCGCGGCTATACGTCCGAACTCGACCTCGCTGCAAGCACGCTGCGCGCGCTGATCGACGTCGGGTCGCGCGCCACGGCGGCCGCCGGGCTGACCTGGGGGCCCGTGCACCTGGACTGCATCGTGCACGACGGCGTGCCGCACGTGATCGAACTGAATCCGCGCATCGCGGGCAGCTTCATCTGCGACATCGTGCGCGACGGCTATGGCTTCAACGTGGTCGAAGCATTGCTCGACAAGCTCGACGGACGCCCGGTGGAGATTCCCGCGCTGTTCGAACCGCATGCATATGCGCGCGCCGAATTCCTGCTCGACAGCGATCCCCGTGCGTGGCGTTTCGCGCAGGCGGGTGAGATTCGCGACGGCACGGTCACGATCAGTTACGGGCCGCAGGTGCTGCCCGATCGCGAGCGGCGCGCGTTTCTTTATGTGCGGGTGGCGCTGCCGGTCGCGCACGGTGTGGAGGGTGCGCCCGCGCATTCCGGTTCGTCGGCCCACGGGCATCCCGTCGGGCAGCCCACCGTTTCCGGCCAGGCGTAAGACGATCGACTCGATGCCTTCCCGGGCTCGACCGCAAGCCGCCGTGCCGCGTGGCTTCGGTCAGGCGCCGTCACAAACGACGCCCCAGCAACTGCCCCGGCCACCCTTCCACGTCGAAGGGTGCAATTCGCTCATAGCCGCACGACTCGTAGAAACGTACCAGCGCGCCGGTCCCGCCGCCATAACAGTCCACCCGCAAGCGCGCGACCCCGGCCGCGCGGGCACGCTCGTCCGCGAAGGCCATCAGGCGCCGGCCGATACCCCGCGCCCGCGCATCGCGCGATGCCACCAGCACGCGCACGTAGATTTCCGGCTCGGTCGCGGGCGGCACGTAGGGCATCGACTCGCCGAGGATCAATGCGCCGAGGACGCGGCCGTCCTGATCTTCTGCCACCCACGCGTCGGGCAGCGCGCAGGCGTCGGTCACGAGCGCAATCCGCCGGGGTTGCGTCGACCAGGGCTCGCGGCCCCATTGCCCGTCGTTGCCGATGGAGACGAACCACGCAATCACGTCGTCGAATATCGCCAGCACGGCCGGGGCATCGAGTGCGCTGGCACGACGGATCCTCATCTTGTCCACGCCTGTCGACGTCACGTTCAACACTCCTTCGCCAGCGTCATCAGCCGGCGCGCAATGGGATGTCACGCCGGGCTGCCCAGCGACACGCGATGGAAGCCCGACGATCAAGCCTGCTACGGTACTGACATTCCACCCGATTGATCAAGGTGTGGCGGCCCGCGATTCGACGTGACGGGTTGTTTTCGTGAAAAACCCGGAAGATGGGCGCAAGGCGGAGGGGGGTCGATCGACCTTCGCATGCAGGTACGTGGCCGCGCCCCTACCAACGAGCCACTCTGCTGCCGACGAATCAGCACGGCAAACGTGGTTCGAGGCGTAGCAAGGAAGCCGAAAGATCGTGCTGCAGCGCATTGCCCACGGCGCTCGCCCGATCCGGCGCACCGACGCGCCGCCTGCTCCGCCCCGGATCACAGCGGATCGATTCCTGCGCGAATGTCGCCGTTCACGGCAAAAATATACAATCGACGCGATGCACCGCAGGCATGAAGCGCCAGCCGCCCACTCTCGCTCGCCACCATGAACGCACCCGCTGATTCCACCTCTTCCGCCCCGTCGGTACTCGGCGTCTATCGTCAACCGGCGGACCCGTCCGCCGGGCAATGGATCGTCAGCCGCGCCGAACGCGCGCACCTGTACCGCATCCAGCATCATCGGCCTGACGGCAGCACCTCGGTCGATACGGTCGTCGATGCGGACAACCTCGATGCGAAGCTGCACAAGTGGATCCAGGAGGGCTTCGTCCGGCGTGAAGCCGGCGATCGCGCGGCGCCCGCTCATCGCGGCGCGTTCATGCAGGCGCTGCGAAGCGCGCACGCGTCGCGACCGGCGGCAACCGGCGCTGCGGCCCACGTCGCGCAGGTGGGCGGCGTGCCGATGCCGCGCGGCCCGGGCGGGCCGCTCGTGCCGCCGCTGAACCCGGCCTACCTGTTCACCGCGCGCGTGACGAACGTGCTGGAAGACATCGTCGAGAACCGGCGCATCCTGCTGATCGGCCACACCGGCACGGGCAAGACGAGCCTCATCGAGCAGGCCGCCGCGCTGACCGGCCACGGCGTGCTGCGCTCGAACATGAACGGGCAGACGACGGTCGGCGACTTCGTCGGGTTCTGGACCGTCAAGGGCGGCGAGACGATCTGGGTCGACGGCGTGCTGCCGACCGCGATGCGTGACGGGCTGTGGCTCATCGTCGACGAGATCGACTTCGCGGAACCGGCGATCCTCGCGGTGCTGACCGCCGTGCTCGAACCGGCCGGCCGCTTGTTGCTGAAGGAAAAAGGCAACGAGATCGTCGTCCCGCATCCGTCGTTCCGGCTGTTCGCGACCGCCAATGCGGTGGGCGCGATGGGGCAGTTCCGCCATCTGTACCAGGGCGCCAACGTGATGAACGAGGCGTTTCTCGACCGCTGGCGCGTCTACCGCCTCGACTACCTGCCGCCGCCCGACGAGGCGCGCGTGCTGCAGCGCACGTTCGGCCCGGCCATGACCGCGGCGATGGCCGACACGCTCGCGGCCGTCGCGGCCGACTGCCGCGCCGCGTTCGTCCGTGAGGATCTGGCCAGCGCGTTCTCGACGCGGCGCCTGATCGACTGGGCCGAGCTGATGCTGCGCACCGGCGATCCCGAATCGGCCGCCGGCCCGACGATCTATGCGAAGGTCGGCACGGAAGACGCCGACCTGATCCGCAGCATCATTCGCCACTACATCGACGTCGAGGCCTGACGCGATGGACCGGGACGACGACGCGCGGTCGCTCCACCTGACCCGGCTGGCCCGCACGCTCGCGCAACGGCACGGCCTCGAGGTGCGGTTCGCGCGCCACGGGCCCAGTGCGCAGCGCGACCTGCTGGTGCTGCCCGACACGCTGCTTGCCGGCGACGACGACGTCGACGTCGACGTCGACGACGATGCGATCACCGGCCTCGTCGACCTCTACGCGGCACGCGTCCGTTTCAGTGCGATCGATGACCTTGCCGCCCTGGCGTCGCCCGTGGTGCGGGCCATTGCGCAGGCGATCGACGACCGGCGCGCGGCCGGCCGCCTCGCCGCGCTCTATCCCGGCGCGACGACGTTCCTGCGGCGGATGCGCGCGACGACGGCCGCCGACACGCTCCATCGGTGGTCGCGCATGGCGTGGCGCGACAGGCTGGTGTGGCGCATCGAACGGGCGCTGTGGGACGAACCGCCGCCTGCCATCGAGCGCGTGCCGTCGCTCGACGCGACGATGGCCGCAGCGGGCGATCTCGTCGACGCAGCGCGTGCAGCCACATCGACCGCCGACAGCATCCGCGCCGCGCACCGGATCGTCGAACGCGTGCGCGCGCTGGCGTCGGCCGGTGCGAACAACATGATGTTCACGGCCGATCCGGGCAGCACGATCGACAGCGACAGCATCGCCGCCGAATTCGAGTCGGACGGACAGCACGCGCCGGACGACTCCCGTGCGCCCGTTTCCGCCGAATCGGGCGCCGGGGCGATCGCCGACACGGCATCGTCCACCGAAGCACCGACGCCGGGCGACGCGATGCCGCCCGGCACGATCCGCCTGTCCGCGGACAACCGGCCGCTGCTGTCGGTCCCGCTGACCACCGCGTTCGACACGGTGACGGACTTCACCGGCAACGGCGAACCGGCGCGCTGGCACCGCCTGCGAAGCGCGGCCCGCGCGCAGACCGAGCCGCTCAAGCTGAAACTCGAACGCGCGTTGAAAGTGGACGAGCAGACGCGCTGGAAACGCGAACAGGAACGCGGCGAGCTCGACCGGATGTCGCTCGCCCGCCTCGTCACGTCGCCCGGCTATCGCACGCCATTCCGCGTCCGGCGCGCCGCACCGGGGCGCGACGCGGCCGTGAGCCTGCTGATCGATTGCAGCGGGTCGATGACCGGCAGGAAGATCGAACTCGCCACGCTGTGCGCGGCGGCGCTGTGCGATGCGCTGGCGCAGCTCGGTTTTGCATGCGAAGTGCTCGGCTACAGCTCCGTCGAGGACGCCGCGATGCGCGCGCACTACCAGCGCTGGATCGACGCGGGCCGCGACACGTTCGGCTATAACCGGTTCGTCGAACGGCTCGACCTGCGCGTCTACAAGCGGTTCGATTCCGACAATCCGAGCGGCCTCGCGTGCATCGAATGCGGCCACGAGAATCCCGACGGCGAGGCGTTGAGCTGGGCCGCCGAACGGCTGCTGGCGAAGCGGGCGCGGCGGCGAATCCTGATGGTGCTGTCGGACGGCTATCCGGCCACCGGCGACGGCAACCCGGCGATCCTGCGCACCGACCTGCGCGCCCGCGTCGATGCGCTGCGCGAGCGGCGCGTCGAACTGATCGGTGTCGGGATCCTCGACGATGCGGTCGAAACCTTCTATCCGGTCAGCAGCGTGGTCGAGCATCTGCATGAATTGCCGGGCGCGGCGTTCAGCGTATTGAGCGATACACTGCTGGATCGGCGCTAGCCTCGCGCGCGACAGGGTCGAAGCCCACTTCGATTCGCCGGCGCGTCACATCGGACGGTTAGCATCGCCGATGGCCGACTCGAATCGCCACGCGTACGCAACATCCCGCGTTCCGTTGCATTCGACCGGCCGACCGGTTTCGATGTGCACGCGGCCGGCAGCACGATCCTTGCTCCGCGCCTCCTTTCGATTGTCAACGCGACGGCGGAGTCGGCCGCATCTTCCTGCCATGGTCGGCCGCCGGCACGAAACTGCACATGCCCAGGAAAAAAACCAGCCTCTGGTTGCGGCCCCTCGAACTGCTCTCCGTCGCGGCCGGCGCGCGCCCGACGAAGCGCACGAGCAAGCCGCGACCGGCCGCCAAGCGGGCGGTCAAGCCCGTCGCCCGGCCGGCCGTCACCGTGCGTCCCGCCAGGCGCACCGGCACCGGCACCGCGCATCCCGCGCGCGCCCCGGCGGACAAGTCGCCCGGCACGTGGCTCCGCTCGTTTCATTCCGCCGGCCCGAGCGCCGGCCGCTACGTGAACCATCTCGCCTACGCGCTGTATCTCCCCGCCGCACCGGCGACGACAGCCGGCATGCCGGTCGTCGTCATGCTGCACGGCTGCAAGCAGAGTGCCGAATCGTTTGCCGCGGGCACACGCATGTGCCGTCTCGCCGAGCGCTCGGGGTTCGCCGTGCTGTTCCCCGAGCAAGCCAAGACCGCGCATGCGCACCGCTGCTGGCACTGGCATGGCGACGCGACGGAGTCGGAAGCCGCGGCCGTCACGTCGCTGGTCGACGCCATCGTGCGACAGCACGGCTTCGACCGCGACCGGATCTACCTGGCCGGCATGTCCGCCGGAGCCGGGCTCGCCGCGGCACTGGCGATCCGGTATCCCGACCGCTTCGCGGCCGTCGGCCTGCACTCCGGCCCGGCGATCGCCCCGCCGTCGTCGGCGTTGGCGGCGATGAACCTGATGCGTCGCGGCCTGCGCGACGACCCGATCCGCGCGGTCGAGGCCTGCGCCGACGTCGCGTCCTATCCCGGCATGCCGGCCCTCGTCATGCACGGCGCACTCGATACGGTCGTGACCGACCGGAACGCGACGCAGCTCGGCATCGCGTTCGCGCGGCTCAACCGACTCGTCGACGAGCACGGCGCGATACGGGTGGGCGAGCAACGCACTTATGCGCGCGACGATGCCGACTATGTCGACTACCTGAAGGCCGGGCGTCTCGTCGTCCGGGTCTGCATCGTCCGCCGGCTGCCGCATGCATGGAGCGGCGGCGACCCGCGCGAGCCGTTTCACTCTGCGACGGGGCCGGACGCCACCGCGATGTTCTGGCATTTCTTTCGTCGCCAACACCGCAAGCGGCTGCGCTGACGTGCAACCACCGCGCCGGCCCGTGGCGCGCGACGCCGTCACGCGATCACGCCCGGTGCGCCAGCTCCGCCGTGTTTTCGCGATCGCCGGCGCGCCGGATCGGTATCCGGACGCAGAACGTCGTGCCCCGCCCGGGCTCGCTCGTCACGTCGATGGTGCCGCGATGGCGCTTGACGATGCCGTGCGAGACCGACAAGCCCAGCCCCGTGCCCTGCCCGACCGGCTTCGTCGTGAAGAACGGATCGAAGATCCGCCGGACGACGTCGGGCGTCATGCCCGTCCCGGTGTCGCTGATCGCGATCGACACCTGCTCGCCGTCGCTCGACGTGCGGATCGTGATCACGCCGCGCTCGGGAATCGCGTGCGCCGCGTTCACCAGCAGGTTCATGAACACCTGGTTCAACTGCGACGGCAGGCATTCGACCTGCGGCACGTCGCCGTAATCGCGCACGATGTCGGCCTTGTACTTGAGTTCGTTGTGGACGACGTTGAGCGTGCTTTCCAGGCCCGCGCGGAGATCGACCACGCTCCATTCGTCGCTGGCCGGGCGCGAGAAATCGCGCAGGTCCTGCACGATGCGCCGCACGCGCAGCGCGCCGTCGATCGATTCGTCGATCAGCGTCCCGATCTCGCCGCGCACGTAGTCCAGGTCCGCCGCGCGGCCCGTCGCCGCCAGCGCGTCGCGCGCGGCCGGGTCGAGCTGCGGCAGCGCGGCTTCATGCGCGGCGATCACGTCGAGCAGGCTGCGCACCCATGTCTTCAACGTGTTGAGGTTCGCACTGACGAAGCCGATCGGATTGTTGATCTCGTGCGCGACACCGGCTGCGAGCTGACCGATCGATGCGAGCTTTTCCGACTGCAGCAGCTGCACGTGGGTTTCCTCGAGCGCGTGCAGCAGGCGCCGCTGCTCGTCCTTCTCCTGTTCTAGCCGCGCCTGCGCGGCCTTGCGTTCGTCGATCTCGGTCGCCATGTTCTCGCGCGTGCGCTGCAGCATCGCCGTCGTCTGCTCGTAGCGATGCAGCGCGCGTTCGAGTTCGACGGTGCGCAAGCGCACGAGCCGCTCGAGCGTATCGGTCATCCCGCGCAAAAAGGTTGTGCGCGCATCGAATCGGGTCAACAACAGCGTGACGACCAGCGTTCCCGTCGTGAACAGCGCGACCGTCGTCGCGAGCCACGGCGTATCGACCCCGTTCGCGGCCCCGCACCGCGCGTCCGGCGCGAAATGCGCGGCCGCCATCGCCGTGTAGTGCATGCCGGTGATGCCGACACCCATGATGAAGGCCGCACCGACCCGCTGGGCGGTCGCATGGCGCGCCTGCTGCGCGCGCAACGCCTGTGCGATCCACAACGCGGCCGTCGACGCGATCACCGCGATGCCGATCGACGCGGCGAACAGCGCGGCATCGTAGCGGATGCCCGGCTCCATGCGCATCGCGGCCATCCCCGCGTAATGCATGCCGGCGATCCCGGCGCCCATCAGTACGCCGCCGACCAGCAGCCGCCGCCAGCCCAGCCGTGCGCGCGTGACGACGGTCAGCGCGAAGTACGACACGAGCACGGCAATCGCCAGCGACGCGGCCGTATCCGGCCATGCGTAGCCGAGCGGAATCGGCAGCGAAAACGCAAGCATGCCGACGAAATGCATCGACCAGATGCCGGTGCCCATGGCCACCGCGCCGCCGCCCAGCCACGCATGCTTGATCTTCGGGTTGTCGAGCAGCGCAATGAAGGCGGCCAGGTCGAGTGTCGTATAGGAGGCCAGCGTCGCGATCGCGAGCGACAGCAGGACGAGCGGGAGATGGTAGGTGCCGTGCATGATCGAGCGCCCGAATTGAAGAGAGTGCGTTGCCGCGGCGCGCCGTCGTGCACCGCGGCCATCAGGCCGCGCGGCCGGGCTCAGGCCGGCGCCGCGCCCGCAGTCGGCGCGCCCTGCGCCGGCTTCGCCGCGGCCTGGCCGGCCAGCACGAGGATGTCGAACGACGTCCCCTCGCGCGTCTCGAAGCGGCGCACGAGCTCGATCTGGTGCGCCGACATCACGCTGCCCTTGGTCATCAGCAGCACGCCGCGATGCGTGCGCAGATCGTCGGCGAGCTGCATCCCTTCGCGCAGCTGCGCGGACTTGATCTCCGCGACCGACGCCGCGATGCCGAGGCTCGCCGGGTCCCGCATCAGCTCGATCAGGCCGTCGACGATCCGCGGGTCGTAACGCACGCCGGCCTGCGAGCGCAACGCGTCGAGCGCCTGCTCGACCGAATGCGGCGCCCCGATGTCGCCATTGCGCAGCCCTTCGAAATCGCGCGCGATCGCGAGGATTCGCGAGCCGAGCGGGATCGCGTCGCCCGCCAGGCCATCCGGCGTGCCGCGCCCGTTGAAGCGCTCGTACTGGTGCAGCACGATCGACGCGACCTTGTGCAGTTGCGCGACCGGTGTCAGCACCATCTGCGCGCGCAGCGGATGCTGCAGAAACAGGCCGTGCTCTTCCGCCGTCATCTTCGCGAGCGGCTTGCGCAGCAATTCGTCCGGCAGCGACAACTTGCCGATGCCGTGCAGCAGCCCCGCGAAATAGACATCCTGCGCATGCAACTCGCTCATCCCGGAGGTCAGCGCCAGCCGCCGCGCGATCTCGCCCACCCGCATCGCATGACCGCTGGCCGACCCGCAGCGGATCTCGATCATGCTCGCGCAGACCTGGACCATCGCGGTGAAGCTGCTTTTCAGGTCGCGTTCCGCGGCTTCGAGGAACATCACGGTCTGGCCGAGTTCCTCCGTGCGTGCGCGCACCTGCGTTTCGAGTTCCGTGTTGAACCGGCGCAGCGCTTCGTTCTGCGCTTCCGTCAGCGCGGCCAGCCGGGTCGCTTCACGCCGCAGGCGCCGTTGCTCCAGCGCCTGTTCGAGCGTCAGCAGCAGGTCGTGATCGTCCCACGGCTTGTTCAGGTAGCGATAGACGCCGCCGTCGTTGACGGCCTGCATGACCGACGCGATTTCCGCATAGCCGGTCAGCAGGATGCGCATCGTGTCCGGGTAGAGCGCTCGCGCGCGGGCCAGGAACTCCGCGCCGCTCATGCCCGGCATCCGCATGTCGGACACGATCAGGTCGACTTCGGTCGACGCCAGGACCTCGAGCGCCGCCTCGCCGCTTTCCGCGGTCAGGATCGCGTAGCCGGCGGGACGGAACACGCGCCTGAGCGCCGACAGCACGCTCGGCTCGTCGTCGACCAGCAGGATCGACGGCACGCCACCCGCATCGTCGGATGTCGCTGCCGCCCCGGTCGTTTCAGGCGATACCGCATTCAGTCCGTTTGTTGCAGATGTCGTCATGATGGCCTCGGACCATGTATTTATAGTCTCTCTGCATCATCGGCATGCGCCGCGCATTCCGTATCCGGGAAAACGCTGATGTGCTCGCCCGGATCGCACCGCGGCTGCGATCTACCCCGTCGCCGAACCCGGTGCGCGCACGTAGTAGATGTCCCACTCCGCTTCGTCGGCCTGCACGAAGCCGTGCCGGGCATAGAAGCGGTTCGAATCGCTGCCGCGCAGCGCGCCGACGCGAACGGGCATGCGCTGCGAGTCGGCGTCGGCCAGGATCCTGCGCAGCACGGCCGCGCCGATCCCCTTTCCCTGATGCTCGGGCACGATGTAGAGATGGTCGAGCAGCCAGTGATCGTCCTGCGGCCGCACCACGAAAAAGCCCGCGTTCACGCTGTCGACTCCGATGAAGCGGCATCGCGCCGGATCGAACGACGCGAGAAACCGGTCGCGCGCACGCTGGGGATCGAAGCGGCCGATGCGCTCGAGGCTGTCGCGCATCGCGGCGATGCGGATGGCAACCAGCGTCTCGGCGTCGGATCGGGTGACGAGTGGAAAGGTCAGGTTCATTGGCAAGTTGCGCTCATGCGGAGAAACGCCCGGCATCCCGGCGCGGGCGTCGAAGCCTGCTCGCGACGCCGGCCGGGGGGCTGGCGGCACGAATGACGCGCGTCAGGGCGTCTCGATGCCTTCTGCCCGCGTCGCCAGGAATCGCAGGTACTTGCCGTCCTCGTCCTCGAACAGCTCCGGCCCGCCGCTCGCATAGGCGCGCATCAGCTCGTCGGCCGCGCGGTCGAGATCGCCCAGCTCGAACTGGCACTGACCGAGCCGCAGGTGCAGGAACGGGTTGCCGATCGCGTTGGGGAAATGCATCGACTGGGCGAGATTGTCGCGTCCGGCCGCGTAGTTCGCCTGATGGAAATTCACGTCGCCGATGGCGGCCATCAACCAGGTGCCGGCTTCCCAGTTGGTCTTGGGTTCGGGAAGCAGGTCGAATCCCGCCCAGAATTTCTCGAGCGCGCCTGCGTAGTCGCCCTCTTCCATCAATGCATCGCCCGCGTCGCTCAGCGCGCCGATCCGTTCGTACAGCGCGTTGTCCAGTTCTGCCATGTCGAGTTCCTGTTCCGGAGTTGAAATCGGCCCGGTGCGGCCGGTGATTGCGATGCAATCGCGGTGATTGTGTGCAGTTTTTGCCGTGCTGGTCGGTCGTCCGAACGGCATTCATCCAGCATACCCGAGCCGTATGACGCGCGTGCCTCGACTTTCGGCGTAGCAGCACGTGCGGCTTGGGAAACGATCGCCCAATCCTGGGGGATGCGCCTGAATTTGCTTGCAGGCGGCACCGTTCTACAATTGGCTGTCGGCCGAGATCGCCTGCAACTGGGTGAATGGCCGACGTCGAGTGCACCCTTGCGGGCCGCAGGCGAACTCGGGCCGCCAAGGCAACCTTTCGCAGTCACATGAGCGCCCAACCCCCAACCTATCCGCCCCACCAACATGCTCACCGCCTTTGAACTCGCTGGTTTTGTTGCTGCGCATGCCGTCTGGTGTATCTCCGACGCAGATGGCCTTGTCCCTATGATGGCATTTCAGACTGACGATGGTCAGCGAAAATTCGAGCGGCTGGTGTTCGATGACGTAGGCGAGGCAGTCGAGCACGGCCGAAAGCAGCTCGAGAGCGACCCGTTCAATGCAAATGACGGTGTGCTGGCATACGACGGCCGGATCGCGACGCCAGAAGGCAAAAAGGTTGACGCGATCATTTTGGAAGCGCGTTCCTACGCTTTCCCGTGGGCAAAGGCGGCCATTGCGGTGGCCTACACACCGAAGAGCAGCGGCAACTTCCGTGTACACAAGCCCAAACTCATCTTGTGGGACAAGTGCGATGACTTTGATATCGGCGCCGCCATTGACTCATTCTTCAACGGCATTGCTTCACATCAGCAGGGCGCGAAGATTTGGAACGATGCGCTGGACGAGAGCAAGTAGGAATCGCCCGCTGCCGTTCTTCACTGACGGCACGTGGCCGCGGGCGCGTCGCGTGTCGCATTACACTATCGGCCGGCACGCTACGCGTCCCGACCATCCGTGTTGCCGGGCCTGCTGCCGACCGTGATGTCGGTCGCGCTCACCCGGCGAATTTTCGTTTGACTACCGACCCATGCTCCGCTTCGACAATCTCGGCAAGCGCTACGACAAGCGCGTCATCTTCAACGGACTCCACTACGCATCCGGCGCCGGATGCGTCGCGCTGTGCGACGAAACCGGCAGTGGCAAATCGACGTTGCTCGCCATGCTCGCCGGCACGCTCGACGCGGACGAGGGCGAGGTGTGGATCGGCGGCCATTCGCTGCGCACCGCGCCGCACGATGCAAAATCCGCGCTGGCGTACGTGCCTGACGATTGCCTCGCCTATCCGCTCCAGACCGGGCGCGCGTTTCTCGATCTCGTGGCGGCCGGCAGGAAGACCGTCGTCGACGCCCGCACGCTCGAGCTGGCCGATCGATTCGGGCTCGGCCCACATCTTGAGAAGCGCTTCGAGCAGATGTCGTTCGGCACGCGCAAGAAACTGTTCCTGACGGCGACGACGCTCGGCGCGCCCGCCGTCGTGATCGCCGACGATCCGGACAGCGGGCTCGATGCCGCGTCGCGTGCGGTGCTGATCGATCTGTTCAAGACGCTGGCTGCAGACCGTGCCGTCTTTTTTTCGACTTACGATCCGGCGTTGGCGCGCGCGTGCGACGCAAGGGTCGTCACTTTTGCGGCGCTTGGATTCGCTGGATAGACGGTAGCGTCGCGGGCGCAATCGCCGGGAAGGATCCAGTGTGGTGGCTGGCGGAGGGAGATCGGCGCATCGACAATCGATCGCCGTCATTTTATGGAAGGAAGTGCGAAACGGACCCACCCGCCCCGCACTTCCGTGACCGTCGCGATGCGCCTACCCGGCGCGCCGGGCCCCGATCAACCGACTGCCCAACACCGCAGCCGGCGATCGTTCGCACCGGGCCATGCGCACCGTCAGGCCTTCAACGCGCCGAACACCTCGTCCAGCATCTTCTTCGCGTCGCCGAACAGCATCCGGTTGTTGTCCTTGTAGAACAGCGGATTGTCGACGCCCGCATAGCCGGACGCCATGCTGCGCTTCATCACGATCGACGTCTTCGCCTTCCACACCTCGAGCACCGGCATGCCGGCGATCGGGCTGGCCGGATCTTCCTGCGCCGCCGGGTTCACGATGTCGTTCGCGCCGATCACCATCGACACGTCGGCTTCGGGGAAATCGCCGTTGATCTCGTCCATCTCCATCACGATGTCGTAAGGCACCTTCGCCTCGGCGAGCAGCACGTTCATGTGCCCCGGCATGCGCCCGGCCACCGGATGGATCGCGAAACGCACGTCGACGCCCTTCTCGCGCAACACCTTCGTGAGTTCATGCACGGTGTGCTGCGCTTGCGCCACGGCCATCCCGTACCCCGGCACGATGATCACGCTCTTCGCATCGCGCAGCAGCTCGGCCGTCTCCAGCGCGCTCACCGCCACCACTTCGCCGGCCGGCTGCGCACTGCCGCCGGCCGCCGCGGGCGCACCGCTGCCGGTGCCGAAGCCGCCGGCAATCACGCTGATGAAGTTGCGGTTCATCGCGCGGCACATGATGTACGACAGGATCGCGCCCGACGAGCCCACCAGCGCGCCGATCACGATCAGCAGGTCGTTTCCGAGCATGAAGCCGGTAGCGGCCGCCGCCCAGCCCGAGTAGCTGTTGAGCATCGACACCACGACGGGCATGTCCGCGCCGCCGATCGCCATCACCATGTGCACGCCGAACAGCAGCGACACCACCGTCATCACGATGAGCGGCGTCATGCCGTCCTGGACCGTCTCCGCATGCAGGAACGCGCGACCGAACACGATCACCACCACCAGCGCGGCCAGGTTGAGCCAGTGCCGGGCCGGCAGCAGCAACGGCTTGCCGCCGATCTTGCCGGAGAGCTTGCCGAATGCGATCACCGAGCCCGCGAAGGTCACCGCACCGATCAGGATGCCGACATAAATTTCCACTTCGTGGATCGCGTGCTCCGCGCCCGTGTACTGCACCGACGTATCGATGTAGCTCGCGAAGCCCACCAGGCACGCCGCCAGGCCGACCAGGCTGTGCATCAGCGCAACCAGCTCGGGCATCTGCGTCATCTGCACCTTCTTCGCGGCGTAGAGCCCCACCGCGCCGCCGACGACCAGCGCAGCCACGATGTACGGAATGCCCTCGGCCGACACGCGCGGGCCGAGCACCGTGGCGAGCACGGCGATCAGCATGCCGATCATGCCGAGCAGGTTGCCGCGCCGTGCGGTTTCGGGATTGGCCAGCCCGCCGAGGCTGAGAATGAAGAGGATGGCCGCGCCGATATAGGAGACGGTAGTCAGATTGGAAGTCATTGTTATCGTCTCCTTACTTGCGGAACATCGCCAGCATGCGTCGCGTCACCGCGAAGCCGCCGAACATGTTGACGGCCGTGAGCGTCAGCGCGCCCACCGCCAGGCCCAGGATCAGCCCGGACGGACGGCCCTCCGCCGCCGCGTCGCCCAACGGCGGCGCGACCTGCACCAGCGCGCCGATCGCGATGATCGACGAGATCGCGTTGGTGACGCTCATCAGCGGCGTATGCAGCGACGGCGTAACGTTCCAGATCACCATGTAGCCGACGAAGCAGGCCAGTACGAACACCGTGAAGTGCGCGAGGAACGTGGCCGGCGCGAACTGGCCGACCAGCAGGAACAACAGTGCGCCGACGGCGAACGTGATGGCGAGCGACTTCGCCGACATCGGCGCGCCGCTGCCGTGGCCGTGGCCCTTGGACGCGGTGGCCGCGACCGGCGGCGTGGCGGGTTTCGGGGCGGCGGCCGGCTGCTGGATCGGCGGGGGCGGCCACGTGACGTTGCCTTCCTTGATGACCGTGAGGCCGCGGATCGCGTCGTCGCTGAAGTCGACGTTGATCGTGCCGTCCTTGCCCTTGCACAGCTCCTCGACCACGCGCAGCAGGTTGGTCGCATACAGCGTCGACGACTGTCGTGCCAGGCGCGACGCGAGATCCGTGTAGCCGACGATGGTCACGCCATGACGCACCACGGCTTCGCCCGGCACCGTCAGTTCGCAGTTGCCGCCTTGTTCGCCGGCCATGTCGATGATCACGCTGCCCGGCTTCATCGACTGCACCATCTCGGCCGTGATCAGCTTCGGCGCCGGCTTGCCGGGAATCAGCGCGGTGGTGATGATGATGTCCGCCTCCTTGGCCTGCTGCGCGTACATCGCGCGCTGCGCCTGCTGGAAGCCTTCGCTCATCACCTTCGCGTAGCCGCCGCCGCCCGAGCCTTCTTCCTCGTAGTCGACCTTGACGAATTCCCCGCCCAGCGACTTGACCTGGTCGGCCACTTCCGCGCGCGTGTCGTTGGCGCGCACGATCGCGCCGAGGCCCGCGGCCGTGCCGATCGCCGCGAGGCCGGCGACACCCGCGCCGGCGATGAACACCTTGGCCGGCGGCACCTTGCCCGCGGCCGTGATCTGCCCGTTGAAGTAGCGGCCGAATGCATGGGCCGCCTCGATGACGGCGCGGTAGCCGCTCACGCCGGCCATCGACGTGAGCGCATCCATCTTCTGCGCGCGCGACAGCGTGCGCGGCAGCGAATCGATCGCCAGCACCGTGGCCCGCTTCGCGGCCAGCTGCTGCATCAGTTCAGGGTTCTGGGCCGGCCAGACGAAGCCGATCAGCGTGCCGCCCTCGCGCATCAGCGCGACTTCATCGCTGCTCGGCGGGCGCACCTTGAGGACGATGTCGCTGCGGCCCCATAGATCGGCGGCCGTCGGCACGACTTCGGCGCCGGCCGTGCGGTAGTCGTCATCGCTGAAGTTCGCGCCGGTGCCGGCGCCGCTTTGCACGGCCACCGAGAACCCGAGCTTGATCAGCTTTTCGACCACGTCGGGAACGGTCGCTACGCGCCGCTCCTCGTGGGCCGTCTCCAGAGGGACCCCAATCTGTAATGTCATATCCTGAACTGTCAGTAGTGGCCGTCGCGAGGAATTACGGCCTGCGTTTCACGTCACCCAACTCAATCCGTGTACGACCTTGCTCCGCGCGCAGCTTGGCACTCCCGCGCGAATTTCACAAACGATCGATCCTCTAATCGATGGTGTTGTCAGGGCAAACCAGTTCATGCTCCTGCCTGATTATGCTGACGAATATCCGGCGCAGGTTCCGAGCGGATAAAACCCGTCAAGCATATCCCGTGCCAGAGTCTTTCCAAAATTTATCTTTTGAATCGGCGCGCATTCAATCCATGAATCCCCTGTCTGGACACGACGGGGCGGGCACCCTCGCGCTCGCCGGCCGGAACCGCGCGGCACGGGCCGCCGGCGCGTGAATCCGTTTGAAACGTGAATAATCGGCGATCGGCACACGAGCACCGGAATCGGTTTCATCGAGAATGCCCTTGCTTACCGGAACAATGCCATTTGTCGCGCGCCAACGACATAATCCGTGCGGCCGACGCGCTTCGGTGCCGGCGAGTTTAATGGAGAATGCTGACTGACTCGTCGAACTGATTTTCGTCAGGACAGGGGAAGACCGATGAAAACGCTCCCGGTGAAGCCCCAGGGGTCTTGCCGTTCCGCCGCGTCTTCGCATCCGGGAGCCGCACCGGGTTCGTGGCGCCGCGAAACTTGAACGAACCTGCATGTTGCAGGTGCTCGCACTTCAGATATCCGCGACGCCCGAAGACCGCGGACAGCATCGGGCTGAACGCCAGGGGCGTCACCGCCGCCTGAGGGCGAATCGCGCGATGTGCTTCCTCGATCCGGTCAAACAAACGCTCCGTCACCCTTCACCTCTGAGCTCCTTCAGATAGTTGAAGATCGTCGCGCGCCCCAACGCCAGGACCTTTGCGACATAGTTCGCGGCGCTCTTTCCGTTGAATGCGCCTTCCGCATACAACGCCGCGACGAGTTCACGCTTATGCTCTCGTGTCAGCATCGACAACGTGAGCTTGCGCTCCTGCAGCCAGTGATCGAGGAAGACATTCACCCGATCCTGCCAATCGTCGCGGAACAGCTTCTCCGGTTGCGGCTGCAGCACCGCGCTCGACAGCAATAGTTCGAGTGCCTGCTTTGCCTGATCGAGCGCGGCCTGGTGAAAATTGATGCACATGACCCCGACAGGCTCACCCGACTCGGTTCGCAACACGGCACTGATCGAGCGGATCTTGCGACCGTCCCAGCCGAGCTTTTCGTACGGGCCGATCACATTCTCCTGTTCGTCGAAACCGATTTCCTCGAGTGCCGAATCGTCGCCCACCTCCCGCTTGGACAAATTGTTCGCAACGTATGCGACCGTTTGCGTCGAGAGGTCGTGCAGCACGACTTCCGTATAAGGCTGGAACAGTAGCGCGATCGCATCGGCAACCGCGTGGTGCGGGGCAACCTGCCCCGTACCCGCCTGCCGTTTGCCGCGCTTCGTCGCGCTCGTCCTGGTTCGATCGCCCGTCTTGCCGGTGGATCCGTTGGCGGGCGATGGTGCTCTGCTCATGTCTGTTTTTCCGAATCGATGCAGACCTGACGCAGTGCACGTCCGTCTCCGGTCAATGCACTGCCAGGTCCACCGTAAAATACTTTTTCAGAAGCTGCTGATAGGTGCCGTTGCGTTTGAGTTCGGCAAATGCCCCATTGAGCGCCTCGCGAAGCGAGTGGTCGCCCTTGCGCACCGCAATGCCGACACCCGTGCCGATGATTTTCGCATCATTGACGGGGTTCCCGGCGAATGCGAAATCCTTTCCGCTCGGTTTGCTCAGGAACCCGAGGCTCGCCGCCGTCGCGTCCACGAACGTCGCGTCGATACGCCCCATCACCAGGTCCGCATACACCTCGTCCTGGGTCTGATAGCTCTGGACGCTCACATGCTTCGGCGCCCACATCTGCTTCGCATACTGTTCCTGGATCGACCCCTGCAGCACGCCGACGCTATGCCCCGCGAGTGCCTCGGGCGTCGGCCGCAGCGTGCTGCCCTTGCGCGCGACGAGCTGGGCCGGCGTCAGATACAGCGGCACCGTGAAATCCACCTGTTCGGCCCGTTTCGCGTTGATGTTCATCGCCGAATCGATTGCGTCGAACTTGCGCGCCTGCAACGCGGGAATCAAGCCGTCGTAGGCATTCTCCACCCACACGCATTTCGCCTTCAGTTGTGCGCAGAGCGCATTCCCGAGGTCGATGTCGAAGCCCTCGAGCTGTCCGGACGTCGCCTTTGATTCGAACGGGGGGTACGCGGCTTCCAGGCCG
Source organism: Burkholderia sp. AU33803 (assembly GCF_002223095.1). NCBI lineage: Bacteria > Pseudomonadati > Pseudomonadota > Betaproteobacteria > Burkholderiales > Burkholderiaceae > Burkholderia > Burkholderia sp. AU33803. Next base: position 278,421 of record NZ_NKFJ01000008.1, read on the forward strand.
AACCGAATGGTCTTGACGCCTTCCGCTTGAACCCCTTCTCCCCACATCGCCATCGCCGCAAGCGCAACCGCGAACACCGCTCGAACACCTTGCTTCCTCATCACCGTCTCCTCACACCAGGTTAGGTCCATGCAACGATCGGTGCAGCGAGCACGTCGCGTCTTCAGGCAAGAGACCGGAATGACCGACCGCCTTGCCGTCGACGTCGATTGATCGTCATGTACTTTTTAGTCGGGCTCGAATGAAGGATCCGGCGCCGCCTCGGCACCGGTATCCGCGGGTCGATACCCGTGCCCGTCAGCTTGCCTTCGTACGCAGGTAATCCGATACGCGTGCCAGCCCCTTCTCGAGGACATCGCGGTGGTTTGCATAACCGATCCGGACGTAACCTTCCATCTCGAGCGCACTCCCCGGCGTGAACATCACACCCGTCGCCTCCAGCAATTCAACACAGAACTCACGCGACGGCATGTCGAACGCATATTTCAGCAGCGCAGTCGTGCCCGATTTCGGCTTGATCCAGGAAATCGCGGGCTCCCGGTCGACCCACGCCTCGAGGATCGCGAGATTGGTGCGGACGATATCGAGATTGCGCTTCATGATCGCATCGCGGTGCTCGAGCGCGAGGGTGGCGAAGTAGTCGTCGATCATCCCCACGCTGATGGTGTTGTAGTCGCGATGGACGGCGACTGCCCGAATCAGGTCGGTCGGACCGGCAATCCAGCCCAGACGCAACCCCGCAAGCGAATAGGTCTTCGACATGCTGGCCGTGCTGATGCCCTTTTCGTAGAGGTCCGCGATCGACGCGCTATACCCGCTCCCCTCCTGATCCGTGCCGCGATACACCTCGTCGCAAAGGACATGGGCATCGCAACGGCGAGCGATCTCCGCGACCTTGCTCAGAAAGGCTTCGTCCATCAGCGATCCTGTCGGGTTGTTCGGGTTGTTGATGGCGATGAGGCGCGTTTTTCCGTCGACGAGCGACTCGAGTTCGGCAAGATCCGGCAAGAAGCCGTTCTCTTCGCGGAGCTTCAGGACCTTGACGTTTGCGCCATAGCTCTCCGGAATCGAGTAGTGCTGCTGATAAGTCGGCATGACTGAAACGACGGTGTCGCCGGGTTCGACGAGCGTTTCGTAGATCAATGCATTCCCGCCGATTGCACCGTGCGTCACGATCACGTTAGCCGCCGACTGCTTCGAATACGTGCGAGCGATCGCCTCGCGCAGCCGGGATGTCCCTTCGATCGCGCCGTACGTCAGCTTCATCGGCCGCAGGTCGTCGAGTACGGACTCCTGACGACCGGTCAGCGTGAGCAGCTGGTCGACGGTCAGCGATTCGACACACGTTTCCGCAAGGTTGTACGCGCAGTGGTGCTCGTAGAGATCCATCCAGCGCTCGACACCGAATTCCTTGATTTTCATGTCAGTCCGTTCCTTTGATATGGATTGCGCGGTCTGCCATCGGCCGCGTGTATAGAAAACGAGTAGGTCAGCACTGCATCCGGCGCGACATCTCCGTTGCAGGCGGCTTCCGCCTGTTGCCCGATCGCGAATTCCACTGCGACCCGACATTCCTGTGGGACAACCTGCCCAAAGTATCCGCTTCCTAAACTCAAATGTCCATAGTAGACTGAAAAATCCATTTTTCAATCATGGAACGCGGATCCAGCCGGGGATCGACGAACGAGCACCCGGTCGGTGCCCGCCCTCCCACGGCACCGAACCACACGAGAGGAAACCACGCATGACCTATCGACGCATCGAGATTCCCCTGCCGTCGCCGGCGCCAGGGGTTGCGCTCAGCCTGACGGCGCACCGGTTCGGCAATATCGATCACGGCCGCAGCATCTATTTCCATGCCGGCCTGCATGCGGACGAGCATCCCGGCCTGCTTGTCCTGCAACACATGCTCGAGGCACTGCACGCGCTGGACCGGGACGGGCGCATCGACGGTTGCGTCACGGTCGTCCCGTTTGCCAATCCGATCGGTCTGTCGCAGCGGCTCTTTGGCCCTGTCGTCGGGCGCTTCGATTTCGAGAACGGTGAGAACTTCAACAGGAACTTCCCGGCACTCGGGCGAGCCGTCGCACAGCGTTTGCGCGAAGACGATGCATCGAGCCTCACGCGTTCCGAGTGGAAGCGTTTCTTTCGCGGCCTGCTGGACGGCGGCAACGCAATGAGCCCGGCGGCCGCGATGAAGCTTGAATTGGCCAGGCTGGCGATCGAGCATGACATCGTCATCGACCTTCACTGCGACACCGATGCCATCGCCCACGTCTACGCATCGACGCTCCAGCGTGAACGCGCAATGAAGGTGGCGTGGTGGGTCGACGCCCCGGTCGTTCTGCTGGAACCCGCCGGCGCCGGAGGGGGCGCGTTCGATCAGAGCCATTCGGGCGCATGGGGCGAACTGCAGCGGGCAGGCCTGTTCGATGGCGAGGCGAGCGGCTTTTCCGCGACGATCGAATTGCGCGGCCAGTCGGACGTCAACGACGCGCTCGCGTCGACCGATGCCACAAGATTGCTGCGCTTTGCCGAATCCGAAGGTGTCCTGTCTTTTCCCGACCCGTTCGACGACTGCGCAGGACTCGCGTCACCCGAAGCGTTTCCGCTGGAAGGCGCGGCCCACGTTCGTTGCCCTTGCGCCGGCGTGATCGTGTATCGGCGCACCCCTGGGGACCGGATTGCGGCAGGCGAGACGTTTGCCGAGATCGTTCGACTCGACGGTCCGGAGATCAATTCGCGCGTTCCGGTTGTCAGCCCGATTGACGGCGTGATGGTTGTGCGTCAACTCCAGAAACTCGTGCGTCCGGGACAACGCGCGGCACTGATTGCCGGCGACGTCCCGCTCGTCGGTCGCGATCCCGGCAATTTGCTGCTGGATTTCTGACCGCTCGTCGACACGCATCCCATTCGTCTCAGGCCAGGACCAAACATGGAAATCATGGATCTCCCGCTTCCCGATCTCTCGCCCGGGACGCGGATGACACTGCGCGAGTACACGTTCGGCCCGAAGGATGCGGAACATTCCGTCTATTTCCAGGCGGCCTTGCATGCCGGTGAAGTGCCGGGGCTTCTCGTGATCCAGCATCTTCTGGCGAGGTTGGAATCGCTCGAATTCGATCGGGCATTGGCCGGGCGCGTCACCGTCATGACATGGGCCAATCCGGTCGGCATGCAACAGTTCGTCGGCGGAACGCTGACCGGTCGGTTCGACTGGGCGGGCAGCGGCAATTTCGATCGCCGCTTCCCCGATATCGGTTCGGAAGTCGTGCGGCAATTCACAGGCGGAAGCTACCCGACGAATCGCGACGACGCGAAATACCGGTTGATGGAATTGGCCAGGCCTGCCGAACAGGGAAGCGATCCGGTCGCGTATCTGAAAACGATCTTGCTGTGGCGCGCATTTGCGCACGACATGGTTCTGGATCTGCACTGCGACAAAACTGCCGTGATGCACGTGTACGGCAACTGGGCGCACGAACAACGTGCGGTCTCGCTATCTCGGTGCCTGAATGCTCCCGTGTTGCTTCTCGAGGACAGCGCCGGTGGCAGCACGTTCGACCAGTCGTTTCACGACGCATGGTCTGCTCTCCGGCGATGCGGCATGCAATGCGGATCGCGACAGGGTTTCGCCGCGGTCGTCGAACTACGGGGCCAGCGGGACGTGTCCGACACACTCGCCGCTTGCGACGCAGGCGCGCTAATCGACTTCCTGAGAATCAAGGGCTTCGTCGTCGACGGCCGACCACCGGCGCACCGCGAGCCTCCTGTCATATCTGCGCTCGAGGCGGTCGATCACCTGAAGGCAACGCGAACAGGGATCGTGACGTGGAGCGCGCCCGTCGGCAGTTTCGTCGCCAGAGGAGCGGAGATCGGCGCGATAACAGCTTTGACGGACGGCCAGGCCGAGTCACGCACGGTGGTGCGAGCAAGCATCGACGGCATTCTCGTCGCCCGCATGCATGTCCACTTTGTACTTGCCGGCCAGCGGATTGCAATGATCGCGGGACAGGACCAAGTTCCGGGGCGCGTCAGCGGGGCACTTTTGCCGGATTAAGCCCTCTCGGCGCGGCGAGCATCAACGCATCCCGTCTCGCTTACCGATATTGCATTGTGCATCCTGCCAGGTTTAGGCGTTGCGCCATGCGCCAGTTGCGCAGGCCGGCACATTCACCTGTGCCCGTCACGCACTACCGCCCGGCTCCGATCCCCGCGCTTCATCCAGCATCCAGGTCGCGAAGGCCCGCAACGGCCCGTCGGCCAGCTCGATCGGTTCGGGTAGCACGAGGCAGAAGTTTTTCGTCACCGTCTTGCCCTCCGGCCAAGGCGCAACCAGTCGCCCCTGCTCGAGCTCCGCGTCGATGTACAGGCGCGGCACCAGCGCGACACCCAGGCCGGCCAGCGCCGCTTCGATCAGCATCGAATGGAGGTCGTAGCGTGCGCCCACCGCCGAATTGGTCAGCACGATGCCGGCCGCCTGCGCATAGGCCTGCCACGCGTCGGGATTCTGTCGCCGATGAAGACGCGGCAGTGCGTCCAGCGACGGGTTCGCCCCGGCGCCGGCGAGCAGCGCCGGACTGCAGACGGGCACCAGCACTTCCTCCAGCAGCGGATGCGGATGCATCCCCGCCCATGCCGGATGCTCGAAATGAATCGCTGCGTCGAAACCGCTCCCGGCCAGCAGGAACGGCTCCATCCGCTCGGCGATATGCACGGTGATGTTCGGATGCCGGTCCTGAAAGCGTTTCAGCCGCGGGATCAGCCAGCGCGTCGCGAAGGTCGGGATGGCGGCGATATCGAGGCTCGCGCCTTCGATCGGCTGCCCCATCAGGTACAGGCTGTCCCGTTCGAGCCGATCCAGAATCTCGCGAACCTGCACCGCGTATCGCGCACCGTTCGGCGCCAGCCGTACCCGGTTGCCGATCCGCTCGAACAGCGTGACGCCCAGGAACGCCTCCAGCCGGCCGATCTGGCGACTGACGGCACCCTCGGTCCGTGCCAGCTCCTCCGCGGCTCGGGCAAAGCTGCCGTGTCGGGCCGCGGCTTCAAACGCCTGGAGCGCGGAATTGCTCGGGATCTTGCGGGACATGGACGTCTCGTTGGTCGGAGTGTGTTCACCGTCAGCTTGAGCAAATATCACTGAAGGCTGACTTTATTTCGTTTTATGGCGCGGAATCGCGAGCTTAGCATTACGTTACCGCACTGACCATCACGCCTCCCCAGATGAATGTGCCTCCTGCCCAAAGGACGATCCCATGATCTATACCGTGGAATGCAGCTTCGCCGACCTCGACAGCGAAGCCGAATGGAACGACTTCTACAGCCTTGAAAAGCTGCCCGCGCTGATCTCGGTCACGGGGTTTCACACGTCGCAGCGGTTCAAGGCGATCACCGGCGGTTGCCCGGTTTATCTGGCGATCCACACGATCGACGGCCTCGATGTCCTGACCGGCGATGAATATCGCCGCAAAGGCGGCGGCAATTTCGCGAAGTGGCAACGACACATCACCGACTGGCACCGGAATCTCTACGGCGATATCGGCTTCGCGCCGGCGGTAAACGACGATGAACTTCTCGCACTGAGCGCCGGCGGCCCCGATTCGCTGATTCGATTGGGCCTCCACCCGCTGGCCATGCAGGCCGTCGCGCTGGAGCAGTGTCCGGCGCGCCGTTGGCTCGCCGTCGTGCCACGGAACAGTGCGCAGCTTGTCGAGGCGCTCCCGGAAGGCATTCACCTTTACGCGCCGATGACGGCGCAGTTGACGAGCACACGCGCCCTTTCGATTGCACAGGAGTAGACCGCGATGCCGAACGTCACTTTCTCGATCGATGCGACGCGGATGCCGGCTGATGAAAGCCTTGCCGCGCTGTCGCGCGATTGCGTCGAACTCTGCACGCAGGTGCTCGAGGCTGAACTCAAGAACGTCCATGTCATTTTCCTGGCGGTTCGGCACGGGCACGGACATCCCGTCTTCGCCGACATCCGGTATCGCGTCGGCACGCCGCGCACGCCGGAGGTCATGAACCGGTTCATGGACGCGCTGGATCAGGCGATCGTTCGCCGCACCGGCCTCACCGCGCGCATTCGGTGCTTTGGTTACACCGCGTCGACCATTCACGCTCGCAACTAGCCGATTCGGAGCAACACGATGTCCGCCCTTACCTTTCCTGTTCAGCAAGTCGGGGATTTCACGATTACCGCCATCAGCGATGGATATCTCACTGCCAGTCTCGACTTCCTGTCGAATATCGATTCGGATGACGCATCAAAAATGCAGCGTGATGCCGGACAGAAAGAACCCGCGGCCGTTCATATCAATTGCTACGTCGTACGCGGAGCGGGCCGCACCGTTCTCATCGACGGTGGGGCTGGCGGGTTCAAGCAATGGGGCGGCCAGCTCAAAACGAACCTGGTGCTTGCCGGTATCGAACCCGCTGCGATCGACACCATCCTGCTGACCCATGCGCATCCCGATCACGTCGGTGGGCTGGTGAATGATGCAGGACAGGCCGCGTTTCCGCATGCGGAGCTGGTCGTGCATCAGCGAGAGGTCAGGTTCTGGCAGGACGACGGAAATCTCAGTCGCGCGAGTGAGCGGGCTCGCGGCAACTTTGCGAAGGCGCGTCAGGTATTCGATGCCTATGACGACCGACTTCGCCTGTTCGAAGACGGACACGTGCTCCCCGGCATCCGCGCGCTGCCGCTGCCGGGACACACCGATGGACACACCGGATATGTCCTCGAATCCCGCGATCAAGGCCTGCTTGTCTGGGGGGACGTGGTGCATTTCCCGCATATCCAGATTCAACGGCCGGACGTATCGATTGCGTTCGATCACGATGCGTCGCTGGCAGCATCGACACGGTCACGCCTTCTCGATCAGGTCAGCGCGGACGGCCTGCTGATCGCGGGGATGCACCTGGGGGAACTCGGGTTCGCACGTATCAAGCGGACGAACAGTGGGTATGGGTTGCTTTACGAGAACGAGGGCTGAAGCCACACGTGTACGGATGTGCGATGCCGCCACCTCACGCCGACATGCCTGCGTCACTCGTTTGATCCAGGTGGCGTTTTTTGAGGGTTATACGACCTTTGCGCCATCCGCTTCGCGTTCCATACTGCACGTGAAGATCGAGCAGGGAAAAGCACAAACGCCATCGCGTCTTGCGCTTTCGCGCCCGATCAATCACGACGTAGAAAGGAGCAAAAGATGAGGCTTAAAGACAAGTCGGCGTTAATCACCGGTGGTACCAGTGGCATCGGTCTTGCCACCGCGAAGCGTTTCATTGCGGAAGGCGCCCGCGTCGCGGTGACGGGCCGCGACGAGGCGGTGTTCGAGCGCGTGAGGGCCGAACTCGGCGAGCATGCGCTCGTTCTCAAGGGCGACGTGCGTTCGATCAACGACATGCGGGCGATTGCCGCTGAAGTCGGCGAGCAGTTCGGCGGCCTGGATATCGTGTTCGCGAACGCCGGCTGGGCGTTCCCGTCCGCAGTCAACGATATCGACGACGCGCTCTACGACGAGATCATGGACATCAACGTCAAAGGCGTGGTGTTCACGCTTCAGGCGGTGCTGCCGCACTTGCGAGCGGGCTCGTCCTTCATTCTCAACACCTCGTTCGTCGCGCAGACCGGCAAGCATGGCATCTCGTTGACCGCAGCCGCGAAGGCCGCCGTGCGATCGCTTGCCCGCAGTTGGTCCTACGAGTTTCTCGACCGGAAAATCCGCTTCAACGCGATCGCGCCCGGTGCGATCGACACACCGCTGCTGACCAAGTGGGGCATGCCGGACGAATGGGTTCGCGACCGCAAGGCCGAGTTCGCCAACGCCATTCCGGTGGGCCACATGGGCAACGTCGAGGACATCGCCAACGCCGCGCTCTATCTCGCCAGCGACGAATCCGCGTACGTCGTCGGCACCGAACTGGTCGTCGACGGCGGCGCCTCGCAGCTTTGAGCGCGCGGCGCCCGATTCCGGCGCCCTGCGTGTCATCGCGGCTCATCCACCTGTCTGATCTCACGTCCGCCACGCTTTGAATCGCGGCGGCGATTTCATGCGGCCCAGCCTGGTAGCACTCTTAGCAGGGCCGCCCCGCAAGGAGAATTGATCTTGACCGACAGTAGCGAAAACAATACTCCCGGATCGCCACTCACCCGAGCCGGTCGTTCCCGCCGCGATGTGCTCAAGTTCGGCAGCATCGCGACGCTCGGCGCCGTCCTCGGCGGCGGCGCCCTGCTTGGAAACGCCCCCTCTGCGCTTGCACAGACCGGCAGCGACGGCGCACTTGCCCCGAACGACCCGCTCGATATCCTGATCGTCAATTACGACGGCGGCACGCTGCTCGACTTCGCCGGCCCCAGCGAGGTCTTCCATCGGCTACCGAATACGAACGTTCGCTACGCGAGCCTCGACGGCGGCAACGTGACGCTCGAATTCGGCGTCGTGTACGGCAAGACCGAGCGGCTGGCCGATATCGACAAGACGGACGTGCTGCTGGTCCCTGGCGGGTCGAATCTGTCGGCGCCGATGCGCCCCGCGTATCAGGCGCAGATCCGGCGCCTGGCAGAAAGTGCCAAGCATGTGACGTCGGTCTGCAACGGATCGCTCGTGCTGGCCGCAACGGGCGTTCTCAACGGCAAGCGAAGCGCCTGCCACTGGGCCTTCGTCAACAAGCTGGCCGAATACGGCGCCATTCCCGTGCCCGATCGCTTCGTCGAAGACGACAACGGCCGGTTCATGAGCGGCGGCGGCGTGACGGCAGGCATCGACTTCGCCCTTCGCGTGGCGGCGAAGCTGCGCGGTCAACAGGCCGCCGAACTCACGCAGCTCGTGATCGAATATGATCCCGCGCCGCCGTTCCACTCCGGCCATCCGAGAGAGGCGCGGCCGGAAGTCATCGCGATGGTCGACAAGAAGCTGCCCGGTGCATCCAGGGGGCTCGCACGCGTCCCGGGCGTTCGTTGAATCGCTTGCAGGCAATGTGGGCCAATCCATCGAAAGACTGCGATGAACACTGCGACCGACATTGCCTGTTTCATCCTATAACTTTCGCAGTCCTTTACATTAAAACCATACACGGAAATCACTCGATGCAACAGACCCGTATTTTCACGGCTGCCCTTGCGGCCTGCGTCACTTTCTTCGCGTTCGCCGCGCCCGCGACTGCCGGTGGTTCGCCACGTCCGCCCGAAGCGGCCATCAAGGCCGAGAATGCGCGGTGGGCGGATGCCTTTGCGCGAGGGGATTACGAGGCGATCGGCCGCCTCTACACCCGCGACGGCACGCTCTTGCCGCCCGGAGGCAACAAGATCACGGGACGCAACGCGATCGTCGGGTACTTCACCAAGGGGTATGCCGGATCAAAGCCCGCCACCGTATCGTTCAGCAATGACGAGTTCTACGGTAACGACCGGGTCGTGACAGAGGTGTCGGATGTGGAGGTCCACGACCACGACGGACAACTCAAATTCCGCGGCAAGCAGACGCTCGTCTTTCTGAAAGAGGGCGGCGCGTGGAAGTTGCATCGCGACATGTGGAACGATGACGGCCCGCTGACGGCGGATGGCCATTGAGCGTCTGGTGAAACGCTTGGCGATCTACCCAACGCGCCGCTAGTGCGTGAGAGGGGCCTCGCCCAGGCAGCGCGGATCGCGCCGGCTGAGGATAGTCGATCAGCGCGCGCCGTTCGCTCGGCTCTCGCGTCGAATCGCTTGCGGCGGGTGCCCATGCAGTTTGATGAAGGCCCGCCGCATCCGCTCCGGGTCGGTGAACCCGACCGCCAGCGCAATCTGTTCGATCGGTTCGCTGCCCCCCTGCAGGCGCAGCCGTGCCGCTTCGACACGCAAACGCTCGACCGCCTTCGCCGGTGTTTCTCCGGTTTCCCGGCGAAATGCGCGCCCGAACTGCCGCAAGCTCAAACGTGCGGCCTCGGCGAGCCGCTCGACAGGCAACGCTTCCGCCAGGTGTTCCCGCGCAAAATTCAGCGCGATGCGGATGCGATCCGATTCCGGCTCCATCTGCGACATCGCCGAGAATTGGGACTGACCGCCCGGCCGACGATACGGAACCACCAAAAGCCGGGAGACAGCGCGCGCAACCTCCGCGCCCAGATCTTTTTCAATCAGGCCGAGCGCCAGGTCGATGCCGGACGCGATACCCGCCGACGTCCAGATGCGCCCCTCCTCGATATAAATGCTATCGCCCTCGACCTTGGCGCGCGGGAAGCGTGACTGCAATTGAGCCGCGTATCGCCAGTGCGTCGTCACCCTCACGCCGTCCAGCAAGCCGGTTTCCGCGAGCAGAAACGCCCCCGTACACACGCTTGCGACCCGCGCAGCCTTGGCGCCCAGTTTTTTGGCGGCGGCAATGTTCTCCGGCGTCTGCATCGGATCGATGTCGCCGCCCACGAAAATGACGGTGTCGAACGTGCGCCTTCCGATCGGCTTCGTGTCGACCGACAGGCCCGTATTGCCCGGCACCGGGCCGCCGGACTGCGAGATGACGTGGAGATCATAGGGCGCGTGGCCCGCGGCCGTGGCGACCTGGTTGAAGGCCGACAGCGGCCCGCCCAGATCGAGCGCATCGTAGCCACGGCAAACGAAGAATCCGATTCGATGCATGACGAAGTCGTTAACTGAAAATCCCGTAAAGTCGCATTTTACGAGGAACCCTCAAATAGCGCCATTCAGCCGGAAATGAGGGAAATACGTCGTTTACGTCGTGATCGATTGTCCGTATGTCTAACCGCCGGCATCTGCCGGGCCGGGATGGCAATCAGACCCACCCTACTCCGCATTCACCTTCCGCCACTGCATCGGCGACATCTCGTACCGCCCTCGAAACGCGCGACTGAACGCCGCTTCCGACGTATACCCAACCCGCCCGGCAATATCCGAAATCGGCGCACGGCTGTACCGCAACAACTCCGCCGCCCGATCCAGGCGCCAGGTCGTGAGATAGCTCAACGGCGCCTGCCCCACGACACGCTGGAACCGGTCCGCAAAAGCCGACCGCGACAGATTCGACAACTCGGCAAGATCACTCACGCTCCACGCCCGCCCGGGATCGGCATGAATGGCCGACATCGCCGGGTTGATCCGGCTGTCGATCGCGCCGGACAGCCACCCGTGCCCTGCCGAGCCCTCCGTCGCCCAGGTGCGCAGCAACTGGACGAAGATGACGTCCAGCAATCGGGAGATCATCGCGGCGGCGCCCGCGCGCGGGCTCAACGCCTCGTCGAGGATGAAATGGCAGCTCAGCTCCAGCCACTCGAACGGCCGCTCCCGCAACCCCTTCAGCACCAGTACCGGCGGCAGCACGGACAGCAACCGTTGCGACAGCACGCCGTCGAATCCGAAATCGCCGCACAGCCACGTGGTGTCGCCGCTCCCGATCGTCAGGCGCTCGCGATCGTAGTACTTTGGCGCGAGATCCGTGACGAGACTCGCGGAGCGGCCCGGCCGGTCGGAGATGACATGGCCGTGGCCATGCATCAGCATGACCAGGTCTCCCTGCGACGCGTGATAGCGCTCGTCGAGCCCCTCCACTTCGATCGCCACGCTGCCGCTACGGATGATGTGCAGACGATACTTGCCGGCAGGAAAGCGCAACCCGAAAGGCGCCGAGGCCGCGCACGTGAAGACCGTATTGCCACGGATGCGGATCAGCTCCAGCACGTCGGAAAAGGCATCCCGCTTGAAGGCGAACGGATCTGCCCCATCGTCCAGCGTCGTCGGCGTTTGAGCAAAGAATTCCGGCTTCTTGGCCATGTCGCGTACCCGGATGGTCTTTATGATGGGCACATCATTCACGCTGAATGACGCCGGTGTCAAAGACTATTCTCGAGGTACGGCAATCGCGTAGTACCCCTTGTTTCGTTGCTGGCAAGCACGGGGCAGACGGCTCCGGAAATACCGAGGTGTCGTGGGCGTGACGTTCGTCATTCAGCGATCAAAGGAGCAGGGATATGAATCCGGAAACGCATACCGACACGGTTGTACTGATTCACGGTCTGTGGATGACACCGTTGTCGTGGAAACATTGGGTCACGCGCTACGAGCAGCGCGGCATGCGCGTCATCACGCCGGGGTATCCGGGCGTCCAGCCGGGCACGGCCGGCGTCGAGGCGCTGCGTCGCGACCCGTCGCCGCTGGTGAATCTGGGCGTGCGCGAGATCTTCGACCACCTGGCCCGAACCATCGCCGCACTCGACACCAAGCCGATCATCATGGGGCATTCGTTCGGCGGCGCGTTCGCCCAGCTTCTTCTCGACGCGGGCTACGGCTCGGCCGGCGTCTCGATCGACGGCGCCGGGGTGAAAGGTGTATGGGCGCTGCCGTTCAGCCAGATCAAGGCGGCGTTCCCGGTCCTGCGCAACCCGGCCAACGTGCATCGCGCGGTGCCCATCACCGAGAGAGAGTTTCACTACGCGTTCACGAACAACCTGAGCCTCGAGGAATCGAAAAAGGTCTATGACCGCTACGCGGTGCCCGTGTCGGGGCGGATCCTGTTTCAAGGCGCGTTCGCGAACGTCAACCCGAATGCCCCGACGCGCTACAACTTCGCGAACGACGAGCGCGCACCGCTGCTCTTTATCGCCGGCGGCAACGACAACATCCTGCCGCCTGCTGTTCAGCGCGAGAATTTCGAAAGGAATGCGAAGGGTTCGCGGACGATCTCGGCGTACAAGCTGTTCGACGGCCGCAGCCACTACACCTGCGGCGAGAAAGGCTGGGAGGAGGTTGCTGACTTCGCGCTCGACTGGGCGCAGGCGCCTGCGGCGGGGGATCTCGGCAAGCGCTAAGTTATCGGTCAATGGCCCAATTCCCGAACGGTGTCGTGCAACGTCAACAGGCCGTTGAACGACTTGTCGGTCTGACGCATTCTCCGGTTCGCCAGTCGAGGCAGGCACCCCCTCGCGTTCCGGTTTTCAATGTGCGAGTGGCAAGTCGGCAGACATGGTGTTGGATTGCCCCGTCCTGGCACCCTCGACCACGGGTGCAGGTCAGGCAATCCTCCGGCACGGCACGCGTCACGCGCGCCGGCTTACGCGGCCTTGGCCAGCTCCGCGTCGATGGCGGCGACCAGCTTCGGGTCGTCCGCGGTCGTATCGGGCGAGAAACGCGCGACCACTTCGCCCGTGCGGCTCACGAGAAACTTCTCGAAGTTCCACAGCACCTCGGGCGCCGGGTTCGGTTGAATGCCGTAGCCTTCGAGACGCGTACGGAACGGGCCGTCACCGGTCGCCTGCGGCTGCGCCTGGGTGAGCGAGCGATAGAGCGGATGCTTGTCGTCGCCGATCACGGAGATTTTCGAGAACAACGGAAACTTCACGCCGAAGGTGCCGGTGCAGAACGACTGGATCTCCGCATCGGTGCCCGGCTCCTGCCCCTTGAAGTTGTTGGCGGGGAACGCCAGCACTTCGAGACCCTCCGCGCGCTTGCCTTCGTAGAGCGCCTCCAGACCTTCGTATTGCGGCGTCAGCCCGCATTTGGACGCCACGTTCACCACCAGCAGCACTTTTCCTTCGTACGCGCGCAGGGTTGTTTGCGCGCCGTCGATGGCGTTGACGGGAATATCGTAAATCGTGCTCATGTCTTCATCCTTCAATGGATCAAATTGATGGCGAGCCGCAGGAATCGCGGTGTATCGCGTTCATTGGAAAACCCTGGACGTCGGTCGGCAAAGGCGCGTTGTCGACGCTCGTGATCTGCGCATAGCAGAGCCCTATCCTACTGCGAACGTTCAACTTCCTGCTTGCAGGCGCGGACCGTGGGGTCCGACAGGCGACCTGGAAAGGCCCAGGCTTCGATACAACGTCGGAATGGCCGCATAAGCGTCGCCCCGTTGCAGGGGTATGCCATCAGCGGATGCGGTGCGTGGCGACATCCGAGCCTTGGTCAGACTTCCGAACGCTCTACGACCACCTCACTGATTTGAAGCACGGGCTGTATATCCGTGTAATTGGCGATGTCGGCCATGATCTCCTGCGCGTGCGGATCCCGCGCCGCCTGGAAGGCTTCGACAGACGTGCAGACGAAGTCGCACTTGGCCACGTAGACAGGCTCAGTGCCCGGAGCACCGCCTGCGATGCCCTTGTCGACCGTGTAGTACAGACATGCCGCACCGAGCCGCTGCTTCACCATTGGCATGTGCTTGTCGCGGTAGTAAGCATGATCGAATCGTGCGCCTGCGGTGTACGGGTACATGACACTGACTTTGATCATCGGGTTCTCCTGTTGCTGCATGGGAATCGAGGCGCCAACGCTCGCGAGACGACATCGAGGCTGCCGAGATCGGGCGTGGCGAACGCTTCTTGCAGAAGACGTACTGACTCTTCCGATTGCGCGCCGATGAACCCGTCTCGCCGTTTTGGCGGCACTGAGTGTACCCGGCTACGACATGTCGCGGATGCTGGCGACATGGCTTGCAATCAACCGACAACTTCCTGTCGATGCAAACAAGACACGCGCAAGTCAATTTCGCACGCGCACCGCGATTCGTAGCGGTATGCTCGTCGTCGTGGTAGTTTCTTGCTTCCCTCCTCGCAAGAGGAAGATAAGAAACCACGAGGGCAATCCACATGCTGATTGCACGAGACGGCCGATCCATTTCAATCGGCTGCATGCGACTGTCACACCTCGCGGTGGCGGTAGTCGCCATGCACGCTGCTGCCGCTTTTTCCGCTGATTTCTCTCCACCCGCAACCGTCTTGTCCGACGACACGGTCTACACGGTGAATCGCGACAGTTCGTCGATTCGTGACCAATCCAGGTCGATCCGGATAGAGACGGAACAGGGCGTCAGGTCGTACGGTCAGGTTTCGTATCGATATAGCCCCGAGTTGCAGAAGTTCGACGTGATCGAGGCTTACACCACCACGCGCGACGGCGTACGGATCGACGTCCCGTCCAATGCAATTTTCACTCGTCAAAGCGCGTCGAGCATCCACGCCGCCACCTTCGACGACAACCTCGTCAAGACGATCGTCTTTCCCGGCGTAGAACCTGGCGCGACCGTGACCATGCACACGCGTGAGACACAGGTCACACCGCTTTTCCCCGGCAATTTCTCGGCCGACGACACGTTTCCGAACAACAAGCCGATCCAAAGCGCCAGCATTACGATCAATGCGCCATCCTCAATGAAACTGTATGCCGATGTGGTCGATATGCAGGGCGGACGGGTTGCAGCGGATGTCGACGGCCGGCAGACATGGCGCTGGACGATAAAAGGTGCAACTGCGCAGCCACTCGAAGCCAATGCGCCGAGCATCGAGGATCGCAGCCCGCGGATCGTGGTCACGACGTTCCCGGGTTACGCGGCGCTCGGGCAGGCATACGCCGCCCGTGCGCGGCCGCAGGCGACCATTACGCCCGACGTGCAAACGCTGGCCGACGAGGTCACGAAGGGAATCGCCGGCCGGCGCGATCAGGCAGATGCGCTCTATCAATGGGTCAGCCGAAACATCCGCTACGTCGCAGTGTTCCTCGGTTTCGGCGGCGTCGTTCCGCATAGCGCACAAGACGTCCTGCATGCACGCTATGGCGACTGCAAGGACCATACGACGCTGCTGCAGGCGCTGCTGGCAGCCAAAGGCATCGCGAGCGACACGGTGCTCGTGAACGCGGACAGCCGCTATTGGCTGCCTTCGGCCGCCAGTCCGTTGGCTGTGTTCAATCACGCGATCACCTACGTTCCCGAGTTCGATATCTACCTTGACTCAACCGCGGGCACGGCGCGATTCGGCACGCTTCCTTTCAACGAGCAGGGAAAGCAGGCGTTGTTGACCGGCGTCGGCAATGAGCAGTCTCGCTTGGTCGTCCTTCCCGTTGCACGCCCCGATGCCGACACGGTGACGGTCATTACGCACGTCGCACTCGACAAACTCGGCACCGTTCGTGGCGATAGCGAAGTCAAGAACGGCGGCGAATACGACTGGGTCGCGCGTTCCGTATTCTCCCGGCTGCCGGCTGGTTCGGAACCGGTGTTTGCGCAGGCGTTTCTGACTGCGAGCGGGTTGGACGGCACCGGCCGCTACATCCATGGCGACATCAATGATCTCTGGATGGCGTTTTCGTTTTCCAGTGTGTTCGAACTACCGGACTACACCGCTCTCCCCGGCCCCGGCGCCATGCGCGTCCCAAGAGGATTGGGCGGCCTCAACACGATATCCAGTGCCATTGACGGGGTAGGTTCGGCCAGGCGCAAAACTCCGTTCCTGTTCAAGGCAGGACACTTCAGCGAAATCACGAAACTGGAATTGCCGGCCTCGATGAAAGTGTTGAGCCTGCCCAAGCCCGTCACCATTACTTCGCCGTTCGGCACTTATACGTCGTCCTATGCGATGGAAGGCAGAACCATCAGCGTGACCCGAACGCTTGATTTGACATCGAAAGTGCCATATCTGCAGCCGGACGAATATCCCGAGCTCGGAAGAATGGCGACATCGATCAAGCGTGACCTTGCAGCGCAGATCGTGTATCGATAATCGACTGGCCAGGATCACAAACCCGGCGGTCGACGGACCATGACGAGATGCCGGACAGCTCAAGGCCCCAATGACAAGCAGGGGTCAGAGATCGCCGCGCACTTCACCGGTTCCCGGCGCGCTCCGCTACCGGTTGACTTCAGCCCAAAGCTCATCGCTGTCGTCACTGCACAGCACGACCATTCCGACCGGCTCAAAACGACCCGAAGCGCACCAATGATATTCCCGGTTACGGTCGTTGGTCGCAGGGGTGTGAGTCACGGCCGACCACTGCCGGATGCGGGTGGCAGTCTACGCGTCCGCTGCAAGGCACTTGGTCATTGGCACACAAGCCAATTCGATTCCACGCGAAGTTCGGTAAGTCGAAACCACGTCGCCCGTCCAGCCGCAACGACGATAGAACGGCGCCGCGTTCAGCGTTGCATCGAGACGTATTTCGACGAGTCCGTGAGTGCCGGCCAAGGTCTCGACGAACTGCAGAATCCCGTATCCAATGCCGCGCCCCATGTGTGACGGCCGGACGAAGATGGCGTCCACTTGCCCGCTTGCGATCGTCAGCATACCGGTACCGACAACCCGCCCATCATCGACGGCAACGTAAAAGTCACGTTCGACGATGCTGACCCATTTGTCCGAAGGCGTGCCATCCACCCATCCGGAAAGGGCTGCCTCGGGATAGTAACCGGCGCACGCGGCATGCACCGACGCATGACGGATATCCCATGCAGCGAGGGCGTCATCGCAATTCGCTTTTCGTATCGTCAGCATGCCGCGCTCCTCTCGCCACGCGACCGGTTTGCCACGCCGGCAGCATTCCGAAGGACGTCAACACGTACTCTGTCATGCATGCAATCACTCCTGTCCGTGCCAATACATTCGGAGCGACTGAAAAGAAACGGCCCCGTCATGACTGGCGGGGCCGTTGAGGAAGTCTATATGTGATGAATGAACGTCACGATTCCCACGACTCGCCACTGGCGATCATGGTGCACATCATGGAGTTGAGCGCGTCGGAGTTCATCGGGTGATGATGCCTATCCAGAGCATGATCGTCAATGGGGCTTTGACGACGCTCGACGAACTGAGCGATTGCGGCGCATGTCTCGAACTGGCCAGATTCTTCCTCATGACGAGGACGGTTCGACGCAATCACTTCGGCGAATCAAGACCCTTATTGCAGAAATCCACGGACATCACACGCAATCGGAGATGGCTCAGCGCAGTAACGCCGGACTAGGCCACGCATAAACGATCTAGTCATCTGACGTCCGCACCCAACGAAAATCAGCCCCCGATCTGGCGCTGCATGAGATAGAACCTCATGTCGTCGCGACCTTTCATTGAAATCGGTTTCGGATCGCGATTAAAGCCGAGCATTTCATAAAATGGGTATGCCGATTCCCGCGCCGTACACCAGAGCAATAATCCACGCTGTTCGCGGACATAACGAATGGATAGATTGACCAGCAGGCGTCCGAATCCCAGACCACGCACCGATGGATGGACGGCCATGCCGCGAAGGCGCCAGGCTTCAGCATTCAAAACACCGGATTGTCCTTCTTGGCACACCGACGCCACAGCCACAATGCCGTCGTTATCACGCACGGCAAAGTGCATGGTCGTCGGGGCGAGGTCTCCGGGTAACGCACTCCCTTCTTCATCTCCAGCCATCAAGATCGCGGCCCTGAGGGGATAGGTTTCTTCCGCGCGAACGGCGCAGATGGTAAAGCGCACATCTTGTGAAGTCATCTAATTGTCGGCTCGCTTCTGGACGCAAATAATCTTCCGGTTCGCTTTCAGCATACCCACTCGCAAAATTATCAGTTGCCGGGCGTTACCAGTAAGGGTAATTTTCTATCCGTTATCTCTTTTTCAATCATACGCTAACTGCGATCACAGATGACGTCGAAAGTCTCGACAGATGCAGAGCTTGCCTACGACGAGATCCGATCGAGGATCTTTGACGGCCGCCTTGCGCCTGGACAGAAAGTATCGCATCGAGGCCTGTCGGACGAACTCGGTTTCGGCCAAATGCCGGTGCGCAGCGCATTGCATTTGCTCGAGTCCGAAGGGCTGGTCGTCGTGATCGAAAAGAGTGGGACCTATATCGCGTCGCCGACTACGAGCGATCTCCGCGAAATTTTTGAAATGCGGCTGGCCCTCGAGAGTACAGCCGCGTTTCTTGCAGCCAAGTCGGGCGTAACGGCAGACCTTCGCGACGCGGCAGAGAAAATGCAGGTGCTGATCGACCAGGACGTCGCGGACATCATGCTCGAGCAACGCGTCGGTTGGGTCTTTCATCAAGCGTTATTTGCTGCAGCAAGGAACTTCCGAATCTCGTCCGCGTATAGTTTGTTGCGCGCCCAAACCTTGGCGCTAAACGAACTTCCGCGTAGCGATGCCGAAACCGTTCGGCGCGGCACGATCGAGCACCTGAAAATCTTTCACGCAATCGAAGCGAACGACGGCGAGCTTGCGCGTCAGCATATGTGGAATCACATCGTTGACGGTACGCCCGCACGGATAAAACTACTCAAGGCGCGGCATGAACACGAAAAATAAGGGCCTTTCCCTCCCGCTGCAAATGCTTGGCGGGCTCGTCCTGGGCGTCGCTTGCGGCGTATTTGCTCCCGGCTTTGCCGGGAAACTGGGCTTTCTCAGCGCGATGTTCGGCCATGCGATCAAGATGGTCGTCATGCCATTGATCTTCCTGTCGGTCACGGTCGGTGTCTTTCGTGCGGGCCGACTGCGCGAACGACTCGGAAAGGTCGCACTCGCCAGCATCGTCTTCTTCGTTTTGATGACTGGCCTGGCTGCGTCGCTCGGCCTGCTGCTCAACTTCGCATTTCGGCCGGGTCTCGGTGCGAGCCTCACTCCGTCCGGATCGATGCCCGCAGCACTCGCATCCAGCATCGACTGGACGAAATTTCTCGTTGACTTGATCCCCGCGAACATCGTCGCTGCGCTCGCTGCCGGGAATTCTCTCCCGGTACTCGTTTTCGGCGTCATTCTCGGTGCCGCATTGGCGGCTGCCCCGGAGCGTGCCGAGCCCGCGATTGCCGTTTTCGAGGCGCTGCTGTCCGGCCTGTTCAAAATGACCCAGTGGGTGATCGCATGGTCGCCGCTCGCGATCTTCGCCGCGATCGCGCAACTGTTGTCGGCCAAGGGTTTCAGCGGCGTGCACTCGCTCGTCGAGCTCCTGGGCGTGGCTTATCTCGGCATGGCGGTGCTGGCGGTGATACTCACCGTCGTCATTCGCGTCGCCGGTCAGTCGCCTCTCGCCGTTCTCAGGAAAGTGAAGGAGCCGCTGATCCTGGGTTTCACGACGCGGTCCTCCGAAATTACCTACCCGTTGCACCTGAAGAAGCTGGTCGAATTCGGCGTTCCCCACGGCGTGGCGTCCACGATTTTGCCGCTCGCCTATATTTTCAATCGCGACGGCGCGGTCCTCTACACGGCCCTTGCGGTCGGCTATCTGGCCGACGCCTATCATCTCGCCTGGTCCTGGCCGCTGGTGATCACGATCTTGATTTTGACGATCATCACCATCGACGGAGCCGCCAATGTGCCGTCCGGGGCGATCGTCGCCATCACCATCGTGCTGACGTCGATCGGGTTGCCGGCCGATGCGGTACTGCTGCTGTTGGGCGTCGACGCGTTTTTCGACATGGGGAGAACCGCCCTGAACGTCTACGGGAGCACGGCGGCGGCGGCTGTCGCGGTGAGACTTTCCGGTTCGGAGGACGGTATCGCCGCCGAATCCGTGACGCGTCAGGCGAGCGTGTAGGGTTTGGGAAGCGGCGGGCACAGGGCGCTTCACTGTTGCGCCCGCCCATTGGTACGGCGAAGTGAACAGGGATTGGATGAACGTTCGGTTTCGTTGATCTTCAGTTCGCAGAACGACGGATCTTTTGCAGGAGAAACAGTATGGTTGGTTCAGAGTCCGCAGAGTATTTCATGCTGCGCCTAGGCACGCCGCATCCGACATGGGCATTGACTGATGACAGCAACATGATTGGCATCGGCGATTGTGACGGCGTGGTGAGTGCCCTGTTCGAGCTGGATCGCAACCAGATCGCACGGATTAGAGCCTTGGGCCAATCGGTCGAGAGAATCAGGTGCATTTGCGATCGCGCCGGCCGGGAGCTGCACTTTTATCTCCACGGCAGACAGGTGTCTCCCGGCATGTGGGCCGGCGTCGCGTCGGCCGATCCCGACTATCTGCCGACCGCCGCGATGATCGCAACATGGACAGTACCGCAGCAGCCCTGCGATGCCTTCAAGTTTCCGAGCGCGCGTGCACGTCTGGTCGCATCCGTTAGCCCAGCCTAAACTGCGATCACAGATTATTGCGCAAGGTCGAGCCGGATAAGCCCCGATTTTCGGGGCCGATCGTTTGACATGTTCGTCCGGCTGAGCGCACGCCGTTCAGTGCCTTTGGTTCTGGCACACTCAACCTCGGATCGCCAGGACCATTTTGCTGGCCAGTTCACCGGCCAGCGCTTTTCATTCATGGGTATTCGGTCATCGAGCGACGCCCTTTCATCGCGACGCTCAAGCTCAAGCTCAAGCGCGAGACTACGCGGGAGCCCGCAAAAAACATCCCGCCAACACTGCAGCAGACCCTGCGCCGCACGTGACGAGACGCAACGCGTGACGCACGCCAAGTCCCACGCCCGTCCGTTTCAAGACCAGGAACGCCGCCGCTCTTCTCAACCGCCTTGCGGCGCTCACCGCATCACGGCCCAAGCTCCCTGCTCGCCCCGAGCGCTCCCCGTTCGAACAAAATCCGAAACATTCAGCGAAACCGTATCGGCCTTCGCCTTTGAGCGCGTCTTCCGCGCGACTGCCAGGATCGGCGTCAGATGCTCGTAAAAGCATTCGAGCTGTCGTGCGTCAGACGCCAGTCGCTCGAGGTCGCACGCCTTCTCGAGAATCGATCGAGCGATATGAAAACGCTGAAGGCCGTGGCCGACGCGAACCTGAAACACGACGCCATCGCTGCTATGCGGCACCCCCGCCCACACAAGCGAACTGCGATCCATGAAGCCTCCGGAAAATCCCAATCGTCACATCAATATGCCAGCCATCGCCGACGTTGCATATTTGTATTTCAAAATTGTGGCGTTTCACACATGGGCATTTTCGTAAAACTCGAATATTGCGCCGCAGCAAAAGTGCTCGTAGACTGGGTTCGCGCGTCCGATGTAGTTGCCCGCAGTCGTCCCATGACGGGAGAGCACGCGATGACGACTTCTTCACCAGCATTGAACCCAGCACCCCCTGCGCTCCACGTGTTCCAGCAAGATGGCGGCTGGCACTGGGGCATCACGGTTCCTCGCTCCGCGGGATCCGGCTTCAAACTGATCGCATTCAGTACCGACATCTTTTCCACTGAAGACACCGCACAACGCGATGGCGATCGGGCGTTGGCCTCCATCGTCGCCCGTGACGTGCATTGAATCCGGCGGATCGGGCCATTGCGCCTTCCTTGAATTTTCACAGCCAACTGCAATACTCCTATCACTCTTCGTTGCGGGACCATTTACCGCGCACGATGACGGACTTCGCCCTTCGTCTGACCTACCCGATCGTCGGTGACGATCCAGCCCAGCCGGTCGCTGCCTGCGGCCCCGGTTGCGGTGCGTTGCAATCAAGCTCCCGGCGAACGTCATACGAAAAAAATCGGCACGCAGGCTGCTGCACTCATGCAATGGCGCGACGCGCCCGAAAGCAATCGCGAGACGTTCATTGCCGCGGTCAATCGACAGGCGTTACCGAAAGGCGACCGACAGCCCCGACCTGACCCGTCAGACTTCTCAACCGAGGCCTGCTTGCGGGCCGGCATGCCGATAGCAGACAGGAGACGTTACGTGAACATCCGGATCTTGATGCCCTGCACCCTGGTGCTTGTTGCCCTCCATGCTCACGCGGCAGATATCACCGGCGCAGGCAGCACGTTTGCAGCACCGATCTACGCAAAGTGGGCAGACGCGTACAAGAAGGCGGGCGGCGGCAAGGTCAACTATCAAGGCATCGGCTCGTCGGGCGGCCTGAAGCAAATCAACGCGAAGACGGTCGACTTTGCCGGTTCGGACGCTCCGCTGAAGGACGACGAGCTCGCGAAGGCCGGCCTGTTCCAGTTCCCCACGGTGGTCGGCGGCGTGGTGCCGGTCGTCAACGTGCCGGGCGTGAAGGCCGGCGAACTGACGCTGTCGGGGCCGGTGCTCGGCGACATCTACCTCGGCAAGATCAAGAAGTGGAACGACCCGGCGATCGCCGCGCTGAACCCGAAGGTCAAGCTGCCGGACACGGACATCGCCGTGGTTCGCCGCGCTGACGGCTCAGGCACGAGCTTCATCTGGACGAACTACCTGTCGAAGGTCAACGGCGAATGGAAGTCGAAGGTCGGCGAAGGCACGACGGTCAACTGGCCGACGGGCACGGGCGGCAAAGGCAACGACGGCGTCGCAGCGTTCGTGCAGCGCCTGCCGGGCGCGGTCGGCTACGTCGAATGGGCGTATGCGAAGAAGAACAACATGGTCTACACCGCGCTGAAGAACTCGACGGGCACGGTGGTCGAGCCGAAGACGGAAACGTTCAAGGCCGCTGCTGCAGGCGCGAACTGGTCGAAGTCGTTCTATCAGATCCTGACGGACGAGCCGGGCAAGGACGCGTGGCCGGTCGTCGGCGCGACGTTCGTGCTGCTGCATGCAACGCAAGAGAAACCGGCACAAGGTGCGGAAACGCTGAAGTTCTTCGACTGGGCATTCCACAACGGCAACCAGGCCGCCACGGAGTTGGACTACATCTCGCTTCCCGAATCGGTGGTGTCCGAAATCCGCACGCAATGGAAAGCGAAAATCAAGGATGCGTCCGGTAAGCCGATTTCAAACTGAGGAGTCCGGATGAGATGCGCAATCGCCCGCATTCGCGCCACGGAGAAGGAGAGCGTTCCTTCGATGCCGCACCAGAATATCCGTCACGACCGACAATCGACGCACACCACGATGGCGGATTTGCTTGAATTGAACACCGGACGGACGCACTGCCGATCACGTTGCAATCAGCGGACGATTTGAGCCATGCGCGAAGAAGCGCTTCACCGATCCAACGCGTTCCTGAAAGGCTGACCTCCATGCCTTGCGAAGCCTGCACGACCATGCACGCGACTTCCGATCCCGTCGCCCATCGCGGACTGGTGGAATTGCACAAGCCAACGAAATTGCGGCCGCTAGGTCGGCCTGCAATCGTCGTACGACAATATCGCTGCCGTCTTTGTCATACGAACTGGCTGGTGGAGTCCGATCCGTTGCAAGCCGGCGTCACTGAATGGCTCTGCCTGAACGGGTCAGCGAACATTCTCGCGCCCTCTTCCACCCCGCAGCCGAACGACGTGGCAGCCGGGCACCTGGGTGAAGCCGCTGTCGGGAACCCGACGTTGCCGCTGAACCCGGCTCACTGCGATGGAGGCAGCGCCATTTTTTTTGCGCGCTACGGCAGGTAAGGCGTGATGTTCGTCAACGCGCGAGCAACGTATTCCTCCTTCTCCCCCACCGGCGCCACGTAGTGCAGTGCGCTCCGTGCGGCTTCCTCGCCCTCCAGGCGCGCAATGATCCACGCGGCCAGATACTGCGAAGCAAAGCAGCCACCTGCCGTTGCGACATTACCTTGTGCGAAGAATGGCTGATTGAGGACTTCGACGCCCGCCTCGACGACCCACGGCTTGGTCGTGAGGTCCGTGCATGCCGGGATGTTGTCGAGGAGGCCGAGTTTTGCCAGCACCAGCGTGCCCGAACATTGGGCGCCAATCAGTTGCCGGGTCGGATCGAGATTCAGTTGCTCCATCAACGTCGCGTCGTTGACGACCTCCCGGGTTTGAATACCGCTCCCGACGATGACGGCATCCGCCGCGCGTGCGTCCGCCAACGTCGACTGCGCCTGCACGGTCACACCGTTCATCGATGTGACGAAATGCTCCGGGCATGACAGCGTCACCCGCCAGTCGGGCTTCTTGATTCGATTGAGTACGCCCAGCGCGATGAGGGAATCGAGTTCGTTGAAGCCCTGGAAGGTCAGAATCGCGATGTGCATGGGGTGCCCTGGCTGAGGTCTGTCGATGCATATTGCCAGATCGGCGCGATGGACGGATTCACGTTGGCGAAAACCGACGGTTGCTGTTTCGGCCACGGGGGGTCTGGTCGGCTGGTGCACGTCGCGCTCGCCCATCAGCGCGGCTTTCCGGGCCGGTAGTTCATGAAGCGTAGCCTCACCGGGGAATCGCTTTCCGTTTGGCCCGGTGGGTTCGGAAAGTCAGCGGACGGGCTGTCCGACAATCCGAGCCCACACCGCCCGAACGCGTCGCGCGCGGTCTTCGAAGAGATATGACGCCGCAAGCGTCAAGACACCTGAAATTGCACCCGTCACGATGTGCTCGACATAGGGGATGCGGTAGTGACTCGTGTGCGAGTAGGCGTCGCCCAACGCGGTCAGGACGCCAACGATCAGCGCATTGCCGTATCGATGCGCATAGAGTTTTGCCACAGGCGTGAACGTCAGAAGGACAGCCAGGAGCCCGGTCAGCAGACCCGTATGAAATGCGATAGTCCAGTGGGCGAGGCTCATGATATTTCCCCAGCTCCCCGGCATGCACGTCATGCACGCACTGGTCGGCTGCCAGAAACGCTGGACAAACAGTCTGACGCGGTGATTCCACTCGGTTGACATGATGCATTCCCATCCATGCCGTCGCCACGGCCGGAGCCGTCATACGTATCGTTGAAACGGTCTCGCGATCGACCTGACGCCAGCCCCGCACGCAGCGCGACCTGCGACCCCGATGGCAAACAACGATCAGAGATCCCCGCGCACCTCACCGGTTCCCAGCGCGCTCCGCTGCCGGTTGACTTCCGCCCAAAGCTCGTCGCTGTCGTCGTTGCGCAGCACGACCATCCAGTCCAGTTGCTCGTCGGTCACGCCGAAGTATTCGAGGATTTCCTGTCGAGCCGCGTCGATGAACTGCGCGTATTCCGGGGTTGCCTGCGCCCGCGCGTGCAACGCGTCGTATTCGGCATCGTCCGCGCCGCCGCCGTGCTCGTCGATATAGCGCGAGATCCACTGGTCCCGTTCGTGGTCGTAGTCCGCTTCGGCGCGCATCGCCTGCGAAGCCGTGTAGAAATCCAATTGGGCAAACGCGGCGATCGCCGCCGTTGTCGCCTCGTCGAATGGTGTCGTCATTTCATCTCTCAAGTCAGTCATTGCACATCATCGCACGGGCCGCACCCGGGCAGGCCCCTCGAATCCGGACCGCGCGCACATGCCATAATTCGCCCGTTCCCGAGCTACCCGATGCATCGTGTCATACGCGAAATGATTTTGATCAGATCACTTGCCGCCTGTCTGTTGATGGCCGGATGTCTTGCTGCAGCGCACGCCGAGACGTATCCACCCGAAGTATCGAGAAACATCGACAAGCTTCAGTCCCAATGTGCCCGCAAGTCCAACGATCCCAAGGCGCCAGCCTGCATCGAATACAAGGCCACGTTGGCCCGCACCATTCCCTCTGCCGTCCAGGCATTGATGCGTCAGGAAGAAGTCGCCAATGACCAATGCCGGAACGGCCCGGCACCGAAGTTGTTGCCTGACGGGCAATATGCGCCGGGAAGCGCCTGCGCACAACGCGAACGACTGATGAAGACCCTTCACCAGCACAACTGGTGCTGGGGTCATACGGACATGGATAGCTACCTTCCGGGTTGGGTGATCTGTCATCCCGGTGAATGGCAGTAAAGCCGATCCCATAGCGGGACAGAATTCCGCAAGGCTGCGGCGGCGGATTGCAGGTTCCAGCCTTCGCCAGCGGTGCTCGCACCCGCTGTTGCCGCAACACGCAGTCGAACGGTTTTCCCGGCCATCCGTCCCGTCTCTCGATCTGCCTTTGCAATCAGGACGGACGTTTCCCGCGGGCACCAGCGGGTTTGCCAGCCGGCTTGCGCGCGCCCGCGGCCGGCTTGCCGGCAGATTTGCCACGCGGCTTCTGCACGCTGAACGGGCTGCCGATGGTGTAGTCCGGTCCGTTACCGGCCGGCTTCGCGTGCGGCGCCGCAGCCTTGCGCTTGTTCTCGCCACCTTGCGGACGCGGCTTCTTACCCGACACCGGCATGGCCGCCGACGCAGCGTGCGGCACTTTCGGCTTCTTGGGCTTTTTGGGTTTCTTGATGATCTCGCCCGTCGCGCTGGTTTCCGGCACGCGGTGTTCGGCCTCGAAACCCGGTTCTTCTTCACGGCGCAGCGTTTGCTTGATCAGCGCTTCGATCGCGGCCAGTTGCGGCGCCTCATCCGCACACACAAGGGACACCGCCACGCCACTGGCGCCCGCGCGGCCGGTACGGCCGATGCGGTGCACGTAGTCTTGCGCCACGATCGGCAGATCCACGTTGATCACCAGCGGCAGGTCGTCGATATCCAGCCCGCGCGCCGCCACGTCGGTGGCCACCAGCATCTGGACTTCGCCCGTCTTGAAGCGCTCCAGCGCACGCAGGCGCGCCGGTTGCGGCTTGTCGCCGTGAATGGTGTCGACCGCATAGCCCGCTTCGTCCAGCATCGCCGCCAGGTAATCCACGCCGTTGCGCGTCTTGACGAACACCAGCGCATGCTCCCACTTGTTCTCGGCCACGAGGTGCATGAAAAGATCGGGCTTGTTCCGCTTGTCCACCGTCACCACCCACTGCTTGATCTTGCTGGCCGTGGCATTGGGCGGACTGACGCTGATGTGGACCGGACTGCGCAGAATCGTCGCCGCCATCGCGCGGATATCGTCGGTAAACGTGGCCGAGAACAGCAGCGTCTGACGCTGCGCGGGCAGCGCGGCAAAGACGGCGTTGAGTTCGCGCGCAAAACCGAGATCCAGCATGCGGTCGGCTTCGTCCAGCACCAGCGTCTGCACCTGATCGAACTGCACCGCGTTCTGGCGATTGAGGTCCAGCAAACGGCCCGGCGTGGCCACGAGCACGTCCACGCCCTTGCGCAACTTCATCATCTGCGGATTGATGCTCACGCCGCCGTAAGCGGCCAGAAACCGCAAATCGAGGCCCTTGCCGTACGCGATGAAGCTTTGCAGCACCTGTTCAGCCAGTTCACGCGTGGGCACCAGCACCAGCACACGTGCGCGGTTGCTGGACACCGCCGGGCCGTGTTGCACCAGCCGCTGCAGCAGCGGCAGCGCAAACCCGGCCGTCTTGCCCGTGCCGGTCTGGGCGCCCGCCATCACGTCCTTGCCACCGAGCACGGCAGGAATCGCCTTGGCCTGCACCGGCGTCGGGGCCTGGTAATTGAGGTCCTGCAGGTTACGCAGCAAGGGATCGATCAGGCCGAGCGAGGCAAAAGACATGGACGTATTCCGGACTAAAACCGCAATTCTAGCGGTTGCCGGGCGAATCAAGGCCCACTGCGCCCGGCGGGACGGCGTCGACGGGGAACGACGCCACAGCCAGCCGACAGCCGCCGCTGGCACGAAGCAAGCAAGTCGCCCCCCTCTTCCCGCTTCAAATCGCCTCTCGCGGCCACGCAATTCCATTGCCCGTCCATCGCTGTCGGGGCCGCACGATGACGGGAACGCACCGGTCTCGCGGCTCCAGATGGGCGCCGAAGGCACGCTTGCGCCGCCCGACGCCGCTCGATGACGAAAGCCAGGTGATAAGCTCGATGCCGACGCGCGGTTGCGCATCGCCGCGCGCCACACCCTGCCCCTACGACCGTCACGAGCCTCCCATGCCCCTCGCCCCGTCCGTCCTCTCCGCGTTCACGCCGACCGGCAAGCTGCGCGCGTCGATCAACCTCGGCAACCCGATCCTCGCGAACCGCGACCCGGCGACGGGCGAACCGTTCGGCGTGTCGATCGACCTCGCGCGCGCGTTCGCCGAGCGCCTGTCGGCCGAGCTGGAACTGGTCGTGTTCGACACTGCCGGCAAATCGGTGCAGGCGCTGACCGACGAGCGCGCCGACTTCGGCTTCTTCGCGGTCGATCCGCTGCGCGGCGCAACGGTCGCGTTCACGGCGCCGTATGTGCTGATCGAAGGGTTCTATCTGGTGCGGGACACGTCGCCGATCCGTACGAACGCGGACGTCGACCAGCCGGACAACCGCGTGACCGTCGGCAAGGGCAGCGCCTACGACCTGTTCCTCACGCGCGAACTGAAGGCCGCGCAGATCGTGCGTGCGCCAACGTCGCAAGCCGTCGTGCAGACCTTCGTCGAACAACAACTGGAAGTGGCCGCAGGCGTGAAGCAGCAGCTCGAGGCCGACGCCGCTAAAACGCCCGGCCTGCGCCTGCTCGACGAGCGGTTCATGGTGATCCGGCAGGCCATGGGTGTGCCGAAGAGCCGCGGCGAAGCGGCCGCGGCGGCATTGAATGCGTTCGTCGAGGAAATGAAGGCGTCGGGCTTCGTCGCGGATTCGCTGCGGCGGCATGGCATCTCGGGCGCATCCGTCGCGCCGCAAGCGTGACGGCACGGGGCGTCACGCAGCGATCTACAACTGCGATCGCCCCGCTTTGCGGCCGCCGGACTTCGCGCGGCCGCGTCGGGTGCAGGACGCCGTGATCGAGACGAAGTCGCCGGGCATGGGTGGAACCGACCTTCGCGACTGCCGATACAGATCGGACCGCTGATCGGCGCTTTCGATTGTCCGACTCGGCCGGGTGGATACGACCGGCCGGAACGAAGCGCCGGCGCTCAGTACGACTTGACCGCCACCGTGGCCGGCGACTCGCTCAACGGGACGAAGCGGCGCGTGGTGCCGTCGAGTGCGTCGATGCGCCCCATCTCGATGTCGTAGACCCAACCGTGCAGATTCATGCGTCCTTGCTCGAGCGCGAGCGCAACCGACGGATGCGTGCGCAGGTTGGCGAGCTGCGCGATCACGTTCTCGCGCACCAGACCGTCGAGCTTGTCCCGCGGGGAGTCGAACTGATGCGCGGCATTGATGGCTTTCGCGGCATCGGAATGGCGCAACCAGTTCGCGACAGCCGGCATATGGTCGAGACACGTACACCGTGAGATCGCGCCCATCGCGCCGCAATCCGAGTGCCCGCAAATGACGATGTCCCGCACGCCGAGCACGGCGACCGCATACTCGACGGTCGCCGACACGCCGCCCGGTTCCGGTCCGTACGACGGGACGATGTTGCCGGCGTTGCGAATCACGAACAGCTCGCCGGGCTCGCGCTGCGTCAGCAGCTCGGGCACCACGCGGCTGTCCGAGCACGTCACGAACAGCGCCTTGGGATTTTGGGCGGTGGCGAGCTGCTTGAACAGCTCGACACGTTGCGGATAGACCTCGCGCTGAAAGCGCAGGAAGCCGTCGATGATGTCGCGCACGGGACTCTCCTGTTACGAATTCACGGCGGGCGGGCAACGAAATCGTACGCTGCCGTCCGCCAAGGCGGCCGACATTATCGCAGATCGGCGACGTCGTGATGAGGCCGGCGCGGACGGCGGCCAGCCGGACTACCTCCGCGCGCCCCATGCGCGCACGGCGCATTCGATCCGGTCCGCCCGGGACCGAAAAACCGGCACGATCCCGGGATGTCCGTCGCACCGACGCCCCCCCTGAGTCGGCAGCGGCGCCCTTGATTCGATGCCGGGTTTCGGTATATTTGCGGGACACACGAGGGGATGGCGCACTCGCAAAAACAGGGCGCCCTCAAACGACCAAAAAGCCTATAACCGAGAATAACGATCATGTCCGGCACCTACGACCCGACGCTCGTCGTCCTTTCCTGCCTGCTTTCGATCCTCGCATCGTTCACGGCACTCAATATCTCCGACCGCCTGAATCTCATCGGGAATCGTTCGATCTGGCCCTGGATCGCGTTCGGCGGGTGC
Organism: Burkholderia sp. AU33803; assembly: GCF_002223095.1. Lineage (NCBI taxonomy): Bacteria > Pseudomonadati > Pseudomonadota > Betaproteobacteria > Burkholderiales > Burkholderiaceae > Burkholderia > Burkholderia sp. AU33803. The sequence continues at coordinate 308,798 of NZ_NKFJ01000008.1, forward strand.
ATCATGGGGCTCGGCATCTGGTCGATGCATTTCGTCGCCATGCTGGCATTTCACCTGCCGGTGGCCGTCGGATACGATATTCCCACCACCGTCGCTTCCTTGCTGATCGCGATTGCGGCTTCGACGGTCGGCTTCGTCCCGCTCGCCCGCTTCGCCCTGCACTGGCCGCAACTCATCGTCAGCGCAATCGTCATGGGACTGGGCGTCGCCGGCATGCATTATCTCGGCATGCAGGCCATGAGCATCTGCGCCGGTATTCGATACCAGCCCTGGCTGGTCGTGCTGTCCGTCATCATCGCGATCCTGGCAAGCGGCGCCGCCTTGTTGCTAGCCTTCGACCTGCGCAGGCCGAGCACATTCGGCCGAACCCGCCAGATCGGTTCGGCCATCGTCATGGGCGTGGCCGTGTGCGGGATGCACTATTGCGGCATGGCAGCGGCCAGTTTCGAACGAGGCAGCGACGCGACGGCGACCCTCGCCAATCTCCCCGCCCCGTGGCTGGCCGGTATCGTCGTGACGGTCAGCCTGGTGATTTTCCTGGTCGCCGCCGTGATCATGCTGCTGGATGCCCGGATCAACACCCAGGCGCGAGAACGCGTTCAGGCAACGTTGAACACCCATCTCGATCGACGGAATCCGACTCGCTGACGGCGCACGCTCGACTGCATCCGGGCCCGTCAAACGGGCCTTTCCCCCGCTCTCCCGGCCCGGCACACCCGGTGCGCGGGTGGCCGGCCGCTTCGGCACGCCGGCCTGTCCCGCCGGGGTAAGACCGCATCCGAGGCGGCTCACCCCGACAACACGCTCGCCCTAGCCCAGCCAACGCGCATCGGGCCAGTCGCCCTGGTCGAACGTCGCCTTCACGCAATCGAGCAGCACACCGACCACGCAGCGCACCGGCGCCGTGGCCTGCCGGCTGCTGGGCGCCGCCAGCACGATCGTGCGCCGGACGCCCGGCGACGCGAGCGGCGCCGCGCTCAGGATGCCGCGCTCGACCTCCTGCGTCACGCCAACGGCCGGCAGGATCGTCCAGCCGTGGCCTTGCGCGACCAGTTCCTTCTGCACGCTCAGCGCATTGGTTTCGGCGAACACCTGCAACGTCACGCCCGCCTCGGCCGCCGCGTGCTCGATCGCCGCGCGCAGGCCCTGCGGCGCAGAAGGCAGGATGAACGGCTCGCGCGCGACCCGATCCAGCGACACCGGCCGCTTGTGCGACAGCTTCGCCGACGGCGCGGCGACGGCCCACAGACTCTCGTCGATCAACGCCTTCACGTGCAGCGCGGGCGTCTCCTTCTGCCCGTACAGCAGCGCCGCATCGACATCGCCCGCTTCGAGCCAGTCCTGCAGGTGGCCCGCGTAGCCGATCGTGAGCCGTAGCCGGATGTGCGGGTAGCGCCGCGCCACCTCGCCCGCCAGCCGCGTGGCCAGCAGGTCCGACGTGCTGGCCAGCAACCCGATGCTCACGATGCCCGCCACCGGCCCGTCGGTCGGCTGGATCTCGGCCTTGGCGTGCGCCACCTCGTTGAGGATGCGGCGCGCGTATTCGAGCATCGTCTTGCCCGACGGCGTGAGCTGCATCCCGTGGCGGCTGCGGTCGAACAGTTCCGTCCCCATGTCGTCCTCGAGCAGGCGCAGCTGGCGCGACACGGCCGGCTGCACGAGATTCAACAGGCTCGACGCCCGGGTGACGTTGCCCGTTTCGGCCACGGTGACGAACGCACGCAATTGCTTGAGATCCATCGCGGATACCTCGATACCAAAAACTGATTCGACGATCAGGAAATTCTATTGTTTAAGAAATCCATCAAAACTTATTATGGACTCGACCCATGCCAATGACGAGACACGATTCATGAGCGCCTCCGTTTTCTCCGCCCCCGACCAGTATCAGGCAATCCGCGACGCGGTACGCGGCCTGTGCAATCAGTTTCCGGCCGACTACCACCGCAAGATCGACGAGGCGCGCGGCTACCCCGAAGCGTTCGTCACGGCCCTCACGCAGGCCGGTTGGCTGGCCGCGCTGATTCCGCAGGAATACGGCGGCCCGGGGCTGTCGATGGCCGAGGCGTCGGTCATCATGGAAGAGATCAACCGCTCCGGCGGCAATTCGGGCGCGTGCCACGGCCAGATGTACGTGATGAACACCATCGTGTTCAGCGGCACCGACGCGCAGAAGCAGCGCTACCTGCCGCGCATCGCGGCGGGCGAACTGCGCGTGCAGTCGATGGGCGTGACCGAGCCCACCACCGGCAGCGACACCACCAAGCTCAAGACCACGGCGGTGAAGAAGGACGGCCGCTGGGTCATCAACGGGCAGAAGGTGTGGATCTCGCGGGTTCAGCACAGCGACTTGCTGATCCTGCTCGCGCGCACCACGCCGCTCGACCAGGTGCAGAAGAAGAGCGACGGGTTGTCGTGCTTCATCGTCGAGCTGGACAAGGCGATCGGCAACGGCCTCACGGTGCGCCCCATCCTCAACATGGTCAATCACGAGACCAACGAGCTGTTCTTCGACAACCTCGAGCTGCCGGAAGACGCGCTGCTCGGCACCGAAGGCAAAGGGTTGAAGGTGATCTTCGACGGCCTGAACGCCGAGCGCACGCTGATCGCGGCCGAGTGCATCGGCGACGGCTACTGGTTCCTCGAGAAAGCGCGCGACTACGCGGTCGAGCGCAAGGTGTTCGGCCGCCCGATCGGGCAGAACCAGGGCATCCAGTTTCCGCTCGCCGAATCGTTCATCGAGCTGGAGGCCGCGAACCTGATGCGCTGGCGCGCGTGCGAGAAGATCGACGCGCGCCAGAACGCCGGGGTCGAGGCCAACATGGCCAAGTACCTGGCGGCCAAGGCCAGCTGGGAAGCGGCCAATGCGTGCCTGCAGACGCACGGCGGCTTCGGCTTTGCGTGCGAATACGACGTGGAGCGCAAGTTCCGCGAAACGCGCCTTTACCAAGTTGCGCCGATTTCCACCAACATGATCCTCGGGCACGTAGCCGAGCATGTGCTGCAGCTGCCCCGCTCCTACTGATTCCGGAAGGATTCCTCTCCATGAAGATTCAGGTCCCCGATCTGCAAGAACGGCAAGATCGTCGCGCCGCAGCTGTACGTCGCGGTCGGTATCTCGGTGGCGATCCAGTATTTGGGCGGCATGAAGGATTCGGCGGCAATCGTCGCGATCAACAAGGATTCCGAATCACCTATCTTCATCGTGACCGACTACAGCCTCGAAGCCGATCTGTTCGCGGCCGTGCCAGAACGGGTCAACGCATGGTGACGGCCGGGGGAGCCGGCACCGGAAATACAGGCGCCGGCTGCCTGCCGGACACTTCCATCATCGAGCACGAAACACCATGAGTGTCGAGCCTTCCGAATCCTTCGACGCGTGGGTCGGCCGCAGTGAAGACAGCGCGGACCGGATTACCCAGGCACCCATCCGCCTGCTGCAGGCGACGCTGGACTACGCGAACCCATCCGAACTCCCCGCGACGCTACCGCCGCTGTGGCACTGGCTGTACTTCCTGCCGGGCGAGCGACAGTCGAACATCGGCGTCGACGGTCACCCGCGGCGCGGCGGCTTCCTGCCGCCCGTCACGCTGCCACGCCGCATGTGGGCCGGCGGACGGCTGCAGTTCCTGCGGCCGCTGGCCGTCGATGCGCCCGTGCAGCGCCGGTCGACGATCCTGAGCGTGCAGAGCAAGTCCGGCCGCAGCGGCCGGCTCGTGTTCGTGACTGTGTTGCATGAGATCGGCGACGCGCAAGGCATGGCGATCCGCGAGGAACAGGACATCGTGTATCGCGACGCGCCGCCCCCTGCCGGTGCCGGCGCACCGGCACCGCAGCCGGCACCCGCGCCGACCGACGAGCAGTATTCGCGCATCGTCACGCCCGATCCGGTGCTGCTGATGCGCTTTTCCGCGCTCACCTTCAACGGCCACCGGATTCACTACGACCGGCCTTACGCGATGCAGGAAGAAGGCTATCCGGGCCTCGTGGTGCACGGCCCGCTGATCGCGATGCTGCTGCTGGAGGAACTGCGCCGCACACACCCCGGCAAGACCGTCCGCACCTTTGACTTCAAGGCCGTCAGCCCGCTGTTCGACACCGCGCCGTTCACGTTGAACGGCAAGCTCGAAGGACCTGCCGCCCGCCTGTGGGCGTGCGGCCCGCAAGGGCAGCTGGCCATGCAGGCCAGCGCCGAACTGGAATAACGATCCGACCATGCAAGCTCGCAAAGCTCAACCCGGCCCGCTGAGCGGGATGACCGTCGTCACGCTCGAACACGCCATTGCCGCGCCGTTCTGCACGCGCCAGCTCGCCGACCTCGGCGCGCGCGTCATCAAGGTGGAGCGCCCCGGCGTGGGCGATTTCGCGCGGGCGTACGATCACCGCACCCGCGGTCTCGCGTCGCACTTCGTGTGGACCAACCGGTCGAAGGAAAGCCTCACGCTGGACCTGAAGCAACCGGCCGCACAGAAGGTGCTGGGCGAACTCGTGGCCCAGGCCGACGTGCTGGTGCAGAACCTCGCGCCCGGCGCGGCCGCGCGCATGGGCCTGTCGTTCGATGCGCTGCACGCGAAGCACCCGCGGCTGATCGTCTGCGACATCTCCGGCTATGGCGCCGACGGCCCCTACCGCGACAAGAAAGCCTACGACCTGCTGATCCAGAGCGAGGCGGCGTTCCTGTCGATCACCGGCACGGCCGACGAGCCCTGCAAAGCCGGCAATTCGATCGCCGACATCGCAGCGGGCATGTATGCGTACACGGGCATCCTCAGCGCGCTCCTGCAGCGCGGCGTCACGGGCATCGGCTCGCACGTGGAAATTTCGATGCTCGAGGCGCTGGCCGAGTGGATGGGCTTCCCGATGTACTACGCGTACGACGGCCAGCAGCAGCCGGGCCGCAACGGCGCCGCGCACGCGACCATCTATCCGTACGGCCCGTTCAAGGCCGGCGACGGCCGCGTCGTGATGCTCGGCCTGCAGAACGAGCGCGAATGGAAGGCTTTCTGCGATGTCGTGCTGCGCGACCCGGCGCTCGCGACCGATCCGCGCTTCGACGCCAACGTGCACCGCTCGGAACACCGTGCGGAACTGAAGGCCGTGATCGAACAGGCGTTTTCCACACTCACCGCGCAGGACGTGATCGCGCGGCTCGACGAAGCGCAGATCGCGAACGCCGCCGTGAACCAGATCGGCGATCTCTGGACGCATCCGCAACTGCACGCGCGCCAGCGCTTTCGCACGATCGACTCGCCGGCCGGCGAACTGCAGGCGCTGCTGCCGCCCGCCACGATCGACAGCTTCGACGTGCGCATGGACGCGGTGCCCGCGCTGGGCGAACACAGCTCGGCCATCCTGCACGAACTCGGGCGCACCGACGCCGATATCGAACAACTGCGCGCCGCCGGCGTGATCTGAGCCATGTCCAAGCCCCTCTCCCCCGCCCATCACGCGCGCAGTCTGCTGTTCGTGCCGGCCACCCGCCCCGAGCGCTTTGCGAAGGCGCTCGACTCGGGTGCCGACTGCATCATCGTCGACCTCGAGGATGCCGTCAGCCCCGACAGCAAGGACGACGCACGCGCGCAGCTTGCGCAGCACCTGCCGCTGCTGACGGCCAAGCAGCGTGCGCGCACCGTCGTGCGCGTGAACGCGGTCGGCACGCCGTGGCACGACGCGGACCTCGCGCTGCTGAGCGACTGGGTCGCGGAAGGCGTAGTCGTGATGCTGCCGAAGTCCGAGGATGCGGGCGCGCTGCGCACGGTGGCGGCGCAGCTCGGCGAGCACGCGCAACTCGTCGCGCTGATCGAATCGCTGGCCGGGCTCGATGCGGCCGATGCGCTGGCGCGCGCCCCACAGGTCGTGCGCGTCGCGTTCGGGCATCTGGATTTCCAGCTCGACCTCGGCATGCGCGCGACGCCCGACGAGCCGGAGCTGGCCTTTGCGCGCAATGCGATCGTGGCCGCGTCCCGTCGCGCGCAGTTGCCCGCGCCGATCGACGGCGTGACCACGCGCACCGACGATGCCGAGCGCCTGACGGCCGATGCGCGGCGTGCGCGCGCGTTCGGTTTCGGCGGCAAGCTGTGCATCCACCCGGCGCAGGTCGCCGGCGTGAACGATGCGATGGGCTATTCGGAAGACGAGCAGGCGTGGGCGCGCCGCGTGATCGATGCAGCCGCGAAACACGGCGGCGCCGCGTTCAGCCTGGACGGCCGGATGGTCGATCTCCCGGTGATCCGGGCGGCCGAGGCGATCATCGCCGGCGCGCGGAAATAATCGATCGCGACTACGCGGCGCGCTCCATCGGCCCGCATCCGCGCCGCCGCTCAGGCCGCAACCGGTTCGCGCCGATCGGCGGGCCGCCACCCGCGTGCCGGCGCGATATGCGTGATGACATCGTCGAGAATCTGCAGATAATTCTCGAACGGCAGGTTGTAGGGCAGTTCGACGCGCAACTCCCGCACCTGGCCGACCACCGGATCGGCCAGCAGCCGCTCCCGGATTTCGTCCGAGGTGCCGACGAGATCCGGCGCCGACGCCTCGCACTTCGACACCTTTGCGTGACAGCGCTGCCGGGAAGCCGCCGGGCGGGAGGCCCTCGCCCGTGAACAGCGACACGACGGTCCCGCCGAAGGCGGAGTCGCCGAAGGCGGAGTCGCCGAAGGCGGAGTCGCCGCGACGATCGACAAGCGGCTCGCCCCCCGGTCAGACGCCTTCGACCAGCACGGCCCGAAAGCGTGCGCCCTTGAAGCGATGCGGAACGATGGCCTGGTATGCCGGGCTGCCATACCACGCGTGCGCGGCGTCCCTGGACGGAAACTCGACGATCACCACCCCTTCCGGGCCTTCGCCCTCGAGCGTTTCCTGCGGGCCATACGCGGCCAGCACCTTCAACGGGTGGCCGGCGGTCGTCGCGCCGACCTTGTCCTGGTAGAGATCGAGTTCCTGCTGATCGTGCGTGCTTTCATGCGTGAAGACGATATAGGTCGCCAAGATTGCGCTCCTGATGCGTTCGAGAATGATGGGCCGATCCGGAGATCGTCCGCCGGACAACGGCACTCATCCTAACCATCGGGCGCGTTTTCTCTTAGCCCCCTGCTTCCAACTCTCTATTCGAGCCGGATTAACAATGGACGCACCCGGTCGGCCGGGCGCGTGTCGCGGCACCAAAAGAAAACACCCCTCGACGAGGGGTGCATGAGCCGGATCGCGGTGCGCCCCCGGCCGATGGCAAGTCAGCTGGGGGAAATCACCGCCCGCCGCCGGGGCCGTCGAGACGCAGCATCGTGCTCACCCTACCCGCGCTTCTCCTTCGCGCTCGGCTTCCCCTTCGTCCGACCTCGTTCGCGCCAGCACCGGCTTGAGCGCCTGCCCCGTGTGGCTTGCGCTCACCTGCGCGAGCGCTTCCGGCGGCGCCGCGGCGACGATCGTGCCGCCGCCCACGCCGCCCTCCGGCCCGAGATCGATGATCCAGTCGGCCTCGGCAATCACGTCGAGGTCATGCTCGATCACGACGACGCTGTGCCCCGCATCGACGAGCCGGTGCAGCACGCGAATCAGCTTCGCGACGTCGGCCATGTGCAGGCCGACCGTCGGTTCGTCGAGCACGTACAGCGTGTGCGGCGCCTTCTGCCCGCGCCGCGTGATGTCGTCGCGCACCTTCGTCAGCTCGGTGACGAGCTTGATGCGCTGCGCCTCGCCGCCCGACAGCGTCGGCGACGGCTGGCCGAGCGTCAGGTAGCCGAGCCCGACATCCTTCATCAGCTGCAGCGGATGCGCGATGTTCGAAATCGGCGCGAAGAATTCCACCGCCTCGTCGATCTCCATCGTCAGCACGTCGCCGATGTTCCGTCCGCGCCACGTGACGGCGAGCGTCTCCGGGTTGAAGCGCTGCCCGTGGCACACGTCGCACGGCACCTTCACGTCGGGCAGGAAGCTCATCCCGATCGTGCGCACGCCTTGCCCTTCGCATGCGGGGCAGCGCCCGTCGCCGGTATTGAACGAGAAGCGCGACGCCGTGTAGCCGCGCGCCCGCGCTTCCAGCGTATCGGCGAACAGCTTGCGGATCGTGTCCCACACGCCGATATAGGTGGCCGGGCACGAGCGCGGCGTCTTGCCGATCGGCGTCTGGTCGACTTCCAGCACGCGATCGATCTGCTCCCAGCCGCTCAACGACTCGCAGCCCTGCCACGCATGCGTGACGTTCAGCGACGGCCGCGGCGCGCTGCGCGCGAGCACGCTCGAACGACGGTTGGCGGCCGGTGCGTCGTGCTGCGCGGCCTTGCGCGCGCGGCGCGTGGCCGGCGACGACAGCACCGAGCGGCCCACCGCGTCGAGCAGGTTCGTCATCAGCACGTCGCGCGCGAGCGTCGACTTGCCCGAGCCGCTCACGCCCGTCACCGCGACGAGCCGCGCGAGCGGAATGCCGACCGTGACGTCACGCAGGTTGTGCAGCCGCGCGCCATGCACGGTCAGCCAGGCCTCCGGCACCGCGGCGCCGCCTTTCTTGCCCGGCAGGCTCACGCTGCGGCGCGGCTGCAGCGGGTGCGTCATCGGCTGCGCGAGCAGGCGCCCCGTGACCGAATCGGACTGCGCGGCCAGATCCGCGACCGCGCCCTGCGCGACCAGCGTGCCGCCGCGCTTGCCGGCGCCCGGGCCGACGTCGATGATGTGATCGGCGCGGCGGATCGTGTCCTCGTCATGCTCGACGACGACGAGCGTATTGCCCTTGTCGCCGAGCTTGCGCAGCGCGTCCAGCAGGATCTGGTTGTCGCGCGGATGCAGGCCGATCGTCGGTTCGTCGAGCACGTAGCAGACCCCCTGCAGGTTGCTGCCGAGCTGCGCGGCGAGCCGGATCCGCTGCGCTTCGCCGCCCGACAGGCTCGGCGCCGCGCGATCGAGGCTCAGGTAACCGAGCCCGACTTCCTCGAGAAACGCGAGGCGGCTGCCGATCTCGCTGACGATGTCGCGCGCGATCTGCGCGTCGCGCCCCGTCAGTTCCAGCCCGTCGATCCAGCGCCGCGTGTCGGACACCGTCCATTGCGCGACCTCGACGATCGGATGCGCGTCGAACGTGACCGCGCGCGCGGACGGGTTCAGCCGCGTGCCATGGCAATCCGGGCACGGTTCGTTGCCCACGCCTTCCGGTTCCTGCTCGTCGGACGGCAGCGTCTGCTCGCGGCCACGATCATCGCCGGCGAGCACCGTGTCGTCGTACGCGGCGCGCTGTTCGCGCGTGAGCGTGACGCCGGTGCCGACGCAGGTCGTGCACCAGCCATGCTTGCTGTTGTACGAGAACATCCGCGGGTCCAGCTCCGGGTAGCTCGTGCCGCACACCGGGCACGCGCGCTTGACCGACAGCACCTTGACCGTGCCGACGCGTGCGGTCGAATGCGCGTTCTGCATCGCAGCGTGCAGCCCGTCCAGCGGCGCGAGCAGATGCATCACGCCCTTGCCGAGCTCGAGCGTCTCGTCGAGCACGCGCCGCAGTTCGGCCTCGTTGTCCGGCGACACGACGATGTCGGCCACCGGCAGCTCGATCGTATGCTCGCGGAAGCGGTCGAGCTTCGGCCACGGATCGACCGGCACGAACTCGCCGTCGACGCGCAGATGGGTGCTGCCACGCGCCTTCGCCCACTTCGCGAGATCCGTATACACGCCCTTGCGGTTGACGACGAGCGGCGCGAGCAGCCCGACGTGCTCGCCGCGATGATCGCGCAGCAATTGCGCGGCGATCGATTCGACGGACTGCGACGTGACCGGCGTGCCGTCGTGGATGCAATGCTGCAGGCCAAGCTTCACATACAGCAGCCGCAGGAAGTGCCAGACCTCGGACGTGGTCGCGACCGTGCTCTTGCGCCCGCCGCGCGACAGCCGCTGCTCGATCGCGACGGTCGGCGGAATGCCGTACACCGCATCGACTTCGGGGCGGCCGGCCGGCTGCACGATCGAGCGTGCATACGCATTCAGCGATTCGAGGTAGCGGCGCTGCCCTTCATGGAACAGGATGTCGAACGCGAGCGTCGACTTGCCGGAACCCGATACGCCGGTGATCACGTTGAACTTGCCGTGCGGGATATCGACGTCGAGCGCCTTCAGGTTGTGTTCGCGCGCATTGACGATACGCACGACGTCTTCGCCTTCGATCGCACGCCGCTCGCGCGCCGCGTTCAGCACGGCCTGCAGCGGCTTGCCTTCGTCGGCGAGCGCGAGCTCGGCGTCCATTGCGCGGTCGTACTGCAGCAGCGCCACGCCGGTATGCGATTCGGCACAGGCCTTCACGTCGTCGGGCGTACCCGCGCACAGCACGAGGCCGCCGCCGTCGCCGCCCTCCGGGCCGAGATCGATCAGCCAGTCGGCCGCGCGGATCACGTCGAGGTTGTGCTCGATCACGATCAGCGAATGGCCGGCCGCGAGCAGCTTGCCGAACGCCTGCATCAGCTTCGCGATGTCGTCGAAGTGCAGCCCGGTGGTCGGCTCGTCGAACATGAACAGCTTCGCCCGCGCGATGCGCGCTTCTTCCGTGACGACCCGGCGCCCGTTGACGGCCGCCGCCGATTCGGCGAGGAACCCGGCCAGCTTCAGCCGCTGCGCTTCGCCGCCCGACAGCGTCGGCACCGGCTGGCCAAGCTTCACGTATTCGAGGCCGACGTCGACGATCGGCTGCAGCACGCGCAGCACCTCGGCGTCGGTCGCGAAGAACGCGGCCGCTTCGCTGACGGTGAGGTCGAGCACGTCGGCGATGCTCAGCGCGCGGCCGTTGCGCTCGATGCGCACTTCGAGAATCTCGGCGCGGTAGCGGCTGCCGTCGCAATCCGGGCAGCGCAGGTAGACGTCGCTCAGGAACTGCATCTCGATGTGCTCGAAGCCCGAGCCGCCGCAGGTCGGGCACCGGCCGTCGCCCGAGTTGAAGCTGAACGTGCCGGCGCCATAGCCGCGTTGCAGCGCGAGCGGCGCCTTCGCGAACAGCTTGCGGATCTCGTCGAACGCGCCGACGTAGCTCGCCGGGTTCGACCGCGTGGTCTTGCCGATCGGCGACTGGTCGACGAACACGACGTCGCCGACCTGGTCGGCACCCGTGAGGCTGCGGTACGCGCCCGGCGACTCGGTCGCCTTGCCGTGGTGCCGCGCCATCGCCGGATAGAGCACGTCCTGCAGCAGCGTGGACTTGCCGGATCCCGACACGCCCGTCACGCAGACGAGCCGCTGCAACGGGATCTCGACCGTCACGTCGCGCAGGTTGTGTTCGCTCGCGCCTTCGAGCACGATGCGCGGCGTGTTCGCGTCGACCACCCGGCGCGCCCAGTTCGACGCATGCGCGACATGCTTGCGGCCGCCGAGATACTCGCCCGTCAGCGTGTGCGCGGAGCGGATATCGCCCGGCGTGCCGTCATAGACGATCGTGCCGCCGCGCTCGCCCGGGCCGGGCCCCATGTCGATCAGCCGGTCGGCCGCGAGCATCACCGACGGATCGTGTTCGACGACGACCAGCGTGTTGCCCGCGTCGCGCAGCCGCTGCATCGCCTCGACGATCCGCGTGAGGTCGCGCGGATGCAGGCCGATACTCGGTTCGTCGAGCACGAACAGGGTTTTCGTGAGCGACGTGCCGAGCGCCGTCGTCAGGTTGATCCGCTGCACCTCGCCGCCCGACAGCGTGCGGCTCTGCCGGTCGAGCGTCAGGTAGCCGAGCCCCACGTCGCACAGGTATTTCAGGCGCGTGCGCACCTCGGCGAGCAGCAGCTTCAGCGCATCGTCGAGCAGCGCGCTCGGCAGCGTGATGTCGTCGAAGAAGCGGCGAATGCGCTCGATCGGCAGCAGCATCAGGTCGTGCACGGTCAGGCCCGGCAGCGCTTCGAGCTGCGCGCGGCTCCAGTCGACGCCGCGCGGCATGAAGCGGCCGGCCGGCGCGAGCACGCCGTCGGCGTTTTCCTTCGAGCCGAGCCGCCACTGCAGCGATTCGGTCTTCAGGCGCGCGCCGCCGCACACGTCGCACGGCGTGTAGCTGCGGTATTTCGACAGCAGCACGCGGATATGCATCTTGTACGCTTTCGACTCGAGATAGCCGAAGAAGCGCTTCACGCCGTACCACTGGCTCTGCCACTTGCCGTTCCAGTCCGGCGACCCGTTGACGACCCAGTCGCGCTCGGCGTCCGACAGCTCGGACCACGGCGTGTCGCGCGGGATGCCGGCTTTCGCCGCGTAGCGCATCAGGTCGTCCTGGCATTCCTTCCAGGCAGGGGTCTGCATCGGCTTGATCGCGCCGCCGCGCAGCGTCTTGCGCGCGTCGGGGATCACGAGGCCGAGATCGACGCCGATCACGCGGCCGAAGCCGCGGCAGGTTTCGCATGCGCCGTATGCCGAATTGAACGAGAACAGCGCCGCCTGCGGCTCCGCGTAGCGCAGGTCGCTGTCGGGATCGTGGAGCCCGGTGGAGAAGCGCCATACCTGCGGCTCGGCAACCGCATGCTCGGCGTCGGCCGGCAGCACATAGACGTTCACGCGCCCGCCGCCGCGCTTCAGCGACGCCTCGATCGCCTCGACCACGCGCACCTTGTCGGCACCCTGCACGCGGAAGCGGTCGGCCACCACGTCGAGCATCTTGCGCGGCCCGGTGGGCGACGCGACCTCGCGCTGCGCCTGCACGCGCGTATAGCCGCTCGCCGACAGCCACTGCGCGATTTCTTCATCGGACACCGCTTCCGGCAGCTCGACCGGGAACGTGACGACGACGCGCGGATCGTCCGCCTGCGTGCGCGCGACGAGCTCCGCGTAGATCGTCTCCGGCGTGTCGTGCCGCACCTGCCGCGCGGTCTTGCGGTCGAACAGCTCGGCCGCGCGCGCATACAGCAGCTTCAGGTGATCGTTCAGCTCGGTCATCGTGCCGACGGTCGAGCGCGAGCTGCGCACCGGGTTGGTCTGGTCGATCGCGATGGCCGGCGGTACGCCGTCGACACGTTCGACCTGCGGGCGATCCATCCGGTCGAGGAACTGCCGCGCGTACGCGCTGAACGTCTCGACGTAGCGCCGCTGGCCTTCCGCGTACAGCGTGTCGAACACGAGACTCGACTTGCCGGAGCCCGACGGGCCGGTGACGACCGTCATCTCGCCGGTGCGCAGGTCGAGATCGAGATTCTTGAGGTTGTGCTGACGTGCTCCGCGAATGCGGATCAGATTGCTGGATGACAATTTGCCTGCCCGTCTGAATGAGTTAGCCAGAGTGCTCGGTGCCGGAACGCTGCGGCGGATGCCCGCAGGCGCGGCGCACGGGGCCGCCACGGTGACACGTGTGCGGCTCGATTGCGACGGACACTATACTGTATATTCATACAGTTTTCCATGACGACCCTGGCGCCGTCATGGGCAGGCGGCTGCGAGACGCCTGACGAACAGGCGACCCGCTGCATGCCGGTTCGCAGCGGTCATGGGCGCGTCCCGCCAACCATTTCAATCCCCCGTCTCCGGCTGACTGATGACTGGTGCAGCCCTCCCCTGCGTGCAGCGCTCGAAAAGTTAACTTGTAGAAGTTGCGACGTATTAGTAGCATTTTCTACATGAACACTTTATCGATCTGGTCACTCCTCGTCCTGACCCTTCCGACAGAAAACGCGACGGCCCGCATGCGGTTCTGGCGTGCGCTGAAGGCGAAGGGGTGCGCGGTGCTGCGCGACGGCATCTATTTGCTGCCGTACACCGCAGAGCATGAGGCGACCCTGCGCGAGCTCGCGGACGCGATCGCCGACAGCGGCGGCACGGCCTACCTGCTGCGTGCGCCCAGTCTCGACACGTCACAGGAACAGGAATTCCGCGCGCTGTTCGACCGCGACGCCGACTACACGACCTTCACGCGAACCCTCATCGATGCGCGCAAGACCCTGGCCGGGCAGTCCCCCACGGAACTCACCCGCCTGCTGCGTCGCCTGCGCAAGGAGTTCGACGCCATCCGGGCGATCGACTATTTCCCGGGCGATTCGGCCACCCGCGCCGAAGTCGCGCTGCAGGATTTCGTCACGCGGGTCGACACCGTGCTGTCGCCGGGCGAGCCGCACGCCGCGGACCGCGCCATTCGTCCGCTGACGATTGGCGAGTACCAGGGTCGCACGTGGGCGACGCGGCAGCGGATGTGGGTCGATCGCGTCGCGAGCGCATGGTTGATCCAGCGATTCATCGACGCGCGCGCCCGCTTCATCTGGCTGCCGTCGCCGGCGGATTGCCCGGCCGATGCGCTCGGCTTCGATTTCGACGGTGCGACGTTCACGCACGTCGGCGAGCGCGTGACATTCGAGGTGCTACTCGCCAGTTTCGGGCTCGAAAACGACGCCGCGCTGATGCGGCTCGGCGAGATCGTGCATGCACTCGACGTAGGCGGCCCCGCCGCGCCTGAAGCGGTGGGCTTCGAGGCCGTGATGGCCGGCACGCGCCAGCGCACGGAGAACGACGATCAGTTGCTCGAGCAGATGGGCGCCGTGCTCGACGCCCTGTACGCGCACTTCACGACGAACGGCAAGAACCCAACCACGGCCAGATCATGACGACTACCATCGCCACCACCGAACCGACCTACTCGCTGGGCGAACTGGTCGCCTACATGCTGCGTCTCGGCACATTCGGTTTCGGCGGGCCGGTCGCGCTCGCGGGCTACATGCGTCGCGACCTGGTCGAGCGTCGCGGCTGGATCACGGAGGCCGACTACAAGGAAGGCCTCACGCTGGCCCAGCTCGCACCGGGGCCGATGGCGGCCCAGTTGGCGATCTATCTCGGCTTCGTCCACTACCGCCTCCTCGGCGCGACGCTCGTCGGTTTCGCGTTCGTGCTGCCGTCGTTCCTGATGGTGGTCGCGCTCGGGTTCGCGTATGCGCATTTCGGCGGGCTGTCGTGGATGCAGGCCGTCTTCTACGGCGTCGGCGCCGCGGTGGTCGGCATCATCGCGATGAGCGCGTACAAGCTCACGACCAAGACCGTCGGCAACGACAAGCTCCTTTGGGCGATCTTCCTGACCTTGGCTGCGGTGACCTTCATCACGGAATCGGAAATCGCGTGGCTGTTCGTCGCTGCCGGCCTGATCGGCTGGCTGTGGCGCGCTCCACCCAAGTGGCTGCACAAGGGTGGCCTGAATGCCGTTGCGGCTGCCAATCTTCCCGCGGCCAGCGGGATGCTGAGCGGCATCGATTTACCGCAGCTCGTTCAGATCGGCGCCTTCTTCATGAAGGCCGGTGCGTTCGTGTTCGGCTCCGGACTCGCGATCGTGCCGTTCCTCTATGGCGGCGTCGTCACCGAGCATCACTGGCTGAACGACAAGCAGTTCGTGGATGCCGTCGCGGTCGCGATGATCACGCCCGGCCCGGTCGTGATCACCGTCGGCTTCATCGGGTATCTGGTCGCGGGATTCCCGGGCGCACTCGTCGCTTCGCTCGGCACGTTCCTGCCTTGCTATCTGTTCACGGTCATCCCCGCGCCTTACGTGAAGAAGTACGGGCACCGGCCGGGCGTCAAGGCGTTCGTGAACGGCATCACGGCGGCGGCCGTCGGTGCGATCACGGGTTCGGTTCTCGTCATCGCGAAGCGATCGATCGTCGATATCCCGACCGCGCTGCTCGCCGTCGCAACCGTGTTGCTGCTGTGGCGGTTCAAGAAATTGCAGGAACCGGTGATCGTGACTGCAGCCGCCGTCATTGGACTCGTGGCGTTCCCGCTGCTACATCATTGACTCGAGTCGACGTGCGGCGGAGGTGACGTACCGGATGAAAGCGCGGGCAAGCGATCGCCTCAGATACAGCTTGATTTCGGCTGACACGATACGGTATCTCCATGCGCCCACCGATGAAGGCGGTTCGCGCGACCGTGACGGTCAAGGAGATCCTCGCGAACCGGTGTCGGATCGTGCTGGAAACCTGCTGCAAAGTGAACCGGCTCGTCGTGGTGGAAGGCACGGCGGTCGTCATGCCCACGAACGCCGAAGCCCGCCTGAAGGAAGCGGAAAACGCCCGGGATCACGAGGCTTGTCGGTCGCGCGGAGCGGGACGGCCGGTGTCGTCGGGCTCGCGATGGACGGTCACGCGAGCCGCTTCGTGCGTGATGATCCGCGTCCACGAATCCGGTCGCGATGCGTCACACGGAACCCGCTCAGCCCGCCGCCGCCATCGCGCGGGCAACGCACGCGCGCGCCAGCACGTCGGTCGGGTCGACCAGCGTCGCCCGCCCACCGTTTCGGGCGACGTATTCGCCCCCCGGCAGCAGGATCGGCAATTCGGTACATCCGAGCACGATCACGTTCACGCCGTCGGCAATCAACGCGTCGACGGCAGCGTCGATCTCTTCCTTGCACTGTCCGGCCGTGAAGCCCGCCTTGACCCCCGCCTTTCCGTAGATCGCTTCCATCACGCGCGCCTGCAACGCCGGTGCGGGCGCGACTTGCCGAAGCCCTTGCTGCGCCAGCGCCTTTTCATACACACCGCTTTCGATCGTGCCGGATGTCGCCAGTACACCGACGTCGCGTAGCGCCGGGTAGGTGTCGCGCAAGTAAGCGACCGTGACGGTCAGCATGTTGACGATCGGGACGTCGAGATACGGCTGAATCCGCTCGACGAATGCATGCGCGGTATTGCACGGAATCGCGATGACGTCCGCATCGCCGTCCTCGAGCTTCTTGCAGGTCGCGTACAAGGCGATCGTCGGGTCCACGCCGGCACCCACCAGATTCTCGGTTCGATCGGGGATTTGCGGATTCTGTTCGACCAGCAGCTTGATATGGTCCTGATCGCGCGACGCCGGTGTGTTTCGAACGATCTTGTCCAGGAAATCGACTGTCGCGGCCGGACCCACGCCGCCGACCACGCCGATCTTGAACGTCGAAGCACGGGAGCCGTGCGGCGCCGATACCGCGTACTGCGCGTAGGCGAGATTCGAATCGATCAACGGCACCGGCAACGGCCCGATTTCATCCGCGACCAGCGCAATCTCGGTCAACCCCGGAACGATGACCTGCACGCCCTGACCGACCAGGTCCTCGCAGGCGCGGCGCAGCAGTTCGACCGGCCGACCTCGAAGCGTGCCGCGCTTGATGCCGTCGGCACCGTAGACCGCTTCCGTCACGAGATCGATGCCCTCGTGCGTACGCGGATGGACGATGTCGAATGGCGGCGACGGGAAATACGCATCGAAGAGCCGCTTGTCCCGCACGTAATCGGACGCGAGCACGCCGATGCGCGTTGCGTCGGGATACTTGCGTTGCACGTGGCTGCGAACGGCTTCGACGATATCCACGATCGGCAGCTTCGTATTCGCCTTCAGCTCGTCGATGAACGTGTGGCTCAGGAAACACGGGAGCACGACCGTCGTCACGCCGCGCGACTCGAACGCCCGGATCATGTCGAACACGTACAGCTTGCGTTCGATGGTCGCGGCACTGCCCGCCCCCGCGCCATTGAACGGGTATTGCTCGAAAATCGCTTCGACATGCTCAGCGTCGGACGACGCCGGCGTCGCCTTCACCATCTTGAAGAACACGTCGGCACTCCCCAGCGGCCCGAGGCCGCCGACCACGCCGAATTTTCGGCGGACGTTCACGGTATCGGTCTCCCTCACGCATTCAGCTCCGGCTCGTCGAATACGGCACCGTTCGACTTCACGGCTCGCCGGCCCTCCCACTTCGCGATCACGGCCGTCGCCACGCTGTTGCCGATCACGTTCGTCATCGTGCGCCCCATGTCGAGGATCTGGTCGATCGCGAGGACCATCGCGACGCCGGCCACCGGCAGATGGAACATCGGTGCGACCGCCGCGACCACGACCACCGAGCCGCGCGGCACGCTCGCCATGCCCTTGCTGCTCAACATCAGCACCAGCAGCATGAACACCTGCTCCGACAGCGGCATGTGCACGCCGAACGCCTGGGCGATGAAGATGGCGGCAAACGCCTGGTACATCATCGAACCGTCGAGGTTGAATGCGTAACCCAGCGGCAACGTGAAGCCCACCACCTTCTTGTCGACGCCGAACCGCTCGAGCTGCTCGGTCAGGCGCGGATAGGCGGCCTCGCTGCTCGCGGTCGAGAAGGCGATCAGCGCCGGTTCGCGCACGGCCTTCAGCAGGCTCACGACGCGTCGCCCGAGAAACGCATAGCCGGTGCCGATCAGGATCGTCCAGAGGACGAACAAGCCGAGATAGAACGCGCCGATCAGCTTTCCATAGGTGTAGATCACGTCGAGCCCGCGCAACGTGACCGACGACGCGATCGCGCCGAATACGCCGAGCGGCGCCGCACGCATCACGTAGTTCGTCAGCCGCAGCATCACCGGCACCATCCCGTCGATCGACTGGATCACGACGCCGACGCGCCTGTCGTGCTTCAGCGCACTCAGCGCGACGCCGAGAAAGACCGAGAACACCAGGATCTGCAGGATGTCGTTGCGCGCCATCGCGTCGAGCAGGCTGGTCGGGAACGCATGCGTGATCACGTCCCGGGCGTTCAGCGCGGCCGTATTCAAGCCGGTATTGACCTCGCCGGCGGTTGCCGTGAGATTCAGGCCGGCGCCCGGCTGCAGCGCATTGGCCATGACGAGGCCCAGGCTCAGCGAAATCAGCGACGCGCAGATGAACCATCCGATCGAGCGCAGGCCGATGCGCCCGACGTCCTCGCCGCTGTCCATGCCGGCCAGGCCCGACACGAGCGTCACGAACACCAGCGGCGCGATGATCATCTTGATCAGGCGCAGGAAGATGTCGGTGACGATCGAGAAATAGCCGGCAGTCGTCTTGAGCACGCCCGGATCCGCGATGTGGGTGTGGCAGAGATAGCCGGCGACGACCCCGAGAATCATGCCGGCTGCGACGCTTAAGGTAAGGCGATTTTTCATGTCCATCCGTCCGTGGTGGCACCCGGCCGCCGGAAGGCGGGCCGCCGCTGCGATGCAGGCAGCGCGATGCGGGTCACGCATCACATCTGCCGTTGGAACGAATGGTAGGGATCGTCGATAAAACCGTGATGCCGGTGCAACATGGCGGTATGCGAGCGCCGCATAAGGCGGGAAAACCCTGACTCAGCCGAGCCGCGACGGCGCCGCGCGCAGGTGCTGCCAGAGCGTGTCCAGGAATTCACTCCGGTTGGACACGTCGCGATACGCGCGCAGTTCGACGTCGAGGTTCCACGCCGCCGGCCCGGCCGGCACGAGTTCGCCGGCCGCCAGTTCCGCCGCGATCGCGCTCCGGGGCAGCCACGCGACACCCTCGCCTTCCAGCACGAGTTTCTTCAGCACCTCGGCCATGTCGGATTCGTAGTGCAGTTGCAAGGCCGGCGCATCCGGTGCGCGACCGAGCAGCAGCGCGAGGCATCGCCCGAAGTAGCTGGTTTCCGTATAGGAAATCAGCGGCAGCGGATGCAGCTTCGTCCCGGGAAGACGAAAGGCCGGCGCCGATCGACGGTCGGGCCTGCATGCCGGCATCAGCGTATCGAGGCCCACGGTCAGATGTTCGTATTTCACCGGATCGAGATGGAGCGGCAGTTCCGGGTGGTGATACGCAAACATGAGCTCGCAGTTGCCGTTGACGAGCATCAGGATCGAATCGTGGACATTGGTCGGAATCACGCGCGCCCGCACTTCGCCGAAATGCGGCGCGAGCGCCTTGAGCCACGCCGGCAGGAAACTCAGCGCGATCGTGTGGCCCGCGGCGATCTGCAGGCTCTTGCCGGCGATCCGCTGCTCGGTGCGGATGATCGCGCGTGTGTCGAACAGGCGGCTGAGCACATCTTCGGCCGTCTCGCGAAACAGGCGGCCCGCCGGCGTCAGCACCGGCGGAAAGCTGCTACGGTCGATCAGTTCGGCCCCGATCCACTGTTCGAGCGACTGGATGCGGCGACTGAAGCCCGACTGCGTGACGTTGCGGAACTCCGCCGCCCGGGAAAAGCTTTGATATTGAGCGAGGGCGAGGAAATCCTCGATCCATTTGATTTCCATATCGGCCTTGGAGGATCGCGGTGGGATCGGCCTGCGTGTCACCGTAGTCAGGGTGACGCGCAGGCCGGCGGACGCTCACATTGTATGTGTTCGATCCGGCGTATCGCGTCGGCGTTTGCCATGGCGCCCGTGGCCAATCTGGACGTCGCCGTTCTGCGGGCTCGCCGACGGCGGCGATATCCGCGGGCGACAACCCCGGCGACGACGGCGTTCAGTTGCACGGCCGCCAGCCCATCCCTCGCTGGCTACGCCTTCTTCGTATAACCGTTGCACCAGCCTTTCGCACTGACCTGCTTGCCGCCGAAAATCGCGCACGCCCCCGTCGTGGCGCCGGCCTTGCCCTGGAAGAACTGGCAATTCGCACAGGCCTCGCCTGCCTGGAATTTCGGGTACTTCGCGTGGTCGACCCGGCCGGCATCCGCCTTGTAGCCGAGCGCCTGGGCATTGGCATCGGTTTCCTGCACGACACCGGGACCGGCACCGGCATCCGCCGCCGTCGCGCGGCGTCCAACGGCGAGCGCGGAGGCGAGCACGGTGGTGACTGCAATGAAACGTCGACGTGAATATTTCATGGTTCCCCCCCTTCAGGTTCGCGTGAACGGATGTCCGGAATGCGCCATTTCCCGATGACGAAACGCCGCCCGCTCCGAAACAGCGCCCGTCGATCGCGCAGGCATCGCGCCCATCCCGCCGACGCACGATCGACGCCGGAATCAGCGAAAGAACAGCTCCCGCATCCCGAACGTGTGATGCGCTTCCGCCGCCATCAGCACCATGAGCACCAGCAGGCTCAGCGGCGGGATCAGGATCGCGTACACGAGCGCCAGCCGCTCCCACATCATGTGCATGAAGATCGACACGATCAGCCCGGCCTTCGCGATCATCAGCACGACGATCAGCACCCAGCGCATCAGGCCCTGCACGTTGAAGTAGTCGACCAGGTACGACAACGTGCTCAGCACGAACAGCAGGCCCCAGATCTTCAGGTAGAGGCCGATCGGATGCTGCTGGCCGTGCGCGGCGTCGGGTCGATCGGCGGGATCGGCGGGATCGGCGGGATCGGTGTGGTCCATGGCTGCCTCACCACAAATAGAACAGCGCGAAGATGAACACCCACACCAGGTCGACGAAGTGCCAGTACAGCCCGGCGATCTCGACGATCTGGAAGTTGCCGTGTTCGGTGAATCCCGGCTGCAGGATCTTGCGTGCGATCAGCAGCAGGTAGATCACGCCGCAGGTCACGTGAAAGCCGTGGAACCCGGTGATCGTGAAGAAGCACGCGCCGAACTGCGCCGCGCCCAGCGGATTGCCCCACGGGCGGATCCCTTCGCGGAAGATCAGGTTGCTCCATTCGAACGCCTGCAGCGACACGAAGGTCGCGCCCAGCAGCGCGGTGGCCAGCAACAGCGCGGCAGCGGGCCGTGCGTTGCGCCGGTAGCCGAAGTTGACGGCCATCGCCATCGTGCCGCTGCTGCTGATCAGCGTGAACGTCATGATCGCAATCAGCAGCAACGGCACTTCCACGCCGCCCACGCTGAGCCCGAACACTTTCGCGGTATCGGGCCACGGCGCGGTGGTCGACATGCGCACCGTCATGTAGCCGATCAGGAAGCTGCTGAAGACGAAGGTGTCCGACAGCAGGAAGATCCACATCATCGCCTTGCCCCACGGCACCCTGAAGGCTTCGCGGTCGGACGACCAGTCCGTGACGATGCCGCGCCAGCCGTCGGGCCGCGCGTCGGCGGGCGGCACCACAGACGATTCGGCAGCGGATTCGGTGTGGACGGAGGGCGCGGTCATGGCACGGCTCCATACAGCGGCCCACAGATGGCGGCGACGATCCCGGGAGTCAGCCACTGCATCGCCGCCAGCAGCACGAGCCACACCGCGAGCAGGAAATGCCAGTAGCGCGCGCACAGCGCGATGGCCCGTTGGGCCCGGAACGGGTCCGCGCGCCGGAGCGTCGCGATCGTCACGCCCCACGCCGCGAGCCCGCCCAGCACATGCAATCCGTGCAGGCCGGTGAGCAGGTAGAGGAAGCTGTTGGACGGATTGACGGTGACCGTCTCCCCGGCTGCCGACAGCATGCGCCACGCAACCAGCTGCCCGACCACGAACACGGCCGCCAGCACGCCGCCGGCTAACAGCCACACCGTGCGGTGCGGGCCGATCCGCCGGGCGCGCTGCATCGCGAGGCTGGCCAGCGCCAGCGCGCTGCTGTTCCACCATAGCAGCGCCGGATGCGGGATCGGCTGCCAGTCGGGTTCGCGCATGCGCATCGCATAGGCGAGCAGCAGCAGCGAGAACAGCGTCGTCGCCACCGCCATGAACACGGTCAGGCCGGTGCGGCCCGCATTCGGCAAGCCGGGTGGCGCATCGGGAACGAAGGGGCGCGGCAGCGTGGTCATTCGTGTGCCTCGCCCGGGTGCAGCGTCGGATGGGCCGCTTTGGATTCAGGCGCCGTCGCCGGCGGCTGATTCTGCGGCACGAAGTCTTCCTCCTGCCCCGGCGGACTGTATTCGTATGCCCAGCGGTAGACGACGGGAAGCGTCGGCCCCCAGTTGCCGTGTACGGGCGGCGTTTGCGGCGTCTGCCATTCGAGCGTGGTGGCCCGCCACGGGTTGCCGTCCGCACGCCGCCCGTGGCGAAGGCTCCACGCGAGGTTGAACAGGAACAGCAGCTGTGCCGCCGCGACGATCAGCGCGACGATCGTGATGAACGTGTTGAGCGTCTGCGCCGAATGCGGAATGAAGCTGTAGCCCTGATACGCGTAATACCGCCGCGGCATGCCGAGGATGCCGAGATAGTGCATCGGGAAGTAGATCGCGTAGGTGCCGACGAAGGTGATCCAGAAGTGCGCGCGCCCGAGCGTGTCGTCGAGCAGGCGGCCCGTCACCTTCGGGTACCAGTGATACAGGCCGCCGAACACCACGAGGATCGGCGACACGGCCATCACCATATGGAAGTGCGCGACCACGAAATACGTGTTCGACAGCGGGATGTCCACGCTCACGTTGCCGAGGTAGAGCCCGGTGAGCCCGCCCAGCACGAAGGTGCTGATGAAGCCGATCGCGAACAGCATCGGCACGGTCAGGTGGATATCGCCGCGCCACAGCGTCAGCACCCAGTTGTAGACCTTGAGGGCGGTCGGGACGGCGATGATGAGCGTCGTGGTGGCGAAGAAGAAGCCGAAGTACGGGTTCATGCCGGCGATGAACATGTGGTGCGCCCAGACCACGAAGCTCAGCGCGCCGATGATGACGATCGCCCACACCATCATCCGGTAGCCGAAGATGCTCTTGCGCGCATGCGTGCTGATGAGATCCGACGCGATGCCGAAGGCCGGCAGCGCGACGATGTAGACCTCCGGGTGCCCGAAGAACCAGAACAGATGCTGGAACAGCAGCGGGCTGCCGCCCGCATGCTTGAGCGTCTGCCCCATCGACACCACGGCCGGGACGAAGAAACTGGTGCCGAGCGTCCGGTCGAACAGCATCATCACCGCCGACACGAACAGCGCCGGAAACGCCAGCAGCGCCATGATGGTCGCGATGAAGATGCCCCACACGGTGAGCGGCATGCGCATCAGCGTCATGCCGCGCGTGCGTGCCTGCAGCGTGGTGGTCACGTAATTCAGGCCGCCCATCGTGGCCGCGACGATGAAGATCGCCAGCGACACAAGCATCAGCACGATGCCCCATTCCACGCCCGGCGTGCCCGGCAGGATCGCCTGCGGCGGATACAGCGTCCAGCCCGCGCCGGTCGGCCCGCCCGGCACGAAGAAGCTCGCCACCAGCACCAGCACCGCCAGCAGGTAGACCCAGTAGCTCAGCATGTTGAGAAACGGGAACACCATGTCGCGCGCGCCGAGCATCAGCGGGATCAGGTAGTTGCCGAAGCCGCCCAGGAACAGCGCCGTCAGCAGGTAGATCACCATGATCATCCCGTGCATCGTGACGAACTGGTAGTAGTGGTTCGCGTCGATGAACGCGAACTTGCCCGGAAAGCCGAGCTGCAGCCGCATCAGGTCCGACAGGACGAGGCCGACCAGGCCGATCGCGATGGCCGTCAGCGCGTACTGCACGGCGATGACCTTGTGGTCCTGGCTCCACACATAGCGGGTCCAGAAGCTGTGCGGACCGTGATCGGTGTGCGCGTAGGTCATGGCGTCTGCTCCGTCTGCTTCGTCCGTTACGCTAGGGCTGGGCCGCGGTGCCGGCGGGCGTCCCGCCTTGCGCCTCGATATAGGCCACCAGCGCGATCAGTTCCTGCTCGCTCAGGTCGAAGTGCGGCATGATCGGCGAGAAGCCCTTCACGACGCGGGCCGTCGGATTGCGGATGAACGCGCGCAGATAGGCTTCATCCACCTTCGCGGTGCTGCCGTCGGCCATCGTTTCGGTCTTGCCGTACAGGCCCTTCCAGGTCGGGCCCACGAGCGGGCTGCCGTCCACGGTATGGCAGGCGACGCAGCCCTTGGCCGCCGCGAGCGTCTTGCCCAGGTTGGCCAGCGCCTGCGCGCTGCCGCCCGCGGCGGCGGGGGCAGCCTGCACGTGGGCCATCTGCTGCTGCGCGAACGTGGTCTGCTGCGCCAGCCAGCGCGAGAACGCGGCTTCGTCTTCCACCACCACCACGCCGCGCATGCCGGAATGCCCGATCCCGCAGAGCTGCGCGCACAGGATGTCGTAGCGCCCAGCCCGGGTCGGCGTGAACCAGAAGGTGGTCACCATGCCCGGCACCATGTTCATCCGCGCGCGGAACGGCGGGACGTAGAAGTCGTGCAGCACGTCGCGCGACCGGGTCAGGACCTGGACCGGCCGGTTGAGCGGCAGGTGCACCTCGGGACCGTCGACCAGGTAGTTGTCGCGGCCGTTCGGGTCGGCGGGGTTCAGGCCGAACGGGTTGTCGTTGCTGACGTAGCGCACGTCGGTCGTCCCCAGCTTGCCGCCGGGCCCGGCGAAGCGAAAGCGCCATTGCCATTGCTGGCCGAGCACTTCCATCTGCAACGCGTTGCGCGGCGGCCGGATGTAATCCGCGTAGACGAACAGGCCCGGCGCCAGCAACGCCGCGACGCCGACGATGGTCAGGCCGATCAGCCACCATTCCAGTTTCCGGTTGTGCGGTTCGTAGGCCGCGCGGTGCCCGCTGCGGTGGCGATAGCGCACCAGGGCGACCACGATGAACAGGTTGATGGCGATGAAGAATGCGCCGGTGATGACGAGCGTGATCGTCAGCATGTCGTCCATGCGCACCCAGTTCGACGCAATCGGCGTGATCCACCACGGACTGGCAAAGTGAAACCCCACCGCCAACACGATGATCAGGACCAGGGCAATCGCAAGGGCCATGGGCCGCCTCGCTGCATCTCACTCGCCGGCGCCGCCGACACCCGGTTCCGTGTTTCCCATGGGCGCCGCGTGTTCGAGCGCGGCGCGGCGGGAAGCGCGATGGGTCAATCGTCCACGTTCTGCTTGCGCAATCGCTCCAGCCTGCCGTAGGTGATGGCCGCCACCACGCCGAACAACAGGTTGGCCAGCAACGGCCCGGAACCGCGCTCGGAGACGAACCACGGGAACACGGCCGTCATCACGTAGAAGTTCCACCCATACGCGACGATCCCGAACGCCAGCCCGATGACGGCTTCCATCCCCACGCTCGAATCGAAGCGGAAAGGCGCCATGATCGCGGCGAGCATCATCCCCATGATCGCGCCGAGCACGTAGTGCAGCAGCAGCGCCATCGCCACGATTTCGAGGTTGAATTGCGTCATCTGGCCGAGCGCGCTACGGCCCATCACCATCGCCGCGATCTTGTGGGTCGGTTGCCACGGGCTCGAGCCGAGCACCAGCGTCGACCAGACGAATTCCAGCGCGATCACCAGCGCGCCGCCCGCGAGGCCGGCCACGGCAGCGGCGACCCAGTCGGGCGTACGACGCGCCCAATGGTGCGATTGAATGTGCAGTTCCATACGGCCTCCTTGCCGACGGTTCGACGTTGGCACTTCGATTCCCCCAGGCATCACGCGCGTCGGCCCCGCGTCTCTTGCGCGCTTCGGCATGGCGGACATGAGTTGCCTGCGCAACGAGCGCACGCCCCGCTCCCCGCGCGGCCCGCGGCCGCAGCCGCGCGCTCGGCGAACCGCGTCAATCGACGCGCTTGTCGGGCAGGCCGATTGGCTGTCGCGTGTCAGGGGAAGATCGGTGACGTAGGTTCGGCGCCCTCCAGGTCTGCCTTCGGAAAATGCAGGGCGACCATTTCTTCGATTTCCTGCTCTCGCAATGCCGGCACGTCGGCCATGATCAGGATCTGGCCTGCCTGGATGGCCTCGCGAAATCGCTGGAGTCGCGCGTTCGGCTCGGCGATGCCGATCATCGCGGCGGTCCACGCCCCAAAACCCGCGCCGGCCAGCGTCAGGCCGACGACGGCGCCGCCCGCGATCACGAGCTCCGCCGGCGGAAAGACGAGCGCGACGAGGCCGATCAGCGCACCGGCCGCGCCGCCGAGCGCGACGCCGCGCTCGAGTGCATGCACGACGTCGCTGCTTTGCAGCAACGATGCTTCGGGTAACTGATCGAGTGTGACGCTGTGGTCGGCGAGAACGTGGATATGGCGCCAGACGATGCGTGCGCGCAATAGATCGTCGACGATGGCCTTCGCCATCTGGGTATCGGGTACGAGGAAATAAAGGCGTCTCATGTTGGCACCCCTTTTCTTGCCATCAACGGCCAAGGGACTGTTTTCTATTCTATGTCAGCCTCGGCGACACGCTAGTGGCATGCGAGCCGCGGACGGGGTCGCATGCGAGCGTTCGGCCACGCGTGGCCGGTGGGGTGGATGCGCGGTGGTCGTTGTCGATCACGGACGAACGATGCGGGGGCCGGCACATTCGCCCGCGATGGGCGCTATCCGCGCTTTCGCAACGGCGCCAGCAAGTCCCGCAGGCCGTTGTGGTCGATCTCGTGCATCAGCGCGAGCTGCCGGCCGATTTCGCCGCGCGGAAACCCTTCGCGCGCCAGCCAGTTGAGGTAAGGCCCGGGCAGGTCGGCAATCAGCCGGCCTTTGTATTTCCCGAAGGGCATGGTGACGGTGACGAGCTGTTCGAGGTCTGGATTTTGCATGCGGGTATTGTGCCCGGCTTTTCGGTCCTGTCGCAGATCTCGCGAAAAGGACTCAGCGAACCGCCTGCGCCCCTTTTCTCTCCTGCTAGACTGGAATTCCCCCTGCACACGATGGAGGGAATCATGTTGTCCGTCTACGTCGTGAAGACCGGCGAGCAGTTCCTCTGCACCGCCGAGGATGGCGATATCGGCATGGCACCGGCGGTTGAGGATGCCACGTCGTTTGGTTCGTATGAAGAAGCGGAAAAGGCGGCGCACGTGCATGCCGACCCCGGATACGAAATCGTGGCCGTCTGCGTGATCAGGCACTGACAGGGCGCCCGCTGCCGGGCGCCCGGCGACGCGATGCGGCTCGCCATTCCGTTGGCGCCATGCGATGGGCGTGGCGCGGTGGGCTGTGCCCGGAATGACCTGGCAACGGATGGATTGCGTGTCGGGGCTCTCACGCCGGGATCGCCGCGCGCGTCGGCAACTCCGCTGTGTACGGTCCGACGCTACGCGCCTTCCCTGAAATGCCCGGCATCCGGCGCGCGCGCCTCGTATGCGGCGCTGCGGGAATTCGGCGCGTCGCTGCTCCGCGTTATCGTCTGGGCCCTTTCATGCCCTCCGACTCCATGGCCGCATGCCATTCCTCATTCGCCTCGATCGGATCCATCGCTTCGTCGACCGAGGCCGTCGCGCGCTCGGCGGCCGCTCTGGCTTCGTCTGCCGGTGAGGCAAAATCATCGTCGCCTTCGCGATCGTCGTCGCCATCACCGTCGCCCGGGGGATGCAGCATGTCCTTGAGCATCGCGCTCAGCTCCGACGTGTCCCATGGCAGCCCACGCCGAGTCCGATCCTTGATGTAGTGCCGCACTTCCGCGTCCTGCTCCACGGTCAGCGGCAGTCCTCGAAAGGTGCTTTGGGGGCCAGCGTCGATCATCGCATTCTCCTGCTTCCAGGGCATTGTCAGTGTACTCGCCATTGGGAACGCGGGAGCCATAATCGCTGCGCGCTTGCGGCAGATCAGACGTGCCGTCTCGACAGGCTGCCCGATTGGCAATGCGTCACGTGGTCATCGAAGATTGGAACGCCGGCATGGGCCGTGTTCGCGCTCGCGTTACGTGCCAACGGCAAGCCCACGGTACAGGAGTGCTTTCCCCGATAACCCTCAGTCATCCTGCGCAAGCCGAAACAGGACGTCAGCGAGCGCGCGAATCTTGGACTGTGCGGCTCGTTGGGATGGATAGACGACGTAGTACGACAAGCCGTTTTGCGCCACGTCGGCAAAAGGTGTCGTCAGTGTCCCTGCCTGCAGGCGGTCCCTCGCCATCCGGGGATCGCCGATTGCCACGCCATGCCCTTCCGCCGCAGCGGAGAGCGTCAATTCGAGGGTATCGAAAACGAGTCCACGGCTCGCGTCGATTTGCCGTGCCCCAACGCTTTCCAGCCAGCATCGCCACTCCTCGTGGCCGTGTCCGGGATGGAGCAATGTGACATGAGCAAGGTCGGCGGCCGAGCCAAGCGATGCGGCCATTGCGCGTGTACACATCGGTGTGAGTTGCTCGTCAAACAACGGAACCGCGTCCATACCCGGCCACTGCCCGGTTCCACGCACAACGATGGCGTCGACGTCAGGGGTCGTGAAATCCGGCGTGTCGTCCGCCGATGTGGAGATGCGAAATTCTGTTCCAGGCAACGCGTGATTGATGTCTCCCAGCCGTGGGAGCAACCAGCGAAGCGCGAACGTGGAGGGCAACCGCAGCGTGACGACGGGCGCTGTCCTGGCGTGAACGTCCGCATGCTGAACCAGTTGCGTGAGTACGCTGACGGCCACGGTCAACAGTTCGCTTCCTTCCGCCGTCAGCGTCAACCCTGACGCATGGCGTACGAAAAGTGCACACCGGTAGTGCGATTCCAGTTGCTGGACCTGACGGCTCACCGCGCCCTGCGTTCGACACAGATGGTCGGCGGCTTTGCTGATGCTCCCGAGTCGTGCCGCGGCGACGAATGACTGGAACGCCGTCAGCGGCGGCAGCGGCCGCGTCAGGTCGCCCAATGGATATGCATGCGTTGCATACCCGGGTTGCGGATTTTTCGATTGTTCGGTCATCGGTGCATCGCTATCTTGCCTGTACCGGATGCGCGTCTGTTCGAATGCGCGGCGTCGTCAACGAATGATCGGAGAAAAAAGATGGTCTCATCGTCGGAAGCACTATACACCCGGCAGGTTCGCAACTATCTCGCGGAGCTGGAGCGTGGCGACGTCGCGGCGATCTGTGCGTTGTTCACGCCGGACGCCCAGGTCTTCTCGCCGTTTCTCGGCTGGATGAACGCCGCGCCCTTCTTCGCGAAGGTCAATGCAGCATCCGGAGCGAGCAAAATAGCGCCCATCGACATCTGCGTCAGCACGACGGGGGCTCGACGTGCGACCGGCTACTTCGTCTATGACTGGGCGCTGAAAGATGGGTCCGCGGTGCGTTTCGAGTGCGTCGATGTTTTCGAATTCGACGACGATGGGCGCATCGAGCGGATGATCATCGTCTACGACACCCATCCGATTCGCAGTACCGTGGGCGACAAATACGCGTAGCCGAATCGAGGTCGCTCGATACCGAAGGCTGGTTTGCGGAGGGCGGGTGCCGACTTTGATCGCCACGCACGTAGGGCATTCGGTGAACACGCCGACATCCGCTGCGATGGCGGCACCGCACTCGCTCGTCGCGACGCATCGCCTGACTCGACCGCCTGCGCCCCCGGACGGCATCGCTGCCGCAAGCGCGCCGTCGGTTCTCGACGGCCACGCCTGCGTCAAGCCGATGGCGACGCCCTACTTCTGCAACGAGATTTCCACCCGGCGATTGCGCGCCCGCCCTTCGGCGGTCTCGTTCGACGCCGCCGGGTTGGTTTCTCCATGCCCCGTCGCCGCGACCGAATCCGCCTTCAGCCCGTGTTCGCGCAGATACCCCGCGACCGCATCGGCGCGACGCTTCGACAGTGCCTGGTTGTGGGCATCCGAGCCGGTCGCGTCGGTATAACCGTCCACTTCCACACGAGAGAAATGCCTGTCGCCCTGCTGGCTCAGCAAACTGTCGAGCGCAGCGGTGGCGGCGGGGGTCAGCACGGCGGAGTCGGTCGCGAAGTACGCATCGCCGGTCAGGCTCACCTTCTCGACCGCGGCGGGCGCCGGCGCGGCCGCCGCGGCCACCGGCGCGGGTGCCGCACCGCACTGGAACACGATCGAGTGCGGATCGGCGCCGTCGCGGTACGGCGTCGTGGAATCGACCTTGCGCACGGTCTCGTTGCCGCACATGCGCGTCGCGACCTTCATGCAGGTATTGGCGCTCGACAGGATGCCGTGACAGTCGACACGGAACGTCCGGATGCCGTCGCGCGGCTGAAGTTCGTATGCGTTGTACGTCGGCCCCGATGCGCTCGAACAGGCCGCGAGGGAAACGACGGACGCCAGCAGTGCAAGATGAATGTTTTTCACTTGAGGACTCCGAAAATGCGAGGGGCGCAACGCGGGCGGTGCAATGGCGCAGCCGCCTCCGCGTGCGTGTGCGTTCGACGCGGTCCGCCCCGGCACTGCATGCCGGCGCGAACCGCTGCGCGCGATTACTTCCACTGATACAGCATGCCCGCGCCGACGACGCGCTGGCTGCCGGCGAAACCGCCGTTCAGCGTCGCCTTCAGGTTTTCCGTGACACGCGCCTGCACGCCGACCGCCATCGCCTTCTGCCCCTGGAACGTCGCCGTACCGACCCCCATCGCGAAGTTCGAGTCGCGGTCCATGTGCGGGATCGACGCCATCGCGGCGGTGGCCGCGATCCCCTCGCGTGCCATCGAATCGGTCTGCTGGATCTGCTGCTGCATCTGCGTGAGCTGGTTGTTGACGGTGTTCAGCGACTGCGTGAACTGGTTCGACACCGCGTTCAGCTGGTTCACGTTCACCGCATCCGTGCCCTGCGTACCGGCCGCGACGTTGACCACCTGGCGCGCCGATTCCGCCGAGCCGACCGCGACGACGTTCGAGCGCCCGCCGTCGTTGCTGCCCGTGCCGATCGCGGTCGAATTGCTGCCCGACGCCGTCGAGCCCACGCCGAATGCGGTGGAGCCGTTGCCCGATGCGAGCGCATTGTTGCCGACCGCCGTGCTGTTCGAGCCCGACGCCACCGCACCCGACCCACCCGCCGACGAATTCGGGCCGGTCGAGCCCGGCGGCACGTTCGCGCCGTTCGGGTTCGTCGTGTACTGGCCGCCGAGGTTGGTCGTGCGCTGGTCGATCAGCGTCGTCAGCTGGTTCGCGACCGAGTCGAGCTGCGACACGTTCACCGCATCCGTGCCGTTCTTGCCGGCCGCGAGGCCCGTGATCTGCCGGTTGCCGATGTTCACTTCGCCGGCCGACGATTGCGGGCTGCTCAGGCCGTACGCGACGTAGTTCGTCAGCGCGCCGACCGTCGTCAGCGAACCCGCGCCCAATGCCACGCTGTTCGCGAACGTCGCGGACGCACCGGCGCCCAGCGCGAGCGCATCGGTCGCGTTGCCGAGCGCGCCGGAACCCAGCGCGACGCTGCCCACGCTGACCGCCTTCGCATTCGCGCCTTGCGCAACCGACTGCGCGCCGAGTGCCGTCGCGCCGCTGCCGAGCGCGAGCGCGTCGGCCTGCGCGGCACTCGCCGCCTGCCCGATCGCGACGCCGCCAGGCGCGGTCTGGTCGACGATCGCGCCGTTGCCGATGCCCACGCCGTTGTCGCCGTTGACGACCGTCGTCGGCCCCACCGCGACCGATTCCGCGCCGACGGCGAGCGAGTCGGCCGCCGTCGAATTCGCGTGGAAATACTTCTGGCCCGTGACCGCGAACGACTGCAACGCGCCGGCCAGCTGCCGCACGGTCACCGCATCCTGCTGCCCGGTGCCGTCCGCGACGTTGGTGATCTGGCGATACGTCTTGCCGGTCGCGTCGCCGACCGATACCGCGCCGAGCAGCGTCTGGTCCGTCGTGTTGAACGGGATCGATGCGGTGCCGTTGCGGAGGATGCCCGATGCCGGCGTCGTCGCGCGGTCGGATACCGACCCCGCACCGAGCGCGATGCTCCCGTCCACCTTCGAAATCGCATTCGGGCCGATCGCGACGCTGTCGAGCCCGATCGCCTGGCTGTCCGGCGCGGTCGAGTTCGCGTGGAAATACTTGATGCCGTGCGCGTTGATGTTGTCGATCGCCGAGCCGACGTTGTTGTTGATCGTCGTCGAACCGTCGCTGTTGTACGTCACGTACGACGGAGCCGAAATCGTGCCGGTCGTCGGATCGTAGGTGGCCCCGCCGCCGATCGCGCCCGCCGTGCTGTTGCCGAGGTTGGTGTTGTTGCTGGCGATCGAGCTGAGGCCGGTGGACAGCGAGCCGAGGCCCGTCGACGTCGCGGTGGACAGCGACGTCAGGTTGCTGTTGGTGCTCGACAGCCCGGTGGACAGCGAGCCGACGGTCGTCGAGGTCGACGTCGACAGCGACGCGATCGAGCTCGTCGTCGAACTGAGCCCGGTCGACAGCGAACCGATGCTCGTCGAGGTCGCGGTCGACAGCGACGTGACGGTGCTGTTCGTCGAGCTCAGGCCGGTGGACAGTGATCCGACCACCGTCGAGGTGGACGTCGACAGCGACGTCACCGCGCTGTTCGTCGAACTCAGGCCGGTGGACAGCGAGCTGATGCCCGTCGACGTGGACGTCGACAGCGACGTGACCGTGCTGTTCGTCGAACTCAAGCCGGTGGACAGCGAGCTGATGCCGGTTGACGTGGACGTCGACAGCGACGTGACCGTGCTGTTCGTCGAACTCAGGCCAGTGGACAGCGAGCTGATGCCGGTCGACGTCGACGTGGACAGCGACGTCACCGAGCTGTTCGTCGAACTCAAGCCGGTGGACAGCGAACTGATGCCCGTCGAAGTCGAAGTCGACAGTGACGTCAACGAGCTATTGGTCGAACTCAGGCCGGTCGAAGTCGACGTGGACAGTGACGTGATCGCGCTATTGGCCGACGACAAACCGGTCGACGTCGATGTCGACAATGACGTCACTGCGCTGTTGGTCGAACTCAGGCCCGTGGACAGCGAGCTGATGCCCGTCGAGGTCGACGTGGAAAGCGACGTGATCGCGCTGTTGGCCGACGACAACCCGGTCGACGTGGATGTCGACAATGACGTCACGGCGCTGTTGGTCGAACTCAGGCCCGTCGACAGTGAGCCGATGCCCGTCGAGGTCGAAGTCGACAACGACGTGATCGCGCTATTGGCCGACGACAGGCCGGTCGACGTGGATGTCGACAACGACGTCACCGAGCTATTGGTCGAGCTCAATCCCGTCGACAGCGAGCTGATGCCCGTCGACGTCGAGGTCGACAACGAAGTCACCGCACTATTGGTCGAGCTCAACCCCGTCGACAACGAGCTGATGCCCGTCGACGTCGAAGTCGACAACGACGTGATCGCGCTATTGGCCGACGACAAGCCGGTCGACGTGGACGTTGACAATGACGTCACCGAGCTATTGGTCGAACTCAACCCCGTCGACAGCGAACTGATGCCCGTCGACGTCGAGGTCGACAACGACGTCACCGCGCTATTGGTCGAACTCAATCCCGTCGACAACGAACTGATGCCCGTCGAAGTCGACGTGGAAAGCGACGTGATCGCGCTGTTTGCCGATGACAACCCGGTCGACAGCGACGACACCCCCGTCGACAACGAACTGACGCTCGACGCCGTGGACGTCGACAGCGAATTCACCGCCTGATTCGTCGCATCGAGCTGCGACCCGTTGATCGCATCCGTGCTCGCCGAACTGATGCGCCCGGCCGCGACGTTGGTGATCTGGCGCTCGGTACCCGCGGCACCGACACTGACGACGCTGGTCGGATTCGTGCCCTTGAACGTATACGTCACGCCGCCGATCGTCGCGCTTGCGGTCGGGTTCGGCGCGGCCGTCGTCGAGCCCGAGCCGAGCGCGACGTCGCCTGCATTGTTCGCCACGGCCGACGCGCCGAACGCCAGCGCACCGGCCGCCGCCGCCGTCGACGTGTTGCCGAGCGCGAGCGAACCGGTGCCCTGCGCGATGTTCGAATTGCCGATCGCGACCGCGCCGTCGCCGTTCGCCGTGTTGTTCGACCCGGCCGTGACCGCGCCGGTGCCGATCGCGGTGCTCGGGTCGCCGATCGCCACCGCACCGTTGCCGCTGACCGTCTGCCCCAGACCGAGCGCGACCGCGCCGATGCCGCCCAGCACCTTCGAGTTGTTGCCGCCGGCAATCGAGCCCGCCCCCGCCGCCGCCGCGACCGAGTTCGAATCGCCGATCGCCACGGTCGACCCCGCCGCCGCGACGCTGTTGATGCCGATGGCCGTCGCATTCGTAGCCGACGCCGTCGCACCGGGCCCCAGGGCGCTCGCCGACACGCCGGTCGCACGCGCCAGATTACCGACCGCGGTCGCGAACTGCTGCGTCGCGGTCGACTGCACGCCCATCGCGATCGAGCTGACCCCCGACGCATTCGCGTTCAGGCCGAGCGCCATCGCGCTGTCGGCGCCGGCCGTCGTGGCCGAACCCAATGCGATCGAACTGGTGCCGAGCGACTGCGTGCCCGAGCCCGGTACGCCGGCCGTCCCGCCCCAGCCGATCGCGATCGACGACGTGCCCTTCGCACCGCTGTTCACCCCCATCGCCACGCCCGAATTGCCGGAAGCCAGCGCGCCGCTGCCCACGGCAACGGCGGCCGCGCCGGAGCTGGTCGACTGGTTGCCGAGGGACACCGAGCCCGTCTGGTCCGCATGCGATGCATAGCCCAGCGCGACGCTTTGCGCGCCGGCGGCGCTCGCCCCGAGGCCGAGCGCGGCCGCGTACTGGCCGGAAGCCAGCGCATTGTTGCCGAGCCCGATGGCCGACACGCCGGTTGCGGCCGCCCCGCTGCCCATCGCCACCGACCCGCTTTGCGTCGCGCTCGACAGGTTGCCGATGGCAACCGAGTAATCGCCCGAACCGATCGCCTGCACGCCCATCGACGTGCTGTTGACGCCGGTCGCCTGCGCATTGATGCCGACGGCCGTCGAAGCGTCGCCCATCGCATGCGCCCCCGGGCCAAGCGCCGTGGCCGACACGCCCTGCGCCGTCGACAGGTTGCCCAACGCGGTGGAGTTCGTCTGCGCGGCGCTCGACCCGACGCCGATCGCGATCGACGAGACGCCGCCGGTGGCCGTCCCGCCATCCGGGTTGTACTGCGCATGCGCACCGGCATGGAACAGCGCGAGATACGCGGACGCCATCAGCATGGTGAGCCGCCTGACCGACGGGGCCGAGGTCGCGCCTGCGCGAACCGCGGCCGCTCCTTCGATGTCGCGCTCCGGCGTGCCCCGCGACGACGCAACGCGCTTGCCGCGCGCGCGATCAAGCTCCGAAGCCGCAACCCAGGCTCCCAATGCTTCGTTCCAGATCGACTTGAACGTCTTGTTCATCTTGTCTTCCCTCGGTTCTCATGTGCTGGATGACGCAACGGCGAACACGGCAGCCGGCGAGAACGTCCTCTGCACGTTCCCGTCCGCCTCGCGATGTCCCGCCACTCACTTTGGATCACTAACTAAACAGCCGGGTAACGCTGCACGCCACGCGCGATGGGTATCGCGATCACGCAATCGCGCGCCGCCCGTGCCGGTCGACACGAGGCGAGGCGACGATCGCCGGTTATCGAATCATGGAAGCCGACACGGCAAGCCCGGCGGCGCGACGCTGGGCGTGCGGTTCATCCGCGCACGCGCGCGCCATCGCGCCGAACCCGCGACGACCTCGAATCTCATGGGAAAGCGTCATTCAGACGCCGGATGGGTGGAAGCCGGCCCGCACCCCGGGGCGGCCCGCCCTGTTTCATTCAGGAGGAGGATGGCGACGTGCGATCCCCGGGACTGAAGCATGCGCCGCCGGCTCATGCGAACCGGTGCGTTGGCCTGTCATGCCTGTTGTGTTCATCGTTTTCGTACCCGCCTGGTTCGAGAGCGCGCCGCGCGCGACCGTCCCCCGATGGATCGAACCCTCGGACGGCCCACGCGCAGCCACTCACCCTTTTTCGTCCCGCATTCAAACGCATTTCCGGAATCCCGGAACGGCATCGACGACTTGCCGGACGACCCCTGCACCGAATTAATCGATCGAATTTCCTTGACGATTTCGTCTCGACCGGTGCGTCATTCCCAACCGCATTCCAGAACTCACCGATTTCTCTTATATAGCAACGTATTCGGTGAAGGACGGAATCTGCATTACCCTCGTGCCAGTTATTCGTTCGCCGATGCAGCCCCACATCATAGGATCTGACATCGATCAATGTCTCATTGGTATCGCATGCCTCGGAATAGAATTTCGGCGTGCGATCCGCGCGATTCCGACCGTTTGAAAGAACCGATTCCAGCCGCGCCGGGGCTAGTTTGCTGGCATCCTTCAGAACGAACCTTTTCCCGAGCGGAAAAATCCTTTTCCCGAGCAGACAGCATTTACATTCATACATTCCGACGCAAAATGTGCTTTCTCGACTAACACGATTCCGACCAAACATCAGAAAAAATTAATCGCGCAACCCACAATTTCTTCATTCTTTTCACATGGAAGGCATCGACTTCTGAACGCATGTCAAACTGATTCACCCGCGCCATCCCATTCCAATTATTCCAAATTTATCCGGCAATAAAGACCGATTATTAAAAGCCGATTCGGCATGTTTTTCCACTTCCGTTTCTTCCGGCCGGACGCGGTGGCGGCAAACACGCAACACCCCGCCGCACAAGCCCCCACGGACCACACGGAATCCTCACAATGTGACCTGTTGTCGGCATATAATTTTTCGCAACAATCGTGCAGACCGCGATGCACGTCATCTGACCGGCCACCCTTCCACCGCCTCCGCAACCATGCCATCCCGCTCGTCCAGTCCGGCGTCGCCTCGTCCCACGCCGGATCTTGCTGACGCACATATTCTTGTCGTCGACGATCGCCCGAACGACCTGCGGCTCCTCACGGAAATCCTGCGTGCCGCCCGGTGCCGGATCAGCGTCGCGTTCGACGGGCTACAGGCGTATCACCGTGCGCAGGCGATCGCGCCCGACCTGATCCTGATGGATGTCCGCATGCCGCGCATGGACGGCTTCGCGGCGTGCCGGCTGCTGGCGTCGACGCCGTCGACGCAATCGATCCCGGTCATCATCCTGACGGCAGCGGGCGATCTCGAGGATCGCATCGCGGGGCTCGAAACCGGTGCGATCGACTACATCATCAAGCCGTTCGAGCCGACGGAAGTGCTGGCCCGGATCCGCAATCACCTGAAACGCGCGCGGCGCAGCCAGCCGTTCGCACATCTGCCCGAGCTGCCCGACAACCCGGAGACGGCCCTCGTGCGCGCGGCGTCCGAAGTCCTGCTGCGCGACCTGCGCCATCCGCCGGCGCTCGAGGATCTCGCCAGACAGGTCGGCACGCACGAGAAGCGCCTGTCCCGCGTGTTCCGCGATCATCTCGGCCAGACCGTGTTCGAATATCTGCGCGACACGCGCCTGCGCGCCGCGATGCACTTTCTCGCGGAGACGTCGATGGGGATCGGCGACATCGCCGAGGAAATCGGCTTTTCGACGCCCGGCAACTTCGCCACCGCCTTCCGCGAACGCTTCGGCATCACGCCGTCCGACTGGCGGCGCCAGCGCCATGCGGTCAATGCCCCGCCCGCCGCACCCGGGGCGCACCATCACGATGGGTAGGCGCCACGCGGCATGGGCAGCCGGATGTCGCGCGGTGCTGCTGCTCCTGCTCGCAATGGCCGTCACCTGCGCGGCAGCGCACGCCGCGTCGACGCCGAATCCCGCGCAACTGGACGCCGTGTCGGTCTTCGAGGACGCGAGCACGACGATGTCCGCCGCTCAGGTCGCCGCACGGCTCGCCGATCCGGCGCATGGCGCGCCGGTGGCCGGCACGTCGTCCTTCAACGTCGAGTTCTCGCGATCGGCGTGGTGGATTCGCGCCACGCTGACCAACCGCGACAGCGCCGCGCGCCCGCTGGTGCTGGTGATTCGCGACGCCCGCGTCGACCAGGCGGACTTCTATCTCGGCCGGAACGGCGGGTGGACGCTCGACAGCCGCTTCCCGGCAGCCGGCGCCGGTAGTGACGCCCGACCGTCATCGCGCTACCCGGCGCTCGACGTCACGTTACGTGCCGGCGAAAGCGTCCCCGTGCTGATCCGCGTCACGTCGCGCAAGGAAATGCGGCTCGCGCCGGCGGCGTTCACGCGTGCGGCGTGGGATGCGCTGGAACGGCGCGCGACGATGTGGGACTTCGGCTTCTTCGGCGGGCTGCTCGCGCTGATGTGGTGCGCGCTGCTGATCGGGTTCTTTTCGCGCAGCGGCGTGTTTCACGTGCTGGCCGCGGTGGCGCTGGGCACGACGCTGTTCGAAGCGGCGTACCGCGGCTATCTGGCGATGGCGTTGCCGCCTGCGCTGCGTGAATGGTCGGCGCGCGGCGAAGTGATCTTCGCGTACCTGGCCGTGTCGTGCTTCGTCGTCTTCATCCTGATGGTCGCCCGGCGCGAGCAGGCGAAGCTGCCGATGCGCGCGATCTACATGGCGTTCCTCGCGCTCGAAGGGGTCGGCATGATCGGCGCCGCGTGCGGCGACCTGCTGACGTTCACGTGGTTCTGCCTGCGGCTGAACGCCGTGCTCGCGATCGTCAACATCAGCCTCGCGTTGCTGCTCGCGATCCGCCGGACGCCCACCGGCCGTGTGATGCTGATCGCCATCGCGATCGCCACCTTCAACATGCTGATTCGCGTGCTCGACGGCATGAACACGCTGCCGCCGGTGCTTGCCTGGCTGAAATCCGACATCTTCCCGAACCCCGTCACCGCGGTCGTCGGGCTCGCCACGCACCTGCTGGTGCTGGCCGCATGGATTCATCACGTCGGTCGCCAGCGTACCGAGGCGAGGAAGCGGCTCGAACACTGGCAGCTCACCGAACAGGATCGCCTGCGCGACGAAGTCGCACGCCGCACGCTCGCGCTCAACGACGCGCTGCAACAGGTGACGACCCACATGCAGCAGAAGATCGAGACGCTCGGCTACGTCAGCCACGACCTGCGCGCGCCGCTGTCCACGATCAACGGCTACGCGAAGCTGCTGCTGCAAGGCGCGACGCGCGGCCAGGCGCGGCTGATCCGGTCGATCGACCGCAGCATCCGCTACCAGCTCACGCTGATCGACGAGCTGCTCGCGTTCACGAAGGCCGAGCTGCAGCCGCTCGGCGTGACGCCCGACACGACCGACCTGCCCGGCCTGCTCGACGACATCGGCCACTATGCGCTCGCGCTGTGCGCGCAGCAGGACAACCGGTTCGTCTACCGGCCGGCCACGCCGCTGCCGCGCACGGTGTCGATCGACGGCATGCGGCTGCAGCAGGTGCTGCTCAACCTGCTGTCCAACGCATCGAAGTTCACGCGCGACGGCACGGTCACGCTGTCGATTCATGCCGCGCGCGAAGGCGATACCTGGCGCCTGCTGTTCGAAGTGGCCGATACGGGCATCGGGATCGACATCAGCGGCAACCGCGACATCTTCCGCGCGTACCAGCAGGTGCAGGCCGTAAACGGCGGCACCGGGCTCGGCCTGTTCATCGCGCAGCGCATCGTCGGCGCGATGGGGGGCGAGCTGGCCGTCGCCAGCCAGCCGGGCGTCGGCACGGCATTCTCGTTCGCGATCGTCGCGCCGGCCGTCGGGCATGCGCTCGTGCCGGTGTCGGAGCTCGTCAGGCGGTTTCATCCGGACGGCGAGGCCGAGCCGGATGACACCACGCCCACGATGCCGTGCCCGCCCGACGATGCGCTCGACCAGCTGATCCTGCTGGCCGGCAACGGGCAGCTGACCGATATCGAGGCATGGCTCGGCCCGTATGCGGACGAGCCGGATTACGCGGCCTTCGTGCGGGACGTGCGCGAACACCTCGATGCACTGGACCTGGACGCGATCGGGACACTGGCCGGCTCGCTGAAACAGGCGCGCCGCGCCGCGACGGCGTTCGACGCCGAAGCCGACGCGGCCGGCCCGGCCTGACGGTACGGGCCGCCGCGGCGCGCACGCGCCGATCGGGCACCGGCCGGCCGCCGGATGCGACCGCCCGCGCATCGGCACCGCCTACCGTCGCGCCAGGTTGCTGCGTGCCGCTGCCGCCCCCTGCCGGCCGATGCGTGCGCTACAGCCGCCGCATCGTCGAAACCAGTGCGGCATCCTCGTCGGGCGATGCCGGCCGCGCCGGTGCGGGGCTGCGTTTCGGCCGCGGCGCCCCAAGCCCCGTGCCGCCCGTGCGCCGCCGCGCGGCGTGCCGTTCGATCACCCGTTGCAGCACGCAGAACACGCACAGCAGCGCGCCGATCACGATCCGCGTCCACCACGAACTCAACGTGCCGTCGAACGTGATCAGCACCTGGATCGTGCCGAGGATGCCGACACCGAACACCGAGCCGAGCACATAGCCCACCCCGCCGGTGAGCAGCGTGCCGCCGATCACGGTCGCGGCGATCGCGTCGAGCTCCATCCCCTGGGCCTGCAACCCGTAACCCGACAGCACGTACAGCGTGAACACGACGCCGCCGAGCGCCGAACAGAAGCCGCTCAGCGCGTACACGCCGACCTTCGTGCGCGCGACCGGCAGCCCCATCAGCAGCGCCGAACGCTCGTTGCCGCCGATCGCGTAGACGTTGCGGCCGAAGCGCGTGAAATGCGCGACGTAGATCGCGCCGGCCAGCGTCGCGAGCGCGATCAACGCGCCCGCGCTCAGCGTGCCGCCGCCCACCGGCACGCTGAAGCCCGCGATCGCATGAAACACCGGCTCGTTGATCGTGATCGACTGCGTCGTGATCAGGAAGCACGCGCCGCGCGCGAGAAACATCCCGGCCAGCGTGACGATGAACGGCTGCAGCCGGAAATAATGGATCAGCGCCCCCATCGCCGCGCCGTACAGCGCGCCGAACGCGAGCACCAGCGGCACGATCACCCACACGGGCCAGTGCAGCCGCTCGGCGCCGACCGCGCAGAAGATCGTCGTCAGCGCGACGACCGAGCCGACCGACAGGTCGATCCCGCCCGACACGATCACGAACGTCATCCCGAGCGCGACGATCAACAGGAACGCGTTGTCGACGAGCAGCCCGGTCAGCACCTGCATCGAGAAGAAGCCCGTGTAGGTCACGGACCCGAAGCCGAACAGCGCGGCGAACAGCACGATCGTCACGACGATCGGCAGCGTGCGCGGGTCGGCGAGCCGGCCAAGGAATCGGGTCATCGCGGCGTCGCTCCGGAAGTGGCGCGCGAACGCGCGGAAGGCAGCAGCCGCGACGCGTGCCGGACGACCGACGCACGGGCGGCCTCCGACTGGATCAGCGTCACGACGATCACGACGATCGCCTTGACGACGAGCGTCGCCTCCGGCGGCACGCCGATCGAATAGGTCGTGTAGGTGAGCGTCTGGATGATCAGCGCGCCGAGCACCGAGCCGGCGAGGCTGAAGCGGCCGCCGAGCAGCGACGTGCCGCCGAGCGTCACCGCGAGGATCGCGTCGAGCTCGAGCAGCAGCCCCGCGTTGTTGCCGTCGGCGCTGCGCACGTTCGAGCTGGCCAGGATGCCCGCGAGCGCCGACATCACGCCTGAAAACAGATACACGCCGAACACGATCGCCCCCGCGCGCAGCCCGACGAGCCGCGTCGCGACCGGGTTCACGCCGATCGCACCGATGAACAGCCCGAGCGCCGTGCGGTTCACCAGCAGCGCGGTCGCGGCGATCGTCGCCAGCGCGATCCACACCGCGCACGGCACGGCCGCGAGATAGCCGCCGCCGAGCGCGAGGTAGCCGGGCGCGCCGATCGGGATGATCTGGCCGCCCGTCAGCAGTTGCGCGACACCGCGGCCGGCCACCATCAGGATCAGCGTCGCGATGATCGGCTGCATCCCGACGAACGCCACCAGCAGCCCGTTCCATGCGCCGGCCAGCAGCCCGACGCCGAGCGCGGCGGCCAGCGCCACGCCGATTCGCGACGGGTCCGCGTCGAGCACGATCGCCGCGGCCGCCCCCGCGATCGCGACGATCGCGCCGACCGAGATGTCGATCCCGCGGGTCGCAATCACGAGCGTCATCCCGAGCGACACGATCACGAGCGGCGCCGCGCGGTTCAGGATGTCGATCGGCGCGCCGAACAGGTGACCATCGAGCAGCGTGATCGACAGGAAGCCCGGGCGATACGCGACGTCGAGCGCGAACAGCAGCGCGAGCGTCAGCACCGGCCATACAAGCGAATGACGGAACAATGTGCGCAGCCGCGTCATGACTGGCCTCCCGCGATCAGCCGGTACACCTGCTCCTCGGATGCGTCGGCGCCGGTCAGTTCGGCGACCTTGCGCCGGTCGCGCAGCACCGCGATCCGGTGGCTGACACGCACGACTTCGCTGATCTCCGACGAAATGAACAGGATCGCGAGCCCTTGCGCGCACAGCGCGAGCACGCGCTCCATGATGTCGAATTTCGCGGCGACGTCGATGCCGCGCGTCGGCTCGTCGAGGATCAGCAGCTTCGGTTCCGTCGCGAGCCAGCGCGCGAGCAGCACCTTCTGCTGGTTGCCGCCCGACAGCAGCCCGATCGGCTGCTCCGCATCGCGCGCCTTGATGCCGAGGCGCGCGATGTACGTTTCGGCGAGCTCGCGCTGCCGCGCGCGCCCGATCAGCCGCCACCAGCCGCGCCGCGCCTGCAGCGCGAGAATGATGTTCTCGCGGATCGACAGCGCGGCGACGATCCCCTCCTTCTTGCGATCCTCCGGGCAATACGCGATGCCATGCCGGACCGCGTCGTGCGGCGACGCGAGCCGCGTGCGCGCGCCGTCGATCTCGATCGCGCCGGTGTCCGCACGTTCCGCGGCGAATGCCAGTTGCGCGGTTTCGGTGCGCCCCGAGCCGAGCAGCCCGGCCAGCCCGACGATCTCGCCGGGCCGCACGTCGAGGTCGAGCGGGCTCATCATCCCGCGCCGGCCGACCTGCTGCATCGCCAGGAACGGTTCCGCGTCGCCGGCGGTGCGTTCGACCGCCGCCGCGCCCGCCTGCAGCGTGTCGGACATCCGTTCGCGTCCGGTCATCTTCGCGACTAGCACGTCGACCGGCAGGTCGCGCGCGAGATACTCGCCTTCGCGCTCGCCGTTGCGCATCACGGTGATCCGGTCGGACACCGCGTAGGTCTGCTCGAGAAAGTGCGTGACGAACAGGATCGCGATGCCCGATGCCTTCAGCCGGCGCAGCACGTCGAACAGCCGCGCGACCTCGCCGTCATCGAGGCTCGACGTCGGCTCGTCGAGGATCAGCACGCGCGCGTCGACCGATACTGCCCGTGCGAT
This sequence comes from Burkholderia sp. AU33803, assembly GCF_002223095.1. Taxonomy (NCBI): domain Bacteria; kingdom Pseudomonadati; phylum Pseudomonadota; class Betaproteobacteria; order Burkholderiales; family Burkholderiaceae; genus Burkholderia; species Burkholderia sp. AU33803. Next base: position 352,269 of record NZ_NKFJ01000008.1, read on the forward strand.
CGCGACCATCTGCTGCACGGCGATCGGATACGCGTCGAGCGAGCGCGTGACGTCGAGCGCCAGGTCGAGTTCGGCCAGCGCCGCACGCGCGCGTGCATGAATCGTGTTCCAGTCGATCGCGCCGCGCCGCATCGGCTGCCGGCCCGCGAAGATGTTCTCCGCGACCGACAGGTTCGCGCACAGGTTCACTTCCTGGTAGAGCGTCTGGATGCCGGCCGCCTCGGCTTCGCGCGGCGCGGCGAAATTCACCGGCGCGCCGCCGACGCGAATCTCGCCCGCATCGTGCGCATGCACGCCGGTGAGCACGTTGATCAGCGTCGACTTGCCCGCGCCGTTCTGGCCCATCAGCGCGTGGATCTCGCCCGGAAACAACCGGAAGTTCACGCGCTGCAGCGCGTTCACGCCCGGAAACGACTTGTCGATGCCGATCATCTCGACCACCGGCGCACTCTCCATGCATCCTCCCTCGAAGCGGTTGGCGCCCGGGCGGCCGCCACGCCGCCGCCCGCGCCGGATCGTCGTATGTGGCTCAGTACTTGCGGGTCGGCAGCACCTGGGCCGCGACGTTCATCGGGAACACGGTCTCGTTCGTCACGATGCGCTTGGGCAGTTGCTTGCCGGCGACCACGTCCTTCACCGCGGTCATCAACTGCGGGCCGAGCAGCGGGCTGCATTCGACGTCGACGTTGATCTTGCCGGCCACCATCGCCTGGAAGCCGCCCTTCGTCGCGTCGAACGACACGACGCTCACGTCCTTGCCGGGCTTGATCCCCGCCTCTTCCATCGCCTGGATCGCGCCGAGCGCCATGTCGTCGTTGTGCGCGTAGACGACGTTGATCTGCTTGCCGTAGGTCTTCGCGAACGCTTCCATCACCTGCTTGCCGCCCGCCAGCGTGAAGTCGCCGCTTTGCGACGCGATCACCTTGAACTTAGGATTGCTCTTGATCACTTCGAGCAGGCCGGCCCGCCGGTCGTTGGCCGGCGCCGAGCCGACCGTGCCCTGCAGCTCGACGATATTGATCGGACCGGGGTCGTTCTTGTAGCGCTCTTCCATCCAGTGGCCGGCGCGCCGCCCTTCCTCGAGGAAGTCCGAGCCGATCATCGTCACGTACAGCGACGGGTCCTTCACGTCGACCCCGCGGTCGGTCAGGATCACCGGGATGTGTGCGGCTTTCGCTTCTGTCAGCACGGGCTCCCAGCCCGATTCGACGACGGGCGAGAACGCGATCACGTCGACCTTCTGCGCGATGAACGAGCGGATCGCGCGAATCTGGTTCTCCTGCTTCTGTTGCGCGTCGGAGAATTTCAGGTTGATGCCGGCGTCCTTTGCCGCGCCCTTCACCGACACGGTGTTCGCGGTACGCCACGCGCTTTCCGCGCCGACCTGCGAGAAGCCGAGCGTGATCGGTTTCTGCTGCGCGTGCGCGCCGCCGGCCAGCACCGTCGCCGCGGCAACGATCGCGCCCGCCGCCAGCTTCCTGATGAATGTCATGGTTCGTCTCCGATGATGTCGTTGTGTGCCGCTGCGCTGTTCTGTTTCTGCGTGGCGCAGGCGCGGATCGGGGTTGTAAGCCGGCCGGGGGCTTCGCGCCGGCCCGGTCTGCATGCCCCGCATCAGTCTAGAAACAAGTCCGATAACCTTCTAATGAAATATTGGATTGGGGCGATATCGGATTCGGCATACGTATAAACACCTAAGCAGGTGGGCAGGTCCGTTCTAGCCGGCCTTGGCCGCGTTTTGCACGGCCTTTGCACGGCCTTTGCACGCGCCACGCGCACCACCGGCGCGTGGCCTCGCGGCATCGTCAAACGCTCGTTCCAGCCGACATCGACGATCTGCGCGGGAGCGTCGAGGTTCGTTGAACGCGACACGGCATCGACACGATCCGCCCGATGCCGGCACCGGGCCGCAGTCGTCTTGCCCGGGCGAAGCCGTTGCGTCATTTCGTCCATGCAGCGGTAACAAACGCCCGAACGCCCGTCCGGCGCGCGCTTGCGCCGGGCCTCCTCGCGCGTGCAAGGAATGGCGCACGGTTCTTGCTGCGCGACGCCGGAACGTACGCATAAACAGGAGAAAACCGTGCGCGCAGGATGTCCGAGCGGAACGCAGCCCGACGATACGCGGATGGGCACCGACGTCGATCGACGCGGCGCAGCATGAAGCAGCGCGCCCCGTCGCAGCCGAATGCACGCATGCCCGCCGGGCCGCTGCGTCATGTCGACGACCGTCGCCCCGGCTATACGCGCCGGCCGCTCCGCAACGGCTTCGCGTATTACGGGCCGGACGGTGTGCGAGTGCGCGATGCCGACGAAATCGCCCGTATCAACGCGCTGGCGATTCCACCCGCGTACACCGACGTGTGGATCTGCATGGACCCGCGCGGTCATCTTCAGGCAACCGGCCGCGATGCACGCGGGCGCAAGCAGTATCGCTATCACCCGCTGTGGCGCGAGACGCGAGACGCGAACAAGTACGCGCGGATGGCCGCGTTCGCGCGTGCGCTGCCGCGCATCCGCGCGCGCGTCACGCGCGATCTGGCGTTGCCGGGCATGCCGCGCGACAAGATCGTGGCGACGATCGTCCGCTTGCTCGACACGACGCTCGCGCGGATCGGCAACGCGGAATACGCGCGCGAAAACGGCTCGTACGGGCTGACGACGCTGCGCAAGCGACATGTGAAAATTCAGCCCGGCCAGGTGCGGCTGCGCTTCGCCGGCAAGAGCGGGATCGAACACGACGTGACGGTCGACGACGCGCGGGTCGCCCGGATCGTGCGGCGCTGCGCGGAGCTGCCCGGGCACGAGCTGTTCCAGTATGTGGACGACGACGGCGTACACCGTCCGGTCGGGTCGTCCGACGTGAACGACTACCTGCGCGAGGCCGGCGGCGCGGATTTCACCGCGAAAGACTACCGGACCTGGGCCGGCAGCGTGCATGCGCTCGGGTTGTTGCGGCGCATCGAGCATCGCGGCGTCACGCACGCGCGCAAGCAGATCGTCGAGACCGTGCGCGCGGTGGCCGAGCTATTGCGCAACACGCCGGCCGTGTGCCGGCGCTGCTATATCCATCCGGTGGTGCTCGACGCGTTCGAGGCGGGCACGCTCGCCGCGCTCGCGGTCCGGCGGACGCCGCGCGGCTTGCGCGTGGATGAAGCGGCGTTCGTGGCGTTGCTCGGCAGCGCACGTCGGCGCGCGGGGAGATGACTGCTCACATCGTGCCGACGCCCGTTTCGGTACGACCGGCACTGCCCGGAACCCGTGTCGTTTTCAATTGGGTGCGGAGCGCATGACCGATAACGGGTTGCGCCCGTTTCCTTGAACTCGTTGATACAACAGGTTCGCACGGTGGCAGCGCGCTGCGCGTCAGCCTGCCGACAGCCGCTGCGCGTCGAACCAGTCGAGCAGCATGCGCGTGACGAACGCGGGATTTTCCAGATTCGAAATGTGGCCGGCGTCCGGCACCAGCGCATGGGTGCAGCCGATCACGCTCGCCATCTTCACGGTTTCCGACGGCGGGCGCGCCATGTCGCCCGCGCCGCACATCAGCAGCGTGCGTTCCGCGTCCAGTTCGGCGAGTGCCGGCAGCGTGTCGGGCCGGCCGAAGATCAGCCGGCCGAGCGGAACGATCGATTGCCGCAACCGGTCGGCCGGCAGGTTCGCCAGCGCGTCGCGAAACGCGGATGGCACCGGGCCCGCCAGATTGACATCCGGCCGGAAGAACAGCGGCACGATCGCATCGAGCAGCGGCGGCGCGATACGGCCCGCGGCGGCGATGGCGTCAAGCATTCCGAAGTAGCGCAGCCGCGTCGCCTCGGGCTCGGCCTCGAGCGACGCATCCATCAGCACGAGCGAGCGCACGCGCTGCGGTTCGCGCAATGCGAGCCGCGCGCCCCACATGCCGCCGACACTGAGCCCGACGAGCGCGCACTGTTCGATCGCCAGCGCGTCGAGCAGCGCACTCGCCTGCGCGGCGAGATCGTCGAGCGTCAGCGTGCCTTCCGGCAGTACGCCCGATGCACCGTGCCCCCACAGGTCCGGCACGATGACGCGATACCGGCGCGACAGCGCGTCGATCTGCGGCGCCCACATCGCCGCATCCCACAGATAGCTGTGCCCGAGCAGCACCGGGAAGCCGGTACCGTGATCCTGGTAATGCAGGGTGCTGCCATGAATGTTCACTGCGGGCATGTCGTCTCCGGTGTCGGTGCGATCGGCAGCGGCCCGGAACCGGGCGCCGCGCTCGGCGGCGTGCTGCAACGAAGGCGAAGCGGCGCATTATCGCACAGGTTGCAGGCGCGGCGCATGACGGTTCGCACCTGCGTGCGCGTCGACCCTGCCGCGTGCCCCTTCGACACGCATGCGCGCCAGCGTGACGCGACCGTACTATCCGACGCGATACATCGGTACCACGTTGCTGCCGGCCGTTTCCTGGTCCGATGCGAGCGGATGACTCGCCTGTTCGAGCAGCCAGTTGGTCAGCACCGCGATATCGAACTCGTTGCATGCATCCGGGTTCTGCACCAGCACGTAGCTGCCCGATGCGACCGTGCAGTGCGGGAACAGCTCGACGAGCCGGCCCTGCTTCAGCAGCCCGTCGACCAGCGGCCGCCGCCCGATCGCGATGCCGTGCCCGTCGACCGCGGCCTGCACCAGCTGGTCGTACTGGCTGAAATGCAGCGCACCGGCGGGCCGCAGGCGCGGCACGCCCAGCTCCTTCAGCAGATGGCTCCATCCGTGCCACGGCCACTCGCCGCGCGGATCGTCGAGATGCAGCAGCACGTGCTTGTCGAGATCCTCCGGCTTCATCGACGCGGCGTCGCCCGCCGCCGGCATCAGGCTCGGGCTGCAGACCGCCACGACCCGCTCGCGAAACAGCACGTCCGTCTCGTCCGTCGACGTATACGGCCCTGCATATCGCACGGCGAGGTGCAAACGTTTGCGTTTAAGATCTTCAATTTCGCTCGTGGCCGAGACGCGTACGTCGATGTCGGGGTAGCTGGCGCGGAACGAACCGAGGCGCGGAATCAGCCACAGCGCCGCGAACGAGACGGTGGTCGACAACGAGATCGCGCGCTGGCCCACGCTCGACGACAGCTTGCCGATCACCGATTCCAGGTCGGACAACGCGAACGAGATCGCGTCGTACAGCTCGCGCCCCTTGTCGGTCAGCGTCAGGGAACGAATGTGCCGGTGAAAGAGCTCGATCCGGAGCTGCTCCTCGAGCGCCTTGACCTGCCGGCTCACGGCGGATTGCGTGACGTTCAGTTCCTGCCCGGCACGCGTAAAGCTCAAATGACGCGCCGCGCATTCGAAGCCTCTCAGGAAATCCAGCGAAGGCATACTTCTCAATCGCTTTGCCAATCTCACATTAGCCATACCGCCGCCTCAAAGTTGCACCCACCGACAGGCAAGTCGCCGTTCGTCTCCCTGACTCGTTTCTCCTTTTTGGATTCGGAAACGATTTTATATTGAAGCATGGATGCGGATCATTCTTATTTTCAATCGTGACACTCGTATTTATCTATCGATTTTCATCGGCCAAATAGCCTTACATTACCATTATAAAGTAGTGATTTTGTAAATCACCAACCGACCGAAATGGCGCGAAGGATGTCCTACAAAGTCGCATAAAAACAGCATATTACGGGCGCAAACCGACGTTCTGACAACCATACGGACGTTTTGGCAGACGTGCCTCCGTATTCCTACAATTACATTTCACTCACCAAACGATTTTATTCATTTACCGTATTACGAAAAGAAACCGCACCTCAACGTACACACGGAATACCATTTAAATCCGTGATTTCATGTTTATAAAAACATACTAAACGCATGAAATTGAATTGCGCCATTCAATTGCCGTAAATTGATGAACCAATTATGTCCGGTAATGAATATTCCGCCGCCCGGAAACGGCAACCCGCGTGGATGACGCCATCTTGTCGTCCGGAATCGGTTCCGCCCTTTACCGGAAGGGATGCGCGTCGCTATACGGTGTCCGCCACGCCGTCCGTCACGCGTTGCGTTCTCCCGGTCACTTCGCGGCGATAGCGGTTCAGTTCCTGCGCGGTCGCGAACGGGCGCTCGAACAGGATCGACAGGTTGTGCAGGATCCGCTCGACGACCTTCTTTTCCCATTCGCCGTCGAAGCGGATCTGCTCGTCGAGCCAGCGCTCGAGCCACGCCGGATCCGGCAGGCGCGACTGCACGGTGTCGCGCGGGAACAGCGCCTGGTTCACGTGCAGGTTGGTCGGGTGCAGCGGCTTTTCGGTGCGTCGCGCCGACGCCATCAGCACGCCGATCTTCGCGAATGCCGCACGCGCGACGTCGCCGCAATCGTTCAGCGCCTTCTTCATATAGCGCAGGTATGCGCCGCCATGGCGCGCTTCGTCGCGCGAGATCGTTTCGTAGATCTGCCTGATGACCGGCTCGGTGTGCCAGTCGGCCGCGCAACGGTACCAGTGGTTCAGGCGGATCTCGCCGCAGAAGTGCAGCATCAGCGTCTCGAGCGGCGGCGCCGGGTCGAACTGGAAGCGCACCGCGTGCAGTTCCTCTTCGGTCGGCACCATTTCCGGCTTGAAGCGGCGCAGGTATTCCATCAGCACGAGCGAATGCTTCTGCTCTTCGAAGAACCACACGCTCATGAACGCGGAAAAGTCGCTGTCGTGCCGGTTGTCGCGCAGGAACATTTCCGTCGCGGGCAGCGCCGACCATTCGGTGATCGCGTTCATCCTGATCGTCTCGGCCTGCTCGTCGGTGAGCAGCGACGCGTCGAAGCGGTCCCACGGAATGTCCTTCTCCATGTCCCAGCGCACCGCTTCCAGCGACCTGAAAAGTTCCGGATAGAGCATCGTCGTCACCGTCGTTGAAAGGCATTCGGGCCCGGCACCGGCCCGGTCATGCCGATTGCGTGGACGCCGGCGCCGTCGCTTCGGCGTCGGAAGCATGGTCGTCCGCGTCGTCGTCCACCGTGCGCGGCGACAGCCTGCCGCGCAGCAGCGCGTAATAGAACTGCCGATAGGTGCGGTGGTAGTAGCGGATGCGCGGCCCGATCGCGCCATGCAGATCGTGCAGCCGCTCGATCGGCAGGTTCGGCATCATGTGATGCTCGACGTGATAGTTGTTGCCGTTCGTGAACCACGTCATGAATGCGTTGCTCTCGATCGTCCGCGTGTTGCGGAACGGATCGGTGCTCGTCAGGTCGCAGCGGTAATGCTCGGGCATCTCGACCAGCGCATGCACGGGCGCGGCCACGAACACGAGCGGCACGACCCACACCCACACGGCGAACCACGTGTGCAGCGCGAACGACACGCCGGCCAGCAGCGCGATCGCTGCGACCATCAGCAGGTGATCGCGGCGGATCGCGCGCGACACGAGCGGGTTGTCGCCGAAGCTTGCGCCCGGCACGACGAGCTTCGCGACGTTCTTCGCGAACTGGATATAGTGCGCGGCCATCGACAGCCGCCACGCCCACAGGCCGAGATTGACGACGGGGCTCGCGCCGTACTGGTCGCCGTAGTCGAAGAACTCCTTGTTCTCGGGCGTGCCGAGCAGCCGGTGATGGCGCAGGTGGCTATCCTGGTACGCATGGAACGACACGAGCATCGGCATGCCGAGCAGCACGCCGAACACCATGTTGAGCCGCTTGCTCCTGAATCCCTGGTAATGCAGCGCCTGGTGCTGCAGCTCGACCCCGTGCGCGTACATCGCGCCGATCAGCAGGATGCCGACGATCTTCAGGACCACCACCGTCGACAGCGCGAACAGCATGCCGTGCGCGATGAGTGCGACGTAGACCGCGAGCTTCAGCGAGAAGACGACGCCGCTCGGGCGGCTCTTCATGTCTGCAACCGGTTTCTGACGAGCGAGAAGCGATGAGGTGACGGACAAAATGCTCTCCTTGGCCGGACCCTGCCCGGCACGATGACGCGGCGACACTGGCGCGCTGCCGGGTTGCAATTCTTCTGTGAGTCGATGCTTCGGACAAACGAATTTTCCGAACGCATTGCATGACGCCCGCGCATGAGCGCACCACATCGTGAACTAGACGACCGGTCGAATGCGTACCGACCATTCACCTCGCACGGGCTCGCGCGGATACCCATGGCCGTGCCGAGTGGATGCGTGCCGCTCATGCATAGCCTGCAAATATTCCGTTTGTCGTGCCATGTCGATCCGGCAAGAATCCCCCTCACTCGACGAACGGCGCCGCCGGCACCGTGGCGCGAGCGGCCGTGTTCCTCAAGGGGAGAATCCTCGTGACGAAGTGCGCATCCACCATTCATCGCCTCATCGAATCGCTCGAGGACGTCCCGGGCGCCATGCATCGCATGACGTTCGTCGACGACGCCGGCAACGAGGCGAGCATCACGTACCGGCGCTTCGCGGAAGAAGTGTTTCGCCAGGCCGGCGCACTGCGCGAACTCGACGTGCGCGAGAACGACATGGTGATGCTGGCGTTGCCCGCATCGGTCGAGCACGCGGCCGCGATGATGGCCTGCGTGATGACGGGCGCACTGCCCTGCACCGTGCCCGTTCCCGCGCGCCGCGCCACCGCCGGGCGGCAGGTGATCGACGTCGCCTGCGAGCTGTACCGGCCGCGCCTCGTCATCGCCGCGGATGCGCAGTCGGCCGCCTGGCGCGACGACGCGTTTCCCGCTGCGTCCACGCGCGTCGTCGATCTCGACACGCTGTCGCTCGTCGCGGATGCCGGCGCGCGAGCGCTGATCAGCGCGAAGCATGGCCGCGATCCGCATCATGTCCAGCTCACGTCCGGCTCGACGTCGCATCCGAAAGCCGCGGTGCTCAGCCACGAGAACGTGATCGCGAACGTGCTCGGCATCGGCGGGTCGGTGCGTTTCGACGTCGCGGCCGGCGACGGCACCGCGTCATGGCTGCCGCTCTATCACGACATGGGGCTGCTCACGCTACTGTCGAACCTGCATTACCGTGCGCCGCTGCTGATGATGCAGCCGAACAGCTTCATCCGGAATCCGCTCGGCTGGTTGAAGCGCATCGCGTCGGCGCGCGCGACGACGACGTCGGTGCCGACCTTCGCATTGCGCTACTGCGTACGCCGTTTCAACGCCGCCGCGATGGAAGGCGTCGATCTTTCCGCGTGCCGCAACATCTTCATCGGCGGCGAACGCGTTGACGACGCGACGCTGCGCGACTTCGCCGCGACGTTCGCGCCGTACGGCCTCGCGGCATCGGCACTGCAGCCGTGCTACGGGATGGCCGAATCGACGCTCGCGGTATCGATGCATCGTGCGTGGCACGACGGCACCGTTGACGGCGCGCCGTACGTGATCGCCGACACGCTCGACCGGCGCGCGCTGATCGAGCGCCGCGACGCGCAACCGGCCGCCGCGAACGATGGCGCGGACGCCGACGCCGACGCCGACACCGAAACCGTGCTCGCGATGGGTACGCCGATCGAGGGCATGGCGTTCCGGATCCTCGACGACGGCGACCACGCGCTGGCGAACCGCGCGGTCGGCGAAGTCGCGATCCGCGGCACGTCGTTGATGCTCGGCTACCTGAATCCCGACGACGGCTCGATCGCCGCGCCGTTGACGGCCGACGGCTGGTTCCGCACCGGCGACATCGGCTACGTCGCGGACGGCCAGCTGCATATCCTCGGGCGCAAGAAGGAAGTCATCATCATTCGCGGCAGCAACTACTTCCCGCATGAAATCGAGGAAGCGCTGGCCGCCCATCGCACGCTGCGCAAGAGCACCTGCATCGCGTTCGGGCTGCCCGATCCCGAGACGGGCACCGAGCGGCTGGTCGTCGCGATCGAGGCGCGGCCCGTCGACGCGACGCCGCAGACGCGCGCCGAGTGCCAGCAGCTGCTCGCATCGCGGATCGGCTTCGCCGCGCAGGATCTGTGCTTCGTCGAACCCGGCTCGCTGCCGCGCACGACGAGCGGCAAGCTGCAGCGCCTGAAGTGCCGCGACCTCTATGCGAGCGGCGCGCTGTCCGTGATTCACGCGACGGCCGCCGCCGAAGCCGGCCAGGGAGCGTACGCATGACGCCCGCGACGCTCACGCCGGTGCTCGAACTGCGCGACGTCTCGCGCGTGTACGAGGGCGCGGGCCGCGTCGTCGCGGTGCGCGGCGCGACGATCTCGATCGGCCGGCGCGACGTCGTCGCGCTCGTCGGCCCGTCGGGCAGCGGCAAGAGCACGCTGCTCAACCTCGCCGGCTTTCTCGACGTGCCGAGCAGCGGCGAACGCTGGCTCGAAGGCCGCCGGATCGACGATGCGCCGGACACGCTCGAACGGATTCGCCGCGAGCGCATCGGCTTCGTGTTCCAGCAGTTCAACCTGATTCCGGTGATGTCCGCGCTCGAGAACGTCGAACTCGGCTGCTTCGCGTGGGGCACGCCGCGCACACGGCGCGAGCGCGCCCGCGCGATGCTCGACGCGGTGGGACTCGCCGCGCGCGAACGCCATCGCCCCGGCGAGTTGTCCGGCGGCGAACAGCAACGGGTCGCGCTGGCCCGCGCGCTCGCCAAGGAGCCGGCGATCGTGATCGCGGACGAGCCGACCGCCAGCCTCGACAGCACCAATGCACGGGCGGTGGCCGAGCTGATCCTCGACACCAACCGCACACTGGGCACCGCCTTTCTGATTGCGTCGCACGACGATCGTCTGTGCGCGCACCTGCCGCGCCGCATCGAGATGCGCGACGGCGTACCGGGAGTGAATCGTGAACTGGTCGACGTTTGCGTGGCGTAACCTCTGGCGCAACAAGCGCCGCACCGTGCTGACGATGGCGATGATCGGCGTCGCCGCGTTCGCGTCGAGCCTTGCGCTCGGCTACGTGATCGCGACCTTCGACGCGGTGCGCGAAGGGTCGATCGACAGCGGCGTCGGCCACGTGCAGGTGCTGCACCACGGCTATCTCGACCTGATCGGCGAGCGGCCGCTGCAGTACGGGCTGACCGCCGACGAGCAGGCCACCGCCACGCACACGATCGCGGCGCTGCCCGGTGTCGCGACCACCGCGCGCGGCATCGACTTCGACGGGCTGATCTCGAACGGCGATCTCAGCTACGGCTTCGTCGGCGAAGGCATCGAGCCGAACCGCGAGCCGCCCGGCTTCTTCGACTATCACACGGTGCTGTCGGGCCGCTACCTGTCGCCGACGAATGCCGGCACCGAAGTGGTCGTCGGCGCGGAACTCGCGCGCAAGCTCGGCGTGCACGTCGGCTCGGTCGTGCAGTTGATGGCGTCGACCGCGCACGGCGGCATCAACGCGACCGATGCGCAGATCGTCGGCGTGATGAGCACCGGCAACAAGGACGTCGACGAGCGGATCGTCAACGTGACGTTCACGGCCGCACAGGCGCTGCTGCGCACCGACCGCGCGTCGCGCCTCGCGGTGTTCCTGTCGGACACCGCGCACACGCCGGCCGCCGCGGCGACGCTGCGCGCCGCGCTGCCTGCGCTCGACGTGAAGACCTGGGACCAGCTCGTGTCGCTCTATCACCAGGTCGTCGCGCTGTACAAGAACCAGTTCTCGGTGTTCGGCGCGATTCTCTGCCTGACGATCCTGCTGTCGATGAGCAACTGGATCCTGATGAGCATCGTCGAGCGCCGCCGCGAGATCTCGACGCTGCGTGCGCTTGGCGTGCCGGCTGCAACGGTGCGCGGCGTGCTGATCCAGGAGACCGCCTTCCTCGGCCTGCTCGGCGCCGCCGCCGGCATCGCGGTGGCGCTGCTGACGATGCTCGCGCTCAATCACGCGCAGATCCACCTGCCGCCGCCGCCGGGCCGCGTGAAGTCGATCCTGCTCGAATTCACGGTCTCGCCGGCCGCCGTGGCCGCCGTCGAAGGCGCGTTCGTCGTGCTCGGGGTGGCCGCCGCGCTGCTCGCGACGCTCGGCCTCGCCAAACGCAACATCCTCGAAGGACTCGCCCCATGATTCGCATTCGCCACCTGGCCGCCGCGCTCGTCGCGTGCGCGCCGCTCGTGCACGCCGCCGATGCCCCGACGGCCCAGACCATGCTCGCCCGTGCCGACGCATACCGCAGCACGGCCGCCGATACGCAGACGAACATCCAGATCACGAACGAAGTGGGCGGCCAGTCCGGCGACGCGACGCGCTACCTCGTCTACACGCGCGGCAACGGCGACACGCTCGCGCTGACGCGCAGCGGCGAGAACGACGGCCAGAAATACCTCGCGACGACGCGCGGCCACTGGTTCTACGTGCCGAACACGCGCAGCGCGGTGCGCATCAACGGGATGCAGCGGCTGCAGGGCGAGGTCGTGATCAGCGACATCACGCGCACGCACTGGGCGGACAGCTATCGCGCATCGGCCGCGCCGGGCGCGACGACGATCGCCGGCAAGCCGGCCACCGAGCTCGACCTGACCGCGACCGATCCCGACAACGTCTACCCGACGATCAAGCTGTGGGTCACGCCCGACACCGACGTGCCGGTGCGTGCGCAGTTCTTTCTTGCCAGCGGTCTGCTGTTTCGCAGTGCAGACTTCTCGACACCGGTCGATGCCAACGGGCGCAAGGTGATCCGCAAGATCACGTATCGCAACGAGATCGAAAAGCAGCGCGCGAGCGTCGTCGACATCCTCGACGGCCAGCCGCGCAAGATTCCGTCGGGCTGGTTCAACCCCGACACGCTTGCCGATGGCCAGTGACAACAACGCCCATGTCGACGCCCATCGTGACCGCCTCCGTCCATCATCCGGCCGCATCTGGCCCGCCGCCGCGCTCGCCGTTCCGCTTGCGCTCGGCTGCACGCTCGCGCACGGAGAATCGCTGATGGAACAGTTGAGCACACTGAACGGCATCGCGTACGCACGCACCGTCGACAGCATGGACGGACACGCGCTGCTGGGGAACCTGATCGGCGACCAGCCGCGCAACCTGCAGGAAGCCGGCCTGCTCGCTCGCATCGACGGCGAGAACCTGTTCATGAACGCCCGTGCCGTGGCCGGCAATCACTCGCTCGGCGCGCAGTCCTCCCGTTTCAACGAGGCCGGTGTGCGCTACGCATTCGACAACGGCATCACGCTCACCGCCGGCAAGCGGATCGATCCGCTCGATACGTCGCAGGCGTTCTTCCCGCTCGGCTTCTTCCAGAAGCGGGCCGCGACAGCCGACATCTACGACCGCTACGGCGATGTCGAAGGCACGCCGCTCGTCGAAGCGAAATGGGCCGGCGAACAGACCACGCTGCAGTTCATCGCCGGCGAGAACCGCACGCTGCGCAGCGACGTCGACAACCGCGACGTGCAGGGCGCGACGCAGCTCGTGCGCGGCGCGTACAACTGGTCGGGCGGATCGGCCGCGTTGCTCGCGGGCCGGCACGCAGGCCACGGGGGCGCCGGCGCGACGCTGTCGTTCGACGTCGCGCGCTCGAACACCGTCTATGCAAGCGCATGGCTCGAGCGCGGCACGACGCGTCCGCTGCCCGCCTTCATCGCAAACGGCACGCCGCTCGATTCCCCGGCCGCGTACGACGCGGTCGATCGCCGCAACGATCGCCAGATCATGTGGCGCAGTGCGGTCGGCATGCAGAGCGCACTGCCCGGCAACTTCTCGCTGATCGTCGAGTGGTCGCACGACGAGGCTCGGTACGACGCGAACCAGTGGCGCCAGATGGTCGGCGCGGCGCGCGTGAACAACGCGCTGCTGCCTGTCGCGCCCGGCGCGGCGCTGGCCGGCCTCGGCGGCACGGCCGATTTCGTGAGCGTCGACGGCAACCTGCGCGACTACCTGTTCGCGCGGCTCGGCAAGAAGATCGGCCGCGTCGAGTATTCGCTGCGCGGCGTCTATTCGCCGCAGGACAAGGGCCTGCTCGCGATCGCGCAGGTCGTCGCCGACGTGAACAAGCGCGTGAGCGTCGATGTCGCGGTCACCCGCGCGTTCTCCGACAGCAACTCCGAGTACCGGATGGTCGGTCTCGGCACCCGTATCGACGCCGCCGTGCGCGTGCGCTTCTGACAGGAACCCAGCCCCATGTCCACGCTTTCCGCTCCCGCTTCGTCCGCCGCCCCGCTCGCGCCCGCGCCGCTGCTGCTGCGCGTGGCCGACCAGGCCGCGTATCCGGTGCTGCGCCACTTCGACACGATCGCGTCGCTCGGCACGCCGCCGCGCGCGGCGGCCCGGCTCGTCGAAGCGGCTGCCGTGCGGCTGCTCGACAGCGAGATGGTGATCGCGCTGCAGGCCGCCATGCCGGACGTGCTGCCCGACTCGTCCGCGTCGACGCCGCTGCGGCACGAGGAAGCGCCGCTCACCGAAGCGCTGCTCGAACAGATCAGCAGCGAAGGGTTTCATCACCTGTTCAAGCCGTTCATGCGCGCGTTCATCCGCATCATGTTCGGTCTGTTCTTTTCGGACGACCAGAACCGTCGTGCGTGCGACTGCATCGACAGCGGCCACAACTTTGCATTCCTGATGAGCGACGGCGGCGGCCCGACGCTCGCCGCATGGCGCACGGCCGTGCGCAGCGACGACAACGGCCTCGCGCTCACCGTCGACAAGGTGTGGGGCATCGAAGCGCATCGCGACTGCATGGCCGTGGTCGCCGCGCGCTTGCCGGGCGTGATGTTCCCGGCCGCCTACCTCGTATGGCCCGACGAATACCGCAAGCTGAAGCGCACGACCTGCGGTGCGCCGTTCCTCGCCGGCAACCTGCAGCTCGCGAACGTCGGGGGCCAGGTGCGCGCGCATGCCGAAGACCGCCTGCGCATCGGCGGCCCGACCGTGTTCAACAAGTACCTGACCGTCGTGCGCCCCTACTTCGTCCGCGCGCTGATGGCGCACGTCGGCTGGCTAGCGCAAACGGGCCGCGTCGAGCTCGACGCCGACGCACGCGCCGTCCACCGGTTCATCGCGGACGCCGCACGCAGCCAGACCGACGACGCGCACTACAGCTTCGGCAAGGTGCAGCGCGTGCTCGCGATCAAGCTGCTGTCGAACGAATTCCTGACCGCACTCGTGCGCGACGGCAGGGTGGCGACTTTCGACGACCAGCGCGACCTGCTGGCGTTTTCGAAGATGGAAGGCAGTTCGTACCGTTGTTATCACGAGCTTCGCAAGAGCCTGCGCTGCGAAGCCGGCAGTTGACCCACGCGACAGGCCGATCGATCCCGATCAACCCACTTCATTATCAGGAGCTCCTCTCATGACGACCCAGAACGTTCCGGCCGACGCGCTCGACATCCTGTCCCGCGAAGTCGCGAAGATCCTCAACGTCGAGACCGTCGACACCGACGCCGGCATCGGCGAACTCGGCATCGATTCGCTGAACATCGTCGAGCTGATCGTGTTCTGCGAACAGCTCTACGGTTCGATCGACCCGGAAGCGCTGAACATCACGCAGTACACGACGCTGCAGCAGCTCGACGCGCAGCTGCGCCGCCAGCAGCACGCTGCCTGACACGACGATGCTCGCGCCCCTTGCGACCGTGGCGGCCCCCGCCGCCCAGCCGGCCCCGGCCACTGCGCTGACCGTGCAGGCGCTCGCGTACCGGCGTGTCGCGCCGTCGCGCGACGGCGCGGCCGTGCCGCTCGACGACACGGCCCGCGCGATCGGCACGCTCGCGTGCGCCGAACGCGAGCGGCTGTGCGGCGCGGTCGGCGCGGACGACTACGTGGTCAGCTCGACGATCCTGTCGATGCTGCTGATGAACGATTCGCCGCAGCATCGCGTGTTCGCGCAGGCACTGGCCGGCGCGAACGACTACACGCCCGACTGGATGACCTGCTCGTACGAATGCGCGGGCTGGGGCTACGTCTTGCGCCGCTCGCTCGCCACCGCGGCCGAGACCGGGCCGCGCACGCTGCTGCTGCAGATCGTCGACATCGACGTGCATGGCTTCACGTACTGGCACGGCAACCCCGCCTGGGGACGCTCGGGCTTCGGCGTGTGCTCGCTACTCGTCGATGTCGGCCGCGAAGCGGCATCGTCGGCGCCATCGGTGCTGGCCGAGGCCGCGCCGCCGGCCAGCGCGGTCGTGCGGCTGGGCCGCGACATCCGCACCTTCTGCGCGGCCCGCCCCGGCTTGCACGCGGCGCTGCCGTTCTTTCCGGCGACGTCGCGCCGGGCGCTGCTCGCGTCGGTCGGCAAGACGCCGCTGCTGCCGGACGGTCACGGGCTGTTCGGGCATGCGTTCGGCAGCGATCCGTGGCTGTCGGTGCTGCTCGCGCATCGCGACGGCGACACGCCGCGCCGCGCGGCCGTCTGCTCGCTCGCGCTGAACGGCTATTACGCGATCGCCGACGTCGCGTTCGCGCCGGACGCGACGTTCTCTCTCGATGACGACGAGGTTTGACATGGTGCGACCCGTTCACTTCACCTACCGGATCGAGCGCGACGCGCGGCAGCCGGTCGCGGTTGCCGCGAGCGCGTACCGGATGCCGCTCGACACGCCGGCCGACTATGCGCGTGCCGCGCTCGCGGAATCGGCCGGCGACGTCTATGACGCTGGCGATGCACTCGGCGGCGATCGCCGCGTGCTGATCGATCACGTCCAGTACTTCGCATTCCTTGCCGAAATCACGGCACGCATCCGCACCGACGTGCACCCGGACGCCCGCGTGTTCATCGAAGTCTGCGCGCCGTACTTCGGCGCGCTGCCGGCCGAACTGCTCGCGCCGCACGTGCTGCTCGGCGTGCACCTGTACGACGAAGCATTGCGCGATGCCGCGCGCGGCGCCCCGGTCGTGTGGATCGGCGACCGGATCCTGCGCGATGCGGAGTTCGCCGGCGACAACCGCGTGTGCTGCGCGATCTGGCCGGCGCGGCTCGCCGACGCGTTCGACGCGCAGCTGCGCGGCCCGTGGCCGTCGTATGCGATCCGCCTCGACCCGCACCCGGCCGCCCCGCGCGCCGCCGCCATGACGCTTACCGATTCCGCCCATCATTCCGGCGCCGCCGCGCGGCCGGGGAGACCTTGAAATGACTGACACGCTCACCGTAATGCAGGACACGGCCGACATCCGCTGGTCGATGCCCGTCGACGCCCTGATGTCGAACGACTACGCACTGCGCGAAGAGGCGCTGAACCGGTTGTACGAAAAGGCGAAGGCCGCGCAGTGGGACGTCGCGACCGACGTCGACTGGAGTCACGATCTCGATCCGGCAAACCCGCTCGGCATGCCCGACCCGACGCTGCTGATCTACGGCACCGAGCTGTGGGGCAAGCTTTCGGACACCGACAAGCGCGAAGTGCGCCATCACGCGCAGGGCTGGCTGCTGTCGCAGATCCTGCACGGCGAGCAGGCCGCGCTGATCTGCGCATCGAAGCTCGCGTCGGCCGAGAACGGCCTGAGCGCGCGGCTGTGCGCGGCCGCGCAGATGATGGACGAAGCGCGGCACGTCGAGGCGTACGCGAAGCTCGTCAACGAGAAGCTCGACGTCAGCTACCCGATGAGCCGTTCGCTGAAGGGGCTGCTGCACGACACGATCACGAGCAGCGCGCTCGACATGACGAACCTCGGGATGCAGGTGCTCGTCGAGGGCATCGCGCTGTCGATCTTCCAGAGCGTGGTCGCGTACAGCACCGATCCGTTCATCAAGGACCTGTTCGTGCGGATCCAGCGCGACGAATCGCGCCACTTCGCGGTCGGCCGGATCACGCTGTGCCGCGTGTATGCGGAGATGAGCGCGGTCGAGCTGCGCGAGCGCGAGGAGTTCGTCTGCGAAGGCGCGGCCGTGCTGTACGAGCACCTGTGCGCGGACGACATCTGGGAACCGATGGGGCTGTCGAAGCGCGAATGCAGCGCGATGGTGCGCGAGTCGCCGGTCTCCAGCTCGATCCGCCGCTCGATCTTCCGCCGCCTGGTGCCGACGATCCGCGAGATGGGCCTGCTCACGCCGACGGTGCAGGCGACCTTCGAAAAACTCGACGTCCTCGACTACGCGGCGATGCCGCTCAACTGAACCATGACGACGACCTCCTCCCAAGCGTCACGCGATTTCTGGATCGGCATCGACGCGGTGGCCTACGAGCTGCCGGGCCTGCCCGTCGACATCGAGGCCTGGGCCGCCGAGCGCGACTACCCGGCGCAGCGGGCCGCGGCGATCGCGCAGTCGGGCAGCCGCTATTTCCACATGGCGCTCGACACGAGCGAGACCGATCTCGCGATCGCGGCGGCCGGCCGCCTGCTCGACACCGCGCGCGTGCATCCGTCCGACATCGGCGCGATCGTGCACGTGCACACGCAGCAGTTCAGCGTGCCGCCCGCGCCGCGCAGCCTGCCGCACGAGCTGGCCGCGCAGCTCGGCATCGAGCCGTTGTGGCTCGGCTCGGTCGCGCAGCTGAACTGCGTGTCGGTCGCGGCCGGCATCGAGACGGTGCGCGCGCTGATGCGCCGCTATCCGCAGCTCGACGCGGCGCTCGTCGTGTCGTCCGACCGCGTGTACGGCGAGGATTACCGGATGCGCCAGATGACGGGCGTGCAGTGCGACGGCGCGGCCGCGATGCTGATCGCGCGCAACAGCACGAAGAACCGGCTCGGCGGCGTCGCGATCGAGACGCATGCGAAATGGCATCGCGGCTCGGACACCGTCGCCGCGAACGAGGCCGACCTGATCATGATGGAGTGGCCGTACACCCGCAAGGCGATCGACGCGGCCGTCGCGCTCGAGCCGTACGCGCTCGACGCGTACGAACTCGTGCTCCCGCACAACGCCGACCTGCCGGGCTGGAACGCGCTGTGCCGCGCGATGCGCGTGCCGGCCGAGCGGCTCTATGCGGAAAACATCCACGCGCGCGGCCACGCGTGCTGTTCGGATTTTCCGATCAACCTGGCCGACGTCGGGCTCGACGCGGTCGCGCGCGGCCAGCGCGTGCTCGGCGTGATGCAGTCGAACTGCGGCGCGTACGCGGCCGCCACGCTCCATCCGGTGGGCCGCCATGACGCCTGAGCGCCCGCTTCCACCCGCCGGCGACCACGCGTGGATCGCCGACCTGCGCACGCCGTGCTACGTGTACGAGCCGGAAGTCGCGATCGCGCGCTACCGGTCGCTGAAGGCGCGACTCGGCACGCGGCTGATCGTGTCGCTGAAGGCGAACCCGAACCAGGACATGCTCGCGCGCTGCGCGCATGCGTACGAGGATGGCGTCGAACTCGCGAGCCGCGGCGAACTCGACGCGGTGATCGGCCGGATCAAGACGCCGCGCTACCTGAACAACCCGTCGATGGACGAGATGTTCATGCGCGCCGGGCTCGCGTCGCGCTGCCGTTTCGTGCTCGACAACCCGGACGCGGTCGCACGCTTCGTGCCGCTGGCGCGCGAGGCGGCGGCCGGCGGCAGCACGCCGGGCGCCGTGCTGCTGCGCGTGAATGCCGGAGCGCTGGCCGGCGACGATGCACGCGCGCTGTGGCACGACCACTTCGGGATGACGCCGAACGAGGCGCACGACGCGGTGCGCACGCTCGTCGCCGCCGGTTTGCCGGTGGCCGGGCTGCACGTGTTCTCCGGCCCGCATTCGTTCATCCGCCAGGACGCGACGCAACCCGACACACTCGTGCTGCCCGAGCGGCTCGCGGCGCTCGCCCGCGATCTCGCGCCCGCCAACGGCGCGCCGCTCGCGTCGCTGAGCCTCGGCGGCGGTTTTGCCGACGATCACCCGGGCGATGCCGCGTTCGAACGCTATGCGACTGCGCTCGCGCCGCTGGCCGGCCAGTACTCGCTCGCACATGAATCGGGCCGCGCGATCTTCGCCGATGCGGGCGTGTTCGCGACGCGCGTCGTCGCGGTCAAGACATGGCAGGACCGCACGATCGCCGTCTGCGACGGCGGGCTGTCGCATGCGTTCCTGCTCGCGCAGACCGAATCGGTGATGCGCCGGCTGGCCGCGCCGTCGCTCGTGCGCCGCAAGCCCGCCCCGCCGGCGCGCGGCGTGCCGACGATCTATGTCGGCAGCACCTGCAGCCGCGCGGACGTGATCGGCCGCGACGACACGGGCGCGCCGCCGCAGGTCGGCGACATCGCCGTGTTCGCGCGCTGCGGCGCGTATCACCGCACGTACTCGATGGCGCATTTCCTGTCCCACGAAGCCGCGCACGTCTACGTGCGGCCTGCCTAGACCCACCTGAGAGAGAAGCCGATCATGAACGCCCTGATCAGCGTCGCCGACCTGCTCGAACACGGCGCCGCACGCTGGCCGCAGCATCCCGCGTATGCCGACGGCGGCGGCACGATGACCTACGAACAGCTCGCACGCGCGGTCCGCCGCGCGGCCGCCGCGCTCGCGTCGCGCGGTGTGCAGCCCGGCGAGCGCGTCGCCATCTACGCGCCGAAGCGCATCGAAACCGTGGTCGCGATGCTCGCGGCCAACGCGCTCGGCGCGATCTTCGTGCCGGTCAATCCGCAGTTGAAGGAAGCGCAGATCGAACACATCGTCGCCGACAGCGGCGCGGCGCTGTTCATGACCGGCGCGCAGCGGTTGAAACGCCTGCCGGCGCTCGCCGCGCTCGTCGGCGCACGCGCGATGCTGATCGAGGAACTGGCCGACGCGATCCACGCGCCCGGCACCGACACGCCGGCACCGGCCCCCGCCGGCCGGCCGGTGGACGACGATCCGGCCGCCCTGCTCTACACGTCCGGCTCGACCGGCAAGCCGAAAGGCGTGGTCGTGTCGCATCGCAACCTCGTGTCGGGCGCGTTCAGCGTCGCCGCGTACCAGGGGCTGGCCGACGACGACGTCGTGCTCGGCGTGCTGCCGCTCAGCTTCGACGCGGGCCTGAGCCAGCTCACGACCGCGCTGGCCGCCGGCGCGTGCTATGCGCCGCTCGACTTCCTGCAGCCGGCCGAAGTGCCGCGCCATTGCGACGCGTTCGGCGTGACGTCGATCACCGGCGTGCCGCCGTTGTGGATGCAGCTCGCGTCCGCCGGCTGGAGCGACACGGCGCGCACGCGGATCCGCCGCTTCGCGAACACCGGCGGCCATCTGGCGACGCCGCTGCTGCACCGCCTGCAGGCGGTGTTCACGAACGCGTCGCCGTACCTGATGTACGGGCTGACCGAAGCATTCCGCTCGACCTACCTGCCGCCGGCCGACGCGGCCCTGCGGCCGACGTCGATCGGCAAGGCGGTGCCGAACGCCGAGATCCTCGTGCTGCGCGCGGACGGCAGCGAATGCGCGGCCGACGAACCCGGCGAACTCGTGCATCGCGGCGCCTTCGTCACGCTCGGCTACTGGAACCGGCCCGAGCTGACCGCGCAGCGCTTTCGTCCGCTGCCGCGCCGGCACGGCGAGATCCCGCGCCCCGACGTCGCCGTGTGGTCCGGCGACATCGTGCGCCGCGACGCGGACGGCTACCTGTATTTCGTCGCGCGCGGCGACGACATGATCAAGACGTCCGGCTATCGCGTGAGCCCGACCGAGGTCGAAGACGTGCTGTTCGCACTGCCTCATATCCGCGAAGCCGCCGTGTTCGGTGTGCCGCATGCGTCGCTCGGCGAGGCGATCGCCGCGTGTGTCGTGTCGACGCTCGACGCCAACGCCTGCCGCGCCGACATCGCACGCGCGTGCCGCGACGCGTTGCCGACCTACATGAGCCCGCTCGTCGTCGAGCCGCTGCCGGCGTTGCCGCGCAACCCGAACGGCAAGATCGACCGGCCCGCGCTAAAAAACCAGTATCGCGACGCGTTCGCGCCCACGAACGAGGAGACCGCCGCATGACCCTGTCGACGCTCGATGAAACCTGCCTCGGCGCGCGCCGCATCGCCGAGCCCGGCACGCTGGCCCTGTCAGGCGGCGTCGTGGTACTGCCGCCCGCCGTCGTGTTCAGCGCGATCCAGGCGCAGGAACGCCATCCCGGCTACCGGCACCTGCTGCTGCCGCAGGCGCGCTTCGCGCGGCCGCGCGGAATGGGCGCACTGACGCCCGACGAAGGCACACGCCTCGCGCCGGGCGGCCGGCCCACGCTCCGGGTCGCGCCGCCCGGGCGCAGCCTCGCCGATCTCGCCGCCGACGCGGCGCTCGACCTGCGCGACCAGCTCGGCTCCGGGCAACTGGCCCGCACGACCCACGTGATCGTCGCGAGCTGCGCGCTCAACGAAGGGATCGGCGATTCGGTCGTCGGCCGCATGCAGTACGAGCTCGGGCTGCAGCGCGTGACGCCGTTCGCGCTCGGCCAGAACGGCACGCTCGGCTGGTATTCGGCGCTGATGCTGCTCGACGGGCTCCTCGACGAGGGTGACCAGGCGCTCGTGATCCTCAGCGACAAGTGGCTCTACCCGTTCTTCCGCCAGTTCGGCGACCTGGTCGGCTACGGCGACGCGGCCGCCGCGCTGCTCGTGTCGCGCGCCGGCCCGGCGCCCGAGCCGGCCGACTGGGGCGGCGTGCGGTCCGTCGCGATGGAATTCGGGCCGTCGATCGCCGATCCGTGGGCCGACGCGCCCGGCACGTTGCGCGACACGCTCGCGCCGGTCGCCGCGCGTGCGATCCGCCGCGCGCTCGACCTGGCCGGGCTGCGTGCCGGCCAGGTCGACTGGTGCGTGCCGCCCGGCTTCGATCCCGGCTTCGCGGCGCGCGTGGCCGACGCCGCGTCGATCCCGGTCGCCGCCCGCATCCAGCACGAAGCGGCCGGCCACCTGTCGTCGGCCGAATCGGCCGCTGCGCTGATCCGGCTCGCCGGCGCGCTCGACGAAGGCGAACGTCGCACGGTGCTCGTGTGGGATGCGGCACTGCATGGCGCGGCGGCGGCGGCCGTCGTCGACCTCGCCGGCGGCCTCGATGCCGCGCTCGATATCGAAGGAGACGCGTGATGAGCGCCTACAAGGTGAGCCTGCGCGAGCTGCGCTTCTTTCTGTGGGAACTGTTCGAGGCCGACAAGCGGTTCCTCGCGGAACACGGCCTGTACGGCACGCACGACCGCGCGTCGATCGATGCGCTGCTCGAACGCGCACGCGATTTCGCGCTCGACCTCGGGCGCAGCTACCAGCAGGCGGACGTCGAGGGCTGCACGCTGCTCGACGACGGCCAGGTGCGCATTCCGTCGCATTTCCACGCGCTGTGGGCGCGCTTTCGCGACGAATGGTCGAACACGCTGTTCGGCACCGCGCACGGGCTGCCGCCGATCGTCACGCAGATGATCTACGAGATGTTCATGGGCGCGAACCCGTCGTTCATGACGTACGGCGGCTTCACGCGCCCTGCGATCAAGCTGTTGCAGATGCACGGCACGCCGCATCAGAAGGCGCTGATCGCGCCACTCGAGGCGTACCGCTGGGATGCCTGCTTCTGCGCGACCGAACCGCAGGCCGGCACCGACCTCACCGCGGTTGCGCTGCGCGCGACGCCGCTCGAACGCGACATTTACGCGATCGACGGCGAGAAGGTCTACATCTCGGCCGGCATGCACGAGCTGACCGAGAACACGCTGTATTTCGTGCTCGGCCGCATCGACACCGCGTCGCCGGACTCGTTCTCGCTGTCGTGCCTCGTCGTGCCGCGCTTCTGGCCGGACGAGGAAACCGGCGAGCTGCAGTCGAACCATGTCGACTGCATCGGGCTGCCGCGCAAGATGGGGCTCAAGGGCTGCGCGAACACGCACCTCGTGTTCGGTTCGAACGGCACGACCAAAGGCTGGCTGCTCGGCGGCCGGCGCAACGTCGGCCTGCTGCAGCTGATGCCGCTGATGAACCAGGCACGGATGAGCACCGGGATGTTCGGTGTCGGCGTCGCGTCGAGCGCATACCTGCATGCGGTCGAATATGCGGGCCGCCGGCTGCAGGGCCGGCCGATCGAACGCGCGTCGAACACGAACGCAGCGCGAGTCGCGATCGTCGAGCACGCGGACGTGCAGCGCATGCTGGTCGACATGAAGAGCCGCGTCGACGGCTGCCGCGGCCTGCTCGGCAAGCTCGCCGCGACCGCCACGCGCGCGGCGATGCTCGAAGCGACGCCCGACGCCGACCCGGCCGAGATCGAGCGCCACCGCAAGCTGCAGCTGCTGCTGACGCCGATCTGCAAGGCGTTCATCTCCGACCAGGCATGGCGGATCTGCGAAACCGCGATCCAGGTGCACGGCGGGCTCGGCTATACCGATGCGAGCCCCGTCGAACAGAACGCGCGCGACGTGAAGATCCTGTCGATCTGGGAAGGGACGAACTACATCCAGGCGCAGGACCTCGTGCGCGACAAGCTCGGCTTCGGCCGCCATTCGCGGCTGATCCAGTACTACCGCGACGAACTCGACGTGTTCCTCGCGCGCCAGCATCACACCGGCACGCATGCGGAGCTGCGCCCGCTGTTCGACGCGCTGCGCACGGGCGCCGACCGGATCGCCGCCGCGCTCGACGACATCGCGCGCGACGTGCAGGACGGTCACACGCATCGCAGCAGCCAGTTCTACACGCGCTTTCTCGAGATGTTCGGCGTCGTCACGTCGGCGTGGGTGCTGCTCGAATCGGCGACGATCGCCGCGCGCCGGCTCGACGCGCCGGACACCGCCGACACGCCGGCCGAACTCGCGTTCTATCGCGGCAAGCTGAAAAGCGCGCGCTACTACTTCGCGAACGTGCTGCCCGTGGTCGATCAGCACGCGGCCGTGATCGCCGCGATGGCGCATGCGGCGATCAGCGTCAGCAGCGACGAACTCGCGCAGGTGGAATGACATGGATACGACGCTCGATTCCGGCACGACCGCTTCGACCGCCATGCCCACCCCGGCCGGCGACGCGCCGCGCAACCTGCTCGGCCGCCCGGCGACCCGCCATCGCGGCACCGACATCGACGGCGCAACGCTCGAACCCGAAGCGCTGCGCGTGCGCGATCTCGACCTGAACGCGCTGATCGGCGCGACGACGTTCGAAGGCGCGCTCGCGCACCTGTGGTTCGACGTCGCGCCCGGCAGCGCCGAGCATCGCGCACACGAAGCGGCAATCGGCGCACGGCTCGCGGCGTTCGCCGATGCTCTGGCGCCCGGCTCCGCCGCGCAGTCCGTCGCCGCGGATCTCGGCGCGGCGGGTGTCGCGCCGGTGTTTGCCGCGGCGTCCGGCCTGCTGCGCGGCTTCGACGACGTGGCGGCCCGTGTGCACGGCGACGCGCCGGACGACGCCGATCTCGACACGATGCTGCTGTGCGCGGCGGCCGCGCCGTTCCTGCTGCACGCAGCGATCGAAGGCCGCCCGTTCGCCGCACGCCACGACGCGATCGATGCATCGCTCGCCGGCACGTCGAGCCAGACGCAACGCATGCTCGTGCTGACCGGCGCGACGCGTAACGACGCAGCGGCCCAAGCGGCAATGGACATGCTGCTCGTCGCGTGGCACGCGGGCTTCGGCTACATCACGCCGACCGTGCTCGCGCCGCGGGTCGCGATCGGCACCGGCGTCACGCTCACGCAGGCGATTGCGTCCGGTTTCCTCGCGAGCGGGCCGTCGCACGTCGGCGCGGCGCTCGAAGCGATGCAGTGGCTCGCCGCGCTCGTGCAGTCGGTGCCGGGCGGCACCGGCGCACCGACTGCCGCGCTCGACGCAACCGGGCGCGCGGCGATCGACGCCACGCTCGACGCGAAACGCACGCTGTACGGCTTCGGCCATCCGCTGTTCGTCGCGGATCCGCGTCCGCCGCACATGCGCGCGCAATTCGCGGCGCAAGGCTTCGACGGCGCGTACGTGACGCTGTTCGACGCGTGCTGCGCGCAAGCCGACGCCCGCCGCGCGTTGCGCCCGAACATCGATTTCCTGACGGCCGCGACGTTGCTCGAACTCGGTGTCGCCGCGCCGTCGTGGGGCGTCGGCGTCGGGCTCGGCGCGCGCATCGCGGCGATGGCCGCGCATGCGGTCGAGCGGCGCCGCCGCCCGGCTTTCGGTGTCAACAGCGCGACCGCGCGACGGCTGCTGGCCGCCGTGCCGGTCGGCTGGCTGTGAACCCTTTATCCCTTCGGCACCCTTCTGCAAAAGGAACGTCATGCTGCTCAAGAACCTGCGCCCGGCGAACGACTACGATCGCTTCGCCACCGAAACGCTCGAACCGTGGGACCTGCTGTTCATCAGCCGCATCCGCCAGCTCGCACGCGGGATGACGCCCGGCGTTATCGCCGACATCGGCACGGCCACCGGCGTCGTGCCGGTGCGGCTCGCCACCGACCCGGCGATGCGCGGCTGGCGCTACGTCGGCATCGACCTCGATCCGGCGATGCTCAACGAAGGCCGCCCGCGTATCCACGAACTCGACCTCGACGACACGATCGAGATGCGCGTCGGCGATGCGCTCGCGCTGCCGTTCGACGACGGCACGCTGACGATGGCCGTCGGCCGCGCGACGCTGCACCACCTGCCGGACAAGGCATTGAGCCTCACCGAGATGTATCGCGTGCTGGAGCCGGGCGGCATCGCGCTCGTGCACGACATGCGCCGCGACGCGCCGCAGCACCTGCTCGACCGCTTCACCGAGATGCGCGCCGCCGCCGACTATCCGCCGACCCATGTCGAGGAAAAGATCACGCTCGACGAAGCGCATGCGCTC
This sequence comes from Burkholderia sp. AU33803, assembly GCF_002223095.1. Lineage (NCBI taxonomy): Bacteria > Pseudomonadati > Pseudomonadota > Betaproteobacteria > Burkholderiales > Burkholderiaceae > Burkholderia > Burkholderia sp. AU33803. Next base: position 378,739 of record NZ_NKFJ01000008.1, read on the forward strand.
GTCGCCGAAGCCGGTCTCGCGGCAGTCGCGTCGATCTACAGCCCGAGCGCCGGGCTCGGCGCGCTCGGCTTCGAGATCCTGCTGAAGAAACCGGCGCTGGCCTGAGTGATGACCGACCTCGCCTTCCTCGCCGCGCACGCCGCCGCGCGGCTCGGCGCCGACGACGTGCACTGCGCGGCGGTCGCGCCCGGCGCGACGCTGCCGCTGTGCGTGACGCCGCGCAGCGCCGAACTCGCGACCTCGCCGGAGATGTTCGTCGCGTGGTACCGCTCGCGGCTCGACACGATCGACACGCTGCTCGACGCATGCGGCGCGCTGCTGTGGCGCGGCTTCGCGGTGCCCGACACCGCCGCGTTCGGCCAGCTCGGCGCGCTGTATCCGCCGCACGCGAACGGCTACACGGCGGGCGCCGCGCCGCGCAAGCAGATCGACGGCCAGGTGTACGAGTCGACCCGCATGCCGCCGCCGTTCAAGATCGGGCTGCATCAGGAGATGGCCTACATGCCTGCGTTCCCGCGCCTCGTCGCGTTCTATTGCCGGCAGCCGGCCGACGCGGGCGGCGAGACGCCGATCTGCGACATGCGCCGCGTGACGGCGCGCGTGCCGGCCGCGCTGCGCGAACGGTTCGCCGAACGCGGCGTGATGTACCTGCGCAATTTCGCGGCGCCCGGCGCGCGCGCGGACAGCCTCGCCGCCCATCCGGGCATGCCGTTCGCCGAATACCACCGGCCGTGGGACGACGCCTTCGGCACGACCGAGCGCGACGAGGTCGAGCGGCTGTGCGTGGAGCGCGGCGTCGGCTGCCGCTGGCTCGACGACGGCAGCGTGACGGTGTCGCACGTCGGCAGCGCGCTGCGCACGCATCCGCGCACCGGCGAAACCGTGTGGTTCAACCAGGCAACCGCGCAGCACCCGAATCCGCGTTCGATGGGCGAGCTCAGCTACCGCTACCTGCAGCGCATGTACGCCGGGCGCGCGGCGTTCCCGTACGAGATCCGCTATGGCGACGGGTCGCCGATGCCGTTCGACGATCTCGTTGCGATCTACGACGCGTTCGACGACGAGGAGCGCGCGTTCCCGTGGCAGGCCGGCGACGTGCTCGTCGTCGACAACATGCTGGTCGCGCACGGCCGCAACCCGTACCGGGGCGCGCGCGACACGCAGGTCATGCTGTTCGACTGACAGGAAGCCGACGATGAGCGATTCGTTCCTCGCCTCCGTGCGCGCGCTGTTCGGCCCGCACACCGCGTTCGACCGGCCGCTGCGTGCCGGCACGCAGCCGCTGCCCGATGCCCACGCGCCGAGTGCTGCGCTCGGCGCGCGCGCGATCGACGTCGCGGCCGGCGATTTTCATTTCTCCGCGCGGCAGGTGCGGTTCCGGCTCGGTGCCGTCACCGCGATCGTCGGGCCGAACGGTTCCGGCAAGACCACGCTGCTCGAAACGCTGCTCGGCTTCCGCCGCGGCGGCACCGACGTGCGCGTGCTCGACGTGCCGGCCGCGCGCTTCATGCGCGATACGCCATCGCTGCGGCGCATCGGCGCGCAATTGCAGAAGGTCGAATATCCCGACCATCTCCGCGTGTCGGAGATCGTCGCGCTGCACCGCGCGATGTACGTGCGTGCGGATGCGGCGGTTACGGATGCGCTCGGCATCGCCGAACTGCTCGACAAGCCGTGCCGCGCGCTGTCGAAGGGGCAGCGCCAGCGCATCGATCTCTACGTCGCGCTCGCGCACCGGCCCGAACTCGCCGTACTCGACGAGCCGTTCACCGGCCTCGACCGCCGCTACGCGGGCGTCGTGATCGACCTGCTGCGCCACCGCGCGCGCGGCACGAGCATCGCGATGATCTGCCACGCCGAGGAAGAGCTGGCCGTCGTCGACGATCTCGTGTGGGTGCGCGATGGCGGCGTGCGATACCAGGGCGACAAGGACGCGCTGCGCGCCGAGCTCGTCGGCGAGGCGCGCGCTGTCCTGCATTGTCGCGACGAAGCCGACGCACGCGCGCTGCGCAAGCGGCTCGCGGCGCTGCCCGGCGTGACCGGCGTGCGCGTGTCGGCTGCACACGTCGTCGAGGTGTTCGGCGATGCGACGCTGCATCCGAACGTGCACCGCATCGTCGGCGAACAGGGCATCCAGCATCTCGCGCTCGCGCCGAGCACGCCGGGCGACCTGCTGCGCCTCTGTACCGAGGGCCCCACCCATGACTAAGGTGTTCCTGATTCTCGTGCGCAACGAGCTGCTCGGCTATCTGCGCAGCCGCTCGTCGCTGTTCTGGACACTCGTGTTCCCCGTGTTCCTGCTGAGCGTGATGCTGTTCGCATTCGGCGGCTCGGGGTCGCTCGGCACCGCGGACATCGCGTTCGCCGTCCCCGGTGGCGCGACCCCGTACAGCCGCGCCTGCGAAGCGCAGATCGTCGACAGCCTCACGCACAGCGACACGGTGAAGGCGACCTTCGACGGCCGCGGCGCGGTAGCCGATCGCGTGACCGTCGTACTCGGCAACGACGAGCGCACGCCGGCCACGATCCGCTACGACTTCAACGGCTCGCTCGCGGTCAAGGCCGCATCGCGCGTCGTCGAGATCGCGCTCGCGCGCTGCGCCGCGCAGCGGCTCGGGCTGCCCGCCGCGCAAGCGCGCTTCGAGAACGCGGCGCCCGCACGCCGCCCGTTCGACTATGGCGCATTCTTCGCGACCGGCATTCTCGTGATGGCGTTCATGGCGATCGGCCTCAACTCGACGACGACCGCGATCGCGTCGCTGCGCGAACGCAATACGTTCAAGCTGTACGTGTGCTTCCCGGTCTCGCGCGGCGTGTTCCTCGCCGCGCTGATCGTCGCGCGGATGATCATGATGGCGCTGTCGGCGCTCGTGCTGCTGACCGTCGCACGCGTCGCGTTCGGCATCGCGCTGCCGATCGCCACGCCCGACGGGCTGCGCGCATTGCCGATCGTGCTGCTCGGCGCGGCGATGGTGCTCAGCATCGGCGTGCTGCTCGCGAGCCGCGCCAAATCGCTCGCCGCCGCCGAACTCGCGTGCAACGTCACCTACTACCCGCTGCTGTTCTTCAGCGACCTGACGATCCCGATGCACGACGCGCCGGCCTGGCTGAAGGCGGTGCTCGCGTTCCTGCCGACCAACCAGTTCGCGGTCGCGCTGCGCGGCGCGCTGGTCGACGGCGCCCCGTATGCGCAGCTCGCGCCGCAACTGCTCGGCATGACCGTGAGCACGGCGCTGTTCCTGTTCGCCGCCGCGCGGCTGTTTCGCTGGCACGACGCTTGACGCGTCGCCCGCTGTTTCACTGTTTCGACGTTTCGACGAAGGAGAATCCCCCGATGAAATCGAGCAATCCCATCACCGACTACCTGCTGCACGCGAGCAACTTCCTGCCGGCGATCGTGTTCCTGTTCTACGGCCGGCTCGGCCCCGAGCAGCCGGACGTGCGCTGGACGCACGCGTTCCTGATCGGCGGCGTGCTCGCGCTCGTGCACGGCGCGTGGCTGATCCGCCGCGCGGACCGCAACAGCATCGCGATCGGCGTCGACCTGTTCCTCGTGATCGGCGCGGTGCTCGCGCTCGTGTCGCCGACAGGTAGCCGTTTGTGGGGCGAGGAACTCGGGCCGGCCGCGATGCTCGTCTGCGTGCTGGTCGTCGGCATCGTGCATACCGCGTGGTCGGACGGCGGGTTCGTCGACGGCACGTTCGTCGACCATGCGCGCGCACGTTCGCTGTCGATCGTGCTGCTCGCAGTGACCGTCGTCGCGCTCGCGGTGTCGATCACGATGCGCCACAGCCCGCTGTGGGGCGGCGTCGTGCCGCTGATCGCGCTGGTCGTCGTGCGCGGCCGCCTGCGCAAGCAGCTCGTGCGGGCCGGCTGACGATGAGCGCGCTGCCCGACCGCGCCGCGCAGCGGCACGCACTCGCCGCGACGCTCGGTGACGGCTGGCTCGACGGGGCGTCTTCCGACGAGTGCGCATCGTATGTAACGGATGTGACGCTCCACGGCGGCATCGCGCTCGGCGTCGCTCGGCCCGCGTCGACCGCCGACACGAGCGCATTCGCCCGAGTCGCTGTCGCGCACCGCATCACGCTGGTCGCGCAGGGCGCGCGCACCGGACTCGTCGGCGCGGCCGTGCCCGATCGCAGCGGCACGCAATGCGTGGTGTCGTTCGACCGGATGCGCGCGGTGCGCGCGTTCGACATGGCGAATCGCAGCATCACGGTCGAGGCCGGCGCGCGGCTGTCCGACATCAACCGCGTGGCGGCCGAAGCCGGCCTCTGCCTGCCGATCGATCTCGGCAGCGATCCCACGGCCGGCGGCCTCGTCGGCGCGAACGCGGGCGGCAGCCGCCTGATCAAGTACGGCGACGTGCGCCGCAACGTGCTCGGCGTCGAAGTCGTGCTCGCCGACGCGGCGGGCACCGTGATCGACGCGCTCGCGCCGCTGCGCAAGCGCAACGCGGGCTTCGACGTCACGCAATGCTTCATCGGCGCGAACGGCGCCAACGGGCTCGTGACGGCCGTGTCGTTCGCGCTCGCGCCTGTCGAACGGTCGTCGTGCGCGGCGTTCGTCGCGTTCGCATCGTACGACGCGGCGCTCGCGGGTCTGCTCGCGTTCGAGCGCGCGTTCGGCGAGATGCTGTCGGCATTCGAATTCATGTCGGCTGCCGCCGTCGCCTGTGTCGCGAACGCGTATCCGGCGTCGCGTGTTCCGTTCGAAGCCGACGCTGCCTCGTGCTATGCGCTCGTCGAGATCGCGACCGGCATGCCGGGGCTCGATGCACTGCTCGAGGAACGCACGATCGCGGCGCTCGACACGCTGGCGGGCGAGCACGGGGTGCTCGATGCGGCCTGCGCGCCGGCCGAACGGTTCTGGCGGATCCGCGATGCGCTGCCGGCCGCGGTGGCGCAGGACGGCATCCCGCTCTCGTTCGACGTGTCGTTTCCGCGCGGCGCGCTGGCCGCTTTCGTCACCGACGCCGAGCAGTGGATCGCGGCCGTGCATCCGTCGCTGCGCTGTCACACATTCGGGCATTTCGGCGACGGCGGCTGCCATCTCGTCGTGTCGATCCCGCACGCCTGCGCGGAACGCTACGGGCCGCTGCAACAGGTGGCGCTGCGCGGCGCGCTGTACGAGCGCGTCGTGCGGGCCGGTGGCTGCTTCAGCGCCGAGCATGGCGTCGGGCCGGTCAACGTCGCGTATTACCGCAAGCATGTGCCGGCCGCACACCGGCAGGTCGCCGCCGCCATTCAGCACGCCGTCGACCCGCTAGGTCTGATCGGGCGTGTCCGCTATTGATGCGCCGTCACGCGGCGCCACGGAGAATTCGCATGATCCTTCGACATCCGCCCGGCCTGGGTACCGTTTCCGAACCGGATGACGAACCGCCTTTGTCCGGCATTCCGGCCACGCTGCCCGACTCGGGGGTCGTGGTCAACGTGCGAGGCGTGGCGTACGTCATCCAGCTGCCGCCGCGCGATCATGCGCGCCCGGCGCTGTGGCGCGAGCTTGAGGATTGGCGTGACGACCGGTCGGCGGGCGGCAACGGCGAGCCGGATGCTCGGCAGGATTGAACGTCGATGTGCGCTCGGGTGCCTTGAAAGGCCACCGCGGAAACGACCACGGCGCCGGACCCCCTCGGTCGTCCGGCGCCGCGTCGGGCGAAGCTCGCAATCGGAGAATCAGAACACCGCGTGCCCGCTGATCAAGCTCGGCAGCCACGTCGAGAAGAACGGCAGGTACGTGACGATGTTGATCGCACTGAAGATCGCGAGGTAATACGGCCACGCCATCTTAGTGGTCTCGCCGATCGACACGTTGCCGATCGCGCAGCCGACGAACTGCACCGAGCCGATCGGCGGATGCACGAGGCCGAGCGAGCAGTTCAGCAGCAGCATGATCCCGAACTGCACCGGCCCGACGCCGCACGCCATCGCGATCGGCAGGAACAGCGGCGTCGTGATCAGGATGTGCGCGGCCATGTCGACGAACGTGCCGAGGAACACCTGGATGATGTTGATGTACAGCAGCATCAGCCACGGCGCGGCGGTCGACTGCTTCAGCAGCCCTTCGATCGCATCCGGGATCTCCAGGTACGACATCTGGAAGCGCAGCATGTTGGACACCGCGATCAGCAGCAGCACGACGCCCGTCGTGCGCGCCGCATGCGACAGCGCGCGGCGCAGCTTCTCGGCCGTCAGCGTCCGGTAGACCACCGCGGTCAGCACGAGCGAGTACACGACGGCGATCGCGGCCGCTTCGGTCGCGGTCGCAATCCCCTTCGCGACGCACACGAGGATGATCGCGATCACCATCAGCCCGGGCACCGCGCCGACGAAGCTGCGCAGCACCGCATACCAGCCGGGGAACGCGGGCAGCGCGGACGAACCGTCGTCACGGCGCGGATAGCCGTGACGCACGGCCTGCCAGTACGCGGCGGCCAGCACGAAGCCCATCACCCACAACACCGGCAGCAGCCCCGAGAACAGCAGGTCGCCGATCGACACGCCGCTCACCGGCTGGCCGTGCAGCATCCCGGTGATGCCCTGCGCGGCGAACGCGTAGATGATCATGTTGGTCGACGTCGGCATCAGCGCGCCGGCGAGCGACGCATGCGTCGTCACGTTGACCGCGTACGCGGCGCTGTAGCCTTCGCGCTTCATCAGCGGAATCACCACGCCGCCCATCGCCGACGTATCGGCGGTCGGCGAGCCCGACACGCCGCCGAACAGCGTACAGGCGACGACGTTCGCCATCCCGAGACCGCCGCGGAAGTGGCCGACGGTCGCCTGCGCGAAGCGCAGGATCCGGTCCGCGATGCCGCCATGCAGCATCAGTTCGCCGGAGAAGATGAAGAACGGCACCGCGAGAAACGAGAACGCATTCATCCCCGAGATCATCGCCTGCATCGCGGTCGCGATCGGCAAGCCCTCGACCATATAGGTCAGCACGCAGGCGATGCCGAGCGCGAACGACACGGGCACGCCGAGCACGAGGAAAATCAGAAAACTGACGGACAGGATCGCGAGTTCCATGGCGTTATTGTCCCGGCGTAGAACGACGAAGCGCGAGCAGGTGCTCGAGCGAGAAGAGGATGATGGCGATCGCCGCGGGCATCGCGATCAGGTAGCGCACGCCTTCGGGTAGCCCGATGATCGGGATGCGGTCGCCCATCGTCTCGGCGGCCATGCTGCCGCAGCCGATCATGATCATGATCGCGAACGCGATCAGGCTCAGGTGCTGGATCGCGATGACGACCGTGCGCGCCTTCGGCGACAGCCGGCGCACCAGCGAATCGAGGCCGATATGGCCGCCGTCGCGTACCTTCATCGCCGCCCCGAACATCGCGATCACGATCACGAGCAGCAGCGCGATCGGCTCCACGAAATCCGGCGCGTTCTCGAACACGTAGCGCATCACGACCGCGTAGAACACCAGCACCGTCAGCACCGCGAGACACGCCGACGCGATCACGGCCAGTACGCGAAACAGCACGTCGTTCACGCAGCGCAACAGCGGCGCGGCATGCGCGCGTGGTGCTGTTGCGCCGTCCGGGGCGGCGGCCCCGCCGCCCGCGGCGGTTGCGCCGTTCAGGGAAGTGCGGCGTGTCACTTGGTGGCCTCGATCTCGTCGACGATCTGCTTCATCTGCGGCGTCTTTTCATACTTGGTCCACAGCGGCTGCATCGCCTTCACGAACGCCGCGCGGTCGATCTGCGCGGCCGGCAGGATCTTCGCGCCACCCTTCGTCACCAGCTGCTGCGCGGACGCCTCGCGCGCGGTCCACAGCTTCTGGTAGTACGGCACCGAATCGGCCGCCGCTTTCCTGATCGCCACCTGCTCCTGCGGCGACAGCGTGTCCCAAACCTTCTTCGAGAACACCAGCACTTCCGGCGTCATCGCGTGCTGCGTCTCCGAGTAGTCGGGCGCCACTTCGTAGTGCTTGGTTTCCTCGTACGACGGCATGTTGTTTTCGGCTGCATCGACGAGGCCCGTCTTCAGGCCCGTGTACACCTCGGCGAACGGCATCGGCGTCGGCGTGCCGCCCATCGCCTTGATTTCGTCGACCATCAGGTCCGACGGTTGCACGCGCACCTTCAGCCCCTTCATGTCCGCCGGCGAGCGCACCGGACGCTTCGCGTAGATCGAGCGCGCGCCGCTCTCGTAGAACGTCAGCGCGATCATCCCCTTCGCGGTGAACGCGTCGAGGATCTTCTGGCCGGCCGGGCCGTACATCGCCTTGCGGAAATGATCGACGTCGCGGAACAGGAACGGGAACGAAGGGATCAGCGATTCCGGCACGATCTCGTTGAACGACGCGCCGTTCACGCGCGCCATATCGATCGCGCCGATCCGCACCTGGTCGACCGTGTCCTTCTCCGAGCCGAGCGCGCTGTTGCCGAACACCTTGATCGAATCCTTGCCGCCCGTCTGCTTCGACAGCTCGTCGCCCATGAACTTCACGGCCATGTTGGTCGGGAAGTTGTCGCCGTGCACGTCCGCCGAGCGGAATACGCGCGCCTGGGCGGACATCGCGAAGCCGGCCATCAGCGCGACGGCCAGGGCGATACGGGAGCGGTTGAATCGGTGCTTCATCGTCAGTCTCCTTGATGGTTGTGCTCTTTGTGGCGCGACGATCCGTCGGCATGCGCATGCTTCGGCGCCGTGCTCGCTGACCGCTGAGTCATATGTCGTATGACGTGTTGACGCGAATGTACGTCGGTTAATCGTTTAACTCACTTGGTGCATACCCGTAGAGCGGCTGTCGTGGCGGGTTTTGGGTATGTTTCAGGGAATCGTTTTCTCTGTTTAGATGAGTTTGGGCGAAACGTTTTCTGGGAAGGGGGGCGTGTTCGAGCTGGATGGTCGGCTAGCGGTTTCCATCGGCACAGGAAACCAAACTTTCGCTTCGCTTCCAGTTGTCGTAGGATGACTGATCACGAAATTCGCAGGTCGACGCGATGTCAGGAGCGCACGCCGGCCATGCGCCGCCGCGAGCGGCACGACCGGAAGAAACGAAAAGGAATCCGGGCAGCGGCGGGCGCCCTCGTCTCCCCCGCCGTAGGGCGCCGTAGTACGCGTGACTTGCGCCCCGGGTTCGCGACTCTGCGTGCCCAAGTTACTGCGACTGCCCTACGCATTGCCGACAACACCTCGCGATGTCGACGTCCGGAGTCGTACCTAATAGGTCGCATGTTCGCGTAGGGCGCACGGCCAACACCATGCTTTTGCGACTTTCGACCCAGTCGATGTAGCCGGCGTGGCTCGCAACGCCGGGGGCGGCGCACGGCCGGGAAGCGACATTCACTGCGCGATCCAGAATGGCCGTTAGTCGGCGCTGAGGAGCCGATCGCACTCCGCTGAAAGCGATAACGAAATTGCACCGCAAGGAGAGAATGGACAACCCAGCGTGCGCTCCGATCTCACACTTGACTGCAACGGCCCAGTTGACAACTGCATTACCGAAATCCAATACTTCCCTTTCCTCAGACGTTGTCGACGCGATATTGCCGGGTAATCAATGTGCAGCAGGCGTACGCGAGTCGCCTTCGCAGCGAGCGTCCGCGTCGAGCGATCTCCAATCACCAATACAGCGCGAGGAATTGCCATGCGCCGCCTCATTTGCGTCGTTCTGACCTGTCTCGCAGCAGCATCGACGCTCCTTGTCGATCCGGCCGAATCGCTAGCCTGCACACGCGTCGTCTATCTCGGCAACAACGACGACGTCATCACCGCCCGATCGATGGACTGGAAACTCGACGTCGCCACCAATCTTTACATCCTGCCGCGTGGCATCGCTCGCACCGGTGAATCCGGTCCTAACTCCATTAAATGGACCGCCAAATACGGTAGCGTCGTGGCGACGGGTTATGACGTCTCCACCACCGATGGCATGAACGAAAAGGGGCTAGCCGCTGAACTGCTCTGGCTTGTCGAGTCGCAATATCCCCCGTTCGACAAAAACTCGAAACCGGGACTCACTATCGCCGCATGGGCGCAGTACGTGCTGGACAATTTTGCGACCGTCGCGGAAGCCGTCGCTGCGCTCGAGAAAGAGCCGTTCACAATCGTGACCGACAACGTCCCCGGAGAACAGCGCCTCACCACATTGCATCTCGCCATGTCGGACGCGACGGGCGACAGCGCCATCGTCGAGTACATCGGCGGAAAACAGATCATCCATCATGGTCGTCAGTATCAGGTCATGACCAACTCACCGACCTTCGACGAGCAGCTTGCACTGAATGAATATTGGAAGCGGATAGGCGGCACCGTCTGGCTGCCCGGCACCAATCGCTCTGCCGACCGGTTCGCGCGCGCCTCGTTCTACGTCAACGCTATCCCCAAGAGTGAAGACCCCGCCATTGCACTTGCCAGCGTTTTCAGCGTGATCCGTAACGTGTCGGTGCCGTTCGGGATCACCACCCCGGGCGAGCCGAATATATCGTCCACACGCTGGCGCACTGTTGCCGATCACAAGCGCATGCTTTACTTCTTCGAATCGGCCGTCACGCCGAGTACTTTCTGGGTTGATCTCAACAAGGTCGACTTCTCCGCCGGCGCACCCGTCAAACGTCTCGACCTCGGCAAGGATCAGCGCAATTCATTCGGCGGCGAAGTCTCGAAGGATTTTCAACGCGCACCCGCGTTCCCCTTCCTCGGCCCCGGCGCGAGCAAGTCCCTCTGAGGCGGGGTGTCACGGCTTCATCGTGGACGCATTCTGTAGGTGCGATGACTCGCTCCGGCCGGATGCCTGCCGCCGGCACGTTACATCTCGCGGAGATATCGCCGGCGTTGAGTCGGCAACTTGGCCCTGTGGCGCCCTTTGGGTTCCGTTGGCGGGTAGCCTCTGGAAACGGACATCGAGAGTGGAGGCAACCAACGGCTGCTCTGGGTCGACTGCTGTCGACCCATACTGGGGAAGTGGCAATTCATGCACAATGTCGAACCGTAGCCTTTTGGCGGGAGTCGGCGTTCAAATCGCGTGAGGTTCCGCAGACCATGGTCCGTTCGTTCGCACTTTCGCACGAACGGACTGCCCCAGTTGAGCTGCGACCCAGCGATAGGGCCACCAATTGTGCTGCATACTCCTCACGTGCGTGGGAACCGCGTACACGCCCTTCAACTCATGCGAACGTACTTGTCATGCCAGAAGACTTCGAAGTTCACGGCCCGCACGATCATGCAGTAGAGCACCCTGCGGCGCATGAAGAAAGCCACGGAGCGGCGCGCATCGCCGTGATGACTGCTGTCCTCGCCTGCTTCGGCGCGATTTCCGCGTACCAGAGCGGTGCGGACGAAAATTTAGCGTTGCTGCACAAGAACGAAGCCGCGATCCAGAAAACCGAGGCAGCCAACCTGTGGGCCTATTACCAGGCAAAGGGCGAGAAGCAGAATCTAGCCGAACTCGGTGCGGCGTTGAGCCAGGAAGCGTCGCCGCAACGAAAGCGTTTCGAAGCAGACGCGGCGCGGTATCGCGAAGAGAAGGAGCCGATCCGCAAGCGCGCCGAAGCGCTCGAGCAAGAAGTCGTGAAGAGCAATGCTGCGAGCGAGGAGCGGCTCCACCGGCATCATCGTTGGGCGCAGGCCACTACCATCATCCAGATCTCGATCGCGCTTGCTGCGATTACGATTCTCACGCGGCGGAAATGGATGCAACACCTGTCGATGGGGGCTGCCGCGATCGGCGTCGTACTGACAGGGTTGGCGCTCTTCGGTGTGTAAGCGGCCCGACGAGGGGGCGCTTGTGGGCCATCAACAGTCAATCGATAAAACTATCTAGCTCATCGAAAATCGCTTCATACGCCTCCGGAAATTCTTCGTTGGCGTTTTCGCTGCCCCCGCTCTTGCCGGCCTCTACAATTGATCGATGAAACCCGCGATCATGCTCGTGACTTCCTGTGGCCATTCGAGGGACGGCAAATGCGCGGTCCCTGATATTTGGTGGAACGTCCCGCAGGCTACGTTAGCCGCGACGTAACGACTTCTTTCCTGAATACCGACCAGGTCCAGATCCCCACACGCCACCAACGTCGGCACTGATATTTCGCCTAACCGCCCGTAAGCGATCGGTACATCGGTGTTCGTACCCGTTGGCGGCAAACCGAGCGCAACAACGTTCATCTCATCAAACAATTTGCGAGCTTCACCCGTCACGCGCCCCTCAGGTTGAAGTGGACCATCAAGCCAGAGCGTCCGGCGAATCGCGATGGCCTCTTTAATATCATGCTTCGCTTCAGCCGCCGCGAGACGCGTGACCAACTCTTCAACCCGCGCTGCATGAGTGATTTTCGGCGCACCGGTGACGTTCGGTGCGATAAGAACGAGACCGCGGACATGCGACGGATACCGAAGCGCCGCATCGAGCGCAATGCCTCCGCCTTGAGAACAGGCAACAAGTATCGCAGGGAACCCGCGTGCGACCGACTCCAGAACCGCGATCAAATCTCCAACAGCAGAGTGGTCCTCTGCTTCGGCAACTGTTTCTCCAAATCCGCGTCGATCATAGGCGATAGCTTGGTGGCTAGCGCCAATTTCGCGCATCTGGTGGGCCCACATCCGGCGATCCGCGACGCGAGCGTGCAAAAACACAATCGGTTCTCCGCTACCGATGACTTGCGTCGACAGCGTGGCAAGGCCTGAACTCGTTATAAGGCTTTCCATCGCGACCCGTCCTGTGTCCACGAACGTGCATGGTACACGCTGCGCTGCCCCTGGAGTTTTCGCCGATGCATGGCCGCTTCGCAAGAAACCGACGACCGCAAGGGGGTCGGCTGCAGTCAACCGCGTACAACGAAATGCCACTACGTTGGCGCCGTAGCAAACCGATCGCACGAAATCCGACGCCCTCCCCCTCACGTCTGCATAACCAGCGACGTCAACTGCGCCGCCCGCGCCACCGCCGTCTTCGCGTAGATCGATTTGATCTGCGTGCGGATCGTCCCGATCGACACGCCGCGCAACCCGGCGCATTCCTGCGGCGACAGCCCATCGCAACACAGCAGCACCGCAAGATCAGCCTCGGCCGACGACAGCCCGTAAAACACGCGCAGCCGCTGCGCACGGGCCGACGGCGAACGCAGGTCGGCGGCCGTCATCAGCGTCGCGACGCCCGGCCGCTCGCGCATCAGGCGCGATTGCTCGGGCACCGGCATCAGCGCCAGCGGCAACGGTTCGCCCGTTGTGCGCCGTAACAACAGCCCACCGCGCGCGTGCGCTTGCCGCCATTGCGCATCGTCGACGCAGCCTTCCGGCGCGAATCGCCCGTTCACGACCCGGAGCGCCGGTTCCGCCGCGATCAGCTGATCGGCCGCGCGATTCGTGTAGCGCAACTCACGCTGCGTGCCGAGCAGGAACACCGGCACCGGAAGCGCATCGAGCGCCGATTCGGCGGCGGCCACGCGCGCCTCGAGCTCGCCGATCCGCGCCTGGATCTGCAGCGCGCGGCTGATGTGCATCCCCATGTTTTCGATCGCGTGGCGCTGATCGTCGGACAGCCCCTGCGATTCGAGGCCGCCCTGGACGCTGAGGAATGCGCCGGAGCCCTCGCTGCGATGGATGTACAGGCCCGAGATGCTGCCGAGCCCGAAAGGGTGAAGGAATTCCTGATAGAACGCGCTGTGCGCGCGCTGATGCGCGGAAAGGTGCTTGACGTCCTCGAACCAGCGGCCCGCCGGCCAGTCGGCGGCGACCGGCACGACCGGGTCGTACCGATAGAACTCGGTGTTGTAGGTGTGATGACACGCGGCGACCCATGACGCGTCGTCACCCGCCGCCTGCTCGATCGCCGGCACCCGCGCCGCGTCGTCGAAAGACAGCAGCGTGACCATGCGCACGCCGACGCACGATCGCAGCCCGTCCAGCACCGTTTCCCATCGTTGATCGCCCAGCGCCGCAGCGTAGACGTCATCGATCCATGCGGATGGAATCAACCCGTTCATTGGCATCTGGCCACCCCGCGCCGTGCGTTTTTGTCGAACGTCTTCTGCGCATCTTAGTCAATCGGCGCCCACGTTTAAATCACTCGTTCGCGTTTGATCGAAATACCACGTTTGTTAGCGTTTATCGTCAGACGTAATGGCCGTTATTCCGGCATGCACGGTGCCACCGGCTTTTCATCCGGATCACGGTATGCCATGATGCAGCGCATGACGACTCGACACACCACGCTCTCGCTGCACCATCACCACGGACGCCCGCTGTTGCGCCGTGGCTCGTTTCGCATCTAGTAATTGCATCGGGTGAATGCCCGATCAAGACGACGACCAAGGCGCCTCCGGCGCCTTTTTTGTTTTTTGCGGCCTTGAAAACGGGCCGCGCCGATCAATCGAACCCGTACGGAGTGTTTTCAATGCAACAGCCCTGGAAAGACATCGCCTTGTCGGATTTACCGCTCCGCGAGGATCTCAAGTTGCAGCATGCGTACGGGGCGCCGCAGCTCGATGTGCCGGTCTGCCTGAACGTCAACGAGAACCCCTATCCGCCGTCGGCCGCGCTCGTCGCGCGCATCGCGACCGCGGTGGCCGACGCCGCGCGCGCGGCGAACCGCTATCCCGACCGCGACTTCGCCGAGCTGCGCGCGCATCTGGCGGCGTATCTGACGCACGACACCGGCGTGACGGTCGACGCATCGAGCGTCTGGGCGGCCAACGGTTCGAACGAAGTGATCCAGCAGATCCTGCAGGCATTCGGCGGCCCCGGCCGATCGGCGCTGGCCTTCACGCCCGCGTACCCTATGTATGACGAATACTGCCGCACGACTTTCACGCGCCTGCATACCTTGCCGCGCACCCGGGATTTCGCGCTGGATCGGGATCAGGCCCTCGACAGCATTCGCGCGAACCAGCCGAGCGTCATCCTGCTGACGTCGCCGAACAACCCGACCGGCACCGCGCTGCCGGTCGACGATATCCGCGCGATACTCGACGTCGCGCCGGGCATGGTCGTCGTCGACGAAGCCTATGCAGAATTCCGGCGTCACGGCGTCCCCAGCGCGGTGACGCTGCTGCCGGAGCATCCCCGGCTCATCGTCACCCGCACGCTGAGCAAGGCGTTCAAGTTCGCGGGCGGCCGCGTCGGGTATTGCGCGTGCGCGCCGGCGATCGTCGACGCGCTGAAGCGGGTTCGATTGCCCTACCACCTGTCCGCGTTCACCCAGGCGGCGGCCCGCGCGGCGCTGGTCGCGCGCGACGAGATGCTGTCGCAAGTCGACGCGATCAAGGCCGAGCGCGATTCGACCGTCGAGTGGCTGCGTGGCCTGGGCCTCACGGTGGCCGATTCCGATGCCAACTTCGTGATGTTCGGCGAGTTTGCGGATCGGCACCGGATCTGGAGCGGCCTCCTGCGCCACGGGGTCCTGATTCGGGAGTCCGGCCCGCCGGCGTATCTTCGCGTGTCGATCGGCACCGGCGCGGAGATGGCCGCATTTCGTGCGGCGCTGCTCGACGTGATCGCGCTCGAATAAGCGACCGGCCATTCGGTCGACGACACGATGAAGCGCATGCCCGCGCCGTATCCGACGATGTGCTTACTTCATCGTCGAAAACCGCATTTCCATCGCGTTGATCTTCGCGAGCACCGCTTCGCTGAGCGTTCTGACGTGGCGCGGCACGTCGGGCGCCGACAGCAGCTCCTCGATTCGCCCGCGCCAGTAGCTCGGATGCCGCACGCGCCCCGCACCCGACATCGACACATCGTCAGCGTTCGTCTCGCTGTCCAGGAGAGCCACCATTCTCTGAATGTGAGAGAGCTCTCGTTCCGCATAGTCTCGTGCCAGCATATTGATTGAAATTCCCCGAAATACGACAGCAGGCCTTCCGTCATCAACGCGCCATCGTGTTGCGGTGTAAAGCATTCACCGCACACGTCAGTCGCCATCGTACGCAGAAGCTGTGTCAGTAAACCGCACGGGCATTTGCTGATTTCGATACGGAATGGGGCGCCTGTCCGATTGCTCCGACGACTTCCGGCCCCGATGCCCTGTGGTCAATCGTAGGCTGACTGTTGGGCAATGACATCTCCCAAAATGGAGATACGGGGCGATATTGGCGGGGCGGTGTTTCCGGAATTTTCCGGTCGTCGGGCGGTGCGCGGAAGGCATGCGGTTGCCGGCCGAAGACAAAATCGCGATCAGTTGACTAACTCGACGACGCGCGTCCGGCGCATGACTAGCCGGCAGGCACGAGGCGAGCATGCAGCGCTGCGCCGTGGACCGCGGGCGACCTGCGCGCCCGGCTCAACAAATCGGCGTGCGAGATTCCCTGGACACGGGTCGAGCGACAACACAGCCCATTCGCCCAATTCGCCGCGCACCTTCAAATCGCAGATATCGAACGCCGCCTGAGCTTCGCGAGATCCTCATCGGCGAGCAGGCTGTCGAAGTCCTTTGGAGGTAATTGCGTGCTTTGCTTTCCGTATTGCTGGCGCGTGCTTTCACCAGCAGGCATGTCGTGCATCGGCTATAGGAATGTTTCGCGCAACTACACACTCGCAAGGCAGGTTTCGCTGACGTCAGATACCGACATCGCGATGCTTCAACCCGAAAATGAAATCCACTTCCACGGAAGCCCCTTTGGGCAATTGCAGCACACCGACCGACGTACGCGTATGGACGCCTGCGTCGCCAAGCACTGCGTACAGCATGTCGGATGCGCCGTCGGCGACTTCGCTTTGCATCGTGAAGCCGGGCGCGCTTCGCACATACACGGTGATGCGCGGCACGGTCGCTATCGCGTCGAGCGTGCCGCAGTGCTTCCTGATCAGCGACAGCGCACGCAGCACCGATACGCCGGCGGCACGGCGACCTTCGTCGAGCGAAACGGATTCCCCCACTACGCCCACGAAATGCACCACGTCGCCGATCCGCGGAATCTGGCCGGCAATGTAGGCCGTGTTCCCGTCGACCAGAATGGGCGTGTACTTTCCGCCGATCCTGATTTCCTCGTCCGGATTGAAGCCGAATTCGGCGGCGACCTGCGTCAGCTTATCGTCTCTGTTCATTGGTGAATTCCCCGATACTTCAGAAAAATGTAAAGAATAATTAATTCTCGCTCACTTGTCTCGAGGAAGAAATGCCGCCGTGAACGATCAAAGCGGCGCGCCGCCGCCGTTAAAAGTTTCCGGGTAATCCTCTATGTTTTCTCATACATGACACACTTTTCAGGTGTTCGAAGCAGTCCAGCATGGCTTTATCGATGACAAATCTCGTAGTCGAAGAGAATTTGCTCAAAATTTTCCGCTGAACCCGCTATCATATGTGTACTCAACCTGAAGAGTGATACATGGCAACGTACAAGGAATTGAAAGCTCAAATGGAAGCTTTGGCCGAGAAAGCCGAAGCTGCACGTGCCGCGGAATTCCAGGCGATCGTCGACGACATCCGCACCAAGGTTGCGGAATTCGGCATTACCGAGAAAGACATTTTCGGTACGCGTCGTGGTCGACCGGCCAAGCAAGCGGCCGCCCCCGTGCAGGCAAAGTATCGCGACCCGAAGACCGGGGCAACCTGGTCGGGCCGCGGTCGCGCGCCCGCATGGATCAAGGACGCGAAGAATCGCAATCGATTCCTGATCCAGGAATAGGATTCTCGACGCGCACCGGCGCGCGCTAGCGCGCCGCCCTGCTATTTAGGCATCGATACCGGCGGCATTTAAAAGCCGTTTCGGTGTGGTGAAGATTTGCGCCATCCGGCGCGTGGTTGCACGCTACGCGCCGGATTTCGTGTCGCCCGAACTTTCCTGATTCAAAGTTCGTAGTAAATCGCAAGCCAGACGGATTGCGTTGTTTCGTGCGTCCACGCAACGCGATGTCGGCAATGCGGCTCGATCAGCACGTAGTCGCCGGGATGCATTTCATGGCGCGTCGGGCCTTCTTCGAATTCGAGTACGGCTGCGCCCGATAACAACACGACCCATTCGGCGCGCGAGTCGTCATACCAAAAGCCATCGGGGCTCGCGTGCCCCATCGACACGATTCGCTCTACGTTCAGACGCTGCCCGGTGACGAGGCGGTCGATTTGTTCATCTTTACCGCGCTGGCCGTCGGTGGTGAAAAGATTGCCGGTTTGAAGTTGCATGGGGTGGCCTCGTCGATGATCGCCGGGGGAAAGAATCGCGCGTCGAGTGACGGGGAATATTCACCTCAGTCCAACGATCACCATTGACGCCGACTCGTTTCGCCGGAAAGCGCATCATAGCGTTTCGCATGCCGCCGAACGTGTCGTGATCGAGGCCGTCTACATCAGCATGCTTTCATGCCGTCTCCCGTTCACACCCGATCCAGCGGAACGGTAAGCAGGTCGATCACGGCTTGCGTCTCGGGGCGCACGCCGCGCCACCACGCAAAGGCTTCCGCCGCCTGCTCCACCAGCATGCCAACGCCATCGGCGACACCGGCGACCCCCGCATCGCGCGCCAGTCGCAAGAACGGCGTGAGGCGCTTGCCATAGGCCAGTTCATAAGCCGTGCCGTGCGCGCTGAAAACGCCGGGCGGCACGGGCGGCAAATCGCCTGTCAGACTCGCGGACGTCGCGTTGACCACCAGATCGAAACGCCCCATGCGCTCGAGTTCCCCGTAAGCGCACGCCGTTATCGGGCCATACGAAGCCAATTGCGATGCCAGCGCTTGCGCTTTCTCGACATGACGATTCGCCACCACCAGTTGTGCGGGGCGCGCGCCCAGGAAGGGAAGCAACGCACCGCGGGCCGCGCCGCCGGCACCGAGCAGCAACACACGCTTGCCCGCGAACGGCATGTGAAGATTCACCTCGATATCACGCAGCAGGCCGATGCCGTCGAAGTTGTCTGCGAGAATCCGGCCGCCTTCGAACTTGAACGCGTTCGCCGCGCCTGCGAGCGTCGCGCGCTCGCTGCGCTCATCGGCCATGTCGAATGCCGCAAGCTTGAATGGCGCCGTGATATTCATGCCCTTGCCGCCGGCCGCGATAAATTTCCGCACCGCTCCCGCGAACGCGTCATCCGGTTCGCGCGGCCCCTCGATGGCCGTGTAGTGTATCGCCTGTTGCGTCGCTTCGGCGAAAAGACCATGAATCAGCGGGGATTTCGTATGGCCGATCGGATTGCCGATCACCGCATAGGTATCGCTCATCGTCGCCTCACTTGTCGAACAGCACGCCGTCGGTTTGCATCGCATCGATCTCGGCGGGCGTGAAACCCAGCGATTGCGCGACTTCGCTATTGTGCTGCCCCAGATCGGGGGCAACCTCGCGGATCGTGGTATCGCACTCGGAAAACCGGAACGGCAGATTCGGCAGGCGCAGCGTGCCGTAACGCGGATGCTCCTGTTCGACGATCATGCCGCGGGCCTGGATTTGCGGATCGGCAATCACTTCGTCGATACGTTGCACCTTCGCGCAAGGCACATCGATGCCGTCGAGCAGTTCGAGAATCTGCGTCACCGTGCGCGCGGCGACCCACGGCTCGACCACGCCGAGAATGTCCAGCCGATGAGTATTGCGACCCACGCTATGGTGAAATCGCTCGTCGGTGCCGAAGCCGCGCGGCCCGCCGCTCGCTTCGATCAGCGACGCGAAGCGCTTCCACGCATCGTCCACCTGCGCGGCGATCACCAGATCGCCATCGATCGCGCGAAACACCCCATACAGCGTCGAGCCGGGCATGTCGTGCCCCGTCTGTTCGGGAAGCACATCGGCAAGCGTGTAGCACTGGACCGCATATTCGTGCATCGAGACGAGCGTGTCGTAAAGTGCCATGTCGATATGCTGCCCTCGCCCGCTTTTCACGCGGCCGAGCAGTGCCGCATTGATGGCCGCGACCGCGTGAATGCCCGTGTACATGTCCCCGAGCGAAATACGCAGCAGCGGTGGACGGTCGCCCGGTGTGCCGACCATCTGCATGATGCCGCTCTTGGCCTCGGCGATCAGTCCGAAACCCGCGCGATGGGCGTCCGGCCCCGTGTGTCCATACGCGGAAATGGAGCAGTAGACCAGCCCCGGATTGCGCGCGGAAAGCGCTTCGTAGCCGAGCCCGAGTTTGTCGAGCGCGCCGGGCCGATAATTCTCCACGAATACGTCGGCCGAATCGCAGAGCCGCTCCATGAAGGCCTTTCCGCGCGGGTCCTTCATGTTCACGCTGACGCCGCGCTTGCCCATATTGAGCTGCAGAAAATAGCCGCTTGAGCGATCGTCAAGCACGGTTGCGTGCTGGCGTCCCGCGTCGCCGCTGCCGGGTCGCTCGACCTTGATCACTTCCGCACCCAGCGCCGCGAGGCAACGCCCTACGTACGGCCCCGCGAGAAAGTGGCTGTAGTCGACGACACGAATTCCTTCGAGTGGACGCGCCTGTTTCATCGTTCGGCTCCCGGCCGGCGCGGCACCATCAGGCGATGCTCGCCTCGCTGCACGACTTCGCCGTGCTGATTGATCAGCTCCGAAGGAAGCGTCACGATGCCCCAGTCCGGGCGGCTCTTGCTCGGGCGCATCGCGCCGATGCGAAACTTCACGTGCAACACGTCATCGACCTTGATCGGCAGAACGAAGTCCCAGCTCCAGCCCAGCGACATGCCCGGCACAAAGCGATAATCGCTCCGGGTCTTCAGGCCGTCGGCAATCGAAAGACCAAACAATCCATGCGCGACGAGGCAGCCAAAGTGGCTCGCGTTCGCATACGCTTCATCGACGTGCACCGGGGTGTGATCGCCGGTGAGATCGGCGTACGCGAGAATGCGTTCCTTCGTGACGGTGTAGTGCGGGCTCACGCATTCGTCGCCTTCGCGTGCGTCGTCCCAGTATTTTTCGACGATGGTCATGTCATGCCTCCGCGCGCGGATTGATGGCGAGCGCCTGCCCCACGCAGCGCGCGGGTTTCGCCTGAATGAATTCGATGGCGAGACCATCGGGCAAACGCAGCCAGTTCGCCCCTTGCGGCATGGGCTGCACGTCGTGGCGGCGGGCGGCGGCGAGCGACGCTTCGACGTCCTCGCACATGATGCCGAGATGGCCAAGCCTTCCTTCTGGGCCCGAAAAATCCGGCTGGTGGATGAACTGCATGCCGCCGAGGGTCCAGTACTGACGCGGCGCTTCGGTCGTGCCGTCGACCTCGCGCATCGTCATGCCGAACACTTCCTCGAAAAAACGGATGTGCCAGTGGATGTCGCGCACGAAGACGGCGACGTGTTCGAGATAGGCTTTCGGTTGGCTCATGCTTGCGCCTCCGCTTTCCGGCGGTCGGCCATCGCGCGCTCGATGCCCTTGATGCACGCAACCAGCGTGGCGTTGACCGGCGTCGGCACACCGAAACGCGCGCCCCAGCGCACGACCGAGCCGTTGATGAAGTCGATTTCGGTCACGGAACCTTTTTCGAGGCTTTGCAGCATCGACGTCTTGAACGCCGCGGGCAAACCCTCGGCGGCAAGCGACCACGCCTGCTCCGGATCGTTCATCGACAGGGTGACGCCTGCCGCCTTCGCGGCCGCGATCGCTTCCGCGACGGCCGCCAGCGAAGTGGCCTTGAGCAGCGGCTCGTCATAAAGCTGGCCGTAAGTCAGCGACGTGATGCCGGTCAGCGCGCCCGTCGCGACGTTCACGAGCAGCTTGTCCCACATGGTGCCGACGATGTTGTCGCTGACCTGCGTGTCGAGGCCCGCGTGGCTGAATGCGTCGGCAATACGTCGAACGCGATCCGTCACGCGCCCGTCCAGTTCGCCGATGATGGTGTGCTTGCCCGCGACGCCCGACTCGATATGCCCGATGCCGCGCAGTACGCCACCCACATAGGTCTTGCCCGCGAGTACGCGTTCGCGGCCGACCACGTCGGCAAGAATGTCTTCGTGACCGAGGCCGTTTTGCAGTGACAGCACCAGCGTTTCAGGTCCCACCAGCGCTTGCGCGCCGCGAATCGCCGCATCGGTGTGGAACGATTTGACGAGCACGATCACGACCTCGGCCACCCCTGCTTCGTCCGGCCGGGTGGTCGCGCGGACTTGCACCTGGCGCGTGCCGCTTGCGTCATCGACGCGCAGGCCGTGGGCCCGCATCGCATTGACATGATCGGGCGAGCGGTCGATCAGCCAGGTCTCGTGGCCGCCTTCGGTGAGCGTCGCGCCAATCGCGCAGCCCAGCGCGCCGGCACCCAGAATGGCAATTTTCAAGTGCGTCTCCTTAACGTGTGACGTCACGATAGGAGTCGCCGCATCATGTCGCAATACAATGGATACAATGACATCATTGCATCACGCAATAACATAGACCTGCGATGATCCCGACCGATCTGCCCGACCTCAAGCTGCTGCAATTGTTCGACCTGCTTTACGACACGCGCAACGTCACGCGCGTGGCCGAACAACTCGGCCAGAGCCAGCCGACCGTCAGCATCTGGCTCGCCCGGTTGCGCGAGCATTTGCACGATCCGCTCTTTATCCGGACGCCCGGCGGCATGGCGCCCACCCCGCAAGCCGATGCGCTGATCGGCCCGTGTCGGGAGATTCTCGAATCGTTGCGGCGCTTCTCGGCGTGGGAAATCGCCTTCGATCCGGCGACCGCACAGCGACGTTTTCGCATCTGCATGACCGATGCGAGTCACGTGACGCTTCTGCCGCGTCTGCTCGCCTACGTGCGCGCACAAGCGCCTCGCGTGCGCCTGGAAGCTGCGCGGATCGACGGCAACACGGAACGCGCGCTCGAATCAGGCGAGGCCGATCTTGCGATCGGATACGTGCCGTGGCTGAGCGGCGGCATTTATCAGCAACAGCTTTACGAGCAGGATTGGGTGTGCCTGGCGAATCGCCATCATCCGCGTATTCGCAAGCGGCTCGGCGTCAACGCGTATCGCACCGAAGGCCATGTGGCGATCACGGGGGGAACGGGCACGGCGCTGCTCGAGCAGGCGCTCGTGCGCGAGCGGATTGAACGGCAGGTGGTGCTTGAATTGCCCGGTTTTCTGGGGCTCGGCGCCATTGTGCAGACCACCGATCTGATCACTACCTTGCCGCGCCATATCGGCGAGACGCTGGCTCAGGCCAGCGATCTTTCGGTACATCCCTGCCCCATTCCCGTCGAGGGCTTCGCCGTTCGGCAACACTGGCACGCGCGCTACCACCAGGAGGCCGGCAATCGCTGGCTGCGTTCGGTCGTCGCCCGGCTGTTCGGCATGTCTGGAGCGGACGTCACAGGCTGACGGCGTTACCGTTTCGGCATCGATGTCTGCGGGTCCGTCGCAACGATCGCGCGCACGGTCGCGGAAAGAGGGATGCCGTGACGGAAAGCAACCGTTGGCATGGCCGTCGAACATCAGTGAGGGGCGCGCCGGAACGAGCCGCACCTCATACGTCGCGAGTATTGCGGCCGATGCGATGCCGCCAAGGACACCCGATTCCTTTCAATACATCTCGATCGCCTTCCACATGAAAGGAATGGCGATCGATCCGTGCCGCGGGAATAAAACCACGCCGGCTCCGGTATATCGGGGCGTCAGGCCGCTCACCACGCCGAACGAGCCGGTGCACGACGCCCAACCGAAACGGAGAGACCGCAATGTCGCAGCCCAACCACGTCGCTTACACACGCTTCGCGATCGCCATGCACTGGTCGATCGCCATCTTGATCCTGTTGAACCTGATGATCGGGATCTACATGGATACCTTTCCGCACAACTCGACTCAGTTCAACGGCATCCTGTTCTATCACGCGTCGATCGGCAGTCTGATCTTCATGCTGACCGTGCCGCGCCTTGCGTGGCGTGCGACGCATACGCCGCCGCCGCTGCCGGCCAGTGTTCCGGCCTGGCAGGCGCGAATCGCCGGCGCACTGCATGGCGTGCTGTACCTGCTGCTGTGTCTCGTGCCGCTGACCGGCTACGTGCACCGCCTCGCTGGCGCCCATCCGGTCAGTTTCTTCGGCATCACGGAATTGCCGGTGCTGATTGGCCGCGACGAACCGCTGCGACTCCTGACCGATACGTTGCATCGCGCGCTGGTGCTGACGCTGGGCTTGCTGCTGGTCATGCACGTCGCGGCCGGACTGAAACACAAGTTCGTCGATCGGGACGGTGTCGCGGAGCGGATGGGAATCTGAGCGCGACGCGGCGGATGATATTCGCCTGAAGTGGCCCGTTGATCGTTGGAAACCCCAGCAACCGTCATTCGCCGTTGAACGCAATGCGGCTACGGGATGAACGTCCCGCCATGCAGCAACTTCGTCACTGTCTGCAAAACGAACGATCGATGAGGGGAATTTTCAGCTCGCGACACCCGCTCGGGGGGGGCTGCCGGAAGAATGCGTTTGCCGGAGTAGTGCAGCCACTACTCCGGACTTCCACGCCGGCGATCAGAAGCCGTGGTACATACCGATGTTGACTTGAACCTGGTTGCCGCCCGATGCGGTGTTGCCGAAGTCCGCAACGGAAGCCTGCGCGCCCTTGGCATGAACGTACCCGCCCATCGCATACAGCGCGGTGCTCTTCGACAGCGAGTACGTCGCACCCAGCGACACCTGGTTGATCGACGCCATCGTGCGGCCCTCGGCAGCCAGCGCGGGCGTGGCCGCGGAGCCGTAGACATACGTGTACCCGGTCGCCAGCGACAGCGCCGGCGTTACCTGGTACTGCAGGAGCGCGCCCAGTACGTTGAAGTGGATCGACGGCTGGCCGGCGTTGCCCTGGTACTGCGCGTTCGAGTAGCGCAAGCCGGCCGTGTACGGACCAATCTGATATTGCGTGGCGACTTGCGCGATGCCCGCGCTCTTGAATGCATTGCCGCCGTTGTAACCCGAACTCGGATAGCCCAGCGCACCACCGAAACTGGGTTGCGCCGTGGCGTTCGTCCACCCGTTCGCACCCTGGTTGACAGCACGGAAGTAGCCGCCGGCGACCGTCAGACCACCCTGAGCGTAGTTCGCGGCCACCGACCACGACTGACCCGAACCCATCGAACCGGCCACGCCGCCGAACGAGTACGCGCCTTCGGCCTGGAAGCCATGGATGAGCGGCGAAATGTACTTCACGGCGCTGTTCTGGTTCGTCGTGTTGTCGTTGTTGTCCACGTCGCCCGGCGTCGAGAACGTCGACGCCGAAATGGCGTCGCCCGTCAGCACCTGAACCATCTCCGTCACGGCGTCGAGCTGGCGCCCCAGGCGCACGGTACCGTACTGATCGGACGCGAGCGATACGTATGCCTGGCGGTTGAACAACGAACGCGTGGAACCGATGGGCCCCTGGCCGCCTATGCCGCCCGTACCAATGTTGAAGCCGTTTTCGATCTTGAAGATCGCCTTGAGCCCGCCACCGAGATCCTCCGTCCCCCTGAGGCCCCACTTGTTCGAACCTGCGGCACCACCATCGAGGCCGAACCGCTTGTGGCCATTGATGTTCGACGTGTAGCCGATACCTGCATCGAGCATGCCATACAGGGTGATCGACGACTGTGCCATTGCTGCCGACGATGCTGCGAAGGCGGCAACAGCGATAACGCTGACCTTGATTTTCTTGTTTTTCATCTGTATTTCACTGTCAGGAGTGGTTGCGGGATTGTTTGAAACGGGTTTTGTTGTATTCGAATGCAGATGACGGCACACGGCC
The DNA here is from genome assembly GCF_002223095.1 of Burkholderia sp. AU33803. NCBI lineage: Bacteria > Pseudomonadati > Pseudomonadota > Betaproteobacteria > Burkholderiales > Burkholderiaceae > Burkholderia > Burkholderia sp. AU33803. Next base: position 404,285 of record NZ_NKFJ01000008.1, read on the forward strand.
TGCGCGTCGTCTCAGGTTGCAACAGCCGGCGTCATGTTCTCCAGATCGGCATATTCGTCTCGATCATTTCGTTATCCTCAAAATTTCATGCGGGAAGGCGCCTCGCATCTCGACCTATCCGGCATTCCCTCGATTGGAGCCACCGCGACGTCCCGCCGGGACGAAGCCGCTGCGTTGCTGCCGTTGTCGCTCCAGCTGCTATCGAATTCGCCATCCGGACGAACAGACGGGTCGAATCCGCGAAACCGAAACACTCGAGCGGATCACCGCGCGGAACCGAACGTTTCTTCGATGGCAATTCGAAGAAGCATTGGGTCGTCACGTTCCACACGCACGCCATACCCACGAGCGAGGTCGGCGAAGACGAAACCGGGCCACGCTCCACCCACGACAACAAGCGGCATGGAAATGCCGACCGCCGTCGCAGGCTGGTCGAGCGTCCGGTTCAGCCACCGGAGAAGCACGCGAACTTTTCGCCAATCACCCACGCAACCGGGACGCGCTTTGCAGGTGCGAAAAACCATATCAGGAACATAAATCGTCGTCAAAATTTGTTTGATATAAGTTAATCGCGTTTGATACCCTTGCAGACTACCGGGATTTCCCTGATAGGAATTGGCACCGGGATGAAGTGATGGAAAAACCGAGCCGCCGGACAAAGGTCTCGTGCGAAACGGGCGCGCCAGGGGGGAGTGGCAGACGTTCTCTACCGTGATATCGCGTCGCTCCTGAAATGGCCGCGGGGCATCGCCATTCGGGGGGCATCGCCGGGATACGCGTCTTCTACGCCGGACGCCGGCACGGACGCAACGCTCGAAGCGGCGTCGGCGAAACAATTCGTATCGGAAACCGAAGCGAATTTCCCACTGAGTGCATTGCGGTTATTCGGGACACGGGATTGCCCAATGCAATGAGGGATACAGGACGCTGGCGCGCCCCCGACCTAATCCGGAACGTTGGATCTTCAAAGTCGACGCAGTGTCATTGCCTGGATCGCCACGTGCAAGGGTCAGCGTTCACGCGCCATTCCGGGATGAGCCCACGTCCCGTCAGCTGCGTTGCGGATGACGCCCTCGACAGATTGTTCAAAAGGGGGGAATGGAGATGGGGCGTCGCAAATGATGAGACCGCCATCCTGCGACCGTCGATCGTGTCGAACAGGAAACGTAGCGGCCGCCCAATCCATGCGGCGGCCGCGGAAGCGACGTTGCCTACTTCTTGACCACCGGAACGGTGAGCGAACTGACGAGTGCCGTCACCGGTGCCAGCAGACCGCCACCCGTCACAGCGCCGCCCCCTTGCCCGGAATTGCCGTTCAGCGAGACAGCCAGTGCCGGGACTACGCCGGCCACCGAGCCGACTGCCGAACCGACAGAATGCACCGCCGCGTTGACGATCGTCGCGCCGCCGGAGACGAGCGTGCCGACTGCATTGGTCGCACCTCCGACTGCACCGGCTGCCGTGCCGCCGTTGAGTGCGACACTCAGTGCCGGCAACGTGCCGGCGATCGCGCCGGTCGTACCGGTTACGGTGTTCGCCAGCGTGCCCGCGACGCCGGTCGTCACCGTCGCGAGGGATCCGGCTGCACCGCTTGCGCCGTTGAGGACGCCTGTTCCGGAACCGATGACGCCGCCGACGCCGCTCGTTGCAGGTCCGATCAGCGACGTGACGGCCGATGCGATCGGCGTGATCGCGGCCGTGCCGCTGCCGGCGATTCCGGTTACCGCGCCGGACGCCGCACCGATTGCGCCGTTGGCGGCACCGATCGGCAGCGATCCGCCGAGGGTGCCGAGGGTGCCGACGATGCTGGTGATCGGCGTGATCAGCGCGCCACCATTGCCCGCGACACCGGTAACGGCGTTGACGACGCCCGTGCCGGTGTCGGCCACCGTGCCCACGACGCCGCCCAGGCCGCCGATCGCACCCCCGCTGCCGCCAACGCCACCCAGTGCGCCGGTCAACGTGCCGACTGCTCCAGTTGCCGTGTTGGCTACCGTGCCGACGACGCCACCCAGGCCGCCTGCCGCGCCACCAGTCCCGCCGATGCCGCCCAAGGTGCCTGTTACGGTACCGATCGCGCCGGTCGCGGTATTGGCTACCGTGCCGACGACACCGCCCAGACCACCCGTTGCGCCACCCGCCCCGCCGATGCCACCCAAGGTGCCCGTTACGGTACCGATCGCGCCGGTCGCCGTATTGGCTACCGTGCCAACGACGCCGCCCAGGCCGCCTACCGCACCACCACTGCCGCCAACGCCACCCAGGGCACCCGTCAACGTGCCGATCGCACCGGTTGCCGTGTTGGCTACCGTGCCAATGACGCCACCCAGACCACCCGTCGCGCCACCCGTCCCGCCGATGCCGCCCAAGGCTCCCGTCACCGTGCCAACCACACCACCGAGACCACCAGTCGATCCACCGCTGCCGCCGACACCGCCCAGCGCACCCGTCAACGTGCCGACCGCACCGGTTGCCGTGTTGGCTACCGTGCCAACGACACCACCCAGACCACCCGTTGCTCCACCAGTCCCTCCGATGCCGCCCAAGGCGCCCGTCACCGTGCCAACCACACCGCCGAGGCCACCGGTCGAACCACCGCTGCCGCCGACGCCTCCCAGCGCACCCGTCAAGGTGCCGACGGCACCGGTCGCCGTATTGGCTACGGTGCCAATGACGCCACCTAGACCACCCGTTGCGCCACCCGTCCCGCCGATGCCGCCCAAGGCCCCGGTTACCGTACCGACCACACCGCCGAGGCCACCGGTCGCCCCCCCTGTGCCGCCAACACCATTCAGTGCACCGGTGACCGCGCCAACCGCACCAGTTGCCGCATTGGCTACCGTGCCAACGACACCACCCAGGCCGCCTGTCGCGCCACCCGCCCCGCCGATGCCGCCCAAAGCACCCGTCACCGTGCCAACCACGCCGCCGAGACCACCAGTCGGATCACCGCCGCCCACGCCACCCAGCGCACCGGTGACCGTGCCAACCGCACCGGTTGCCGTATTGGCTACGGTGCCAATGACGCTACCCAGACCACCTGTTGCGCCGCCCGTCCCGCCAATGCCACCCAAAGCTCCCGTCACCGTGCCAACCACGTCACCGAGACCACCAGTCGAACCGCCGCTGCCACCCACGCCACCCAGCGCACCCGTCAACGTGCCGACTGCACCAGTTGCCGTATTGGCTACCGTGCCAACGACACCACCCAGGCCGCCCGTTGCACCACCGGTCCCGCCGATACCGCCCAACGCGCCAGTCACCGTACCGACCACACCGCCCAGACCACCCGTTGCGCCACCCGTCCCGCCAATGCCGCCCAGGGCTCCAGTCACCGTGCCGACCACACCGCCGAGGCCGCCGGTCGATCCACCGCTGCCGCCGACGCCACCCAGCGCACCCGTCAACGTGCCGACTGCACCGGTTGCCGCATTGGCTACCGTCCCAACGACACCGCCCAGACCACCCGTTGCGCCACCAGTCCCGCCAATGCCGCCCAAGGCTCCAGTCACCGTGCCGACTGCGCCGGTTGCCGCGTTAGCTACCGTGCCAACCACGCCACCGAGGCCACCAGTCGAACCACCGCTTCCACCCACGCCACCCAACGCGCCAGTGACCGTGCCAACCGCACCAGTCGCCGCGTTGGCTACCGTGCCAACGACACCACCCAGGCCACCCATTGCACCACCGGTCCCGCCAATACCACCCAAAGCTCCCGTCACCGTGCCGACCACACCGCCGAGCCCACCAGTCGGATCGCCGCTGCCGCCAACGCCACCCAACGCTCCTGTCACCGTGCCAACCACGCCGCCGAGACCACCAGTCGATCCACCGCTTCCACCCACGCCACCCAACGCGCCAGTGACCGTGCCAACCGCACCGGTTGCCGCGTTGGCTACCGTGCCAACGACCCCGCCCAGACCACCCGTCGCACCACCCGACCCGCCGACGCCGCCCAACGCGCCCGTCACCGTGCCAACCACGCCGCCGAGACCACCAGTCGAACCACCGCTTCCACCCACGCCACCCAGTGCGCCAGTGACCGTGCCAACCGCACCGGTTGCCGCGTTGGCTACCGTGCCAACGACGCCACCCAAGCCCCCCGTTGCACCACCAGCCCCGCCGATGCCACCCAAGGCTCCCGTCACCGTACCAACCACACCGCCAAGACCACCCGTCGAACCACCACTGCCGCCCACGCCACCCAGCACACCGGTGACCGTACCGAGCACACCCCCGATGCCGCCCGTAGCGCCACCGCCACCGCCACCAATCCCGCCGAGTGCCCCCGTCAGAGAACCGGCCACGCCCGCGACCGGCGCGAGCAATCCGTCACCCAGATTGATGGCCGCACTCCCCGCCGCCGACCCTGCCGCCCCGATCGCGATACCGCCGGCATTCGTCGGGCTGCCAACCGAGACGATCGCGCCCCCCCAACCCGCGACGGTGCCGACGAGCCCCCCGGCCGCCGACGAACCGCCTCGGACGATCACGCCATCGGCATTACCCAGGCTTCCCGGCACGGACGTCACGACCACCGCCTCCGACGCGCTGGCGGCCACGCTGAACAAAGCCGCGACCGACAAGGCGATGCCTGTCAATTTCACGTTCATTTTCGTTTTCATGAAGACCCTCATTTCGGTTGAACAACCGCGGAACAGCTCGAACGACGACGCCTGGACCTGCCGCCCGAAGGTGGCGCGAATCGTTTGCGGATCGCCCGATACGACACGTGTTGAAACGGGTTTGAACAGGCCGGTGCAGCGGAATGGCAAACATTGCGACAAACACTTCATGTCTATTGATCTGCATCACGAAACATCAGTGATGCGAATCTAACCACCAACCATGAAACCATCGATCAACCATCGGCCGCTCACGACGACGACATCGCGAGCGGCCTCCCCCTTAAAACTTCCACAGCAGATTGCCGTACAGCGCATGGTCGCTGAAGCTTCCACCGATCTGGCCGCTATACGACAACCCCAGCGACAGGTTCTTCGTGACGGCCGCATCGACCCCGACCTCGAGCACCGCGGCATCGCGCGCGACCGGCACGCCGACCACGCTGAACGGTGAACCGCCGCTCGCGAACGCCAGCGTCGAACCCGGCTGCGTATTGCCGAACGCATGCCGCCAGCCGACGGTGCCGAACGCGGTGACCTTGCCCTTCGTCGTGACCGCGACATCGGTCGAGGCCCGTACGCCGAGCGTCGAGAAGCCGAGGCCGGTCGTGCTGGAATCGCCCTGCAGGGCAGCCGCGCCACCGTTCTCCCTGAAGCTGCCGGTATGCAGGCTCGCATACGCGAGTCCGACGAACGGTTCGAGTGCGACGTTGCGGATGGCGGTCGAGTAACCGATCTCGGTGAACACCTGCGTCGCGTTCGCGTCGTAGCTGGCGGTGTCGTGGTCGGAGAAGCCGCCGAACGACGGATTGCGCTCGCTATGCACGCGGTACCACGACTGCGCGAGGCCGCCGCGCACGTTCCACGCGTCGTACCGGCCGCTGGCGTACAGCGCGATCGTCTCGCCGTTCACCTTCGCCGACTGGTTCTGGTCGGCATTGAGCAGGGTGCGCGACGCGCCGCCCGCGATACCGACGCGCCAGTGGCTGCTGACCTCCGCATCCGTGCCGACGACGAAGCCATACAGGTTGCGATCGACCGACGCGACGCCGTCGCCGTCGAACCGGCTATGCGAGCCGTACAGCCGGCCCCACACCGCCGGCTTGAACGACTTGGCCGGTGTACAGCCGTTCTCGGACGCCAGGCGCCGGTCGAGCGACGCCGCGTGATCGTCCGCCGACACCGGCGCCTCGCAGCCGCACAATGCGCCGCCGGGCTGCGAGCCGAGACGCGCGCGATCGAGCACCGCGTCGCGCACGTAGCGACTGTCGGACAGCAGCACGCTTCTCGTGCTCGGATGCAGATCGCCGTCAAGCTGCGCGAACGCGCGGTTGGCAGTCGGCGCATCCGACGTCAGCACGGTATCGAACAGCGGATTGCCGGCGCCGAGCGTGCCGATCGCACCGGCCACCGACTGTCCGTCCGGCGTCGTCGCCACCGATGAGAACGGCGTGCCGTTCGGTGTCAGCGACATCAGCACCTGCGCCGGGTTGTACGTGAGCGTCGGCGTGAGGAACGCATACGTCGAGTTCACCGCGCTGAACTGCCCTTGCACGCCCGCACCGGCATTCACGATGGTGTAGAGCTTGCCCGGCTGGTACTGCCCGGTCGCCGCGACGACCTGCACCGACCCGCCGTTGAGCGTCGTGGAGCCGGTGACGTCGAGGCCGCCGCTCTGCTGCGGCGTGGCGCCGACCTGCAGCGTCGAACCGGGCTGGAACGTCGCATTGCCCGCCACCTTCAGCGGCTGCCCGAGCTGCATGACCGACGCGGTCCCGCCGCCCGACACGACGAGGCCGCCGATCGTGCCGGTCCCGGTGACGGTCGCGCCGTTGCCGACGGTCACCGGCGAGCTGGCCAGCGAACCGGTGACGGCGAGCGTGCCGCCGGCCACGGTCGTCGGCCCGGACAACGTGTTCGTGCCGCTCAGCAGTTGCGCGCCCGTGCCGGCCAGCGTCAGCGGCCCGGTGCCCGACAGCGTGCCCGCGAATGTGCTGGTGCCCGCGGTGTTGACCGTCAGCGGCGTATTGCCGAGGTTCACGTTCGAGCCCGTCGCCCCCGACAGCGTGCCGATCAACTGCGGCGCAGCCGAGCCCGCCAGGTTCAGCGTCGCGCCGCTGCCCGCGAGCATCATCGGGCTGGTCGGCGCAAGGCTGCCTGCCCCGGCGAGCGCCAGCGTGCTGCCGCTGCCGATCGTCGTGCCGCCCGTGTAAGAATTGGCGCCGGTCAGCGTCTGCGTGCCGCCGCCCTGCACCGCGAAGCCGCCGGTGCCCGCGATCGTGCCGCCGAAGGCGCCGCCTGCCGGGCCGGCCACCGTGAGCGTGTTGCCGCCGAGATTCACGGTCGAACCCGCCGTGCCCGACAAGGCACTCGTCGTCTGCGGGCTGCTCGCGTGAGCCACGTCGAGCGTCGCGCCGGTGCCGGCCAGCGTCACCGCGCTGCCGGACGACAGCCCGCCGCTGCCGCCGACCGCCAGCGTGCTGCCGCTGCCGATCGTCGTGCCGCCCGTGTAGGTGCTGGCACCGGTGAGCGTCGTCGTCGACGGGCCGCTGACCGCCAGGTTGCCGCCGCCCGAAATCGGCCCGCTCAAGCCGAGGTTGTTGGCGCCGCCGACCGTCAGCGTGGAACCCGTGCCGAGATTCACCGCGTTGCCGAGCGTCGTGCCGGCCACGCTGGTGCCGAGCGTGGCGCCGTTGCCGCCGACGCTCAGCGAGCCGCTGCCGAGTGCCGTCGGCGTGCCGGCGACCAGCGTGCCGCCGCCCGTGACGCTCGTGCCGCCGGTGTAGGTGTTGGCGCCGGACAGCGTCGTCGTCGCCGGGCCCGTGACCGACAGAGTGCCGTTACCGGAAATCGCGCCGGTCAAGCCGAGGCTGTTCGGGCCGCTTACCGTCAGCGTGGAACCCGTCCCGAGGTTCACAGCATTGGCCAGGGTCGTGCCCGGCGTGCCGGCTGCCAGCGTGCCGCCTGCGCCGCCGGTGTTCAACGCGCCGGTCCCGAGCGCCGTATTGCTGCCCGCGACCAGCGTGCCGCCACCGGTCAGGTTCGTGCCGCCCGAATACGTGTTCGAACCGGTGAGCGTCTCGGTGCCCGTGCCGCCCAGCGTCAGGCTGCCGCCCGTGCCGGCGATCGTGCCGCCGTACGTGCCGCTGCCCGACCCGCCGAGCGTCAGGTTGTTGCCGCCGAGGTTCACGGTCGAACCGGCCACGCCCGACAGCGCGCTCGTCGTTTGCGGCGTCGTCGCGCCGCTAACGTCGAAGGTTGCGCCCGCACCGGTCAGGCTCAGCGGACTGCTCGCCGACAGGCTACCGCCTGCGCCGATCGCCAGCGTGCCGCTGTTGATCGTCGTCGCACCGGTGTACGTGTTGCTGCCGGTCAGCGTTTCCGTCCCCGTGCCAGCCATCGTCAACCCGCCCGTCCCGCCGACCGTCCCGCCGAACGTGCCGCTGCCCGACCCGCCGAGCGTCAGCGTATTGCCGCCGAGGTTCACCGCCGCCCCGGCGACGCCCGACAACGTGCCGGTCGACTGCGGCGTCGTGGCCGCGCTCAGATCGAGCGTCGCGCCCGTGCCGGACAGATCGACTGCGCTGCCCGACGACAGGCTGCCGCCCGCGCCCACCGCCAGCGTGCTGCCGTTGCCGATCGTCGTGTTGCCCGTGTAGGTGCTCGTACCGGAGAGCGTCGTCGTCGACGGTCCGGTCACGGCCAGGTTGCCGCTACCCGAGATCGCGCCGCCCAGGCCCAGATTGTTCGCACCGCCAACCGTCAGCGTCGAACCCGTGCCGAGATTGAGCGCGTTCGTCAGTGTCGTGCCTGCGACGCTCGTGCCGAGCGTGCCGCCCGCGCCGCTCGTGTTCAGCGCCCCCGTGCCGAGCGCCGAACCGTTGCCGGCGAGCAGCGTGCCGCCGCCGGTCAGGTTCGTGCCGCCCGAATACGTGTTGTTGCCCGTCAGCGTCTCGGTGCCCGTGCCGCCCAGCGTCAGGCTGCCGCCGTTGCCGGCGATCGTGCCGCCATACGTGCCGCTGCCCGTGCCGCCGAGCGTCAGCGCATTGCCGCCGAGGTTCACCGTCGAACCCGCTACGCCCGACAACGCGCCCGTCGACTGCGGTGCCGTAGCCGCGCTCAGGTCCAGCGTGGCCCCCGCCCCCGCCAGATCGACCGCGCTGCCAGACGACAGGCTGCCGCCCGCGCCCACGGCCAGCGTGCTGCCGTTGCCGATCGTCGTGCCGCCCGTGTACGAGCTCGCGCCGGTGAGCGTCGTCGTCGACGGGCCGGTCACGGCGAGATTGCCGCTACCCGAGATCGCGCCGCCCAGGCCCAGATTGTTCGCCCCGCCGACCGTCAGCGTCGAACCCGCAGCGAGGTTCACCGCATTGCCGAGCGTCGTGCCGGCCACGCTGGTGGCGAGCGTGCCGCCCGCGCCGCTCGTGTTCAGCGCCCCCGTGCCGAGTGCCGAACCGCCGCCGGCGATCAGCGTGCCGCCACCGGTCAGGTTCGTGCCGCCCGAATACGTGTTGTTGCCCGTCAGCGTTTCGGTGCCCGTGCCGCCCAGCGTCAGGCTGCCGCCGTTGCCGGCGATCGTGCCGCTGTAAGTGCCGCTGCCCGACCCGCCGAGCGTCAGGTTGTTGGCACCAAGGTTCACCGTCGAACCCGCCACGCCCGACAACGTGCCGGTCGTTTGCGGCGTGGTCGCGCCGCTCAGGTCGAAGGTTGCGCCCGCACCCGTCAGGCTCACCGGCGTCGTCGCCGACAAGCTGCCGCCCGCGCCGATCGCCAGCGTGCCGCTGTTGATCGTCGTCGCGCCGGTATAGGTATTGGCCCCCGTCAGCGTTTCGGTGCCCGTGCCGGTCATCGTCACGCCGCCCGTGCCGGCGATGTTGCCCGCATAGGTGCCGCTGCCCGTGCCGCCGAGCGTCAGGTCGTTGGCGCCGAGGTTCACCGTCGAACCCGCCACGCCCGAGATCGCACCGGTCGATTGCGGCGACGTGGCGCCGCTCAGGTCGAGCGTCGCGCCGGACGTCGTCAGGCTGACCGGGCTGCTCGACGACAGGCTGCCGTTACCGCTGATCGCGAGCGTGCCGCTGTTGATCGTCGTCGCCCCCGTGTACGTGTTGATGCCCGTCAGCGTTTCGGTGCCGGTGCCCGACAGCGTCAGTCCACCCGTGCCGCCGATCACACCCGCATACGTGCCGCTGCCCGACCCGCCGAGCGTCAGCGTATTGCCGCCGAGGTTCACGTTCGTGCCCGTTCCGCCGGACAGCGCGCCCGTCGTCTGCGGCGAGGTTGCCGCGCTCAGGTCCAGCGTCGCCCCGGTGCCCGACAGGTCGATCGCGCTGCCCGACGACAGGTTGCCGCCCGCGCCCACCGCCAGCGTGCTGCCGCCGCCGATCGTCGTGCCGCCCGTGTAGGTGTTCGCACCGGACAGCGTCGTCGTCGACGGGCCCGTGACCGCCAGGTTGCCGCTGCCCGAGATCGCACCGCCCAGGTCGAGACCGTTCGCGCCGCCGACCGTCAGCGTCGAACCCGCGCCCAGGTTCACCGTGTTGCCCAGCGTCGTGCCGGGCGTGCTCGCCGTCAGCGTGCCGCCCGCGCCGCTCGTGTTCAGCGCGCCCGTGCCGAGTGCCGTATTGCTGCCCGCGACCAGCGTGCCGCCGCCGGTCAGGCTCGTGCCGCCCGTGTACGTGTTGTTGCCCGTCAGCGTCTCGGTGCCGCTGCCCGACAGCGTCAGGCTGCCGCCCGCGCCGGTGATCGCGCCGCCGTAGGTGCCGTTGCCGGTGCCACCGAGCGTGAGGTTGTTGCCGCCGAGGTTCACCGTCGAACCGGCCACGCCCGACAGCGTGCCGGTCGTCTGCGGAGTCGTCGCGCCGCTCACGTCGAATGTGGCGCCCGCACCAGTCAGGTTGACCGGGCTGCTCGCCGACAGGCTGCCGCCCGCGCCGATCGCCAGCGTGCTGCCGCCGCCGATCGTCGTTGCGCCCGTGTACGTGTTGTTGCCGGTCAGCGTTTCGGTGCCCGTGCCCGACAGCGTCAGCCCGCCCGTGCCGCCCACGGTGCCGCCGAACGTGCCGTTGCCCGAACCGTTCAGCGTCAGCGTGTTGCCGCCGAGGTTCACCGTCGTGCCCGAGACGCCCGACAGCGTGCCCGTCGTCTGCGGCGTCGTGGCCGCGCTGACGTCGAGCGTCGCCCCCGTGCCCGACAGGTTGACCGCGCTGCCCCCCGACAGGCTGCCGCCCGCGCCCACCGCGAGCGTGCTGCCGCTGCCGATCGTCGTGTTGCCCGTGTACGTCCCGGTACCGGTGAGCGTCGTCGTTGCCGGGCCGGTCACCGACAGGTTGCCGCTGCCGGCAATCGCGCCGCCGAGGCCGAGATTGTTCGCACCGCCAACCGTCAGCGTCGAGCCGGTGCCGAGATTGATCGCGTTGGTGATCGTCGTGCCGGCCACGCTGGTGCCGAGCGTGCCGCCCGCGCCGCTCGTGTTCAATGCGCCCGTGCCGAGCGCCGAGCTGCTGCCCGCGAGCAGCGTGCCGCCGCCGGTCAGGTTCGTGCCGCCCGAATACGTGTTGTTGCCCGTCAGCGTCTCGGTGCCGCTGCCCGACAGCGTCAGGCTGCCGCCCGCACCGGCGATCGTGCCGCCGTACGTGCCGTTGCCCGTGCCGCCCAGCGTCAGGTTGTTGCCGCCGAGGTTCACCGTCGAACCGGCCACGCCCGACAGCGTGCCCGTCGTCTGCGGCGTGGTCGCGCCGCTCACGTCGAACGTGGCGCCCGCACCGGCCAGGTTGACCGGGCTGCTCGCCGACAGGCTGCCGCCCGCACCGATGGCCAGCGTGCCGCTGTTGATTGTCGTCGCACCCGTGTACGTGTTGGTGCCAGTCAACGTTTCGGTACCCGAACCGGACATCGTCAGCCCGCCGGACCCGCCGATCGTGCCGGCATAGTTGCCGTTGCCGGCACCGGCGAGCGTCAGCGTATTGCCGCCGAGATTGACGTTCGTGCCGGCGACGCCCGACAGCATCCCGCTCGTCTGCGGCGAGGTCGCCGCGCTCAGGTCCAGCGTCGCGCCCGAGCCGGAGAGGTTGAGCGCGCTGCCCGCGGACAGGCCGCCGCCCGCGCCCACCGCCAGCGTGCTGCCGCCGCCGATCGTCGTGTTCCCCGTGTACGTGTTCGAACCCGTGAGCGTCGTCGTCGACGGGCCGCTCACCGACAGGCCACCGCTGCCGGAAATCGCGCCGCCGAGGCCAAGATCGTTCGCACCGCCAACCGTCAGCGTCGAACCCGCGCCGAGATTCACCGTGTTGCCGAGCGTCGTGCCCGCCACGTTCGTGCCGAGCGAGCCGCCGGCACCCGAGACGTTCAACGCGCCCGTACCCAGTGCGCTGCCGTTGCCGGCAACGAGCCCGCCGCCGCTCAGCGTCGTGCCGCCCGTGTACGTGTTCGGGCCCGTCAGCGTCGTCGTGCCCGAGCCGGTTTGCGCGAGACTGCCGTCGCCGGCGATCGTGCCGCTCAGGCCGAGGTTGTTCGCGCCGTTCAGGCCGAGCGTCGCGCCCGCGCCGAGATTCACCGCGTTGCCGAGCGTCGTGCCGCTCACGCTGGCGTTCAGCGTGCCGTTACCGGTCACGTTCAGCGCGCCGGTGCCGAGCGCCGTATTGCTGCCCACGCTCAGCCCGCCGCTGTTCAGCGTCGTGCCGCCGCTGTAGGTGTTCGAGCCGCCGAGCGTGGTCGTGCCCGTGCCCGACTGCGCCACGCCGCCCGCCCCGGAAATGATGCCGCTGAGGCCGAAGTCGTTGATACCGCCGAGGTTCAGGGTCGAACCGCCGCCGAGGTCGAACCCGTTGGCGAGCAGGATGTTGGCCGTGCTCGCGTTGAGCGCGCCGCCGGTGCCGCTCACGTGGACCGTGCCGGTGCCGAGCGCCGTGCCGCTGCCGACGGACAACCCGCCGCCGCTTAGCGTCGTGCCGCCCGTATAGGTGTTGGCGCCCGTGAGCGTGGTCGTCCCGCTGCCGGTTTGCGCGAGACTGCCGCCGCCCGAGATGAGCCCGCCGAGGCTCAGGTCGGCCGCACCGTTCAGGCCCAGCGTCGAGCCTGCGCCGAGATTCACCGCATTGCCGAGCACGGTGCCGGCGACGTTCGCCGCCAGCGAGCCGCCCGCACCGGCGAGGTTCAGCGCGCCGGTGCCGAGCGCCGTGTTGCTGCCCGCGATCAGCGTGCCGCCGCCGGTCAGGTTCGTCCCGCCTGAATAGGTGTTGTTGCCTGTCAGCGTCTCCGCGCCCGTACCGCCCAGCGTCAGGCTGCCGCCCGCGCCGGCGATCGTGCCGCCGAACGTCGCGTTGCCCGAGCCGCCGAGCGTCAACCCGTTGCCGCCGAGGTTCACCGTCGAACCGGCCACGCCCGACAGCGCGCCGGTCACCTGCGGCAACGTCGCGCCGCTGAGGTCGAACGTCGCGCCCGCGCCGGCCAGATTCACCGCGCCTCCTGCCGACAGGCTGCCGCCCGCGCCGATCGCCAGCGTGCCGCTGTTGATCGTCGTCGCGCCGGTGTAGGTATTGACACCCGTCAGCGTCTCGGTGCCGGTGCCGGACAGCGCCAGCCCGCCCGTGCCGCCGATCGTGCCGCCGAAGGTGGTGTTGCCCGCGCCGCCCAGCGTCAACGTGTTGCCGCCGAGGTTCACCGCCGAGCCGGCCACGCCGGCCAGCCCGCCCGTCGCCTGCGGCGACGTGGCCGCGCTCAGGTCGAGCGTCGCGCCCGCGCCGGCCAGGTCGAACAGACTGGCCGCCGACAGGCCGCCGCCCGCGCCCACCGCGAGCGTGCTGCCATTGCCGATCGTCGTGCTGCCGGTGTACGAGCCGAGCCCCGTGAGCGTCGTCGTTGCCGGGCCGTTCACCGACAGGTTGCCGCCGCCGGAGATCGCGCCGCCCAGCCCGAGATTGTTCGTACCACCAACGGTCAGCGTCGCGCCCGTGCCGAGATTCACTGCGTTGCCGAGCACGGTGCCACCGACGCTCGTGCCGAGCGTGCCGCCCGCGCCCGCCACGTTCAGCGCCCCCGTGCCGAGCGCCGCACCGTTGCCGGCGATCAGCCCGCCGCCGCTCAGCGTCGTGCCGCCCGAGAACGTATTGGCACCGAGCAGCGTCGTCGTGCCGCTGCCGGTTTGCGCGATCCCGCCGTTGCCGGCGATCACGCCGCCGAGGCTCAGGTCGGCCGCGCCATTCAGGCCGAGCGTCGCGCCCGCGCCGAGATTCACCGCATTGCCGAGCAAAGTGCCGGCGACGTTCGTCGCCAGCGAGCCGCCCGCGCCCGTCACGTTCAGCGCACCCGTGCCCAGCGCCGCGCCGTTGCCCGCGATGAGGCCGCCAGCGCTCAGCGTCGTGCCGCCCGAGAACGTGTTCGTGCCGGTGAGCGTCGTCGTGCCCGTGCCGGTTTGCGCAAGGCTGCCGTTCCCGGCGATCGTGCCGCCCAGGCCCAGGTCGGTCGCGCCGTTCAGCCCCAGCGTGACGCCGGTGCCGAGATTCACCGCATTGCCGAGCGTCACGCCCGGCACGCTCGCGCCGAGCGACGCCGAGCCGTTGACGTCGAGGGCGCCCAGGCCGAGCGCCGTGGCGCTGCCGACCACCAGGCTGCCGCCGGTCAGCGCCGTGCCGCCCGTGAACGTGTTGTTGCCCGTCAGTGCTTGCGAGCCGGTACCCGACAGCGTCAGCCCGCCCGCGCCGCCGATGTTGCCGGCGAAGACGCCGCTGCCGCTGCCGGCCAGCGTCAGGTGGTTCGCCCCGAGGTCGATCGCCGAACCCGCGACGCCCGACAGCGTGCCGATCGACTGCGGCGTGGTCGCACCCGCCACGCTGAAGTGCGCGCCCGCGCCGGTCAGGTTGACCGGGCTCGACGCGGCAAGGCTGCCGCCCGCGCCGATTGCCAGCGTGCCGCTGCCGATCGTGGTGCCGCCGGTGAACGTCTCGGCCGCGGTCAGCGTCGTCGTGCCCGGGCCGCTGACGTTGAGGCCGCCGGTGCCCGAAATGATCCCGCCCAGCCCGAGGTCGTTCACGCCGCCCACCGTCAGTGCGGCGCCCGCGCCGAGCTGGATTGCATTGCCCAGCACCGTGCCGCCGACCGTCGCGCCGAGCGAGCCGCCCGCACCCGTCACGTTCAGCGCGCCCGTCCCCAGCGCGCCGCCATTGCCGGCGAGGAGCCCGCCGCCGCTCAGCGTCGTACCGCCCGAGAACGTATTGGCACCGAGCAGCGTCGTCGTTCCGCTGCCGGTTTGCGCGATCCCGCCGTTGCCGGCGATCACGCCGCTCAGGCCGAGATCGTTCGCACCACTCAGCGCCAGCGTCGCGCCCGCGCCGAGGTTCACCGCGTTGCCCAATACCGTGCCGTTCACGCTCGCGCCGAGCGCACCGCCCGCGCCCGCGACATTCAGCGCACCGGTGCCGAGCGCCGCGTTGTTGCCGGCGAGCAGCGTGCCGGCGCTCAGCGTCGTGCCGCCGCCGAAGGTATTCGCGCCGGACAGCGTCGTCGTCCCCGACCCGCTCAGTACGAGCCCGCCGGTGCCGTTGATCGTGCCGTTCAGGCCGAGGTCGTGCGCGCCGTTCAGCGTCAGCGACGCTCCGTTCAGGTTGATCGTGTTCGCGAGTGCCGCGCCGGCGGCCAGGTCCGCGCTCAGCGAGCCGCCGAGGCCGCTCACGTTCAGCGCGCCGCCGATGCCGAGCGCCGTGTTGCCTTCGACGATCAGGCTGCCGCCGCCCGTCAGGCTCGCGCCGCCGGTGAACGTGTTCGCGCCGGACAGCGTCGTGGCGCCCGCGCCGCCGAGCGCCAGGCCACCGGCACCGGCGATCGTGCCGCTCAGGCCCAGGTCGGCCGCGCCGTTCAGGCCGAGTGTCGCGCCCGCGCCGAGGTTCACCGCATTGCCGAGCACCGTGCCGCTCGCGTTGGTCGCGAGCGAACCGCCCGTGCCGGTCACGTTCAGCGCCCCCGTGCCGAGCGCCGCGCCGTTGCCGGCGACGAGCCCGCCCGCGCCGAGCGTCGTGCCGCCCGAGAACGTGTTCGTGCCGAGCAGCGTCGTCGTGCCCGCGCCGGTTTGCGCGAGACTGCCGCTGCCGCCGATCGTGCCGCCGAGGCTCAGGTCGGCCGCGCCGTTCAGGCCGAGCGTCGCGCCCGCGCCGAGATTCACCGCATTGCCGAGCAGCGTGCCGCTCGCGTTGGTCGCGAGCGAACCGCCCGCGCCGGTCACGTTCAGCGCCCCCGTGCCCAATGCCGCGCCGTTGCCGGCGACGAGACCGCCCCCGCCCAGCGTCGTGCCGCCGGTAAACGTGTTCGCGCCGAGCAGCGTCGTCGTGCCCGCGCCGGTTTGCGCGAGACTGCCGCCACCACCGATCACGCCGCCGAGGCTCAGGTTGGCCCCGCCGTTCAGGCCGAGCGCCGCGCCGGCGTCGAGGTTCACCGCGTTGCCCAGCAGCGTGCCGCCGACGCTCGTGCCGAGCGAGCCGCCCGCGCCGCTCACATGCAGCGCGCCGGTGCCGAGCGCAGCACCGTTGCCCGCGATCAGCCCGCCGCCGCTCAGCGTCGTGCCGCCCCCAAACGTGTTGAGGCCAAGCAGCGTCGTGGTGCCCGAGCCGGTTTGCGCGAGGCTGCCGCTGCCGCCGATCGCGCCGCCCAGGCCGAGGTTGGCGGAACCGTTCAGGCCCAGCGTGACGCCGGTATCCAGATTCACCGCATTGCCGAGCACCGTGCCGCCGACGCTCGTGCCGAGCGCGCCGCCCGCGCCCGTCACGTTCAGCGTGCCGGTGCCGAGCGCCGTGCCGGTGCCGACAACGATCCCGCCGCCGCCCGTCAGATTCGTTCCGCCGGTGAATGAATTGGCGCCGTTCAGCGTCAGCGTGCCGGTGCCGCTCGCGTTCAGCGCACCGCCGCCGCTCAGCGCCCCCGACAGCGCGAGGCCCGTCGCGCCGTCGACCGTCAACGCCGTGCCGAGCGCCACGTTGTTGAGCAGGTTCACGCCGGCCGCGCCGGCCTCGAGGGTGCCGCCGCCGGCAACGATCGTCCCCGTCCCCAGCCCGCCGCTATTGTTGAGGATCGCGGTGCCGCCGGTCAGCGACGCGTCCGACGCGGTCGATGCGCCGTTGATGTGCCACGTGCCGCCCTGGACCCCGAGATGGGTGAAATTGCCGAACGTATCGACCGCGACGGTGCCGTTCGCCGCGCTGCCGGTGGCCGTGTTCAGCTGCAGGTTGAGCGTGTTGTTGCCGCCGAGGCCCGCATCGACACCGAGGCCGACCGACGATCCGGTCAGCGCATTGAACGTATTCGACGTACCGACGGCCGCGCCGAGCGACACGTTCCCCGTGACGGTTCCCGCATTGGTGAACGTATTGCCGGTGCCGGCCAGTCCGCTCGGGGCCAGCACCACGGAGCCATTGATCGCGCCGCCGCTCGCGTTGGTGAAATTGACCTGCGCGCCCCCCGACGTCGTGACCACCTGCGCGGCCGGGCCTGCGGTGAAGCCGAGAATGCCGGTCGTGCCGATCGTGCCGGCATTCGTGATGTTCGTCGTCCCGCCGATGCCGTTGTAGACGGTCAATGCCGGCCCGTTGCCCAGCAACCCGCTGGTCGAGCCCATCATCACGCCGGTGCTCGCGTTCGTGACGTTGACCGTGCTCGGGGACAACACATTGCCGACGACCGTGCCGTTCGACACGACGCTCAGGCCGGCCAGGGAGGGGTCGATCGTTCCGTTGTTGGTCAGCGTGACGCCGCTGCCCGTCAGCGACATCGCAGTCCCGCCGAACAACGGCACCACCGAAACGGTCGCGCCCTGGGCGACCGTGACGTTGAGGCCGTTCGTGCCGTTCGCGTAACTCGAGGTCGCGCCGGTACAGGTGACGGTGGGTGTTCCGGTGCAGGCGGCCAATGCTTCTGCGGGAATGACCCCGGCGCCGACCAGCGCGACCAGCATGCCGGTCGGAACGAGGAATTTCGGACGTGCATCCGCGCGCTTTTTATTCGAACCCATGCGCATACGCATAATCACACCTTCCCATAAAGAGAATCGACGACCCGAATCCTTCCCGCAATTGGGAATGCAGAAAGGAAATACCGGAATGCGTTATTCGATTTTTCTGGATAAATGCCGCTCCGTCATCAAACCAAAACGGATGACCGGATTGACAACTGGCGAGAATTAGTCAACTGGTATTATTTAATCAGCATTTTTTACTTTTAATCCCCCTGACCGGTAAATCTTCCACTTATTAGAAATCGCTGTTTCCGGCAGATCAAAACGCGGCCGGAGAACCCCCGCTGATTACGCACTTCTATATATGGGTCAAACGGCGAACGCGCCCAAAGTGCCCGCGTGGCTGGTCTTTCGCCACGAAAACAAACGCCGGAATCTCCCTCCGGCATTCAATCGTGGAACTGTTGTTTCATATATGGAATCACCTGTCTCCACCGTTCGATTCGCACTCCCGCCTTGATCGCGAGTCCAATATAGGCTCGACTCGCAAACGTTTTCCATGGGGCCAGCGAGTTTTTGTCAAAACTCAACATTCTTTCTGCGACATTCGCACATTCGTATACTGTTTGTAAATTTTATATTTTAACTAATTAGCCTGAATTATTAAGAAAGGCAAAAAAGCCGATTTTCGAGATGCTGATTTTTTCTCGAATCTGCTTTAATTGGTTCACATCCGTCGCATTGCGGTTTTGTCTCGCGAACGATAACGCGGTGTCCAAGGGAGGACTTCACGATGGTGACGTTGAACATCAACAACCGGGCGGCGGACGTCGATGCCGATCCGTCGACGCCGATGCTCTGGGTGCTGCGCGACAACCTCGGCCTGACCGGCACCAAGTTCGGCTGCGGCACCGGCGACTGCGGCGCGTGCACCGTGCACGTCGACGGTCGGGCCGTGCGTAGCTGCACGCTCGCGCTGTCGTCGGTAGGAAGTGCCCGCATCACGACGTCCGAACACCTCGCCGACGATGCGATCGGCAAGGCCGTCCTCGACGCCTGGGTCCGCCACGACGTCGCGCAATGCGGCTATTGCCAGAGCGGCCAGATGATGAGTGCGGCAGGGCTGCTGCGCGGCAACAAGGCGCCGACCGATGCCGACATCGATCGCGCGATGGCCGGCAACCTGTGCCGTTGCGCCACCTACCAGCGCATCCGCGCCGCGATTCACGACGCGGCCGGTGCGCTTGCCTGAGACCGCCGGGAGACTGTGACCATGCGTATCCGCACTGCCGGGCGCCCGGCGAACACCCCCGCCGCTGCCTCCGACGCTTCGACCGTCACCGGAGCCGGTGCTCCGATGCTCGGCCGGCGCGACTTCCTGAAACTCACGATGGCGGCGAGCGGCTGTCTCGCGCTCGGCATCAAGCCGACGCGCGCCCGCGCCCAAGCCGGCATGACCCTTCGGACCTCGCCGCCTCAAGCATTCCTGATCATCGCGCCGGACAACACGGTGACAGTGGCCGTCAACCGGACCGAGTCCGGCCAGGGCGTCAGCACCGCGCTGCCGATGGCGCTGGCCGACGAACTCGATGCCGACTGGCGCAACGTGCGCACCGTGCTCGCGCCGGCGGGCGAACCGTACAAGGATCCGGTGACCGGGATCCAGATGACGGGCGGCTCGACGTCGATCAACCATTCGTTTACGCAATACCGCGAACTCGGCGCGTCCGCGCGCGCGATGCTCGTCGCCGCGGCCGCCCGGCGCTGGAACGTCGATCCGGCCACGTGCCGGACCGCGCAGGGCGTCGTGACGTCCGGCAGCCACACCGCGACCTACGGCGAACTCGCGGCGGACGCGATGGCGATGCCGGTGCCGCAGCACGTGCCGCTGAAGTCGCCCGACCAGTTCCGCATCATCGGCAAGCCGACCCCGCGCGTCGATTCGCGCGCCGTGCTCGACGGAACGCTCAAGTACGGAATGGACTGGCGCCTGCCGGACATGATGGTGGCCGTGGTCGCGCGCCCGCCGCGCTTCGGCGGACAGGTTGCAAGCTACAACGCGGCGGCGGCCCGGGCCGTCAAGGGGGTGGTCGAGGTCGTCGAAATCCCGACCGATCGCGGAGGCACCGGCGTGGCCGTGATCGCAAACGGCTACTGGCCTGCCAGGCTCGGTCGCGATGCGCTGCAGGTCACGTGGAAGGACACCGGTTCGACCGTCACGTCCGCCGAACAGATGCAGGCATACAAGCAGCTCGCCGGCACGCCCGGCACCGTGGTGCGCACGGCCGATGCCGGCAACGCGCCGCCGGCGGCCACGCGCATCCGGCAGGACTACGAATTTCCGTACCTGGCTCATGCGCCGATGGAACCGCTCAGTTGCACGGTCGACGTCGGCCCGCCGAGTTGCGCGTGCGGGATCAAGATCTGGGGCGGTTCGTCGATGCAGACGACCGATCGCGCCGCGGTCGCGAAGGCACTCGGTGTCGCGCCCGAGAAAGTCCAGATCTTCACGATGATGTCGGGCGGTGACTACGGCCGGCGCTCGACGCCCACGTCGGACTACGTGGTCGAGGCCGCCCATGTGTCCGCCGCGTACCTGGCAGCCGGCCACCTGGGCCCGGTCAAGACCATCTGGACGCGCGAGGACGACCTGCGCGGCGGCTATTACCGCCCGATGGTGCTGCATCGGGTCGACATCGGCGTCGACGGCAGCGGCGCGGTGCGGGACTGGCAGCACGTCGTCGTCGGCCAGTCGGTGCTGAAGGGTTCGCCGCTCGAGCGCACGACGATTCGCAAAAGCGGCACCGATCCCGACCTCACCGAAGGCGTGGCGAACAGCCCGTACGGTTTCCCGATGCAGGTCTCGGTCCATCAGCCGGACGTCGACGTGCCGGTGCAGTCATGGCGCTCGGGCGGCAATACGCACACGGCGTTCGTGATGGAGACGCTCGTCGACGAACTCGCGCACGCGGCCCGCCAGGATCCGGTCGCGTACCGGATGGCGCGGCTGTCCGGCCCCGAGCACACGCGCCATCGCCAGACGCTCGCGCTGGCCGTCGACAAGTCGGGCTACGGCGCGCGCACGCTGCCCGCCGGGCACGCGTGGGGCGTCGCGATGCACGAAACCGCCGGCACGGTCGTCGCGTATGTCACCGAGGTGTCGATCGAAGCCCAGCAGCCGCGCGTGCACCGCGTGACGGCCGGCGTGCATGCCGGCCGCATCGTGAACCCGACCGGCGCGGAAGCGCAGATCCAGGGCGGTGCGCTGTTCGGCCTCGCGACGACCAAGCCGGGTTTCGCGATCGACGTCGAGCACGGTGCGGCCCGCAACGCCGGTTTCGCCGACTACTCGCCGGTGCGGATGCAGGAAGCGGCGCCGGTGGACGTGTTCTTCGTCCCGTCGGACGCGCACCCGACCGGGTTGAGCGAGGCCGGCGTGCCGCCGATCGCACCGGCGGTCGCCAACGGCGCGTTCGTCCTGACCGGCGAGCGGATGCGCGCGTTGCCGTTCGCGCCGATGCTGGTCGCGTCGACCGCGCCCGTGATGCCGGCGGCCCCGGCGGCGGCGGCCGACGAGGATCCGTACGCCGACCTGCCGGCCGGCGGTTGCCGGTTGCCGCACAAGGCGAAGACGGCCACCTTGAAGCCGAAGGTCAGTCAAAGCCAGGCGGGCGTCGGGCAAGGCAGCTCGGTGCCCAAATTTCTCCGTCCCAAGCGGAAGGCAGGCATCCCGTGCCTCGACGATCTCAAGAAGCCGACGACGACCTGATGCCCGTGATCGGTTTGGCGCGCCGAATGCCGGAATGGGAGGAGGGGTGTGCGTGGCGGCGTTTATCGGGTAGGTCACTGACGTTGAGGGCTCGCCCCGCGAGCCCGAATCCCGCGCGCCGCCGCCTGCCCCAGATTCCACCAGGCCATCACCGCGCCCACCACCAGCAACAGAGCCGAAACGATCAATGCCCGCTCCATTCCAAGGACAAACGCCACGCCCCCTGCCTCACGAACGAAGCAGCCGAACAACGCGACGCCCATCACGCCGCCCACCTGTCGCGCCGTATTCAACAACCCCGACGCCACACCTGACTGCGCGCCGCTCACCGCCGCGAGCGCCGCGTCCATGATGGTCGGTATCGTCAACGCGATGCCGCCGCCTGCAAGCAGCATCGGTATCGCAAGCAACCCGCTGGAATGCGCAGCGATCGCCGGCCAAATCGCCAGATAACCGACCGCCGAAATCGACAACCCGGCCGTCGCCAGCGTGCGCGCGCCCAGCCTGCCGGTCAGTCGTCCGGCGACGATGCTCGTGACCATCAGCACCCCCATCATCGGCAGAAACGCGACACCTGCGCGCACGGGCGTCATATGCCAGACCGACTGAAACAGCAGGCTCAATGTAAAGACGATGCCGTAGAAGACCAGGTTCGCGATCGCGCCGATCACGATCGAGCTGCGGACGATCCGGTCCTGCCACAACGCGGCCGGCAGCATCGCGTCCGGATTGCGCGCTTCCAGCCGGACGAACGCGACGCCCAACGCAACGCACAACGCGAACGCACTCACGATGACCGGACTGCGCCACCCCAGCGCACTGATCTCGGTCGATGCGAACGTGAGCGCCGCCAGCGCAAGCGCACCGGTCAGTTGCGCGGGGAGATCGAGGCGCCTGCCGCCCTGCGCTTGCGTGTCGGGCGCGAACCGCCACGTCATCCAGATACCGGCGATGCCGACCGGCACGTTGACCAGGAAAATGCTGCGCCAGCCGACGGTAGCGATGAGCAACCCGCCGGCCAGCGGCCCCGCAGCCAGCGCGATGCCGCCGCCGGCGCCCCACCAGCCGATCGCGCGGCTACGCGCTGCCGCGTCGTCGAAGGCGAGACGCAGCACGGCCAACGAGTTCGGCACCAGCAGCGCGGCGCCGATCCCCTGAACGAGACGCCAGGCGATCAACGCGCCGATGGAATGCGCGGTGCCGCAGCCGATCGACGACAGCGCGAAGATCGCGTAGCCGGCAATGAACATGCGCTTTGCCCCCAGCCGGTCGCCGAGCGCACCCGCCATCAGCAGGGTCGCCGCGAACACGAGCGCATACGCGTTGACGACCCATTGCAGGTCGGTGAGCGCGGCGCCAAACGCCGTTCGCAACGCATCGAGCGCAACGTTGACGACGCTGACGTCGATCAGGACGACCGCGTAACCGAGGCACGCCGCCGTTTGAACCCGCCGCGGATGAGGGGTGGATGAGGTCTGCATCGGCAATCCTTCGCATTCGGAGGATTGAAGCGTAGAGGATCGCCTTCTGTGCGAATATTCCACAAAACAGCACAGCACCCTGGAGAAAATGCACCGATGTTCGACTGGGAAAACCTGCGTTACTTCGTGGCCGTCGCTCAAGCGGGGAGTCTTTCCGCGGCCGCCCGGCGATTGAACGTCGACCACGCGACAGTCAGCCGTCGCCTGGCCGCACTCGAATCGGAATTGAAGATGCGCGTGATCGACAGGTTGCCGCGCGCGTGCCGGCCGACCGCCGCCGGCCGGCAGATCCTCGAATTCGCCGGGAAAATGGAGGAGCACGCGTTTGCGATCGAGCGCCTCGCGCTCACGGAACACCTGCCGATGCACGGCATCGTGACGATCAGCGTGCCGCCCGTGCTCGCCAACAATTTCTACGCGAATCATCTGTATGTGTTCGCGCAAATGCATCCGGGCATTCGGCTGTCGATGGCCAGCCAGGCGCAAAGCGTCTCGCTCGCCCGCCGTGAAGCGGATATCGCCGTGCGCCTGTTCCGCCCCGAGGAGCCGCAAAACGTGACGCGCAAGCTGGGCGAGATGGCTTTCGGGCTCTATGCGAGTCGCGACTACGCGCACACGTCGACGCCTGACGATTGGGCGTTCATCTGCTACGACGCGCAATTCGCGGAAATGCCGCATCAGAAATGGCTCGAGTCGATCGCTCGAGGTCGCCGCATCGCGTGCGAAGTCAGCGATATCACGACGCAGCAGGTCGCGGCCCGGACGGGCATCGGCGTGGCGGGCCTGCCCGTATTCATGGGCGATGACGATCCGGGGTTGCAGCGCCTGCCGTTCGACGGGGAACCGTACGCCCGCGACATCTGGCTGGTCGTGCATGCCGATCTCAGGCATTCGCCGTCGATTCGCGCGGCGATCGACTTCATCGCCGCCGTGACGGGCAGGACCTTCGCACCGCACGAGCCTTCCGGGCAGTCGTGACGGCCGTCACGGCAGCCAGCGATGCGATATCAGGCCGGCCGCACGGGCTCGTACCTGAAGTAGCACAGGTTGAAATACCAGTACGGATGCGAGGTCGGAAAATCCGCGTTCGGCCGCGCCCGATTCGGCCATCGAGAGACCTTTTGCAAATTGAAATTCGGCGGATCGGGCCAGCCGAATGCGTGGAAGATGCGCTCGGCCAGTTCATCCTCGATGCTGTTGCGGAACCTCCATTTCCCCAGGAGGTGAAAGAGCATCATGACCAGGGCACCGGCGAAGAGTACGCCGCCCAGCATGATCGCAAAGTCTCCGGTACGGCCTTCCCCACGGATGAAATCGATCCCCAGGAAGACGGCCATGATCGACTCGACGAATACGAAGAACCCCAGCGTGCCTTTTCGTTCGAATCGGCCACGCACCTTCGTCCCCATGACCGCATTCGGGTAGATCGCGACCACGGCGTCCGAATCGCGCTGGACCGCATAGGCGAAATAGCGGTTCTCGCCGATTTTTTCGGCCACCACCTTGACCTTGTCGCCACCGTGCATCGGCATCATCCACAGCACGCCGTGGAAATGATTTCCGTCCATCTCGAACGCGACCCAGTCCGCTTCGTTTTTCCAGCTCGATGCGTCGGTCGCATCGACCATGACCTGCGCGTGGGTTCCCATGTCCATCAACGTCGCGGCAATCGCGGTCGCACCCACGACGCCCGGCGGCGGCGGCGGCGGAAAACGAGACGGGGCAGCCGCGTGCTGTTTCGTCACGCTGGCTAACGTGCCGTGCAACAGAACCAGATTGTCCTTCCACCCCGGTGGCCGGCCTTCCGGCTCCCCGGCTTCGCGCCGGGCCGCCATTAACGCCTGCAATTCGTCGTCCATAGGCCGCTCCCTGAAGTGACGATCACCCGATGCGGCACGGGGACGCTCGTCTGTCGTGGCCACTCGTCGGCGCACACGTGTGGAGATTGCGCCATCGCCACGCCGCCGGTTCGGACGTCGATGCGACGTCATGCACTGGCCGCGACGGGAATCGGCTGGATGTCCGTGTCGCTCAGCGGCGAGCGCATCGAGGCCATTCAGGGTGAAGTAGAATGGCTCGCGGCAATTCGGCGCTTGGCAATGCAAAGCCGGAGAAGCGGCGAACTACAAGAGAAACAAGCGTCGCGCGCAAGAAAACCGAATCCATCACGACAGAGCTCCATGAGAAAAATACCAACAACGGTCGAATCAAGTCGCTCAAGACTATCCGGATGGCTTGCACTGGCGCCGATTTGCGCGTTGCTGGCGGGTTGCCCGCCCATGATCGTGCCGAATGTGCAAACGCATGCGTACAACCAGGTTTATCACTTTTCCGACGACCCGCAGCCGTGGCTGACGCTCGAAAACGAAGGCATCAGCCTTTACCTGTATCAGGGATGCGACGATCCACCGAACGCGTGCCGCCGGCAGAATCTGGTTGCGTTGAAGCGCGGGACGCCACCGGAATGGAAGAACCTTCTGGATGCGCGCTCAGTCAGTTGGCGAATCCAGGGCATGAATGTACCCATGCGCCGCCCGCTCTCGGCGTATGTGCCCGGCACGCAATATCGCCTGATGGGCTCGTTTGACACCTATCCGGAAATCGTGTTTTCGATTCCGAAAAATCTGACCGATCACAGAAACTACGACGCGGCCGCCAACACCACCCGCTACGTCAAGATCGAGGAATTCAACACGCTCGCCTACCCGCAAGACCTGAACGTGAAACTGGTGATCTATGACGACACTCACCAATGGATCTTCATCGACCAACCCAAATTCAAACCGGACAGAACCGACAACCCCACCGACCTGTTCATTCCCAGCAAACTGTTTCGCTTTGAAGCGAGCGACGATGCACGCCTGAATCAACCGATGGCGCTCTATTACGTGTCGCCCGCAACAGCACCCACTGGCTATCGCGTCGTATCCGGCAAAGCGGCGGAATCGTGGATCGACAAATACAAGATCAAATATCCCGCGCACCAGATCGGGCTGGCCGATGTCACGTTTCCTTCGGCGCCGCTCACGCTGGATACCCGGACAGTGGAGAGCAGGACCGTATCCGGGCAGCCGACGCTGCAATGCCGTTACAGCAGCACCCAGTTCAACCTGGGCTGGATGGACACGGCCCAGCGTGGCGGACCGTCCGAGGCCGAACGGAAAGGCTGCGAACCGTATCAGGGCCAGGCCGCGACGAAGGGATAGTCGAGCCCGCGTCATCGGTCGTCTCACCGCCGACCCGCCCGAGCCGGTCGGCGGCCGCCGATCGTGCGCATCGCCGACCTCCGTCGATCAAACCATCGCCGTCAACCACCCCAGCACATCCCCCTGCGCACTCCCCGCCACCACCGGTTCCGGCGTCAACAAGCAGTAATGCGAACCATCTTCGACGAACCCCATCGGCGCGACCAGCACCCCGCTTTCGATGTCATCGCGAACGAGGTGCCACGGGCCGATCGCGACACCGAGCCCCGCAACCGCCGCCTGCAGACTGAAATAGAAATGGTCGAACGTCTGCCCCCGCCCGCCCGCGGCCGGCTGATTCGCCGCCACCGCCCATTCCTTCCACGCGTCCGGCCGTGTCCGCGTGTGCAGTCGCGGAACATCCGCCTTCAACGAGCGACTGCCACGACGCGCGGAAAACCACGCATCGACCTTATCGGGCCGGCAGACCGGCCCCACCTGCTCCGCGAACAGCCGCTGCGCGTGATAACCCGCCGGCCATGCGAAGTCATTGCGTCGAATCGCCATGTCGATGCCGCTGTCGAATGAGAACGGACCGCCTGCGGCAGCCAGATGGACGTCGACGCCCGCATGTCGCGCCTGAAAATCCGGCCAGCGCGGAATCAGCCAGCGCATCAGAAGCGTCGGTTCGCACGACAGCACCCAGCGCCGTGCCCGGGCAGCCTCGGTACGCAATGCCTGCGCGGCGTGACGCATCAGCCCCAGCCCGTCGTGGACGGCCTGCGCCAGCTTGCGGCCCGCATCGGTCAGGAACACGCGACGGCTGCGCCGCTGGAACAGCGCGACGCCCAGGTCGTCCTCGAGCAGTCGCACCGCGCGGCTGACCGCGCCATGGGTCAGGCACAGCTCGTCGGCCGCACGGCTGAAATTCTCGTGACGCGCCGCCGCCTCGAAGCAACGCAACGCCATCAGCGATGGCAGGTTCGTGCGAACCGATGGTGAGTCAATCTCACCATTTTGGTCAGAAATCATCGCTTTTCCCGCTGGAACGTAGCCCATAAGATTGCGCCATCAAGCCATCAATCGCAAGGACAAGACGATGACCGAACTGATAGTTGTAGTCACCATCACCCTACTGGCCGTGATCAGCCCGGGGCCGGACTTCGCGATGGTCACGCGCAACAGCCTGATGCTGTCGCGCCGCTCGGGCGTGCTCACCGCGCTGGGTATCGGGCTCGGCGTGACGGTTCACGTGAGCTACACGCTGCTGGGCGTCGGCCTGCTGATCCGCCAGTCGCAGTGGCTCTTCAATGCGGTCAAGCTGGTCGGCGCGATCTACCTGATCTACCTCGGCGCGAAGATGCTCATGACGAAGGCCGGCAACGGGCAGGCGGATGCACCGGCCGCACCGCTGTCCGACCTGGCCGCGCTGCGCACCGGCTTCCTGACGAATGCGCTGAACCCCAAGACCACGGTGTTCATCGTCAGCCTGTTCATGCAGGCCGTGCGGCCCGACACGCCGTTGATCGTGCAGATCGGCTACGGCGCGTTCATCGCCGTCGCGCATGCCGGCTGGTTCAGCCTGGTGGCCCTGTGCTTCTCCGCGACGGCCGTCCGCGATCGCCTGCTGGCGCTGCGGCACTGGATCGACCGTACCTTCGGCTGCCTGCTCGTGGGCTTCGGCGTCGCGCTCGCCATCGCGCGCGGCGGGCGCTGACTCGAAACGGCACGCCACCCGTCGATGCCAACCAACGGGCGCGCTTCGCCGGCGTGCCGCATGCGCCACCCGGCAGTGTCAGAACGTCCGCGCGATCGTGCGGGCTTCATCGATCGCACGACTGCGATCGACCGCTCCGTCGGGACCGAACAAGGTGCGCTCGACGACGATCCCGGTGACGTCCTTCACGCCCACGAACTTGAGCCAGGTCTCCATGTACGGGCGCTGAAGATCGAATTCGGCCGCCGGCGTAAATGAGCCCGGCGACTGATAACCGAGCCCGCGCGCGTAGACCACCGCCGCCTTTTTCCCGGCCAGCTTGCCGGCGAAACCTGTGCCGTCGAACGTGAACAGCACATCCTTCTGCGAGATCGCATCGATCAGGTGCTTGAGTTTGTACGGGATACTGAAATTCCACAGCGGCACGCCGAACAGGAGCTTGTCCGCCTCGTGGAACGGCGCCGCAAGCTGCTCGATCCGTTGCCATGCCGCCGCCTGAGCCGGCGTCAATGCCTTGCCGCTCAGTCCCGCATATTTCGCGGCCAGCGCGGCTTCGTCGAATTCGGGTATCGCCAGATTCCAGATGTCGAGCTTCTGTATCTCGTGTTCGGGATGCGTATGGCGGTACGCATCGAGAAAGGCATTGCACACGTCGATGGACGCCGAATAGTCCTTGTTGGGTGAGCCTTCGATATAGAGCACGCGTGTCATGAAACCGGTCCTTGCCGACAGTGACGGCGACGCGCGGGATACGCGATCGCCCACTGCCCTTCGCAGCCTATCGGATCGACCTATAATCCGGAAACGATATGAATTGATCGAATTAATCCGAATTGGTGATTAATGAACCCGCCGCTCGACACATCACTGCTTCATACGTTCGTCGCCATCGCCGACGTGCGGAGCTTTACCGGTGCAGGTCGCAGGCTGCATCTCAGCCAGTCCGCGGTCAGCGCGCAGATCGCTCGCCTCGAGGAGCAGGTCGGCCGGGCGCTGCTTGTGCGCAATACGCGCAGCGTCACGCTCACCGAGCATGGCCGGATGCTGCTCGGCTACGCGCGCGCGATGCTCAACCTGAGCGAGGAAGCGAAGACGAAACTGGGCAGCGGCAAGACAGTCGATGTCACGCTGCGCATCGGCGCATCGGAGGATTTTGCGGGGGGCTGGCTGCCCGACGTGATGCGCCGCCATGGCGCCGCGCGGCGCGGCTTGCGGCTGAATCTGACGGTCGACATCGGCGACAGCCTGTTTCAACGGCACGCCAACGGCGAATTCGATCTCGTGATCGGCAGCCGGTGCGCGCACACGGGCCAGGGCGCGACGTTGTGGCGAGAGCCGCTCGTCTGGGCGTTTGCGCGCCACGAGCCGCTGCCGGAAGGCGATGTGCCGCTCGCGTGCTTCCCCGATCCGTGCCCGTACCGGGGCGCAGCCATCAAGGCGCTCGCGCTGGCCGGCATGCCCTATCGCATTGCCTGCGAAAGCCCGAGCGTCACGGGCATCCGCACGTTCGCTCGCGCCGGCATCGCGATTGCGCCGGTGCCGCGCAGCGCGATCGACGACACGCTCCGCGAGCTGGGCGTGCCAGAAGGCTTGCCGGCGCTGCCGGACATGGAATTCGTGATGATGCATGACGCGGGAATGCCGGCCGCCGTCGAATTCGCCGCGACGCTTGTCGATGAAACCGCGATTCGCAACGGGGCCAGCGTGCTCAACCGGCCCTAGCAGGCACCCGTCACGGCCGAGCTTCGATCCCGGCACTCACCGACGCAGCGCGTTCGACCACAACGGCGCGCTGCGTGCGAAGCAGCCGCGCGCCGGTCGCGGTGCATCGTCGGCCTCAGCGCTTCGCGCTCAATCCCGCCCGCACGCCCGCCGGTTCCCGGCTACGCCCGAGCAGCGCCGCCAGCGACAGATCCGCCAGCTTGCCGAACGGCGCACGCAGCAGGCTCGGCAGGTTCCAGCGCCCCAGCACGAACACGCCCTTCGCATGGCTCATCGCGCGGAATCCCTCGATGCCGTGATACGCGCCCATCCCGCTCGGGCCAACGCCGCCGAACGGCAAGTCTTCCTGCGCGACATGCAGGAGCGTGTTGTTGATGCCGACGTTGCCCGACGTGGTGCGCTTGAGCAACGACTCGCAGTCGCTGTCCTGCGCACCGAAGTAGTACAGCGCAAGCGGCCGCGGACGCGCATTCACGTAGTCGACGACTTCGTCGATCGTGCGATACGTGCGCACCGACAGGATCGGCCCGAAGATTTCTTCCTGCATGACGGTCGTATCGTCGCCGGCCCCGACGATCAGCGTGGGTGCGAGCGTCCGCTTGCGGGTGGCCGCCTGCTGCGGGTTCACGCCCGCCTCGATCACGCGCGCGCCCTTGCTGCGCGCTTCGTCGACGAGGCTTTCCAGGCGATCGAAATGCCGGTCACTGACGATCGACGTGTAGTCGGGGCTGGTCGGCCCGCCCGGATAGAAGCGCGCGACGGCCGCATCGTATTGCGCGACGAACGCGTCCAGGTCGTCTTCATGCACCAGCGCATAGTCGGGCGCGACGCAGGTCTGCCCGCCGTTCGACAGCTTGCCGAACACGATGCTCGACATCGTCCGGCCATTGACGTGCCCTCTCGCGACGATCGCCGGGCTCTTGCCGCCGAGTTCGAGCGTCACCGGCACCAGGTTGTCGCTGGCCGCCTTCATGATCTTGCGGCCCACCTGCGTGCTGCCGGTGAACAGCAGATGATCGAACGGCAAGCCGCTGAAAGCGGCGCCGACTTCCGGGCCGCCGAGCACGACCGCGACTTCCTCGCTCGGGAAGGTTTCCGCGAGCATCCGACGCATCACCTCGCTCGTGCGCGGTGTCAGTTCCGACGGCTTGAGCATCGCGCGGTTGCCCGCGGCCAGCGCGGTGGCCAGCGGAATGAACGTGAGCGCGAACGGGTAATTCCACGGCGCCATCACGCCGATGACACCCAGCGGCTGGTACTCCACGTGCGCCTGCCCGGCCCGGTAAAAGATCCCGACGTGCCGACGCTGCGGCTTCATGAAGCGACGCAGGTTGCGCGTCAGGTAGTCGATCGCCTGGATCACGCCGACCAGTTCCATGATCGCGGTCTCGTGTCGCGAGCGGTGCCCGAAATCGGCGCTGACCGCCTCCTCCACTTCGCTGCGATACGCGAGCACCACGGCACGCAGCCGCGCGAGCCGCGCCTTGCGCTGCTGCACGCTCGGCGGCCCCTCGCTCACGAACGCGTTGCGCTGGCGGGCCAGCAACGCCGCCGGGTCGAAGCTCGAGCTGGATTCTGCGGAAACGGCCATGGTGCACCTCACGAGGTTGCGTCGATGTAGACACTGTCAACTTGCATGCGGCGGATCATAGGCTCACAATGTGTTCCCTGTCAACATAGGAGCAACGCGATGTCGTCGGATGGGGCTGCGGACGCCGGGCAAAAGACTTATCACCATGGGGATCTGCGTCGCGCGATCATCGAAACGGCGCTCGACACGCTGCAGGAACAACAGGGCTGGCAGTTCACGCTGCGCGAAATCGCACGGCGCGCGAACGTCAGCCATTCGGCGCCGTACCGGCATTTCCCGGACAAGGCCGCGTTGCTGCACGAGCTCGCGCTGATCGGCTTCGATCGGCTGAACGACGACCTCGCCGCGTCCGTCGATCCCGTAGCGGACGCGCCGGACGTGCTGCGCTCGCTCGCTTACGCCCATCTGGCGTTCGGCCAGCGCAACCCCGATCTCTATCGACTGATGTTTGCCGCGGATGCCGGCGAGCCCACGGACATCCATCTCGATCCGCGCGTGCAGGCGCCGTTCCTGCTGGTCGTCGACATCCTGGAACGCGGCCAGCGCGCCGGCACGATCCGCCCGCGCCCGGCGCTCGGTCAGGCGACCGCCTGCTGGGCGCATCTGCATGGCCTGACGATGCTGGCGATCGACGGGCGGCTGGTGCGCAAGAAGGTCGGCGATCACGCGATCGAAGATGCGCTGACCACCTTGCTGGACGGTCTCGTGCTACCCGCCAGCCCCGCGCGGTCAGCGAAGACGAAAAGGCCTTGACCTTCAACTTCACTTAAAGGTTATGGTTTGCCTCGGCAGCGTATCGAGGCCATGGGTATGGGTACTGCCATCCGACAATCCGGCGGCGCGTCGACGACGTCCGCCCGTGGCCGATGAAAGGGAACCGCATCATGAGCAAGCGCATCCTTCACGTGGTCAGCAACGTCGCGCACTACGCCGATCCGTCGCAACCGACCGGCCTGTGGCTGTCCGAGCTGACCCATGCCCATCAGATCTTCGCGGCGAAAGGCTATGAGCAGCGGCTGGTGAGCCCCCAGGGCGGCGTGTCGCCGCTGGAGCCGCGCTCGCTCAAATGGCCGCACGCCGACGCCGCCACGAAAGCGTGGCGCGCCGACAAGGCCAATGAAGCGCTGCTCGCCACCACCGCGCGCCCCGACGAGATCGATCCGGCCGATTTCGATGCGATCTACTTCACCGGCGGCCATGCGGTGATGTGGGACTACCCGGACGATGCGGGGCTGCAGCGGCTCACGCGCGAGATCTACGAGCGCGGCGGTATCGTATCGTCGGTCTGCCACGGCTACTGCGGACTGCTGAACACCAAGCTGTCGGACGGCTCGCTGCTGGTGGCCGGACGCCGGATCACCGGCTATTCGTGGGTCGAGGAAATCCTGGCAGGCGTCGCGAAGAAAGTGCCGTACAACGTCGAAGAGCAGATGCAGCTGCGTGGCGCGCGCTACGAGAAGGCGCTGCTGCCGTTCACGTCGAACGTCGTCGTCGACGGCCGGCTCGTGACCGGCCAGAATCCGCAATCGGCGAAGGCGACCGCGGAACAGGTCGTCGCGTTGCTGTGATGTGCCAGCGTACTGCCAAGCGCGGGGCGACTGGCGCAGAATGGTTTCGGTTTTTGGTCCGTATATCTCATTGGCTTTCGGGGATATGGTCTGATCGCAAAGTCGAAACTCAGAACAAATAAGATAGCTGACATCCCCGGACGAAGCGGCGTGTAGCAAAACGCCAGCGCCCGTTTCGACGCCTTCGCCTAAATGGGAGTCAGTACCCGGATCCTTCTTCTCAATGCGTGTCCAACGCTGTGTACATGCCACTCCGGACTCCACGATTCGGCGTGGGTTGTGTTATCGGTCCAATTCGTTAGCATCGAGCGCAAAAGCTTGCAGTTCCCATCGCTTGGCCAAAATGACTCCGGGTAGGTGAAGGTGTTGGCAGTTCGCGAAGGTCCTTAGTGCCTGACAAGCCTCAGCGGTGACCGTCTTTGTCGTAAAAATACCGTTCAATACCGATGTTCTTAGGTGCCTGGGGGGGCGAAGTGTTTGCGATCGACCAAGCCGTAGCAATGAACGGAGCCATTTGCGTTGTCCTGCCACTGAGTCAAGTAGAAATCAGGAGCATGCATGGTGCTGTCTTACGGTAAGACCTGCCATGTCCGACCACGCCACTGCACCCGCCGAGAGCATGGTCGGCGTGACATTTTACGCAGCCTGCAACCTGCCGGCGTCCGTATCTAGCCGGTTGTCGGCCGCTTGTGCGCGTACTTGCCGGTTTCGGTTGCAGCAACGTGTCAGTCGGTATCGTTTCGCTTGAAAATTTTAAAGTTCCTTGACTAGCTGCCGATAAAAAAAATCACTAGGTTTATCAAGGTTGACTCGGCAGCGCCAAAGTAATCACGCTTCGGAAGCCTTCTTTTGCACCGGTTCCATACGGCCACGCATCCAACCAACATCACAGCCACACACAATGCGATTCACTAAAACGGACATCGTTCTTGCCGAACTCTATTTCCCCATCCTTGTCCAGTGTGCAATTGAGCGCAGGACCATCACTTACAAGCGCCTCGTCGAGCAGGCAAAAGCCGCCCACCCGTCGACTACCGAGGCACAGAACGCTATCCCTGTTTCGACAGGCCGACGACTTGATGTGGTCAAGTACTTTTGCGAAACGCTCCGACTACCGGACCTAGCTGGCCTCGTTGTGAACGGCCTGACCGACGAACCGGGTGGCCGCTACGATAAGCGGCATATTGCCCCCGAGGTCCAGCGAGAAGCTTTCGACTTTGACTGGAAAAGTAGATCGCACGATTTCGCGACGTACATTGCGACGCAAAGAACGCTCGTGCCTCCTCTCGCCAAGCGTAAACCGGAAGAGGCAGAAAAGCTTCGCTTCCAATATTACATCGCACACAAGAACGAACTTCCTGAGAACATCGCGGACTTCCGCGATGTCATTTTATCTCTGCTCATCGATGGGTTCGAGCCGGAAGATGCATTCGATTTAGCTAACACACCGAGCGCAGCCAACGATTGAAATGGGACATTCGTTGCGCGAGGCGATGAGGACGACGCCCCCCCCCTTCGAGCAACGTGTACCACTGCAGCACTACCGGCATAGCGTGTGCGAAGATTTGAAGTCGCCACAATATGACTTGACGAGGTGACACGGATGCTAAAAAGCGTAGTGCCGTTGCTGCGAATCCTCGGCTGTCGATAAAGAATGCAGCCGAATCTTCGGCGTACTCTCGCTGTGCGAGTTTATGAGAGGTGGTAGTGAAGATGCATCAAACCGTACTTGCCAAAGTCGACGACGGGATTTCGGATACTCTCCGAAGAGAAGTTACCTCCCTCGTCGACGCAAAATTACTCGTCGACGTGATCGGACGGCCGAGCGGATCTCGCTTAACTGATGGCTTGCACGACGGAGGCTATGGCCCCAAGGATGGCAATGAATTTTTTCGAGCTGTCCTGCCATTCAGCAACCGCTCGCCGACTGGCAAATCGTTCCCGGCGATGGTCCCGACGCGCCAAACGATTGGCTGCAGTTGGAAGTGGTGGCCAGACTCTTTGGACACCGACGAGATCGAGTCGCACCGCGCCTTTTTCCTCGACCCGGCGCGCGCTGAAGAGGGTCCCAACCGAGCAGAATACGACTGGATCCAAGGACTCGGGTTATTCCTCGCTGGTGAAGGCAAGAACCGCGTCGCATTTCTGCGCGAGATGAAAGAAGACTGGATTCCCGCGTGGGTGACACCTTGTACCTATCCCGCGGCGGATCGGATCGCCATCTATCGCGAAAAGTTTGCAGGTGCAGAAAAATTCTGGGCGGTCCTGGATGACAAATTCGTAGAGTCACTCGAACAACCGCTTTGGGCGATACCGTTATTAAGTGCGTATGGCGTCGAATTTCATGCATCCTGGCCATCAAGGTTTCCGTCGCTCGATTTGATCCAAACCGAATGGAACAGAGCGAAAGAAACACAAACTGGAAACTCCGTCGAGCCTCTCGATCTATCTAAGCTGCGCAAAAAGGAAGATCATCTCGCAGAGGAAGTGAAGTGCTCGCTTACGGATATTAAAGAACTTCGCTTCGACTTTCGCGTCCATATCGCTGCATTCATTACCGCGGCAATTATCATGCTCGTCACTACCGCTCTGCCCACAGAGTGGGTGGAGATACGGAGCGGTGCATGCCTTATCGCTGGCTTCCTGGGCTGCATCGCTCTTGTTCCAATTCTGAATATCGTTCGCGTGCCACGTCGACACACGAAAAACTCTCAGTGCCTTTGACAACTGCCTGCCACTCGGAAGCAACACACCAATGAACATCAACAAAAATAAATGACTTCGTCCGTGCCAACCTTGCATGATGAGTCATACGACGGAATCCATTTTCCCGTGCGGACCGAGTTTCTCGTAAAATATGAAGAATATATTTAGCATATTCGCTTCCTAAACAGATGATTCCAATCGATTTTTTTTGTTACGCAATCTCAACCGAGCTTGCCTCCGTATGCAGTACACTCCTGCCAGGGGGGGGGGGGAAAGGACGACGTATCCGTGGCGGTTGATTACTTCAAATACATCGATGCAATCCTAAATTCGTTGCTCGCAATCTCCTTCAGGGGATTCCATTTGACCGATATGTTGTGCGTAAACGTGTAACCTCCATTCTCGCTGCCTCCTGCGAAGAAGGTTCTACTTCCTGCCAACCTCCTGCGTCACACGGTCAGCATAGCGATCCTAGACGATCTAGCCGACGGCGTCTGCGGCACTCAAAAGCCAGAATTCAACAACTTATATGCCCACAAATAAATTAACGGTTGCGCCCACGGAGGCGGACCTCGAAGCACGAATTCACAACGCAATTGAACTAGCATTCCCTTGGCTCGATCGACGGTCAATCCGACATCAAACGACGTTTTCGCTCACGTTTGGGCGCAAGAAGATTGAAATAGATGGCAAACAAGCGTCCCGAGCCGAAGCGCGCGCTGACATACTTTTATACGAAGGTGATCGACCAATTGCAGTACTCGAACTCAAGCGACCTGGCATTCCGCTCACGGACAACGATAATGCCCAAGGCCTTTCATACGCGAGATTATTAAATCCATCCCCACCGCTGGTTATCGTAACCAACGGTGCAGAACTGCAGATTATTGAAACCCACAGTGGTCATTCGTGGCAGCCAAAAGCACGCACAGAACAGGCATTTTATGCACTTATGACCAGTGCAACGAGAGCAGCAACCGCTGATATTAAACGGGCCGTTGATACTTTGATGGGCACGAATTCCAGCGTATGGAGATCGGCTATACGTCAAACTACGAGTGAAATATTGGCGGAGCTCAGCGCATCTGAAGAAAACCCTTCTCGCACCTTCGCACGTGGATTTTTGTTTCCGCGCAAAGCAACGGCAAGTGTACTTACACACGTTCTCAACAATGAGCGACTAATCTTGCTCGAAGGACCACCTCTCGCCGGCAAAAGCAGCGTGTTGCGTGAGATTGTATTGCGCACAAATTCACAACCGGCACTGGCCTCACTCTACATCGAAAGCGGCTCAGGATGCGATATTCTGCAATCTCTTTCGGACACGCTCTCGCGCTCACTCGAGTGGCCGGTGACTCGTGACGAAGCACGCGTCTGGTTGAAATTGATCTCTCAAGACGCTGACAACAAACTTTTACTTTTAGTTGACGGGTTTAGCGCAGGCGATGACGATGGTCGTCGGGAGATTGAGGATCTTTCGTCGCTGACAGATGGCCAAGGGCTGTCGATCATTGTTGCCGTCGATGATGTCCCGGCAGATAGCCTTACGACCGCTCCCAACCGGAGGGGCCTGTCTGTCATTGGTCGGCGCACCAAACGGGTAAAGCTGGAAGCATTAGATGATCAGGAGTTTCAACGCGCGCAGCAAATATTGATGAAACAACGATTCTCATTTCAGCCGGGTGCGAATTTCTCGCCCGAATTTCGGCAACCGTGGGTTCTTCGATCTATATGTACTCCTTTACTCACTGAAGTTGCGGTAGCCCCTCCCGATCGCTCCCTTGCTTTGCCCCCATTGCTCAGCCTCGACCTCATTCGGCACGCGAGAGACCGATTCGATGATCATGAACTACGACGATTGTTTAATGCGATAGCATCTGCGGTGGTGACTGACGCTAAAGACCACGATCGAGATGATTTGTTAATTTCAGAATCAGTCGAAGTGAACGTCGTTCGTCGTGAAACGTTGAGACAATACGTTAACGCAGATGAATTGAAGGGACTCGTTGATCATGGATTCGCTAAACCCGCCATGCATGGTTCCGGACCCGCAGTCCTTTATATCCGATTGCCCGAGCTACTAGCCAGCGAACTAGCGAAGATACTCTCTAGGGAGCTTGACTCGCAGGTCCGGCAAGATTCTTCGTACGCTGCTAGAAATATCGCAGCCGCGGCAAGCTGCCTGCCGTTCGGCGACATTATTGCCGCACAAGCGGTGCTGGATACGATCAAGCGACTTGGTCCACTTGCATCTGAATTCGTCACATCCCTTCTGGAAACACGGCCGGAGATCGAACAGATCGCACCGGGTACGCGCTTTGCCACGTACTTTCCAGGTGCAGGAGCGATCGAGGTCTTGGTCCAAAAAGACGGTAGAGCGTCGATTGAAATCGATGGCGAGCGACACGAAATCGACATAGGAGAAAACGGGCCCCTCGAGGCTTATCCCAACTCTTTTCAGTGGTTGATACTTTCTCATTTGGCAGCCTCACCGCTGACAATTGAAACACCCGATGGTAGTATCCGAATCGATCCAAAGATTTTGCAACGAGTTGGCGCGGCTAACATCGTCTTGCGAAGACCGAGTGGCGACGATCAAATGCGTCTTATTCCGACCGTTGACCTGCCCGGATACGGGCAGATTGTGCACTTTAAAGCGGGAATTGTCGAACCAATCACGTTTTCCATCTTTCAGTATCTCGCACGTGAGTGGCAGAATGCCAACGTCTGGATCGATACTGCGTTCAACACAAATTCGCTCTCACTATTGAGTCGAATTCATATCGCATTATTGCGCCTCTCTGCGTCCGCTCATGATGGACAGGCGAACTGGGCGAGAACAATTTTAGATACCAGAGTACTCCCTGCATTCAGCTCTCTCCTTGGAAAATACATCGTGCAAAAAGAGTGACGCCGGGAAACTTAAAAGCCAGAGCGGTTCGGCCCTCGCTCATTTCCGAATGAAATGTAATCGTCAATGCCCCGGGCGTAAGTCGGCTAGATCTGACTCAACCGGGGCCGGTCTTCTGCTTGGATCGCACTCGCGAATTAAGATCTTGTTGAGGCGGGTGTAGATTTTTAAGAGGTGAATTGGTAATTATGTGCCTAAGTAATGCTGCTCGTTCAAAAAGCGGAAAATGAGACTGGTTTCTGGCTCGTGTCGTCTCTGCATGTAGTCTTTGACGGGACGCAAATCAGCACTGACAAGCACACACCGCTTCGATGGTCCGGTGAGATTACCAACGCTAAGGATATTCATCGATTTATCCGACGCGAAGCAGTTTGGCCTGCTCATAAAGAGTTGATCTATCTCCACAGAAAAATGAGTGCCAGTGGTGATGATGACTTTGTGCGAAATTGCACCCGGACAAATTCTTTATACCCCGCACACTAGGAAATGGGCGCACTCCATTCTCAATGGCGAACTTCTCGAACTGCGCATTGGCATATCGAACTCCATTCGACGACGAATGGAGTCCATTTTTTATCCATACACGCTTCACCCAGATCGAAAAATGAGCAATCAAAAAAATACATGAAAGTCAAAAATATCCTATCTGAACTACGCGCTTAACTTAAACATCCCGACCTCCCCTTACCCTGGGAACTAACGCTCCTCCTAAAACCGCTTCATCGCGATCGGCGGCGGCAGTCGTCGCCTCGCCGCCCTCCGCCGCATTCCCCGGCGGGATGCGCGACAGCAATCGCTTCGCATGGGTTGCACAATCGACCGACTCCGGTTTCGCGGCGATGTCGGCGATCAGTGCCACGATCTGCGCCTTGCTTTGCGCGAGCCGCGCCTCCAGCGCCTCGATGTCCTGCACCTTGCCGCACAGCGCGTTCAGCAACGAAGCGCAGGGCCACCGCGCGAGGTCGGCCGGCATCAGCGTGCGGATCTCGTCGAGACTGAAATCCGCCTTCTGCGCGGCCGTGATCAGGTCGAGCACCGTCACCGCTTCCTGCGGATACGTGCGATAGCCGTTCGCTTCGCGCTCGACGAGCGTCAACAGACCGATGCGTTCGTAAAAGCGGATGCGCGAAGGGGTCAGGCCGGTGCGTTCCGCCAGTTCCCCGATCTTCATGTTCCGATACTCCTCGGCCGGATCGTGTCCGGCCATCTGTGCCATCTGTGTCGTCGTGACTGTCAGCTGCCTCCCGATGTTGATTCGCAATCCGATATTTATCGGCTTCCTGTCGAATGGCGCGCGGACGATGCGCGCTCAAATCACTTCGAAACGCAGCCCCGCATGGCGCTCCAGGCGCTCGACGTAGCGCGCGTCGAACATCGTCGCGGGCGTCCAGAAGCCGCCGCCGCGGCCAGTCTTGACGCCGTCGCCGACGCAATCCTGCGCGAGACTGATCGCGGCCTGGCCGAGCATTTTTCCCGTTGAGCCGTAGCCGGGATCGCGGTCGCCGGTGACTTTCACGCGCAGGGTCTTCCCGTCGTCGGTGCGGCCGAAGAAGCGCAGATCGTAGCGGCCGGCCAGCTGCGCCGCGGCACTCGGCCCCTCGCCGGGTTTCGGCAGCAGGAAGCGCTCCATCAGGCTGCGCACCGGCTTGATGACGACACCCACCATGAACGCACCGAGACCGGCCACCATCGTCACCGCGGTCAGGCGGCCCTTCAGGCCCGTGCCCGTCATCACCGCTTCGTCATACGTGAAGCGGCTGCCGTACGCGTTGCCGGCAAGCGCATTGGAGCGATGCACGACGCGCTCGTTGATCGCCGCCATCACGAAGGGCGCGATCCATGCGTCGAAGTCGCGATCGAATGCGGCGGATCGCACCGCCTGCTGGCGGGCCGTGAAGCCATGCCCGTTCGGGCACAGCGAATACGGATCGAGCAGTTCCCGGCGCAACGCCGGATCGGCCGCCGCTTCCCGGACGACGTTGATCACGCTCGCCACCGTGCCGCCCGACGCGCCGCCCTTCAGCGTTTTCACCCGCATCTTCACCTGCTCGGCCGGCACGCCCCACTGCTGTCGCGCCTGTTGCTGCAGGAAGAACACGCCCATGTCCGACGGCACCGAATCGAAGCCGCAGCAATGGACGATGCGCGCGCCGGATTGTCGGGCCGCCGGCTCGTACCTGTCGATCATCCGTTTAATCCATTGCGTCTCGCCGGTGAGGTCGCAGTAGTCGGTGCCGGTTTCCGCGCAGACCCTGACCAGCGGCTCCCCGTAAAGCGCGTAGGGGCCGACGGTGGACACGACCACCCGCGTCTGCGCGCAGAGCACGCGAAGCTGCGCTTCGTCGGCCGCGTCGGCGACGATGATCGGCACCGACTGCCCTGCCGCGCCCAGCGTATCCCTGACCTGCCTGAGCTTCGCTTCGGAGCGGCCGGCAATGGCCCAGCGCAGCGTTTCGCCGCTGCCTGACAGGTACTCGGCCAGGTAGCGGGCGAGGATCTGCCCGACGAAACTGGTGGCGCCGAATACGACGAGATCGTGGGTCGGACGGGTCATGGGCGATTCCTTCGGCGCGGGCGTGCCGTGAAGTGGCGTGGCGTCAGCGTGGTTTTCCGGGTTCATCGAAGGCCTTCAACGGGGTCGGCAGGTTCAGCACCAGTTGCGCGTCCTTCACCACGTCGAGACGCAGGATGGTCGACGCGCCCAGTCCGTCGAGCAACTGGCTCAGCGGGCCGCCGTGCCGCACGAGCTCGACGTTGCGCGGCAGCAGGCGCTGGGCGAACGATAGCGCATTCGTCTGCACCAACGTCTGGTGCCATTCGCCGTCGATGCGGTTGATCATCGTCGACGTGCCCATGTGCGACTGCGACGCGACGTTCGTCAGCGCGGGCATCGGCACGCTCAGGCTCAGGTCCGGCCGGCCGCCCGGGCCGGCAATGCGGGCGCTGGCGGTGGCGCCGAGGTTCACGTCGATATCGGCGAGCCACTTGGGCAGTTGATAGCCGTGCACGCCGCGCACCCGCGCGATTTCCGTGGTGACCGGCAGCGCCAGCACATGCGCGAAGAAGCTCCGGCGCCGCATCGAATCGAGCAGCTCGAGCGCGTGCGACCCGGTCGCGCCGGGACGGCGGATCACCACCGCGACCGACACTTCGTCGTACGGATCGTTGTCGCACACCGAATACGAGAAGAAGGTCAGCGCGACCAGCCCGTACCCGGGGAGCGCGCGCAGCGGCTCGAGCGGCACCGGCAGCGTGGTCCGCAGGCGTTCGAGCGGTGCCAGGAACAGCAGTTGAATGCTGCTGGAACGGTAGTAGAAATTCGGCGCCCAGGTCGGGCCGACCCGCGACGCGACCTGACGCTTCGGAATCCGACGGAAAAAATCGATGTTCCCCGCCGCGGGATCGCGCGCCACCTCGTCGAGGTCAGGGTTCATCCGGAACCGGTCGTAGTACCCGCCTTCGGGCACGTCGACCTTGTGCGGACCGAATTCGACCTGTGTAAAACGCCTGTCCATGTTCGTTGCCTCTCGTCGATGATCGACCGTGGCAGGCAACACCCGATGCCCGCTGACTCACCGCCGTCAGCAAGCACTCTAAGATTTAAGTCAACTTTAAGGTCAAGGCTCCGAGTAGAGGGGCACGTCGGATTGCATCCGGGCGACCGGCAGGCGCTCAGCATGCCTGTGCCGGATCATTTGGCGGTCGTGCGACGACCCTTGCCGGGTGTCGACACCTCGCCCGGATTGCGCAACCGGTCCATCACCCAGCGCGTACGCTCCGAGCAGGTCAGTTCGGTCGGCCGGTTCTTGATGCTGTCGATCGCGACGCGCAGTTGCGCCTTGTTCTCCTCGAGGCGCTTCTGCATCGCGTCGATCTCGGCGACTTTCCGTTCGAGCGCCTCCACCAGCCCGTCATGCTGCCAGTTGCCCGCTTTCAACGGCAGCAGATGGCGGATCTGGTCCAGCGAGAACCCGGCGCTCTGCGCGCCGGCGATGATCTCGAGCATCCACACGGCGTCTTCGCCGTAGTCCCGATAACCATTCGCACCGCGCTCGACGGCTGTGAGCAGCCCTTCAGCCTCGTAGAAACGGATCCGCGAGGCCGTCAGGCCACTGAGCTTCGCGAGCTCCCCGATTCGCATACCTGCCTCTCCAGCGTGTTGACATTAAACCTAACTTTAAACCTAGAGTAAGCGCATCGCCAAGGCAGGCGGGCCGCGGATGCCACCGCATGCGCAGCGCCGGCCCGGCGACGCTCGCGACCGGCAGGACCGTCACGGATCGATATCGCCCACCGAACAGGAGCAGACATGGGATACGTCACAACGCAGGATGGCGTCGACATCTTCTACAAGGACTGGGGGCCGCGCGACGCGCAGGTCATCTTCTTTCATCATGGCTGGCCGCTCAGCGCCGACGACTGGGATGCGCAAATGCTCTTCTTCCTGGCACAGGGCTATCGCGTGATCGCACACGACCGTCGCGGCCACGGGCGCTCCAGCCAGGTCTGGGACGGTCATGACATGGATCACTACGCGGACGACGTCGCCGCGGTCGTGAATCACCTCGGCGTGCAAGGC
Organism: Burkholderia sp. AU33803; assembly: GCF_002223095.1. NCBI lineage: Bacteria > Pseudomonadati > Pseudomonadota > Betaproteobacteria > Burkholderiales > Burkholderiaceae > Burkholderia > Burkholderia sp. AU33803. The sequence continues at coordinate 447,076 of NZ_NKFJ01000008.1, forward strand.
GCCGTTCATGTCGGCCATTCGACCGGCGGCGGCGAGGTGATCCACTACGTCGCCCGTCACGGCGAGGACCGCGTGGCCAAGGCCGTGCTGATCAGCGCCGTTCCTCCGCTGATGGTCAAGACGGACAGCAATCCGGGCGGCCTGCCGAAAGACGTGTTCGACAACCTCCAGGCGCAACTCGCGGCAAACCGCGCGCAGTTCTACTACGACGTGCCGGCCGGCCCGTTCTACGGCTACAACCGCGACGGCGCGAAGCCATCGCAAGGCGTCATCTGGAACTGGTGGCGGCAGGGCATGATGGGCAGCGCGAAAGCCCACTACGACGGCATCGTCGCGTTCTCGCAGACCGACTTCACCGAAGACCTGAAAAGCACCACGATCCCCGTGCTCGTGATGCATGGCGACGACGACCAGATCGTCCCGTATGCGGATTCCGGGCTCCTGTCGGCGAAGCTGGCGAGGAACAGCACGCTGAAGACGTATGCCGGCTTCCCGCATGGCATGCCCACGTCCAACGCCGACACGATCAACGCCGATCTGCTCGCGTTCATCCGCGGCTGAACACCGACGGTGCCCGTGCGGCCTTCAGTTGCCCTTGCATCTGAAGGCCGTCTCCTGCCCGCGCTCGAACGCGGCTAGTCGAGCCCGCGAAGAAAGTCGGGAACGGCTTCACCGATCGACGCAAGATAGCCGGCCATCGCACCGGCGACCTTGCGCACGGCGGGGCGTGCCGTCAACCGTTCACGCCACGCGAGCAGGCGGGGCGTTTCGTCCGTCATCGGTGCGCCCTTGCGCGCGCCGAACAGCTGCGCCATGTAGAACGCGATGTCGGCATAGGAATACGTTCCGGCCAGAAACGCGCGATCCGCCAGCACGTGCTCCATGCGCCGATAGTATTCGGCCGCCGCGGCGCGCGCAGCCTGTGCCGCCGAATCGTCCGGTGCCTCCTCCAGCCCCATCAGCCTGACGACATGCGGAAAATAGATTTCGTCGCTGCAGTGCTCGAGCTGACGCGCGATCGCGCGCGCCGCCGGATGCGCCGGCCATAGCGCGGGATCGGGCTGCAGATCCTCGAGATACTCGAATATCTGCGTGGAATCGAAGAGTTCCAGATCGCCGTCGATCAGCACCGGCACTTGCCGCTTCGGGTTGATCCGCAGCACGTCCGGATGCTTGGGATCGTAGCCGCGACGCTGGCTGAACGGCACCATCACCAGTTCGAACTCGATGCCCTTCTCGTGCGCCGCGATCTCGACCTTCGCCCCGAACATGCTCAGGGGCCCGGAAATGATCTTCATCGTTTGATCCCTCGTGATGTCATGCTGCGTCACCCGCCTCGATGAAACGGATCGGGAATGCGCGAAAGCATAAGCCCCAAAACATGACACCTCATGTCAGGTATTTGAGGTAACGTGTCGCTCATGAAAGCGAGCCGCCTGTTGTCGATCATGATGATGCTGCAAGCGCGCGGCCGGATGACCGCACCGGCGCTCGCCGAAGCATTGGAAGTGTCCGAGCGCACGATCCTGCGCGACATCGACCAGCTCTCCACGGCCGGCGTGCCGGTCTGGGGCGATCGCGGCCGCAACGGCGGCTTTCAGTTGAGCGACGGCTGGCGTACCGATCTCACCGGACTCACCGAGCACGAAGCGCACGCGCTGATTCTGGCGGGCTTGCCCGGGCCGGCGCGAGAACTGGGCCTCGACGGCATGGCGACTTCCGCGCGGCTGAAGATGATCGCGAGCCTGCCGCCCGGCTCGCGCGAGCATGCCGATCGCGTTGCCAGCCGGCTGCACGTCGACACCGTCGACTGGTACCGCGCGCAGGAAACGCCGGCCTTCCTGCGTGAAGTGGCCGATGCGGTGTGGGGTTCGTACCGTATCGACGTGAAATACCAGAGCTGGCGCGGCGTGTCCCGCCGCGCACTCGAACCGCTCGGCCTGGTGCTCAAGGGCGGCGCGTGGTACCTGGTTGCCAAGGTGGCCGGCAAGCCCGGCGCGCTCACGTTCCGGCTCGCGAATATCCTCGAACTCGATGCATCGCGCCGCCGCTTCAAGCGGCCCGCGCGATTCGACCTCGCGACGCACTGGCGCGACGCGATGAGCCGGTACGAAGCCGACCTCAATCGGCTGACCGCCCATATCGCCGTGTCGCCGCGCGGCGCAACCTGGCTGGCCAACGCGCGGATCAAGGCCGAGCCGGTCGCACCGGAAGAAGGCAACACGGAGATGCCGCCGGGATGGAAGGCGTTCCTGATGCCGATCGAATCGATCGAGCACGGCGCGCGGAAACTGCTGGGGTTCGGCGCACACGTGAAGATCCTTGGGCCGCAAGCGCTCAAGGATCAGTTCATCGACGAGTTGGCGCAGGTGCAGGCGCTTTATCAGGCAGGTGACGATTGAAGTACCGCGTTGCGCACTGACGGGATCACGACGATTCGAAACCATGGAACCGTTGAGTCTTCGTCAAGTTTGAAGTCGTGCTTCTCAAGGTGGTACTGCCGGCCACGCCGGTCGATCATCGCGCTTCCCCTCGACCCAGACCTGTTCCACCACCGTCCCTCGATGGACGATTGACAGCCGCCGGCAGAGCGCCGACAGTTCCGGCATCGCCGCTCGATCGTGCAGGCCGGCATGCCGGGGATCGGCCACCGCGAGCGCGCGTGCCGCGCCTGTCGCAAGCACGGCGCCCATGGACTGCTAGCCAACCATACCGAGAGAACAGCATGCCGCTTCAGTCGAACTACCCCAACACGCTCCACTACGTTCGGCAGAACGCGCGCCGGCTGACTTATGACATCGGCTACTACCTGAGCCCGCAGAGCGATGGCGCGATCACCGTCGGCTACGAGATCGTGCAGGCGGCGCACCACGGCCGCATCGGCTGCGCGGCGACCACGCTCGATTTCCGGGGCTCGTTGGAAGAAGCGGAACGGTACCTGGTCAAGCAGCTCGAAGCGATGGTTGAGGGCTTGCCCGAGTCATGGGAATCGGATCAATACAGAAACCGCAAGGAGACGGACGAGAGCGCGGTCGGGCACGCGTGGTTGATACGCAGCATCTACGGCTACTGGCCGAAATTTCACGATGCCGGGGTGCTGGCCATCACGCTGCGTCGGGTCAACGTGAACGGTGGCTGGCAAACGGATATGGAACTCACGATCCGTCATGCCGGGCAGGACAATCCGGCATGGAAGGGACCACAAACGCCTTGCCGGATTACGTTCCTGTTCGAGGACGTAGAGGGAACCGAGTTCGCGACGGAAAATGTCGCGCTCCCGTCGTGGATTTACGATCTGCGGTTTTCTCACTGCGACGATGGCCGCATCCAGATCGACCTGAATCCGTCGACCGGCTTCGGGATCCTGCTCTACTGTCGTACCGCGACCGTCATCCGCATCGAGCCGTGCGCGTCAGACGACGTCGGGATCTGAAGGCCGCATCGGCACAGTCAGATTTCGTCGGAAAACGCGTCGAGAAAGCGTGGCAATCGATCGCGGCGGATGATCGCCAGACGCGTAGCGGTGACGGTCTGAAACCCGGTTGAAAGCCTCAGCAGTTTCGTGCGGAAGTGATCGATCGCGAATCGCGAATCGCGTGTCGCGTGTCGTCGAGCGCCCGTGCCGATGCATACGGATCGGCGGGTCATACAACGCGCTGCCCATCCGGCCGACGACATCGCCGCAAGCGCCGCGCGGCATACGATCCGCAATTCGATCCGCCGTCGATTCCGGCCTGTCAGGCAAACCGTTACCTCCGGTGGAACCCGGTTGACTTATAGTGCGGGTTGCCAATTCGACGAGGAGCGCTGCAATGACACTGCTGGCCAATGGTCCGTTTGAAGTGAAGCTGAATCCGGAATCCCTGAGTGCCGTCGCGGAACAGAGCGGGCTCGGCCGCATGTCGCTGGACAAGCAGTATCACGGCGACCTGGAAGCCGTCAGCCACGGAGAGATGCTCGCGTTTCGAAGCAGTGTCCAGGGCTCCGCCGGCTATGTGGCGATGGAAACCGTGCAAGGTGCGCTCGGCGGCCGCCACGGCAGTTTCGTCCTGCAGCACAGCTCCACCATGACCCGCGGGCAGCCGCAGCAGTCGATCACCGTCGTGCCCGATTCCGGCACGGGAGAATTGCTGGGCCTCGCCGGCTCGATGATCATCACCATCGACAACGGCCTGCATTCGTACCGCTTCGACTACACGTTGCCGGAATCGCCTCGGTAAGCCCGCTCATGCAGCCGATGCGGCTGCTTCGTGGTGTCGCCGCGCCGGGGCAATGACGCCCTCCATGCAGCATTCACTTGCCCGATACCCGGCAATTGCGCTTCGACGAAAAGCATTGCCGGGTTCGCTCGTGAACACGCAGATGCGTTCGACCGCGGTGACGCATTCACCCGTCACCGGGCCACGACACCACGATCGTCACGCGTTCAATTCCACGCATGGCGCGCCGGCCGCACACCGTTCAGGTAGTAGTTGCCGACGAGGTGATATTTCCAGCGCACCGGATCGTGCAGCGTATGCGTGCGTGCATTGCGCCAGTGCCGGTCGAGGTTGTGCTCGGCCAGCGTCGACTGCGTGCCGGCCAGCTCGAACAGCTTCTCGCCCGCGAGCAGCGCGATCTCCGTCGTCAGCACCTTCGCCTCGCCCACCGCCACCGATGCACGCGCGACATCGTCCTCGGTCACGTCGCCGCGCGCCGCGATCTCGTCGAGCGTACGCGCCGCGCGCTCGAGCAGCGCCTCCGCCGCATGCAGCTGGATGTGCAGATGGCCGACCTCGCGAATCGTCAGCGGATCGTCGGCCGCCCGCTCGACGCCGCTGTCAACCCACGGCCGCGTGCGCGAGCGCACGAACGCCAGCGTATCGTCGAGCGCGGCCTTCGCGATGCCCGCGTCGATCGCGGCCTGGATGATCTGCGACAGCGGGCCGTTCAGCGTCGGCAGATCCGACACGCGCTGCGCCGGCAGTACATGCGACGCCGGCACGCGCACGTTGTCGAGCACGACGGTGCCGCTCGCGGTGGTCCGTTGCCCGAACCCCGACCAGTCATCGATCACGGTCAGCCCCGGCGCGGGCTGGCGAATGTACGCGAGCCACGCGTGGCCCGTGTCGTCGAGGCCGAGCACCGGCACGTAGTGCGCGAACAGCGCGCCGGTCGAATAAAACTTGGTGCCGTCGACGACGTAATCGTCGCCGTCCCGCCGCACGCGTGTCTTCAGGTCGAGGACGTGCTTCGTGCCCTTCTCCGAAAAGCCGTTGCCGAACCGCTTGCCGCTCAGCACTTCCGAGAAAAGGTGGCGCTTCTGCGCGTCGGTGCCGGTCAGTGCGATCACGTCGACCAGCCCGAAATGATTCTGCGGCAACTGCCCGAGCGACGGATCGGCCGCCGCGATGATCTTCACCACCTCCGTCAGCGTCACGTGCGACACGCCCGCGCCGCCGTATGCCTTCGGCACGGTGATGGCCCACAGCCCCGACTGCGAGAACCATTCGATCTCGTCACGCGGCAGCCGGCGCTCCCGGTCGCGCTCGGCCGCCCCTTCCGCAAGCCGCTTCGCAAGCGCATGCGCGGCCGCGATGGCCTGCGCGTCATCGGCGATCACGTGCGCCGCTTGCGGTTGCGTTTCGACCGGCCGTTCCTGGATCGTGGCGCTCGTCTCTGACATCGGGCTCTCCTGCTGATTGACGGAAGCATTCAATCTAGCAGCGCCCCGCACGCCGGCAAACCGAGCGATTCGCACAACGATATTCCTTCGCATGACAAACGATGCGGTGTGCGGGCCGCAACAAGCCGCGCGTCAGCGACGAAATCGACGCCCCGGCATCGACGCCACGCCGCCTCGCCCGCGTAATGCCCGATGACGATAACGATGTATGAATCCGTTATTGGATCGTCCGAAGCGTGATTCCTATACTAGGGCCTGTTCACGCTAATAACGGGCTTGCGAACGCACCTTGCCGGACGTAGTGCAAGGAGTGAGGAGCGCCGTTTGGCCGAGCCAAACAAGCGACGATCGACGCCGCAATACGGCCGGCAAGGCGCGTTCCCCTGTTCGGAAAAATTCATTCGTGGGGCTGGCCACCAGAAGGGCCGAGCGCGAGGATTGCGACGAAGCGAATACTCAACGTATTCGCGAGGAGCATGACGCGGCGATCGGCCCTTCTGGTGGCCAGCGCAAGCCCGTTATTAGCGTGAACAGGCCCTAGCCTGCCGGCATCGACGGCCCTGCCTTTCAAGGATCACCGCATGACTTCGTCTCCCCCAGCAACCGAACTTTCCACCGGCACCGACTATGACGCGCTTGCCAGCCGCTTCAGGCCCATCTTCGAACGCATCGCGGCCGGCACCGCGGAACGCGAACGCCGCCGCGAGCTGCCGCACGAGGCGATCGGCTGGCTGAAGGCCGCCGGTTTCGGCGCCGTGCGGCTGCCGGTGCGCGATGGCGGCGCCGGCGCGTCGCTGCCGCAGCTGTTCCGGCTGCTGACCGAACTCGCGACTGCCGATTCCAATCTGCCGCAGGCATTGCGCGGGCACTTCGCATTCGTCGAGGACTGGCTGAACGCGCCGCCCAGCACCGATCGCCAGATCTGGTTCGACCGCTTCGCGAGCGGCCAGCTCGTCGGCAATGCATGGACGGAAACCGGCGACGTGGCGCTCGGCCAGACCATCACGAAGGTATCCGAAAAGAATGGCCGGCTCGTGCTGAACGGCCGGAAGTTCTACAGCACCGGCAGCCTGTTCGCCGACTGGATCGACGTGTTCGCGCAACGCGCGGACGACGGCCGCGACGTGATCGTCGCCGTCTCGACCGCGCAGCCCGGCGTGATCCGCGAAGACGACTGGGACGGCTTCGGCCAGACGACGACCGGCAGCGGCACCACGCGCTTCGAAGATGCGGCGGTCGACGCACGGGACGTGATCGACTTCGCGCGACGCTTCAAGTACCAGACGGCGTTCTACCAGCTCTTCCACGTCGCGACGCTGGCCGGCATCGGCCACGCGATCGTGCGCGACGCGGGCGACCTGGTGCGCCGCCGCACCCGCGTGTACAGCCACGGCAACGCCCCGCGCGCGGCCGACGACGCGCAGCTGCAACAGGTGATCGGCGAGATCGCGTCGTGGGCCTATGCGGCCGACGCGCTCGCGCTGCGCGCCGCGCAGCCGCTGCAACGGGCCTACGAAGCGCACTTCGATGGCGACGAGGCGGCCGAGCACGATGCGAACGTCGCGGCCGAGATCGAATCCGCGCAAAGCCAGCTCGTCGTGTCGGACCTCGTGCTGCGCGCGGCGACGCGCCTGTTCGACGCGCTCGGCGCGTCGGCGACCCGCAGCACGACGGCGCTCGATCGCCACTGGCGCAACGCGCGCACCGTGTCGTCGCACAACCCGCTCGTGTACAAGGCGCGGATCGTCGGCGACTGGGTCATCAACGGGCGCACGCCGCCGTTCGTCTGGCAGATCGGCAACGGCCCGGGGGCGGGTACGGACGCGAGCACGCATGCAGAAACAGGAGCCGCCCAATGAGCAAGACCATCCGCTTCAATGCATTCGAGATGAACTGTGTCGGCCACCAGTCGCCCGGGCTGTGGGCCCATCCGCGCGACCGGTCGTGGCAATACAAGGATCTCGACTACTGGACCGACCTCGCCCGCGTGCTCGAACGCGGGATTTTCGACGCGATCTTCATCGCGGACGTGATCGGCTACTACGACGTCTACAAGGGCAGCAATTACCACGCGCTGCACCAGGCCGCGCAGATCCCGGTCAACGATCCGCTGCAGCTCGCCGCGCCGATCGCGATGGCGACCGAACATCTCGGCATCGGCATCACCGCGTCGACGACGTTCGAGCACCCGTACACGTTCGCGCGCCGGCTGTCGACCGCCGACCATCACACGAAGGGCCGGCTCGCGTGGAATATCGTCACGTCCTACCTTGAAAGCGGCGCGAAGAACGTCGGCGACAACGGCCTGCGCACGCACGACGACCGCTATGCGGTCGCGGCCGAATACGTCGAGGTGCTGTACAAGCTGTTCGAAGGCAGCTGGGAAGACGGCGCGGTCGTGCGCGATCGCGACGGCCGCGTGTTCACGCATCCGGAGAAGGTGCACGAGATCGGCCACAAGGGCCGTTTCTTCGACGTGCCCGGCTACCACCTGTGCGAGCCGTCGCCGCAGCGCACGCCGGTGCTGTTCCAGGCCGGTGCGTCCGGCCCCGGCAAGGCATTCGCCGCGCAGCACGCGGAATGCGTGTTCGTTGCCGCGCCGACCCGCCCGCAGCTCGCGCGCTACGTGGCCGACGTGCGCGCGCAGGCCACGGCCGCCGGGCGCGACGCGAGCAAGGTCCTGATCTACAACCTCGTCACCGTGATCGTCGACGAAACCGACGAGAAGGCGCAGGCCAAGTTCGACGAGTATCGCAAGTATGTGTCGTACGACGGCTCGCTGGTGTTCATGTCCGGCTGGACCGGCATCGACTTCGGCCAGTACGCGCCGAACGATCCCGTCCGGCGCGTCGAAACGAACGCGATCGTGTCGGCGGTCGAGCACCTCGCGGGCGGTGACACCGCGTGGACGATCGAGGAACTGGCAGCCTGGGGCGGCATCGGCGGCCTGGGGCCGGTGTTCGTCGGGTCGGCGCAAACCGTCGCGGACATCCTGCAGGAATGGGTCGCCGCCACCGACGTGGACGGCTTCAACCTCGCGTATGCGGTGGCGCACGAAACCTTCGAGGACGTCGTGCGTTATCTCGTCCCCGAACTGCAGCGGCGCGGCGTGTATCCGACCGGCTATGCGCCGGGCACCCTGCGCGAGAAACTGTTCGGCGGGTCGGCGCGGCTGCCGGACGAACATCCGGCCGCGCAGTATCGCGACATCGAGCAGGTCAAGCGCGATGCGGAGCGGGTGGCTGCCTGAGGGTGACTTCAATGTGACGCCTCGTCGGCCAGCGTGCGGGCCGGCTTCATGACGCCCGGGTGCCCCGTGCACCACGATGCTCGCCCGCCACGCCGCGCGTGCGAGCGCCCTCCTCCCTCCGGCGTGCATTTGAGGCCGGATGAAAAACGACGGTGTTGACCGGAAGTCGGCGTGGACCCACGCACGTCGACAAGAAAGGGCAAGCTCATGTTGATCACCTTCAGCGGCTTGCCCGGCACCGGGAAGAGTACGCTTGCGAGCCGACTTGCCGTTCGCCGGGGAGCGGTCTATCTTCGCGTCGACTCCATCGAGCAAGCGATCCGGACTTCGGGCGTTCTGGACGAGGGCGCTGAAATGGGCGGCGCCGGCTATGCGGTCTGCTACAGCGTGGCGGCCGATAATCTGGCGATCGGAACCACCGTCGTCGCAGATTCCGTCAACCCGCTCGAGGTGACGCGAAACGCATTCAGGAACATCGCGGCGCGCATCGGTGTTCCCGTGTTCGAAATCGAGATCGTATGTTCCGATCGGCAGCAGCATCGACAGCGTGTCGAAACACGGCAGTCCACCATTGCAGGGCTCGTGTTGCCCACCTGGCAGGAAGTCGTTGATCGCGATTACAACGCGTGGGACCGACCGCACCTGCAGATCGATACAGCGTTCAAGTCCGTCGAGCAATGCGTCGATCAGATCCTTCGCGCGTTACCGGTGGCATGAACAGATGGCGTGGCGTCGCGATCCACGTGTTCCGATACCGGAACACGGGATACCGGTGGTTGCGCGCCCGGTTGCGTTCAGGCAATGCCCTCCTCGTCATCGATATCCCGCGCCGTCGGCTCGTAACGCACGATCAACAGGAACACGATCGGCGTGGCGGCGCTGATCGCGACCACCCAGAACATGTCCGTGCCGAGCCGCGCCTGCAGGATCGGCAGCACGAACCGCGCGAGCGCCTGGCCGATGCCGCACAGCGAACGCCCGAAACCGACGCCGGTGCCGCGGATCGCCGCCGGATACGACAGCGTCGGATAGATCATCATCTGCGCGCCGGGCCCGAACCCTTCGGCGAACAGCCAGGTGCCGAGCATCAGCAGCACGAAGCCGATCGCGACTGCACCATGCGGATGCCCTGCCAGCGCGAGCGCCACGAGCGCGACGAACTGGAGCGCGAAGCCCGCGATCGCGACATGGCGCGACGCATGGCGATGGGCGAGACGCATGCCCAGCAAGCCGCCGGTGAACGCAAACAGCACATTCAGCGCCAGCGACGCCGCGATCGTTTCGAACACGCCCGCGCCGAGAAACTGCGACAGGATCGACGGCAGGAAGAACGCGATCGCCGTGTATTCGAACGGGATGCACAGGTTCATCACGCTGGCGACGATCGTGCGCCCCAGGTACGGGCGCTGGAACAGCACGCGAATGCGCACGGGCGGCTGGCTCGGTGCGCGCCGGGCATCTTCCGCTTCGTGCGCATGAATCCCGTACGACTCGCGCAAAATCCGCGCGGCGTTGGCCAGGTCGCCCTGGTTCGCGGCCCACAGCGGCGATTCGTTCATGAACCGGTTCCTGAACAGAATGATGATCAGGGCGGGCACCGCGCCGAAGATCAGCGACGCGCGCCACAGCCACCCCGCATGCTCGGCGGGCAACAGGAAATACAGCCCGAAGATCAGCAGGAAGCAGACCGACGACGCCACGTACCACATCGGGCACCACGCCGCGAGCCGCGACGCCTTGTTGCCGCGCCCGTTGAACTTCGAGAATTCCGCGAGAAACGCCATCGCGACGGGCAGGTCGATGCCGACCCCGAGCCCCATCACGAAGCGCGCGCCGATCAGCACCCAGACGTTCGGCGCCAGCCCGGCCGCGATTGCCGCGACCACGAAAAACAGCATGTCGGCCATGAACACCTGATAGCGGCCGATCTTGTCGGTCAGCCATCCGCCGATCAGGCTGCCGAAGATCGTGCCGATCATGATCGCCGACCCGACCAGTCCGGTCAGCGCCGGCGTCAGGCCGAACTCGCGCGCCACGTCGTCGATCCCGTAGGACAACGTCGTCAGGTCGTACGCATCGAGAAACACGCCGCCCAGCGCCAGCAGCACGATCATCCGGGCATGGCTGACCGAGCTGTCCACCGTGTTGATCAGCCGCGCGACGTCGCTTGCCGAGCGAATGGGCGAGGATACCGGTGTCACGGCGTTCAGATCGATCGAACTCATCGCATTCCTTAGTTTTTCGCCGCATGACCGGCGAGGTCCGCATGGAGCCGGAAGTCGGGCGTATTCAATCGCGACCGGCAGAGAACCCAGGCAGCCGAGCGCTTCCCACCACGCGACGCCATCACGTCCCGGCAGCACGCATTCTGTTCTCCCGATTCCGTTATCCCAAGCGATATAAATCGATAAATTAATCGGCCCGCGTCATAAAGTTGCTCGCCGTCCACGCTTAGCAGCAGCGTGCATGTTCAATCGCGGAATTCTTCGTTCACGGAGCGCCGATGCTTCGCTACATTGACCGGTCACCCTGCCTGTTCGCGGCACCTTGCCGCCCTTCCGGAGAATCCCCGATGAAGCTGTCCTGGTCCCGCGCGTGGCAATCCGCGGCCCTCGTCGTTGCCGCGTTCGCCAGCCTCGTTTCGGTGCATGCACGCGCCGCGACGCCCGCGGAGATCCGCGTCGACTATGCGTACTACTCGCCGGAGAGCCTGGTGATCCGCCACTTCGGCTGGCTCGAGGACGAATTCAAGGCCGACCGCACGTCGATTCGCTGGGTGCTGAGCCTCGGCAGCAATCGTGCGCTCGAATACCTGAACAGCGGTGCGGTCGATTTCGGGTCCGCCGCGGGCCTCGCGTCGGTGCTCGCGCGCGCGAACGGCAACCCGATCCATACGGTCTACGTGTTCTCCCGCCCCGAGTGGACCGCGCTGGTGGTCCGCAAGGATTCGCCGATCCGCTCGCTCGCGGACCTGAAGGGCAAGAAGATCGCCGCGACGCGCGGCACCGATCCGTTCCTGTTCACGCTACGCGCGCTGCACACGGTCGGCCTGACCCGCGACGACGTCGAAATCGTCAACCTGCAGCATCCGGACGGGCGCACCGCACTCGCGAACGGCCAGGTCGATGCGTGGGCCGGCCTCGATCCGCACATGGCCGCGGCGCAGCTCGACGACGGTGCGCGCCTGCTCTATCGCAATGTCGCGTTCAACACCTATGGGTTCCTGAACGTCCGCGACGCGTTCGCCAGCCAGTACCCGCAGGCGGTCACGCGCGTGCTGAAGGTCTACGATCGCGCGCGCCAGTGGATCGTCGCGCATCCGGCCGACACCGCGCAGATCGTCGCCGACGAATCGAAGGTGTCGCTGCCGGTGGCGAAGCTGCAGCTGCAGCGCAACGACTTCAGCGATCCCGTTCCGGGCGACACCCAGCGCGCGGCGCTGAAGGCGGCCGCCCCCGTGTTGACGGCCGAACAGCTGACCAAGCCCGGCGTCGATCCCGCGAAGATCGTCGATACGCTGATCGATCCGTCGTTTGCGCGCCCGCTCGTCGACGCGTCGCGCTGAGCTGCCGCCCATGACCGACACCGCCGCCCGCGACGACACGCTCGCGCCCCGCCGCCCCGCTTCGCCAACCGCCGGCCGGCGCGATCCGCTCCGCCGGTGGCGGATCGCGGGCCTCGCGCTGCCGTTCGCGGCGCTCGCGTTGCTGGAGGTCGTCGTGCGGCAGGGCTGGCTGCCGAATCATCTTGTCCCCGCACCGAGCGAGATTCTCGACACGCTCGCCCGCCTCGGCGTCACGCGCGTAGCGCGCCATGTCGGCGCGAGTACGCTGCGGGTCGCGGCGGGGTTTGCGGCGGGCGCGGGACTCGCGCTCGTCGTCGGCGCGGCGATGGGCCTGAGCCGCCGGATCGACGCGCTGTTCGAACCGACGTTCCAGGCGCTGCGCGCGATTCCGTCGCTCGCGTGGGTGCCGGTGTTGCTGCTGTGGCTCGGCATCGACGAAGCACCGAAGATCACGCTGATCGCCATCGGCGCGTTCTTCCCCGTCCACCTCGCGGTGGTCGCCGGCATTCGCGACGTCGACCGCAAGCTCGTCGAACTCGGCGCGGTGTACCGGCTCGGCCCGTTCGCGCTGTTCCGCCGCATCCTGCTGCCGGCCGCGCTGCCGCAGATCGTCACCGGCTTGCGCACCGGCCTCAGTCTCGCGTGGATGTTCATGGTCGCCGCGGAGTTGATCGCGGCCACGCGCGGGCTCGGCTTCCTGTTGAGCGACGGCCGCGAAACGGGGCGCCCGGATCTCGTGTTCGGGGCGATCCTGTTGCTGGCGCTGCTCGGCAAGCTGACCGACGGCGCGATGGCGCGCATCGAGTCGCGCTGGCTCGGCTGGCGCGACGCATTCGACACCACGCCACGTAAGGGGTCGCTATGAGCACCCGTTCTTCCGTACCCACGGCGGCGCGCTCCGCGACTCCGCTGCTCGACGTGCGCATCACCCGCAAGCTTTACGGCGATCGCACGATCCTCGCCGACGTCCCGCTGCAGGTCGCGCGCGGCGAAATCGTCTGCGTGGTCGGTCCGAGCGGTTGCGGCAAGAGCACGCTGCTGCGAATCGTCGCCGGCCTCGACACCGATTACCGCGGCAGTGTGAAGCTGGGCGGCGTCGCGCTCGACGGCCCGTCCCCGCGTGCCGGTGTGATCTTCCAGGAGCCGCGGCTGCTGCCGTGGCTGTCAATCGCGGACAACGTCGGCTTTGCGGCCGGCCCGCGCGGCGGGCGCGAGCCGGCCGTCGCACGGCTGCTCGACGAAGTCGGCCTGGCCGGGGTCGCCCGGCAACTGCCGGCCACGTTGTCGGGCGGGATGGCCCAGCGCGCGGCGATCGCGCGCGGGCTGTTCGGCGAGCCCGACCTGCTGCTGCTCGACGAACCGTTCAGCGCGGTCGATGCGATCACCCGGATGCGGCTGCAGACGCTGCTGCTCGATGTCGTCGCGCGGCACCGGACGGCCGCGATCGTCGTCACGCACGATCTGGATGAAGCGCTGTATCTCGGCGATCGCGTGCTGATGCTCGCGCCCAATCCGGGCCGCATCGACGACGAGATCCACGTCGGGGTCGCCCGGCCGCGCGATCGGCGCGACCCGACGCTGGCCGTGCTGCGCGCGCGGCTGCTGGACGCGTTCCAACAGCTTCAGGATCGTGCCGACGAGACGACGCGCCGAACGCGCGACCTTCAGTCCTCCGAAGCCTGACTTCGCGACGGCCGATTCACGACCGGCGTCGCCCGGCCCCGATTCGGCACGCGCTCTGCACCGGAACGACGCATCCGTCATCGAATACCGGTGCGGCAGGATCGCAGTCGTATAGGAGCGCCGCCAGGGTGCGCGAGGTATCGCGCGCCTGCTCACCTCTCAGCGAGGTGACATGCTGCAATCCACCGGCGCACTTCAACCTTGCGTATGCCTCACCTCGCCGTCGATCGTCTGCGGCAGTCTCAGCAGGTTGAAGATCGGGCATATCGCCTCGACCGCCTGATGCAACGCACGAATCGTCTCCGGCGGTTCGGGCGACACGATATCGAGCGTATAGCGGATGTTGTGCGGAAACACCGGCACATGCTCGAACCCCGGCTGCTGCGCGAGCGGATGCTGGTCGCCGGTCACCTCGACCTCGATCGAGTCGATTTTCAGGCCGCGCTCCGCGGCCTGGATCAGCGTGATGTGCGTCAGGCAACTGCCGAGCACGCCGAGCTGCAACTCCGGCGACGCCGGCCCGAGGTTGTAGCCCGCGAAGTCGGGCGGGCTGTCACTGATCACCTGGAAGTCGCGAATGCGGATCTCCCGCACGCCACTGCGGCCCAGCGCGCGCACGGTCGCTTTCAGCGGGGTCGCCTTGAGTTCGGGATTGTTGCGGGCAGCTTCTTTTTTCGCGAGCCACGCGTCGCGCTTTTGTTCGAGATAGTCGTTCAGTGTCGTCATGTCGGGCCGATACGGTCGCAATGACCGGCCGCGCATACCGCGGCCAATCGAGAGGGAGCTTCATGCTATTCCCTTCCCCGATTGCCACGAAACGATCAATCCAGCAAAGCAATTCGCAGGATGTGATGTCGCATTGCGGTACACGCGTTCGGCAATTTTCGGCTGTCGTTCATCCCCTCGAGTTATCCACAATTTCCGTGCATAACCCTGTGGAGAACGTTGGTGAAATTCCCCGTCCGCCTTGACCGGCAAGGATTGCGGCGACGCGGTGCTGCCTCGTGGGCCCTGAACGCAGACCCCATCGCATCGCGTTCGGCAATCGTCTCCGATCGTCATGCTTCACCGTGCCGGTGCATGGATCGCGTCGACTTCTGCAGTCAAGACGTCCGCACCGGAAATGTGCCGCGTCGACGCCGATGCACCGCGTCGACCATCCGTCCGACCCGACGATCCAGCACCGCCACCGGCATCGGCGCATCAGGCGAGGGCTTCGTCACGCAGACGGAACTGCGCAACCGCCGCACTCAGCCGCGAGCCCTGTTCGTCGAGCGACAGCGCGGCGGCCGCGGCCTCCTCGACCAGCGCGGCATTGCGCTGCATCGTCTGCTCCATCTGGATGACCGCGGCGTTCACCTGCTCGATGCCCGACGCTTGCTCCTCGAACGCCTGGCCGGTTTCGCTCATGATCATGTTGACGCGCTCGACCGCCGCGACGAGCTCGGCCATCGCCGAACCGGCCAGTGCGACGAGGCCGCTGCCGTCTTCGACACGCTTCGCTGAATGGCCGATCAGTTCGCGGATCTCCTTCGCCGCCGACGCGCAGCGCTGCGCGAGCCCGCGCACCTCGGTCGCGACGACCGCGAAGCCGCGCCCCTGCTCGCCGGCGCGCGCGGCTTCGACGGCGGCATTCAATGCAAGGATGTTGGTCTGGAATGCGATGCTTTCGATCACGCCGACGATCCCGGAGATCCGCGTGGAGCTGAGCGAAATCGCCGACATCGTCTCGACCACGCGCTGCATCGCCTCGCCGCCGCGCGACGCGATGCCGGCCGCGCCTTCGACATAGGTGCGCGCGTCGCGCGCATTGTCCGCGTTCTGGCGCACGGCTGCCGTCAGCTGCTCGACGCTCGCCGCCGCCTGTTGCAGCGAGACGGCCTGCTGCTCGGTGCGCGCCGACAGGTCGACGTTGCCGCTCGCGATCGTGCGGACATCGCCGACGATCGTCTCGGTGCTCGCGCGCACCTGGTTCACGGTGACGACGAGGCCGTCCTGCATCCGCTTCAGCGCATGCAGCAGATAGGCCATCTCGTTCTCGCCGGGCACGACGACCGTTCCGGTCAGGTCGCCTGTCGAGATCTTCTCGAACTGGCCGACCGCGAGCTTGATCGGCTCGATGATCGCCTTCGCGAGCACGCGCTGCGCCAGGAAACCGACGACGAGTGCGAAGGCCGCGACCGCCGCCATCCCCCACACGATCCGGTGGAACTGCACGCCGGCCGCGTCATAGCGCGCTTTTTCACGTGCGACCTGGAACGCTTCGAGCGCATCGATCGCCTCCTGGTAGGCGGCGAACAGCTCGGGCGGCGCGGTGCGCTGCGTGTCGAGAAAGCCGAAGCCGTCGTCGGCGTCGAGTTGCGAGAGCGCCTTCAGGAACACGCGGTCGAGCAACGCGCGACGGCGATTCTGCAGCGTGTCGAACAGCGCCTGCTCGTCGGCGTTGCGTGCGTGCAGGCCCGCATAGGCATCCAGTTCGTCGTTGCTCTGCTTGAGGAGCGTGCGGAGTTTCGCGATCTCGTCCTTGCCCGAGTGGCCGGCGCTGATGATCTGCGCGACGTCGCTCATGCGTTCGCGCAGCACAAGCATCCGCTCGGAGCTGGTCTTCAGGTGCAGCAGCGACGCGGTGTCGTCGCGGTACATCGCCTCGAGCGAACCGTTGCCCATATAGAGCGCCGCGATGCTCGCGCCGACCACCAGCATGAGCAGCACGGTATAGCCGGCGATGGTCGCGACGAGACCACCACGGATAGTGAGTTGTTTTCGCATGACGTTCCCTTGCGCCGGCCGGACGCGGCCAGCGGCGGATGTGGATTCCGGATCACGAAAGACGCGCGCCGCGTCGCAACACGGGGCGCATGGGCTGCGAACGGGTTAACGGCGGGGGGAACGGGGAGGTTTTACCGATACGCGACGTGGATCTTGACGATTGCGACAGGGGCAGCGGCGAAGCGGTACGTGACGGGGGCGCGAAGCCGTGGCGGCGATCACGTGGGCGGGAAGACAGGCATCCTGATCACTTCGACGTACCCCGACGAGCATCTAGCCGCCGTTCGTCAGCCTCGACCGAATCTCGTCAACCGACAGGTCGCGTTGATGCGTCGCGATCTGCCATCGATTCCCCCACGGATCCTTCACCATCGCCCGCCTGTCGCCGTACGGCATGTCGGCGGGGGGTTCGAGCATGGTCGCACCGGCTGCAAGCGCCCGCCGATAGGTCAGGTCGGCGTCCTCGACATACACGTACAGGAATGCCGGGATCGGCTCACGCAGGCCATCTTCCCCGCTGATCATCACGACGGAATCGCCGATCCTGATTTCCGCGGGCAGCCCCGGGCGGTACTCGCCCTGCGCGTGAAATACCGCGCGGATGAATTCGATCAGATCGTGCGGATCCGGCACGACGATCCGGGGGGTGACGGTGTGCCATCCGTCGGGCTGGAACCTGGCCATGTCGGGCAGCCTCCGAAGAGATTTCCGCGGGTATTGTGCGCCGGGCGCCCTCCGGCGGCAAAGGGGCGACGAGACGCTGCGCGGGAACCCGCTGCCGCTTCAATCGACGATGAACAGCCTGGCGCCGGCCCGGTTCGCGACGCAGTCGTCCGACGCCGGCAGCACGCATCACCCGGCCCCGTCGCGCCCCTTCGGAAACACGCCACGGCTCATCGCATCGAGCTGCCGCCCGATCTCCGCGCGCAATTCGGCGGAGATCTCGAGGCTGTCGAGCAGTTTCGAAATCCACAGCCCGTCGGCGGCGAGCCGGCAGATCATCAGCGTCGCGGCCTGCTCGAGCGGCACGGGGTCGGGCCGCGTCCATTCCCGCATCGGCACCGACCAGCGCGCGCGCGTGTCCTGGTCGGTAATCATCGACGCGACCAGCACGCGCAGCACGTCGGTACTCGCGACCGCATGCGACTCGTCGAGCACCGCATGCATGTAGGCCCGCGCCACCGCGCCGGCGCCCTCGGCATCCGCCGCCACCCGCGCGGCCATCTGCGCGGCGAACCGCTCGGTCGCCTGGCCGAACAGCGCATCCAGCAGCCCCTGCTTGTTCGCGAAGTGATACTGCAGCGCGCCTTTCGTCACGCCGGCCCGCTCGGCCACCGCATCGAGCGTCAACGCGGCCACGCCGTGATGTGTCGCGATTTCCGATGCAGCCGCCAGCAACTGCGCACGCACCTGATCCGGCGCTTTTTTCCGGCGCACGCCGGCGGTGGGGACGGCCGGCGCCGCTGCGGCTTCAGGCGCCCGCGCACCGGCCGTTCCAGCCGGTTCGACGGGCACGGACGCATCGTGCGGCGCGGGTTCGAGGTGTTTTTTCATGGTGCGGATGGTAGCACCCGGCGTCTCGATATAAACATTCCGGCCGGATGGTATGATCCGCCGCATGACTACAGCCACCCCCTCCCCCTGGTCCGCGCTCGACACCGCGATCGCCCGTGGACGCGACGCCCTCGTGCGTCTCCAGCAGCCCGACGGCAGCTGGTGTTTCGAACTCGAATCCGACGCGACGATCACCGCGGAATACATCTTGATGATGCATTTCATGGACAAGATCGACGACGTGCGCCAGGAGAAGATGGCGCGCTACCTGCGCGCGATCCAGCGGCTCGACACGCACGGCGCATGGGATCTGTACGTCGACGGCGATCCGGACGTGTCGTGCAGCGTGAAGGCGTACTTCGCGCTGAAGGCGGCCGGTGACAGCGAACATGCGCCGCACATGGTCCGCGCGCGCGACGCGATCCTGAAGCTCGGCGGCGCGGCCCGCGCGAACGTGTTCACGCGCATCCTGCTCGCGACGTTCGGCCAGGTGCCGTGGCGCGCGACGCCGTTCATGCCGATCGAGTTCGTGCTGTTCCCGAAGTGGGTGCCGATCTCGATGTACAAGGTCGCGTACTGGGCGCGCACGACGATGGTGCCGCTGCTCGTGCTGTGCTCGCTGAAGGCGCGCGCGCGCAATCCGCGCAACGTCTCGATCCGCGAGCTGTTCGTCACGCCGCCGGACGAGGAACGCCAGTACTTCCCGCCCGCGCGCGGCATGCGCAGGCTGTTCCTCGCGCTCGACCGCACGGTGCGCCACGTCGAGCCGCTGATGCCGAAGGGGCTGCGGCAGCGCGCGATCCGTCATGCCGAGGCGTGGTGCGCAGAGCGCATGAACGGCGAGGACGGGCTCGGCGGCATTTTCCCGCCGATCGTGTATGCCAACCAGATGATGCAGGTGCTCGGCTACCCGGACGACCATCCGCTGCGGCGCGATTGCGACAACGCGCTGGAGAAGCTGCTGGTCACGCGGCCGGACGGCAGCATGTACTGCCAGCCGTGCCTGTCGCCGGTGTGGGACACCGCGTGGAGCACGATGGCGCTCGAGCAGGCGCGCGGCGTGGCGGTGGCGGAAGACGGCGAGCCGGGCGACGCACGGCGCGCACTCGACGAACGCATCGCACGCGCATACGACTGGCTGGCCGAACGCCAGGTGAACGACCTGCGCGGCGACTGGATCGAGAACGCGCCGGCCGAGGTCCAGCCGGGCGGATGGGCGTTCCAGTACGCGAACCCGTACTACCCCGACATCGACGACACGGCGGTCGTCACCGCGATGCTCGATCGCCGCGGCCGCACGCATGCCAACGCGGACGGCACGAACCCGTATGCACCGCGCGTCGCGCGCGCGCTCGACTGGATGCGCGGGCTGCAATCGCGCAACGGCGGCTTCGCGGCATTCGACGCCGACTGCGACCGCATGTACCTGAACGCGATCCCGTTCGCCGACCACGGCGCGCTGCTCGATCCGCCGACCGAAGACGTGTCGGGCCGCGTGCTGCTGTGCTTCGGCGTGACGAAACGTGCGGACGAACGCGAGTCGGTCGCGCGCTGCATCGACTACGTGAAGCGCACGCAGCAACCCGACGGCAGCTGGTGGGGCCGCTGGGGCACGAACTACATCTACGGGACGTGGAGCGTGCTGGCCGGCCTCGCGCTCGCCGGCGAGGACAAGTCGCAGCCGTATATCGCACGCGCGATCGAATGGCTGCGCTCGCGGCAGCATGCGGACGGCGGCTGGGGCGAGACGAACGACAGCTACATCGACCCGAAGCTGGGCGGCACCAATGGCGGCGAGAGCACGTCGAACTTCACCGCGTGGGCGCTGCTCGCGCAGATGGCGTTCGGCGACTGCGAATCCGATTCGGTGAAGCGCGGCATCGCGTATCTGCAGTCGGTCCAGCAGGAAGACGGCTTCTGGTGGCACCGCTCGCACAATGCGCCGGGCTTTCCGCGCATCTTCTACCTGAAGTATCACGGCTATACCGCGTACTTCCCGCTGTGGGCGCTCGCGCGCTATCGGCGGCTGGCGGGCGCGGCGGCGGCGCGGGCGGCGGCCGCGCACGGTGCGACGGCAGTCAAGGCGGCGGCCACGGTGGTCGCCTGAGCGGTAACGTGACGGCGCAAGGCCGTCACACGAAACCCTCTTCGACCAGCGTGCAGCCGTGCGCCGTGATCTCGTGCCGCTGGCCCGAGCCGTCGACCACGCGGCTCCAGCTCTTCGACACGAGTACGGCCGCGGCGCCGTCGGCGTGCAGTGCATAGTCGAACCCGCCATACATGCCCGGCACCGCGAACCATACGCGTCCGGCCTGCGCGTCGAGTTCAAGCAGCGGCTCGAGTTCGGGCAGGCGCAGCGCGTCGACGCGCAGGTGTGCGATGCGGCCGAGCATCATCTCGTGGAAGTGGCGCTGGATGTCGCGCAGCGTTTCGGCGGGCACGAAGCGTCGCGGCTGCGGTGTCAGCAGATCGATCAGGTGCCGATGCCCGCGCTGCTCGGCTAGATCGACCGGGCGCGCACCCTGTGCATCGCGCAGCATGCGCCATGCGCCGAGCTGCAACAGTTCGGTGACGACTTCTTTCGGCGCACCGTTGTATGCAGCCTGGTGCAGCGGGGTATAAAGCGACTTCCCGCCAAGCCGTGTCGCGTTGACGAGCTTGTGCTCTTTTGCAATGCAGTCGAGCATCGTCGCCCAGTCGCCGTTGCGCGCCGCGTCGGCCAACGCGTGCCGGCTCGCGACCTGCGCGTCGTCGAGCACGCCGACGCCCGTGATTCCATCCCATGCGATGCTCAATTGGCTCTCCTCGTGTATCGGGCCGCGCTATCGTCGCGCGCGATCACGCAACACCCTTCCGGACCGACGACGCATCGAGCACGTCATGATCCAGCAGCAGGTTCAGCAACTGGCGGCGTGATTCAATGCCGAGCTTGGCAAACGCGCGCCGCGCGTAGGTATCGATCGACGACGGCTGGATGCCGAGTTCGAGCGCGATGTCCTGCGTCTTCCTGCCGCGAATGAGCCGCGCACACACCTCCGATTCGCGAGACGTCAGCTTCCCGAACACGTCGTTCAAGCGCCGTGCGGCACCGCTTTCCTGCGCGCGCGGCGCAGCCGCGTCCGCATCGGCCTGGCGATCGCCGACGATGCGCCGATGCGCGACCGCCAGCGGCAAGACGATCAGCGCGACATGCCGGACGATGCTCAGCTCCTTCAGCGAAAACGCCGGCAGTCGTCGCGCGCGGCACACCGACAGCGCATAGGTCAGCTCGTCCACACGATACGTGACCACGCACTCGTCGTGGATATCCTCGGAGTCGTAAAAGGCGCGGCGGATCTCGGGGTTCAGCCGCAGCGTCGAGAGCTGCAGCAGCTGCGTGTCGCGTTCGCCGCGGATGCAGTCGAACGTCGTGTCGATTCGCGCGAAATCGCGGTAATAGCGCGTCATCGTGCGCTCGATCTGGTCCGGATAGGTGCCGTAGCTGCCGATCCAGCCGACCCGGCGATCGTGCAGCGACTCGTCCTCGTAATCGAGATGAATGGAATCGCAATCGACGATGCGCGTCAGGTTCTCGAACACGACCGCGACGAAATCCGGCGAGCCGATCGCGGCGGCCACGGCCGACAGCGCCTCGGACATGAAGACGAGCTGGCCCAGCTGGATATCGATCGTCGTATCGGCGTCATGGTCGGTCATACGATGTACGGGAGAACGGGACGCCTACCGTTACCACGCCAAAAGTGCGCTGCCAATTCCCGCGCGCGGGTTTCCGGTGCATGCCGCAGACCCGCTGTACGGATTTCATGGACAGACACGCCAACAGCCGCCGCATACAGTCATCCCCGAGATTCGGTGAGGCCCGCCGGTGCGCGCACGTAGCACGGCGAACCGCCGCGAGCCTCGTCGACCGACCCGCGGCGCGCGTGCGCGATGCCGTGCGCCGCCCTCGTTTCGAAAGGGAGTGACCATGATCGTCCGCGCTTTCCGTCTCGCCTTCCCGGTTGCGATCGCAGCCGCCGCCTGTTTCGCGCCGCTGTCGGCGACACCCGCCCAGGCTTCCGATGCCGAACTGAACGTCTACAACTGGTCCGAGTACATCGCGAAAACCACGATCCCCGATTTCCAGAAGCAAACGGGCGTGCACGTGCGCTACGACGTCTACGACAGCGACGACACGCTGCAATCGAAGCTGCTGGCCGGCAGTTCCGGCTACGACATCGTCGTGCCGACCTCGAACTACATGGCCAAGCAGATCCAGGCCGGCGTCTACCAGAAACTCGACAAGTCGAAGCTGCCGAATCTCGCCAACCTCGATCCCGAACTGATGAAGAAGATCGCGGAATCCGATCCGGGCAACCAGTACGGCGTGCCGTGGGCCTATGGCACCGACGGTATCGGCTATAACGTGCAGGCGGTCAGGAAGGCACTCGGCGACGGCGCGCCGCTCGACAGCTGGGCATTGGTGTTCGATCCGGCCAACGTGGCGAAGCTGAAGGGCTGCGGCGTGTCGTTCCTCGATGCGCCGGACGACGTGTTCGCCGCCGCGCTCCAGTACATCGGCAAGGATCCGAACAGCAAGAACCCGGCCGACTACCACGCGGCGTTCGACATGCTGAAGAAGGTGCGCCCGTACATCACGCAGTTCAATTCGTCGGGTTACAACAACGATCTCGCGAACAACGACGTATGTGTCGTGCTGGGCTGGTCGGGCGACGTCAGCGTCGCGCGCCGCGAAGCGATCGCGGCGAAACGCGGCTACGAGATTCGTTATGCGAACCCGAAGGAAGGTGGCATCCTGTGGTTCGACGTGATGGCGATTCCGAAGGATGCGCCGCATCCCGAGGCCGCATTGCAATGGATCAACTACATCGAGGACCCGAAGGTCAACGCGGACATCACCAACGAGATCTACTACCCGAGCGCGAACAAGGCGGCCCATCAGTACGTGACGCCGGCCGTCGCGCACGATCCGAACGTGTACCTGTCCGCCGACGTGCTCGACAGGATGACACTCTCGAAGCCGCGTTCCGCCGACATCGCGCGACTCGAGAACCGCCTGTGGCAACAACTGAAAACCGGCAACTGACGAAGCTGCCGGCCAATATGGAATCATGCGAACGCGCCGTCGGCGCGTTCATTTCACGACGACGAAGGATGCCAGCCGTGCTCGACATTTCCACCATCACCGATGCCCTCACCCCCAATGGCGAACCCGTGCAATACCGCGTGCCGCCCGAGAAGCTGCTGGCGGGCGACCCGCTGCAGACGCTCACGCCCGGCTTCACGAGCCCGTGCGGCCGCTTCTCGACCGGCATCTGGGAAAGCACGCCTGGCCGGTGGCGGGTCGCATACACCGAAGCGGAATACTGCGAGATCCTGGCAGGCACGTCGGTGATCACCGATGAGGCAGGCAACGCGAAAACCCTGCGCGCCGGCCATCGCTTCGTCATTCCGCCGGGCTTTCGCGGCACGTGGGAAGTCGTCGAGCACACGCGGAAGATCTTCGTCGCGTACGAAGCGCAGCCGCAGGAATGAGCCGCCCCGGCCCCGGCGTCGGAAACGTTACCGCCCGCCGTCGAGCGCGCCGAGGATCCCGTACGCGGCCTTCACGCGGTCCTCGTTCGGATAGCTGCGGTTCGCGAGCATCACGATCGCGATCCGCTTCGACGGGACGAACGCGACATAGGTACTGAAGCCGTTGGTCGAGCCCGTCTTGTTGATCCACGTATCCGCGCTCGGCGCGAGCGGCGGCTTGATCGCGGCGGCCGGCAACCCGTCGCGCAACATCTTCATCGAGTTGCCTTCGAGCAGCGTCGGCAGCGCGACCGGATACGGGTACTGCTCCCAGATCAAGTCCTGCGTCAGCGGCCCCGCGCGGAAATAGCCGGTGTGCGTGCGTTCGAGCGCGCGCTGCAGGCGCGGCGCGGTCTCGATCAGCCCCATGTTCGCCTGCACGAAGCGCAGCAGGTCGGCCGCCGTGGTCCGCACGCCGTAGGCCGGCTGCCACAGCATGCCGCCCGTCATCCGGATCGGCTTGCCGTCCTGCGTATAGCCCTGCGCATAATCGGCCTGGCGTGCTTCCGGCACGTTGATGTACGTGTGCGTCATCCCGAGCGCGGGAAAGAGCCGCTGCTCCATCAGCACCGCGAAATCCTTGTGCATCGCCTTCGCGGTGAGCCACCCGAGCATGCCGACCGACACGTTCGAATACGTCCGGTACGTACCCGGCGCGTGTGCGGGCCGCCACGCGCCGAGATAGCGGATCAGGCCCGCGTCGTCGCGGATGCTGTCCGGCACCTGCACGGGCATGCCGCCGGACGTGTGCGTGCCGAGATCGCGCAGCGTCACGACACCGAACGGCTTGCCCTGCAGCGCGGGAAGGTATTTGCCCACCGGGTCGGCCAGCGACAGTTCGCCGCCTTCCTGCGCATCGGCCGCGAGTGTCGCGGTCAGCGTCTTGCTGACGGAGCCGATTTCGAACAGCGTATCGCCGGTGACGGGCTTGCCCGATTGCGTCGACATCACGCCATAGTCAAACACGTAGGGCTTGCCGTCGGCGACGATGCCGATCGCCATGCCGGGAATCGCGTACTGCTTCATCAGCGGCGCGATGTGGCGGGTGACGGTGTCGCGGAGTTCGTCCTGGGTGACGGCGGCCGCGCGGCCGGCCGTGGCGGTAGCGCACGCGGCGACGAACAGGGTCGCGGCGAAGCGTGTCGCGTTGAATCGCATGGTTGCGGTTCCTTCGAGTTCTGATGGTTGCGTGGACAACGGATCCGGCCGTGCCGTGCGGTAGTCGCAGTGGCCGGCCAGCCGAAGCAGGACTATCCGCTGTCGATCGGCCGCCAACAATCGACGATATGTTGCGCGAGCCGAAAGAAAAACTTATGAGATACGCGAAGGACTGCTTTGGCGTGATGCCATTGCCGAACCGCTCGTCGTTTTGCCGGAAAAACCTGTCGGTTTTAACAGCATGCAATCCGGCGGCCGAATCGCACCGCATCGAAAATCGGTGAAAAAGAGATAAGTCTTGTCAGATCCCGATGCGCTGGCGCATCGCGCGATTGATTCACCCGCGCGGATCGCAGTAGACTCGCGGAAGCAAAAAATAAAATCCATCCTGAGAGAACCAATGAATCGCCATTCGCTGATCGCCTGCTCCCGCGTCATGGGCTGTCGCCCGGTCGCGTGATTTTCACGCATCGACCGCTCCGCAGCGGGTACACGCCACGCCGCCGCGCGCCACGTGCGCGCCCGTTCGCCGCATCGCCCGCCAGCCGAAAGAACCGCCAGGGTCCCGCGCGCAAGGCCCGCGCACGCCCTGCCTGACCGGAGAGCAACCCCGTGACCGAAACCGTGGCCGCGTCGGCCTATCGGCCGCGCGATGTCGTCAATGCGCCCGACATCAAGGCGGCCATCGCCCGCCGCAGCGCCGAGCGCGGCGATCCGGCCGACATCCGCGCGTGGCTCGGCAACCACTTCTTCCGCTGGGTCGTCGGCGCGTTCGAGCAGGCGCAGCCGCTCGATTCGCTTGCCGACTACCGCGCGCTCGCCGGCACCGACCGGCCGGCGCCCGACTGGCTCGTGCGCCGGTTCCGTCCGCAACCGGCCTCCGGCGCGGCGACCGATCCGGCGCCGCTGCCGGCCGTCGAACCCAAGCCGCTCTACTTCATCGATCCCGAGCACATGCTGCTGACCGACCGCGAGCGCGTGCTGGTCGAATTCCTGCGCTCGCGCGCCGGCACGCGGCTCGCGCAGAAGCTGCAGCGCATCACGTGCGCCATGGCGCTCGACATGTGGGAGCGCGAGCACCAGCGCATGCAGGCGCGTCGCGACAAGGGCTGGGTGCCGAGCAGCGGCCTCGCGCTGCGTGAGGTGCTGCGCACACCGAACGGGATCGTGTTCGAATTCGCGGGCGACCACGCGGCGCTGCGCGAGGAACTCGCCTACGAGTCGTACTACATGCAGCACTGCCTGGGCCAGTTCGCGGATCGCCGCCGGCTGCGCGGCGGCTACGGCGAACAGTACGCGCAAGCCGCGCAGGAGGGCCGGCTGCGCCTGTTCACGCTGCGCGGCGCGGGCAACCAGCCGCACGTGACGATCAGCCTGCAGGTGACCGGCAACGGCCTGCGCATCGACCAGATCAAGGGCAAGCAGAACCGCCATCCGGTGCGCCGCTACGCCGACGACGTCCGCCAGTTCCTGCGCGCGCTCGCGCCGCGCGGCGAACGGCATCCCGATTGCGAAGGCATGGGGCTCGTGTTCGAACCGGACACGCCGGGCGCGGGCACCGGCGAATGGACTTTCGTCACCGACGTGCGCTCGCCCGACCATCTGCTGAGCGTGATGAGCGAGAACTTCCACCTGATCGAGCATTTCCCGCAGCCGCCAGCGGTACTCCAATGGCTGCTGCTGCGCAACGCGCCCCATGCGCTTGGCCAGCTTCGGCAAATCGATCCGGCCGTTGCAGCGGCCGCGCGCCACGCATTGCCGGCCGATGCGCTGCCGGCCGCGCAAGCGCCCGGCAGCGCACCGCCGGTCACCACCGCGTTCGAGATCGAAGGCATCGCGATCGATCCCGCGCTGTGCGCGACGTTCGCGTTGCCTGCACCGGCAGACGGGAGCGCGCCATGCTGAAATGGCTGATCGGCGCAGCCGTGCTGTGGGTCGTGTGGTACGTGTGGCGGTCGGTCCGGGTCGCGGCGCGGATGGTGCGCGAAGTCGACGCCGACCAGGTCGCGGGCGCCGACGCCGCGGTCACGGTCCGGCAGACCGCCGCCGTCAAGCTCGCCCAATCACTGGCCGAGCAGGCGCCGCCGAACCGCCGCCGCTGGTCGCTTGCACTCGCCGACATCCTGCTGATCCGCAACGGGCTGCGCTGCGATTGCGACGCGCTCGTGTACGCACTGCCCGACGCGCAGCGCGACAAGCTCGCCGCCCAGTTGCGGCGCGAACTCGACCTGCCGGCCGACCTGCCCGAGTGGCAGGTCGTGCAGCGCGTGCCGGCCATCCTCGCCGGCTGGATACGCGGCGTCGGCCGCTCGCACGAAGGCTTCTACGAACAGCTCGCCGCCGAAGGCCGCGTGCGCGATGCGCTGGCGTTCGATTGCGCGCGTACCGCGTTTCTCGTGCGCTGCATCGCATTGCTCGGCTGGGCGTCCGAACAGCATGCGTGGGTGGTATTGCTGCTCAATGCCCAGCGCGCGCAGGACAGCTTCGACAGCTGGGAAGACTTCGGGCTCGCGTATGCACGCGCGCGCCAGCACTGGCTGCGCGGCAGCGGCCAGGACGGCCCCGCGTCGTCGCGTGCGACCCAGGAAGTGCGCGAGCACCTGCGCAATCCGTCCGGAAACTGGCTTTCGCTGCCGTGGAAGCGCTACCGCATCTTCGACCCCCAACCCGTTTCGTCATGACCGCCGACACCGACATGTCCTCCGTTCCCGCCGACCTGATTCCGCCCGCGAAATCCCGCTGGTTCATCTGCGACGTCGACGCGCTGCTGCGCGCAGGCGAGTTTGCCGCGCTCGACACGCAGCTCGATGCCGCGCTCGCCGCGAGCTTCACCGACCGCACCGCCGAAGCGCGGTACGTCGACGCACTGCCGGCCGATGTGCAACCCTGCATCGAAGCTGGCGCGGAAGGCCTCGCGCGCCTGCGCGCATGGCAGGCCGCGAATCCACGCTCCGCCCATGCGTGGCTGTGCGAAGCGCACTACTGGCACCACTGGGCGTACGAGTATCGCGGCGGCGGCTGGGCCGAGACGGTGACCGAAGCCGGCTGGATCGGCGCACATGCGTGCGCGGCACTGACGATCGTCGCCGCGCTGCGCGCGCTGGTGCTCGCGCCGACGATGTGGAGCGCGCCGAAGGTGATCTTCACGAGCGTGTCGTCGTTCGGCGAGCCCGAGTGGCTCACGCAGCTCGTACGCGAGCGCCGCTGGCCCGTCACCGAACTGCACCTGAACGTCGGCGCCGAAGACGAAGCCACGCGCGCCGAACTGCAGCGCATGCTCGTGCGCTCGGGACTGAATCCCGACGAGCCGGTCGCCTGCCCGGCGGAATTTCCCGACGCGCTGCCCGGCCCCGTCCAGGGCAAGAAGCTGCGCAAGGAAAAGTGGTACTGGATGGAGGCGACGCTGCACATCCACCCGACCCAGTACTTCTCGATGCGCACGTTCATCTGGTACATGCAGCCGCGCTGGGGCGGCTCGCACGATCACGTCCGCGCCTTCATCGATTCCGATGCGTGCGCGCACCTCGACGCGGTCGAGAAGGACCGGCTGCGCCACGAGATCTGGCGCGACGAGTATTACGGCGAGACGCTGGATTCGGATGACGACGACGACACCGTACGCCGCGCGATGGCCGCGACGCTCGCCCGCGCGAACGCCGCGCTGCATCCGTATCACCGCTGGGAGACGCTGCACTGGCTCGCGCGCAGCCATTTCATGCGCAACGAAGACGAACAGGCATACGCCCGCCTGCAGGAAGCCGAACGCAACGAGCCTATCGACGACAACCGCGCGATGGCGATGGGTTTGCGGCTGACGCTCGCCCTCGATCCGCATGGCGACTGGCTGACCGGCGCGATCCAGCGTGCGTCGGACGCACGCGCCTGCACGGCGGCGATGATCCTGCGCGGCTACGCGCATCGCACGGGCACGTTCGGCTTCGCCCAGGACGACGCGCGCGGCGCTGCATGGCTGGAAGCCGCGCGCCTGAACGAGCCCGGCTCGCTCGCATGGAACCAGCTCGCCACCGCGATGGAGGATGGAAACCGGCGCCCGGCCGATGCCTTTGCAATCTGCCAGCTCGGCTACGAGGCGGGCGGAAATTCATGTGGCTACCTGCTCGGCTGCTTCTACAGGGACGGCACGCATGTCGAAGCCGACCCGTACCGCGCCGCCCACTTCTTCCGCGAGTCGATGGAGGCCGGCGGCAACGTGGCCGCTTATAAACTGGGATACACGTACCACCACATCGGCCAGACCAGCACGGATCGGGCCGAACGCGCGCGCATGCAGGTCGAGGCCGTCGAGGCCGCGCGCAAGGCGCACGAGATGGGGCATACGGATGCGCTCGAGAGCATGCTGATGTTCATCAGCGACATCGAGGATCATACGTTGCGCCATCGCTATCTCGACGAACTGCGCCAGCATGCCGAAGCGGGCCATCCGGCCGCGATGGCCACGCTGTCGTTCTGCCTCGCCGACATCGGCGACAAGTCGCTCTACGACTATCGCGAAGGCGTGCGCTGGATCATGGGCGCCCAGGCGATCGCACCGGACGACGAGTTCGTGCGTACCATCACGCGCATCAGCTACGAGGACGGCATGCTCTCGAGGCTGCGGTTCAAGATGCAGCGCAAGCAGATCAAGGCGCACGAGATTCCCGGCGCCGACAACGCGATGGTCTGAACCCCGGGCGGCAAATGCGCGCGCCCGGGGCCGGGCCGCGCGCGCCGTCCGAATCTCGATGGGACGGTCAGCCCGTGGTCGTCCCGCGCATTACCCCGGCAGCCGGTCGAGAAACGCCAGCATCGCCGCGTTGAACCGCTCGGGCCGCTGCAGCGGCGCGAAATGGCTCACGCCGGGGAGGGTCGTCAGCGTCGCGCCCGGAATCGTGCGCGCCAGGTACGCCGCGTGCTCGGGCCGGATGAATTCGTCGTGCTCGCCCAGCACGATCGTCACCGGCACGGCGATCGCCGCGAGATCCTGCGCGCGGTAATCCGGTTGCGTGCGCATCATTTCGCTGACCGCCGCGACGAACGCGTCGAACTGGTCCGGCGTCGCGGACAATGCTGCGTAGTCCTTGCGGTGCCGCGCGAAGCAGCGGTCGAGCAGCGGGCTCGGCACGATCTCCTTCGTCCCGCCCGGGTCCATGTTGCACGCGAAGAAGAACACGCCGGCCGCCCGTTCCGGCGCGCGGTCGGCCAGCACGAGCGCGATGCACGCACCGTCGCTCCAGCCGACGAAGCGCGCACGGTCGACGTGCAGCGCGTCGAGGACCGCCAGCACGTCGGAGGCCATGCGTTCGTAGGAATAGGGTTCGTCGTCGCGCGTGCTGCGGCCGTGGCCGCGGCTGTCGATCACGATCGCGCGGTAGCCGGCCGCGAGCAGCGCCGGCACCTGGTTGCCCCAGTTGCCGCTGTGGCCGAGGCCGCCGTGCAGCAGCACGACCGCCGGGCCATGGCCGAACGACGCGTGCCAGATGCGCGCGCCGTCGTGTTCCAGCCATCCCTGTTCATCAGCCGCCGGCAGCGGCGTGCCGCCTTGCGACTCGAAGCGGGCGAGATCGTCGTCGTTGAATTCCGCATGCATCGTTCAGCCGTCCTGTCGAGGGAGACGTGCTCACGATTGTAATGCGTGCGGCCGACCCGGCCGCGACCGGTCAGGCCTGCGTCGACACCAGCCCGCCCGCCTGCGAGCCGCCCGATTTCTGGATCGCCGCCGCGAGTTGCGAGATCGCGGTCGACAGCGCCCCCGAGATCGCGCTGGCTTGCGCGCTCAACGATTGCTGTTCGATCGCCGCGGCCGGGTCGTCCTTCGCGCGCTGGCTCGCGCTCGCCATCTGCTGCTCCAGTGCCGCGAGCTGCTTCTGCAGCCGCTCGATCAGCGCCTTCAACTGGCTGACCGCCGGGTCGTCCGACGACGCACCCGATGCGCCGAGCGTTTCGCCGGTGGCGCCGGTCGCATCCTTCGTGCCGGCGGTGGCGGGCGCACTCGTAGCACCCGAGGTACTCGTCGCGCCAGCGGTGGATGACGTTGCGGTGGGCGCGGCGGACGTCGTCGCCGCAGCTCCGGACGAAGCATTCGCGTTCAGGTTGCTGTCCGCCAGCGGCGAGCGTGTGGTCGTGGAGAAATCGATCTGCATCGTGTCGGTCCGTATGTCGGTAAGCGAATCGTGACTGGGATGAAACTGCCTTCCAACTCGTTTACGGCATTCGTCACACGAAACTTGAGTATCGGGGACGGACTGATTTAGCCGAAGATCGACCGGTTTTAGCCACGAAAGGGCCAGATTGACGGCCCGGCGGCGCTGGTAAAATCGCCGCTTCGCCAGCGGGATCCGCGCACCGATCGCCTCCGGGCACGTGCGCGCAACGCCGCCGGCTTCGACTCCCGCCCTTCCGGGCGCGGCACGCGGCACGTGCCGGCGCCGCGGTCGCGGCTGCGCGGGTCGCCTTTTTCGTCCGCCGGTGTGCCTCGCTCGCCCTGTCGAGCGGCGAGCACCATGCGGCGCGCACGCACTTCATCACGCATTCGAGGAACCCACGATGGCCCGCATCGGCGCCTTCTGCATCACGACGTGGCTTGCCGCCGCGATTCTCTACTTCGGCCAGCACTCCGTCGCGATGATCGTATTGAGCGGTGTCGTCGTATTCGGCGGGTTCGATCTGCTTCGCCCGTAAGCGCGCGGGCTCGACACGTTTCTCGATCCGTCACGGCCGGCCTGCCTGAAGCGAACGCCGCGGGCTTTCGACCCGGCGCGTCACCGGCTCACTCCCGCTTGGCGCGCCTTCACGCAACCCACCCCTCCGTCAGCAGGCCGCGAACGTCGGCACCGTCGGCGCGCGCTCGTTGAACACGACCGGCACGCCGCCGAGCCCCAGCCGGCAGTTCGGGCGATCGAGCCGCCACCCGTCGACGCGCAGCGTGATGCGCGACACCGGCGCGCCGCCCGCGTGCGGCAGGCCGATCGTGATCTGCCGCTTCCCGCCGGGGATCAGGTTCAGGGAGTTGTCGCTGTAGAACGCCGGCAGCACAAGCGCGCCGGTCGACGGATCGAATAACCGGCGAGCGCTGCGCTGTACGACAGGAATTTCCGGCGCGATGTCGATTGCATGGTGTCATGCTCCCGGATGGCGTCGTCTCGACGGGCGCGCAGGGTGGCCCCTGCGCGTCATGCCCGCTTGGGTTTATCGCGCACCGTCCTCGCGCATGCGCATCGCCGCTGCCGACCCGCCGGCCGTCATCTGCGTGTAGTCCGCGTTCGGCCCGGACGGCGGCGTCAGGTTGTCGGCGGCCGCCCAGTGCGTCGGCGTCGCGGACAGCGCGTAGTTCATCGTCCCGCCATTGGCGATCTTGCCCAGCGGCAACCATGACCCCGCGTAATCCGCGCCATTGACCTTCAGCGACTGGATATACGCGAACGACGGGCGCCCCGCGCTGTCCATCGCGACCTGCTTGTCGCTTTCGAGCCGCAGCGTCTTGCCGTTGCCGAACCACACCGTGATCCCGCTGAACTGCGGCGTGGACAGCGCGAGCCCCGCCTCCGACGGAATGACCGGGAACATCCCGAGCGCCGCCCACACGTACCAGCTCGACGTCGCGCCCATGTCGTCGTTGCCCGGCAGCCCGTCGCGAGCGGTCGTGAACGCCTTCGACATGATGATCGGGAGAACGTACTGTGCGCCGCTCGGCTGCCCGGCCCAGTTGTACCCCCACGGCGACTGGAACGACGGTTCGTTGCCGATGTACAGGGTGTTCGACGATTCGCCGCCGTTCAGGCTGCTGGAGGACGGCACGGTCGAGAACGGTGTCGTGATCGCGAACAGGTTGTTCAGCCGCGTGACGGCCGCCTGCTTGCCGCCGATCGCATCGATCAGCGCGCTCCAGTCCTGCGCGAAGGTCCAGAAGTAGTTCGGTTCCGTCGATTCGTGGAACGAACCCTGCACGAGCGTGCCCAGCGTACCGGGCGCCGAGCCGGCCGGCGGCGCGTTGCGCGCGGCGATCACCTTGTTCGTGTAGTCGAAGATGTTGCGCCACCACCCGGCGCGCGTGTACAGCGTGCCGATGTTGTCCGGCGTTACCCCGACCGACGGCGCGTTCAGTACGCTCGCGGGCAGCGCCTGCAGGAACGCAGCCGCCGAGCGGTCGCTCAGCACGCGCTCGATGGTCGCCGACGACGAGTGACCGTCATCGCCCTGCGACAGGTAGTGGGCCGTCAGGAAATTGGCGAGGCCCGCCGCGCTCGCGCGGTCGTTGCAGGCGCTGGACGAATCGAACACCGACTGCTTCGTCAGGCGGGCAGCCGATACGAGGTCGAAATCGGTCGCGCCGAACTTGTACGCGCCGGCAATCACGTTCAGCGCATTGTCGCCCGCCATCGGCGTGGAGTCGTCGCTGCCGTCGACCCAGTGCGGGAACGCACCGCACTGCAACCCGTCGACGACGAGCGACTGCATCATGTCGCTCGATTCCTTCGGTGCGAGCAGCGCCAGCAACTGCGCCTGCGACCGGTACGTGTCCCACAGCGAGAAACCCGTGTAGTGGTTGCCCGCGCCGCCCAGCGATCCGTCGGCGCGCCGGAATGCGTAATCGCCAACCTTCGCCGTCGCACGCGCCGGAATGGTGCCGGTCTGGTCGACCGACTTCGGATAGCTGCCATCCGCGTTCCTGGGCTGGCGCATGCTGCGGAATTCGCCGTTCGTGTCGCTGTAGAGCGTCGGCGTGCCGAACACGCGATAGAGCGCGGTGTAGAACTTCGTCAGGTTCGCCTTCTGCGTCGCGTTCAGCGCTGCGGGCGTCGCGGCCTGGTCGATCTGGATCGTGTTGAGGCGGTCATTCCACGAGCCGGATGCGTTCTTGCGTGCGTCGTCGAATGCGAGCGTCTCGCCCTCGGCCTTCAGGTTCGCCTGCGCATTCTGGACGCTGACGGACGACACCCCGACTTTCACGGTGACGGCCCGGTCCGCGTCGGTCAGGTCGAACTGCAGCGTCGCCGCGCCGTTGCTGGCAGTATTCACCGCGGAGGTGCCCGCCTGCTTGCGCAGCGGCTTGTCGAAGGTCGCGTAGAAATACACGGGCGCATTCCACACCGTGCCGTACGGCGTGCAGAACGCGGGCGCCACGGCCTGCCCGCTCATCGACTTGCCGTCGCTCGCGAGCGCCAGCGCGACGTGGTTCGCGGTGACCTTCGTGCTGCCCGAATCGCTGTTGCCGTTCAGCTTCGCGTCGATCGAGAAGAAGCCCTTGTCCTTGTTCGTGTACGTGAAGCGCGCGATGCCGGTGCGCGCGGTCGCGCTCAGCTCCGTCACGATGCCGTTCGCGAGACGCACCTTGTAGTACCCGGGTTCAGCCGTTTCATCCGCGTAGCGGTATCCGATGCCGTTCGGCCGGCCGCCCGATGCCACGGCCGTCGCCGCGTCGGTCGGCAGCATCGCGACCGTGCCCTGCCCCGGGCACCCGACACCGCTCAGGTGCGTCACGCTGAAGAAGTCGATCGTGCCGCCCGACCCGCCCGACGACAGGTAGCCGCCCGAGCCGTTGAAGTCGTAGCGCGGCGTGTTCGGCCCGAAATTCACCATCCCGAACGGCACCATCGCGCCCGGGCTCACGTTGCCCGCGTAGCCGGAATCCGCATTGACCTGCGTTCCGATCAATGGATTGACGAACTGCGTCAACGCCATGTCGGTGCGCTTCGGCGGGGCCGGTTGCGACGGTTGCGACGTTCCCGCCGTCGGCGGCACGGTCGACGGCGTGTCGCCTGCGCCGCTGCTGGGTGCCTGGACACTGTTCACGTCGTCGCCGCCACACGCGGCCAATGCCGCGCAAGCCAGTGCGGCGACGAGCAAGAGTCGTGGATTTTTCATATTTTCGTTTAGTACCGTTAATTAAAACGATGGATCCGGCGCCGATGATCATCCGGCACGCCGCCCGGCTTGCGGCCTTGCGCGGCACATCGATGCCGCGCGGCGCGACGTCGGCTGGTCCCCCCAAGCGACGTCACGCTGACTTTCACATGTGAGCAGCCGGCGACGATCGTTGCTGCCGCAACCGTCGCCTCCACCGCCCTGACTCCCGGAACGTCACATGCTTCCCACGGGCTTACAGTGCCGCAACGACTGTTTATTCACTACAGGAAGTTTCCCGAATTTTCAGTTTGTTTAACTAAACAATACGGGTTTAAGTGGCTTTGGGTACAAAGTTCCGCCCTTTGTTGCGTTGCAATGGCGGCGCACAGGAGGTGTGCTTTGACGGGCGCCCGGCGAACCCGGGCGCCGCATGAACCTGCGAAACTGAACGAGTCGAGGCCGTGCGCGTCAGCGCGGCAACGTCCTCAACGAAGACGGGCCGCCCGTCAGCGCGATCCGCTTGCCCGTATCGCGCAGCTTGCCGCCTTCGACCGAATAAAGCGCCAGCTGCCGTTCGACGTTGAACTGCACGATCACGTGCCGGCTGTCGGCGGTGAACACGATGCCTTGCGCGGCTTCGCCGCCCGGCAATTCGCTCACCTTCACGGCCTGCCCGTTACGGATCTCGAACAGCAGCACCTTGCCGATCTTGTGGCGGCCCGGGTTGTCGGCCATCAGGTTCGAGCCGTCCATCGCCTGCACGGCGATCCACTTGCCGTTCGGCGAGATCGCGACGCCTTCCGGCAACGACGGCACCGTCAGGTACTGGACCGTGCGGAACGGCACGCGCGACACGTCGATCAGCGCGACCGAATCGGCGTCGCCCGCCAGCGTGCCCGTATAGCCCGGCAGCCCCGCGAGCCCGACGTTGCTGACGACGGCCCAGCGGTTGTCGCTCGACACGTCGATCGTGTAAGGCGCGACGCCGGTGCTCAGGCGCGACACGCTGTCGGTCACCTTGCCGTCGTCGACGTTCAGCACCGCGATGCCCTGCTCGTCGCGCAGCGACACGAGCGCATGCTTGCCGTCATGGGTGAAGCTGATCCCGGCCAGCCGCTTCTTGCCGATCTTCAGGTTGCCGTCGAGCGTCACGTTCGTGCCGTCGATGCGCAGGATCGAC
The DNA here is from genome assembly GCF_002223095.1 of Burkholderia sp. AU33803. Classification (NCBI taxonomy): domain Bacteria; kingdom Pseudomonadati; phylum Pseudomonadota; class Betaproteobacteria; order Burkholderiales; family Burkholderiaceae; genus Burkholderia; species Burkholderia sp. AU33803. The sequence continues at coordinate 483,317 of NZ_NKFJ01000008.1, forward strand.
ACGCTGCCGTCGACGTTCGCGACCAGCGCGAGCTTTCCCGAGCGGTCGATCGCGATCCCTTGCGGATGCGTGCCGAGCTCGATGCGCGTGATCGACGGCGGTGCGGCTTCGAGATTCACGACCTGCAGGAACGTGTCGAACACGAGCTGCTTCGCGGCCGCGTCGTAGCGTGTCGGCGCGCCGACGAGCGCAAGCTTCGCGTCGGGCGTGATCGCGACGGCCTGCGGCGGCCCCTGGATGCCGTTCTCGACGTCGACCTGCAGCGCGACCTTCGGCGGGAACGTGCTGGCGTCGAGCAGCGTCAGCGTGTCGGCGGGCGGCGACGCCAGATAGGTGTCGCGCCCCTCGACGCGCTGGTACTTGCCGTCGTTGCCGGACACGATCCAGTCGGCGGCGTGGGCGGCGACGGCCGTCGTGGCGAGGGTCAGCGCGGCGAGCAGGCGCGCGCTGCGCGGGCGAAAAGGATTCGAATGCATGTCGGTCGATTCTCCGGATCGGTTGCGGACACAATGGATGGCATCGACCCTGCTGCTCGACGGGTCGGTGCCATCGCATGATGCCCGAAAGCCGGCAAATCCGGCGTCTCGCGCCCGGTCCGCTTCCGTCACGCCATCCGTCGCGCGCCGGACGACGGCCATTCGCCCACCTCATCGAGCGGATACACGGGCCGCGCCAGCCGCTCGTAATGGAACAGCCCGTAGTCCGAACCCGTCACGCCGCGGCTGTCGCACTCGACCAGCGCGGCCGCGATCGGCACGAATACCGGCCGGCAATACATCCGCGACTTCAGCAGCAGGAAGCGCGCGCGGCGCGGATCGACGCCGACGCTCTCGAACACGCCGAGATCCCACGGCTCCTGCGTCCGCTCGGTGATGACGAGCGTGGCCGCGCCGATGTCGAGCACGGCCGTGCGGCCCATGTACGCGCGCTGCCCCGTATAAGTGGGCCCCGTGATCACGTATTCGCCGTCGGTGAGCGCGCGCACGACGCCGGTCGCGCGAAACGGCTCGCGCCGCACGCCGCCGTGTGACGGCATGCGGTTGCCGACCGATACGGTGACGGTCGCGCCGACACCCGCGTCGATCAGCGCCGCGACGGCTTGCGGGTCGCACAGCGGCCCGCTGACGATACCGTCGAGCCCGTGCGCGAGCGCGGCCTCGAGCAGGTCCATCGTGTCGCATGGGCCGCCCGACATGCAGTTGTCGCCATGATCGAGCATCAGCACGGGGCGATCCGCGCCGCGCGCGAGCGCAGCGGCCTGCGCAACCGATTCGGCGAGCGGCGCGCTGCGATACACGAAGTCGTCGCGCGCGTCCCAAATTTGCCGCGCGATACGCTCGGCCACCGCGTCGGCGGCGGCCCGGTCGCCATCGGCCACCACCACCACGCTGATGCACGGCGCGGGAATGTCCGCGAGCGAGAAGCCGGGCAGCACCGATACCGCGAGCAACCCGTCGGCCTCGGCCGCGCGCGCGGCCTCCACCGCGCGCCGCATCGCGCCTTCCGCGCTCGCGCTGCGCAGCGTCGACGTCATCAGCGGCGGCTGCCGCCACGCGAGCACGGGCCGCGCGCGGCCGTGCAGCCGGTCGAGCAGCACGCGTGCCGCATGCTCGCCCGTCTCGTACATATCGACGTGCGGGTAAGTCTTGAAGCTGACGATCACATCCGCGTGATCGACCATCTTCTGCGTGACGTTCGCATGCAGGTCGAGCGCGACCGCGATCGGCACGCCGGGCAGCGCTGCGCGCACGCGCTCGAGCAGGTCGCCTTCGCCGTCCGCGCTCTGCTCGGCGACCATCGCGCCGTGCAGGTCAAGCATCACCGCATCGCAACCGGGCGCCGCCGCGACGATCGCGTCGCAGATCGCCGCATACGCGTCGGCCGCGACCGGTCCGCTCGGGTTCGCGGCCGCTGATACCGGCGTCACGATCTCGGCGCCTTCACGCTCGGCCGCGTCGAGAAACGCGGCCATCGCGGTGCGCATCCCGCGATTCGCGCGATAGGCGTCGTCGCCCCAGTCCGGGCCGTTGCGGCCGAACGCGGCAAGCGGCGTCGGCACCGGCGAGAACGTGTTGGTCTCATGGTTCATCCGCGCGATCAGGATCTTCATCGTGCGCGGCCCTCCGCGATCCCGGCGGCACCGAGCATCGCGTGCAGCAACACGTTGCAGCCGGCTTCCAGGTGGACCGGATCGGCGTCTTCGATCTCGTTGTGGCTGATTCCGTCCTTGCACGGCACGAAGATCATCGCGGTCGGCGCCACGCGTGCGAGATACACGGCGTCGTGGCCTGCGCCGCTGATCACGTTCATCGACGACAGCCCGAGCGCGTGCGCGCCCGCACGAACCTGCTCGACCAGCGCCGGATCGAACGGCTGCGGCGGGAAGCACACCACTGCCGCGATGTCGATCTGCATTCCGGCTGCCGCCCCCAGGTTGGCACATGTCGCGCGCAATTCCGCGTCCATCTCCGCCAGCGTCGCATCGTCGGCTGCGCGCAGGTCGACGGTCAGCGTCACGCGGCCCGGAATCACGTTGCGCGAATTCGGGTACACGTCGACCCAGCCGACCGTGCCGCGTCCATGCGGCGGATGCGCACACGCGATGTCGTTCACCTTGCGCACGAGATCGGACGCGACGAGCAGCGCGTCACGCCGCAGGGCCATCGGCGTCGGGCCGGCGTGCGCCTCCATGCCGTGCACGGTCACGTCATACCAGCGCTGCCCGAGCGCGCCCTCGACCACGCCGATCGTCGTGTCGTGCGCCTCCAGCACCGGGCCCTGCTCGATATGCGCTTCGAAATACGCGCCGACCGGATGCGCGCCGCGCCCGTCGTTCGCATCGCCCGCATAGCCGATCGCGGCCAGCGCGTCGCGCACCGACACGCCGTCGCGGTCGCATTGCGCGAGCGCATGGTCGAGCGTGAACGCGCCCGCGAACACGCCGGAACCCATCATCACGGGCACGAAGCGCGACCCTTCCTCGTTGGTCCACACCGCGACCTCGAGCGGCGCCCGCGTGCGCACGCCCGCATCGTCGAGCGTACGCAGCACTTCGAGGCCCGCGAGCACGCCGTAGTTGCCGTCGAACTTGCCGCCGGTCGGCTGCGTGTCGATGTGGCTGCCCGTCGTCACGGGCGGCAGGTCGTCGCATTCGCCCGCGCGCCGCGCGAAGATGTTGCCGATCGCGTCGACGCGCACCGTGCAGCCGATTTCCTTCGCCCACGCGGCGAACAGGTCGCGTGCCTCGCGATCGAGGTCGGTGAGCGCGAGGCGGCACACGCCCCCTTTGTCGGTCGCGCCGATCCGCGCGAGACGCATCAGGCTGTCCCATAGCCGCGCGCCGTCGACGCGCAAGCCGGACGCCGCGACGCCCGGTGTCGAATCCTGAACTTGCATCGATGGAATTCCTCGCAATGAAAGGGCGCGGCGCTTACGCGACGCCGACACCCAGGTAACGGTCCTTCACCTCGTGATCGGCCGCGAACGCCGCGTTGCTGCCTTCGTAGACGATCACGCCCTGCTCGATCACGAAGTGGCGGTCGGCGAGCTGCGTGCACACTTCGAGGTTCTGTTCGACGAGCAGGATCGCGACGCCGGCCGCCTTGATCTGCTTCAGCTGCTCGACGATCTCCTCGACGATCACCGGCGCGAGCCCTTCGACCGGCTCGTCGAGCATCAAGAGCCGCGGGTGGTTCATCAGCGCGCGGCCGATCGCGAGCATCTGCTGCTCGCCGCCCGACAACTGCGCACCGCCGTTGCGGCGACGCTCCTTCAGGCGCGGGAAGATCCGGTAGATGTCGTCGAGCTGCCACGGTGAATCGCGGCGCGCACCGAGCCGCAGGTTCTCCTCGACCGACAGCAGGCGGAAAATGCCGCGATGCTCCGGCACGAAACACAGGCCGCGCGCGGCGATCCGGTGCGCGGGCTGCCCGGACACCGGCCGGCCCGCGAACGTCACCGTGCCGCCGGTCGGCGCGACGACGCCCGCGATCGTCTTGAGCGTCGTCGACTTGCCCGCGCCGTTGCGGCCGAGCAGCGTCACCGTCTCGCCTTCGTCCACGTTCAGCGAAATGCCCTGCAGGATGTGGCTCTTGCCGTAGCAGGCATGAACGTCCTTCACGTCGAGCATCATGCGCGGCCTCCCGTGATCATGTTGCCGAGATACGCGCTGCGCACGCGCGCGTCGCCGCGAATCGCGTCCGGCTTGCCTTCGACCAGCACGCGGCCCTGCTGCATCACCGTAATCGTGTCCGAGATGTCCATCACGATGCCCATGTTGTGTTCGATCAGCACGACCGTGTAGTCGTCTCGCAGGCCGCGGATCAGTGCCTTCATGTCGTCGAGATCGTCGATCCCCATGCCCGACGTCGGCTCGTCGAGAAAGATCGCGCGCGGTCGCGCCGCCAGCGCCATCCCGACCTCGAGCCGGCGCTGCTGGCCGTGCGACAGCACGCCGGCCGCCGTATCGGCGAAGCGCTGCAGGCCGAGCCGCTCGAGCACGTCGTCGACGATGCCGTCGTGCGCAAGCGCACCGCGCGGGGGCACCCACGGATTCAGCGCGCGCCGCGATTCGACGCCCTGCGCGGCGACGCGCAGGTTCTCGCGCACGCTCAGGTTCGGAAACAGGCTCGTCACCTGGAACGAGCGCGCGATGCCGCGCCGCACGCGCTTGTGATCGGGTTCGCGCGACACGTCGTGACCGTCGAACAGGATCGAGCCCGACGTGATCGGCAGCGTGCCCGTCAACGTATGGAACAGTGTCGTCTTGCCGGCGCCGTTCGGCCCGATCACCGAATGCACGGTGCGCGGCATGATCCGCAGGTCGACGCCGCCCAGCGCCGTGAACTTGCCGTAGCGCTTGACGATGCCGCGCGCCTCGAGAATCGCTTCGCTCATTGCCGCTCCCCGGTCGTCGTCGCCGTCCGTCCGCCGCGCCGCAGCGACGCCACGACGCGTTCCCCCAATCCCCACAACCCGCGCTGCATGAACAGGCTGACCGCGATCAGCACGAGGCCGAGCAGCAGCAGCCAGCGCGGCCACAGCGTCGACAGCCAGTCCGCGAACAGCACGTAGAATGCCGCGCCGAGCACCGACGCGAACAGGTTGCCCGTGCCGCCGATCACCGTCATCACGAGGATCATCTCGCTCGTGTGATAGTCGATGTTCGACAGCGGTGCGATGCCCGTCATCAACGCGTGCAGCGCACCGGCGAAACCCGTGACCGCGCCCGACAGCACGAATGCCGCGAGCTTGAAGCGCTTCACGTCGTAGCCGGCCGCCGCCGCGCGCGCCTCGTTGTCGCGGATCGCGAGCAGCGTGCGGCCGAACACGGAGCGCGACACGCGCAACAGCAGCCAGAACACCGCGACGAACAGCACCGCGACGAAGCCGTAGTAGCGCCACGGCGAATCGAGCGAAACGAGCGGATGCCCGAACAGCGACAACGCGGGGCGCGGGATGTCGAGCAGCCCGTTGTCGCCGCCCGTGACGTTCGGCGTCGTGTAGGCGAGAAAGTAGAACAGCTGCCCGAACGCGAGCGTCAGCATCACGAAGTAAGTACCGCGCTGCCGGATCGAGAACCAGCCGACGAGCGCGGCCGCGGCGGCACCGAGCACGGTGGCTGCAACCAGCGCGGCAGTCACCGATGCGACGCCGTGCGTCAGCACCAGCCCCGCCGCGTAGCTACCGAGCCCGAAGAAGATGCCCTGCCCGAACGACAGCAGCCCCGTGTAGCCGAGCAGCAGGTTGCAGCCGAGCGCGGCGAGCGCGAACACCAGCACCTCGGTCGCGAGCGAGCCCGAGCTCAGCGCAACCGGCAGCGCGCACACGACGGCCACCGCGAGCCAGCCTTCCGGCCGCTGCCATGCGCCGCGCCACGGCCGCGGGCGTGACGAGGCCGCCGTCCCGGGCGGCAGCGGTTTCGACGATTCGATCATGCGGCCCTCCCCAGCAACCCGTTCGGACGCAACAGCAGCACGGCCGCCATCGCGACATAGATCATCAGCCGCGCCCCTTCCGGCCACAGCGTGCTCATCAGGCTCTGCACGATGCCGACCAGCAGCCCGCCGACCAGCGCCCCGAGAAAATTCCCCATCCCGCCGACGACGACCACGACGAACGCGACGCCGAGCGCCTCGATGCCCATGAACGGGTCGACGCCGCGGATCGGTGCGGCGAGCACGCCCGCGAGCGCGGCCGTCGCCGCGCCGAGCGCGAACACGAGGCTGAACACGCGCGTCACGTTGATGCCGAGCAGCGACACCATCTCCGTCGATTCGCTGCCCGCGCGCACCGTGCTGCCGAGCCGCGTGCCTTCGAGCACCCACCACAGGAGCGCGGCGAGCACGGCCGTGAACGCGATCACGAACAGCCGGTATTTCGGGTAGACGAAGCCGCCCCAGATCACGACGCCGTTCAGCGCGTCGGGCGGCGGCACGTTGTCGCCGAGCGGGCCCCACGCGAGGATCGCGCACTCCTGCAGCACGAGCGCGAGCCCGACTGTCGCGAGGATGTGGAATTCGTGCTGCTGCGCGTACACATGACGCAGCACGAGCTTTTCGACGCTCCACGCGAACGCGCCGACGACGAGCGGCACGACCGCGAGCGCGACCCAGAAATTCGCCGACCATTGCAGCGCCTGGTAGCAGAGATACGCACCGAGCAGATAGAACGCGCCGTGAGCGAAGTTCACGAAGCGCAGCAGGCCGAACACGATCGACAGGCCGACGGCGAGCAGGAAATACAGCATGCCCACGCCGATGCCGTTGACGATCTGCAGCAGATAGACGTTCATGGCTTCCGTGTCAGAAAGGAAGGTAAAGGACGTCCGCGGCGCGCGACGGCCGCGGACGCATGCACTGCGTCACGCGAGCTTGCAGCTCGTCTTGTCGACCGGCAGGAACGACTGGCCCGAACTGACGATGTCGGCGTAGTCGTCCGCGTTCTTCATCCGGCTCTTCGGCTTGCCCTTCAGCAGGTAGTAGTTCTTCAGCACCTGGTGATCGCCCTTGCGGATTTCCTCCGGGCCCGTGAGGCCGTCGTACTTCATGCCCTCCATCGCCGCGACCACCTTCTTCGGATCGGCGCTGCCGGCCTTCACCATCGCGTCGACCAGGATCTTCGAGCAGATGTAGGAACCCGCGAGGCTGTAGTTCGGGTTCGCCTTGAACGTGGCGTTCGCGCGCTTCACGAGGTCGCGGTTCAGCGGCGAATCGATGCCGTGCCAGTACTGCGCGCCGAAATACACGCCGTCGCAGATGTCGGGCCCGAGCGCCTCGAACTGCTCGAGGCCCGACGCCCACGCGAGCAGGATCGTGCAGTTGCGCTTCATCCCGAAGCTGACGGCCTGGCGCAGCGTGTCCGACGACTGCGAGCCGAAGTTCAGGATCAGCAGCACGTCCGGCTGCGCGGCCGCCGCGTTCGTCAGGTAGCCGCTGAACTCCTTCTCGGCGAGCGAGTGGTAGCTGTTGCCGACATGCTCGATGCCCTTTTCCTTGAAGATCGCCTTCGCGGCCGACAGCAGGCCCTCGCCGAACACGTATTGCGGCGTGATCGTGTACCAGCGCTTCGCCTTCGGCAGCATCTGGGTCAACGGGCGCACCGTCTGCTCGATCGCGCCGAAGGTCGGCACCGACCAGCGGAACGTCGCGGCATTGCAATCCTTGCCGGTGATCTCGTCCGCGCCGGCCGTCGTGATGAACACGCCGCCCGCCTTCTGGACTTCCTTGCCCATCGCCAGCGACTCGGACGACAGGATGCCGCCCGCGAAGAAACGCACGCCCTTCTGCTGCGCGATCTCCTGCACGCGCCGCACGGCGGTCGCGGGCTTGCCCTCGGTGTCGAGCGCCGTGTAGGCGAGCGGCGCGCCAAGCACCTTGCCGTACTGCTGAACGATGAGCTGCATGCCGAGATCGGCGTACTTGCCGTTGGCCGCGAACGGCCCCGACATCGGCACCGGGCATGCGAGCTGGATGGACGAACCCTGCGCGAACGCGGCGCGGGACGACATGCTGCCGAGCGCACCCGGCACGGCCGACAGCGCGGCCAGTTTCAACAGTTCTCGGCGATTCAAGTTGACGCTCCTGATAAAGGGGGACACACGCGATGCGACCGACTGCCAAACCGTGCCCACGCCCTGCAGGATGCGCGCCGCCGGTTGATCCTATTTATCATGATAAATAGAATGAACCTGATGCTAGAGTTGATCAAAATTGGTGTCAATCAGGCAAAATTCCGTACCCGCGCCGGCACGGATCGTCGACGATGACGCGGCGCGGAGTCAGACAAAGGAGTCGTGAAGATGGTCATGGACCGAGCCAGGGCGGGCCTCGCGGTCGAAATCAAGCAGCCGAAGCGGGCCGACCTCGTCGCCGAGGAGATCAAGCGGCTGATCACCGAGAAGGACCTGAAGCCGGGCGATCGCCTGCCGCGCGAAGCCGAGCTGCAGCAGCTCTATGCGGTGAGCAAGAGCACGATCCGCGAGGCGCTGAAGTCGCTCGAGGTGCAAGGGCTGATCAAGGTCACCACGGGGCCGTCCGGCGGCGGGATGGTCGTCGAGGTGCCGCTCGACCGCACGTTGCAGCTGCTGCAGAACTACCTGTTCTTCAAGGACGTGACGATCGACGACATCTACACCGTGCGCAAGCTGCTCGAACCCGAGCTGGCGGCCGGTGCCGTGCCGCATCTGGGCGAGCGCGACTTCGCGGCGCTGGAGGCGAACATCGCGTGCTGCGACGGCGCGTCAGGTGTGCACGACCGCGGGCACATGCTGCGCCAGCGCCAGGAGGACACGACGTTCCACGACATCCTCGCGGCCGCGAACCCGAACCCGTTCCTGCGCTTCAGCTGCGAGCTGATCAACGAGATGATCCGGCAGCTGATCGAGTTCCGGAACGATACGCCGCTCGTGGAGCACAAGCGCTTCGGCGAAGCGAACGTGTCGATCCACAAGGCGATCCTGCAGGCCGCGCGCGAGCGCGACGCCGAGCGCGTCCGGGCGCTGATGGTCGAGCACATGACCGAGGCGCCCAAGCATGTGAAGCGGATGAAGGGCAAGCTGCGCGGGCGGTTGATCCTCGATTCCGAGATCCGCCGGCGGGCCGCTGCGCCCGTTGCGGGATCCGATGCGGGCGCAGCGGATCCCGACGAGGACTGATTGCCGGCGAGCGCGGCGTCGGCGCGACGCCGCGTGCTTCGCAGCGCACGGGAAGTATCAGCCACGCGGTAACTGCCGACGCCATGCGTGGCCGTGGCGGCCGGCCGCCGCGAGCGGCGCAGGCAATCGCGCATGCGCGCCGCGATTCACCCGGGCGGGCGCCGCATCGTACGGTTGCTCACGCGTACCCCGTCGTGCCCTTCGTCTCCAGATACTCGACGAGGCCGAACTCCGCATATTCGCGGCCGTTGCCCGAACGCTTGTAGCCGCCGAACGGCGCGGCCGGATTCCATGCCGGGTAGTTGATGTGGACGTTGCCGACCCGCAACCGCGCCGCCACCCTGCGCGCACGCTCGATATCCTTCGACTGCACGTAGGCCGCGAGCCCGTAGACCGAATCGTTCGCGAGCGCGATGGCTTCTTCTTCGGTCCGGTAGGTCATGATCGCCAGCACCGGCCCGAAGATTTCCTCACGCGCGATCATCATGTCGGGCGTGACGTTCGAGAATACCGTCGGCCGCACGTAGAACCCGTCACCGAGCCCGTCCGGACGCCCCGGCCCGCCGGCGACGAGCGTCGCGCCTTCTTCGATCCCGAGCCGGATGAAGTGCTGGATGCGGTCGAACTGAGTGCGGCTGACCACCGGCCCGATACCGGTCTCCGTCGAACGCGGATCGCCGACGACCGTGCGTTCCGCCTCCCGTCGCGCGGCCTGCTCGGCCAGCGCCAGATGATCGGCATGCACGAGCATGCGGGTCGGCGCATTGCACGACTGGCCGCTGTTGCTGAAGCAGCTGCGCGCGCCGCGCGTGACCGCATCCTCGATATCTGCATCGGGGAGGATCAGGTTCGGGCTCTTGCTGCCGAGCTCCTGATGCACGCGCTTCACGGTATCGGCCGCCGCCTTCGCGACCTCGACGCCCGCGCGCGTCGAACCGGTGAACGACACCATGTCGACATCCGGGTGCCGCGACAGCGCGTCGCCCACGTCATGCCCATAGCCGTGCACGAGGTTGAACACGCCGGGCGGCACGCCGGCTTCGTGCAGGATCTCCGCGAACAGGATCGCGCTGAACGGCGCGATCTCGCTCGGCTTGAGCACCATCGTGCAGCCGGCCGCAAGCGCCGGCGCGACCTTGCACACGATCTGGTTGATCGGCCAGTTCCACGGCGTGATCAACGCGCACACGCCGATCGGCTCGTGCGACACCAGCAGCGAATCGGTCTGCGTGCTGAAGCGGAACGACTGCAGCGCGCGGATCGTCTGCTCGAGGTGCGCGGTGCCGACGGCCGCCTGCGCCGCGCGCGCAAATGCGATCGGCGCGCCCATCTCCTGGCTGATCGTCTGCGCGACCTCCTCGTAGCGGCGCTGGTAAATGTCGAGCACGCGCCGCAGCAGCGCGACGCGCTCGCCCACCGGCCAGCGCGAATACGGGTCGAAAGCCTGCTTCGCCGCGCCGACCGCGCGGTCGGCGTCGGCCGCATCGCCGATCCTGAGCTGCGCATACGGCCGGGCCGTGCTCGGATCGATCACGTCGATCGATCGTGCATCGGCCGGATCGAGCCACTGGCCGTCGATATAGGACTGTTGTGACGTTCTCATCGAATGCTCCTGAAATGAAGGACGCCGCGCTCAGCGCGTCGCCCGCGCATAGGTGTCGACGAGGATGTCGCGGATCTTCGCGACGAACCACACGATCTCGTCGCGCGACATCACGAGCGGCGGCGAGAACTGCACGATCGGCGTGCCTTCGTGATCGACGCCCGCACGGCACAGCAGCCCCGCGTCGAAGATCGCGGGGGCGAGCAGCGTCGACACGAACGCCTGCGCGCTGATGCCGGCCGCCCAGCGGCGCGCGGCCTTGTCGGTCACGAGTTCGAGCGAGTAGTGGTAGCCGTCGCCGCGCACGTCGCCGACGCACGGCAGTTCGAGCAGGCCGTCGAGCGTCTGGCGGAACACCGCTTCGTTGCTGCGGACGTTCTCCAGCACGCCTTCGCGCTCCATGATCGCGAGGTTCGCGAGCGCGGCCGTGCACGCGACCGGGTGGCCGCCATAGGTCGCGCCATGCAGGAACATCTGCTGCGGGCCGTCGAGCACCGTGTCGACCACCGCGTCGCTCGCGATCACGCCGCCGAGCGGCACGTAGCCCGACGCGATGCCTTTCGCGAACGTGATGATGTCCGGCTTCAGCCCGTAGCGCGCGGAGCCGAAATATTCGCCAAGCCGGCCGAACCCGCAGATCACTTCGTCGGCGACGAGCAGCACGCCGTGCCGGTCGCAGATGTCGCGCAGCCCGGCCGCATAGCCGGCCGGCGGCGTCAGGCTGCCGCCCGCGTTCTGCAGCGGCTCGACGACGATCGCGGCGACGGTATCCGGCCCTTCCTGCACGATCAGCGATTCGATCTCGTCGAGCAGGTGGCGCGTGAACTGCGCTTCCGTCTCGCCTGCGGGGCGGCCGTAGCGCTTCGTGTTGCCCACGTGCCGCACGCCCGACATCAGCGGCTCGAAATGCTTGCGGAAGTTCGTCATCCCGTTCAGCGCGAGCGCGCCGAACGACGTGCCGTGATACGCGACGCGCCGCGCGATGAACTTGCGCCGCTGCGGCTCGCCGCGCGACTGGTGATACTGGCGCACCAGCTTGATCGCCGATTCGTTCGACTCCGAGCCGCTCGACGTGAAGAACACGCGGTTCAGCCCGTCCGGCGCGAGCGCCGCGAGCTTGTGCGCAAGCCTGATCGCCGGCTCGTGGCCCACGCCCCAGTTGGTCGCGAACGGCAGCCGCACCATCTGCTCGCGGATCGCGTCGCCGATTTCCGCGCCGTGGCCGTAGCCGACCTGCACGCAGTACAGCCCGGCCAGCCCGTCGAAATAGCGCTTGCCGTTGCGGTCGACGAGCCAGCAGCCTTCGCCGCGGTCGAACACGGTCAGCGCGTGGTCGCGATACGCATCGGCGTGCGTGAAATGCATCAGCAGGTGGCGTTTGCCGATGGCCTGCAGGTCCGCATCGAGATTGACGTCAACAGCGTTCATGGGTCGTTCCTCCTTCAGGGTTTCAGAGCCGGTGGCCGGCAGCCGGCCACCGGTCATTCAATTCATCGACAGCGTCGGCGCCGGGCGCGTGAAGCCGCGCGTGAGCCACACGAGCTGGCAGAGCCCGAGCACGAGCCAGCCGGTGCCGACGTAGAACGTCTGGCGCGACAGGCCCGACCAGAGCCACACGTTCATCGCGAAGCCGATCGCCGGCATCACGCCGAACGTGATCCAGCCCGCGAAGCGGCGATGCTCGGGCCGGCACAGATAGCTGCGCATCACGCACAGGTTCACCACCGCGAACGCGACGAGCGCACCGAAGCTGATCATCGTCGACGCGAGATCGAGCGTGATGAACAGCGCGGACAGCGACACGATGCCGACCGCGAGCGTCGCGCGCACCGGCGTGCGCAACCGTGCATGCAGGTGACCGAAGACGCGTTCCGGCAGCACGCGGTCGCGGCCCATCGCGAACAGCACGCGCGTCACGCTCGCCTGGCCCGCCATTGCGCTCGCGAAACAGCCGGCCACATACACCGCGACGAAGAACGCCGACAGCGTGCCGCCGCCGATGCGTCGCATCAGTTCGAGGCTGGCCGAATCGAGATCCTTGAAGGCGTGCCAGTCGGGAAACACCACCTGCCCCACGTACGCCACCAGCATGAACAGCACGCCGCTCGCCAGCGTGCAGAGCAGGATCGCGCGCGGCACCGTGCGCTTCGGCTCGCGTGTTTCCTCCGACAGCGTGGTGACCGCATCGAAACCGAGGAACGACAGGCACAGGATCGCGGAGCCGGCGAAGATGGCCCGCGCATCGCCCGACGACGGCAACGCGACGGCCATCGACAGCCCTTCGCCCGACGCGACCCGCGCGGAAGCGATGAAGAAGATCGCGATGAACACGAGCTGGCTCGCGATCAGGATCAGGTTCACGCGATTGACGAGCCGGATACCGACGATGTTCAGCCCGGTGATCAGCACGATGCTCCCGACGATCCATACGCTCGCCGGCACGCCCGGGAAAATCTGCTTCATGTAGATGCCGATCGCGAGGTAGCTGATCATCGGGATGAACAGGTAGTCCATTAGCAACGCCCAGCCGACCATGAAACCGGCCGACGTGCCGAAGTTGCGGCTCGCGAACGTATAAGCCGACCCGGCGCTCGGCATCAGCCGCGCCATGTGGCCGTAGCTGCGTGCCGTGAACAGCATCGCGACCAGCGTGACCGCATACGCGGCCGTGAGATGCCCGTTGGTCTCGCTCGTAACGATCCCGTAGGTCGTGAACACCGTCATCGGCAGCATGTACGCGAGGCCGAAGATCACCAGCGTCGCGAGCCCGAGCAGATTCGGCTTGCGGCGCTCGTCCGCGTCGCCTCGCATCACATGCGCGCCGAAGTCATGCGTCGCGGCGGCTGATGCGTATCGACCTGGGCTGTCGTTGTCCATGCTGTCCTCACGTGGGTGGCGTTCACGGCTTCAACTCTCGTTCGCCCGGCACGGCCGGCGGCGTACGACTGGGAGAAAGTGTGGTGCGCCAAAAAATCGGCCACGAATGAGAAAAGCGGACGTAATCAGGGGATATTTCCGGACACGTCGCCGCCCGGCGCGCCGGCGAGCCATGCATGCTGCTGTGCGGCACTGGCGTTTTGCGGACATTCCCGCTATGTTCTACGCGACCCCGTCGCCCCTTCAGCACCATGAACAGCCGCCCCCATCCACACCAGAGCCGGGCCGAGCGCAGCCTGCGCTCGTCGCTCGGCCTCGCGCGCCCGGCCGGGCGTCAGGAGGACATTCCCGCCACCGTCCACGCGATCGCGGTCGCACTGGACGAATGCCGCGTGCGGCATATCGACGGCGCCGCGCTGCTCGAAGGCACGGGGCTCGGCGCGGACGAAGTCGCGTCGCCGACCCTGCACGTGAATCGCGGCCAGGAGCAACGCTGCTTCCACAACCTGCTGCAGTGCAGCGGCGTGCCGTCGATCGGGCTGTCGATCGGCGCGCGGCTGCACGTGTCGACGCTCGGCCTCGCCGGCTACGCGATGCTGATCAGCGGCTCGGTGATGCAGGCATTCCGGTGCATGGGCCAGTTTCCGCTGTTCATGGGGCTGTATTTCGATGTGCGTATCGATACGCACGCGGACGGCATGAGCGTGACGATCAGCCGCTACAACGGCGAACCCGATCTCGAGGTGTTCCAGGTCGACATGTGCCTGTCGAGCCTGCGGCTGATCGTGTCCGATCTCGTCGGCAAGCCGGTCTGGCCCGAACAGGTGCAGCTCGCGCGCCGCACGCCGCGCAATGCGGCCGACTACACGCGCCACTTCGGCTGCAAGGTCGTGTTCAATGCGGGCGACAACCGGCTCGTATTCACGTCGGTGAACGGCACCGAGACACCGCTGCTCGCGAACGAAGTCAGCTTCAATGCGCTGCATGGCCAGTGCGAGGCACTCGAACGGCAGTGGGCCGCGTCGGTCGGCACGCGCTTCGCCGATCGCGCGAGGGAGCTGATGGCGCGCGACCTGGCGCGCTTCAAGTCGATGACGTCGCTCGCGGATGCCCTGCACCTGACGGAGCGCACGCTGCGCCGGCGGCTCGACAAGGATGGCCTCACGTTCCAGTCGCTGCTCGACGACGTGCGCCGCGATGAAGCAGTGCGGATGCTCGACGATCCCGAGCTGACGGTCGCGGCCATCGCGGAGCGTCTCGGCTACAGCGAACCGCGAAGTTTCCGTCATGCGTATCGACGCTGGACCGGCAGGGCGCCACGCGCCGATCAGGACGGCAGCGAATAGGCCGGACCCGCCAGGACTGCGTGCGGATAACTGCGTGCGGATACGCGGCGGTGCGTGACGGTCGAGCACGATGCTGGGGCGTTCACGAAACCCGCTTCAAGTTGACCGCCCCGCCAATCGATTCGGAATTCGAATCATTTTCCGTACGCGTGATCCTTCCCCGCTTCATCGCCACCACATGATCGTCGGCACGCAATCTCGATCGCCCCGCAAGGTAGACGCGATCATTCGATTACTCTATACTCAGCCCAACTTCATCACAACATGCATGATCTCGTGTGCAACGTGATGTCATTTCGCAATTCGTTGCGCATGCATCCGTTTCGCCACGTCAAGGGAGCCTCCGGCTCCAGCGGCAGGTGTCACGCCCGCCGCATCCATGCCGTCCTCACGGGGCGGTGCCCTGCTCGAACGCGCCTCGCCATGACGGCGCCGCCGGGCTGAACATGACAATCAGACGAACGCAGCATCGCGTTCACTCGACCGCCAGTCGCACCTCGTTGCGGCCGGCATGACTGTTTCCGTCAGTTCAAATCGCGGCCATGCCGGGATCACGAACTTCCATCGCGGCGCCATCCGGCGTCTACGCGGCATGCGCCCGTGCGTGTGCCGCACCGAGATTGAGGGGGTGTATCTTCATGACTCGACGCACTGTCCAGCTGGTGGGCAGCCTGATCGCCATCGTCGCCATCGCCTGGGCGCTCGCGCGCGGCATCGGTGCCGACACGTTCCGCCAGCGCGCGGACGATCTCGCGTACTACGCGGGCCAGCACATGCTGCTGGTCGTCTATTCGATGTCGCTCGCGATTGCCGTGGGCGTGCCGGCCGGCGTGCTGCTGAGCCGGCCGCGCTTCCAGCATCAGGCCGAGCGCTTCATGCAGGTCTTCAACATCGGCAATACGATCCCGTCGCTCGCCGTGCTCGCCATCGCGCTCGGCATCTTCGGCATCGGCAACGTGCCCGCGATCGTCGCGCTGTTCCTCGCATCGCTGCTGCCCATCACGCGCAATGCCTACGAAGGCATGAAGAACGTGCCGGCCGCGCTGCGCGAAGCCGCGAAGGGCATCGGCATGACGGGCTGGCAGTCGCTCGTGCGCGTGGAGTTGCCCAATGCGCTGCCGATCATCGTCGGCGGCGTGCGCACCGCGCTCGCGATCAACGTCGGCACGGCCCCGCTCGCCTACCTGATCGGCGCGGACAGTCTCGGCTCGCTGATTTTCCCCGGCATCTACCTCGACAACCAGCCGCTGCTGCTGCTCGGCGCGTCGCTCACCGCGATCCTCGCGCTCGTGCTGGACGGCCTCGTCGCGGCCGGCAGCCGCCATTGGCTCGCCCGCCACGGAGGTGCCGCATGACACTCCATCGCACCATTCGATCGCTCGCGCGCCTGTGCACCGTGGCAGCGTTGTGCATCGCGGCGAGCGCACCGGCCTGCGCGGCGAAGCTCGTGCTGGGCGCGAAGAACTTCACCGAGCAATACGTGCTGGCGGAACTCACCGCGCAATACCTGCGCGCGCGCGGCTACGACGTGGAAGTCCGTTCGGGCCTCGGCAGCACGCTCGTGCGCAGCGCGCTGGAGAACGGCCAGTTCGATCTCATGTGGGATTACACGGGCACCGCCGCGCTCGTCTACAACAAGATCAACGACAAGCTTTCGCCCGACGAAATGTACCGGCGCGTCAAGGCGCTCGATGTGCCGCGCGGGCTCGTCTGGCTCGACGCGTCGCCGCTCAACGACACCTACGCGATCGGCCTGCCCAGCCCGCTCGCGCAGGCCACCGGCATCCGGACCGTCTCGCAGCTCGCCGAACACCTGAAGACCGACCCGGCCGCGAAGCACTACGTGTTCGGGATGGACGCGGAATTCGCGAATCGCCCCGACGGGCTGAAGCCGCTGCTCGCCGCCTACGGCATGCAGTTCAGCCGCGCGCAGCTCAAGCAGATGGACCCGGGGCTCGTCTACACGGCGCTGCACAACAACCAGCTGAAGATCGGCCTCGTCTACACGACCGACGGGCGCGTGAAGGGCTTCGGCATCGTGCCGCTCGAGGACGACAAGCACTTCTTCCCGCCGTACAACGCGACGCCCGTGGTGCGCAAGGACACGCTCGATCGCAATCCGAAACTTGCGACGCAACTCAACGCGCTGTCGGCCGCGCTCGACAACGACGTGATGCAGGCGATGGCCAAGGAAGTCGACCTCGACGGCAAGTCGCCGCGCGACGTCGCCGACGCATTCCTGCGCACGCACAAGCTGCCATGAAGGAGAACCGATGAACATATTCGACTATCTCGCGTCGAGCTGGCCCGAACTGCTGCAACTCACGTTGCAGCACATCTGGCTGGTCGGTATCGCCGTAGGCTGCGCGATCGTGGCCGGCGTACCGCTCGGCATCCTGATCAATCGCCATGACTGGCTTGCCGGGCCGCTGCTCGGCGTCGCGACCATCGTGCTCACGCTGCCGTCCATCGCGCTGTTCGGCCTGATGATCCCGCTCTTCTCGCGCTTCGGCCAGGGGATCGGCGCCGCCCCCGCGATCACCGCCGTGTTCCTGTACTCGCTGCTGCCGATCATGCGCAACACGTACCTCGCGCTGCACAACGTGGATGCGGGCATCAAGGAAGCCGGCACCGGCATCGGCATGACGTCGTGGCAGCGCCTGCGGCTCGTCGACCTGCCGCTCGCGGTGCCCGTGATTCTCGCGGGCGTGCGCACCGCGGTCGTGATGAACATCGGCGTGATGACGATCGCCGCCGTGGTCGGCGCGGGCGGGCTCGGCACGCTGATCCTGCGCGCCATCGGCCAGAGCAGCATGATGAAACTGCTGGTGGGCGCGGTGCTCGTGAGCCTGCTCGCGATCGTCGCCGACCGGCTCCTGCAGAGGCTGCAGCGAGCATTGACACCGAAGGGAGTGCAGAAGACATGATCGAACTCGACAAACTGACCAAGACCTTCACGCGCAAGGACGGCCAGGCCGTGCGCGCCGTCGACGCCGTGAGCCTCTCGGTGGCCGAGGGGGAAATCTGCGTGTTCCTCGGCCCGTCGGGCTGCGGCAAGACCACCACGCTGAAGATGATCAACCGGCTGATCGCCCCCACGTCCGGCCGCGTGCTGATCAACGGCGAGGATACGGCGCAACTGAACGAGGTCGACCTGCGGCGCCACATCGGCTACGTGATCCAGCAGATCGGGTTGTTCCCGAACATGACGATCGAGGAAAACATCACCGTCGTGCCGCGCCTGCTGGGCTGGGACAAGAAGCGCTGCGCCGAACGCGCGCGCGACCTGATGGCGATGGTCGCGCTCGATCCAAAGCTGTACCTGAAACGCTATCCGCGCGAGCTGTCGGGCGGGCAGCAGCAGCGTATCGGCGTGATTCGCGCGCTGGCCGCCGATCCGCCCGTGCTGCTGATGGACGAACCGTTCGGCGCGGTCGATCCGATCAATCGCGAATCGATCCAGAACGAGTTTTTCCAGATGCAGCGGCAACTGAACAAGACCGTGATCATGGTGAGCCACGATATCGACGAAGCGATCAAGCTGGGCGATCGCATCGCCGTGTTCCGGCGCGGCCAGCTCGTGCAATACGATCATCCCGACACACTGCTCGCCCGCCCGCGCGACGAATTCGTCGCGCAGTTCGTGGGCCAGGACAGCACGCTCAAGCGCCTGCTGCTCGTGAAGGCCGGCGACGCCGCCACGCAGCCCGAAACGGCACGGGTCGATACGCCGCTCGCGCACGCGCTCGCCGTGATGGACGAAACCGATTCCCGCTACCTGACCGTGCTCGACGACGCGGGCCGCGCGCTCGGCTACGTAACGCGCCGCGCGGCGCGCACCGGTGGCGGCGTGTGCGGCGAGCGCGTGACGCCCTTCCCGGCCGGCGTCGCGGCGGACGACAACCTGCGCATCGTGCTGTCGAAGATGTACCAGTACAGCGCGTCGTGGATGCCGGTGCTCGACCCCGACGGCGCATGGCTCGGCGAGATCACGCAGGACTCGATCGCCGCGTACCTCAGCTCGGGCCGCTCGCGCCGGCAGACGGGCCAGCCGCCGGGCAGCCCGGCCGATGCGGTCGCGGCAAGCGCCACGCACTGATTCGTCTCCGTGCCGGTGCGGCGTCGCACCGGCGCGGGCAAGCGAATCGATACCGGGCGCGAGGGAAAACAACGCGCGGCCAGGCCCGGCGATCAAACGCCGCTTGACCCGACTTCAACTGAAAACCGTCAATCCGGAACCGGCGAGCGGACGCCATTTCCATCATCCGTGTTTCCCGCAGACGTAATCCATGACCAGCGTCTGAATGGAGTCGCGCTCGACATACCGGTAATCATCCGAATTTTCGCGAGATACGTAGACCTCGCCCGGCTGCGCGCCGGCCATGCTGGTCTTGCCCATCGCCCAGGTCTTGTTCTCACAGTCGAACGACCAATCGGAAACGAGGCGCTTCACCGGAAACGGCGCCGAGTAACGGCGCGGCTCGGCATATACGATCTTGACCGTCACCCACGAATTGCGCGTATGACGCTCCACGGAAGCGGGATCCACATGGAGCGCGATGGCCGGGCCGGGGCCAAGCGTGATCCAGGTCTCGGCCCATGCCCCGCTTGCGGCGAGCGCAAGGAATGCACCCGCAATCCAGCGTCTTTTCATTTTCATTCCTCGAATCCGGCTCGGTGAAATCCGGCGGCCTGATTCTACTTTCTCCGGTTGCGTGACGTGCGTGCTTCAAACCGGAACATTCACCGGCTTCGGCTCATTTCTTCCAATCGACATCCGGTCATGCCTGTCGAGCGCGTATAAAAAATCAGCGTGCCGAATGCATCGCGAATTGCATGAATTCGACTCGCGTAGAATGCCCGCAATAATCGAACATCAAGCCGAGCGGGCCGCCCTTCCATTCCACTCGCACCGGCACAACGCGAACAAGACAACACGGACACGACCCGTGGCATCCGCAAACGGCGCCGCCCCGACCGCGCGCGCTCTTGCGACGATCGCCCGCCGACCACGCCTCCATGAGCAAAGCGATCCTGTACCTCCTCGCCGGCAACGGCAGCGCGGCCGACTGGTGGGACGATGCGCTGCCCCACTTCCGGCATTACCAGCCAGTGCCGCTGGAACTGCCGGGCTTCGGCGACAACCCCGCGCCGCCCTGCGAGGATCTCGCCGCCTATGCACAAGCGCTGCTCGACATGACCGAGGCGGGCCACGCGATCATGGCGGTCGGCGTGAATGCGCTGCTGGTGCTGCACGCGTTGCAGCGACGCCCCGGCCACTTCAGCCGCAGCGTGCTGCTCGCGCCCGTCGGCGCGTTCCTGTGGGAACGCCGCCTGCCGAAACTGATGGCGCCGAAGCCGCTGCGCAAGACCATCCACTGGCTGCTCGCGCACTACCCGACGCTGTTCGCCCGCAAGTTCTCGAACCTGACCTGGACACGCGCACAGTACCGCCGCATGGGCGCCGGCTATGCGCGCTGCCGTGCGTTCCTGCCGCACTGGGATCTCGTGCGTGCCGATACCGCGCTGCCGCTGCTCGAGTGGGTCGCCGATCGCATCGAGCTCGTGTGGGGCGACCAGGACAACGTGCTCGGCGTGCGCCAGGCCGCCGCGTGGTCGGCGATCCTCGCGCGCGCCAACCTCACCGTCACGCTGCAGGCCGGCTGGGGACACTATCCGTGGATCGACGCGCCGGCGGCATTCGTGCACTGGCTCGAAGCGGGCGATGCCGGTTTCGTCGCGCATACCAAGGGCGGGCGCCTGGCGCTGGCGACGATGGCCGGCCTGCCCGTGCCGCCCGCGCTGTCGCTGACCCGTGCCGACGATCCGCGCCTGCCCGGCTTTCTCGCGAGCCAGCCCGACGCCGAGTGGGCGGTCCGCTCGTCGAGCCACGGTGAGGACCAGGCCGATGCGGCGAACGCCGGCCTGCATACGACGTTCCTGCGCGTACCGGCCGCGCAAGCGGCCGCGCGCGTAGCCGAGCTGCTCGACGGCGGCCTCGAGGAAGCGGTCGTGCAGCGCTTCATCACGCCCGTGCTGTCGGGCATCGCGTTCGTGCGGCATCTGGCCGTCGAAGTCGAATGGGTGGAGGGCAACCTCGAGACACTCGCCGACGGGCAGGCCAGCCCGCAACGCGCGATCCTGTCGCGGCTTGGCGAGCCGTGGCAGCGCGGTACGTTCCCGACCGCGCACGGCTTGAGCGCGACGCAGCTGTGGGCCTTCCTGCAGCGTGTGCTGCGCGCGTTCCACTACGTGCCGGGCGACGTCGAATGGGCGTGGGACGGCCGGCAGCTGTGGCTGCTGCAGTACCGCCCGATCAGCAGCTACGGCTGGCATCGCCACCTGACCGCCGCGAACATCGCCGAGATCCTGCCGCCGCAGCCGAGCCGGCTGGTCGAGTACGCGCAACGACGCGCGGCCGGCAGCATCCCGGCGATCATGGCGCGCTGGGATGCACGCGTACTGCAGGACAACGAACCATTTACCGCGCTCTATGGCGGCGCGTCGTACATCAACAACGACCTGTTCCTCGCCCGCCTCGCCGACTGGGGCGTGTCGGCCGGCAACTACAGCGGCGAGATCGGCGGCGCGACACCGCCGCTGCGCTGGCGGCCGCTGCGGCTGCTGGGTTCGCTGCCGGTGTTCTGGCGCATGCTGCGTGTCGCGCGCGGGCACCTGCCGACGCTCGAGCGCGGCTTGCAGCGCTTCGACCAGGAACTCGCGACGCTCGTCGAGCAACATGCCGACGGCCAGCAACTGGCCGACTGGTTCACGCGCTTCTACGTGTTCGTCGTGCAGGGCAACCTGTGCATCGCGTCATCGCTGGCCAGCAGCGGCGGTGCATTGTGGGGCCGTCCGCCGACCGCATACGGCCGGCTCGACGACAGCCCGCATCGCCTGCCGTGGGAGACCGATCCGGGCACCACGCGGCCCATGCCTACCGACCTCCCGCTGCAGGCGTTTCCCGACTGGCCGCTGCCGGTTCGCGTGCTCCACACGCTCGGCGCGCCCGGCATGCGCGGCTGGTATCTGCAGGTGCGCGAGTGGTATCGCGACAACCTGATGCGCGTGTTCTTCCGCCTGCATCATGCAATGCCGGCCGCCGATCGCGACACGTGGTTCGCGCCGCATCCCGAGCGCCGCGAACGCAACGGCAGCTTCTGGCAGGACGGCAGCGAAGGCACGGACGAGGCGGCCGGCTTCATGATCTATCCGGGCCACACGCAAGGCGTGCTCGGCCACGACATCCTGCTGGAAGACACGCTCGATCCGGGCCGGCACGCGCAGTACCAGGCCGCGCGCGCCGTGATCGCGCGCATGGGCGGCCGGCTGTCGCACGGCGCGACACTGCTGCGCGAGCTGCGCAAGCCGTCGGCCGTGCTGCCGCGCGTCGATGCGGCGTGGGTCGGGCGCGAGGTGCGGCTCAGCGACGGCCAGCTGACGCTGGTCGAATGAACGCGATGCGGTGGCCGTCCGCCTGAGCCTGAACTGCGTGCGGGTCAGCGCACCGGCGTGCGGACGACGCCGTCGACCTTCAGCGTGCGCCGGTCGTGCGCGGCTTCGTATTCGACCGTCTGCGCGGGCGTGACGGCGCCGTACGAACGGCCGTTCACATAGACGATGCCGTCCCGCAGCTCGACCCGGTCGCCGTTGACCGTCGCGGTGGCCCGTTCGCCCTGCAGCACGGCGCCCGAGCAGCCGGCGCTCGAAAAGCTGCGTACCGACGTGCCCGGCATCGCGGCGACACCGCCCGGGTCCGCCGCATGCGCCGCGCTGCACGGCGGCGCATCCATGCTGCCGGCCGCGTGGGCCGCGCCCGCGCTGATGCCGCATCCGGCAAGCAACGCAATCGTCATCGGCTTCAGAGGGTTCATGGTGCGCTCCGTTGTCCGCCGCCGCGGATCGATGGCCAGCCGACGCCCTTGATCGCATGGCGGGCAGGCCGGATGCACCCAGTATGCGTCCGCTTCGCGGCACGCCGCCATCCGCGTCAGTACCACTCGTCGCCGCCCCGGTTCGCAGCGACACCGGCCCCTGGAAACACCTCCTGGCGCGCAACCTGCCCCCATGAAAATCCGCCTTGATCAAGTTGCGACCCGCAACTATTATTGATTGCGATCCGCAACCTTTCCAGGCCGCCCATGGACCTCATCGACGCTCCCGCCAAGCCTCGCGAAGCCACGATCCTCGAGCTGCGCGACTTCTCCCGCAAACTGGTTCGCGAGCTCGGCTTCATGCGCGCGACGCTGGCCGACAGCGACTGGGCGCCGTCGGCCGTCCACGCGATCCTCGAGATCGGGATGGCGCCCGGCATCAACGCCCGCGATCTGGGCAACGTCTTGCGGCTGGACAAATCGAACACGAGCCGGCAACTCGCGCGACTCGAGGCGGCCGGTATCGTCGAGCGGCGCGTGTCGAGCGACGATGCACGCGCGATCGAGTTGTACCTGACCGCCGAAGGGAAAAAGCTCCAGAAGAGAATCGACACGTTCGCGACGGACCAGGTATCGAATGCGCTGCGCCGCATGGTGCCCGCCGACCAGCAGGCGCTGCTGCGCTCGCTCGCGCTGTATGCCGATGCGCTCGCGCAAGACAACGCCGCGAAAGCGCCCGTCGCGGCACTCGACGCGCCGGCGATCCGCGAAGGTTACCAACCGGGCTGCATCGGCGATATCGCGGGCCTCCACGCGCGCTTTTATTCGGAACACTGGGGCTTCGGCGCCTTTTTCGAAAAACGCGTGGCGACCGAGCTGGCCGAATTCGCCGGTGCGCTGCCGGCCGACGGCAAGGCGCTCTGGCTATGCCAGGAGGACGGGCGGACACTCGCGTCGCTCGCGATCGACGGCGACCCCGCAACCGGCATCGCGCACCTGCGCTGGTTCATCGTGAACGACGCGCTGCGCGGGTCGGGCATCGGCCGCCGGCTCATGACGGAAGCCATGCGCTTCGTCGACGCGCGGCGGTTTCGCGAAACCTATCTGTGGACGTTCAAGGGGCTGGACTCGGCGCGCCATCTGTACGAGTCGTTCGGTTTTGCGTTGACCAGTGAATCCGCGGGCACGCATTGGGGCACCGAGGTGGTCGAGCAACGCTTCAGTCGGCCGGGGCCATCGGGCGGCTGAGGGTCGATGGGACCGCTCCGTCGCGCTACCCCATCCCGAAGAGCGAATCGAAGACGTTCTTGATTTCTCGATGTAAAAGACGAACGCGCAGGATAACTGCACGCGAGCGACCACACGGCGCGCGGCCGGCGCGTCACTTGATGCGCTGCACGCGCGCGATGCCCCAGACGAGTATCGCGGTAACGACGGCGGTCACCCCGCTCGCGAGCCAGATCGACTTCGTCGTGATCCACGTCCCGATGAACGCGGCGGCAAAGATGCAGGCCGCGCCCCATTCGAGCACATTGTCCAGCCGGTTTCTCGATCGGTAGCGTGGCTTGTCGGAAGGATCGCGCGGAATCGGTGCCGCCTGCCGCGCGCGCGGCGCGCAAGCGGGAAACGCTTCGACCAGCGCACGGCTCGGCCACGGATGCGCATCGGCATGCGCGTCGCCCGATCCCGTCACTCGCCAGACGGCGTCGGCATCCGGCGCACGGCGCAGTTCCTGGATCTCGCGGGCCAGGCCCGCATCGGGATCCTTCTGCCGCTCCAGCAACGCGACCTGCGCAAGTTCGGTTGCAAATGCGTCCGTGGTATCACACACGTCCGGCAATCCGCTCGTGCGGACCAGCACGAATTCACCGAACGCGGTGGCGACATAGTCGACGAATGCATCGTAGATCGCACGGTAGCGCTCGCCGAGCAGATCGACGAGGGTGTCGCGGCGTGCGGCCGCACGCGCGAGCGCGTTCGCCTTCGTCGTGACCAGGTACGGATAGCGCGCGTCGCGCTCCTCGGGCGTCGCACCTTCCAGATATTCGTCGAGTTCGTCAGCCTGGTCTTCCGGATCGAAATCGTCGATGCGATACGCGAAGCGCACGTCGTCGGGCCCGAACAGCACGCGCCAGAACAGCGGAATGAACGCGTTCGCTTCGAGCGACGGGCCGCCGGCCGCGAAATAGGCGTTCAATTCGCCTTTGCGCCCTTCAGGCATGCGCGGCCACGGCGGGCTCTCGAGAAACACGGGATGGGACATAACGCGGGCCCCCAGTCGGGATGATCGGATGGTTGTCTTTTTCGGAACGACTTTCACCAACGCACGACAGGCCGACGCATTTTGTCCGACTTTACAAACCTTGTCACCCCGGTCTTTCGATTGGCTTTCCGATGATCGTTCGGTGGCGATCCGGGCGGCAAACCGTCGAATAGTCCCATCACTTCGAGTACATCATGGCCAGCAAAAGCAACCCCGCTTGCGCGATTTTCCCGTCATCGCCTGGGCATGCAAAAACGTCCGTTCCTCCGTTGCCGGCCACGACAGGCACGGCAGTTCCGCCATCATCCGCAGATGTCGCAGAAAGCAGGCCTTCGACCTCATCAAGTAGCCGCATCCCGCGCACGCCGCTGCGACCGGGCGCGTGCGCGGCCACCTTCAGCGTCCGCGTCTCGAGAATGTGATCGTCGCGCGCTACGTGCCGAGGCGCTCAGTCGACCGCCGGAATCCATGCGGCGGTCGCCGCGCCGCTCGCGCGGAACGCCGGAAACTTCGCGGCGAGTTCGGCCACGGTATGAATGTCGTTCTTCACGAGATCGTCGCGGGTGATCAGCGTCGGCTTCACCGCGATGCGCGCGCCCGGATCCTGCCCTGCGACCAGCAGCGCGGCGGCCCGCACCGACACCGCGCCGACGACCGCCGGATTGGTCGCGGCCGTCGCGACCCACGCGCTGTTCGGCGCGCGGATGGCCTCGATGTCGGCCGTCGACACGTCCGCGCTGTAGATGCGGAGTTTCGACGAGAGCCGGGCCTCGTCCGCCGCGAGCTTTGCGCCGCGCGCGAACTCGTCGTACGGCGCGAACACGACGCGAATGTCGGGATTCGCGCGATACACGGCCGCCGCCTGGTTCGCGACCGATTGCGCGATCGGATTGTCGACGGTGCCCCAGCGCGCCTTTTCCTGCACCTTCGGGTGCGCACGCTTGAAATCGCGCCACGCAGCATCGCGCCGGTCGAGCGGCGCGAATCCGGCCACGTACACGTACCCTGCCGCGAACGCGTCGCCGTTGTCCTTCACCGCCTGATCCAGCAGCAGGTTCGCCAGGTCGCGATCGTTCTGCTCGATCTGCGGCACCTTCGGATTGGCGAGATCGACGTCGAACGCGACGACCTTGATGCCTTTGTCGAGCGCGCGCTGAACGACGTCCTTCAGCGATTCCGGCAAGCCGTGATTGACGATGATCGCCGACACGCCGATGCTGATCGCCTGCTGAATCTGCTCGCGCTGCTCGGCCGCGTCCTGCCGGCCTTCGTAGATGCGCAGATCGACGCCGAGCGCGCGTGCCTGCTTCTGCGCGCCGGCTTCGTAGGCCTGGAAGAAATCGCCGGTCGACAGGTAGTTGACGAGCGCGATCTTCACGCCGCCCTTGTCGAACGGCGCAGGCGCCCCCTTGAGCGGGCCGGCGTGGGCCATGGGCGCACCGAGCACGAGCGCGGTGCCCAGCGCGAGTGCACCGAGTTTCAGTTCGATACGCGACTTTCGGCGAAGCAACGAGCGCATGGCGTGTCTGTCTCCCAACAAGGACGATATCGGCTCAATCTATCAGCGCGCCACGCGAATTCAAACCGACCGATTCGGCAATCGATATTACTTTGGATAACAAACGGTCTTGCCTGAAGATGATTCGAACCGCAGGTGCCCGAGCCTGGTCTCGGCGACCTCACGCATCACGCGCGGGCATCGGTACGGCGACCGATGCCGAACGTGAATGCAAGGGCCAGCACGAGCAGCACGCCCTTGATGAAATCCTGCATGTAGTAGGGTGCGTTCAGCATCGTGAGCCCGTTGAGCAGCACGCCGACGAACACCGCCCCGACGACCGTGCCGAATACGTTGGGTCGCTTCGCGCCCCACACCGCGTAACCGATCAGCGCAGCCGCCACCGCATCGAGCAGCAGCGAGTGGCCCGCGCTCACGTCGCCGCGGCCGACCCGCGCGGCGATCAGCACGCCGCCCAGCGACGCGATCGCACCCGACACGACATACGCGGCGACGCGGTAGCGCGCGGCCGGCGCGCCGGCCAGCCGCGCGGCCGTTTCGTTGCCGCCGATCGCATAGATCACGCGGCCCCAGCGCGTCGCTTCCATCGTCACGCAGGCCAGCACCGTCACCGCCGCGAGCAGCAGGACCGGCAGCGGTACGACGTCGAACACGCGCAGCCGGCCGAGCGCGAGAAAGGCGTCGGGGAACACGCCCGTCGCGTCCGTGCCGTCGGGCAGCACGGAGCCGGTCGCGAGCGAACGGCCGCCGGTCGGGATCAACTGCAGGCCGGCCAGCAGGAACAGCGTGCCGAGCGTCGCGAGCTGGTCGGGCACGCGCAGCCGCGTGATCAGCAAGCCGTTGAACAAGCCGGCGGCCACGCCAAGCACGATGCAGGCGAGCACGGCCGCCCATGCGCTGCCGTGCCAGACGACCAGCACGTAGCTCGCGGCCATCTGCGCGGTCGCGGCCACGCTGCCGACCGACAGGTCGAAGCCGCCGGCCGCGAGCGTGACCGTCACGCCGATGCCGAGCAACGCGACGATCGACACCGCCTGCAGGATGCTGAACAGATTGTCGACGTTCAGGAACGCGGGCTCCCTGAGCGCGAACACAACCACGAGGACGGCCAGCACGAGCAGGATGCCCGTCCGTTCAAGCACATCGCGGATGCGCGCCGGCCTGCCGCGCGACGACCGTTCGGCGGAGGCGGCATGGCGGACAGCGGAAGAAGTCACGGGTTTCATGAGCAGGCACGCACGATGGAAGAAGTGGGAGGCGGGCAATCGAGCGTCGCGCGATCGAACCGCACGATACGATCGGCGATCTCGGCCGCTTCCTCGAGATCGCTGACGAACACGATCGTCGTGCGCTCATGCGCATGACGCCGCAGCGTATCGACGATATCGGCGCGCGCGCCCGCATCGATGCCCTGGAACGGTTCGTCGAGCAGCAACAGCCGCGCCGGCTCGGCGTGCCAGCGCGCGAGCACGACCTTCTGCTGGTTGCCGCCGGACAGGTGGGCGACGCGATCGTCGGGCCCGTCGCAGCGAATGCCGAACCGCGCGATCGCCGCCGCGGCGGCCGTGCGTTCACGCGTTCGGCGCACCGCGCCGCTCGCGAACCAGCGCGACAGGAACGGAAAGCCGATCGTGCCCGCGATCGACGCGAACGGAACGCTGTCGGGAAACAACGACGTACGCCAGCGATCCTCGCCGGCCAGGAATACGCCGGCGCGAATCGCATCGGCGGGCGTTCGTGGCCGCCATGGCCGCCCGTCGAGCGTCATCTCGCCGGCCGCGGCCCGCACCGCGCCGAAGATCGTCCGCGCGAAGCGCGACTTGCCGCCGCCGACAGGGCCCGCGATCGCGACGATCTCGCCGCGCTGCACGTCGAGGTCGAACGGTGTACTGGTCGGCGTCAGCCGCATCTGCCGCACGCTGAAGCCTGGGCCTGGGCCTGGGCCTGAGCCTGAGCCTGAGCCTGAGCCTGAGCCTGAGCCTGAGCCTGAACCTGAACCTGAACCTGCGCCGGCTCCGGCCTGCCCGGCACGCTCCGGCACCGGTTCACGCGTACGCGGCAAAGGCCGGCCGATCATCGTTTCCACAGCCGCGTCGAAATCGATCGGCGCGGCCAGATCGGCGACGATCCGCCCGTCGCGAACGATCGCCGCGCGATCGGCGATGCGGCGCAAATCGCCGAGCCGATGCGACACCAGCAGGATGGCGACGCCGTCGCGGCGCAACGCGTCCACCAGCACGAACAGCCGCTCGGCCTCCGCCGCCGACAGGCTGGCGGTCGGCTCGTCGAGAATCAGCAACGATGGCTGCCCGGCCAGCGCACGCGCCAGGGTGACGCGCTGCTGGTCGGCCAGCGACAGCGAGGCGAGCGGTGCGGCCAGGTCGACTTCGAGCCCGACCCGCGCGGCGAGCGATCGCGCCGCGGCGAGCCGTGCGGCCGGCGGCGCGCGCCATGGCGAGGCCGGGTCGCACAGCCGGTCGAGCAGCAGGTTGTCGGCGATCGACAGCGTCGGCACGACGGCGTCGGCCACCGACTGGTGCACGGTCGCGACGCCGAGCCGCTTGGCCGCGTGCGGCGACACCGGCCGATAGGGTTCGCCGCGTAGCGTCAGCGTGCCGCCGTCCGCTTGCAGCGCGCCGCTCAGGATCTTGACGAAGGTCGACTTGCCCGCACCGTTCGCGCCCATCAGCGCGACGACTTCGCCGGCGCCGATCGACAGGTCGAGCGCCGCCAGCGCGACGGTCGCGTCGAAGCGTTTCGCGACGCCCGTGGCGCTCAGGACAGGCGGTAACGTCGATCGATGGGGCCGATCGTCGCGCGTCACGTCCATCGTCTCGTTCGTCGCGCGATTCATGCCGGACGAGCCCAGTCGGCACGACGCAGTTGCAGCAGGAACAGGTCGTCATCGATCATGTCACGCCACTCCGATGAAAGTCGTCCGGCCTTGGTCGGCGGGTCAGCCGGCTTCAGCCACGGGAAACCGGAACGAAGCGCCGTAGGCCGTGTCCGGCAGGCGGTCCCGCCCGCTCAGCCGTGAACGGAAGGTGCCGCTCGCCGGCGTCGCTCGGTACAGGCCGCGCTTTTTCAGTTCCGGCACGATCAGTTCGGCGAAATCGTCGAGCGTGCCCGGGCTGATCAATGGATTGAGCATGTAGCCGCTCGTCGTCGATTGCCGCGCATGCTCCGCGAGCTGGTCGGCGACTTCATCAGGCGGGCCGACGAGAATCAGGTCGGTGCCACGCGTGACGTTCGCGAACTTGCGCCGCACGTCGCCGGCGGTGAGCGGCTTGCCGCTGCCGTCCGGCCGCACCACGTAGGACGTGAGCCCTTCCGTTTGCGTCGTCAACGGTTCGTCGTCCGCATAGCGATCGATGTCGATGCCGGTATCGCCCGCATAGCTGACGAGTTGCGCCTGCAGGTGATAGTGCTGCTGCAGCGCGTGGTACTTCTCCTTCGCGTCGGCCGACGAACGCGCCGTCACGATCCGCAGCACCGTGAGCGCCTTCACATCCTCCGCTGCCCGGCCGTTTTCGACCGCCAGCCGCCGGATTTCATCGAGGCCCGCTCGAATCTCGTGCGGATTCGACTTCGCGACGAACACCACTTCCGCGTGCTTCGCCGCGAACTCGCGCCCCCGCCCGGACCAGCCGGCCTGGATCAGCACCGGCGAGCGCTGCGGCGACGGCGCACAGACGTGTGGGCCATGCACGCGATAATGCGTGCCTTCGTGCGCGATCGGCCGCACTCGGTCGCCGCGCGCGTAGCGCGGCTCGCGCTTGTCGGCGACGACCGCGTCGTCCGCCCAGCTCCCTTCCCACAGCTTGTAGGCCACGTCGAGAAACTCCTCCGCGCGCGCGTAGCGTTCGTCATGGCCGATCATCCGGTCGAGCCCGAAGTTGCGCGCCGCGCTCGTCAGGTAGGACGTCACGATGTTCCAGCCGATCCGGCCGTTGCTCAGGTGATCGAGCGTGCTGAAGCGCCGCGCGAGCGCGAATGGATGTTCATACGTCGTGCTCGCGGTCACCCCGAACGCGAGCCGCTCGGTCTGCGCGACGAGCGCCGGAATCAGCATCATCGGATCGTTCGCGGGCGCCTCGACCGCCCACTGGACCGCCGCGTCGGCCGACCCGCCATGGACGTCGTACAGGCCGAGCACGTCCGCGAAGAACAGCATGTCGAGATCGGCCTGCTCGGCCGTGCGCGCGAGGTTCGACCAGAACGCGAGCGTATTCGCGCGCAGCCGTTCGTCGGCGGGATGGGTCCACAGGCTCGGCGCACCGCCGCAGCCGACGCTGGCCTGTTCGTAAAGGGAAAACAGCAAGGGGCGAGGATCGGACATCGTCGTGTTCAGTGCAAAAGCAGGAATCAGTTGGGTGCCGCCCACGCGCCGGACGATGCGCCGCGGCGCCGTGCGGGCGCGCGATCGTCGGGCTCGCGCGTCAGGTAGCGGTTGAGGTGTATCTCGAGACGGGCGGCGGGAATCGTCAGCAGCGCGACCAGCACGACATAGACGATCGCCGCGCCGGCCAGCGGCTCATAAACGCGCAAGGTTTCGAAACGAAGCGTATTGGACGTCCCCATCACGTCGAACACCGTGACGGTCGACGCGAGGACGGTCGACTTCAGCAGCAGGATCGCTTCGCCGGTGAGCGCCGGCAGCGCGAGTCGCCACGCACGCGGGCCGACGATCCGGCGCAGTACACCCGCCCGCGTCATTCCGTACGCATAGCCGGCCTCGATTTCGCCGGCCGGCACCCCGGCAATCGCGCCGCGCAGGATCGTCGCGACATAGGCGCCCTCGTTCACGCTCAACGCGACGACCGCATACCAGAACGCGTCGCGCAACAGCGGCGACGCCCAGCTGTCGCGCATCCATTCGCGCGGGACGATCTGGCCGAAGCCGTAATACAGCAGATAAAGCTGCACCAGCAGCGGCGTACCGCGCACCAGCATGATCCAGCAGCGCGCGGGCCAGCGCCAGGATGCGTGACGCGAACCCGCCGCAAGCGCGAGCGGAATGCCGATCACCATGCTGGCGATACCCGACAGCAGCAGCAACGCCAGGGTGGTCGGCACCGCGGCGAGCAGCTTCGGCATCACCGTGTCGAGCAGGAACGTCAGCGAAAAATTCATGCGCAGGCGCGCCTCGTACCACGATTCACGTAACGTTCGAGCATCGCGAAAAGGCCCGTCGACGCGACGCTCAACAACAGGAACAGCGCGGCCGTGACCAGGTAAAAGAAAACGTAATGCCGCGTCGCACCGGCGGCGAGCTGGCTCGCCTTCAGCAGATCCGTGAAAGACCCGAGCACGCTGATGAACGACGCATCCTTGGTCGCGTTCAACCACACGTTGCCGACGCCGGGCAGCGCGAGCCGCGCCGCGACCGGAAGCCGGATGCGGGTCAAGGTCTGCCACGGGCTCATTCCGTACGCGTGCGCGGCCTCGATCTGCCAGGCCGGCACGTTGATGAGCGCCGCGCGGAAGATATCGGTCAGATAGGCGCCCTGGATGAAGCCGAGCGACAACGCGGCCACGATGAACGGATCGAATGCGAAGCCGTCGGGCACCAGGCCGCTGCCGTGCAACGCGGCCTCGAGCGCAGGTGCGACCGCATAGAACGCGAGCAGCAGGCACAACAGTTCGGGCAGCGAGCGCACGAGTGTCGTGTAAAGCCGTGCCAGCCAAGCGAGCGGGGCGTGTCGCGACAGCTTGCCGAGCGCGCCCGCGATGCCGAGCAGCGTCCCGGCGCAGAACGACGCGGACGCGACGCCGAGCGTCAGTGCGAACGCGCCGGCGAAGATCCGCCCGTAACCGCCGTCGCCGAACGCAAGCAATGCCAGCAGCGAATCGTCCGCGGCCATCGGCTCAGCGCCCCTTCTCGATCGTACCCTTCAGGTTCGGATAGCGAGCGGTGATCGTATCCCACGTGCCGTCCTGCTGCAGTTGCGCGATCACGGTCGACAACCGGCCGCGCAATGCATCGCCTTGACGCACGCCCGCGCCGATGCCGAGACCGAGCACGGGGTTGTCCGCGCAAGTGGCCTTGACCTCGAAATCCTTGCCGTCACGCGACGACAGGAAGGCCGTAAACAAGCCCTTCGCTTCCTGCACGTAATCGACCCGGCCCGAGACCAGATCCGCGAGCGCGTTGTCGAATTTGTCGAACGCCTTGATCTGGGCGTCGCGCTTGAAACGTGCATCGAGGAACGCCGAGAAGTTCGTGCCCGCCTCCACGCCGATCACGCGATCCTTGAAGGTGGCCGGCACCGCGCAATCGACGCGGCGCCGATCGCTTTTCGCGCCGACGAAAACCGTCGGCGACTCATAGTACGCACGACTGAAGTCGATCGCCTTCTGCCGTTCGCCGGTGATCGTCATCGACGACCAGATCACGTCGATCTTGCGGTTCTGCAGCGCAGGGATCAGCCCGTCCCATGCGATGTCGGTGAGTTCGCAGCGTACATTGAGCTTGCTGCATGCCGCGTCGAGCAGGTCGACCTCCCAGCCCTTCCACTTGCCGGTGGCATCCTTCGAGAAGAACGGCGGGTACGACTCGGCGTCGATGCCGACGCGCAGCGTCGGTTGCGCTGCGTGGGCGGCCGGCAACAGGCCGATTACGAACAGTGCGGCCGCGGCACGGCGGACCGTTGAGGGCTTCAAGCGATTCATTTGGCAGACTTCTCGGATAACGTCGACATCGCCGGTGTTGCACCGGCATCGGGATGCGTGACTTTAGTGCCTGCCGATGCGTGTACCAAATGGTTATTTTTTCGATGGATATCTGATCGGAAGATATGCCGCTGCCCTACGTGCCCGAGGCCGGGACGACTCAAACCATCGGCCTCGAAATCCGGCGTCTCTTGAGTTTGGAGAACGTCGGGGCGACGGTCCCTCAACCGACGAACTTCGCCTCCACTCCGCTTCGCACAACGAGATCGAAACGCTCCGGGCGGATAGGAAATGCCGTGGATTCGCGCGTGCGGCCATCCGACATGCGCGACGGATGCCGCAATACGAGCAACGGCGTGTGCAAGGCAATCCGGAGGTACGCTGCGACTTCCATCGGAGAACCAACGGCCGTGACCGACATGTCCGCATCCATGATGTCCGACGATCGCGGCAGCAAACCGTCGAATATTCTCATCACTTCGAGCCGGTCTTGACCGGCAAAGCGGCCTCACGTGCGCCGGTCATCCACCCTCGCCACCCCACCCGGACGCATTTATCGGCCTTCGAATCCCTAGGGAAAATCCCGAGACATCCTTACAGCGATTTACCTGATGATTCATGGAAGCGTCATGTTTCGGCGATTCAGGTGTCCGCCAAGCTTTCAATTCGCGTCACGCAACCGATGCCGCCGCGCGGCACATGCGATGACCGAAACCTGAAACGGCAGCCGCCGGCGAATCGTCAGGTGTTCAATACTTTCAACAACCCGGTCGAGAGTAATCGTGAGATTCCGTGGCCCGCTGGTGCGGTGGAGACGAGGCGATGCGCGAAACCTGCGCGCCGCGATCGCGTCCTCCGACGACGGTGGCGGCGGGCAAAGCCCTCGCCTGCCGCTGTCGATCTACACCATCCTGTCCCGCCGCTCCGTTCGCCGCCACAACGCCGTCGCCGCGCGCGCATACGTCGCGATCCATACCGACGACGTGGCCTCGCTGCTGCCTTAGCGCCCCGCCCCGTTCCCTGACTCCGTTCGACCCATTGGCCGTGTCACCCGACCGGTGACGGGATCGGCTCGCGCTGCATTTTCGAACATGCAGCGCGCTCAGTCGAATGGACTCCTGATCGTTGCGCGTCGCGTTCGCTTCCTTCGAACGACGCTTGCGCACGCCCGCTTCATCCAATGAACCATCGCGCCACGACCCGCGCCTCGCGGCTCGACGCGCGCACCGAAATGGAAGACTCCGTCATGCGAATCCGCACGCTTCGCCGCGCCGTTGCAACCGCCGCCATCCTGTCTGCCGCCGCGGCTGCCGGCACGACCGCCCACGCGGCCGGCGAACTGAACATCTACAACTGGTCCGACTACATCGCGCCGGACACGATCCCGACCTTCCAGAAGCAAACGGGCCTGCACGTCCGCTACGACAACTACGACAGCGACGACACGCTGCAGGCAAAACTGATGTCGGGGAATTCCGGCTACGACGTCGTCGTGCCGACCTCGAACTACATGGCCAAGCAGATCCAGGCGAGCGTCTACCAGCCGCTCGACAAGTCGAAGCTGCCGAACCTCGCGAACCTCGATCCGCTGCTGATGAAGATGGTTGCCGATGCCGATCCAGGCAACCGGTACGGCGTGCCGTGGGCGTACGGCACCGACGGCATCGGCTACAACGTGCAGGCCGTGAAGAAGGCGCTCGGCGACAAGGCGCCGGTCGACAGCTGGGCGCTGGTGTTCGATCCGGCCAACATGGCGAAGCTGAAAAGCTGCGGCGTGTCGTTCCTCGACCAGGCCGTCGACGTGTTCGCGGCCACGCTGCAGTACATGGGCAAGGATCCGAACAGCACGAACCCGGCCGACTACCGCGCCGCGTACGACGTGCTGAAGAAGGTGCGCCCGTACATCACGCAGTTCAACTCGTCGGGCTACATCAACGATCTCGCGAACAACGACCTGTGCGTGGCGTTCGGCTATTCGGGCGACGTCGGCATCGCGCACCGCCGTGCCGCCGAAGCGAAGCGCCCGTACCAGATCGGCTTCGCGAATCCGAAGGAAGGCGGGCTGCTGTGGTTCGACATGATGGTGATCCCGAAGGACGCGCCGAACCGCGACGCCGCATTGAAGTGGATCAACTACGTGCAGGATCCGAAGGTCAACGCCGGCATCACCAACGCGGTGTTCTATCCGACCGCGAACAAGGCCGCGCGCCAGTACGTGAAGCCCGCGATCGCGCGCGATACGTCGGTCTATCCGCCCGACGAAGTGCTGAGCAAGATGACGCTGCTCAAGCCGATGCCGCCGGAGATCCGCCGGCTGCAGAACCGGCTGTGGGCGCAGTTGAAGACGGGGCGCTGAACCGCGCGCCGGCGGCACGCCGTCGCATCGAAACCGGGGACATCACGTGCCAGGGCGCCGACCTGCCACGCGCGCATCGCAACGACAGTCGTCGAACCGGTTGCGCGAACTATCGCAGCGCCTGCTCCGCCGCAAACGCGTGCTCCACGAAGCGGATCACGTCGTCGAGCGACGACGTGCACGTGGCCCCCTCCGCAAGCTCGCGAAACGCACCGTCCGGCCCGAAGCAGATGAGCGGCTTGCGCCAGCGCCGCGCGAGCGCGATCTCCTCGGCCGTGCCGTGCCCGCCCGGCAGCGCGACGATCAGGTCGCTGCTCAGCGCGTTCACGTAATTGCGGTTGAGCGTATCCGGGGCGGCGCCCGGCTCACGGCGCGGCAGCGGCGTGAGGATCGGGATGTCGACGAACGGATGCGGATAGCCGTCGAGCGGCACGAAGCCCGCGAGCGGATCGGCCTGCGTCGGCAGGATGCCGATCGACCGGCCGGCCCGCCCCGGCACGCCGGCGAACGCGCGCGCGACCGCCAGCATCACGCCCTGCCCGCCGCCCGTCAGCAGGTTGAAACCGGCCTGCGCGAGCCACGCGCCGAGCGGCTCCGAAAACGCGAGCCACGGCTCCTTGCCCGAGCCCATCACGCCGATCGTCTTGTTCTTCTGTTGCATCGAAATTTTCAACGAAGTCTTTGTGTTGCGCGCGCTGACCGCGCTCATTCGAGCTCGACGCCCTTGAGCTCGGGAATCAGGAACAGCGTCGCGACCATGTCGAGCACGTAGAGGCCGGCGAGCAGCGCGATGGCCGTCTGGAACGAGTAGTGCGCGGCCAGCGCGCCGACCGCGACCGGGCCGAAGCCGCCGACCGCGCGGCCGATATTCCACAGCACGTTCTGCGCGGTGGCGCGTGCGGCCGTCGGATAGCCTTCCGACATCAGCGTCCCGTAACCGCCGACCATCCCGTTGACGAACATGCCCATCAGCGCACCGGCCCACAGCATCGCGGTCGGGTCCGACAGCCGCGCATACGCGAGGACCGTCACGACCGCGCCGAGCTGGTACAGCAGGAACGTCGGCTTGCGCCCGATGCGGTCGGCCAGCTGCCCGAACACCCAGACGCCGATCATCATCCCGACGACCGTCGCCGCCGTCCACAGCCCCGACTTCGTCAGCGAGAAGCCCATCTGTTTCGACAGGAAGGTCGGCAGCCAGATCATGATCCCGTAGTAGCCGAAGTTCTGGACCGAACACAGGATCACGATGCCGACGCTCGTGCGCGCGGTGCGGCCGTCCGCGACGAGGAGGCGAAACGCGTTGGCCTTCGGCTGCGCTGCGCGCTGCACGAACGCTTCAGGCTCGTGCAGCCGGTTGCGCATCGCCCACGCGAGCAGCGCCGGCAGCACGCCGACCACGAACATTCCACGCCAGCCGATGTGCTGCAGCAGGAACGGCGTCAGCAGGGCCGCCAGCAATACGCCGGCCTGCCAGCCGAGCGCGACGTAGCACGACACGCGTGCGCGCTTGCTGGCCGGCCACGCTTCCGCCGCGAGCGCCATGCCGATCCCGAACTCGCCGCCCAGGCCGATGCCCGCGATGGTGCGGTACACGAGCAGATCCTCGAAGCCCTGGGCGAACGCGCACAGCCCGGTGAAGATCGCGAACAGCAGGATCGTCCAGGTCAGCACGCGCACCCGCCCGTACCGGTCGCTCAATGCACCGAACAGGATACCGCCCGCGACGGCGCCGATCAGCGTCCACGTGACCAGCGCGCCGCCCTGCCCGGGCGTCAGATGCAGTGCCGCCGTGATCGCCGGCAGCATGAAGCCGAGGATCAGCAGGTCGAAGCCGTCCATCGCATAGCCGATCGCCGATCCGGCCAGCGCTTTCCACGCGTACGCGCCGACCTGCTCCACGCGCGAGGCCGGCGGGCCGCCGAGCGTCGAAGATTCTATGTTTGCTGCCATGGTGTCCTGCCACGATTGTCCGGCGACATTTTAAAGCCAGTGCCCGTGAGCGACGGGCCGGCCGCCCCCCGGTGAAAAGGGTTCGCGCGCGCGTCGGCGCCTGCTTGCGGGACGGCAAGCGGGAATTGGCGGGGAATGAACGGGAGGAGAAAAACGGCGATCCGGTGTCGACGGCGAAGCCGGTAATGTCACGGTCAAGCCGGACAACGGATGAAAGACAGCATGATGGCGGAGTGTTACCGGCCGGCCCGCTCGCGCGAACCGGTCGGCGCCGGGCGGCCTCGCGGCCCGGCCGGCTTCAGCCTTGATCGTCGCCGGGCCACCAGGTCTTGGCCTCGCGGTCGACGGCGAGTGCGGCGAGATCCTTGCCTTCGAGCCATTTCGGGCGCGGGCCGCGGCCCGACCATGAGCGGCCGGTCGTCGGATCGTAGTACTTGGCAGGTGCCTTGCGTTTTCGCTGGACGATGTAACCGAGCGCGCTCAGCACTTCCTGCTGCGAAATTCCCAAAAGCTCGACCTGTTCCTTGAATGCCGCGAGCGCGGCCTGCTTCTCCTTCTGCTTCGCATCCGACAGCTTGATGTTCAGGTCCCGAAGTTGTGCTTCGAGTTCCTGCAGGGCCTGGGTCATGTATTCATCCTCTTTGGGCATGTTTTCGCAAAAAGCTCCGATGGCGGAACCTACCACGAAGTTCCGCCGACGGGGGCTGTCAAATGGGTGCATCGATTGCCTGAGCCGGCATGGCTTGCGCGATACGCACTAAACGACGCCGCGCGTCAATCAATGAGACAGGACCGGCCGGCAACGCGCAGCCCGCCGTGTACGAAGGCACGGCGAACGGCTGCGGCAAGTAAGCGCCGCACCATGGCACTGGCGCGGCATGGCGCGAATGATAGCAGTGCTCGGCGTCGTATTACAGAAGGCGTCGATGCGGATACGTCCGATTACAGGGCGGCGTCGCCGGCGTCCCACGCGATCCGGTCGAACAGCGCGCGCAGCTTCGCGCCGCGCGCCGCGTTCAGCGCGGCCGCATGCGCGACGCGCCCGGCGAGATGCGCGCGGAAATCCGGATGCGCATCGCGATTCTGCGACGCGGGGCCGCTGCGGATGCAGTTGGTCAGGATGGCTTTCAGGAGATCGAACTCATCGCGCGCCAGGTTCGGATGACGATTGACGACCACGCCGGCCAGTTGTTGCCGCATGCCGCGCCGCATCACGCGGGTTTTGCGCAGTTGCAGCGCAAAGCCTTCCTCGAGCGCGATCGCGGCGACCCGGACCTGCAGCCGTTCGACGTCGCGCGCCAGCGTGCCGCCGCCGGAGAAGGCGAGATCGTCGGCATAGCGCGTGTAGGTTGCACCGAGCGAACGCGCGAGCGCGGCGAGCCGCATGTCGAACCGGAACGCGCTCAGGTTCGCCAGCGCCGGCGACGTCGGCGCGCCCTGCGGCAGATGGCGCTCTCGATAACGCTGGCGGCCGATCCAGTCGAACCGGTCGCGCAGGTCCGGCGCGAGCAGCCGGGCGGACGGCACGCGGTTGGTGCACAGCCCGGTGAGCGTGCGCGCGACTTCGGCCGGATACCCGAGCGTGACGAACAGCGCGTGCACGCGGGCGGCGCGTATCGATACGAAGAAATCCGCGAGGTCGAAACGGACGACGACATCGCGATCCGCATGGGGCGCCGCGAACGACACGATCCCGTGCCCCTTGCGAAAGCCGTGTACCGCGCCGTGCGGCGCGATGCGATCGAGCAGCCCGTGCAGGATGCGGCGCTGCGCTTCGCGCAGCCGGCCTTTCGGGATTTCGACGAGGCGGCTGCCGCCGCTGCGCTTGTCGTGCGCGACGTACGTGTAGTGATGCAACGGCGTGGCGCTGCTGCGCGCGTCGACGCGCCAGTGGTCGGACAGCCAGTCGAGCGCCGGCGCACTCACGCCGAGCCAGTCGGCAAGATCGCCGGGCGTCGCCCATTGCGGCACGTCGCAGCCGGCGAGCGGCGCCGGCAATGGCCGCTGGACGGGGGGACGCCGGACGACGCGGATCACGGACGGCCGATCCTCGCGATACCAGGCGCGCACGAACGCGGCCGCATCGGCCAGCACCGCCGCAAGCACGTCGATGCCGACGTCGTCCCAGTTCGCGCCGAAGCGGGCGAGCGCGGCGTCCGCGCATTCGTGCGTCCACGGCTGCGCGCCGCCGAGCACGGCAGCCATCCGCGCGAGGACGCCGTCGCGCTCGGGCGTCCCGGCGAGCATCGCCTCGGCAATCGTGCGGGTGGTATCGCGCAGGGATGAATGCATGGAGAAAGATGGGCGGGACGATGAGCCAACGTGACTGGTGCTGCGAGGGGAGGCGTTACGCCACGCGCAACCCGGCCCCTTGCGACGCATCGGGGTGTCAATCTCATCCACGGGGTAGCCCCGTAGTCCTGGAACATCGGCTGCCTGTTCCGGGCGTGTGCTTGACCCACCGGCCCGCGATACGACTTTAATAGCCGCGAACGCGGCGTGTCAAACCGGCGCCGCCGCGGCGCGCCGGATCGCGGCGAACGACCTACGCGTGCCGGGAAAACAGTTCGCGGTACGCGATCGGCGCGACGCCGACGCCGGCCATGTTGTTCAGCATCGTGGCCCAGGTCGCGTTGTCGACGCTGACCGGAAACGATCGCACGCGGTTGGCGAGCAGCCAGAAGGTGCGCGTCATGCCGTTGCTCATCGCGACTTCGTACCCGCTTCCCTCGAGCCAGTAACCGACCGGCGGCAGCGCCACCGGTTCGAGGCGGCCGGCCCGGAACGCGGCGGCGGCCGACGCGTACTTGCTGTCGAGCGGCATGACGCGGCGCGGCACGCAGTCCTGCGAATTCGGTTGCGGAAACGCCGGGCTTGTGCCGAGCCACAGGCCGTAGAACTTCTGCGCGTCGAGATGCACGACGAAGCGCTCCGTTTCGGCGGGCGTCGCCGCCATGTAGCAGTCGGCTTGGCCGGGAACGACGACGCGCCACGTCGCGCGCTGCGCGCTCAGGTCGACCAGCTCGCTCGGCAGCGGCCGCGGCTGGATGGGAGACGGTCGTCCCGCTTCGCGCAGGTCGCGCGCGCGATCGAGTCCGATACGAAGACGTGTCAGCATGGGCCCTCTCTTTCTCTCGTGATTTGTTCGAATGCGTCAGGGGCGGGCGATTACAGCGTCACGTGTTTGCAATCCGTGGGCCCGGTGTCCCGACGTTCCCGCCGTGGTCGGGAACTGGCGCATTGTAGCGTCTTTCCGGGTCGGCACGATTCAACTCGGCCGGCGCCGACTACAGCATCAACGGATGTGCGCCGCGCAGTTCGCGCACCGGACGAACCATACGTCCGAACGCTCGAACCCTCATGAACGCCCATGCGCTTCGCCTGCCATGCCCGTCACACCATCAACCCGCGAATCAACATTCCCCGCCGATTATTTGAATATCGAAACAATCAAAAACAAAAACAAAAACAACGAGCCGAAGAATTCAGGAAAATAAAATTCAAACAAAAAATTATCGAATTTGATTAACGATAAATTAATACGATTGGCGCCCTCAAAATCAAATAAATAGTCTGTGTTGTGCGCCGCAACACCGTGATTCAAAGATCAACGAGATACGGAGGCGCAGCACGAATCGCTTCATTCGTGCTTGGTCGCAAAGTTTCCACCTTGTCTGGCCACCGTTGATTTCCCGGCATTTGTGAATCAGCAATCCGGAAAGGCATATCCGTCTTTCCGGGCGTGACCGATATCGTCAAATCGCTTTATATCATTCAATACCAAAGGAAAGTCATGAAGAAGATTGCAACCGTGCTGTTTTCAGCACTGCTGCTCACCTCCACGTGCGCGTCCGCGCAGGCGCTCTGCAAGGCCGGCAAGATCGACAAGCTCGAAACCGACGCCACCGGCAACCTGCTGGTGACCATTAACGACGGCATCTATTCGTTCAACGCGAAGGAAGTATATGCAATTATTTACCAGGTGTATTCGGAGAACAGAAATCTGTTTATCTATGGCAATAATTGCGCGAATGGCTCGCCGGCAACCCGCTTTGCCATTCGCTAATCGACGTTAATCGCTCGACGATCATCAATACGTGGAGCCCGGGGCTGGATTGACATTCCGAATCCGGCGCCATCGCGGGCCGGGGTGTCGGCGCTGCGCGTCATGACAGCGGCATGCCCGCGGCCCGCCCCACTCCCGTTCCGGTATCCATGGAGTAGCCGCGCTTGCCGCGACGAGCCGAACGTTGTCGGGTATTTTTCATCCCGACCACCGCCGGCGCCCGCCAGGGCAGCGCCGACCCGACGAACGCAGCAAGCCCGCAATCGCGGGAAACTACCGCAGAAACGGCGCCAGCGCTTCGGAAGCTTCTGAGAACCGCTGCTCGAGAAAGTCGAGCAATGCGCGCACGCGTGGCGCCATATAAGGCGTTCGTTGAAACAGCGCGTTCACCGGCACGTCAGGGCAGCGCCACTCCTGCAGGAGCAACTTGAGCCGCCCGGCCTGAAGATCGGCGCCGATGTCCCAGATGGATTTCATGGCCACTCCGCGCCCCTCGATCGCCCATTCGCGGGCAAGCGAACCATCGTTGGTCTGACGCGAACGGTCGAGCGGCGCGGTGAACGACGCGGTTTCCCCGTCGCGCGCGAAACGCCAGTTGTTCGCCGCGCCGGCCGCCGAAGAAAGGACGATGCATCGATGCTCACGCAAATCGTCGGGATGGTTCGGCATCCCGTGTTCGGCGATGTAGTCGGGCGACGCGCATAGCGCGCGGCGATTGTCGGCCATGCGCTTGGCGACCATCGAGCTGTCCGCCGGCACGCCGAACCGGATCGCGAGATCGATATCGTCCTGCAGCAGGTGCGACAGCGAATCCGAGAGCACGAGCGTCAGCGTGACGTTCGGATGACGTTCGTTGAATGCGTCGAGCCATCGACGCAGCACGGTGCGCCCGAAATCGGAGGTGGCCGATACGCGCAACGCCCCGCTCACCGATGCACGCCCGGCCTGCAACGCCGCGCGCGCATCGTCCAGCGTTTGCAGCGCATGCTGGCAATGGACGAGATACAGACGACCTTCGTCCGTGAGGCGCAGCTTGCGGGTCGAACGCTCGAACAGCTGCGTGTGGAGTTCTCCCTCGAGCTTGACGAGCCGGGCGCTCGCCGCTGCGGGGGACAGTCCGAGCTTTCTGCCGGCCGCAGAAAGACTGCCCTGGCTTGCTGCTTCGACGAAAAGGCGAATGTCACCGAGATTGTCCATGGTCGCGTCGCGCGAAAGGAATGTTGGGTTGTGCCGCGCGATGCGCCGCGCGGACCGGGCATGGTAACGCGATGCGGACGGACGAGGAAAAGGCCGATCGGCAGGATCGGCCCCCACCCGCTTACCTGGCGACCAAGCCGAGCTGTTGCAGGAACGTCAGGTTGTCTTCGAGATGCCAGTTGTCAGTGATCTTGCCGTCACGAATGCGATAGATGTCCGTGGCGATGAAGTCGACCACCTGCCCCTTGCCCTGCACGCCGTTGAAGATGCCGGTGAAGTGACCTGTGAAGTGCAGATGGGTGACGACGCGATCGCCGGCGACGATCATCTGTTCGACGTCGGCGTGGACGTCCGGCACGGCGCGATGGAAGCCTTGCGATGCAGCCAGCGGCCCGGCGATGCCCTGCGGCCGACCGGCGGGCAAGGTGCGGTCGGTGAAATCGGCCGCCAGCGCCTCGCGGGCCTGGGCCTCGTCGCCCGTGCTCCAGAAGGTGTCGTACAGACGTGCCGCGCGAATCTGTTGCTCGGCCTGCTGCTTCGAGAAGCTCTTGTCGACGATCAGCGTTTTCGGCTGCACGAGATCGTCGCCGGTCGCGGCGACGGCAGGCAATGCGGCAGCAGCGGCGGCGGCGGCGGCGGCCAGCGCGATGCGGGAAACGGCGGAAAGGACGGTGCGGGTTTTCATGACGTGCTCCTTGAGTGAGTACTCGATGCTCGATGAACGGATTGGATCCGACAGTGGTGCGACTTGGGTCATTCAGGCTGGGAAGCGGGCGGTGCGATTCGCTTGTGCGGTCTCGCGTCGATCAAGCCGGGACGCGAAAGCGGTCACCGCAATCGCCATCAGCGTCACGGCGGCGGCCACGAGCGTGCCGCTGCGCAGGTGGGCATTGGCGAGAAATTCGGGGAACCGTGCGAGGCCTGCGCCAGGCGCGGCCACTTCGGCGAGCGCTTCACCGTGGTTGATGCGGAAGCGGGACTCGATGGCTCGCGCGACCGTTCGCCCGTGTTCGACGAACTCGAGCGGCCGGTCGCGGCCCGTGGTCGGCGTGCGAAACGCAATGACGCGATGCGTCCGCAAATCATCAACCGCACGAATCGTCGGATTGGCCACCAGGTCATCCGGATGCGCGCACAGGGTCAGCGCCGCTTCGCCGCTTCTCCGATACGACG
The DNA here is from genome assembly GCF_002223095.1 of Burkholderia sp. AU33803. NCBI lineage: Bacteria > Pseudomonadati > Pseudomonadota > Betaproteobacteria > Burkholderiales > Burkholderiaceae > Burkholderia > Burkholderia sp. AU33803. The sequence continues at coordinate 527,370 of NZ_NKFJ01000008.1, forward strand.
GGCGACAAGTGAAGAGGCGTCGAGTGCCTTCGCACGATCGCACCTGTGCGAAGGCGCTCGGGCAGCCCGCTAGATCGTCTCGCTTTCGCGTACCGTAATCGGGCTTTGCAGTACGAACCGCGCAATGTCGTCCTTGCGCATGAACGCAACGCCCGGATGGGTCTTCGCATAACGCAGGAACGCATCCCATGCGCGCGTCATCTGCGGCGTGCCGCTGATACGGTCATGCGCGCTGATCGACATCATGCGCCGACGCGTTCCTGCTTCTTCGTACAGCTGATCAAAATCGAACTTGATCTGTTCTAGGAACTTGTCCGGCGAGTAATTGCGCCCCTCCACCAGCAGGATGTCGTTGTTGCGCAGCGTGTACGGAATCACGACGAAATCCTTGCCGTTGACCTTTTCGATGAACGGCTCGTCGCGGCTCGTATCGTCGATGTGATAGACGTAGCCCAGCTCCTGCAGCAGCGACAGCGTGTTCGGCCCGCGTCGCAGCCAGTTCGCGTTGTAGCCGATCGGACGTTGGCCCGTCACCTCCTCCACCATCGATCGCGCCTGGATCAGAAACTCGCGTTCCTGCGGTCGCGACATCGCGTACTGCGAGTTCCACGTCGGCCCATGGCCCGACGCTTCGTGGCCGCGCGCCACGATTTCGCGCGCCACCTGCGGATGCCGCTTCGCCGCCTCGCCGATCATGTGACTCGTCACCTTCACGTCGTGACGGTCCCATAGATCCAGCATTCGGGGAATGCCTTCGCGATACCCGTACGCAAACCACGCCTGCGCGGCAAGATCGGCGGGCACGCTCGCCGGGAAATCGACTTTCGGAAACGGGTTGTCGGCACCCTTCGGCGGCTGTCCGCCCGCCTCGAACTGCATCGAAATCGAAATGACCAGCCGTGCACCGTTCGGCCAGAATTCACCCTGTCCGGGCGCGGCTACCGCGGTCGATCGGGGGCTGCCCGTTTGCGCACCGGCCTGGGCGGATTGAAGCATCGCACCGACGGCGAACGCGCCCGCGCCGGCTCCGGCCTTGGCCAGGAACGAACGGCGCGTCGGTTGGTCGGGCGCCTGCCCGGCCGGATCACGATCCACGTGATCGACTTGAATTGCCATGGACAATCTCCTCATGACGCGCAAGCGCGTCGCTCGCACCGCAACGCGATGCATGATGACGAATGAACGGGTATGGAATGTCACGCAGATATGTGCGCGTTCAACCCATTGTCGGAAAGCGGCCCCGCTTTGAAAATGGGGCTCGAAATGAATAAACTTTCAATCCAGACCAAAAAATCGGTGTCCCGTCCGGATACGGCATGTCCGCTCGGCCTGCTGCGCTTCAATGCGTCGATACCCTTCGGTAAATGACGGTGAGCGCCGGCAGCAACGTCGGCGCCGTCGCATCGTGATGGCGATCCCTCAACCATCCGAACACGATCAGCCTCGCAAAACCGATCAGGTATCCGAATCAATTGATCGTCGCGATCCCCGCCACCTCGGCCGCGCCGGTCAATCGCATGGTCGGCAGGCGCCAAAACAGCGGCAATCGGTGCGATCGAGACATACGCACGATCGCTTGTCATGCCGACGATATCGGCCCTGCTCGCGCGACACCCGCAGTAATACGTGTCCGTTCAGGAACTTCCGGCTGCGGCGATCGACCAGGTCTTCAACCGACCCGGCCGCTACGCGATCGCACCGCCACCGTCGACCAGCACCGTCGAGCCGGTCGCGTACGGGGTCGACGCGAGGTAGAGCACGGCGTTCGCAACGTCCTCGGGTTGACCGACACGGCCGGCCGGCAGGCGCGCCGCGGCGCCTTCGTACATCCTGTCCCGCGCCTGCGCATCGAGCTTCGACCAGAGCGGTGTCGCGATCAGGCCCGGGGATACCGTATTCACTCGCACGGGCGACAGCTCGAGCGCGAGCCCCCGCGCCAGCGATTCGAGCGCCGCGTTGATCGCGCCTTGCAGGACCGAGGTCTTGCTCGGCCGCACGCTCAGGAAGCCCGACACGAACGTCAGCGACCCGCCCTGCCGAATGCGTACGGCCCGCGCGACGCGATAGGCTCCCCAGAACTTGCTGTCCATCGCCGCGTAGGCATCGGCGAGCGCGAGACCACGCACCGGCCCCGTGGGTGTCTGCGCGGCCGACACGACAACGTGGTCGAATTCGCCCGCCGAATCGAAAAATGCACGCACGCTCGTGTCGTCGGTCGTGTCCATCACACCGGTTCGCACGCCGTGACCGATCCTCGCTGCGCTCGCCGCCAGCTTGGCCGCGTCGCGCGACGCGATCGTCACGTGTGCGCCGCCCGCCGCAAAGGCCCGCGCGGCCGCTTCGCCGATCCCGGAACTTCCGCCGACCACCAGCACGTTTTGTCCATTGAATTGCATCGTTCGCTTCCTCCGATCAAAAGCGTGTTCCCAAGCATGAAGCCGTGCCCGTCACACGCGTCAAATGTGCTGAATACCGCTTGCGGCCGAGGATCGTCGGCCGCTCACGCCGAATCGCCGCTGTCGCCGGCGAAGCCGCCAAACACCATGTGTCTCGCGAGACGATTCGGCGGATCCGGTCATCCGTTAGCAATCCCGGGCTGCTCATCGGCCGCGAGCGTCGTCACGAATTCGACGGAAACCCCCGGCGCAATGGACACGAACAACTGAAGCTCATTGGACAACGGTACTTCGCTCAGCGAGTAGTCGATCCGACTGCCGGATAGTCGATCGATCAACGTCGCCCATTCGCGGTGTATGTCGACGCGAAGCGCAATGTGATCGATGCGCGGCGTGCTACGGCCTGCGTGCGCAGGTAGCGTCGCGCGCGTGATATGAATCATCGGGCGGCCATCGAGGTACAACCAGTAGCCATCCACCCTGAACGGCGGTCGAGGCCCGGTATCGAGACCGACGACCTCATCGAAAAAGCGGCGTGTACCGTCAATGTCATCGGTGACGATGGTGGCGTGGTCGAAATGCATGCTTCGTGTCCATGCGGGAAAGCCTGGAACGCATTCTGTCGCACGTCGGTCGGTCTTGATAATTGGCTTCGCCATTGAATGATCTTCAATGGCGACGAGAAGATTGGGACCGCTCGATGCCTGGGATCTCGGTTTCGCCGCACGCCAGCGGATTCACGAGACACGATCTCGCCGCGACGCCATGGGCGCACGACTTCGGCAATGCCGCGAACGGCATTCATGGTGCGGCCGTCGCAATGGGCGCACGTGTGCGGCCCGCGAGCGGCGCCCGACCCTACAGCACCTGCAGCACCTACAGCCCCTGCGGCGCATCGCGCAGCACGGCGCGCAGCGCGGTATCGAACGGCGTCGCGTGGTCGATCCCGGCGGCGCGCACGCGCGATGCGTCCAGGTGGCAGTCATATGGGCGCGGTGTCGCGTCGGTCGGCTGGTCGATTCGCTTGAGCGCGGCGTCGATGCCGAGCGCGGCCGCGATCCGCTGCGCGATGTCGTACTTCGTCATCGGCTCCTCGCCCGACCAGTGGCGGAGGCCCGTGATCGACGCACCCGCGAGATGGCGCAGCGTCAGGTCGCGGATGACGTCCGCGACATCCGGGGTATACGTCGGGTAACGGATCGCCCATGCGTCCATGCCGACAGCTTCGGCGCCTGGCTGCGCGGACGCGACGATCGCCGGCACGAGGCTCGTGACGGCCGATTCGCTCCAGTCGACGATCGGGCCGAACAGCAGCGGCAGGCGCAGCACGCACGACAGCGGCGACGCGGCGAGCAGGGCCGCCTCGCCTTCCAGCTTCGTGCGGCCGTAAATGTTCAGCGGGTTCGGTGCGGCGTCCTCGCGGTACGGGGCCGCCTTGCCGTCGAACACGTAGTCGGTGGAGATGCCGAGCGTCCATGCGCCGTAGCGCGCGGCGAGCGCACCGATACGGGCCTGGGCCGTGACGTTGATGGCGCGTGCGGCTGCGGGATCGCGTTCGCAGACATCCGGTCGGCGCTCGGCCGCGCAGATGATCACGGCGGCCGGTCGGCAAGTGGCGAAGAGGTGTTCGAGGGCCGGCTCGTCGAGGACGTCGAGTTCGGCGAGGTTTTCCGGAGGCAGCGCCAGGCGTTTGGCGCCCGCGCTTTGCGGGTTCCGGATGCTCGCGATGAGGTTCAGCGACGATTCACGCGCCAGCGATGCGGCAACCGCGCGGCCGAGGAGGCCGGCGGCACCGATGAGGAGGACGGTCGGGAGGTCAGTCGACGAGGTCGGATTTGGCATGGGCGGTCATTCGGATGACTGGGAAGTGCACGAGGTCGCGTTCGACGCTCGCGCTCGGGTCGCGGGGAGCATAGCCGAGTATGACAGTCGCTACATCGTGGCGACAGATCGGCAACCCCGCGACGGGCCCGCGTCACGTGAATCACGCGCGCCGCCGCCGGCGGCCGGCGCTCGGCACGGCGCGCCCGTCCACCGGGATGACGCCCGTCCTGCCGACGACGTCGACACGCCGCGCGGCCGCCCCTGCGCGCGGACAATCCGCGGCGCCGCCACCTCATGCACCTCGCCCAAAAGCAAAGCCCGGTGCGCTCGCACGCACCGGGCCGTCACCTCTGCGCAAAACCGCGCTCCGCGTTACTTCCGGTCGAGCGAATACCGCCCCGGCCCGGTCAGTGCGAGCAACAGCAGCCCGCCGATGATGCTCACGTTCTTGTAGAAGTTGATCATCGCCATGTATTGCTCCATCCCCTGCAGCGCCCAGTAGCGATGGCCGATCAACGCGGTCGCGAGCGTATAGGCGGCGAACACCAGTGCGAGCGGACGCGTATAGAAGCCGACCGCGATCAGCAGGCCCCCGGCCAGCTCGACCGCCACCGCGATCGCGGCCGCCAGCTCGGGCGCCGGGTTCCCCGTCGACGCCATATACGCGACCGTGCCCGAGAAGCCGCTCAGCTTCTGCCAGCCGAACAGCACGAACAGGATCATCAACAGCACGCGAGCCGCCAGCAGCAGCTCGTCCTTCTTCGATTCCAGCGAAACGTAACGCATGACAATCACCCTTGAATTGACGGTTTGATGCGTCCGGTGCCGATACGCGCCAATCGGCGCGCCAGGTCGGCAACGAACCACTCCTCGCACGATCGGACAGCAAGCCGGCTGGCCCGCCGCCGAAGAATCCGCCTGGTCACGCCGCTTCCGGCGCGCTCCGGATCGGTTCTGGCGAAGCACGGATGCAGTCTACTGTCCCCCCAATAATCATCAATCCGCCAAAACAAGATTCGCTGTCACGATCAAGTGGACAATAGGGCGCAACAAGGCCGCGAGGCAGCAGCCACGAATCCGATCAAATGAATCCGCCCTTACGTTTCAAGGACATGAAAACTGCCCATTCATCTCCGGCATCCGTATCCAGTCGATATTGAAGCGCCAACTAGTGATAACCGGCCGCATCGGAGTATCTCGATCGCGAGTCGACGAAACTTTATGTGCAAAAACCTGCCATCAGTGAATGAATTTTCAAACTCGACTTTCTTTCCAATCTGCGAAGCCCGCCTTCGGGGCAAAGACGTCTGGCCTGGAAATGCGTATTGGCAAACGAAAACGTTTCTCGGGCAAGCAGGTGGATGTCGTCCGCGGAGGATGCCGTCGTGTGGACAAGGATTCCAGCCCGATAGCGGCCGGGAAGAACACCTTCCTCGCACTATCGATCGATCCGGTGTTTAGCCGAGCAAGCGAAAAAGTCAATCAAACATTCACGCTCCCGGCAAGTTCTCAATTCCAGCAAAAAACCCTTAATAAATACGATAAAAACGGTACGCCGTTAACGGCAAAAAATCGCAAACCTTTAACCCCACTCCACCACCGCATTTCCGCCCACAATTTTCCCAACAATCATTACAAAAAATTACTAATTAATACAGATTTAAATATACGATAGCGCACGTCCTTACGTTTTCCCGACATTCCCCTGACGCCCGGAACGCGTCGCTCCGGGCGCGGCCCGCACGCGCCTCGACGCAGGCCGTCGACAGCCGCTCGTCACGGGAACGCCTTTCAACCGGAGACCCCCATGGCAACGAACATGTCCGTGAACAGCAGCGCGACCCCGAACAGCCTGTTGCAACAGGCGGCGCAATCGATCATCAACGGCTCGACCGGCAATGGGTCGATGGATGTCGGCTTGCTCGTCACGACGATGGTGAACGCGAAGACGGCCGGCCGGGCCGCGGCGCTCGCCGCGTCGCAGCAGACCGGCACCACGCAGATTTCCGCATTCGGCGCGCTGTCGTCCGCGCTGGGCGCGCTCGAAGCGAGCCTCGCCACGCTGGCGAATGGCGCGCTGCAGTCGACGTTCACCGCGGTCGCGAGCGGCAAGGGCCTGACCGCGACGCCGAGTGCAGGCGCGGTTGCCGGCACCTACACGATCGGCGTCACGCAGATCGCGACCGCGCAGTCGCTGGCTTCGTCGGGCGTCGACGGAAAGAAGGCGCTCGGCACCGGTACCCTGACGCTGTCGTTCGGCAACCAGTCGTTCAAAGTCGACGTCAACGGCACGAACAACACGCTGTCCGGCATCGCGGCCGCGATCAACTCCGCCTCGAACAACCCGGGGATCAGCGCGACGGTCATCAACGGCACCGACGGCGCACACCTCGTGCTCGCGTCGTCGAAAACGGGCTCGGCGAGCACGATCAGCGTCGCGGTCGGCAACGTGGCCAACGACAACGGCCTGTCGAACCTCGGCGTCACGTCGACGGCCGACACGACGGGCGGCCCGTCGAAGATCGACTCGGCGAACGGCGCGGCCGCTTGGCGGCAAAGCGCCGTCGCGCAGGATGCGAAGTTCACGGTCAGCGGCATCGCGTCGACCAGCGCGAGCAACACGGTGACGGGCGTGCTGAACGGCGTCACGCTGAACTTGTCGGCGGCCGCGGTCAGCGCAACCGATACGCAGACGCTGACGGTCAGCCCCGACACGAAGTCGCAGGCGGCCACGATCACGAATTTCGTGAACCAGTACAACGCCGTCATCAAGACGATGGGCGCGCTGTCGAGCTACACGCCAGGGGCGAGCGCGCAGGGCGCGCTGATCGGCGATTCGACGCTGCACACGATCCGCAACGCCCTCGCGTCGACCATCGCGCGCGGCGTTCCCAACAAGAACGGCGACGGGCACACGAACCTGGCGGCGATCGGCATCTCACTCGAGAAGGACGGCACGCTGAGGGCCGACAGCGCGAAGCTCGACAGTGCGCTGAACAACAACCCGTCGGGGGTCGCGCACCTGTTCAACGCGACGAACGGGGTCGGCAAGCAACTGACCGACCAGATCGCGACCTTCACGAAGCCGGGCGGGATGATCGACCTGCGCACGAGCGCGCTGGGCGCCGACCTGAAGCGCGTCACGCAGCAACAGACGAATCTGGCCGACTACGCCGCGCAACTGACCAAGCAGTACCAGGCGCAGTTCACGGCACTCAACGCGCTGATGGCCAAGATGAACTCGAACACGCAGTACCTGACGCGGCTGTTCGGCGGCGCCAACAGCAGCGGCACGCTGGCGAACAAGTGACGCGCGTCCGGGCCGACCGACGATCGTGGCGGCGGCCGCCGGTCAATGGATCGACCGGCTCGCGCCGCCACGCACGGTGTCCCGCGTGGAAGCCTCACTCACGCACGCCCGGCAGTGCGCGAGCATGCGCCGGGCTCGGTTCCCCGTCCCGCACCGTCAACCTCGGCCGCCCGCGCGCGCACGATTACGCGGCGATCCTCCGCCGGAAATGCTCGGTCCCGGCCACGATCTTGTCGAGCACCGCATCGAGCGCCCAGAACCGCTCACGCACGTCGTAGTCGATCACGCGGCAACGGATCGACGCGAAGGTGCCGATTCGCTGGTGATAGAGCTTCGCGAGCGCCGGGTACCCCAGCGCCTCCGACACCGCCGACACGACGAGGAACGTCGACAGCTCGTCGGCCAGCGCCGGATTCGACGCCCCTTGCGTGCGCAACCATCGGTACAGGTCCGGATGGAAGTTGGTGAACACGCCGTTGAAGCCGGCGGACCCCGCCTTCATCGCGTCCCACGCAATCGCGGCGTTCGCGTTGAGGATCTTCAGCGGCGAGCCCTCGGCAAGCGCGACGCGCCGCTTCACCGTCTCCAGGTCGCAGCTCACATCCTTGAGCATCACGAAGCGGCCCGTGTCGATGCACGCACGCAGTTCGTCATCCGACAGCAGCCGCCGGTAAGGCGCCGGGCACTCGTACAGCCCGAGCGGCAGGTCCGACGGCAAGCGCGCGAGCAGCCGGTGCAGATGGTCGAGCAGCGCGGCGCTGCCCTTGCGCTGCGGATCGAGCCGGTTGGTCACGAGCACGACGCCCTGCGCGCCCGATTCGGCCGCCGCGCACAGCTCGTCGGCCTGCGCGTCGAGATCGTCGCTGATGTGCCCGGACGCGACGACCGGCACGCGCCCGGCCACCCGCTCGACCACGAAGCGCGCGAGTGCCGCGCGTTCGGGCAGGCTCAGGAACTGCATCTCGCTCGACTGCGCGACCGCGAACAACGCATCGGCGCCGTGCGCCAGGTACCACTCGATGAGCCGCTCGAGCCCGGCGTAGTCGATCGCGCCGGCGTCGTCGAACGGCGTCAGCATCACCGGGACGATGCCCTCGATGGTCACGTTCGATTGCTGCGGGTGTTGCATCTGTTTCTCCTTGCTTCAGTGAAAGCGTGGCGCATGTCGCGTGCTCAGGCCGGCAACGGCCCGGGCGCGGCGTTCGCGGCCTGCTCGGGAATCGGCTTGCGCACCAGCAGCAGGTACGCCATCGCGCCCGCGAACGCGATCGCCGCCGCCGCCAGCAGCGCCGGCACGAACGACCACTTCTGCGCGATGATGCCCGTCAGGATCGGCGCGAGCGCGCCGCCGATGAAACCGCCGAAATTCTGGATCGCGCCGAGCGACGCGATGCGGCTCGGCGGCGCGGCCGCCGTCGCGAGCGCCCACGAACAGGCCGACGCCGCGTTGGCGAGAAAGATCACGACCGAAATGCAGGCGAGCGCCACCGTGTTGCTCTGCACGAGCGCGGCGGGAATCGTGAACGCGACCATCCCGAGCATCGCGACCACCACCGCATTGCGCCGGCTCACGACCGGCGAACGGCTGCGGCGCGTGACCAGGTCCGACAACCAGCCGGCCAGCAGCGAGCCGACGAACCCGCACAGGAACGGCACCGACGCGGCAAAGCCGGTGCGGATCAGGCTCATGTGCCGCTCCATCGTCAGATAGCCCGGCAGCCAGGTCAGGTACACCCAGTTCAGGTACACGGAACCGAAATAGCCGATCAGCATCCCCCAGGTCGTGCCGTGCGAGAACAGGCCGCGCCATTCGGCGAACGTCAGTTTCGGCGCCGCGACCGTGCTTTGCGCGTCGGCGTCGAGGTAGTTGCGCTCGGTGGCGGTCAGTTGCGCGCGCACCGGATCGCGATACAGCGCGAACCAGACGACGGCGACGACGAGACCGGCTGCGCCCGTCGCGATGAACGCCCAGCGCCAGTCGAACGACGCGACGAGGATCGACAGCAGCAACGGCGCGAGCGCGGTGCCGAGCGGCGACGCGGCGTTGAAAATGCCGGTCGGCGTGCCGCGTGCGCGCAGCGGGAACCAGTTGCTCACCACCCGCGCGGCCGACGGGAACTGCGGCGCCTCGCCGATACCGAGCACAATGCGCGCGACGATGAACCAGCCGAAGGTCGATACGATGCCGCCCGCCGCTTGCGCGATCGACCACACGATCAGGCCGATCCCGAGCAGCCGGCGCGGCCCGATGCGGTCGACCAGCCCGCCGACCGGGAACTGGCACAGCGCGTAGCTCCACGAGAAGGCCGACAGCAGCAGCCCCATCTGCGCGAGCGACAGGCCGAGATCGGCGCGGATCGCCGAGCTTGCAACGGCCAGCGTGCCGCGATCGAGGTAGTTGACGATGCCGCTCACCATCAACAGCGCGAGCGCGATGCGTTGCCCGCGCCGGATACGCGGCGGGGCGGGCGGAACGGTCGGGGTTTCGTTCATTGCGGTTGTCTCCATGTCAGTGATATCGGCCGGTTCCGGCCTGTCCGTCTGATGCGGAATTCAAGGTTCCAGGCATGCCACTTCGTCGCGCGTCGGAATCGAGGTCTGCGCGCCGTGGCGCGTCACGCTGATCGCGGCGGCGCGCTGGCCGAAGCCGATCGCGTCGTCCATCGCCGCGCCGCCCGCGCGAGCGGCCGCGAACCCGCCGACGAAGGTGTCGCCGGCCGCGGTCGTATCGACGGCGACCACCGACATCGCCCGCAGGCGGCCGTTGCCTGCACCGCCGCGCCAGCACACGCCGCGCGCGCCGAGCGTGACCAGCACGTTGCCCACGCCCTTCGCGCGCAGCGCATCGGCGGCGCGCACGGCGGACGCATCGTCGCCGACGGCGATGCCGGTCAGCGACTCGGCTTCGGTTTCGTTGACGACGAGGTAGTCGACCCGTGCGAGCAGCGCGTCGAACAGCCGCTGCGCGGGCGCGGGATTGAGCAGCACCGGCGTGCGGTGTGCCGACGCGCAGGCAATGGCGCGCGCCACGGTGGCGACCGGCACTTCGAGCTGGCTCACGAGCATCGCCGCCCCGGCGATCGTTTCGCGCGCCGCATCGATCCGGCCGGCATCGAGGCGCGCATTCGCGCCGGGCACGACGACGATGCTGTTCGCGCCGCCTTCGTCGACCGTGATCGTGGCCACCCCGGTCGCGGTGCCGGCGATCCGGTCGAGGTGCGTCACGTCGATGCCCTCTGCCGACAGCGCGTCGTGCAGGCGCGCGCCGAACGCGTCGTCGCCGACGCAGCCGATCATCGCGACCGACGCGCCCAGGCGCGCAGCCGCGACCGCCTGGTTCGCGCCCTTGCCGCCATGGACGGTCTGGAAATCGGTGCCGAGCAGCGTCTCGCCCGGCACCGGCAGGCGCGGCGCACGTGTGACGAGGTCGATGTTGACGCTGCCGACGACGGCGATGCGCGGGGAAGGGGTGTCTCTCATTTCCGAATGTAACCGCTTACATTTGCGACGGACAAAAAGGCCGGAATGGCCGTCGTCGATGAAAATTTCACGATATGGATAGAATATGCGTCTGACATAATACGGAAGCACGTCAAGATAGCGCTTACATTCTCACAGGGTCGAGCGAGAATGCAAGCGGCGCCACCACGAACCGAGGGTAAACAATGACGCATTTGACAACGCACCGCGCCGGCACCGCCGCCACGCCGGGAGCCGGCCGATGAGCTCGCCTCCGTCCCGCGCCGTCACGCCCCGCGCGCGCCGCGGCAGCGGCCGCTCGGTGCTTGGCGATGTCGCGAAGCTGGCCGGCGTGTCGACCGCGACCGTTTCGCGCGTGTACAACGATCCCGGCAAGGTGTCGGCCGACGTGCAGCAGCGCGTGCGCGACGCGGCGCGCGCGCTGAACTGGATTCCGAATGCGGCGGGTCGCGCGCTCGCGTCCACGCGCACCCACATCACGGGCGCGATCATTCCGACGCTCGACGACCAGGTGTTCGCCTCGCAGGTCGCGGGCATGCAGACGGTCATGGCCGAGCATGGCATCACGCTGTTCCTCGGCTGCTCGAACTACGATCCCGCGCAGGCGCTGGACCAGGTGCGCGCGATGCTGTCGCGCGGCGTGGAAGCCGTGTCGCTCGTCGGCGAAGCGTATCCGCCGGAATTGTTCGAACTGCTTGCGATGCACCGCGTGCCGTACGTCGTCACTTATGCGTATCGCGACGACAGTCCGCACTGCTGCATCGGCTTCGACAACCGCGCGGCGTTCGCGCAGCTCACCACCCACCTGCTCGACCTCGGCCACCGCGATTTCGCGATCATCATGCAGCCGTCCGCCGACAACGACCGTGTGCAGGCGCGCCTGCGCGGCATTCACGACACGCTGGCCGCGCGCGGGCTCGCGGTGCGGCCCGTCCATCAGCACGAAGGCGCGGCCACGATCGCGTTCGGGCGGGCGAGCCTGCGCGCGATCGCCGACAGCGACGCGGCCACGCGGCCGACGGCCGTGATCTGCGGCAACGACGCGCTCGCGCTGGGCGCGTTGCTCGAGGCGCAGGCGCTCGGCATCGACGTGCCCGCGCAATTGTCGATCACCGGCTTCGACGACATCGCGCTCGCGCGCGAGATCCAGCCGCCGCTGACGACGATGTGGGTCGACACCCACGCGATCGGGCGCCAGGCCGCGCAGGCGTTGCTCGACGCGCTCGAGAACGGCGCAACGGGGCCGGGGCACGCGGTGCTGCCGGAGTTGCGCATGCGGGAATCGGCTGCGCCGCCGGCGCAGGTTCGGGCAGGACGTAAAAAATAAATACGCGCCGGGCAGCTTCGGCTGCCCGTCCCGCCCGTCACTGCATCACGTCGACCGGCAGCGTCTTGTCGAGATTGTCATGCCACGCCTGGATGGTCTTCGGCACGTTTTTCTTCCACGCCGGCACGTTCGTGTAATAGCGCATCCGGACGTTGTTCTTCGCGTCGAACACGAGCAGGCCGATCCACAGGTCGTTACCACGGCGCATCACGATCGCGGCATTCGTCGTCGCGATGCCGCGCACCCAGTACGACGCCACATGCGCGTTCAGCCCGTCGAGATCCTTCTCGTCGGCGCTGTAATTGACGTTGTCGACGAGCGTCTGGTAGTCGGCGCCGAGCAGCTTGTGCGCGGCCGCGTTCTGCGTCGCGTCGTCGACGACCTTGAGGCTCAGCAGGTCGGCCGCCGGTTTTGCCTGGAACTGCGAAGCGGTCACATACTGGCCGCCATAGACAACACCCGAGCCCGCACCGCAATCGACATCCGCGCCGTGTTGCGTGACGCCGATGCGCCCGCCCTTCCGTTCGAAATCGAGCCGGCATTTGTCGTTGCGGTACGTGCCACTGTCGCCGTGCAGCACGAGGTCGCCATCGAGCCCGCCCGTATTCGCGCCGTTGTTGCCGCTCAGCTCGAAATGCAGGCGCGGCGCCGTGCCGGTGAACGTCAGCACGCCGCCGAACGACGGGTTGTCGCTCGTCATGTACCACGTCTGCTGCCAGCGGTCGGCGGCCAGCGGCTTGCCGTTCAGGCTCGCGAGCCGTTCGCGGTAGCGATCGCCGAGGCACTGCGCGTCGCCGCCGCACCGGTCGCGCTGCTTGAGCCACTTCAGCTGCGCGGCTTTCAGCGCGGCCATATCGCCGCCTTTTGCGAGCGCCTGCTTCCACGCCGTCGCCAGGTCGCCGTCGAGCTTCGACAGCGCGGCATCCGCGCAGATTGTCTTCTCGGTGGACGAAGCAGCCCTCGCGCAGTCGAAGCCGGCGGCATGCGCGGCAAGCGGCAGCAGGGTCAGCAACGCGGCGGCCGCGACGGATCGCAGGTGCGTGTGCCGCACGGCACGGGCGGAAATCGCGGCTTGCCCGCGCGCATTCTTTTGATTGTGGAGGGTCATCGGCTTGGCTCGTCGCAGGATCGCGCGCCTGTAGAAGCTACCTGCACGCGGCATTCGAGGTAAAAACGTCCGGCCCGGCATGCAGCGCATGCCGTTGCTCGCCGAAGCCTAACCCGAATGCGCGGCGCCGATCAATCGATCGGTCGATGTCAGCGCAACCGTTCCCGTGGCCGCGCCGCATTGCACGATGCCGTCGCGCAATGCAGCTTCCACTGCGGCATCGATGAACCCGATGAACACCATTACGCCATCTTCTTCGTGCGCCGCCAGCCCTTCGTCTTCCATCGACGAAAACCGGATGCGTCGCGCGGCGACCTGGCACACGCGCGTGGCGACCGTGCCCTGCGCATCGACCACGCGCACGATGCCCTTCGCGCGCAGGATCGTGCGCGGCAACGCCTTCAGCCACGCACGCAGCCGCGCCTTGTCGAGCACATCCGGCGCGGCAACGGTAACGCTCGCGAACGCCGGCATCGCGTCATGTCGGATCGCCCGGTGCGCACGCGCGAAACCCGCCGGCATCGCGCCACGATCGGGCACGGCCGCGTCGAACAGCAGCGCGAGCGGAATCTCGCCATGGCGCGCGGCGACGACGATGTCGGTCGGCGCACACGCGCGCACATCGTCGAGTACCGCGTCGCGCCGTTCCGGCGCAACGCAGTCGAGCTTGGTCACGACGATCGCGCCCGCACCGTCGAGCTGGCGCTGCGCCATCGCGCCGACGAGCGGATCGGCGAGCGTGTCGCGCCACGCGAGCGCATCGGCGACGACGAGCACCGACGTCAGCCGGAACGCACCGTTCAGCAGCCCGATCTGCGCGATCTTCGCGGGATCGGCCACGCCGCTCGCTTCGACGAGCAGCAGGTCGGGCCGCACGTCGCGCGTCGCGACGCGCGTCAGCGCATCGACGAGCGCGCCGCCGATCGTGCAGCAGATGCAACCGTTGTCGAGTTCGATCACGTCGTCGCCGCGCGCCCGCACGAGGCGCGCATCAATGTTCACCGCACCGAAATCGTTGACGAGCACTGCGATGCGCCGGCCATGCGGCGCCTGCAGGATCGCGTTGACGACCGTCGTCTTGCCCGCGCCGAGATAGCCGCCGATCACCGCGAGGTCGATCGGTGCGGGCGCAGCCGCAACGGGCACGACGGCGTCGCCTGGCGCACTCATCGCGGCGACCGGAACACGCGCCCGCCGAGCACGGTGCCCCACACGGCGAGCGCCTTCAGGCGTGCGGGCGCACAGACCGAGGGATCATCGTCGAGCACCGCGAAATCCGCGAACTTGCCGATCTCGATGCTGCCGACGAGATGATCCATCCGCAACGTATAGGCCGCGCCGAGCGTGATCGCATGCAGCGCGTCGTCGACTGAAATCCGCTCGCCTTCACCGAGCACGCGCCCGGACGCCGTCTCGCGCTGCACCGCGCACCATGCGGTGAACAGCGGATTGAGCGGCGTGATCGGCGCATCCGAATGCAAGGCGAACGGAATGCCGAGCCGCTGCGCGGAGCCGGCCGCATCCATCCGGTTCGCGCGATCGGGGCCGATGGTCTGGCCGTAATGCGCGTCTCCCCAGTAGTACAGATGATTCGCGAAGAAGTTCACGCACATCCCGAGCGCGCGAACGCGCTTCAACTGCGCGGCATCGGCCATCTGGCAATGCTGCAGCGTATGACGATGATCGGGACGCGGATGGCGCGCGAGCAGCGTCGCCATCGCGTCGAGCACGATGTCGGTCGCTTCGTCGCCGTTGGTATGCACGTGCAGTTGCAGCCCCGCGCGATGAAACGGCTCGAACACGTCGACGAGCTGGGCGGGCGGAATCAGCCATAACCCGTTCGGCTGGCCGCCCGCGTAACCGGGCCAACGCACGCGCGCGGTGAAGCCCTGGATCGAGCCGTCGACGATGAACTTCACCGGCCCGAAATGCAGCTTGTCGGTATTGCGCTCGATCTCCGCCAGCACGCTGTCGGCCGAGCGCGCCGGATTGCGCTGCGGCGCGAACGCCGGCACGATCCGCACCGGATAATCGGGATCGGCGGTGACCTCGCGCAACGTGCGGTTGCCGTCGGCCGACAGGTCGTTGACGAGATCGGTGGCCGTCGTCACGCCCGCAAGCTGCGCGACGCGCCCGAAATTCCAGACGGCGTGCGGCTTCTCGCTGGCGGAAATCGCGAGCTTGCCGCCGATCGTCTGATACACCGGCAGCATCGCCGCGAACTCCTGCAGCTCGCCGGTCGGACGGCCGTCAGCATCGCGCGTCACGCCGTCGATGTCGGTGTCCTCGTCGATGCCCGCGCGCGCGAGCATCGCGCCGTTCACGTTCATCAGGTGCACGCTCGCATGCAGGATCGCGATCGGCCGCTGCGCCGATACGCGGTCGAGTTCGTGCGCGGTCAGCCGCGCGGTGCCGAAGAAGATCGGATCGAAGCCCCACGCGAGCAGCGGCCCGTCGTCGGTCATCGCGCGCTCGGCTTCCGCGAGCCGTGCGAGCACCGCGTCGAGCGAGCGCAGCCCCGGCCACAGCGTGCCGTCGGGGCCGCGCCGGTCGTAGTAGCCGACGTACACGGCGTCCCACATCGCGCCTTCCATCAGGTGGCAATGCCCTTCGACGAGCCCCGGCATCAGCACCTTGTCGCGCAGCGTGTCGTCGGTCGTGCACGCGCCGAACCGCGCGTGCCACGTGGCCGCGTCGGCGGCGTCACCGACCGCGAGGATGCGGCCGTCACGCACGGCGACGTGCGTGGCCGACGGCTGCGCCGGATTCATCGTCAGGATGCGGCGCGCGGTGAACACCGTCACGGCTGCGGCCGGGGTTGCGGATGCTGGCATGTGTCACTGCTCTCCTTGCGGCGAACCGCCGATGGGTCAGGAAACGGCGTATTGCTTAACGGGACGGCCATGCAGCATCGCATGCACGGCCGCGACGACGAGCACGTTGACGACGAGGCACACGAGGCCGAGGTTGATGCCGCCGAAGTCGACATGGAGCACGTAGAAGATCATCGCGAGCACCTGGCCGCAGATCATCCCGGCCCCGACCGCGACCGGCCGCACGCGGCGCCCCGCGAGCAGGATCAGCACGCCCGGCAGGAACTGGGTGACGCCGTAGTACGTGGTGTTGATCAGCGTGAGCATCAGGTTCGGCGTGAGCATCGTGGTCGCGATCGACAGCAGCAGGTAGCCGACGATCACGTATTTCGCCGCACGCTTCTGGCGCGATTCGGGCAGGTTCGGCATCAGGTTGCGCGTGACGATCGGCCCGATCGCGAGGCAGATGCCGGCCAGCACGAGCAGCCCCGACAGCGCAGCGCCGGCCGCGACGAGGCCGATCAGCCAGCCGGGCAGCAGGTGCGTGACGGCGGCGAAGAACGCGTCGTTCGGCGACGCGAGCGTCAGGTTCGCGGTGATCGCGTAGTACGACGCGATCACGAGGAACGGATACATCAGCATGTACAGCGGCATCACGACCTGCGTGCGCCGGATCGCGTCCGGCCCGCGCGCGGTGAAGAAATTCTGCGCGGCGAACGGCATCAGGTAGAAGCCGAGCGACTGGAACAGCATCGTGCTCATCGAGAAGCGCAGCTGCGATCCGCTCATCGTGTTGCTGACCTGCCGGCTCGCAGCGTCGAACACCGGATGCACGCCGCCCACCTGCCATGCGACGGCCACGCCCGTCACGACGATCGCGAGCAGCATCAGGATGTCCTTCAGGATCGCGATATACGCCGACGCGCGCACGCCGGAGATCGCGATATAAGTGAACGCGAGCGCCGCGCATACGAGGATCAGGTACAGCGGCTCGACGTGCCAGCCGAGCCCCTTGAGCGCCGCGACGAGCCCGGTGAACTGCAGCTGCCCCCACGGGATCAGGAACAGGATCGATGCGCACGCAACGACCAGCTCGAGCCCGCGGCTACGGTAGTGGCCCTTGAACAAGTCGGGCAGCGTGATCGCGTTGTGACGCTTGCCGGCCTCCCAGATCTTCGGGCCGACGAAATAGCCGATCGGGTAGGCGAGCAGGATGTAGCCGAGGAACCACACGCCGTAGGTCGGCCCTTTCGCGTAGATGCCGCCGGGGAAGCCGACCATCGTGCCGATGCTGTAGATCTCGCCGGCGGTCAGGAAGAACACGAGCGCCGTGCCGAACTGGCGCGACGCGACGAAGAAGTCATGCACGCTCTGCTTGCCGCGGCCGCGGCCGGATCGGATGGCGAGATAGAGCGACAGCGCGATCAGCGCGGCGAAGACGACCGTGGACATGCGCACCTCTGCGAAGGAAAGGAATGCGTAGGGTTCACCGGAAAGCGCGGGCGGCCGGCGCTCCGCAAGAAGCGGATGCGTGCGCTAGGCGGCGCCGCTCGCGCGGCGGTCGAACAGCATCCAGCACGCGAACAGGCAGCCGGACGTCAGCACGAACCACGCGAAGATCCACATGAAGATGAACGGCACGCCCAGCACGTAGCGGTCCTGCGCGGCTGCCCACGGCAGCACGCCGATCACGCCGAGATACGGAATACCGATGCCGATCAGATACCTGAGCATGCGTGTCTCCTCGAAAGCGGGTTCGTACGGAAGGGGCGTACGCGGAGGCGGCGGATGTCGCCCGCGCGGCATCCGGCGTCGAATCCAGTATTCGAAGACAAAAAGGCGCGGGATAGTGCCAGACGCGGGCAATCGCTTGGGCCAGTGGTCCATTGCCCGACGCGGCCCGGTGTTGCCCGGTCAACGCGGCAACGATCGAAGCGACAACCCGACGCCGCTCCGTCGCGGCCAGCGCCCACCGGTCATGACCGAGGCCGGCGTCAACCGCCAAACGGCATCAACTCGTAACTCGTGCTCCGGCCGCCGGACGACGAGCGGCGCAGCACGCCATGCTCGACGAGTTCGGTGATGTCCCGCAGCGCGGTGTCTTGCGAGCACTTCGCCAGCGCCGCCCACTTGGTGGACGTCAGCTTCCCCTCGAAGCCGTCGAGCAGCCGATTCATCACCTTCACCTGGCGTTCGTTCATCGCGAAGCCCGCGCAGCGCTGCCAGAAACGCGCCTTGACCAGCACCGCGTCGAGCGTCGTGTGCGCGTGATCGATGGCGCGGCCGAGCGCGGTCAGGAACCACGCGAGCCATTCGGTGACGTCGAGCGAGCCGCGCTGCGTCCGCTCCAGCACGTCGTAATACGCGTTGCGCTCGCGCTGGATTTGCGCCGACAGGCTGTAGAAGCGTTGCGGACTGCGGTCGGCGCGCGCGAGGACCAGATCCCCGAGCGCACGCGCGATCCGGCCGTTGCCGTCGTCGAACGGATGGAGCGTGACGAACCAAAGATGGGCGAGGCCGGCGCGGATCAGCAACGGCTCGACCGGCGCGGCATTGAGCCACGCGAGAAAGCGCGCGATCTCGCCGGCGAGGCGCGCGGCGGGCGGCGCCTCGAAATGCACGCGCTGCCGGCCGATCGGGCCGGACACGACCTGCATCGGCCCGGTGGCATCGGTGCGCCAGCCGCCGACCGTGATCCGCGACATCCCCGAATAGCCGGTCGGAAACAGCGCCGCATGCCACCCGAACAGACGGGCGTCCGTGACCGGTGCCGCCGCGTGGGCGGTCGCGTCCAGCACCATGTCGACCACGCCCTCGACGTGACGATCGACCGGCGCCAGTGCGCCGATGTCGACCCCGAGCCGGCGCGCGATCGACGACCGGACTGACGCCACGTTCAGGCTTTCGCCCTCGATCGCGCTGGTCTTGACGACGTCCTCCGTCAACGCGGCGAGGCTGGCCTCGTCGCGCAGCGCCAGGCCGACATCCGCCAGCCGCCCGGCCAGCATGCCTTGCGCACGGCTGACGTCGGCGAGTGGCGTCGCCAGTGCAGGGAGGTCGAAGCGCCACGCGGGCCAGTCGGCCGACTCCCAGATGTAGGTGTAATCTCCGCTCATGATGCGGAGATTATCCCACCGATTCGCCGCAGAGCGCCACATTCTCCGCAAATCATGCGGAGAATAGCACCCCCATTCCCCGCAAACCGGCCCGCTACCGCGCCCGCCCCGCCCCGCCCTTCGCGGCCGGCGCCGCGTCGCCGAGCCGTTCCGCGAGAAACCCGATGAACGTGCGCAGCGTGACGAACCCTTCCCGATGCTGCGGAAACACCGCATTGAGCGTGATCGGCGACGGCGCATACGCGTCGAGCACCGGCACCAGCGCGCCGCTGTCGAGCGCCCCGCCGACGATGAAATCCGGCAGCAGCGCGATGCCGAGCCCTGCGATCGCCGCGTCGCGCACCACCTCGCCGTTGTTCGCGACCAGCGGCCCCTGCACGTCGAACGTACGCGCCGCGCCGTCGACGCGGAATTCCCAGCCGATGCGCCGCTCGCGCCCGTACAGCACGCACGTATGGCCGGCGAGATCGGCCGGCGTCTGCGGCGTGCCCTGCCGCTTCAGGTAGGCGGGGCTCGCGCACGCGATCATCCGCCATGCGCCGAGCGGGCGCGCGATCAGCGTCGAATCCTCGAGCGAGCCAATCCGCAGCACGAGATCGAAGCCCTCGCCGATCAGGTCGACGCGCCGGTCGGTCAGGTCGAGGTTCAGCCGCACGGCCGGGTGCGCGGACAGGAATTCAGCGATCAGCGGCGACACGTGCGTGATCCCGAACGACAGCGGCGCGCTGATTTTCAGCGACCCGTGCAACTCGGTGCTGCGCACCGACATCGCCTGCTCGGCGTCGGCGATCTCCGCGAGGATCCGCTGCGCGCGCGCATAGAACTCCTGCCCCGATTCGGTCACCGCGAGGTTGCGCGTGTTCCGGTGCAGCAGCCGCACGCCGAGCGACGCCTCCAGCGCCATCGTGCGCCGGCTGACGAATTGCTTGGACAGCATCAGCTGGTCGGCCGCCGCCGTGAAGCTGCCCGCATCGACCGTCGCGACGAAGATCCTGAGATCGTTGATTTCCATATTGTCCACTCCATAGCGACAGTCATTATCGCTACAGCCATTTATTTGTCAAATCGATTGACCTAAGATTCATCTCAACGAACGGCCGGGCCCACTTCCGAGGTCCGGCGTCTTGAGGAACAAAAATCATGATCGAAATCCGTGCAGCAAACCAACGTGGCCGTGCGGAGCATGGCTGGCTCAGCTCCCGTCATACGTTTTCGTTCGCGAACTACTACGATCCGAAGCAAGTCGGCTTCTCCGACCTGCTGGTGATCAACGACGACCGCGTCGCCCCGGGCCGCGGCTTCGGCACGCACCCGCACCGCGACATGGAAATCCTGTCGTACGTGCTCGACGGCGCGCTGGAGCACAAGGACTCGATGGGCACCGGTTCGGTGATCGTGCCGGGCGACGTGCAGCTGATGAGCGCGGGCACCGGCGTGCGCCACAGCGAGTTCAACCACTCGCCGGAACTGCCGGTCCACTTCCTGCAGATCTGGGTCGGGCCGGCCGAAAAGGGTGCCGAGCCGCGTTATCAGCAGACGAACGTCACGACCGACGACAAGCGCGGCAAGCTCGCGCTCGTCGTCTCGCCGAACGGCGACGCCGGTTCGCTGAAGATCCGGCAGGACACGCGGATCTACGCCGGCTTGTTCGACGGCGATGAACGCGCGACGCTGGAACTGGCGCCGAACCGCTTTGCCTACGTGCACGTGGCACGCGGCAGCGTGACGGTCAACGGCGTGACGCTCGGCGAAGGCGACGGCGTGCGCATCCGCGACGAACAGGCGCTGACGTTCGCCGACGGGAAGGATGCCGAAGTGCTGGTGTTCGACCTGCGTCCGGTCGAAGTAACGGCCGAGTGGGCATGACGCCCGTTCGGGAAACCGGGCCCCGCTGAACGCGGGGCCCTTTTAATCGGAGATTCGCAACATGGCCAAGGTACTCGTTCTTTACTACTCGTCCTACGGGCACGTCGAAACGATGGCGCAGCACATCGCGGAAGGCGCGAAATCGGTGGCCGGCGTCGAGGTCACGCTCAAGCGCGTGCCGGAAACGATTCCCGTCGACCAGGCCCGCGCGATCGGCGTGAAGGTCGACCAGGCCGCGCCGGTCGCGACGGTGGACGAACTCGCCGACTACGATGCGATCATCTTCGGCACGCCGACCCGCTTCGGCAACATGGCCGGCCAGATGCGCACGTTCCTCGACCAGACCGGCGGCCTGTGGATGAAGGGTGCGCTCGTCGGCAAGATCGGCAGCGTGTTCGCGTCGACCGGCACGCAGCACGGCGGTCAGGAAACGACGATCACGTCGTTCCACACCACGCTGCTGCACCACGGGATGGTGATCGTGGGTGTGCCGTACGCCTGCAGCGGCCTCGTCAACATGAACGAAATCACCGGCGGCACGCCGTATGGCGCGACCACGCTCGCGGGCGCGGACGGCAGCCGCCAGCCGAGCGCGAACGAGCTCGACATCGCGCGCTACCAGGGCAAGCACGTCGCGGAAATCGCGAGCAAGCTCGCGTCGTAACGCGACGGCCCGGCCGTTCGGGCCGCCCCGCACATGCGCGAACGGCGCCGGTCGATCCGGCGCCGTTCGCGCTGTGCCGAGGTTACGGCCGTTACTGGCCCGATGCCGGGGCGGCCGGCGCCGCCTTCGTCGCGGGCGCCTTCTGCGCGGCGTTCTGCGGATAGTTGCTCTGGTCGTTGGTCAACCGGTAGCCGCTGCCCGTGCCGATCGCCTTCAGGTCCGACGCATGCCGCGCCCGGGCGGCCTTGCGGGCCGCCTTCTTCTGCGCCTTGTCGAGCTGCTTCTGCGTCGGCGCGGACGCCGGATCCTGCGCGTATGCCGCCGGCGCGGCGGTCAACAGCAGACCGAACGACGCCGTTACTGCTACTGCCACCGATACCACGCGAGACTGCTTCATGGCCGGATCTCCTTGTCGATTGTTGAAAGTGGGTCGAACACCGGCGCGCACACGACCGCTTGCGACATCGGCGCCGTTGCAACGTTAGCCGATCAGTATTCCGTTGTCCGTGTGCGTTCCTGAATTCTCCTGATAACGGCCACGATACATGCGCACCGCGAGAGCCGCCGTTTCGGCGCCGCGCCGGCGCCATCAGGGAAACCGATAACCCGGCCCGGCCGGCGCTCAGATCCAGCGCGACAGCACCGGCAGCAGGATCGGCACGACGAAGGCGGTCAGCACGCCGTTCAGCCCCATCCCGAGCCCGGCGAACGCGCCGGCCTCTTCGCTGACCTGGAACGCGCGCGCGGTGCCGATCCCGTGCGACGCGACGCCGAGCGCGAAGCCGCGCACGGCCGGTTCGTCGACCCGCAACGCATTGAGGATCCCGCGTGCGCACACCGCCCCGAAAATCCCGGTCGAGATCACGAGCACGGCGGTGAGCGACGGAATCCCGCCGATTTCGGCCGCGACGGCCATCGCGATCGGCGTCGTCGCCGATTTCGGTGCCAGCGACGCGATCGTCTGGTGCGACGCGCCGAACAGCGCCGCGATGCCGACCGCCGACACGATCGCGGTCAGCGAACCCGCGAGCAGGCCGACCAGCAGCGGCACCGCGGCGCGGCGCAGCTTCGACCACTGGCGGTACAGCGGCAGCGCGAGCGCGACGGTCGCGGGGCCGAGCAGGAAGTGGACGAACTGCGCGCCTTCGAAATACGTCGGATACGGCGTGCGGGTGATCGTCAGCAGCACGACGATCAGCGCGACCGCGATCAGCACCGGGTTCGCGAGCGGGTTGAAGCGCGCCCGCGCATAGACGGCCTGCGCGAACAGATAGGCGATCAGCGTGATGGTCAGGCCCAGCAGCGGGGTCGCGGCGAGATAGACCCAGATCGCGCCGAGTGTCGGGAAGGCCGTCATCGCGTGCCCTCCGCCGCGCCGTCCGCGCGCCGCTGGCGCCGCAGCAGCGCACGTGTGACAAGCGCCGTCACCGCGATCCCGAGCGTGGTGCTCACCGCCAGCGCGACGACGACCGCAACCGCATCGCCGCGCACGCGGTCGGCCGACACCATGATGCCGACGCCGGCCGGCACGAACAGCAGCGACAGATGGCGCAGCAGCTCGAGCGCGGTCGGCTCGATCGCGTCGGCCACTTGCGGGCGCAGCATCACGAAGCCGAACAGCAGCAGCATGCCGATCACCGGGCCCGGCACCGGCAGGCCGAACAGGTAGGACACGCCTTCCCCGAGACACTGGAAGGTCAGCAAGACCGCGAATGCCTGCAGCATGAACCGCTTCTCCCGAACGGGGCCGCGCTGCCGGACGGCCGCGCGACCGATGGCCGGCGGGTTGCAGCGCCGGCGTGAACGATACGCGCGATCGTACCAACTTCACGCGCGATCGGACATCGCCGCGTGCGGCTGCGGGAAGACACCACCGGCTGCACGGCGTGCGGCCTCCCGCTGCCATGCCTCATCCCGGCACCGGTTCGGCCGGCATCGCGCTGCCCGGGTCGTGCGCGTTGCCCGATACGCCGGCCACGGGCAGCGTGAGCGTCACGGTCGTGCCCTGCCACGGGGCGCTGCGCACGTGGATCTCGCCGCGGTGCCGGTCCACGACCGCCTTCGCGAACGCCATACCGAGCCCGACACCCTTCGTGCCGGGCTGTCCCGGCAGGCGAAAGCGCCGGTAACGCTCGAACAGGCGCGCCTGATCCTCGGCCGCGATCCCGTAGCCGTTGTCGCGAATCACGCAGCACACCGAAGCACCGTCGTCCGCCAGCTCGACGCTGCACGCGATGCGGGTATGCGCGGCGCTGTATTCGACCGCGTTCCGCAGCAGATTGACCAGCGCACGCGACAGCAGCGCCGGATCGCCATGCACGAGTGCGTCGTCGCACGACGGGACGTCGTCGATCGCGATGTGCTTGTCCCGCGCACGCGGCCAGATTTCGTCGCGTGCCTGATTCATCAGGTCGGCCACGTTGACGAGCTCCGACGCGTACTCGCCCGCCTCCGCCCGCGACACCTGCGCGAAACCGTCCGCCATCGCGAGCGTATGACGCGCCAGCCCGCCGATCTCGTGAAGACGCGCGCGCAGCGCGCAGTCGGGCGGGCAGGCGGCAGGCGCGTCCACGAGCACGATGACCGAGGTGAGCGGCGCACGCATGTCGTGCGAGAACAGCGTCAGCATGTCGTTGCGCTGCCGCTCGAGCAGCGTGCGATGAACGTAGGCGCCGCGCAGCGCGTCCAGTGCGTCGTTCACGTGCGCGATCTCGGGGCTCGTGCCCGGAACCCGGACGATCGGCGATACGTCGCCCTCGCTCAACGCGACGATGCGCCGGCTCAGCGCATCGAGCGGCTTCGACAGCGTCCGCTGCGTGCCGCGCACGAGCAGGAACAGGATCGCGACGCAACACGCCGCCTCGGCGCCGGACAGCATCATCCGCACGCGCGCCGCATCGCGCAGCGCCACCGCGCGCGCCCGCGTGAGGTCGAGCACGTGGTCGCGCAAGTGCGCCGACGCGTCGAGGTCGTGCATGATCCGCGACGCGAAATCCTCGGCGTTCATCGCATAGGCGCCCGTGCGCCCCGCGCGAAGCGTCGCGGCCACGAGCGGCAGGAAGCTGCCGTCCATTGTGTCGTTCAGCCGCGCCAGGTCGTTCGACAGCGTCGCGTCGTCGAGCGCCGGTGCAATCGCGCCGGCGATCAGTGCGCGCAACTGCACGATGCGCCCGCGCATCTGGAGGATGCGCGCCAGCCGATCGTTGTCGAGCGCCTCGTTCCTTACGAGCGGCGCGACGAACAGCGCGCCCAGCCGGCCGGTGTATTCGCGCAAGTCGCCCAGCAGGCGCGCAAGGACCAGCGCGCCGGCCGTGTGCGGATGACGCATTGCCGTCCCCGCCATCACGCCGCCGGTCAGCGCCGCCAGATCGTCGGCGGCCGCGAACATGCGGTCCTGCGCGGCCTGCACCTGCCACGTCGCACGCGCCGCCGCGGGCCGCGCGGCGAGCGCATCGACTTCGCCGCGCGCGCCGACCAGCCCGGCGCGTATCGACGCGAGCGCGTGCAGCGCGGCCCCGCGCTCGGATGCCCCGAGCGCCGCCGCCCGCGTGAGGTCGTCTCGCAGCGCATCGAGCGCCTGATCCGTGTGCGCGCGCGCATCGCGCACGGCCTGCGCTTGCGTGGCCGAATCGTGCCGCCGCAGCGCCAGCAACCGGTTGGCCGGCCAGCGTTCGGCCGCGATCCGGTTCGACGCGATCATCATGCACTCGATCAGCGCGAAATCGCGCAGGTCGAGCATCCCCTGCCGATACTGCCGATAGCTTTCCCACAGATTCGTGCCGCACGCGACTGCCGTCAGCATCACGACGAGCACGAAGCCGGCACGCATTCGCTGCCGGATGGACAGACCGCGGAGGTTCACGATGCCGGCTCGATGCGCACCGGATGCGCGCAGCCTTCTCCATCGGGCGAACGCGCCGCGCCGGCCGACGCGAGGTGCCGACCGGCGTCATGCGCCGCGGACCGCGTGGGTCCTGCCTCGGCCGCCCTCGCCCCGCTAGCTTGCACACCATTCTCCCGATGAATCGCCCGCGGCGCCCCCGGTGCCGCGACTGGACGCGACGGCGACCTGGACGTCGTGCCGTCGCGCATGACGCGTGCCGGGCGCCACGCGCGGCGACGTCCCGACCGCGCCCTTGCCCGCACGCGCCGGCAGCCGGCAGGCGACGCACACGGGATGCCGGCGCAGCGCGTGGCGGTAGGTGATGAACGCCGCGCCGCAATCCCGGCATCGGGCGATGTCGAGCACGCCGGCGTCGACGAAGCGCACCAGCATCCACGCCCGTGTCAGGTCCAGCGGCAATCCGCAACTTGCGGCATCGCCCTGTTCGGCGTACAGCGTGTAGGCCTTGACGAGCGCCTCGAGTCGCGAGCAGCCCGCCTGGTTGCGCAGGAAGCGATAGATGCTGTGGAACAGCGATGCATGAAGGTTCGCGAACCACGTCATGTACCAGTCGATCGACGACGGCAGCAACCCCTTCGGCGCGGCCACGCCGCGCACTTCGCGATACAGGCGCACGAGACGGTCGCGCGGCAATCCGCACTCCACTTCCAGCATCTGCAGCCGCGCGCCGAGCCGGATCAGCGCCGCCGCGTGCATCGTCAGTTGCGCGTCGTCCGCGAGGCCGTGCCGCCCGGCCCGGCCGTTCACGATGTTTCCTCGTCGGGTAGCGCAAGGCCGGCCAGCACCATCGCGGTATGCACGCGCACGAGATCGACCGGCGGCGTCGCGCGGGTCAGTGCCGACAGCACACCGTACCGGCCCGGCCGCAATGCGCAGATCAACTGCCCCGCGGACGCGAGCTCGTTCATGTGCTTCATTGACAGCGCGGCCAGCGCGGCGGCGACATCGGCGGTCACACCCAGGCGAAACATGCCGGTTGCGCGATCCGACTGCAGCAGTCGCTGCGCAAGCCAGAGATACGACATGTTCAGTTCCCACATTGCATCGCTGTCGTTGGCAACCTTCATCGTTCACCTCGATTCATGCGCGATCAGGATCAATGATTCATCGTCAAAATGCGTGCCGATCATCCGGTTATGACGAACCGTTATTTTTTTGTGTTCGACGCGAATAACAGAAATTCACCGCCGCCGAACGACGCACATTGCGTGCGTGCAGCGCGCCGTCAATCAATCCTGAAGCGGCTGCCTGCTACGTCGCTCACATCGCCGCGAAGCCGGCGACGCATCGAATGGCGCGCCCGCATTCACCTGCATTGCGAACTGTCGTGATTGAGTCTCGGCGATATTCCGCTGAATGTAAATGCGACGTTAGACGCAAGACAGATGCAGGACAAAAGCGACTTTAGTATTAAGACTTTCGTCTTGTACAATCCGGTTCGTTCGTATCGGTCCGACTCCGGACTCACTTATTCAAGCATCCTCATGAAAATTCTGATCGTCGACGATCACGCGATCCTGCGGGATGGCGTGGAGATGCTGCTGCGCCAGAGTGACGACGACACGGTCGTCGTCCAGGCGAGCAGCGCCGATGATGCAGTGCGGCTGCTCGACGATCACACCGACCTCGACGCCATCGTGCTCGACCTGAAGCTGCAGGGCATGGACGGCCTCGACGCGCTCGCCGTCTTCGCGACGATGCGCCCGGGGCTGCCGGTCATCGTGCTGTCGTCGTCCGAGGATCCCGGCGCCGTGCGCAGCGCGTTCGCGCAGGGCGCGATGGGTTACGTGCCGAAGTCCGCCAGCCCGCGCACGCTGCTGTCCGCGATCCGGATCGCCCTCAACGGCGAACGCTACGTCCCGCCGCTCGTGCTCGACGACCCCGCGCTGCAGCATCAGGACGGCGCCGCTGCAGCACGCGGTTCGATGCTGACGCAACGACAGATCGAAGTGCTGCGCTATCTCGCGGAAGGCGTACCGAACAAGGTCATCGCCGACAAGCTGGGCCTGTCCGAAAAGACCATCAAGGCGCACATCACCGCGATCTTCAAGGCGCTGAACGTCATCAACCGCACCCAGGCAGCGGCAGCCGGCAGGAAGGCCGGCCTCATCTGATCCGACGCCGGCTTGCGTCGCGACATTGCCATGCCGGCGTGGAACGCCTAAATTTTCCTCATTGTCTCCGCCCGTTCGAGGAGCGTGCGCATGACGCATGTCGACAAGCCGCCCGACGCGCCGGCCGACCATGAAGTCCCGTTCGACCTCGCCGCCGACGTGATCGCGCGCTGGCAGCGCCTCGTCGACCTGATGGCGGAAATCGTCGGCGTGCCGGCGGGGCTGATCATGCGCAACGTCGGCCGCGACATCCAGGTGCTGGTCGCCAGCCGCAACACCGGCAATCCGTTCTATCCGGGCGAATCGGCCGAACTGCACGGCTCGGGGCTTTACTGCGAAGCGGTCATCGCGAGCGGCGATACGCTGGTCGTGCCGGATGCGCGGCAATCCGCGCAGTGGCGCAACAATCCGGACCTGCGCGTCAACATGGTCTCGTATCTCGGCCTGCCGATCCGCTGGCCCGACAACACGCCGTTCGGCACGATCTGCCTGCTCGACTGCAAGGAGAATGCGTATTCGGAGCGCTACATCCGGCTCGTCGAGGAATTCCGCGACCAGATCGAGATGCAGTTGCAACTGATCCGCGCGCAGCGGATCGCCGAACGCGAACGCCAGCGCGCCGCGCAGCTGGCCGAAAACTTCCGCCGGCAAAAGGATCTCGCGACGGAGGCCGTGCACGTCAAGTCGAGCTTTCTCGCGGCCGCGAGCCACGACCTGCGCCAGCCCGTCCACGCGTTGAGCCTGTTCGTCGGCGCGTTGCGTCACGTGCCGATGCCGGCCGACGGCACGCTGCTCGTCGATCGCATCGACCAGTCCGTCAACGCGATGGACGCGCTGTTCACCGCGATCCTCGACATCTCGCGGCTCGATGCGGGCGTCGTACCCGTCCATCGCCGGCCGTTCGCGATCGGCGCGGTGCTGGAGCGCGTGTGCCGCGAAGTCGCCGCCGACGCGCACGGGAAGGGCTTGTCGCTGTCGTACGTGCGCAGCACGGCCGTGGTCGATTCCGACCCGGTGCTGATCGAGCGCATCGCACGCAACCTGCTGTCGAATGCGGTGCGCTATACCGACACCGGACGCATCGTCGTCGGCTGCCGGCGCACACGCCAGCACGTTCGCCTGCAATTCCTCGACACCGGGCGCGGCATTCCGGCCGACCAGCAGGCGCGCGTATTCGACGACTACTACCAGTTGCGCCGGCGCGGCGACAAGCCCGAACGGGGCGTCGGCCTCGGGCTGGCGATCGTGCGGCGCCTCGCGGGGCTGCTCGACTGTCCGCTGACGCTGCGCTCCGAACCCGGGCGGGGCTCGTGCTTCGAACTGCAGCTGGTGCGGCTGGACACGGCCGTGCAGCCGGGCGCCGCCGCCGACGAGATCGCCGTCGACGAGGCGGCGGCCGCCGCGCACCTCGTGGTCGTGATCGACGACGAAAGCGCAATCCGCGCCGGCATGTCGATGCTGCTCGAGCGCTGGGGCTACCAGGTCGTCACGGCCGCGTCGGTCGATGACGCGATCGCGTGCCTGGCATCGTACGAGGTGCGGCCGACCCTGCTGATCTGCGACCTGCACCTGCACGGCGACCAGAACGGCATCGCGGCGATCGCGCGCATTCGCGACGAGTACAACGCGGCGATTCCCGCGATGCTGATCACGGGCGACACGACCGCGCGACGGCCCGGCCGGCTGAAGCATGGCGGGTTCGTGCTGCTGCACAAGCCGGTGCCGAGCGACAAGCTGCGCGCGGCGATGGCGCGCCTGCTGCATGCGCAGGCGCCCGGGCAGCAGCGCGGGGCCAACGCCGGATAGTCGCCGGTGCACCGGCGGCATGCAAAAACGGCGGGCATCTGCCCGCCGCCGAGTCTTATCACGCGCACCGCGTCAGGCGCGGCGCGCGTGCGGGCTCGCGCTTACTTCAACCGCGTCGCGATCTCGTTCGCCATCGCCTTCGTCGCGGCCTTCGTCGGCGCATCCGTGGCCAGCGCGTTCAGCAGGCCGAAATCGTGGATGGTGCCGTCGTAGCGCGTGGTCGTCGCATCGACACCCGCTGCGTCGAGCTTGCGGCCGTATGCTTCGCCTTCGTCACGCAGCACGTCGAACTGCGCGACCTGGATCAGCGCGGGCGGCAGGCCCTTCAGCTGCGCGGTGCTCGCGCGCAGCGGCGACGCGTAGATCTCGTTGCGTTGCGCTTCGTTCTTCGTATAGGCGTCCCAGAACCACTTCATCATCGGTCGCGTCAGGAAGTGCCCTTGCTGATACGCGTTGTACGAACCCGTGTTGAAGTTGTGGTCCGTCACCGGCCACATCAGCCCCTGGAAGCGGATCGCGGGGCCGCCCTTGTCCTTCGCCATCAGCGCCACCACGGCCGCCATGTTCCCGCCGACGCTGTTGCCGACCACCGCAAGGCGGCTGCCGTCGACGCCGATCTCCGCGCCGTGCGCGGCCACCCACTTCGTCGCCGCATACGCCTGGTTGATCGCGACCGGGTAATGCGCTTCCGGCGACGGCGTGTAGTTCACGAACACCGCGACGGCGCCCGATTGCACGACGAGGTCGCGCACGAGGCGTTCGTGCGTCGGGAAATCGCCGAGCACCCAGCCGCCACCGTGGATGAACACGAATACCGGCGGCGTGCCCGTCGCGCCCTGCGGGCGGACGATCGTGACCGGCACGGACAAGCCGTCCTGTTCGATCGTGCGGTTCGACACGTCGATGCCCGACAGGTCGACCTTCGTGCCGTTCTGCGCATCGACCAGCACCTGGCGCGCCTTCGCGGGGCTCAGCGTTTCGAGGCCCGGGCCCTTCTGGCCGTTCAGCACGGCGAGGAATGCGCTCGTCGTCGCGTCGGGACCGACGGCGTCGGCGCCGGCGCCCGCGGCGAACGTGGTAGTCGTGACGGACAGTGCAGCGGCAACGGCGGCGGCGATCAGCAGCGGCTTGACGATCTTCATGGTGTAACTCCTTGGCTCAATCCGTGAATGACGATGTGACGGTGAATGTTTCGCAATGCGTACGATCAGACGAGCGTGAGCGTGACGTCGATGTTGCCGCGCGTCGCGTTCGAGTACGGGCAGACGACGTGCGCGCGATCGATCAGCGTCTGCGCGACGTCGCGATCGAGGCCCGGCAGCGAAATCTTCAGTTCGACTTCGATGCCGAAACCGTTCGGGATCGCGCCGATGCCGACGCTGCCTTCGATCGCGGCGTCTGCGGGGATCGCGATCTTGTCGCGCGCGGCGACGAACTTCATCGCGCCGATGAAGCACGCGCTGTAGCCGGCGGCGAACAGTTGCTCGGGGTTCGCGCCTGCGCCGCCCGCGCCGCCGAGCTCGCGCGGCGTGGTCAGCTTCAGGTCGAGGCCGCTTTCGGGCACCGTCGCACGGCCGTCACGGCCGCCGGTGGCTTTTGCATGGGCGCGGTACAGCACTTTTTCGATCGACATGACAGACTCCTTTTTCAATCAGTGAGTGAAACAGCCTTCGAACCGGGGACCGCGTGCCGGCGGCTTCTTCGCCGGCTTCGCATTTGTTTATCTACTCATAGATAGATAAACGCCCCCAAAAAATGCAGAGGCTCGATTCCTCTGCACCAGTTATCTATCTACTACATGATAGATAACGAGATTCAATAAAAAGGCGGTGAACCGCCCTACCGCTCGCGCGCCGCCGGTCAGGGCCGCGCTTTCCAGACGGCCTCGACATCCTCGAGACGCGCCCGCGTATGAAACAACCGACTGGCCAGCACGCTGCCCTGGAACGCCGCGTACAACGTGCGCGCCGCCGTATCGGGCTCGCCGCTGAACTGCAGCGTGCCTTCCTTCGCGCCTTGCGCCAGCAATTCCGCGAGCCAGCGCTCGTTGGCCGTGAAGAACGCCTGCACTGCCTGCCGCACGTTCTCCGGCAACGTTTCGATGTCGGACGCGAGCATTCCGCACAGGCAGATCAGGTTGCCGTCGCCCAGCGTGCGGCCGAACATCTTCGTGTACAGGCTCAGCTTCACGTCGGCCGGCAGCGCCGGATCGATCGCCCGCACGGCCGAGAGGACTTCATCGCTGTAGGCCGCCACCGCTTCCAGCACCAGATCCTCCTTCGACGGGAAGTAGTAGTGGATGCTCGACGTCTTCACGCCCACCAGGTCGGACAGGTCCCGATAGCTGAAGCCGTTGTAACCGCGCTGCATCATCAACGTGATCGCGTGGTCGAGAATCTGTTCGCGGACGGTCGGTTTCGTTTCCATGGATCGAACTTTATCTACTCATAGATAGATAGTCAAGGAGTTTTTCAGGGGCGCGATGACGATGCCTGCGATCCCGATGCGCAAGGACGACGCCGTTCGCCTGGCCGGGCGGCTTACAACCGGCCTGCAGCACGATCGAATCGATGCGACACTTCACGCCGGGCCACGCGAATCGCGGCGCAATGTCCATCGGCTGGACGAATGTGCCGGCACATGACGACCGCATCGCATCCGGCCCCGGCATCATCGGCCCGCTCGCTGCGTCGGGCCGCACAAGGAGAACAAGTCGATGTTTTCGTGGTTTGAACGGCGCCTGCCGACTTTCCCGCTCGAAGATCCCGTCACGCCGCCGCGGGGTTTCTTCTCGTTCGTCTGGGCGTGCACGAAAGGCGCGCGCAGCTGGATCCTGCTGATCGCACTGACGTCGGCCGCGCTGGCCGCGTACGAAGCCGCGCTGTTCGCGATGATGGGCCGCGTGGTCGACTGGCTCGCGTCCTCGACGCCGGCCGATTTCGGCGGCCGGCACTTCGGCACGCTCGCCGGGTTCGCGGCGATCCTCGCCGGCAGCGCGCTGCTGATCGCATTGCATACGATGGTCAAGCACCAGGTGCTCGCGATCAACTTCCCGATGCGGCTGCGCTGGCTGTTTCACCGGCTGATGCTCGACCAGAGCCTGTCGTTCTACGCGAACGAGTTCGCCGGCCGCGTGACGACCAAGATCATGCAGACCGCGCTCGCGGTGCGCGATGCGCTGTTCATGTCGGTCGACGTCGTGATCGGCGTCGCCGCGTACCTGATCGGCATCCTCGCGCTCGCGGCCAGCTTCGACTGGCGGCTGATGATCCCGCTCGCGCTGTGGGCGCTCGGCTACGGCCTCGCGTGCGCGTATTTCGTGCCGCGCCTCGGTGCCGTCGGCAGCCGCCAGGCCGATGCGCGCGCGCTGATGACGGGCCGCATCACCGACGCGTATTCGAACATCACGACCGTGAAGCTGTTCTCGCACACGCGGCGCGAAGCCGACCACGCGCGCCGCGCGATGGAAGCGTTCAAGGCGACCGGCGACGCGCAGATGCGCCTCGTCAGCGCGTTCGAGGTCGTCAACCACCTGCTGTCGACGCTGCTGCTGGTCGGCTCGAGCGGCCTCGCGCTGTACCTGTGGATGCACGGCGAGGCGAGCGCGGGTGTCGTCGCGGCGGTGATCGCGATGGCGCTGCGCCTGTCGAGCTATTCGCACTGGATCATGTGGGAAATGACCGAGCTGTTCGAGAACGTCGGCACGATCCAGGACGGCATCAACACGCTGACGAAGGTGCACAGCGTGGTCGACGCGCCCGACGCGAAGCCACTCACGGTGCAGCGCGGCGAGATCGTGTTCGACAACGTGCAGTTCGCGCACGAGGACAACGATCGCGCGGTGTTCGACGGGCTGAACCTGACGATCCGGCCCGGCGAGCGGATCGGCCTGATCGGCCGCTCGGGCGCCGGCAAGTCGACGCTCGTGAACCTGCTGCTGCGCTTCTACGACGTGGGCGGCGGCGCGATCCGGATCGACGGGCAGGACATCGCGCACGTGACGCAGGACAGCCTGCGCGGCGCGATCGGGATGGTCACGCAGGATACGTCGCTGCTGCACCGGACGATGCGCGAGAACCTGCTGTACGGGCGCCCCGACGCGACCGAGCGCGAGATGCACGATGCAGCCGTGCGCGCGGAAGCGTCCGAGTTCATCGACCGGCTGCGCGATCGCCATGGCCGAAGCGGCTACGACGTCGAGGTCGGCGAGCGCGGCGTAAAGCTGTCGGGCGGCCAGCGGCAGCGCGTCGCGATCGCGCGCGTGATGCTCAAGGACGCACCGATCCTCGTGCTCGACGAGGCGACCAGCGCGCTCGATTCCGAAGTCGAAGTCGCGATCCAGCGCAGCCTCGACGACCTGATGCACGGCAAGACGGTGATCGCGATCGCGCACCGGCTGTCGACCATCGCGGCGATGGACCGGCTGATCGTGCTCGATGAAGGGCGCATCGTCGAGGAAGGCACGCACCAGCAGTTGCTGCAGGCCGGTGGCATTTATGCGGCGCTGTGGGCGCACCAGAGCGGCGGGTTCCTCGGGGAAACGGCGGACGCGGAAGGCGCGGAGCAATAAGCTGCCCATCCGGATGCGCGAGACGCGCGGCCTCGTTACCCAGGCCGCGCGTCACCCACGACATTACAAGCGCACGATCGTCGATTTCAGCTCGGTGTACTTGTCGAGCGCATGCAGCGACTTGTCCCGGCCGTTACCCGACTGCTTGTAGCCGCCGAACGGGAAGTTCAGGTCGTCGCTGCCGTCGCCGTAGCAGTTGACCCACACGGTGCCCGCGCGCAGCCGCCGCGCCACCGCATGCGCGGTCGAGAGGTCGGCCGACCAGACCGCCGCGGCCAGCCCGTAGTCGGTATCGTTGGCGATCCGCACGGCCTCGTCGACATCGTCGAACACGATCACCGACAACACCGGCCCGAAAATCTCCTCGCGCGCGATCTTCGCATCCGGCTTCACCTCGAACACCGTCGGCTCGACGTAGAACCCGCCCGTGTCCTCCTTCACGCGCGCGCCGCCCGTGACGAGCTTGCCTTCGTCGCGCCCGGCACCGATATACCCCATCACGCGGTCGAGTTGCATGCGATCGACGATCGCCCCCATCGTCACCGACGGATCGAGCGGATGCCCGGGCGCGAACCGTCGCGACGCCTCGACCAGCCTCGCGACGAATGCGTCCTTGATGTCGCGATGCACGAGCAGGCGCGAGCCGGCCGTGCACACTTCGCCCATGTTGAAGAAGATCGCGTCGGCGGCCGCCTGCGCGGCGCGGTCGAGATCGGGGCAATCGCGCAGCACGATGTTCGGCGACTTGCCACCGAGCTCGAGCCATACGCGCTTCAGGTTCGACTGCGCGGCGCACGCCATGATCTGCTGCCCCGTGCGCGTCGACCCGGTAAACGCGATGCAGTCCACATCACGATGCAGCGCGAGCGCCCTCCCCGGCTCCGCGCCGCCCGGCACGACGCTGAACACGCCGGGCGGAATGCCGGCCTCGCACGCGAGCTGCGCAACACGGATCGCGGTGAGCGGCGATTTCTCGGACGGCTTGAGCACGACGCTGTTGCCGGCCGCGAGCGCCGGCGCGAATTTCCACGCGGCCATCAGTAGCGGAAAATTCCACGGCACGACGGCCGCGACGACGCCGATCGGCTCGCGCGTGACGAGCCCGACCAGATGAGGGTCGACCGGCGCGACTTCGCCTCCGACCTTGTCGATCGCTTCCGCATACCAGTCGACACAATGCGCGGCGGCCGGCACGTCGATCGCCGTGGTATCGGCGATCGGCTTGCCGGTGTCGAGCGTCTCGAGCAGCGCAAGCTCGTCGAGATGCTCGCGCATCAGCGCGGCCCAGCGCTGCAGCACCGCCTTGCGAGCGCGCGGGTTCGTGCCGGCCCAGCTTTGGGCGTCGAACGCGCGGCGCGCGGCCGCCACCGCGAGGTCGACGTCGTCGGTACCGCAATCGGCCACGTGCGCGAGCACGCCACCGTCGATCGGGCTCACGCAGGCGAAGGTCGCGCCCGTGTGCGCGTGGCGCGCGTCGCCGTCGATGAACGCGCGGCCTTCGATCCGCAACGCGGCCGCGCGGGCCTGCCAGTCTTCGAATGTCGATTGATTCATGCGTTTCCTCGTGAAAACTCGCGGATCACGACCCGGTAACCGGATCGATCGGCGTGAAGATGCCCGCGCGCGCCTCGATCGCTTCGCCCGCGGCGAGACACAGCGCCTCCTGGAAGCGTCCCGCGACGAGCTGCACGCCGGCCGGCACGCCATCACGGATGCCGGTCGGCACCGACAGCCCCGGCAGCCCGAGTAGCGCGGTCGCGAGCAACGGCCCCTGCCGCTCGATGATCGCGCGCATCGCGTCGTCGCCGTGCTGATCGGCGTCGATCGCGAATGGCTGTGCGCACGACACCGGCATCAGCAGCAGCGGATAGCGCGCGAAGAACTGCTGCCAGTCGCGCAGCAGCGCGGTGCGCCGCGCGAGGCCGTTCATGTAGCCCTCGAGATCCAGCGGCGTCGCGAGGCGGCGCTGGCTCGCGAACGCGCTACGGATCGCCGCGTCGCCGTGCTGCATGATCACGTCGCCGAGGCCGCCGCGCGCTTCGTTGGTCACCAGGTCCAGCCACAGTTCGCACGCCTCGGCGAACCGCGGCGGCGCCGCTTCCTCGACGACGCAGCCGGCTTCCTCGAGCCAGCGCGCGGCCTGCCGGATCGCGTCGACCACCACCGGATCGGACGGCACGCCCGGCAGCGCCGGGCACACGGCCACGCGCGCGGGGAACGCGGCTTCGTGCGCATTCGGCGCGACCGGCATCCACCATGCGTCGCGCGCGTCGCCTGCCGCCATCGCGTCGAGCGCGAGCCGCAGGTCGCCGACCGTGCGCGCGAGCGGCCCCTGCACGGACGCGAGCTGCACCGCGAGCGTGCGGTCCTTCGACTGGGTCGGGTTGTACGCCGGCACGCGCCCGGTGCTGGGTCGCAGCCCGGCGACGCCGCACGCATAGGCCGGGTAGCGGATCGAGCCGCCCAGGTCGTTGCCGTGCGCGATCGCGCCGACGCCGGCGGCCACGGCCGCGGCGGCACCACCGCTGGAGCCGCCCGGCGTCAGCGACGCATTCCACGGATTCGACGTGCGGCCGTGCAGGTCGTTGTCGGTGAACCAGCGGTACGAAAACGCCGGCGCATTGCTGCGCCCGATCACGATCGCGCCGGCCTTGCGCAGGTTCGCGGTCACCGGGCTGTCCTCGTGCGCGATCACGTCCGAAAACGCGCGCACGCCATTGGTCGTCGCATGTCCGGCCGTGTCGACGTTGATCTTCACCGTCACCGGCACGCCGTGCAGCGCGCCGACCGGTGCGCCGCGCGCGATCGCGGCATCGGCATCGGACGCGGCCTGCAACGCGCTGTCGGCCATCACGTCGACGATCGCGTTGATGACGGGGTTCACCGCTTCAAGCCGCTGCAGGCAGCTGCGCGTGAGTTCGGTGGCCGACACGTCGCGACGCGCGACGCGCTCGGCCATCTCGGCCGCGCTGAGACGCCACAATTCCTGGGTCATGGGTTGCTCCTCCTTGATCTCGATGGTTGTCCTGAACCGGTCGCGTCACGCGAGCGGCTGTCCGGCTTGCGGTGCGTGCGACGCATAGATCTTGCGGCACGTTTCAACGACTTCCCACGTGCCGCGAAAGCCCGGCGGGATCACGAAGCGATCGCCGGCGCGCAGCACGCGCTCGCGGCCGTCCGCATCGCGGACGATCGCGACGCCGCTCAGCATCTCGCAATACTCGGACTCGTCGTACTCGATCGTCCAGCGGCCGGGCGTGCATGCCCAGATCCCGCAGCTGAACTGCCCGCACGGGCTGATGTAGTGATGCGACAGCGTCTGCTGCGGATTGCCGTCGAGCAGCAGCCCGCTCGGCACGCGGCTCTGCGTGAGCTTCGCCGGTGCCCGCATCAGGTCGACGAGATTCGTGATGTTGGTCATGAGTGCCTCCAGGGCATGAGTGATTCGAGACGTTTGGGTGCCGTGCGGACGGACGAGCCGCCCGCGCCGGTCAGAGCAGGTCCATCATCCGGTGCCAGGTCATCGCGAGCGCCAGCATCGGCGTGCGCAGCGCCCGCCCACCCGGAAAGTCGCGATGGCGGATCCGGCCGAACAGGTCGAAGCGCGCGGCCTGCGCATCGATCGCTTCCGCGATCAGCCGCCCCGCCAGGCCCGTCACGTTGACGCCGTGCCCGGAAAAGCCCTGCGCGAAATACACGGTCGGCTCGAGCCGGCCGAAATGTGGCGCGCGATTCATCGTCGCGTCGATCAGCCCGCCCCACGCGTAGTCGATCCGCACATCGGCCAGCTGCGGGAACGTCTTCAGCATGTCGCGCCGCATCGCGGCCGCGAGGTCGCGCGGCGTGTTCGTCGAGCTGCTGGCCTTGCCGCCCCACAGCAGCCGGCGGTCGCGCGTCAGCCGGAAATAGTCGAGTGCCGAATTCGTGTCGCAGATCGCCGCATCGGCCGGCATCGTCTCGGCCGCGCGCGCGTCGCCGAGCGGCTCCGTCGCGATCAGGTACGTCGCGATCGGCATGATCTTGCGCGCGAGCGCCGGCGCCAGCTGCCCCAGGTACGCATTGCAGGCCAGCACGACATGACGGGCATCCACATGCCCGCGCGCGCACCTGACGCGGTGATGCGGCGCGGCGCGATCGAGCGCGAGCGCGGGCGTGTCCTCGTGGATCGTCACGCCGGCTTCGCGCGCCGCACGTGCCAGGCCGAGCGTGTAGTTCAGCGGATGCAGGTGGCCGCTGCCTTCGTAGCGGAGGCCGCCGACGTAACGATCCGACGCGACGAAACGATGCATGTCGGCGCGCTCGACGACTTCGTAGCCGCGATAGCCGAAGCGGCTCGCCGCGGTATCGCGCCACGCGCGCAGCGCATCGAGATGGCGCGGCTTGTTCGCGGCGGTCAGGTAGCCGAAGGTCAGGTCGCAATCGATGCCGTACCGCTCGACCCGCCGCCGGACGATCTCGACCGACTCCAGCCCCATCGCCCAGACGCGCCGCACGTCGTCGTCCGGCAGGTAGGCCGAGAACGTGTCGATATCGCACGCGTAGCCGGCGATCAGCTGACCGCCATTGCGCCCGCTCGCGCCCCAGCCGATCTTCGATGCCTCGACGAGCACGACCGAATGGCCGCGCTCGGCGAGTTCGAGTGCCGCGGACAGGCCCGTGAGCCCGCCGCCGATCACGCAGACGTCGGCCGTCTCGGCCCCGTCGAGCGACGGATGCCGCGCACGGTTGTTCGCCGTCGCCGCATAGTAGGACTGAACATGTTGCTGGTTTTCGAACTTGAGCATGTGCAAGACTCGTGAACGGCGTCGCGTCAGAACGCGTAGATGAGTTGGGTGGCGAGCAGGTCGTTCGACTTCTCGTACGACCCGTCGTGGCGCAGGAACACCTTGTTGCTCGCCCAGTCGTGCCGGTATTCGACCTTCACCGTCACTTGCTGGGTCGGGTAGAACAGCAGGTCGAATGCGGCGGCCTGCCGCGTCGTGCCCTTGCACTCGAACCCGACGCCGCCGTTCGCCTTCGACAGTGCGAGGCAATCCGCATCGATGCCGAAGCCGTTGTACGGATCCATCCCGTTGCCGTTCAGGCCGATCGACGAGCCGCCGCCGCCGTTCTTCCGGTTCACGAGCAGATCGTAGCGCAGCGTCGCACCCATGCGGCCGACCACCGGCGCATTGAACTTGCGGTGCGCGAGCAGCGACAGCCCGAACCACTGCGCGAGCCCGCCGTTGAACGCGCCGTGCTGCTGCTGGCCGTAGTCGAACTCGGCGTTGTACTGCGCATCGGCGAGCGTGTAGGTCGCGTCGGCCTCGCCGAAGAAGAACGCGCCATATGCGCTCGGCGCGTTGCCGCCCACGCCGTAGCGCACGTTGCCGGTCGCCGGGTCGACCGCGCTCGGCAGCGTCTGGCGGCCGATGCTGATCGAGCCGCCGACGTCGAGCGCGCTGCCGCGCAGGTAATCGACGCGTGCGGTGAAGGTCGGCACCTTGTTGCTCGTCGTGATCGGGTCGCCAAGCGCGTTGACACCGGTCTGCGTGACCGCCCCCGCGCTGCGGAACTGCTCGTTGCCGACGAAGAACTTCCACGCCCAGTGGCCGTCTGCGCTCTGGTAGTTGATGCCCGCGCCGATCGACGAGCCCGGATCGGAGAAGTCGTACAGCAGGTTGTGCGTGAGCGTGAGCATCTGGCTCGACTGCTGGTACTCGTAGCCGCCGAAGCCCGTCACGAGCCCGCCGGTAAGCGCCGTCGTGCCCGACAACGGCACGGTCAGGACGGCCGTGTTGATGATGTCCAGGCCGCTCGAACCGCTGCCCGTCATCATCGACAGGCCCGCGCCGCGGTTCGGCATCAGCGTGATTTCCGCGGACGGCGCGGTCGGGCCGACACCGAACGTCTTCTTGATGTCGAGGAATACGTCACCGAACGTGCTGTTGTAGTAGGTGTACGCGTTCTCGTGGTTCGCGAACTGGAACGACGACGTGCCGGCGCCCCGGTTGACCACGTAGGTCGGGTCGAGGTAACCCGTCACCGACAGCCCGGCGATCGGGCCCGTGCGCGCGGCGTCGGTCAGCGAATCGACCTTCAGCTGCTGGTTCGCGACCTGCTGCCGGATGTCCGACACATCGTCGTTGGTCAGCACGGCCGGCGCCTGCCCGTAGCCGGGCGC
Organism: Burkholderia sp. AU33803; assembly: GCF_002223095.1. Classification (NCBI taxonomy): domain Bacteria; kingdom Pseudomonadati; phylum Pseudomonadota; class Betaproteobacteria; order Burkholderiales; family Burkholderiaceae; genus Burkholderia; species Burkholderia sp. AU33803. The sequence continues at coordinate 567,831 of NZ_NKFJ01000008.1, forward strand.
GGACGGGTCAGCCGCCGCGGCGGTGGCCGCGTTGGGCGTGTTCGACGCGTTTGCCGCAGCCAGTCCGGCCGAAGGCTTCGCGCCGAGCTGCGATTGCAGCGCGCTCATCTGCCGTTGCAGCACCGCGATCTGCTGCTGCAGCGTCCGGATCTGGTCGGCGCTCGGGTTCGCCGCGGCCAGCCCCGGCAACGCTCCTGCGATCAGCGCGCAGAGCATCTTCTTTTTCATGGCATGTCTCCTGGTCGTTCGTCTCTGTTCGTCACTTCGTGGGATGCGGGATGCGGTCGTGCAGCGACGGCGCGGCAGGCGCGCGAGCGGGCGGCACGGCGGACGGCGACACGGGCGTGCCGGATGCCTCGGACGCGGCTGCCGCGTGCCACATCCGCGTGTCGCGCGCGTGCCGCCGCTCGCGGGCCAGCATCGCGCGGTTCACGACGACGACCCCGATCGTCACCGCCGTGATGAACACCGTGGCGAGCGCATTCATCTCCGGGTTGAGCCCCATCCGCACGCGGGAAAACACGACGAGCGGCAGCGTGGTCGACCCGGGGCCCGACAGGAACGCGGACAGGATCACGTCGTCGATCGACACCGTGAACGCCAGCAGCCAGCCGGACACCAGCGCCTGCGCGATCAGCGGCAGCGTGATCACGAAGAACACCTTCCACGGCCGCGCGCCGAGATCGAGCGCGGCCTCCTCGATCGAACGATCGAGCTCCTTCACCCGCGACTGCACGATCACCGCGACGAACGACAGGCACAGCATCACGTGGCCGATCCAGATCGTCAGCCAGCCGCGTCCGGCCGGCCAGCCGAAGGCCTGCTGCATCGCGACGAACAGCAGCAGCAGCGAGATGCCCTGGATCACTTCCGGAATCACGAGCGGCGCGTTGATCATCGCGGCATACAGCGTGAAGCCGCGAAAGCGCCCCATGCGGGCGAGCACGAAGCCGGCCCAGGTGCCGATCGCGACCGACGCGGTGGCTGTCAGCAGCGCGATCTTCAGCGACAGCCATGCGGCCGTGAGCAGTTCGTCGTCGTGCAGCAGCGCGCCGTACCACTTCAGCGAGAAGCCCGACCACACCGTGACCAGCTTCGACGCGTTGAACGAGTACACGACCAGGCTGACGATCGGGATGTACAGGAACAGGAAGCCCGCGCCCAGCACGCACGCGGACAGGATGCGATTCGCGCGGGTCATGGCCGGGCCTCCGCTTCGGTCTGGCTGTAGTGGAGCAGCGCCATCGGCACGAGCAGCAGCAGCACCATCGTCACCGTCACCGCGGACGCCATCGGCCAGTCCATGTTGTTGAAGAACTCGTCCCACATCACGCGGCCGAGCATCAGCGTGTTCGCGCCGCCGAGCAGTTCGGGGATCACGTATTCGCCTACCGCCGGGATGAACACGAGCAGGCTGCCCGCGACGATGCCGTTCCTCGACAGCGGCAGCGTGATGCGCCAGAACGCGGACCACGGCGTCGCGCCGAGATCGTTCGCGGCTTCGAGCAACGTGAGGTCCATCTTCACGAGGTGCGCGTATAACGGCATCACCATGAACGGCAAGTACGAATAGACCATCCCGATGTAGACGCCCGCGTCGGTGTGATACAGCCGCAGCGGTGTCGCGATCACGCCGAGTGCCGCCAATACGTGGTTCAGCAGCCCGTCGTCCTTCATGATCCCGACCCACGCGTACACGCGGATCAGGAACGACGTCCAGAACGGCAGCATCACGGCCATCATCAACAGGTTGCGGCGGGCCGGCGCCGAGCGCGCGATGAAGTACGCGATCGGGTAGCCGCCCAGCAGGCACATCAGCGTCGACGCGGCGGCCATCTTCAGCGAGCTAACGTAGGTGTTCAGGTACAGGTCGTCCTGCAGCAGCAGCGCGTAATGCTTCAGCGACAGCACGACCTGCACGGTGCCGGCCTCCAGCCGCGCGAGCGCGGTGTACGGCGGGATGCCGAGCATCGGGTCGGCGAAGCTGATCTTCAGCACCAGCACGAACGGCAGCGCGAAGAACACGGCCAGCCACACGAACGGCACGCCGATCGCGACGCTGCGGCCCGACGGCAGGAAGCGCGACAGCATCGCGAAGCGACCCGGCCGCAAGCGGCCGGCGCCGGTCGATACCGGCGCGGACGGAGTAGATGCAGAGGTTCTCATTGTGGCGTCCTCACTGCGTCAGCACGACGCCGCTGGCCGGCGACCACGACACGAACACGTCGTCGTTCCACGCCGGTGCGTTGTCGTTCATCAGGTGCGAGCTCGACAGGTTCGACACCACCGTCTTGCCGCTCGGCAGGCGCACGTGGTACAGCGAGTAGCTGCCCATGTACGCGATGTCGGTCACGACGCCGCGCGCCCAGTTGTGTTTCGAGCCGGGTTTCTCGCGCGACACGTGAATGCGTTCGGGGCGCACCGAGATGCCGACCGGCATCCCGAGCGGGCCGGTGATGCCGTGGCTCACGACCATCCGCGCTTCGAGGTCGTCGCTTTCGACGAAGATGTGATCTGGTTCGTCCTCCACGACCCGGCCCTCGAACAGGTTGGTCGAGCCGATGAATTCGGCCGAGAAGCGACTGTTCGGAAACTCGTATACCTCGCCAGGCGCGCCGATCTGCACGATCTTGCCTTCGCTCATCACCGCGAGGCGGCTGGCCATCGTCATCGCCTCTTCCTGGTCGTGCGTGACCATCACGCAGGTCACGTCGACCTTCTCGATGATGTTTACGAGTTTCGAGCTGGGTTTTCTGGCGGATCTTCTTGTCGAGCGCGGACATCGGCTCGTCGAGCAAGAGCAGCTTCGGGCGCTTGACCAGCGAGCGGGCCAGCGCGACGCGCTGCTGCTGGCCGCCGGAGAGCTGGTGCGGCTTGCGCTGCGCGTACTTGCTCATCTGCACGAGCGCGAGCGCATCGGCCACGCGCTCCTTGATCTCGTTCTTCGGCGTGCCTTCCTGCTTCAGGCCGAACGCGACGTTCGATTCGACCGTCATGTGCGGGAACAGCGCGTACGACTGGAACATCATGTTCACCGGGCGGCGGTACGGCGGCAGTGAAGCAAGATCTTCACCGTCGACGAAGATCTTGCCCGAGGTGGCCGTCTCGAGCCCGGCGAGCATGCGCAGCAGCGTCGACTTGCCGCAGCCCGAGCTGCCGAGCAGCGCGAACAGCTCGTTCTTCGCGATCGTCAGGTTCACGTTGTCGACGGCGGTGCTGTCGCCGAATTTCTTCACGACGTTTTCGATGCGCACGAAGGCGTCCGCATCGTGGCGGGCGGCGGCCGCAACCGATGCAGGGAGCGTATGGATCATCGTCGTCGCCCTCAACCGCCCGACTTCAGCTGCAGCCACAGACGGTTCTGCATCCGCGCGATGTCGGCGCTGCGCGGCATTGCGAGCGACGCCTTCGCGATCGTCGCGTCGGACAGGTAGATGCCCGGGTCCTGCACGATCGCCGGCGTCACGAACGGGCGCGCCGCCTTGTTGGCGCTCGGGTAGAAGATCTCGTTCGTGATCGCCGCGTTGGTCTTCGGATCCTCGATGTAGTTGATCCACTTCAGCGCCGCTTCCGGATGCGGCGCATCCTTCGGGATCGCCATCACGTCGAACCACAGCAGGCCGCCTTCCTTCGGATTCACGTAGCGGATCTCGTACGCGCGCTTCGCGTCCAGCGTGCGCCGCCGCGCGATGCCGACGTCGCCCGACCAGCCGAGCACGAGGCACACATCGTTGTTCGCCAGGTCGTCCGCATAGCCGGCCGAGCTGAACTGCGTGACGTACGGGCGGATCTTCTTCAGCACGTCGTAGGCAGCTTGATAGTCGGCCGGGTTCTTGCTCTCCGGATCCTTGCCCATGTACTGCAGCGCCGCCGCGAACGCGGCGTCCGGTGCGTCGAGCAGCGAGATGCCGCAGCCCTTCAGCTTCGCCGCATTCGCCGGGTCGAACAGCAGCGCCCAGCTGTCGGTCGGTGCGTTGTCGCCGAGCCGCTTCCTGACCGCCTCGACGTTGTAGCCGATCCCCGTCGTGCCCCATGCCCACGGCACGCCGTACTGATTGCCCGGGTCGGCCTTCGCGACCATCTTCATCAGCACCGGGTCGAGGTTCGCGAGATTCGGCAGCTTCGACTTGTCGAGCTTCTGGTACACACCGGCCTGGATCTGCTGCGCGAGATAGTTCGACGTCGGCACGACGATGTCGTAGCCCGAGCTGCCCGCGAGCAGCTTGGTCTGCAGCGTATCGTCGCTGTCGTAGCTGTCGTAGCGCACCTTGATGCCCGACTGCTTCTCGAACACCGGCACCGTGTCCTTCGCGATGTATTCGGACCAGTTGTAGACGTTCAGGTTGGCATCGCCGGCATGGGCGGACAGGCTGGCCGCGACGGCCAGCACCGCCGACGTGACGCGCGCGGCGCGCAACGCCGGTTGACGACGGATACGGATACGCATGGGGATTCTCCTTGTGATGGGGATCGGCCGTTGCGCCCGGTCCGGGTCCGGACTCGCGTCAACGCCGTCGAGCGGTGTTCAGCACAAGGGCCAATGTAGAGATCGCGGCCGGCGGCGTCAGTCCCGGAAACCGGGACAAACGGCGACGTCGATTCCCGCCGTTTGGGTAGATTCCCGCGTAGGCAGTCGAAAATATTCGTGATACCTGTAGCGCCACCTGAAAATCTTCGATACACGACGCCATGAGCGCTGCGCTGCCCGCCCCCGATCTCCCGCTGAGCCACGTCGCGTTCGTGACCGAAACGCTCGGCGACATCGCACAGGCCGTCGGCACGCCGCAGTTCATGCGGGCCGTCTACGACACGCTCGTGCGCTACGCCGACTTCGACGCGGTGCACCTCGACTACGAACGGGTCGCGTCGTCGGGCCAGCGCAGCGTCGGCTGGATCGGCAGCTTTGGCCGCGAGCCCGAACTCGTCACGCAGGTGATGCGCCACTACTACCGGAGCTATGCGAGCGACGATGCGACCTACGCAGCCATCGACAGCGAAAGCGACATGCAGCTCGTACAGGTGTCCGCACAGCGCGTCGCAAGCGAGATCCGCCATCAGTTCTTCGACAGCGGCGACATCCACGACGAATGCGTGATCGCTGGCGTCACGCTCGGCACGCGTTACTCGATCTCGATCGCGCGCTCGCGGCGGCTGCCGCCGTTTTCATTGAAGGAGTTGAGCCTGCTGAAGCAGCTTTCGCAGGTCGTGCTGCCGCTGGCGTCTGCGCACAAGCGCCTGCTCGGCGCAGTCCCGGCTGACGACGCGCCACGCGACGAACTCGATCTCGACCTCGTCGCGCAATGGCTGCCGGAATGGCAGGAACGGTTGACCGCGCGCGAGATGCACGTGTGCGCGTCGTTCATCCAGGGCATGACGTCGGCGGCTATCGCGCAATCGATGGGGCTCAAGACCTCCACCGTCGATACCTACGCGAAGCGCGCGTTCGCGAAGCTCGGCGTCGATTCGCGCCGGCAACTGATGACGCTCGTGCTGAGAAACGCATCGCGGCGGCACGCCGCATAGCCTCGCTGCGTGCCGGCCGCCGGCAGGTTGCGCGCACACCCATCTCCGCGCCGCCTCATAACGATCCGACAATTTATTGGTTCCCTCGACGATGCGCCGTCCGTATCGTTCACCGACTCGTCAGACCAATCGACCCACGGGGGAATCCAACAATGAAACAGATCCGTTCATTCGCACTGCTCGCACTGCCGGCCGCGCTCTATGCCGCCGGCGCGCACGCGCAAAGCAGCGTCACGCTGTACGGCATCGCCGATGCCGGCATCGCGTACGTGCACAACGCGCAGAACGCGAACGGCAGCAACGCGTCGAGCCTCGTCAAGTTCAGCAGCGGCAACCTGTCGGGCAGCCGCTGGGGGCTGCGCGGCACCGAAGATCTCGGCGGCGGCCTGGCCGCGCTGTTCCAGCTCGAGAACGGCTTCAACATCGGCACGGGCGCGCTCGGCCAGGGCGGGCGCGAGTTCGGCCGCAAGGCCGTCGTCGGCCTCGCGAGCAGCACGTACGGCACCGTGACGCTCGGCCGCCAGTACGATCCGGTCGTCGATCTCGTGCAGGGCCTCACGCAGGACAACTACTTCGGCGGCGTGTTCGCGACGCCGGGCGACCTCGACAACTACGACAACAGCCTGCGCGTCAGCAACTCGGTGAAATACACGAGCCCGCTGATCTCGGGCTTCCAGTTCGAAGGCCTGTACGGCTTCGGCGGCGTCGCAGGCGCCACCGGCAGCGGCCGCACGTACAGCTTCGGCGCAAGCTACGCGAACGGCCCGCTGTCGCTCGGCGCCGGCTTCTTCTATGCGAACGGCGGCTCCACCGTCGCGAACGGCGTGCGCACGTGGTCGAGCAGCTCGGACACGCTGTTCAACACCGTGATCAACCAGGGCTTCTCGAGCGCGAAGTCGATCCAGATCGTGCGCGTGGCAGGCCAGTACGTGGCCGGGCCTGCCACTTTCGGCCTCGCGTATTCGAACACGCAGTACGGCGCGGACACGCTGTCGGCGTTCAGTCAGAACGCAAAGTTCAACAACGGCTCGGCGTTCTTCAACTGGCAGTTCTCGCCGGCGCTGCGCGCGGGCGTCGGCTACAACTACACGTCGCTGACGGGGCCGAGTTCCGCGCACTACAACCAGGTCAACCTCGGTGCGGACTACGCGCTGTCGAAACGCACCGACCTGTATGCGCTGTTCGGCTACCAGAAGGCGAGCGGCAACACGCTCAACGCGAACGGCGCGGTCGTGAAGGCCGCCGCGTCGGTCGGCTCGTACGGCGTGAACTCCGGCACCGATACGCAGGAACTCGCGATCGTCGGGATTCGCCACAAGTTCTGATCGCGTCGCCGTACGGCAACGACGACGACATCGGCGACAGCCGGCAGGCGCGCACCTCGGTGCGCGCCTGTGGCGTTTACACTGTCGCGATCCCGTTCCGCACGACACAAGGAGGCCGGCATGCTGACCGTATGGGGGCGCCGCAATGCATTCAACGTCCAGAAGGTGCTGTGGCTCGTCGACGAGCTCGCGCTTGCGCATCGGCACGTGCCGGCCGGCGGGCAGTTCGGTGTGCTCGACACGCCCGATTTTTTGGCGATGAACCCGCACGGGCGCATCCCCGTGATCGACGATGGCGGCACGGTCGTGTGGGAATCGCACAGCATCCTGCGCTACCTCGCCGCGCGTTACGGACGCCCCGGCTTCTGGCACGACAACCCCGCCGAACAGTCGCGCGCCGACCGCTGGATGGACTGGTCGCAAACCACGTTGCAGCCGACGTTCCTGAACGGCGTGTTCCGGGGCCACTTCCGCACGCCGCCCGAGCAGCGCGACACGGCACGCGTCGAGCAAAGCATCGCGCAGTGCGCGCAGCACTTCCAGGCGCTCGATGCAGCGCTGGCCGGGCAGCCGTTTCTCGCGGGCAACGCGCTCACGCTCGCCGACATCGCGGCCGGCACGCATCTGTACCGCTACTTCGAACTCGACATCGCACGGCCGGACATTCCGAACGTGCAAGCGTGGTACGAGCGGCTGAAAGCGCGGCCCGCGTATCGCACGCACGTGATGATTCCGTTCGACGAGCTGCGCGGGCGGCTCGATTAGGCAATCGGCTGTCGCGCCGGCAACGGAACGGCTTGTAGGACGGTTGTAATGACAACGGCGTATGGTACCGACCTGTACGGCCGCCCAATGTGCACGACGCAGGTCATGGCTGCCCCACCCTACAGGCAATGCAATGAGCGCTCAGGACGTTGCGGTCGATGTCGCGTTCCGGACGGACCAGGCGGTTGCCGTGCACCGCAACGCCGGCCTTGACGCGTTGCGCGCCTGCCTGACGTTGCTGGTCGTGTTTCACCATTGCGCGATCACGTACGGTGCGCTCGGCGGGTGGTACTACCACGAGGTGGCCGCGGGGCCGTCGGTGGAATCTGCGCTGCTGACGCTCTTCTGCGCGATCAACCAGGCGTTCTTCATGGGCCTGTTCTTTTTTCTGTCGGGCTATTACACGCCGCACTCCCTCGATCGCAAAGGCGCGCCCCGCTTCCTGGCCGACCGGTTTCTCAGGCTGGGCCTGCCGCTGCTGGTGTACGGGTTTCTGATCGGCCCCGCAACGATCGCGCTGGCGCAGACCGCTGCCGGTCACCCGTTTGACGATACGCTCGGCAGCCTGTGGCGCCATGGCACGTTCGACACCGGCCCGATGTGGTTCGCCAAGGCATTGCTGATTCTCAGTGCGGCTGCGGCACTCTGGAGCGCCGCGTTCGCGCGCACCGCGCGCCGACCCGTGCAGCATCCGTTCCCTTCCGACAGAGCCCTGGCCGCGGCGGCATTGCTGACGGGTCTCGCGGCGCTGGCATTGCGATCCCGATGGCCGGTAGGTGTCAACGTATGGGGGCTGCAGTTCGGGTATTTCGCCAGCTACGTCGTGTTGTACGCAGCGGGTTGCCGGGCAGCGCGCGCACGCTGCCTCGAGCGTCTTCCGCCACGGCAAGTGGGCACGTGGTGGCGCATCGCGCTGCTGACGCTCCCCGTCCTGCCGATCGTCTACCTGCTCGCGAAGCACGTTCCCGCGTTGCGCGGCCGCCCCGTCGACGTGGTGTACGCGTTCTGGGAGCCGCTAGTCGCATGGGGAACGATATTGTTTCTCGCCAGCCGCTTTCAGCGACGCTTCACTCGACTGGCGGGCGTGTGGCAGCCGCTGGCGCGACGCGCCTATACGATCTACATCATTCATCCGCCGGTGCTGGTCGGCGTTGCCCTCGCATGGCAAACCGTGAGGGCAACACCGTTCCTGAAGTTTGCCGTGACTGGCGGCCTCGCGTGCGTCGCGTGCTACCTGATCGCCGGTCTCCTGCTTCGCGTGCCCAGGCTCGCATCGATTCTGTAACTGCTGCTTCAGCGTCGCCGCATTCCACCGAATCCGCTCACGCCGCCGAACGGATGCATACCGCCGAATCCGTGGCCGACGGCACCGGCCGGAAACGCACCGTGGTGAAAACCGGCACCGATCGGCGCGCCGACGCGGCGATGGTCCACCCCGTTGAAGTGGACGACATGATCGAAGTGGTGGAAATGATGGAAGCGGTGGAAGCGATCGACGAACACGAAGCCCACACCCGCGCCGATGAAAAGCGGCGGCCCCCAGTACCCCAGGTCGGCATACGGATAGTCCGCTGCCGGATACCATAAAACACTACCATCGGCGCTCTGCACGAACTGCCATGTGCCGTCGTCCTGCAGGCACGCACGCCCGACGATTTGCTGCTCGGTGCCGTCGATGTTCGCTTGCGCGACGACCGCCCGGCAGTTCGTCGTCTCGTCCGCCAGATCGTCGGAGGTTTGCGCAAAGACCGCCGCGGAACAGCCGAGACAGACGAACCCTATCCCGGATCGAAACCAGTTGCCCATGATCGGCTCCTGCCACATTGTCCCCGACCACTCGACCGCGGGCGCGGCTGACGGCGCCCGGCAGATCGAATTGCTCGCGCACGATTCATCATGCGGTGCTCACGCGCCGCCGCATCGTGCAGGGTCTCCCGACGGCTAAACGATGCAGCGCGCGGGCTTATTCCAGGGGTCTGGTGCGAATGATCGACGCAGGCACCGTCGATTGGCGCCCGGCCTAGCGGCTGGCGAAGCGGTAGGCAGCCGCTGCCGTGATCCCGAATACCAGATGGGCCACAAGTGTGATCGCGCCACGAACCGGGATGAACCACGGGAAGATCGCGGTGAACGCGTACAGGTTGACGCCGTACACGATGAGGCCGAACGCGCCGCCCACGAAGAGCGCGGCCGCGAGCGACAGGTTGCGAATCACCTTCGCCAGCACAGCCGCATAGACCAGCGACAGCGCGAGATGCACGACGGTCGCCACCGTCATGACCAGTGGATCAAAGCCGGCGGACGCGCCGAGCACGCCGCGCCCCATCACGATGGCCGCCGTGAGGCGCGTGTCGTGCAACAGGTTCCCGATCGCGTCGTCGCCGACGATCGGCCAGAGCAGCAGCTCGACGACGGTCGAACCGGCCGCCGCACCGAACGCTGCCCAGAGAACCGGGACGACACTGGCTCGTTTCAATTGGCGCCCCCATCGCACGCGGCCGATGCATCGAGGCGGCGTGCGCCCCACCCATTCCGGTGCCGGTCGGGCAGCGTGCGCCCGTGATGCCGCACCGGGCAGCCACGCAAGATTACGACGCCCCTTCGCAATCCGACCAGTAGGCGAACGGATCGCGATGTTTCGGATAGTTTTCGTCCAGCCATTTCAGCAACGTCGCCCGCGCGTTGTCCATGTCGGCTTTCAGCGACGAGGTCGTCAGTTCGTGCACTTCGATGGACTTTTCGCGATCGATCACGAAGCAGTTCCAGTCGGGGCCGTCGAGATCCGGATCGTCGGATGCCTTCGACGACTTGCCCCAGCCGAACCCCTTGCGCGCGTCGATGTAGTACCGCGGATGCACTTTCAGATACGACATCTCGCCGCCCTGCAGGCTGCTCTCCGCGCGTAGCACGTCGTGTCCGTCGACGATCTGCGTGACTTCCGGCAGCCGGCGCGCTCGCCATCCGACGGGCAGCGTCGCGATGGCCTTGACGCTGTCGTACATCCCCCACTCCAGCCCCCACGCTTCGGCCATGCGCTTCATGAATGCGTTCGCATTCGGATAGCCGCGCAACTGGATCCGGGTCGACAGCGTGACCTCGATACCGCCGCGCCCGCCCGTGCCGGCGGATGCGTCGTCGGCGCTCGCTTCGAACGGATTGCCCGGACGCGACGCGCGCGTCGCATCCGCGGGCGCCATGCCCGAAAACAGCTGGTCGAGCGCGGCACGCGCTTTCGACGACTTGTCCGGCTTGTTCATTGTTGACCTCGCTCGCATCCGCACGGATGCATCCCTTTTCGAATCTCGTTCATCTCTCCACCTCATCGTTTTTCGCGGTCGCATTGTCGTCGATCCGGCGGCCCGAGCCTAGTGCCGCGTATCGCACAACGCTTTTTCGCTCCCGCCAGCGACCATGGCGGGTCGACACGATACACCGGCCAGCGCTAGCCGCCTGCCCCCACCGCCGCCCGCATCCGCTCCATCAACGCCAGCACCTCAGGCCGATTCTCCCCCTTCGCATGCACGAAGTAATACCTGAGCACCGAATCGACTTCGTGCGGGCTCACGCGCACGAGTTCGCTGCGCTTCAGATAGGCGTCGGCGAGCGGTACCCGCGCCAGTGCCACGCCGAGCCCGGCCTCGGCGGCGGCCAGCACGAGGTTGTAATCCTCGAAGCGGCGATCCTGCGCGCGCGGCTTGAACGGCACGCCCAATGCATCGAACCACGTGCGCCAGCCGGTCACGTCGGAATCGTGCAGCAACGGCATGTCGAGCAGCGCGGCATCGCCGCGCCGGCGGCGCGCCTTCGCCAGTTGCGCGGCAAGCCGCGGATGCGCGACCGGATAGAGCCGTTCCGGCATGAACGCGCGGGTGTCGAGCTGACGCCAGTTGCCGCGCCCGTACCGGATCGATAGATCCGCTTCGCCGCCGGCGATGTCGACGTTGCGCAGATCGATGCCCAGTTCGATCCGCAATGCGGGCGCCTCGCTCTCGAGCGCATGCTGGCGCTCGAGCAGCCAGAGCTGCGCGAAGGCCGGCACCACGCTCATCCTGACCAGTCGCGGCGTACGCGGCGAGCGCCACTGATCGGCGGCACTGTCGATGATCGCGAACGCCTGCTCGATCCGGCCGACGAAGCGCTGGCCGTCCGGCGTCAGGCGCACGCCGCGCGCATGGCGTTCGAACAACCGCAGGCCGAGCCAGTTTTCGACAGCGGCTACCCGCCGGCTGATCGCGCCGTGCGTCACGCCGGAGACATCGGCCGCGGCCAGGAACGACCCCTCGCGCGCGACCGTGCACACCGTCTCGAGACTCGCGAGCGGCGGCCGCGCACCCGGCGCCGGCGCTGCGGCGGGCGACGCCGCCGGCGCGCGCTTTGCGCGGGTTGAAGCGCCGGCCGGCCGCCGGCTCGAGCTGTGAATCGTGGTCATATCTGCGTGCTGATCTGTGCGCTAGCTTAGCATCTTGCCACACCGCATCATTGCCGCATGAACACGCTCTCCACCCCGTCGTCGCGCGCTGCGCGGCAGCCGCTGATCGCGGCAGGCGCGGTCGCCTTCACGATCGTCTCGTGGGCGTCCGCTTTCCCGTTCATCCGGATCGGCCTGCATGGCCTGACACCGCTACAGCTTGCGGCGGCGCGCTTCGCCACGGCGGCCGTGCTGATCGTCGCGTGGCTCGTCGTGCGGCGGCCGCGCGTGCCGACCCGGGGCGACGCGCTGCGCTTCCTGCTGTGCGGCTTTCTCGGCATCGCGCTCTACAACGCGCTGCTCAATACCGGCGAGCAAACCGTCTCGGCCGGCGCGGCGAGCTTCATCGTGAACACGCTGCCGATCTTCACGGCGCTGCTGGCCGCGGTGTTTCTGGGCGAGCGCTTCAACCGCTGGGGCTGGCTCGGCTCGCTGGTCAGCCTCGCCGGCATCGCGGTGATCGCGCGCGGGCAGCCGGGCGGCCTCGTCCTCGGCGCCGGCAGCACGCTGATCCTCGGCGCGGCCCTGTGTTCGGCCAGCTATTTCGTGCTGCAGCGGCGGCTGATTCCGGTGTACGGCGCGCTGGCCTGCACCGCGTACACGCTGCTCGCCGGCGCGCTGCTGCTCACGCCGTGGCTGCCGGGCGCGCTCGCTGCGCTGGGCAGCGGGTCGCGCGACACCGCGCTGGCCGTGCTGATGCTCGGCATCTTCCCCGCCGCACTGGGTTACGCGACCTGGACCTTCGCACTCGGCTACTTCGGCGCGGCGCGCGCCGCCAACTTCCTCTACCTGACGCCGGCGGTCGCGACGGTCTTGTCGATGGTGCTGACGGGCGAGCGACCCGGCATCGAGACGGTGTGCGGCGGCCTGCTGGCGATTGCCGGCGTGATCTTCGTGGCGTTGCGCGGACGTTCTTAGGCTCGCAGCCGAATCGGGCCGGCCCGATCGCCCCGACGATCCGCAAGCGAGCCGGTCGGGACGAACCCCGGCATCTGCAAAGCGGAATGCATCGCGTGGGTCGCCTACCCGCGCCCAGTCGTCGACGCTGCCGGGCTCGACCGTTAGTTGCATTAAAACGAGGATATCGATCGCGATGAAGCATGGCCCCGCAACCGGATGCGCAATCGAAATCGTCCAAACTGTGCAGACAAATCGACCGAACAGTTCCGGATTGACCGTGCATCAGTGTCCATGGCTTCGTTCCACCCGCCGGCCGAATAATGGATGCGTTCGTAAGGCCGTCGACAGCGAATCGCAGCCTGTGGCCTGCCGCGGCGCACGATTTCCGGCATCCGGCGCCGTCGAATTTCGGGCGCTGGTCGCACTGCGCCCGCCCCGCTACGTGATTCGCTGCAGCGCGCAAAATCGGCTTCATATATATTCATACGAATTGCACCGTTTCAGGCCCCGATTCGCCCGTTCACCCGGGCGGCACGTCGCGGGGCAGGACGCGATGCAGTGAAGCCCATGATGGGTATGGAGACTCGTCCGATCGCCCCGACCTCGCCGTCGGCCGGTCGAGACGCGAATAGAAAGACATTCAAATCGGAGATGGCAGATGGAACGAAGCACTGTCGGCATGCGCTGCAAACCCCTGATCACCGTCGCACTGGCTGCCGCCGCATTCGCGGCCGCGTCGACCGCGATGGCCGACCAGGTCGTCAAGATCGGCAGCGTCGAACCGACGACGGGCGGCATCTCGCACCTCGGCAAGGACAACGAGAACGGTGCGCGCCTCGCGGTCGAGGAAATCAATGCGAAGGGCCTCACGATCGGCGGCAAGAAGATCACGCTGCAACTCGATGCACAGGATGACGCGGCCGATCCGCGCCAGGCTACCCAGGTCGCGCAGAAGCTCGTCGACGACAAGGTCGTCGCCGTCATCGGCCACCTGAACTCGGGCACGTCGATCCCGGCGTCGAAGATCTACAGCGACGCGGGCATCGTGCAGATCTCGCCGTCGGCCACCAACCCGACCTACACGCAGCAAGGCTTCAAGACGACCTACCGCGTGGTCGCGACCGACGCGCAGCAAGGCCCGGCGCTCGCGAGCTATGCGCAGGCGAAGGGCGTGAAGAGCGTCGCGGTGATCGACGATTCGACCGCGTACGGCCAGGGCCTCGCGAACGAGTTCGAGAAGAAGGCGAAGGCGCTCGGCCTGAAGGTGCTGTCGCACGACGCGACCAACGACAAGGCGGTCGACTTCCGCGCGATCCTGACGAAGGTCAAGGGCGAGAACCCGGACGCGATCATGTACGGCGGCATGGACGCCACCGGCGGCCCGCTCGCGAAGCAGGCGAAGCAGCTCGGCCTGCGCGCGAAGATCCTGTCCGGCGACGGCGTGTGCACCGACTCGCTGGCCGAACTGGCCGGCCCGGCAGCCGACAACGTGCTGTGCTCGCAGGCCGGCGCCGCGCTCGAGAAGATGCCGGGCGGCGCGGACTTCCTCGCGAAGTACCAGAAGCGCTTCAACCAGGGCATCAAGTTCGATGCGCCGTTCGCGTATGACGCGGTCTACATCGCGGTCGACGCGATGAAGCGCGCGAACTCGACCGATCCGGCGAAGATCCTCGCGGCGATGCCGGCGACGAAGTACGAAGGCGTGATCGGCACGACGACGTTCGATTCGAAGGGCGACCTGACGCACGGGATCATCTCGATCTACGGCTACAAGAGCGGCAAGAAGACCTTCCTCGACCAGGTGAAGATGTAACCCGTCGCGGCGCCGGTGCGACGGGAACGCCACTCGTCAGCGCCGGCGCCGCGCGCGCCGAATTCTGATTCACGGAGACGAAGCATCATGTGCGCAATGGCGTATGCGGAATTTCAACAGGAGTTGAAGAAGGCACAGCTGACGGCGCGCGAGTTCGCCCGCCTGATCCGGATGAACGAAAGCTCGATCACGAACTATTCGAGCAAGGGTACGGTTCCTTCCCACCTCGCGGTCATCGCGAAACTGATCGGCACGATGGCCGCGCACGAGATCGATTTCCGGCGCGTGATCCGGCAGATGCGGATCGAACCGAAACGGCCGCGCGGCGGCGGTGTGTTTCCTGCTGCGGACAAACCGCGTTCCGGAAAGACGGCGAAAGCCGACGCCTGAGCCCAGGCATGCGTCGACGACGGCACGACGCTTGCCGCGCGACGCTGAATCGAATGTCATCTCACGGGCAACGCGACACGCGACGTCCGGTCATCACCCCGCCGCCCGCATGTGATCGAGCAGCGCCTGCAACGGGTGCCGCACCTGCTTCGACGACATCCGCTTCACCTGGCTGCGGCACGAATAGCCGGTCGCCAGCGCCTCGCCTTCATCCTCCGGCCCGTCCACGTGCGCCGCCCACGACTGCGCATAGATCGTCTTCGACGTCGCGAGATTGCGCGCCTCGTGTCCGTAGGTACCCGACATCCCGCAGCATCCGGTGGCCTGGACCTTCAACCGCAGCCCGCGCCGCGCGAACACCTGGGCCCATTGCTTGCCGCTGTCGGGCGCATTGGTCTTCTCGGTGCAGTGCGGCAGCAACCGGTACGACGCAGGCACGCCGCCGACACCGGCACCAGCTTCCGGCAGCACCTGCAGCAGCCATTCCTGCGGCAGCGCCACCTTCGGCACATCGGAAAGCCCCGTCACCTTCAGGTACTCCTGCCGATACGTGAGCGTCATCGCCGGATCGAGGCCGACCAGCGCGACACCTGAGCGCGCCAGCGCGGCCAGCTGCGTCGCATTGCGGATCGCCGCCTGCTCGAACGCGCGCAGGAAGCCCTGCACGTGCAGCGCCTTGCCGTTCGGCGCGAGCGGTGCGAGCCACACCTGGAAGCCCATGCGCGCCGCCAGCTCGATCAGCGTCGCCAGTTGCTCGGTATCGAAATAGCGCGTGAAGGTGTCCTGCACGATGACGACGCTACGTGCGCGCTGCGCGTCGCTCAACGCGGCGAGCGCCTGCGGATCGGCCGGCTTCACCTGCCATTGACGGATCACGGCCGCGAGGTCGAAGCGGCTCAGCAGCGGGCTGTCGACCATGCCGACGTGCCGCTCCAGCACCGTGCGCACCCATCCTGCCCCCATCAGCCCGTTGTACAGCGCGGGCACCCGCGCCATCCACGGCGTCGTGAATTCGAGCGAGC
Source organism: Burkholderia sp. AU33803 (assembly GCF_002223095.1). Taxonomy (NCBI): domain Bacteria; kingdom Pseudomonadati; phylum Pseudomonadota; class Betaproteobacteria; order Burkholderiales; family Burkholderiaceae; genus Burkholderia; species Burkholderia sp. AU33803. The sequence continues at coordinate 584,037 of NZ_NKFJ01000008.1, forward strand.
CGATCAGGTAGTCGCGCAGCGGCCGCAGGTAACGCTGGTGATACAGCTCGAGAAAACGCGAGCGAAACTCCGGCACGTTCACCTTCACCGGGCACTGCCCCGCGCAAGACTTGCACGCGAGGCATCCGGCCATCGCGTCGTACACCTCGTGCGAGAAATCGGCTTCGCCGTTGCGCGCCGCACGGCTGTTGCGCCAGCGCGCGGCCAGGCCGCCCAGGAACGGCTGCCGCGCACGCGCCGCCGCGACGACGTCGACGCCGGCCTGCCCTTGCAGACGCAACCATTCGCGCATCAGCGACGCCCGCCCCTTCGGCGATTGCACGCGTTCGCGCGTCGCCTTCCACGACGGGCACATCGCGTCGTCCGGATCGAAGTTGTAGCACGCGCCGTTGCCGTTGCAGTGCATCGCGGTGCCGTAGCTCTGCCATACACGCTCGTCGATCTGCCGGTCGTGGTCGCCGCGCGTCAGCACTTCGTCGATCTTCAGCAGCCGCATCGTGTTCTCCGGCGGCGTCGCGATCTTGCCCGGGTTGAACTGGTTGTGCGGATCGAACGCGGCCTTCAGTTGCTGCAGCGACGGATACAGCTCGCCGAAAAACGCCGGCGCATATTCGGAGCGCACGCCCTTGCCGTGCTCGCCCCACAACAGGCCGCCGTGGCGCTGCGTGAGCTCGGCCACCGCATCCGACACGGGCCGCACCAGCGCCGCCTGCTTCGGATCCTTCATGTCGAGCGCCGGCCGCACGTGCAGCACGCCCGCGTCGACGTGCCCGAACATCCCGTATTGCAGCCCGTGGCCGTCGAGCAGCGCGCGGAATTCGGCGATGTACGCGGGAAGGTTTTCGGGCGGCACGGCGGTGTCCTCGACGAACGGCTGCGGGCGCGCCTCGCCCTGCACGTTGCCGAGCAGGCCGACCGCGCGCTTGCGCATCGCATACACGCGCTTCACCGCGTCGTCGCCCGCCGCGAGCGTGTGGCCCAGGCGCTCCACGCTCTTGTCGCTACGCAGATGATCGACGAACGCGCTCACGCGCGCATCGACGTCCCGCGCATCATCGCCGCTGAATTCGATCAGGTTGATGCCGAGCGTCGGCCGGGCGTCGTCCTGCGGGAAATACTCGGCCACGCTGCTCCACACGAAATCCTTCATCGCCAGCATCAGCACCTTCGAGTCGACCGTCTCGATCGACAGCGGCTGGTGCGCGAGCAGCGCGCGGGCGTCGCGCAGCGCGTCCATGAAGCCCGCGTAGCGCACGTTGACCAGCACCGAATACTTCGGGATCGGCAGCACGTTGAGCTTCGCTTCGACGACGAAGCCGAGCGAGCCTTCCGCGCCGCACAGCACGCTGTTCAGGTTGAAGCGGCCGTCGGGTTCGCGCAGGTGCGCGAGGTCGTAGCCGGTCAGGCAGCGGTTGAGCTTCGGAAACTTCGCCTCGATCAGCGCCGCCTTGTCGTCGCTGATGCGCCGCGCGGCGCGGTAGACCTTGCCGATGCGATCCTCGCGCGCGCAACGGCGCTCGAGCTCGTCGTCCGCGAGTGCTTCGCTGTGCAGCTGCTCGCCGCCCATCAGCACGAAATCGAGCTCGAGCACGTGGTCGCGCGTCTTGCCGTACGTGCAGCTGCCCTGCCCGCTCGCGTCGGTGTTGATCATTCCGCCGACGGTCGCGCGGTTCGACGTCGACAGTTCCGGCGCGAAGAACAGCCCGTGCGGCTTCAGCGCCGCATTGAGCTGATCCTTGACGACGCCCGCCTGCACGCGCACCCAGCGCTGCTCGACGTCGATTTCGAGGATCCGGTTCATGTTGCGCGACAGGTCGACCACCACGCCGTCGGTCAGCGACTGCCCGTTGGTGCCCGTGCCGCCGCCGCGCGCGGCCACCGCGACGTCGCGATGCGCGGGCTCGGCGAGCAGGCGCGCCAGCAGCCGGACGTCGTCCGCATGCGCGGGGCAGATCACCGCTTGCGGCAGACGCTGGTAGATCGAGTTGTCGGTGGCGTGTACCGTCCGGTTCGCATGGTCCGCGTGGATTTCCCCGGCGAATCCGGCGGCCTGCAGCGCGGCGAGAAAGTCACGGTACGCATGCGCGGGCGGGCTGGCGGGACGGGGCAACGAGGCGATCGACATGGGCTAAAAGCGGCAGTGTGGGTGGAACCGGCCGGCTCGCGTGGCTGAAACATGATTTTTTAGCAAGTTTCCACGCGATCGGGAATTCCAGTATCTTTGGATATTGCACGAGAAACAAACGAATTCTGCTCCGGCGAATATTGCATAAAACTCATGAATTACCGTCGCCTCACCCCGTCGATGTCGCTGCTGCTGGTGTTCGAGGCCGCCGCGCGGCATGAAAGCTACACGCGCGCGGCCGAGGAGCTGTCGCTGAGCCAGAGCGCGATCAGCCGGCAGGTCCAGACGCTGGAGGATCAGCTCGGCGTGCCGCTGTTCCGGCGCGAGGGCCGCTCGGTCAAGCTGACCGAAGTCGGGCGCCGCTACTTCACCGAGTTGAGCGGCGCACTGGGGCGCATCCGCGGCGCGACGCTGCAGGTGATGTCGCACCAGGCGGGCGCCGGCACGCTGCGGCTCGCGACGCTGCCCACGTTCGGCTCGAAATGGCTGCTACCGCACCTGCACGATTTCTACGCCGCGCATCCGGGCGTGACCGTGCACGTCCATTCGCGGATCGGCGCGATCGATTTCCTCAACGACGACCTCGATGCGGCCATTACCGTCGGCGCGGGCGACTGGCCGGGCCTGCACGCGCACCGGCTGTACAACGAGTTCCTGATCGCGATCGCGCCGCCGGACCCGGGCAGCGGCAGCCGACGCAAGGCCGACGCACGCACGCCAGCGTGGGCCGCGAAGCAGACGCTGCTCGGCGTGACGAGCAACCAGCAGGCGTGGGCGGAGTGGTTTTCGCACTATCGGCTCGACCATCGGCAGATGCGCATCGGCCCGAGCTTCGAGCTCACGTCGCACCTGATCCAGGCGGTGCGGGCCGGGATGGGGATCGGGCTGGTGCCGAAGGTGCTGGTGGAAGACGAGCTGAGCCGCCACGAGCTCGTGTCGATCGGCGACGCGATCACCAGCCAGCGCAGCTACTACCTCGTCTACCCGCCGGGGAACGAGACGCTGCCGTCGCTCGTCGCGTTCCGCGAATGGCTGCTGAAGTCGCGCTGAAACGCGGCCGGCGGCGGGCCGCTCAGGTGCGCCATTCGCCGAGAATCTGCTCGGCAAGGTAGTCGCACGGCGGGCGCGCGGACTGCGGGCTGCGCGCGAGCACGACCTCCATTTCGCCGAGCGGCGGCAGCCCGTGGCTTTCCGACAGCTGCACGAGATGATCGGGAATGCAGCAGCGCGCCAGCGGCGCGACCGCGAGCCCGGCCTCCACCATGCTGAGCAGGCCGAGGTGGCTCGGGCTCTCGTACGACATCCGGTACGGGATCTTCCGCCGGTTCAGCGCCTTGACCGCGTGATCGCGCGCCGTGCTGCCGCCGTGCGTGAAAAAGGCCACCGGCAGCGGCCGCTCTTCCCACACGTTGCGCTTTGGCGACCCGACCCAGACGAGCGGTTCGAGCCGGATCAGCTCGCCGGTCACGCCCTTGATCCGCGTGAGGCACGCGAGGTCGACCGTGTTGTCCTTCAGCATCGGCACGAGCGCGCTGCTCGGCTGGCCGATCACGCGTATTTCCACGCGCGGATGCATCGCGGCGAACTTGCCGAGCACCTGCGGCAGCAGCGACGAAATGTAATCGTCGGGCACGCCGATCGTCACGCGCCCGCGGACCTCCGGGCGCACGACCGACGCCCAGGCCTCGTCGCGCATCGCCAGCATCCGGCGGCCGTATTCGGCGAGCATCGTGCCGTCGTCGGTCGGCGTCACGTTGCGCGTGTCGCGGATGAACAGCGGCTTGCCGAGCGCGTCTTCCAGCGCCTTGATCTGCATGCTCACCGCCGACGGCGACCGATGCACGGCCTGCGCGCCCTGCGCGAACGATCCGGATTCCGCGACGGCCACCACCATCGCGAGCACATCGAGGTCGAGCTTTTTCATCGCATTCAGAAAACCTGATTAATCGATTCAGTTTATCCCGTTTTACTGTTCTCCTCCACGGTCGGACAATGCATCCCGTCAGCCCTTACTCGTTGCAGGAATCATCAGACATGCATACGTCCGGATCGCTCTACGGATTTCTCGTCATCGGCGGCATGCTCGCGGTCACACCCGGGCCGAACATGGTCTACGTGATGTCGCGCTCGATCGCGCAAGGTCGCACTGCGGGGCTCATCTCGCTCGGCGGCGTGATGATCGGCTACCTGTTCTACATGTTCGGTGCGGCGTTCGGGATCACGACGCTGTTCATGAGCGTGCCCTACGCGGGTAGTGTTCTGGCCGTGGTCGGTGCGGCGTACCTGTTGTATCTCGCGTGGCAGGCCGTCCGGCCCGGCGGCCGCTCGCCGTTCGAGGTGCAGGCGTTGCCCAGCGAGCGCCCGCTTCGGTTGCTCGCGATGGGCGCGACGACCAGCGTGCTGAACCCGAAGCTCGCGATGCTGTTCATTTCGCTGCTGCCGCAGTTCATCGACTACGGGAACGGCAGCGTGCTCGGGCAATCGCTGTTTCTCGGTTCGCTGCTGATCACCGCGTTCGCTTGCGCGAACGGGCTGGTGGCGATCTGTTCGAGCCGCATCGCGACGTTCCTGCACGGGCGCCCGACGCTGCTGCTCGCGCAGCGCTGGGCGATGGGGCTCATTCTTGGCGGGCTCGGCGTGCAGATGGTGGTCGATGCGTCGAAGATGGCGGGCATGGCATAGTGCGCCAATCACGCCATCGAGCGTGACGTTGTCGAGCACGTCGTCCCGTGTCAGTCCCTCGGTCCGGCCGTCCAAGACGGCGGCCGTTGAGGCCACGCCCATGAATTGACGCCGCGAGGGCGTCGGCGGACGGATATCGATTGGCACGCATGCTCCTGTTTTCGAGGTTTTTCATCTCAGTACTACTGATTTGTAGCCACCGGAACCAGGACAGCCGCGCGCCGGTTTTACGCGAGATAGCCGGAAACGCCGTCCCAGAGCAGTTTCAACGCGGTCACCGCGAGCAATCCGTAGCAACTCCGGTAGATCAGGCGCTGATCCAGCCTGCCGTGAAGCCGCCAGCCGCACACCACGCCGGCCGGAATGGCAAGCAGGCACACCGCCATCAACGCCCAGACATTCGCGGTCGGCCGCACGATCAGCAGCCACGGCACCGCCTTGATCGCATTGCCCACGGTGAAGAACAGGCTCGTCGTTCCCGCGTACATCTCCTTGCTGAGGCCGAGCGGCAGCAGATACATCGCGAGCGGCGGGCCGCCCGAGTGCGCGACCATCGTCGTGACGCCCGATGCAAGGCCGGCCGAGACGGCCTTCGGCGACGAACGCGGACGAACCGTCGGTTTCGCGCCACCCCTCACCCACAGCCCGACGAAGACCAGCGTGACCACCGCCATCAACAGCTCGATGGCACGATGGTCGAGGAAGCGGAAAGCCAGGTAACCGAACCCGATACCGACCACCAGCCCCGGCAGGAGCAGCACGAGGTCGGGCTTCGACCATGTCGACGGCTTCCAGTACCGCAGCGCGAACAGATCCATCGCGATGAACAACGGGGCGAGCAAGCCGCCGGCCGTCACCGGGTCCATCACGAGTGACAGCAGCGGAATGCCGATGATCGCGAATCCGCCACCGAACGCACCGCGCATGAACGCGATCACGAACACACCGGCAAACGCGATCAGGATCGTGGCCAGCGTCAATTGCAGGCCCATCGCAGCAGGGGTCGCCATCACGACCTCCGTGCCGGTTCGAATCGCGGCGTGGCGGACTGCCACGGAGCGGGTCGCACGGGCGGCATCGCCGCACGGTGGATCCGGGTTGAACGCATTGCACCCATGCTGCTTCTCCAATGAGGTACCGGGGCAATGCGGTACCCCAACGCACCGCCGGCCGCACGGGCCGCACAAGCATGTCAGCCCCGGTACAATCGACTTGATGAAAGCAGAATGCACCGCCATTAGACTCAGTGCAATTAAAACATTGACCTCGGTGCAATAATCATTGTTATCGGTGCAATCCATGTCGAATTCCGAATATCTGCAGTTGGCGGACGCGATCGCCGCCCAGATTGCCGACGGCACGCTCAGGCCGGGCGACCGCCTGCCTCCGCAGCGTCATTTCGCTGACCAGCATGGCATCGCCGCATCGACGGCGGGACGGGTTTATGCGGAATTGCTGCGCCGCGGCCTCGTGGTCGGTGAAGTCGGTCGGGGCACTTTCGTGTCGGGCGAGACGCGACGCGGGGCCGCTGCGCCGGGCGAGCCTCGCGGCGTTCGGATCGATCTCGAGTTCAACTACCCGACCGTCCCGGCCCAGACCGCGTTGATCACCAGAAGCCTGCGCGGATTGCACCGACCTGCGGAGCTCGACGCCGCGTTACGCGAGGCGACGAGTACCGGGACCCCGGCCATCCGAAGCGTTGCCGCCGCGTATCTGGCGCAGCATGAATGGGCCCCGTCGCCCGACCAGCTGGTGTTTACCGGCAACGGGCGGCAAAGCATCGCCGCGGCCGTTGCCGCGGTCGTGCCGACCGGCGGGCGCTGTGGCGTGGAAGCACTGACCTACCCGTTCATCAAGGGCATCGCGGCCAAGCTGGGGATCTCGCTGGTGCCGCTGGCGATGGACGAAGACGGCGTTCGGCCCGACGCCGTGCAAAAGGCTCACCGCGAGGCCAGGCTGTCGGCGATCTACGTTCAGCCGGCCATCCAGAATCCGCTGGGCACGACGATGAGCGCCGCTCGCCGCGCCGACCTGCTGCGTGTCGTCGACAAGCTCGACATACCGGTCATCGAAGACAACGTTTACGGTTTTCTCGGCGACGAGCCGCCGCTGGCCGCACTCGCTCCAGATGCCTGCATCGTGATCGACAGCCTGTCCAAGCGGGTCACGCCAGGCCTGACCCTCGGCTTCATCGTGCCGCCGCCGCGGCTGCGCGAAAGCGTGATGGCGTCGGTACGCTCGGGGGGATGGACCGCTTCCGGGTTCGCGTTTGCAGCCGCGCAGCGATTGATGCGCGACGGCACCGTGGCCGAACTCGCGAGATTGAAACGCATCGACGCCAGCGCGCGTCAGGCGCTGGCGATCGAGCGCCTCGCGGGTTTCGATGTCCGGACCAACGGCAAGTGCTATCACCTGTGGCTGACGTTGCCGGCGCACTGGCGTTCGCAAGCCCTCGTCGCAGCCGCGGCCCGGCGCGACATCGGGCTGACGCCGTCGACCACCTTCGCCGTGTCGTCCGGCCATGCGCCGAACGCAGTCCGGCTCGCGCTGGCCGCGCCGAGCATGGATCAGCTCGATGCCGGCCTGCGCACGCTGACCGCGATGCTGAACGGCCGGGAGGACGATTTCGACGCGACCGAGTAAGCAGCGCGCGGATGCGTCGGTATGCACCGCCCCCCTGATTCGGTATCCGGATCAATATCAAGCCGTCACCGCCGACCACCCGCCAGCGGCGCCACGCCGTCACTTCGTCAGCAGCTCGGCCTCCAGCTCGCGCAGCCGCTCCGGGAACCGGACGCGCAATACCAGGAACCACCCGAGCCCGATCGCCAGCAAGGCGACGAACACATAAGGCAGCCACGCATAGACGCCCGCCGGCACCGGATACACGCTGCCGGCCAGCGGAATCGCGAGCAGCACGACCGCCACGACGCTGATCGCCACATGTCGTGCACGCAGCCGGCGCTGCCGGCGCAGATAAAGCGGCGCGCCGATCGCCACCAGCACGTACGCAAGCAGCCAGCCGTACGTCGCGATCGAACTGAGATAGCCATACGAATCGAGCAGCGCGGCGCCGCGTGCGGTGAACACCAGCGCGGTCACCAGCGCCAGCACCGCGATCAGCGCCACCGCGACGTGCGGCGTCGCATTCCGCTCGTGCGCCTGGCCCGTCGACGCATGCAGCACGCCCTGCCGCCCGAACGTATAGACGATCCGCGCCGCCGCATTGATCGACGAGAAGAACGCCGCGAAGAAACTCAGCGCCACACCCGCGTCGATCAGCACGCCGACCCAGCCGGCCCCGAGCCGATGCGCGAGCACCGCGAGCGGGCCGTCGACCTGATCGAGCGGCGGCGTCTGCCCGTGGAACGCGCTCACCATCCCGTACGCGCCGATCACGAACAGGATCGCCGGCCCGACGACGCTGATCAGCACCGCACGCGGAATCGCGCGGAACGGGTCACGAGCTTCCGCGCCGAGCACGGTCGCACTCTCGAACCCCGTGAAGCTGAAGAACGCGAGCACCATCCCGAGCTGCAACTGTGTCGGCTTCACGCCTTCCAGCGTCAATTGCGCGCGATCGACCGGATGCCCGCCGAACGCGATCGTCCCGACCACGACGACGGCGATCAGCAGCAGCGTCGCGAGTTCGACGAACAGCGTGAAGCGCGTGGACAGCCGGATGTCGCGAAACGCGATGTACCACGCGGCGAACGCGGTGACGACCGTGAGCCCGAGCACCGCGCCGAGCGGCGTCGCGCTGCCGAGCAGCCCGGTCTCGCGGCCCAGCACCAGAAACGTGTTGATCGTCCCCTGCAGGATGCCCGCGGCGGCCACCGCATAGGCGATCAGCAGCGACCAGCCGCAGATCGCGCCCCAGACCGGCCCGATGCCGGCCGACACATATGCATACAGCGCGCCCGGCGACGCCGAGTCGCGCGCGAACACCGAGATGCTCCACGACGCGAACAGCAGCGCGACGATCGCGAACAGGTAGGCCAGCCACGTGCCGTTGCCGGCCGTCGCGAAGACGGCGGGGATCAGCACGCCGATCCCGCCCGACACGCCGACGAGGCCGATCGACTGCGCGATCAGCTCGGGCAGGCTGAGATAGTTGCGCCGCAGGCCGCCTGCCGGCGGCACGGTATCGTGCGCAGGCAATGCCTGCGCGGTGCTTGCTGGATGACTCATCGATTTATCTCGTCAGGAATGAAGCGAAGCCGTGTAGGCCGCCTGCGCAGCAGTGAAGGCTGCCAATGCGGCCAGCGGGTTTCCTTGCCCATGTTTCGTCGCGGGAAATACGCCGGCACGACCCGGCTAATTCCACGAATGGCGCGCGGGCTTCACGCCATTGAGGTAGTAGTTGCCGATCGCGTGATACTTCCAGCGCACCGGGTCGTGCAGCGTATGCACGCGCGCGTTGCGCCAGTGGCGGTCGAAGTTGTATTTCGCGAGCGTCGACTTGCTGCCGCCGAGCTCGAACAGCTTGCTCGCCGCGAGCAGCGACACCTCGGTCGTCGCGATCTTCGCCTCGCCCACCGCGATCGCGGCCTGTGCGACCGTTTCCTCGCTCGGCTCGCGTTTCGCCGCATCGACGAAGCGTCCCGAGCGCGCGAGCAGCGCTTCAGCCGCATGCACGCGATACGCGATGTCGCCGATCTGCGCGACCGTCAGCGGATCCTCGCTCGCGCGTTCGACGCCGCTGTCGATCCACGGGCGCGCATGCTGCTGCACGAACGCGATCGTGTCCTGCAGCGCGGCGCGCGCAATGCCGAGGTCGATCGCGGCGGTCGTGATCTGCGCGAACGGGCCCGCGAAGGTCGGGCGGTCGTACGAACGCTGCGTGTGGAAGATTTCGAACGGGCTCACGCGCACGTTCTCGACGATCACCGTGCCGCTCGCGGTCGTGCGCTGCCCGAAGCCGCTCCAGTCGTCCACGACGGTCAGCCCTGGCGCCCCCTGCTTCACGAACGCGAGCACGGCCTGGTCCGACTCGTCGAGCGCGAGCACCGGAATCCAGTGCGCGAACAGCGTGCCGGTCGAATAGAACTTGCGGCCGTTCAGCACGAACGCGTCGCCGTCGCGGCGCACACGCGTCTGGATGTCGAGCACGTTCTTGCCGCCCGCTTCCGAGAACGCATTCCCATAGCGCGTGCCCTTCAACACGAGATCGAAGAAGAAGCGCTTCTGCGCATCGCTGCCTTCGAGGCGGATGTCCTCGATCAGGCAGTAATGGTTCTGCGGGATCTGGCCGAGCGACGGGTCCGCCTGCGAAACGATCGCGATTACCTCCGCGAGCGTCACGTTCGACACCTCCGCGCCGCCGTATTCGCGCGGCACGGTAATGCCCCACAGGCCGCTCGACGAGAACAGCTCGATCTCGTCGAACGGCAGCTTCCGCTCGCGGTCGCGCAACGCGGCGTGCTCGGCCAGTCGTGCCGCGACCTGGTGCGCGACGTCGAGTGCCTCGGCATCCGAGCCGATGACGGGAACGGAAGCGTATGGGGTGCCCGCTTGGGGTTGCACGTTTTCTTCGATGAATTCCGTAGACATGTAGATTCCGGTAAAGCGCATGAACCGGCCGGCGGTGCCGCGAAGCGTCCGCCAGCCTCCTGTTTCGATATCCGAAACGTTGAACCTGGATGACCCGCAAGAGCGGCCTTCGTCATCCGGTCGGTCGGCCTGCGCGCGGCACGCGTGAATGCGCGCCGCGCACCGGCCTCCGCGTCACGCGGCAACCGCCTGCTGCTGCGCCTCGAGCTCGCGCACGAGCGGCAGCACGCGCTGGCCGAAGTACTCGACTTCCTCGATGAAATGCAGGAACCCAGCGAGTACGAGGTCGACGCCGATCGCCTTCAGCGCGACGATGCGCTCGGCGATCTGCTGCGGCGTGCCGATCAGGTTCGTACGGAAGCCGTCGTTGTACTGCACGAGATCCTCGAACGTCGACTTCGCCCAGTTGCCCTCGCCTTCGGGCGATGCCTTGCCGGCCTGCTTCACCGCATCGCCGAACGCGTGCACGGCCTCGACGTGCGCGTGCCGAATGATGTCGTCGAGCACGGCCTTCGCCTCTTCCTCGGTATCGCGCGCGATCACGAACGCGTTGACGCCGATGCGCACGCGATGGTTGTTCGCCGCCGCCTTCGCGCGGATGTCGTCGATCTGCGCCTTCAGGTTCTCCGGCGTATTGCCGTTCGTGAAGTACCAGTCCGACACGCTCGCCGCGTTGTCGCGCGCCGCCCGCGAGCTGCCGCCCTGGAAGATCTCCGGATGCGGCTTCTGCACCGGCTTCGGGCTCAGCGTGTAGTCGTTGAAACGGTAGAAATCACCCTTGAACGTGAAGTTGTCCTGTGTCCAGATGCCCTTCAGCGCCTGGATGAATTCCTTCGAGCGCCGGTAGCGTTCGTCGTGCTCGAGCCACGGCTCGCCGATCGCGGTGAATTCGCCCTTGAACCAGCCGCTCACGACGTTGATCGCGATGCGCCCGTTCGAGATGTGGTCGATCGTCGCGAGCTGCTTCGCGACCACGGCCGGATGCCACGGCCCCGGCAGGATCGCGGCGAGCACCTTGAGCTTCGTCGTCGCATGCAGCAGCGCCTGGCTGAACGACACCGACTCGTGCTGGTATTCGGCGCCGTAGCCGGCCGTGAAGCGAATCTGGCTCAGCGCGTAGTCGAAGCCGGCCGCCTCGGCCGTGCGCGCGAGCTGCTGGTTGTATTCGAGGCTCCAGTCGGTGCGCTGCTCGATCGTGCTGACGACGAGGCCGCCGCTGACGTTCGGCACCCAGTAGGCGAACTTGACGCCATCGGCGGAAGAGTCGGTATGGCTCATGAGTGTGTCCTGGTCGGAAAAGAAAACGCAGGCGGCCTACGCGGCCGCGACGGAAAGCGCATGCGGGCGCAATTGGGGCACCGCGCGATCGACGGCGAGCGCGATACGCGCGCGCAGCGCCGGGTTCGTGATCTGGTACTGGTCGAAATCGCCTTCGGACGCATACACGCCGATCGGCAGCGTGCGGGCCTGGAAGAAGCTGAACAGCGGGCGGAGCTGATGATCGATCACGAGCGCATGACGCTCGCTGCCGCCGGTGGCTGCGAGCAGCACGGGCACGTCGATCAGCGCTTCGTGATGCACGAGGTCGAACAGGTGCTTGAAGAGGCCCGTGTACGACGCGCGATACACGGGGCTCGCGACGACGAGCGCATCGGCCGTCTCGATCGCGCGGATCTGCGCATCGAGGTCGGCCGGCACCTGCGCGCGCGTCAGCGCGCCGGCCAGCCGACTGCCGATCTCGCCGAGTTCGATCAGCCGTGTTTCGATCGGCAGTGCGGCGCCGAGCGCCGCGACGATCGCGTCGGTCAGCGCCAGCGTGCGCGACGGCCGTTGCAGGCCGCCCGATATCGCGACCACGTTGATTGCATTGCTCATCGGTTGCATTCCCATTGTCGAGTCGGGTGCCGACGCACCCGTCACGTCATGGGTCAGCAAGGAGCGTGCCATTTCAACGATCGAGACGGAGACCGATCGTCTGCATGACGAAATGCATCGCGATCGACCGCCAGTCGCGGCGCCGCCGTTGTTCGCGCACGCCGATAAGCGTGCCAGCGATGGCGTCACAACCATATTCCACAGTGCGATGAACTCGGGGAAACAACGCTGCTGATCCGCTGCTGCGTGATCAGCAGCGCGATGTGCGGCAGGCAGGTATTTCCGCTTCGACACGGATTCCGGCAGGCGCACGACGTCCATCGGCACGCGTTGGCGCCCGCTTTTCCCGTTCACGCGCCGGCGCGACGCCTCCCACCGTTGCAGTAGCGCCGGCATGGCTGCCGCATCGTCGCGTTGCGTACTGCCGATCGCCGTGCCGCGCGACCGTGCCGTGCGCGACTGCGTCCAGCGCAGCAATCCCGCATTGGTTATCAGAAATCGATGTTTCCCGCGTTGCGCGAAACGTTGAACACTCTGCTGATCACGCAGCACCCGGCCAGCAACGCACGCCGCGGCCTGACCGATTTCGTGCAGCCACCCGACACATTCATCGCCATGACACCCATTTCCGTATCGCCGCGCGCGGAAGGCCTGCGCGTCGTCGCGCCGCCCCGCGACGAACCCGCTCCCCCTGACGCGCTGCAAATCGCCGAGCGCCTGGCGGCCGGCTTTGCACGCACCGCGGCCGAGCGCGACCTGCAGGGCGGCACGCCGAAGGCCGAGCGCGATCAGTTGCGCGACAGCGGCCTGCTCGCGCTGAGCATCCCGTCCGCCTACGGCGGCCTCGGCGCGAGCTGGCGCACGACGCTCGACGTCGTCCGCGTGCTCGCGGCCGCCGACAGTTCGCTCGCGCACGTGTTCGGTTTCCACCACCTGATGCTCGCAACGGTGCGGTTGTTCGGCGCGCCCGCACAGTGGGAATCGTGGTTCGAACGCACCGCGCGCCAGCGGTGGTTCTGGGGCAATGCGCTGAATCCGCTCGACGCGCGCACGATCAGCCGCTCGCGCGGCGCATGGCATGAATTCAGCGGCCAGAAGAGTTTTTGCTCGGGGGCGCTCGATTCGCAGATGCTGATCGCGTCCGCGCACGATGCGCAGACGCGCGCATTCCTGATCGCGGCCGTGCCGACGCAGCGCAGCGGCATCTCGATCGCCGACGACTGGAACAACATCGGCCAGCGCCAGACCGACAGCGGCACGGTCACGTTCGAGAAGGTGCGCGTCGAGGATCACGAATTGCTGACGGACCCCGGCCCGCTGTCGACGCCGTTCGCGTGCCTGCGCCCGCTCGTCGCGCAGCTCGTGCTGACGAACGTGTATCTCGGCATCGCCGAAGCCGCGTTCAACGACGCGCGGCACTACACGCTGCACGAGGCGCGGCCGTGGCCCGGCGCGCAGGTCGCGAGCACCGGCGACGATCCGTACATCCTCGGCCAGTACGGCGAATTCTGGGTCGGGCTCGAAGCCGCGCGCGTGCTCGCCGACCGCGCGGCGGACCGGCTCGACGCCGCATGGTCGCGCGATGCGGCGCTCACCCAGGCGGAGCGCGGCCAGGTCGCGCTCGCCACGGCCGCCGCGAAGGTGTCGGCCGCACGCACCGGGCTCGACCTCTGTACGCGGATGTTCGACGTCGCCGGCGCACGCGCGACGCACGGCGCGCTGCGGCTCGACCGGCACTGGCGCAACCTGCGCACCCACACGCTCCACGACCCGCTCGCGTACAAGATTCGCGAGATCGGCGAATGGGCGCTCAAGCGAACCTATCCGACGCCGGGCTTCTACTCGTGAATCACACCCCTTCCGATGCGTGGCCAGACGCCGCGCCCGTCCTCACGCTGCCCGACCGGCCCGCGCTCGCGACATCCATTCGTGCCCGCGCGCAGGTGTTCGTCGACCCGCGCTCGGTCGCGTTGCTCGACCGGATTCGCCTGGTCGCGCCGAGCGATGCGAACGTGCTGATCGTCGGCGAGACCGGCACCGGCAAGGAACTGATCGCGCGCCACGTGCATGGCCTCAGCCGCCGCAGCAGCGGGCCGTTCATCGCGGTGAACTGCGGCGCCTTCTCCGAAACACTCGTCGAGAGCGAACTGTTCGGTCACGAGAAAGGCGCGTTTACCGGCGCGTTCAGCGCGAAGCCCGGCTGGTTCGAAGCCGCGAACGGCGGCACGCTGTTTCTCGACGAGATCGGCGACCTGCCGCTGTCGATGCAGGTCAAGCTGCTGCGCGTGCTGCAGGAGCGCGAGGTCGTGCGGCTCGGTTCGCGCACCGGCGTGCCGATCGACGTGCGCGTGGTTGCCGCGACCAACGTGGATCTGCAGCAGGCCGTCGCGAACGGACAGTTTCGCGGCGACCTGTTCTACCGGCTCAACGTCGTGCAGCTCGCGGTGCCGACGCTGCGCGAACGCCCGGGCGACATCCTGCCGCTCGCGCGCCACTTCTTCGACGACTACCGCAGCCGCCTCGGCTACGGGCCGCGCAGCATCGACCCGCGCGCCGAGCGCCGGCTCGAGGCACACAGCTGGCCGGGCAACATCCGCGAACTCGAGAACGTGATCCATCACGCGCTGCTCGTGAGCCGGAACGATTCACTGCAGGAGGCCGATCTGCATATCGCGTCGTCGGGTGTGCCGACGGCCGCCTCGAGTACGTCAGCGCCGGGACCCGACCCGGCCGCCGGCGCGCAGGCCGCACTCGAACGCGCGCTGCGCGACCTGTTCGACGAGGATCACGGCAACCTGTTCGAGCGCATCGAGGACACCGTGATGCGCGTCGCATTCGAATTCAGCCACCGCAACCAGATTCAGGCCGCACGGCTGCTCGGCATCAGCCGCAATGTGCTGCGGGCGCGGCTGATTCGCGCGAAGGAAATTGCGGCGGTGAAGTAGCCGCGTATGGGGGCGCACCGCTGCCCGGCTCCGGTGGGATTGCGTCGCGCTCCGAAACCCGGTAGTCGAAAGACCCGTGCTTCCTTGGGCCTGACTTTGTGTCAGGTGGAACCGCTGGTCGCGCGGTATTGGGCCGCTCATCCCAGCGGCCTGGCTCTGCAGCATCGTTGTCATGGGAGCACTCGTCAACCGTCGCTCATCAAGCGCGACTGATAGCGCGCGCGCACTCGATGAAGCTCCGAACGAGTGGAATGCGGTGCTTGTCGCTCCACACCAAACTGAAATCGAGTCGCGCATGCTTGTCAGATAATGGAATGCCCACTATGTCCGGCGGCAGCGAGGCAAGGACAGATTCGGAGAACAAGGTTATGCCTCGACCGAGCGAAACAAGCCTGAGAAGGACTGGCATATCGTCGGCTTCTTCAACAACATCAGGTAAGACACCCGCACGCAGACACGCGCTTTCTACGACCGAGCGGAACGTTCGCCATCGGTTCATGGTGCCGAATACGAAGGGCATACCACGCAATTCCTTTAACGCTATCGTTGTCCGTTTGGCGACGGGTTCGTATTTGGACGCCAACACCACGAGCCGCTCACGAGACACCGGAATGTGCGGAAGTCCGCCGCCGCACGCTGCAGTGAGGGCGAAGCCCGCATCGATGGCGCCCTCCGAGATCGCGCTGATCTGATCGACAGAGGACATGAGGAAAAGACTCACTTCAGCGCCTGGAAATTCATTCTTGAACTGCAGAACGATCTTCGGCACAACTCCATATGCAGTGAGCGCAGAATAGGCTACAGATAACGTTCCAGCCTCTCCCTTCGCCGTCATCTGCGCAGCCCTCACCGCATGCTGGAGCAAGTTGACCGCCTCCTGTGCGTTGACAGCAAACAACGCCCCTGCTTCCGTTAGCTCCACACGCCTTGTCGTACGAACCAGCAACGCGAAGCCGAGATCATCCTCCAGCGCCTTAACGTATCGACTGACCGCAGGTTGTGCGATATGGAGCTGAGCAGCTGCCTTGCGAAAGCTCAAATGATGCGCGACGGCAAGAAACGCGCGCAGGCGCTGGTGGTCAACGAGGCGGTCCATATATACAAATTTAGCATCAATAGAAGCCGAATTGATATTGGACGGAATATTACTGGCGGTAAAAGATTTGTTCAAGGCATTCCGCCCGATGCCTGTGACGACCACTGCCAGATCCGCTGCGGCAGTCTCGATCGATGAACCCTCTACCATCAGACAAATATGCATCAAGATTCAATCGATGACATCCAGACCGTGATTTCCGTCGGACAATTGGCCGGCACACACGATATCGAGCAGAACCTCGCTAGCATTGAGCGTCTCGCGCGCACTGCTGCAAGCCATGGATCCAGGCTAATCGTGTTACCGGAGGCAGTGATGTATGCCTATACCGAATCAGGCGAGAAAATTGCCCAAATTGCCCGCCAGTGGGGGCACAAATTCGAATCGGCTCTAAAAGGCATTGCTGATCGCCATGGAATTTCGCTCTTGGCGGGTGCCTACCTCCCAACGCAGACGGGACGCTCGAGCAACACGCTGATCCTCGCACGTCCAGGCGCGGAACCGCCGCTCCACTACAACAAATTACATCTTTACGACGCCTTCGACTTTAAGGAATCCGAAAAGCATGACGTAACTGCACTCAAATCGGACTTCAGCGAACTCGTTACCTTCGACCTCGATGGATTTACTGTCGGCATTCTGAACTGCTATGACCTTCGCTTCCCGGAAATGGCCCGTCTGCTTGTGGAAAAAGGCGCAGAAGTTCTGGTTGTTTCTTCAGGTTGGGTAGCTGGGCCACTGAAAGAACTGCAATGGGAAACGCTCCTGAGAGCTCGGACAATCGAGAACACATGCTTCGTAGCGGGAAGCTGTCAGCCGGCCCCGCTCTCGGCCGGTCTTTCCATGATTATCGATCCCATGGGTGCGGTAACCAGTGGCGCTCATGAAGGCGAGGCGCTCGCGACGAGCATTCTTTCGAAGAAGCGACTGAAGCTGGTTCGAGACAAGCTTCCGTGTCTCGAGCAGCGACGTTATCTGCTCCTCCGGACTCTTGCCAAATAAGCAGACTCGACATAGCCAAGGAGCGTCGCTTTAGTATGAACAACACTGCAACGGCCGTTACGCCGGTCGCCCGCACTGCGGAGTTTCGTAAAGTCATGGTGTCTGCCGCGATCGGCCAATTCGTGGAATGGTACGACTTCGTGGTGTACGCCTATTCGGCAGGAATCATCGCAAAACTTTTCTTCCCCAACTCCGATCCGGTCGCGGCATTACTTTCGACCTTTGCTGTGTATGCCGTTGGTTTCCTGGTGAGGATCATCGGCGGCTTCGTTCTCGGCCGTCTCGGCGACCATTCAGGCAGACGGGGCGTGCTCGCCTTCGTCGTCCTGATGATGGGCGCATCTACCGTCTGCATCGGGCTGCTGCCAACCTATTCAGAGATCGGTATCGCCGCGCCTGCGCTTCTGGTTGTTTGCAGACTCGTTCAGGGCCTTTCAGCGGCAGGCGAATCCACGGGCTCCAACTCGTTCGTAGCCGAGCACGCGCCGTCGGCGAGACGCGGTCTCTTTGTTGCATTCACGTACTCATTCGCCAATATCGCCCCGATATTTGCGGCACTAACCGTCTTGGCCATAGCCAGTGGCCTTGGTGCCGATAGATATGCTGCGTGGGGATGGCGAATTCCCTTTCTCATGGGGGCACCGCTGGCTTTGGTGGGACTCTACATTCGGTCGCATCTAAAGGAGTCCCCTGCGTTTGAAGCCGCGAAACAAAGCGCCCCCACTACAGTTCAGCCATTTTGGGTCACCATCAAAGAGCATAGGTCCGGGCTCGGATTTGTATTTACGCTTTCTGTCGCCTCGAGCCTCGGGTTCTATTCCCTGGCAGGGTATTTCGTCTCCTACCTCACCAACTCCGTTGGACTAGCCAAAAGCGACGCGCTGATCTCCAACAGTGTGTCACTGTTTGTTGCGTTCATCAGCATGAACCTCGGAGCCCATCTGTCCGACCGTCTGGGACGAAAACCGATCCTGTTGACGGGGCTTCTCGTGTCGTCACTCGCGATCATTCCAGGTTATATGCTCGCCATGCAAGGAACGCTCGCGGGTGCGATTCTAGGGCAGACGTTAATTGCTGCGACGAGCGGAATTTGGTGGGGCCCGCTTCCGGTGACCATGCTCGAACTTTTCCCTACACGAGTCCGTTTCAGTTGTTCCGCAATCGGCGTCAATGTTGCTTACGCGGTCTTCGGTGGCACCGCCCCGTACTTGGGGACGTGGCTTGTCCAGAAGACCGGCAATCTTCTCTCACCTGCAGTATATGCGGCCTCGGTCACGGTAATTAGCCTGATAGTTATCTCATTTTTGCCGGAGACCTATCGACGATCCCTTACGCAAGAGATAGATCGAAAATAAATCATCTCATCCGTATCGAATCAGACCGTAGCGCCCACCGCCTTAAAGCACATCAGATGATTCGATCTACCGGAAGAAACCCGCATACAATAAAGTCAGGACGCCAAATGAAACGGACAATTATCACCACGGCACTAATTTGTGCACCCTCACTTGCTTTTCCTCAAAGCTCTGTAACGCTGTACGGTTTGTTGGAAGACGGTGTTACCTACGTGAACAACAGTGGCGGCAAGGGAAGCGTGACCAGTCTTGTTTCTTCTATCGCCCAAGGAAATAAATGGGGATTACTTGGCACCGAAGATCTCGGCGACGGCTGGAAAACTGTTTTCAAGCTTGAGAACGGATTCAATCCGAACAATGGAAAGCTCGGAAACGGTGGCCTTGAGTTCGGGAGAAGTGCATTCATTGGTGTCGCAAATGATCGATTTGGCACCTTCACGCTCGGCCGCCAATACGACGCCATCCCCGACTTCTATGCGCCAACGACCATGAATGGAAACTGGGGCGCGTACTTCTCCCATGCCAACGATATTGACAATTCAGACAGCACTTACCGCATCAGCAGCACCGTAAAATATGTCAGTCCGAATATGAACGGTCTGCAGGTCGAAGGACTGGTCGCGCTTGGTGGCGTGCCTGGCTCCGTTTCCGCAAAAAGCACAGTCTCTGCCGGCGTAAGATTCTCAAACGGTCCAATCTACGTGGCCGCCGCATACACATCTTCGAAGACGCCGGCATCTCAATTTCCTGACGGCAACTGGGTTGCGAATCAACAGCGCCCCACTGCCAACGGTGCATTCGGATATGTCGGCCAGCCGGCGAACATGCAGGTTGCTGGCATTGGCGGCACTTATCAGTTCGGAAAAGCAAAAGTCGGCTTGTCTTATGATAATGTCCGGTTTGCTGATGCAAATGGAACGAATCGACCGGTTTTATTCAATAATTATGAAATATGGTCACAATATTACTGGACACCATTTCTCGCGTTTGCCGCGGGCTACACTTTCACCTCAGTCACGTCAGACAGCGGCAATAGTCATCATCCAAGATACAACCAGTTCAACTTGATCGCGGATTACTTCATTTCAAAGCGAACGGACATTCAAATCTTGACGGTTTTCCAGAAGACATCGGGGGGCGCATTGGCGGATATCTACAATGGGTTTCCTGCAACTCAATCAAGCACCGATCGGCAACTTCTGGCGCGCGTGGCGATTCGGCACAAATTTTGACCTCCCACCGAAATGCGCTATATGGGGCGTACTCGACTCTTGAACCTGGAGCACGCCTCACTCACTTACCCCTCGTGGTTAGTGGTGACAGTGGGGAGTCGGCTCCAAAGCGGAGCCGATCCGACAGCGGAGGCGAGCGGGCCGCCGCGAGGAAAAGCGAACCGTCCAGTCAATGTGGATAGTGATATCAAACGCTGCATCCGGCGAGAACATGACTTGACCACAAATATCTAGAGCCGATGCGCTCTTTCTCCCAAAATCGATGCTACAGACCGCCGCGCTTGAGCGGGATCCGCCGCGGATGCGAATCCACGTCGTCAGAATCTTCGGGAAGCAGGTTGCCATCGTCGAGCTTCGCATCGGCACGCGCTGTTGCCGGATAACGTTCCGGGTAAAGGTGGCGCTGGGCGACCGTCTCGTCGAACGTACCGGACCATTTCGCAACGACGACCGTGGCCAGGCTGTTGCCGATCGTATTGCACGTGGCGATCGCCATCGACATGAACCGGTAGACGCCAAAGATCAGCGCGAGGCCCTCCACCGGCAGCAGCCCCGTCGATGTCACCGTCGCCGCGAACACGACGAACGATCCGCCCGATACCGTCGCGGCGCCTTTCGACGTCAACAGCATCAGCAGCAGGATCCCCATCTGATGCTCGAACGTGAGCGGCACGTTGTACGCGTGCGCGATGAACATCACGCCCATCGCCATGAAGATCGACGTCCCGTCGAGATTGAACGCATAGCCGGTCGGCAGCACGAGACCGACCGTCTGCTTCGCGCAGCCAAGTCGCTCGAGCTTGATCAGCAGGCGCGGCAACGCGCTTTCCGACGACGCGGTGCCGAGCACGATCAGGATCTCGTCCTTGATGTAGCGCATGAAGCGCCACATGCTGAAGCCGGCCAGCTTCGCGACGGCGCCCATCACGACGACGATGAACAGCACCACGACCGCGTAGAAGCCGAGCACGAGTTGCGCGAGCGCGACCAGCACGGCTGTCCCGTTGCTGCCGACCGCGAACGCGATCGCGCCGAAGGTGCCGAGCGGGGCAAGCTTCATCACCAGATTGATGAACGAGAACAGGACCTCCGAAATCTGGTCGAGCCCGTCGTTGATTCGCGTGCGGCGCCCTTCGGGAATCGCAAGAATGCCGATGCCGACCATCACCGCGAGCACGACCACCTGCAGCAGCTCGCCCTTCGCGAACGCGCCGATGAAGTTGTCCGGCACGAGATGCATCACGAATTCGGTGAACCCTTGCGGCGCCGCCTTTGCCGCGGCGACCGGTACCTTGCCGACCGCCACGGACGTCATACCCTGACCGGTCTGCAGCAGGTTGCCGGCGAACAGGCCGAACGCCAGCGCGATCGTCGACACGACTTCAAAGTAGACGATCGCACGCCAGCCGACCCGCCCCGCGCTCTTCACGTCGCCGGCGGAAGCAATGCCATGCACGATCGTCAGGAACACGAGCGGCGCGACGCCGGCCTTGATCAACGCGAGAAACACGTCGCCGAGCATCTTCATCTGCGTGCCGAATTTCGGAAACAGCAGACCGGCGACGATGCCGAGCACCAGCGACGCGAGCACCTGCATGCCGAGCTTGCGATACCACGGGCGCTTCGGCGCCGGGGCGACCGGTTCGTCGCGCGAGGTCTGTGCGTGATTCATGATGGTGTCTCCTCCACGTCGTCCGCTCAGATTTCGCGGGACAGTGCGATCGCCCGATCGACCATCTGCGGCGCGAGACCCAGGTAGTTGACCGGATCCGTCATGCGTTCGATCGCGTCGCGATCGAAGTGCCGCGTGACCTCGGGCAGTGCGGCCAGCGCTTCGGCGAGCGTGCCGCCCTTCTCGTTGACCATGCGGCACGCGTCATACACGATGTCGTGCGCCTGCTGGCGCCCGGTAAACGGCGCCATCTGCATCATCGCGGCTTCGGCGACGATCAGCCCCTTGCTGATGCCGAGGTTCTGCTTCATCCGCGCCGCATCGACGATCAGCCCGCCGAGCGCGAACTTCGCCTGATGCAGCGCGCCGGATGTCAGGATGAAGCTCTCGGGAATCGCGATCCATTCCGCATGCCACGGACCTGTCGCACGCTCGAAATCCTGGATCATCGCGTCGACCATCAGGCCCGCGTGCTGCCGCACAGCTTTCGCCGCCGCCAGCATCAGCTCGCTCGAGATCGGATTGCGCTTTTGCGGCATCGTGCTGCTTGCGCCGCGCCCCTTGACGAACGGTTCGTACACTTCCGCGAACTCGTTCGACGCCATGATCATGATGTCGAGCGCGATCTTGCCGAGCGAGCCCGTGACCAGCGCAAGCAGGTTCACTGCCTCGGCGAAGCCGTCGCGCGCGACGTGCCACGTCGTCGCGGGCACACCGAGCTTCAGTTCTTCCGCAAGCGCCTTCTGGACTTCGAAACCCTTGTCGCCGAGCGACGCCAGCGTGCCCGCCGCGCCCGCGAATTCGACGACCGCGACGCGCGTGCGCAATTCCGCGAGCCGCTGCTGATGGCGGTCGAACATCCCGAGCCAGATCGCGGCTTTGTAGCCGAACGTGACCGGTAGCGCCTGCTGCAGATGGGTGCGACCTGCCATCGCGGTGTCGCGGTGCGTGCGCGCGAGATCGGCGAGAATGCCGCGCAATTCGCGGATATCGGCGTCGATCGAGTCCAGCGCATCGCGTACTTGCAGGGCCACCGCGGTGTCCATGATGTCCTGCGTCGTGGCGCCCCAATGCACGTAACGGCCCGCGTCGCCGCACATCGCGACGAGCTGGTGCACGAGCGGCAGGATCGGATAGCCGACGATGTCCGTCTCCTCGCGCATGTGATCGAAATCGATGCGCTCGATGCTCGCTTCCCGTGCAATCACGTCGGCCGCGTCGGCTGGAATCACGCCGACGCGCGCCTCGGCCTTCGCGAGCGCGACTTCGACGTCGATGTAGCGCTGCACGAGTGAATGATCGGAAAACAGCGCACGCATCTTCGCGGTGCCGAAGGCATCTCGAAACAGAATCGAATCGACGACGGTACTGGAGACAGGGGCGGTACGGCTTGCCATGGTGACCTCTGAAAAGGAGAACGGGAAAAGGCATCGGACCATCGAAGCCGAATTCCTTCGATATGTCCGGACATATCCAAGGCTATTATGTCCGGACATATCGCTCAAGCGACGTTTACCCTTAAACTGTCAGCGACGACTGACATGCAGAGAAAATGAACAGACCCCATTTCGCCGAGATCGCGCGCGACCTGACTGAAGGCATCGCGTCGGGCCGCTTTCCCGTCGGCTCGTACTTGCCGACCGAGCTCGAATTGCGCGATCTGTACAAGACGAGCCGGCACACGATTCGCGCGGCGCTGCACGAACTGCAGCAACTCGGCTTCGTGTCGCGCCGCAAGAACGCGGGGACGCGTGTCGAATCGGTGCAACCGAAAAACGACTTCCGGCCGTCTCTTGCTTCGATCGAGGATCTCGTCCAGTTCGGTTCCGAGAATCTGCGCGTGGTGCAGACAGTCGAGGAACTCGTCGCTGACGGCAAGCTCGCGAAGGTCCTGAAGAGCGACGAAGGTGCGCGCTGGCTGCGCATTTCGAGCCTGCGTGTCGAACGCGATACCTCGCGTCCGCCGATTGGCTGGACGGACGTTTTTATTGATCCGAGCTATGCGGAAATCGTGGAGACGATCCGCAACGAGCCGGACACGCTGATCAGTTCATTGATCGAGGCCCGTTACGGACGATGCGTTGCCGAGATCGAGCAAAACGTACAGGCGGTGAACGTCTCGCCGGAAATGGCTGCGAGACTGCAGATCCCGGCGGGAACGGCCGCGCTTGAAATCGTGCGGCGCTATATCGATTCGATGGGCGTTGCGTTCGAAATCTCGATCAGCATTCACCCGGCCGAACGATTTTCCGTTTCCATGAGGCTGAAACGGTCCGAGAGTTGAACTGGCGGACGGGTGAAAGCGCCGTCAACAGTGACGCGCCGAAGCAGAAAGTGGATTTGCTCGGTATCTGCTCTGCCCGTGACGTCCCCGCCGCCTTCAATGCACTGGTTACGGTGCACCTGATGCGTTGCGCTGAAGCAGGTGCCCGTTATGCCGTCGGTTTCTGCCATTTGCAGGAAGCTCTCGGACGGACTCTAGTTGACTGAACTGAGTCAGACGATCTGATGCTGTCTGTTTGGTCCAGTCCAGACTTATACACGTACGGCGCGGCGGTGCTCCAGCGGTAGACTCGGCAGAGGAGTTGACGATCAAAGGTGCCAGATAAAGTGCGTGCGAGTCTTCAGTGAGATCACACGCCGTCAATTCCTTCATGATCTACGTGCTCCCCGATCAAAAGCCGAGCATCGCGAAGCTATCGCCGCGCCTACTGCGGCAGCGACCTAGTTCATGCTAGAACCAATGGCGCAAACCAATAGCGATTTCTGTTTGGTTTCTCGCCCCTGGAAGCTGAACGTTAGCCGCTCCGCTCGTATGATTGTAGTCAACCTGACCGTACACACTGGTCCTCTTTGAGAAAGCGTACTCCGCTTCCGAAACGAGGGCCCATCGCACGCCGTCATTGCCTGCGATTTTTTGCGCGTCATGAATATTGTCGTAATAGTACGCCTGACGAAGTAATACGGCTGGGTTCAACTGATACGACACACCAGCAAAAAATCCCTGGTCACGACGTTTGACGTCCGCCGTGCCAGATGGTGCGCCGATAATATTCAGCTGTGTATCGGCAATACCAGTACCATCCCGATTATTTTGATAGCCGGCATACAGTGTTGCCGGCCCGATCGCGTACGTTAGACCCAAGCCGAAGATGCGCTGGAGTCCACCATAGTTGGCGGCCTTGGTTTGTTGATACACGGCGCCGGCTGTCATACTCCCCCCGGCATACATGATTGCACCGCCGAACTGGGAATTTTGGGCGACGCTTCCCGGCACTCCGCCAACGCCGTAAGAAAGCCCTATCCGCACGGGTCCAAGTTCCTTCTCGTAGTACACGGCACTCGGTCTTTTCCCGCTATCAGTGCCGAACCACCAAGCCGTGTTGTAGAAGTTGCCCACCGTGAGCGGATCGTAGTTGCTCATGGTGTTGTAGAAGATCGTGTTGATGTTTCCCGCGATCAACGATCCGAATTGACCTTTGAGACCAACATACGCGTATCGGTCGAAAATGACATTTCTGGATGCCATGGAACCATCCTGCGGATTGAAGCCGCTTTCCAGTCGAAAAATCGCACTCGTCCCCCCGCCGAGGTCTTCGTTCCCGAGCAACCCAAACCGACTGTGATTGATCGCGCCGTTACTCATTTCGACCACGTCTCCTCCCGTCGGAGTGGCGTGATTTCTCCATACAAGGCTGGCATCCACGACGCCGTAAAGCGTGACGGACGACTGCGCGCTGGCCAACGAACTTGCCATAAGGGCTGCAATGGTAAAAGCAATGTTTCTCATCCGGATTTTCATCACAAATCTCCAACCTGCTTATCGACTTTTTGTTTATTAATTAGTATGGCGAAATTCTATATACGAATTATTCTTGCATCGCCGTACTTTCTCGCCTCAATGACGCAAAAAATAGGCCAAGGAACTGAATAAGTTCCGATTCAATTTGGTGAAAGAGACGCCCCTGTTGCCGTGCAGGCGCTATGTATTTGTTACAGCCTGCCTGCGTCGACAATTTTTTTGAGAAATTCTCTGGTTCTCGCCTCTACGGGATCACCGAACAACTGCGAAGGCGGCCCTTTCTCGAGCACGCGACCTTGTTCAAGGAAAACAACCAGATCAGACACTTCCCGAGCGAACTGCATCTCGTGTGTCGCGAGAATCATGGTCATACCATCCGCTGCCAGGTCGCGGACGATGTTAAGCACTTCGGACACAAGTTCGGGGTCGAGCGCAGAAGTGATTTCATCCAGAAGCATGGCCTCGGGTCGCATCGCAATAGTACGGATAATCGCGACCCGTTGTTGCTGACCACCCGAGAGCTGATCCGGATAATATTCGGCGCGATGCGATAAATTCACCCGGTCTAACAGTTCGCGAGCACGCTCCCGTGCCGCACCGATATTCTCTCCCAGCAATTTAACCGGCCCCAAAGCCACATTGTCCAGCACGGTCATATGGGGGAAGAGATTATAGGACTGAAATACCATACCGACCCGCTTGCGCAATCGATTGACGTCGACGCCCGGGCCAGATACGACGTCGCCGCCGATTAGAACCTTGCCAGTGTCGATGGTCTCCAATGCATTGATGCAACGAAGAAGGGTCGACTTCCCGCAACCTGATGCGCCGATTAGCGTAACAACCTGATGCTTCTCGATATTAAGGTCGATTCCACGAAGCACTTCGTGTTCGCCGTATCGCTTTTTTAGGTCGACAAGTTCGATGAATGACATTATTTACCCTTCTGGCGACGAGTTGAGCTTCGCGCAAGCATCCAGTCGACGAAGCGAGTTTGAGGTATCGTGACCATTACAAACAATGCAGCCACCACGGTGACCGACGACAGATTGAAGTTGCTCGACGCATAGAATTTCGCTTGATTGAATGCATCGACAGTTCCGATGATGTTGACCAGAGAGGTGTCCTTCTGCAGTGCGATGAACCCACCAAGCAGCGGCGGAATGACACGACGCACCGCTTGAGGAAGGATCACGTACCTCAGCGTTTGGCCATATGAGAACCCGAGTGAGCGCGTTGAAGACCACTGCGAAGGATGGATTGACTCAATGCCAGCCCTGTATGTCTCCGCAGCATATGCGCTAAATGTCATCGTCAAGGCAAAGATCGCATACCATTCCGGCGATAAGTCGCTTAGAAGCGGGATTTTCGCCAATGGAAGACCAAAGCCAACCAGGTAGAGGACAATGATGGCCGGAACCGCCCGCATGATGTCGATATATGCAATCGCCAACGCCCTCACCGGTGCTCCGGCCCGACCTGGAATCATCCGCATGACAGCGAGCACAAGTCCGAATACGAGCACCAGCGCTTGCGAAACGAGGGCCATCCATATGTTGACACCGAACGCCCTCAACACATCGACGAAGCATTCCTTTATGACATCAATGCGTAGAAACGTTTTCTGAATGCTGCCATCATTGATCGTCAAGAACAAACCGAACATAAGAATGATCAAATATGTCAGGTTCAGCCCAAACGAAATAAGTGCATCCTGCTTCGCGCCGTCGGCACTTGCACGGGCTGCCAGAATATCGCTACGGCGCGCCTCGCGTTGAGCCTTGAGAGACAAGCGCAAGGCAGCGACGCTATACCAGAGCGACACAGCGGCAGCAACTACACCGACCGAGCTGATTGCAAGTCCAATAACGTTGCCGGCCCTATTGTGTGTAGAGGTCACCATGAGGGCACCGCCGATGGTTGCGATCAGCAGTAACAGTGCCAACGACGCCGTGATTGCCGCGATTGAAAGCGGCAGACTCTTGGGCGCCGGACTCAACGTGCCTCTGTCGACAAACGCGTTCGATGTTTCACTCACAATGTTCATCAACGTACACTCCAGAAGGATATCTGGGATGGGTCAACACCGAACTTCGGTTGAAGGTATGTAGCCGAGAGCTTTTTGAGCGTACCGTCAGATGCGAGTGAACCGACCGCCGTATCGACGGGTTGCGTGTTGACCGAACCACGCGGGGTAATCACGCCATAACCCTGATCTACTTTAAATTGCCCGGGTACATGTACTATCCCATTTGATGCCTTGGCTTGCGTGAGAGCGAGCGTGGTATCGGTCACGACCGCATCGATCTGTCCTGCCATCAGAGCGGTGAACATGTCTTCCTGGGCTTGGTAAACACTAACCTTCGTCTGCGGCTTGAGGACGTTTGCGACCCAATCTGAGCCGACATTGCCTTGAAGCACGCCGATACGCTTGTTCCTGAGGTTGCCTTCGGTAACGTCGCCAGAGACCTTCGTTGCAACACCGAGATTGGAAGTGAAGTACGGCCGAGAAAAGTTGAATACTTTCTTTCTCGGTTCGGTAATTGTTGTCGACGCAATCGCTACGTCGTAGCCAGTCGCCATCCCGGAAAAGAACTGCGCGGGGCTGATGTTCTTGATCCTGATATGGTGAAGTCCGGCGCGCGATGCGATGTTGGCAGCAAGGCAGTACTCGAATCCTCCGTTGATGGTGTCCGGCGACATCCCGTTCCACCAACCGGGGTTAGGCAAGATGGTTGCCACCGTCAGCGTATCTTTCTCGACCGTTTGCAGCTTTATATTTTGCTGTGCGCTTGTAATCTCGCAGGTTCCGAATGAGGACGAAGTCTGAGCCTGGCCACCCGCGATCGCGGGTGTAACGACGGTTGCAGTCGCTATAAGCAACCAAGTGGCAGCCGCAGTCGAAAATTTGCAATTCATATGTCGTCCTTAATAAATCATCCAGAAATTCGTGAGCGGTACTTCGAACACTCACGTTCCAAAGCAAAAAATAGCAGCTCCAATTGCGCCTGGTCAGCACCAGGGTATTCCGGATGCCATTGCACGCCTACCCCCCAATGATCACCCGCTATCTCGATCGCTTCAGTGATGCCATCCGGCGCGACGGCTGAAACGATAAGGTTTTCTCCGAGGTCATGAACGGCCTGATGATGCGCGGAATGAACGGTGATCTGGTCAGTGCGGTAGATCAGGCCCAGCTTGCTATCAGGCAGAATCCGTACGCTGTGCGTGATGAATTGCGTGTTGTTTGCAGATACATTGTGAATGGACTGGGTGCCAACGTCCTGCAGAAGCGAGCCGCCGAGGGCAACGTTCAAAATTTGCATTCCCCGGCAAATGCCCAAGAATGGCATCGAACGTTTCATCGCGGCGCGAACGAGCCTGATTTCGAAATCATCAGCTCGCGGGTTGATCCCATATGAGCACGGGTGCAAGGTGTCGTCACCATAATTTCCGGGGTGAACGTCGCTGCCGCCGAGCACGACAAGTCCGTCATACTCGCTGATCAGATCAGCAGGATCTCTCGACGAGTGAGCGGCATCCACCATGCCTGCCTCGAGGCCTGCGCTGGCCAGTCTCGAAACGGTGTGATCCGCCAAGGTTCGGAGCGCCAAGTTCAGTTCTGGCGCAGCGAGCTCAGAGTCCATGACGCAAGATACCAAGACGCGAGCGGGCACTTTTTTAGCAACTTCTGACATAAGGAGTAGAATCGAGTGTCGACGGTAAAACTATAACACCTAGAGGTTATGGACAAAAAAGCTTTCGCATCCACACTTACCCCTATCGCGGGGCACAGTGCACCCGAAACAATCGTGCGCAAGGTAACCGAGAGCATCACCACCGGTGAGTTTCGGCCAGGCGACAAGTTGCCTCGGGAGGAAGAACTCGCCCGCACGTTCGGGGTGGCGCCCATGACGCTTCGCACCGCACTCGCATCACTGCGCGAACTCGGCCTTGTCGTGACGACACGTGGGCGGTTCGGCGGCAGTTACATTGCAGAAAATGTGGGGCAGCGCTTGCGGGAAGTGGCGGGAGCTAACACATTCACACAGAGTGAACTCCGAAGTCTCACCGACTGGCGCCGCGCAATATCCGGAGAGGCCTGCTTCCTAGCGGCCGAACGGGCCAGCGAGAGAGACATCCGGAGGATTGAAGAGGCGGCTCGACGGTTTGACGCGGAGCCTACCGACGTACCGGCAAGACGCATGGCCGATGCACACCTCCATACCTTGATAGCGGAAGCCGCCAAGTCTCCGGACCTGTTGCGTGAGGAGGTAGAAATACAGGCGCAGATGAACCGTCTGATCATGCCACTACCCCTCATTACACCGGTGAAAGGAACGCTTTCCTTTGAACATCGGCGATTGGTGTCGGCCATTGCCGCGCGGGACGCCGACGGCGCAAGGCGAGAGATGATTGCACACGTTGAATCAACGTTCGAATGGTGCACACCACTCTTGGGTTGTTGATATCGCCACGCTTGCAGATCGCGCCAGATCCGGTCATGCGTTCGTCTGGCGAAATCCATGTGCGGCAGTTCGATGTATTCGAACCGCCCCGTGTTGAATGTCGTCGCGCGTCGCGGCAACTTAGAAGGTGTGCATCATGGCGACGCGGGATACGACCTGATGCGAGTTCGACGAAACGCCAGCCGAACCGACAATGAATGCGTTGTCGAGCACGGTGCCGGTCGCGCCCGACACCTTTTGATATACCGCTTGCGCATAGAGCACGGTTCGCTTGGACAGCGAGTAGGAGGCCATGACGCCACCTTCGTTCCAGTGAATGGACGACGCGCCCCCGCCGCTGCTCACCCTGGCACGTGTGTAGGTATACATCCCGCCGACGGAAAAGGCAGGCGATATATCGTACTTTACGTTCCCTTCGAAGTTATCGAACTTGCTGCTTCCGTTGCTCGTTCCCAGGTCGCCAACCCATATCGAACTTGCCGGCCGAGACACATTCGTATGCGTGTACACGAGCCCTAGCGTCGCAGGACCAAAGCCGTAGTTTGCGCCAATGCCGTAGATCTTTTGGTTCCCCGCGACAAATCCTGCGTCGTCAGTGGTGAGGGCGCCGGTCCGAGATGCACCCGGAGACGAAAGGTTTGCATAAACTGCCCCGACGGTCAGCGTGTCATACGTGTATTTGATACCCGCCGTCACCGCTCGATTCAGTGCAAAACCACCTGCCTGGTTGCTGAACCCGTACATCGCAGTGGCGGAGAAACCACCGTAAGTGCCAGACGTGTACTTGACGGCGTTATCGATATGAAATGTCGCGTCCGTATTGTCGTTGTCCAACGGGTGTGAGAAAAGCGTCCCCGCCCAGTTGCCGTTGGCCGTCAGCGGACCCAGCACATCCGTAATGGAGTCGAACTGCCGACCCAGCGTCAGCGATCCCAACGCGTCTGACTGCAGACCCACGTATGCGTTGTAGCCGAAGAGCCGGCCTCCGTACGACAGCCGACCGTTGTTGATATCGAAGCCGTTGTCGAGTTGGAAGATGCCATGCAGGCCGCCGCCAAGTTCTTCGCTGCCTTTCAGCCCGAACCGGCTGACGCCCAGGTCGGCGGTCGACATCTGGTATGCCTTTGCTCCACCAGCGTTGTTGGTGAAGTTCAGGCCCTCGTCGAGGACCCCATACAGGGTAACGCTACCTTGTGCGCTGGCGACAGTCGAAAAAATGAACGTGGCAGCGGCGACTGACAGAGACTTTTGCATGAAGAACCTATTATGAAAGTGAGGGAGTTGAAGACAGACTTCCGTTCGGACCTGTTTCGTGACGGCCCGGGTCGTGGCAGCCCGCGATCAAACAATTCGTTGTCCTATAAGAAGCACGTTGCATCTCGAAGGAACGGGTTGTCCGCGAACCCCGGCTGCCAACCGCTGCCGTCTGTGTGACCTCTAAGAGCAGGAACAATGCCAATCACACGTCGACATTGCTTTTTCCCGTCGAATCAGCACGTTAGCGAATCAACGTAGGCGATTTCCCTTACTGCCGAAGTGATGCAGAACTGCGGCACCGTGATGCAGTGATGCGGCTCTGCCATCAGAGCCCATGACTGGGCCGGCACACGCGACAGCCACCCACCTCCCTTCATTTGCGAATATCCGGCGGCTGGGTATCATGTGAACCATTCCGCCACGATTGACCAGGTGCAAAAGAAGACCGCTCGCATGGACCTACGACAGCTTCGATACTTCGTGACCGTTGCCGAACAACTGCACTTCGCGAATGCTGCGGAAATGCTCGACATCGCTCCATCTGCGCTGAGCATGCAGATACTTGCGCTTGAAAAGGAACTCGGGGTAAAGCTGCTGACAAGGACGAAGCGCTCGGTCACGCTGAATGCAGCGGGTTTGTTGTTCCTGCAAGAGGCCAGACAGACGCTCGCTGCAGCCGAGAACGCGAAGCGCGTTGCGATGATGGCCGGGCGGGGACAACTTGGTGCGCTGGAAATCGGATACGTGATTTCCGCGGCATGCGCAGGCGTCGTACAGCGGTTACTGACGAGCCATGCCGAAAGCTATCCGCAGGTGCGAACCGGGCTACATTCGCTGGATAGCCCGGCTCAAATTCAACGACTCCATCAACGGGATCTCGATGCGTGCATTGTGCGAACGGCCGCAGGCAACCGCGAAGAAGTCGACCAGATTCTCTTGTTGAGAGAAAAGCTGGTCGTCGCCTTACCACAAACCCATCGCCTTGCAGGACAGGAAGCGATACACGCGGCACAGCTCGCCGACGAAACCTTCACGGCGCCCCAATTCGAGCGAGACATTGGCTTTGCTCGTCATCTGTTGGCAATCGGTCGAGACGCCGGTTTTACACCGAGGATCGAACTCCAGACGAAGGACTTCCTCACGGCTCTCGTGCATGTCGCGTCCGCCCACGGCGTGGCAATCGTGCCGGAGAGTATCGGAAACATCAGGCTTCCCGGCTTAGTGTTTCGCCAACTGCTAGATGTCCAGGACGATTCAGAGTTGTATCTCGTCTTGCGCAGGAATGACCAATCGCCGTTAGTCGCAAGCCTGCGGGACATCGCCATTCGAATGGGTGGGACGCGAGTCGAATAGCGACGAAGGGGCGCCAGAGCACACCCTCCGTTAGAAATGCCATCTGATGCACGCTTCCGTCGCCTCAACCGGCAACGCCGATAGCGCGGGCGATATGTTCTCCAATCTCGATCGACGCCGTTGCCGCGGGAGACGGAGCGTTGCAAACGTGAATGGATCGGTCGCCTGGAATGAGATGAAAGTCGTCCACGAGGCTGCCGTCGGACTTCAGCGCTTGTGCGCGGACGCCGGCAGGCGCAGCCACGAGGTCGCTTTCGTGAATCTCGGGAATGAGCTGCTGCAGGCTCTTGACGAAAGCCGCCTTGCTCACTGAGCGCTGCATTTCCTCGAGTCCTTCCCGCCAGTACTTCGACGACAGCTTCCAGAAGCCCGGGTACATCAAGACTTCGCCAAGGTCTCGAAGGCTGAAGTCCCGCTTGCGGTAACCCTCGCGCTTGAAGGCCAGCACCGCATTGGGCCCCGCTTCAACGTGACCACCGATCATCCGCGTGTAGTGAACCCCGAGAAACGGAAAATTCGGGTTCGGCACCGGGTAGATGAGGTGCTTCACGAGATGTCGGCGTTCGGGTCGGATCTCGTAATACTCGCCCCGAAACGGCACGATCTTCAGGTCGTCGGCGACGTTGTCCATTCTCGCAACGCGGTCCGAGTGAAGGCCGGCACAGTTGATGACGAACTTCGCCTGGACAACTCCTTGACGCGTTTCAATCTCGACGTGCGATGCGTTCTTGCGAATCGCCAGGACCCGCTCACCCAGGCTGATTTCGCCTCCACCCGTGGTGATGATTCGGCCATACATCTGGCAAACCTGTTTGTAGTTCACGATGCCGGCGGCAGGAACTCGAATCGCTTGCAAGCCCGCGACATGAGGCTCGATCTCCTTCAACCGGTCCGGCCCGATCTTTTCAATGGCCAGGCCGTTCTCAAGCCCGCGTTTGTACAGATTTTCAAGCAGCGGAAGTTCCTCTGGCTTGGTGGCAACAATCACTTTCCCGCAGATTTCGTGTTCAATCGCATGCTCCTCGCAGAAGCGGACCATCGACTCGCTACCGGCACGCGCGAACTTCGCCTTGAAGCTCCCTGGTTTGTAGTAGATACCTGAGTGGATTACACCGCTGTTGTGACCAGTCTGGTGTTCAGCGAGGGCGTTCTCTTTTTCGATGACGATGATCGTCTTGCCGGGGAACCGCTTCGTGAGCGCCATCCCGGTCGAAAGTCCAACGATACCACCGCCGACAATGGCAAAGTCATATGGCCGCTTCATAACGTCTAACGCCTCACAGTTGCGTGAATTCCCCGCGAATGCGCATCAGCTCGCGGTGCAGTCCCGGGTTCTTTTCGAAAGGCGCCCGGCCATGAAGCCAGAACAGGTTGTTCAACATCACGAGGTCGCCGACGGGCAACGGGATAGCAGCGGTTCCCTTTGATGCTTCCATCGACTCGGACAGGCTTTGCAGGTAGTACGCGTGGTCGATCGACTCCGGATTGGCGAACTGGTCGATGAAGCAGATGCCGGGCTTGCCGTCGACATTGAAGAACGTACGCCGTTCGACTTGCTGCCCCACATTTTTGCTAGGCGGAGACTTGTACGTGAACTTGTAAGAGGCCAGCGGGTGATTGACGAACTGGTCCAACTGTTCCCAATCGTCCAGATGGAGCAGCCGTGACTCGCCGCCGACAGCGTTCTGTTCACTAAACTTCATCATGAGCAGCCAGTCAGTCGGCTCATCGACGAAAGTTCCGTCGGTGTGCAGCGTGAACAGACGATACGCCTGACGCAGGTAG
This sequence comes from Burkholderia sp. AU33803, assembly GCF_002223095.1. NCBI lineage: Bacteria > Pseudomonadati > Pseudomonadota > Betaproteobacteria > Burkholderiales > Burkholderiaceae > Burkholderia > Burkholderia sp. AU33803. The sequence continues at coordinate 618,240 of NZ_NKFJ01000008.1, forward strand.
GAATCGCTGTTATCCGTATCTTTCACCAGGAAACGCGCGTAGTACGTACCCGACATCGAGTCGTGGTTGGCTGGCCCGACAAGATGCGCCATGGCCGTGCCGAACTTCACGTAATCGTCCGCGTCGCTCGCCGCGCCTTGCACACCGATGGTCAGCCCGCCGGACGCGCGGTCGCGCAGGATACGCCGCACGGTGTCGGTAAAGGTCTTCCCGAGCATGGCTTCCAGTTTGCCTGCGAGGACGAACCGCATATACGGCACATACTCGAGATTCTGGCTGTTGATTTCACGTGTTTGCTCAAAGAATCGATCGAGTACTTCCTGGTCGACTTCAATGTGGCGAATGCGTGCATGATGCGGATTCTGTCCGACATGGAAGCGCTCGCTCTTTGCCAGGCCATACGGATTCCTAATTTCAGTTACTTGTGCGACATCCATTTTTCGCCTCTCCTTCGCAGATGTGGTGCGGGTATGAACCATTCTAGTTTTGACTTGGGCGGCTCTCAATTCGATTCGGGTGCGATTCAATTCAGAAAAACTGATTTGTTCATCCGTTTGCCTTACGCGCGACGGACTGACGAGCGTAGCGGCACCGTCAGCTGCCTGTGACCGGACGGAGCGATTCGCTGCCGAATACGTGTGATGGCACGAACCGTCAAGACGCCCGCGTTGAGCTCCTTGATGCCGACCACGTTAAGCAACGGTCGCGCCTCATCGCCCAGGTGCGGAAGCAACATTTGAGCAGCCGAGAAGTCCTGGCTCTCCGTCCAGAAACTCGGTAGCGCAACCGTCCAGATACCGACAGCCGAGGCGGCTTGAACACCGATGGTTGTAGCGGCAAGCGCGACGGCAGTATTCGCGGGCAACTCAAGCGTGTGAAGCAGACGCTGATACATACCGCTGGTGACCTCGCTGAATCGCGTGCCGTCTCCCGAGGCAACGGCGCAGATGGTCGACGTCCAGTTGCTGCCCAACAGTGATTCCAGTGCCATCGATACCGAGCTCGGCGTTTGGCAGCTGACGACTGCGACGCGATAGCCGCCCTGTTCCGCTTGTTGAAGTACCCGCGCGACGCCCGGGCGGAATGCCAGACCTCGCTCCTTGAGGAGTCGGTTGAACGCGTCTACCCGTTCCGCCTCGATGCTCCCGAGCAAATCGTCCGACCAGTCCGCTTCGACCTGCTCTTGATAGCAGGCGGGAAGCTGTGGGCGACTGCTCACGGACAGCAAGCGCTGATACACCTCGGGCGTCCAACGCAAGCTGAGCCCGACACGAGAAAAGGCGGTGTTGAATGCCAGCAGGTGCAGCGAATCTGTGTCTGCCAATGCGCCATCAAGGCTGAAAATCAATACTTCAGTCGACACGTGTCACCTCGAATGAGAAGTGTCCAAAACGCGCATCTGCGTCTTGCCACAGGCTGGTAGGCGGTCGAACCACTTTCGGGGAAGCGAACGAACGACCAGGATTTCGTGGACTCCTTGATACACATTTCGTGCCAAGCACGACAGCGAATGACCGCTCAAGGCTTGACAGCCAGTTTTTGAATTGACAAGCCACCCGCGTGATTCATTCCTGCAATTTGCTGCACTACAAGCACCACAAAAATGAATCAGACGCTGATGGAGACAAAAAAAAACGGCACCGAATCTTCGGTGCCGCCAAAGCCATTCACGGATGGACTGGACGAACCCAGTCGGCCCTAACCGTTATAAGCGGTCTTCACGGTAGTGAAGAACTCCGCTGCGTAGCTGCCTTGCTCCCGCGAGCCGTAGCTCGAGCCCTTGCGCCCGCCGAAAGGGACGTGGTAATCGACCCCGGCGGTGGGAACGTTGACCATCACCATGCCGGCCTGCGCTTCGCGCTTGAAGCGCGTGGCGTATTGGAGCGACGTCGTACAAATGCCTGCCGATAGCCCGAATTCCGTATCATTGGCTATCTGGAGCGCGTCGTCGAAATCTCGTGCCGGGATGAGACATGCTACCGGGCCGAATATTTCTTCGCGGGCGATACGCATTCCGCTGCTCACGTCCGCGAAGAGTGCCGGCGAGAGGAAAAATCCGTCCGTGTCGCGCTTGATTCGCTCTCCGCCGAACGCAAGCGTCGCACCTTCTTCCCGCCCGATCCGGATGTATTCCAGGTCGGTCTGCAACTGCTCGGAATCGACCACCGGCCCAATGTGCGTGTCTGCGGAGAGCGCGTGACCCACGCGCAAGTGCGAAAGCCGCTCGACGAGCGCGTCGCGGAATCTGGAATAGATGCCGTGCGTGACGATGATTCGGCTCGATGCCGTGCATCGCTGGCCGGTGGAGTAAAAGGATCCCTGGATAGCACAGGTGAGTGCCGTCTCCATGTCCGCGTCATCCGTCACGAGCAACGGGTTCTTTCCGCCCATCTCGAGTTGCAACTTTGCAAAGCGTGCGCCGGCCGTTGCCATGACCCGCGCGCCAGTTCCGGTGGAGCCGGTGAAACTGATCGCATGAACCTTCGGACTCTCGAGGAGCGCCTTCCCTACGACGCTGCCACGGCCGATAACGAGGTTGAAGACGCCTGCCGGAAACCCGGCGCGACTGATGATTTCGCTCAATGCCCACGCGGACGATGGCACCAGTTCTGCCGGCTTGAACACCACACAGTTGCCATAAGCGAGCGCCGGCGCAATCTTCCACGCCGGGATGGCGATCGGGAAGTTCCACGGCGCGATGATGCCGACGACACCGACCGGCTCACGGGTGATGTCGACGCTCAAACCGGGTCTGACAGATTCGAGGTGTTCACCCCGGACGCGAAGGACTTCGCCCGCGAAAAATTTGAAGATCTGGCCGGCGCGCGCCACTTCACCAATACCTTCCGCACGGGTTTTTCCTTCCTCCCGTGAAAGCAGCTCGCCCAGCTCCTCTTTCCGGGCGAGGAGCTCAGTGCCCACGCGATCCAATGCATCAGCGCGAGCTTGCACGCCGAGTACTTGCCCGGTAGTGAACGCCTGGTGCGCGGCATCGATTGCCTCGAGCGCCAGGCCTTCGTCCGCCTGTGAGAATTCGTCGACCACGTCAGATGTATCGGACGGGTTGATGTTTCGGTAGCCGTCCGAACCGGGACGCCATTGTCCACCGATGTAGCTCGTTTTCATTTGAGTACCTTGATCACGCGTTGTTTCTGAAGTTGCTCAATGACGTCGTTCGACAGGCCCAGCACACCTTCGAGTATCTCCCTGGTGTGCTGCCCCAGGAGGGGTGGCGGATTCCTGTAGTCAACCGGTGTTTCGCTCATCCGGATCGGATTTGCCACCGTCCGCACAATCCCGGCCAATGGGTGCGGCTGTTCAATGACCGCCCCCCGCACCGATACATGCGGGTCCTGGAACGCCTGGCCGATGTCGTTGACCGGGCTGCAAGGAACGCCAGCCGCCTCGAGGGCAGCCAGCAACTCTGCATTGCGCCAAAGCTTGATTTGCTCGCGAAGGAGCGGGATAAGCACCGTTCTGAACTCGACGCGTGTGCGATTGGTCGCAAAGCGCTCGTCATTCGGCAGCCCTTCGCAACCGATCGTCCTGCACAGCGCCTTGAATTGTTCATCGTTCCCGACCGCGATGACGATTCGCCCGTCCGACGTCTCGAAGTCCTGATACGGAACGATGTTCGGATGGGCATTGCCCAATCGGACGGGCGAAATCCCGGTCGTGAGAAAGTTCGACGCCTGATTGGCCAACGTGGCGAGTTGCACGTCCAGAAGAGACAGGTCGATCCGCTGGCCTACACCCGTCACCGTCCGATGATGAAGGGCCGCGAGGATGGCCGAACTCGCGTAGATGCCTGTCATGACGTCGGTCAGTGCCACACCTACCTTCTGCGGCCCGGCACCCGGCTGACCGTCTGGCACGCCGGTAATGCTCATCAATCCGCCCATCGCCTGGATCGCGAAGTCGTACCCCGGGCGATTGGCGTACGGACCCGATTGCCCGTACCCCGTCACCGAGCAGTAGATCAGGCGAGGATTCAGTTCTCTCAGGCTGTCATAGTCCAGCCCGTACTGCACCAGGCCGCCCGTCTTGAAGTTCTCGACAAGAACATCGGATTTCGCGACGAGGTCCCGGATGATTTTCTGGCCTGCGGCGGTCGCGATATCAATGGCGAGCGAACGCTTGTTGCGATTGGCGGCGAGAAAGTATGCCGACTCCGAGGTCGTATTCCCGTCGCGGTCTCTCAGGTACGGAGGGCCCCATGCACGCGTCTCGTCGCCAAGCGCCGGACGCTCGACCTTGATCACGTCGGCACCGAGGTCGGCAAGAATCTGCGTGGCCCAAGGGCCAGCGAGTACTCGCGACAAATCGAGCACCTTTACGTCGGACAATGCGGAACTCATCGATCAGCCCGGCTAGAGAAGCATTGAAGAAAGGCGCGAACCGAAGCCGCGCCCATTTCCGGCACGGACAAGCGAGCGACGCTTACCCGTATGCCGACACGTTCAGGCCAGCTGTACGACGCCGGCGTCGGCCGTCAACTTGAGGAGGATGCCCTCGATGATGTCCATGCCCTCATCGATGAGCGCGTTCGAAGCCGTCAGGGGGAGCATGATGCGCAAGACGTTGCCGTACGATCCGCACGTCAACAGGAGAAGCCCTTCCTTTTGTGCTTCGGCCTTCAGACTCGTCACGATGTCGGGAGCCGGCTGCCCGTTTTTCATGAATTCAATCCCTGTCATGGCGCCGAGACCGCGTACGTCGGCGATTTCAGGGACATGGGCACGCAGGCCGTTGAAGCGGGAACGCAGACGCTCGCCGATCGCCTCGCTTCGCGCGCAAAGGGATTCCTCCTCCATGACGTCGAGAACCGCGAGGGACGCGACACAGGCCATCGGGTGACCTGCGTACGTGCTGCCCAACCCGCCTGGAGGAATCGAATCCAGCACGTCGGCGCGGCCAACTACGGCCGAGATCGTCATGCCGCCGCCCAGTCCCTTGGCCATCGTGGTCAGGTCCGGCACGACGCCGGAGTGCTCCATCGCGAACATCCGTCCGGTTCGGCCGACACCGGTCTGGATTTCGTCCGCGATGAAGACGATGCCGTACGTGTCACAGATGTTCCGCAGTCGCTTGAGGAATTCGGTCGGTGCGGGCGTGTAGCCACCTTCACCCTGGACCGGCTCCACGATGATTGCAGCAACGCGCTGTGGGTCCACCGTGTATTTGAACAACCGTTCGAGGCCGTAGATGGCATCGTCGACCGAGACGCCATGCAGCTCCGACGGAAACGGCGCTTGATAGACCTCTGCCGACATCGGGCCGAAACCGGCCTTATAGGGCGCAACCTTGCCTGTCAGGGCCATCGCCATGAACGTTCGGCCGTGGAAAGCACCGTCAAACGAAATGACGGCCGAGCGCTTCGTGTGGTAACGGGCGACTTTGACGGCGTTTTCGACCGCTTCGGCACCGGTCGTCATGAAGAAGGCCTTCTTTGGGAATTGGCCGGGGGCAAGTTCCGAAAGCCGTTCCGCCAGCTCGACGTACGATTCGTAGGCCACGACTTGAAAACACGTGTGGGAGAATTTCTCGGCCTGCTTCGCAACCGCTGCCGACACCTTCGGGTGTCGATGTCCCGTATTGAGAACGGCGATACCGGCACAAAAATCGATATACCGCTTGCCTTCGACGTCCCAGATTTCCCCGTTCTCCGCGCGTTCCGCGAATACCGGATGAGCATTCCCAATGCCCTGGGGAACGGCGCGAGCGCGTCGCGCCATCAAAGCCTGGTTCGTTTGCTCGTTATTCGACATCTTTCACTCCTGTTGATACGGGATGACCGGGTGGTCATCACAATTCAAAGATCAAGCCGGGACGACGGCCCGGTCGTTATTTCGAGACGGTAATTTCGCCCTTTCCACTACCGAACCCGGTCCAGCGGGTATCCGCCTGGCTGGTAAACACTTCTTTCGAGACGAGCTGGCCCGTTGCAGCCTTCCACTTTCCGGTGCCGCCCTGAAGCTTGAACGTGATGCCGTCGAATACGGTATCGATGGCGCTCAGGAGCTTGTCGCCGTCCTTGTCCTTCATCTCGCAGCGGCCGGTGCCTTTCGCGGTCACGTCCTTGCCCACCGTCGTGTCAGTCTCGATTCCGACGCACGTGGTGTCGAAGAAGACATCGCCCTTTGACGGCAGACTTACCCGGTAGCTGCCACGCAGTTGAAACACCGCGGTCGAGCGATTCGCGCCCTCCGCGATGCTGGGCGAAAAATCCGCCGTCCAGCCACTCGACAAGATCACTGGCTCAGCTGACGCGACCGCAGATACGAGCAGGGCACTGCAGCCGAACAACATCACACCGATTTTCATGTTGGCCCTTTACATAGTCTTTGAACGTGGAACGCAGAACGCCGGCCTGGAGCGGCCCCTTTTCAACCAGGGGCCGCCCGGACCAAAGGTCACACACCCGTGCGAAATGCAAAGCAAAGCACGAACGCTTCTGCCAGAAAGTGACGGAGCCCCGCGATCAAATGTTTGTATCGCATTTCATCCTCCATTTATTAAGGATTACTACATTAGCCCGCTAAATGCTCGCCAATGGAGCGTTTGCATTGGATGGTTTCAGGGCTCGGAGAGTCCCAAAGCCATTCTTCAGAGGTTCCGCGGGGCCGTCACTTCATGAAACGAACTGTGCTCGTCAGGCGCAAACTGTCGTTGCCTGGTGAGCAAATGCGCGTCTCCGGCCGGAGCATCACTCTTGCGGTGCGGCTTGCCGATGAAGAGATAGAGCAGCCCGGAGACGACCACCACCACCAGGGTCAGCAGCATGGAGTAGTTCATGTACCACGGAGCCGTGGGCGTGCGAGGCCAGAGAATATTGACGACGGCGCCGATTCCATAGACGAGCGCAAGGATGTTGACCAGCCACCCCAGGTTACCCATCGAGAACTGACCGGCCGGGCGCCAGCCGCGCACGCGGGCGAACATCGCACCGAGCACCACCATCTGGAACGCGACGTAAATACCGACCGCCGCAAAGCTGACGATGATGTTCAACGCATCCTGGACGAAGAACCCGATGCAGTCGATGAACGCGGACACGACACCGGCAACCACCAGCGCCGCGGCCGGGACGTGGGTCCGCGGCGAGATGCGGGAGAGGAAGCCGCTGCAAATGATCATCTTGTCACGAGCGTAGGCATAAACCAGCCGACTGACCGCAGCCTGGAGGCTGAGAATGCACGACACGTGAGAGATCAGCACAATCCCGTAGACCACCCGTGCGCCAATCGCGCCGAAAGCATGCGTCAGGATGGTGTTGATCGGGTCCGTGTCCTTGCCCGAGATTGCAGCCTGCAGGTCGGGTACCGCAAGGATGAGGCCAAGGCACGCGTAGATCGTGACGGGGATACCGATGTAAATCGTCATCCGCATCGCGCGCGGAATCGCCTTGCCCGGGTTCGGTGTTTCTTCAGCAAGGTCGCCGCACGCTTCGAAGCCATAGCAACAGAACATGCCAACCAGCGCCGCGGCAAGGAAGGCGGGCAGATACGAACCGCCCGCACTGAAGCTGAACGTCTCGAAGATCACATGAAACGGCTGCAGGCGGCCGAACAGGAGCAGGTAACCACTGACGAGCAACGCGCCCAGCACCTCGCAGATGAAACCGAACATCGCAATGCGTGCCAGCGTCTTCGTGCCGAGCAGGTTGATGAGCGTCGAGCCGAGCAAAAGTACGATGGCGATGATAGTCGTCGTTTTCGGTGTGACGTCGAACCCGAGCAGATAGGCAAAGAACGGCGCGCCGCCAACAGGGACAGCGGCCACGGTCGTGATCAAAGCCCACATATAAACCCAACCGCTCATCCATGCCCAGCGCGCGCCCACCAGGCGTCGCGTCCACGGATAAAGCCCGCCGGCAATCGGGAATTGCGACACGACCTCGCCAAAAATCAGGCAGACAAACATCTGGCCGATTGCGGCAATCAGATAGGACCAGATGAACGGAGGCCCGCCCGTCGTCATGCCGAACGTGAACAGCGTGTACGCGCCCACGACGGGAGAAAGATAGGTAAAGCCGAGCGCAAAGTTTTGCCACAGGCCCATCGAGCGGTCGAAGCTCGATGTGTAGCCCAACGCTGCGAGTTGCGCCGAGTCGTCGTCGGCAGAGCGGGGGTCAGAGAAGGACATGTTGTCTCCTACCTTCAGATGGAAAATTCAGGCGAAACGGCGTTTGGGCGGCCGCAAACACCGCTAGGCACGGTGTTGCGCCCGTTTGCCAAGCGGGTCGGCGCGGTCATGCGCCGACTTCTTCCAACAACGCGGTTTCACTCCAAATTGAGCCAAACGGACTTGCTCTGCGTGTGAGCAAGAATGGTTTCGAAGCACTTGTCGCGCCCCTGCCCCGACTGCTTGAAGCCACCCCAAGGCTGCGTCATGTCGCCGTGGTCATAACAATTCACCCAGACGATCCCCGATTCGACGTTGCGCGCCACGCGGTGGGCGCGGGTGACATTCGATGTCCAGATACCGGCGGCCAGTCCATAGATCGACGAGTTTGCGATATCGACCGCTTCCTCCTCGCTGTCGAACGGCATGATGGCTGCAACGGGTCCGAAGATTTCCTCGTTCGCAATGCGCATATTGCGATTCACATCGGTGAAGAGCGTCGGCGCCACGAAGTTGCCCGCGCGAAGCTCCGCCGGAATTTGACCGGTCAGCGCGAGAACACCCCCTTCGCTCTGGCCGATGTCGATGTATGACGACACGCGCTTGTGCTGTTCCTTCGTCACCAACGGGCCCATGGTCGTGCCGGGATCGAGCGGATCGCCCGGCTTGAACATCGTCGGCGCCAGTTCGACGAACTTCTTCACGAACTGCTCGTAGATGCCGCGCTGCACCAGGATGCGCGAGCCGGCGCTGCAAACCTCGCCCTGGTTGCCATAGATGCCGCTCACGGCGTATCGGACGGCCGTATCGATGTCTGCGACGTCGTCAAACACGATTTGCGGGCTCTTGCCGCCACACTCCGTCGTCACCCGCTTCATGTTGGACTGGCCGGCGTAGATCATCATCAGCTTGCCGACTTCCGTCGACCCCGTGAAGGAAATCTTGTCGACATCCTGGTGCAACGCGAGCGCCTTGCCCGCGTCTTCGCCGAAGCCGTTCACCACGTTGAACACGCCTGCCGGGCCACCCGCTTCCACGAACAGACGCGCGAGCAGGAGCGCGCTCGTCGGCGATTGCTCAGCCGGCTTGAGGACGACCGAGTTACCCGCAGCCAGCGCCGGCGCGACCTTCCACGCTGCCATCATCAGCGGATAATTCCACGGCGTCACCGCACCGACGACACCGATGGGCTCACGGGAGATGAAGTGGAAAGCGCTCGACGCGGTGTTGGTGACAACCCCTTCGATCTTGTCGATCGCTTCGGCAAAGTACTGGAACGTGTGAGCCGAGAACGGTACGTCGCCGTTCAACAGGTCGCTGATGGGCTTGCCCATGTCGAGGCAGTCCAGCAGCGCGAGTTCTTCGGTATGTTCGTTGATGAGTTGAGCCAGGCGGAACAGCACGTCCATTCGGTCGCGCGGCGCCATCCTCGACCACACCCCTTCCTTGAAGGTACGGCGAGCGGCGGCCACGGCAAGATCGATGTCCTTCTCGTTGCCACGCACCATCGTGTGCTGTTCAAGGCCCGTTGCCGGATTGACCGTGGTAAACCGGCCGCCATCGACTGCATCGACAAACCGGCCGTCGATGAACAGTTTCGTCTGGACATCGAGGCTTTTTGCCTTGGCATGCCAATCAACCACTTTGACTTCTTCGCTCATTTCTTGATGCTCCTCAGACATGTTTTAGCTGGTGCTCCGAACGAACCGCCAGTCGGACTACACTAATGCACCTTCCGTGCCAATTGCATGCCTGCGCGAGAGAAGCCTTGTATTTATTGGGTTTGCTGCGTTTAGTTAGCTTTCTGAAATATTGGTTGATGCACTGTCGTATCGAACGATGCATTTGCGCATCATGCTTCTGCAGCGGCAGAGGGCCTGCTCTTTCTGGAGATGGTGGCGATGTCCGTCTGGAGCAACTCCGCGGCTTTGCGTTTGCTGCCACATCGCCTGATGGCATCTTCGATGACTTTGCTCTCGTAGCGACGTACCAGCGCTTTCAGACTGAGCTCTGAGGTCTCGCTTTCATCGACGATATCGACAGTCAATGCATTCTGGCCGATGCCGAGCGGCTCCCCACCATCGAACGGCCCGCTTGCGGATGCCTCGAGCGGCAGATCCTCTTCGCTTGCCGTGCTTTCGCATGCCACCGACAGGTATTCGATGAGGTTCTGAAGCTCTCGAATGTTGCCGGGAAACGCGTACTGCCGAAGCTTGTCCCGACACGCCTTGGTGAGCTGCAGCGGCGTCTCGCGCCGCTGGTTGACTGACGAAAGAAAACGCTCCACCAGAGGATCGATCAGGTCGCGCTGCAGACGAAGTGGAGGCAACGAAAGCACGACCACCGACAACCGGTAGTAAAGGTCCCGACGGAAGCGGCCCTGTTCCACCAGTTCACGCAGATTCTGGTTGGTCGCCGCTACCACATTGACCTTGACCCTTCTGGGCTGCATCGCGCCGACCCGCTGCACCAGGCCCGATTCAAGAACCATCAGCAGTTTCGCCTGCGACTGCAACGGCGTCTCGCCAATCTCGTCGAGAAACAACGTTCCCCCGTCGGCGGATTCGATCAGACCCGGCTTGCCCCGAGTAAGCGCACCCGTGAAGGAGCCCCTTTCATAGCCGAACATTTCCGACTCGAACAAGGATTCGGGAATACCCGCACAGTTCACGTGGACGAAAGGCGAGCTTTCCCGGCCGGAACGGCGGTGCAGCAACTTCGCAAATTCCGTCTTGCCGACACCGGACTCGCCCAGCAACAGCACGCGACTCCCCATCGAGATCGCGCGCTGGCCCACGGTCAGCAATCTCGCCGTGTCTTCCGTCACCCCCATCAACGGGCTCGGCTCGGATTGCGACTGGTTCGCCTCCTTGCCGCTCTGGCCGGCATTCGACGGGGCGCCCTTGGTGAACGCGTCGAGGTTACGCTGCAGAATGATGTAGCAGGTCATGGCGCCCTTGCTGTCACGCAACGCTCGACCCGTAATCACGAGACGTCGGCCCGTGCCATCGACGAGGTTCTCGTGGTAACGCTCCCCCTTGTTGAACGCTTCCAGGACGCCGGGGCATTGGATGAATGACTCGTTGACGAACTCGAGTAGCGGCCGGCCCACGATGGAGGCTCTCGGCAACTCGTTCATGCTTTCACCCGCCGCATTCACATACCGGGTCACGCCGCCACGGTCGATCATGAGCATCCCGTCCGGCAAAAGGTCGCAGATCGTACTCCATCGGGGGTCGCCGAGAAACGCCAGCAGTTCGTCATGCGACCAGCCGGTCTCGTCCCGCTCGGACATGTCAGCGAACTTCATTCGAGGACCTCTTCGAAGCGGTGACGGCGCGCCGCGCCTGGCCGGAACTGCGCACGACAGGTGCGACAGGACGAATGGAAAACACGAAATCCGAGAATAGGTCGTCCCCCACCGGGCCGACTCGCACATCGCAGTCCATCACGGCGCCGTTCGAGAATTTCACGACATCAAGCCACCGATGCGTTTCGCCGTTGCTCCACTTGCGTGCAACGTCGGTATCGGCGAGCGAAATGAAATCGCCGATCCGGCCATGCAGGATGCTCGACGCGGGAGAGTTGAAGAGCCGTTCGCAAGCGGGGTTGACCGCGGTGATGGTCCCGCTTCTGCTTGCGACCAGAATCGCATCGGGGATCGCGCTGAGAATGCGCTGGACGGTCTCCGCCGACTGTACGAGCTTGTCACGTTCGTTTCTGAAGTCGGTCAGGTCTTGCAGCGTCCCCCACATCCGGGTGAGATAGCCGCCCTGGATCTTGCCTCGAACGTTGTTCTCGACATACATCGTCGACCCGTCATATTTCAGGTCGATCGTGAGGCTGCGATCGACGTTGAAGTCATTCCGGATGAGATTGCGGACAAATGCCTCGTTCTGGGGGCTGCGCGGGAAGTAGGTTCGGACGGGTTGGTCGTTAATGTCCACGCCTTCGGGCAGCGAGTAGAAGCGCGACATTGCTTCGTTGCAATTCGACCAGTGACACTCGTTGGAAAACACCTGGCGGATGATCTCCGGCTCGCTCTCCTGAAGATTGACGGGTTCAGTGAACTCTATGCACCACATAGGCTGGCTCGTGGTTTCGATGTATCCACGCAGCAGTTCGGCACCGCTCTGCACTTGCGCGAGAAGCTGCCTTCCTCCAACACTCTCGACCGCGAAAACCTGCAACGCCGGTTCTCCGTCATGAAGCGTCCCGACGAGCCGGGAACTGACGGCCGTCGGTACACCGTCCAGCACCATCTCGAGTTCTTCGTTTGCGGTCACCGTGTCAAGCGTCGGGAGCGCCAGATAGTTATCAAGGAGACCTACTGAATTCCCTGTAAAGAGGGAGGCGCTTGGCATACCGATGAGCGATTCGACATTTCCGCACCATTCCGTCAGGAGCGTGCTTGCGTCGAGCACCGCTCCCGACCTCGCAATGGTGAGCGCCAATACCGGGATGTTTGACAGCACGAGGACCTCCATCACAGCGCCGTCCCGACGTCAGGACTGATGCGCATTTGTTGCTCGTTGCTGCGAATTTGCATCGATCAAAAATATTGAGATAGTTATTTTTTGGTAGGGATTTCCCTGACAGCCCATGCGTGACAAGGCATTCAGGCTGCTGGCACGAGTCTCGCTTTGCAGTAGAGCGAATTCGTTTGCTGCGGCTGCCTGGATGTGGCCGCCGACGCGGCGACGGATCGAACGAACGTCCAAGGAGGCTTCAACCATGTTAATCACCGGCATAAAAAGCCGTCCGGTGTATGACGTCCTCGCACCGATGTCCAACGGTGCGCTCCACGTCATAGCGGGTCAGGGAAGCGGGGGCCAAGCGCTCTTGCGTTTGCTCGGCGAGTTGTCCGACAAGTCAGAGCGCACCGTCGTCTTCTATTCCACCGAGTCGTTTTCGGGGAAGGACTTCTCGGCGGAACTTCAGGCCATCGAAACGGAGAACCTCAGGCTCTTCAAGTCGAACGCCGAACTCGTCGGTTACCTGGAAACGTATTTGTCGACGGCCAAGACGGGATTGCGTCTTTATCTGGCCGGTTCGGAGAGCTTCATCGGTACGGCGATGCAAGTCGCAAACAAGTTCAACCTGAACAGCGACGAAGTGCTGCGCGAGCACGGCGGCACATACGTTCGACGTGTCTGGTGTGTTCACTGCGATACCTACACGGAGAACGTCACGCATCGTGTTTTCAAGTGCCCCGGCTGCGGCCTTGATCTCGTGGTTCGCGATCATTACTCGGGCCGTCTGGCCGCATTCATGGGCGTGAAGGCAGACGCCGAACAGACCGGCAACATGCCGGCGGCAGAGGAGCTCGACACATGAACGCGCATGCAGGTACGTTGCCGGTTGTTGTCACCGCAATTGAAGACATCACCCCGCTCATCAAGGTATTCACCCTTCAGGACCCTTCCGGCAAGCCGCTTCCCGGCTTCTCCGGCGGAAGTCACGTGGTTGTGCTGATTCCCGACGAAGGAAAAATCTATCGCAACCCGTACTCGCTGATGAGCACGCCGTTCGACACGACGTCGTACAGAATCGGCGTTCGTCGCCAGGACAATGGTCGCGGTGGATCGCTCGCCATGCACAACGATGTTCGCGTCGGCATGACGCTTCACATCACGCATCCGGTCAACAACTTCCCGCTTAACCGTCGGTCGCTGAAGCACATCTTCATTGCAGGCGGCGTCGGCATCACGCCCATCATCTCCCAGATTCACGACCTGCAGGTCGGCTCGGTCCCGTATGAACTGCACTACGCGGTCCGCAATATGGATCACAACGGGATGAAGCAATTTATCGCGGGCGACGAGATCGGGTCCACGGAGCTCTACTACGACAGCGCTGACGCTCAGATCGACTTTGACGCGATTCTCGGCAATCAACCGTTGGGCTCCGATGTCTATATTTGCGGCCCGGCTCCGATGATTGAAGCGGTTGTCGCTTCCGCACGCGCGCTCGGGTGGGCGGACAGCCACATTCACTGGGAAGAGTTCGTTGAAGCATCGACTGGAGACGCGTTCGAGGCGTTTCTGAAGAAGGCCAACAAGCGGATCATGGTCCCGCCCGAACTCAGCCTGCTCGAGGCAATCGAGGGCGCCGGCCTCGACATGCCCTACCTCTGCCGTGGTGGTGCCTGTGGGCACTGCGAAACCGACGTGCTCGAACTCGATGGTGAAATTGAACATCGAGACATCTGGCTCAGCGACGACATCAAGGCATCCAATCGAAAGATGATGCCCTGCGTGTCCCGCGCCAAATGCAAGAAGCTTGTCCTCGACCTGTAACCGGAGCGAATCATGTCTATCGTCTTCAACACGACCGAAACCTTCCGCGACGATTACACGTTCCGGAACAGCAAAGAAAGTATCCAGCGTTGGCCGTTCCCGTTCTTCGAGGACAAGTACGAGTACACGATGAATCTGGAGCCTCACGTCAAGGTTCCCGGTACCGTGTACGCCGCCAACTTCGACATCGACGAGCATTACGTCGCGGAGATGAAGGAACGCGCGATTGCATTGGAGGAGCGTCCCGGGCAGCATTTCAAGGCGCTGCCCAACATGATGCAAGCGCAGTGGGACCTGCTCGAGTTGATCATGGAGTCGTACGCGTCCGACTATCCGGAGTACTTCACGTTGAGCATTGACGGCTCGCAGTGGACGTGGGAAAACAAGCTGCTGAACATCAAGGACACCTTCACCTTCGGCGACCCGAAGACCCTGCCGTATGAGCCGATGGAATACATCACTCGCCAGGCTCAAGGTGAATGGATCGTCGTGGATGACCGCGACGATACCCTCTATTGGTCCGCTGCCATGGCGACCGAGCGCGCCGACTACTCGTTGCGCTTCAACCTCGGCATGAGTTGGAAGGAGTGGCACGGCCCGACGATCTCGTCGCTGCACGACAGTGGCATTCTCGAGCGGGGCCTCAAGTTCCTCAAGCGCATGCGTATCGGCCATCCGGTGCGGCGTCTCAACTGGACTTTTACCGTCAACCCGCGCCTCGAGACGTCCGCAGAGACGCTGCCGGAGTGGGCCCCCGACCGAGCGAAGCTCACGCTCGACGACGTGGGCAAGAAGGTCAATATGCGCGTCGAGTTGCAGCCGCTGCACCGTCTGCCACGGAGCAACGCGATCGTGTTTCCGGTGCGGACGTATTTCGCAAGCCTCGAAGAACTGTGCACCATCCCGAAGTGGGGCCGTCGCATGCACCGCGTCTTGCGAGACCTGAACCCTGAAATCCGGGACTACAAGGGCTTTACGCTTTACCACGACTTGATGGTTGAGTACCTGTCGAAGTTCGACGACGGCGCTCCGACTTCTCCCGGAAACGGCCCGGAGTAAGCGCCTTTGCGCAGGCGCCGCGTGTTTCCCGGCGCCTGCCCATGTACCCGGCAGCGAATATTCCATTGCGATATCAGGATCGTGTAAACCCGCGCCGCGGTTGATTGCCGGCGGCGTATTTCACCCGTGTGCGGCTTCAAGTCTGTGTGAGTGCCCTCGCGCTACATCACCCGCACGCACGGCACCCTTACGTGAAACGGCGAAGGTCGCGAGTGACGACTTCGAGTGCTCGCGTCCATCCCACTGCTGGACGACTTTCTCGCTCTTTTCCGATGTTACGTTTAACCAAGGAGACATTCATGTCGCAAGCGCAATCTGAAGAGCAACTGGACCAAGCGTTTCAACAAGCGATTGCCGCCAATTATGCGGTGTTGACCAACGGTTTCGCGACCAACAACGCAGGTACCGTCGCCTACGAATTCTTCACGCCGGATGCATGGTCCGTCGGTGCGGAAGAGGAGACGGCCATCGGCGCGAAGGCGATCGAAACGCTTTACGCCGACTTCGTCGGTGCATACACCTTTGAGGCCAAGTCCGTCTCGGCCCACCGGGTGGGTGATGCCGGATGGGACTTCGCGGAGGTCACACTCGTATCAACGGACGGGCAGAAGGAAGTTCATCCGTACAAGGTGCTCTACGTCTGGGAGCGCATTGACGGCAAATGGACCTGCAAAGGACAGATGTACGTTGAAGGGAGTTTCAAAGGTGCAGTCGCCGGCGTCTGAACGGTCGGAACGATGACCTTTACCCGCGCGATATTCGCGCGGGAATTCCTTCCACGCTTTGGTCGATGTTTCAGGGCTAGCCTAAGATGAAGTTCGACTTTTCGGTCACCCGCTCGCTACACCTTTACGGGCTGAGCTTTCCATTCGATATATTCATCAAATGCGCGCGAGGTTTGCAGAACGTCGAAGGTATCGATCTGGTACCGAGCCAACGACAACGTTGCATTCAGATTCCGGTGAGTCGACGCTTCGATTACCAATTGGAACCGGATGCCAGCGGCGCAGCCGAGGCGGTGGTTCACATTCTTTGCGAGTACGATTGCGGCGTGACGATGACGGCGACGGACTGGGAGGACCTGTCTCTCGCGACCCACGCCAAGACGGCATCGATCTCGCTGGCGCTCGCGCGGAAGATATTCCTCTATCCCCATGACCGATGGACGCTGGCGACCATTGCAGAGCAAACTGAAACGACTGTTCGCGCACTGCAAGCGCGCATCTTCCGTGAGAATGCTGCGTTCTCGGAAATACTGTCCCGCCAACGCAGACTGCGAGCGCTGCTCGACATGCTTGCAATGGGGGTGCACGTCGGCGACGAGTCGCTGAGTGTCCCCGGCACTCGCGGGGAAGCGTCATTGCGGCGGACCCTGGCTCGAGGCTATCTCATACTCTGAAGCGCTAGTACTAAGTGCTGCCGGTAATCGTGGACCAGGAAAACGTGTCACCGCCAGCGGAAGATGGCGCCGCGACCGAGACCTCACGCGCTAGCGGTATCTGTGGTCACGGTTAGTAGAACCTTCGAACACCCACCGCAGAGTGGCTGACGAAATCACCGCACGGCTCGCCTTCGCCGATCACCCGCACACGATCGGCACATTTAGCCCAGGTACGTCGCCTCGATCGGACGACCCGACGATCAGGGCGACACCATGCTTTGCAAGCGAGAAGATCAACCCGGAGATCTCCACCTTCGCCCACGTCAACACCGAGAGTCGGTTCCCTCTCGATCGCGTCCCGTTCATCGAGACCATGTATGCAGAAAACCCCGCTCGATACCGCACGGACGGGGCGGATTCCGACGCATCGGCACACCTCCGGAAACGCATGCGATCGGAATTCCATCGAAAGCAATCCGAAATTCATTGAAATGGCACGGAATATTTCCGACTCCATATCGTCATCTTTCAATGTTCGAATGCGCACGCTCGCACACTGCGCCATCGCTCCGGCCAGGTTCCGGCATGGATTCCGATCGATGACACGCTCGGTGCTCTGGCGTGCGGGGCGTTCAGCTCGACGCGCTGGCATGGCCCTGCCTCTCGCGTCGAGTCGTCCACTGACCAACACCGGGAACCGGCGAGCGGCACACGGCCGTTCTCGAACTCAACAGCATCGTCTCCCGTCGCTTTCACGCAGGTGTGAGCAGCGGCAGCTCAATTTCAGCTTCGCGGCCGACAAGGATCATGACGCTTCGAAGTTGGCCAAGGATCAAAGATGAAAAAAACGCGAGCAGTCACCTGTCTTTTATTGCTTTTGGCGAGCGCAGTTCTGCCGGGATGCGGTGGCGACGACAGCACGATCAATTCCACACCGGCCGTCAAGAAGATTTACCACTGCGGCAACTGATCAATCATTCGACGCAAATCATGACCGTTAACCGTAGAGATTTCATCAAGCAATCTGCAACCGTGTTGGGTGCGGCAACGGCAATGTCCCTGTTGCCTGCGAGCATACGACGCGCGCTCGCCATTCCGGCCGCCTCGAAGACCGGGACGATCGCCGATGTCGAACACGTCGTCATCCTCATGCAGGAAAATCGCTCCTTCGATCACTATCTCGGTCAGCACGCCGGATTTCGCGGATTTAACGACCGGTCGACGCTTCCCGTCGACAATCAAAGCGCCATCTGGAATCAATCGAATGGAAATGGTGGGTATGTCACCCCCTTCCATCTCGACAGCAACTCGACGAAAGCGCAAACGATCAGTTCGCTTCCGCACGGATGGCCCGACGGTCACAACGCCTGGAACAACGGTCGCTGGGACAACTGGGTCGCGGCGAAAGGCGCGCTCACGATGGGCCACTTTTCGCGGAGTGATATCCCGTTCCATTACGCCCTTGCGGATGCATTCACGGTATGCGATGCCTATTTTTCGTCCTGCATGGGGCCGACCAACACGAATCGCCTTCATCTGATGACGGGCATGATCGACGTGGCAAGCACCGGCGGCGGGCCTCTGATCGATAACACACCGGCGAACATCTTCACCTGGACGACGTACCCGGAACGACTTCAAAAGGCCGGTATCAGCTGGCATGTCTATCAAGGATCGGACGGCAGCGAATCCTTCAAGACGACCCTCAAGCCGAATCCCGCGGGGTCCACGAACGTCGATTATCCGAATCCGTACAACGTGCTGAATTTCTTCCACGCATATACGTCGGACAATGCGGACCCGGCACTCGTGGCAAACGGCACGACCAAGCGAACCTTGGCGGACTTCACCCGTGACGTGAAATCCGGGACGTTGCCGCAGGTATCCTGGCTTTTGCCTCCGTACATGTGCTCGGAGCATCCGGCTCGCTCGCCGGCGGACGGCGCGACCTACATCGCTGCCGTCCTGGACGCACTGACGTCCAATCCGGATACGTGGAGCAAAACGGCCCTGTTCATCACGTACGACGAAAACGACGGATTCTTCGATCATGTCGTCCCCCCGTCGCCCCCGGCGTCCGGCCGTGACGGACTGTCGAACGTCTCAACCGCGCATGAATTCTACTCAGGCAGCGCGACAAACCCCGCCGGCCCGGTCGGACTCGGCGCCCGGGTGCCGATGTTCGTGGTCTCGCCGTGGTCCAAGGGTGCATGGACGTGCTCGGAGGTATTCGACCATACGTCGATCATCAAATTTATCGAAAAGCGCTTCGGCGTGGTCGAGCCGAACATCAGCGCATGGCGCCGCGCAATATGCGGCGACCTGACGTCGGCTTTCGACTTCACCAGCCCCGACACGAGTGCGGTTACCGTACCGTCGGTCGCGGGATTGAGTGAGGCGGCTGCCGCGCAAAGCACGTTACCGATGCCCGCGGCGCCGGTAACCCAGGTGATCACGCAGCAGGAGCGCGGGAGCCGAAACGCGCGCGCCCTGCCGTACGAACTGTTTGTCAATGCTGCCGAAAACGCCGGATCCGGAAACCTGACGCTCATGTTCGTGAACAGCGGAAGCGTTGCGGCCGGTTTTTCCGTCTATTCCGCCATTTCACCGACGTCCGTCAGGCGCTATACGGTCGATGCCCAAACCAGGCTGTCCGACAACTGGAGCTTTTCCGCCGCGGGATCGGGTGCCGCCGCATACGACATTACTGTGGTTGCCCCGAACGGCTTCGTACGACGCTTCAGCTCATCCGGCTCGAATGCGAGTACGCAAGAAGCCACCGTGTGCTATGAGGTCACCCAAGGCGATCTGGAGATCACCCTGACCAACAGCGGAAAAAACACCGTGACATTCTCGATCACGGACAACCGTTACGGTCTCGCGGCTCAATCCATGACCGTGCAGGCCGGTCGGACGGTACAGGTTCCGTGGGCTCTTGCGGCAAGCCAGCGGTGGTACGACATCAGCATCACGTGCGATACCGATGCCCGCTTTCTGCGGCAGTTTGCCGGACATGTCGAAACCGGTGCCCCGGGCGTCACCGATCCGTCGATGGCCTGAATCACATCGAGTGACTCTGCCCGCGTACCAGCAGGCGGAGGGAACCTCTCCGCTCGGCTGGGTATCACGATGATGCCCAGCCGCGGGGGGCTATGAGCCGCGCCGGCAGCCCCTCTCCCGCGTTATACGAGGCCAGCGTTTGAGCAGGCGATCGTACCGTAGCGGCAAACGATCAACGCAGCGTCTTTGTCGTCCACAGGTGTCCACCTCCCCAATCGGTGGACACCCATGCTCGTTGGTCAGCGCGCCGTGATGTAGACGTCGAGAACGGCCCCCTTCCTGTCGCTCAACCTCAATTGCTATAAATCAGACCGCGAGCGGCGCCATTGACGTAAATCCTGCCATACGTGTTCCAGTCGCCGGCCATCACGCCAGAGCCGCCGAATTGGTGCGCGTCATCGTTGAAGCGCGCCCACGTTGCACCCCCATCATCGGAATGGTAAATACCCCAGACGCCGTTCAATGTGCCTTCCACGTAGACCGCGGCCGAGTACGACGAACCGGTCGGCGCCCTGCCCAACGCGATCACGGTGGCGCCCGGCGTGCCATTGGTCGATGCAAAGACGCCGAGCTTCATCCAGGTCGCTCCCGAGTCCACCGAGTGGTACACGGCCGTGCCGTCGGCCAGCCAGAGATCACCCTCCGCGTTCGGATTGACCACCATCGACGTGTCCCCCCACGCATTCCAGGCCAGGTTCGCGTTCACCGAACCCTGGCTGAGCGCGAACGTGTGGCCGCCGTCGTTCGAGACGTAGATCTTGCCGCGCTGCCAGCTCCACGGTGCGCCGCCGGAGTCGTACGCATAGACCTTGTTCGGGTTCTTGCGGTCCGCGGCCAGGCGGTAGGCACGCGGGAAGCCGTTCCAGGTGGCACCGAACGCCGGCAGGTTGGTCGCCGTCCAGCTGGCGCCATTGTTTGTCGTGTACGACGGCACCGAGTCCGGCGGTGCCCAGGTCACGTTGTTGCGGGACGGGACCACCAGGTTGCCCACGTTGCTTTGGCTTGCCGCTGCGCCGTTGGGCAGCGACGCGAACGTCGACCAGCTATTGCCGCTGTCGCCGGACCAGAAGCCCTTGGTCGCATGGCCGTTGGCGTTGTCGACGCCCGCGGCGGCGATGTACGTCGGGTCGGACCACAACATGTCGGCCGAATTGCCGCTGCTCCACGTGTTCAACGGGGCTTTCGTCGGCCTCGTCGAGAGATCCGTATTGACCCACGTGCCGATGTCGCCGGCGCTGTTGATGAAGTTGTACGACGCGCCGGGCGGCGCCGTGACGAGCGCCAGCGTCACGGTTTCCTCGAGGTTGTCGACCTTGGGGCTCCAGGTTGGCGTGGGCGACGAGGCGTTCATGGTTTCGCAGATGCCGCCGCCGTGCACGTGCATGACGTGATCGCGATTGGCCGGGTCGATGGCGACGCTCTCGACCCAGCCGGCGCAGCCACCCGAGGCAGTGCCGGTATGCGGCATGCCGGCCTCGATTTCGCGCCACGTGCTGCCGCCGTCGTCGGATAGCTGGATGGTCTTGCTGGTGTCGCTCCAGCCGGTCATGCCCAGTGCGATGCGGGCGGACGCGCCCAGACCGGAGACGGACAGGCCGCCAAAGCCGTTGCTGCTGGAGCGGTTGAGCAGCGTCCAGTTGCTGTCGTTACTTCCGCCGAACTTGTACAGATAGCTCGGTCCGCCGATGCCCTGGCCGACGCCCGCGTTGAACACCACGTAGAAGTTGCCGTCGGACGTGCGCACGACGTGCGGGATGTAGTAGCCGGACACCGTCGGCGGGACGGGCACCGGCGTCCACGAGAAGCCGCCGTTGGTGGACTTGTACAAGGTCGACGTCAGGCCCGCCGCGTTGGCGTAATCCGGGGCGACGGTGGCCCACATGATCCAGGTCGGCTGGCCGCTACCCTTGCCCGACGTATCGAAGATCACCTGTTCGACGCCGATCGGGGAACTGCCGCCGCCGATCGCGGTGGAGGACAGACCCGTGACCTGCGTCCAGGTGCGGCCCGAATCGGCACTCTTCCACATGCCGGCCGTGCGCGATCCGTAGAACAGCGTCGACGGATTGTTCGGGTCGACCTGCAGGCGCTCGCCCGTGGCGCGGCCGTTGTCGTTGCCGCCCACCGGGAACGGCAGGTCGTAGTGCGTCCAGGTGTCGCCGCGGTTGCTCGAGATGTAGATGCGGCCGTTGTGACCCTGCGTCACGGTAATGCCGGTCATCATGTAGACGAGCTGATCGTTGTTCGGGTCGAGCGCGAGGCTTTCGACGCCGTGGAAATCGCCCTCGCCTGCACCGAAACCGATGCCGTCGGTGATGGGCGTCCACGTCGAATTGGTCGCGTTCCAGCGGTACGCGCCGCCGACGTCGGTGCGTGCGTACAGCAGGCTCGCGTTGACGGGATGGTAGATCAGGCCGGTGACGTAGCCGCCACCGCCCCACTTGACGCTGGTCCAGCTGGCCGCCGGCAGGTTGCTGCCGATGCCATTTCCGCCGATCTGGCTACGATTGGCGGCTGCATTGGCGCCCGCATGGGTCACGCCTGTCGTGCTATCGGATCCGTCACCACAGCCCCATAACGCACACGCCATCGCCGCAGCGGCAATCCATCGTTGAGAAAACACAGTCATCAGAAGTCCTTAAAGAAAGAGGTTCATCTCAAGGCCCGCCGTCGGGCCCTGCGTGATCAACTCGTCATGAGCGACGCAATCTGCGCAGCGCTGAGCGCACCGCGATAGATGCGGAAATCGTCGATCAGGCCGTGGAACGTGGCGTCGGCACTGTATTGCGATTTGCCCAGCCAGTTCTGCGTGGTAGGGCCAAGGCGGAACGGCGCCTGGAACATCGCCGTGTTGGTGCTGACGGGCGTGCCGTCCACGTAGATCGTGCCGGTCGAACCCGATAGCGTGACGGCCACATGCACCCATCGCTTGCTCGGCAGCTCGGTGGGGGCATCGATGATCTGCTCCGGCGGGCCGTCACCGGGGCCGTTGGCTGTCATCGCGAAGCGCATGCCGGCCCAGCCGTTGCGCAACTGCGCGCGCGGCGTGAACATCATGTAGCGGTGGAAGCCCGTGCCGAAGTCGAACAGGCGTGCCCACGTTTGCGCGCCGTTCCAGAACACCCAGCTGGCGATGGTGAAGTCCGACACGTCGACCAGCAAATCGTCGGGCAACGCGACATACGCGCCCGAGCCGTTGAGCGAGACCGCGTTGCCGTTGTGCCCCGCCGCCCACGTTGCGCCGTTGAGCGTGCCATTGCGCCTGTTGCCCGAGCTATCGGCAGCCGTGATGCCGCTGCCTTCATCAAACGTGAGGTGCGCGAGCAGCTGCTGCGCCGTGATCACTTTCACTTCGTTGGAGAGCGCCGATTCGCCCGCAATCGTTTGCGCTGTCACGACGTAAAAATACGTGCCGGCAGCGGCTGGCAGATCCGTATAAGTCAGCAGATCGGTGATCCCGCTCTGGATGGTTTTGTACGGCCCGCCGGCAATGGTGGCGCGCTTCACGTTGTAGCTGACGGCGTTGCTGCTGCCCCACCACGACAGCACCGCCTTGCCCGCGCTCGCGTACCCGGTCAGGCCGGTCGGCGTGGCGGCGGGGGTGCCGGGGTCGAGCGTGCAAGTGAGCGTGCCGTAGCCAAGCTGATCGAAGCCGCCACTGTTCGGGCCATAGTTGCCGCCGCCACCTTCCGGTGCCACCAGTTCGGCAGCGCGCTTGGTATAGGGCGCCGCCAGACCTTTGCGGTTGATGTAATGGTTGGCCACCAATGCCCAGCAGGGCCGCCCCAGGGCGTCGCCTCGCCCACCGGCGGCGAACTGCGTCTGGGTGACGCCGGCGCTGTTCTGGTACGTGACGAAAGGCACCGTGTAGAACGCGCCGTCCGCCTGCTTCAGGTTGGCCTTGGCCACGTATTCCGCGCCCGCCAGAAAGCGATTGTTGTCATAGCCGTACAGGTCGATGCCCTGATTCCACGCCATCTCGCAAATGGCGCCCGTCAATGCAATGCCGAGTGTGCTGTGGCCCTGGTCCCGGCCGGCTTCCTGCCATTGCCCGAGGTTGCCGGGGTGCAGGTAGTACACGGCTTGCCGGATACAGCCGTTACTGCCGCCGGTCTTGAAATGGGTGACGGCCTCGTTGACGAGCCCGGCATCGTCGCACAACACGCCGATGGCCAGGATGCACGCGATGTTGGCCAGGCCCCAGTTGGCCCAGTAGTGCGTGTCCATCGCGGTGTCGACACGGGTCAGGAAAGCGTGACTGACCGGGTAGAAGACATTGCGCATCATTGCCTGAAACGCGGCAAGCCCGGCCGGACTCCAGCCGCTGTAGCCGCGCATGATTTCGGCTGCGTTGGCGAATTCGTAGCCGTAGATGCCGGCGGCGAGCGCCACGTCGCTGCCGCCAAGCGTCGTCAGCTTCGCGGCCCATTGGTCCAGATACTCCACGGCTTTGTCGGCATAGCGTGTGTCGTCCGACACCTTCCAGCGCAGCGCGTCGCCATAGGCGGCGGCGATGTCGTTGTAGAGCGCGCCGTAGTTCTGACCATGCGTGGGATCATTGCCGCGATAGATGCCGACCTGCGGGTTCGGCTTGTTCGTCAGGCGCGTGTGACCGTTGGCGACGAGCACGTTCCAGCTGTCGATCCACGGGGAAGCGTGGGCGCCGACTTTAGCGCGCATGCGTTCGAAATCCGCGTCGGTATGCAGCAAGCCGGGATGCGTGAAGGCGCGGGTTTGGGCAGTGCCTGCCGACGTCGCGCCGGCGTCGATACCGTCCGGAGCTGGAGCACCTCGGGACGCCTGACCGATGCCGTTCGCCGATGGTCGCTCACCGCCTGTCACCACGTCGCTTCCGTCGCCGCCGCATCCGGCCAGAAGCGCTGCACCAAGCCCCATCACGAAATGGCGTCGTGCAATATTCTCGATGTCGCCGAGTGGGACGATTTCCTCGGATGGCATCGTCGATGCTCCGTTGTCTCGCATGTTGGGATCCCCAGTTTTTTAGCTATGGTCGAAGCGACAAAAAATGTACGAACCGTTCCGTATTCGTCAGGAACGCGTAGCATTCTATCCAGTGCGACAGGGAGGTAATCAAGCGAAAAAAAACATATTCACTCATGACACGCAGCTGTCACATATGTGACGCACGGATTGAGGAATGCGCGAAGCGGCCGGCCACCGCCGTAGAACAAAACAAAGTCGAGCCTGGGCATGATCTGTTGTCCGTAGCGCGCTCACAGCGAAGCACGCCACCTCGAATCCGACGACCCACCTGCCGATAGAAGTTCGGCGTTGACGGCTGCGGCCGAACTTGCATCTCTTGCCTCGCTCGGAATGCACGGCCAAAGGTCGCGCATCTCACAACATGTGGGGGCGTGCGCCGCACTCCATACATCAACGTCCGAACCTGATGTATCGTGGCGCGAAGCGTGCGCGTCGCTTCGCCCGTGCGGAAGGTCATCCATTCCATGACCGCCTGCCCCCGGCGACAGCGCCCGCACGATCCTGCGCAACACGAAAGGCCGTCCGGCGCCCGTGCGGGCCCGGCCAAGCCTCGTTCACCGTCCGGAACCCGTCGCCATGAAAAAGCTTGTCAACCGCCCGTCCGATGTCGTGCGAGAAATGCTGGAAGGCATCGCGCGGCAGTCGCCGCATGTCGCGATCCTCGGCGACGAGCACGTGCTCGTCCGCCAGCCGCTGCCCGAACCCGCGCAGCGCCCCGTCGCCGTCCTCTCCGGCGGCGGCAGCGGCCACGAGCCCGCACACGGCGGCTATGTCGGCGAAGGGATGCTGAGCGCGGCCGTCTGCGGCGAAGTGTTCACGTCGCCGTCCACCGACGCCGTGCTCGCCGCGATCCGCGCCACCGCCGGCCCGAACGGCGCGTTGCTGATCGTGAAGAACTACACCGGCGACCGGCTCAATTTCGGGCTCGCCGCCGAACTCGCGCGCGCCGAAGGCATTCCGGTCGAGACGGTCATCGTCGCCGACGACGTATCGCTGCGCGGCCGCGTCGAGCGCGGCCAGCGGCGCGGGATCGCCGGCACCGTGCTGATCCACAAGCTCGCCGGCGCGGCCGCCGCGCGCGGGCTGCCGCTCGCCCGCGTCGCGGCGATCGCGCGCGACGCGGCGGCCGAACTCGGCACGATGGGCGTCGCGCTCGACGGCTGCACGATCCCGGGCGCCGACAAGTCGGGCTTCAGCCTCGGCGATCACGAGATCGAACTCGGTCTCGGCATCCATGGCGAGAAAGGCGTCGAACGCCGCGCGCCGCTGCCGGCCGATGCGCTGGTCGACACGCTGCTGTCGAGCATCGCCGCCGATCTCGTGCTTGACCGCGGCGAACGCGTCGCGCTGTTCGTCAACGGCCTCGGCGCGACGCCGGACATGGAACTCGCAATCGTGCTGCGCGCCGCGCACGACCACCTGCACCGGCGCGGCATCGTCATCGCACGCGCGTGGGCCGGCACGTTCCTGTCGGCGCTGAACATGCCCGGCTGCTCGATCTCGGTGCTGCGGCTGAACGACGAACGCGCGGTGCTGCTCGACGCGCCGACGCAGGCGCGCGCATGGCCGGGCGGCGGCGCGGTGAATACGCAGATCCGCGTGGCCTCGGCTGCCGCGCAGGAAGCGCCGTTGCCGCCGCTCGATGCGGCCGGCCGCGCGTGGGCCGCGCGCCTGCAACCGGCGCTGCACGCTGTCGCGCAGACGCTGACCGATCACGAACAGACGCTGACGGATCTCGATGCGGCGGCCGGCGACGGCGATCTCGGCGCGAGCATGCTGCGCGCAGCGGAAGCGATCCTCGCACTGCCGGAAACCGCGTACGGCACGCCGGCCGGCGCACTCGCGGCGCTCGGCGCCGCGCTGCGCCGCGCGATCGCCGGCAGTTCGGGGCCGTTCTATGCAACCGCACTGCTGCGCGCGTCGCGCCGGCTGGCCGATAGCGCCGAGCCGTCGGCGCGCGACTGGGCCGCGGCGTTCCGCGGCGCGGTGGATTCGATCAGCGAACTGGGCGGCGCGCACGCCGGCGACCGCACGATGCTCGATGCGCTGGTCCCGGCCGTCGCGGCATTCGAGCGTGCGCTCGACAACGATCGCGATCCCGCGAGCGCGTGGGCCGCGGCGGTCGAAGCCGCCGAGCACGGCGCGCAGGAAACCGCCCGCATGACGCCGCGCGCCGGACGCGCGAGCTATCTCGGCGAACGCGCGATCGGCACACCGGACGGCGGCGCGGTGGCGGTGTCGTATTGGCTGCGTGCGTTGCAGGCGCACATCGCGTAAAAGGGTGAAGGTTGAAGGCGCGACAGTGCGCCTTCAATGCATCGGCACGCACGACGCCATGGCGCGCGACGTGCCGATGCCGTGGATCATTGCGATGCCGGTCGGCTTCGCCTCCGCCGACATTCGCATCGAACCGTCCGAAATCGATCAGCCCGTTTTCGTCCGCCCGGGCAACAACGCCGCACCGACCGCCGCCACGGCGAAACTCGCGAGCCAGCACCAATAGCCGATCGCGTCGAGATGCACGGGTTCGACGGTCCCTGCTTCGTCGACGGCAATCTGGTGCTGCGACAGGAAACTCATCCCGAACAGCAACGCCAGACCGGCCAGCACGATCGCCTGCGCGCGGTAGCGCTTCACCGTCAGCAGCCAGGCGGCAAAGACGAACGGATTCGCGAGCCATGCATAGATGCCGTCGAGCAAGCCCATCCAGCCCGTCAGCAGCACCTGCCAGCCGTCGGCCCATGGATGCGGGGCGGGCGCGCCGGTGCGGAACGGCGCGGTGAACATGGCAACCAGATAGAGCGCGACGCTGATCGCGAGCAGCACGGTCGTAGCGCGGCGCATCGGCGGGCGAATGGGCGCGGTGGCGGGAGTCGAAGGTTTCATCGGCGAGACGGGTGTCCGGCGTCGCGGCGCGCCGCCGGACATCCCCGATGCACGTCGCTCAGACGCCTTCGACCAGCACGGCGCGATAGCGCGCGCCCTTGAAGCGGTGCTGGGCGACGGCCTGGTATTCGGGACCGTGATACCACGCGTGCGCGGCTTCCTTCGACGGAAACTCGACGATCACGACGCCTTCCGGGCCTTCGCCCTCGAGCGTTTCCTGCGGCCCGTAGGCTGCGAGCACTTTCACCGGATGCCCGGCGAGCGTGGCGCCGACCTTGCTCTGGTAGAGGTCGAATTCCTGCTGGTCCTGCATGCTTTCACGTGTAAACACGATGTAGGTAGCCAAGATGCGTGCTCCTGATGCGCTGCGTGGAAAGGGAAAGGGCCGGCCGCGCATCGCCTCGTCCGGCGAACGGCACGCGACCTGCCCGCAGCTTACAGGGGATTGCCGACGAGCGTCGGGGCTGGCCGAGCGCGCATCTGGCCGGCTTGCTGCGTGCGACACCGGTCACCCGCGTACGACTCCTGTCGCATGCGGATAACCGGCACGGGGTCCGTCACGCAAGCGTCGCCGTGGCCTGCATCGTCAGCCAGCCGTCGCGATCCTTCGCCCACAGCTCGATCGTCCGGCCATCATCCGACGGCTTGCCGCACAGCGTGAACGGCTCCCCGTCGAACGTCGGGCGCACCGCGCGGAACGCGAAGCTCGCGAGCGTCGCACCGGGCCGTTCGCGGTGCACGAGATCGACGAGCAGCGTCGCGATCAGCGGGCCATGCACGACGAGCCCCGGATAGCCCTCCTCCTGCGTCACGTAGCTGCGGTCGTAGTGGATGCGGTGACCGTTGAAAGTCAGCGCCGAATAGCGGAACAGCATCACCGCGTCGGCCGTGACCGTGCGCGACCACGTCTCGCCCGCCGGCGCAGCGACCGGCTTCGGCGCAGGCGCGCCCGGCTGCGGCGCATCGCGATAGACGATGTCGTGCTCCTCCTCGACACACAATGCGCCGTCACACTCGATCCGGTGCTGCACCGTCACGAAGACGAGCCGGCCGCTGCGGCCCGTCTTGTCCTCGATGTTCTCGATCGTCGATTCGCGCGTCGCGCGCCGCCCCGTGCGCAGCGGCGCATGGAAGGTCAGGCGGCCGCCGGCCCACATGCGGCGCGGCAACGGCACGGGCGGCAGGAAGCCGCCGCGCTTCGGGTGGCCGTCGGGGCCGACTTCGGCCAACGGTGCGACGGGCAGGAAATAGAGCCAGTGCCACATCGGCGGCACGACATCGCCGGGCGGCGGGCGGTCGAGCGTGGCGGCGAGCGCGTTCAGCGGGAACGCGGTGATGTCGTCGCCGAGCGTTTCGGTCTTGCCCAGCCAGGCGTCGAGCGATGCCTGGCCAGGGGGCTGCGAGGATGAAAGGGACACGTGCGGAATCTCCGGGTGGCTTGCAACGGCCTCAATATGCACGCCGCGCGCCGTTTCGCGAAGCCGGATTTCCCGAACCCCGGCTTCGAACCGGCCTGACCTGCCGAGCGGCCCGGCCGGACGACTTTCATCTGACCATTCGATCGCAGCCGCCAAACGCTCCACCCGTTCCGGTAAAACCTTACAGCTTGACCATCCCCGGCACGCCGCCTAAATTGCATCAGACGATGCCTGCCGCGCTGCGTGCGACGTGTCATCCGGGTGACAAAAACGATAGTTTGCTATCGAATTAATTTGCCCCTATCATCTCGCCCATGACCAATCTGCACGACCTCCGCCTCGCCGTCAGCAGCCTTCTCGTGCTGTCCGCGCGCAAGTGGCGCCGCACCAGTGACGGCGTGCTGACCACGTACAACGTGTCCGAGGCCTGCGCGACGCCGCTGCTGATCGCCGGGCGCCTCGGAGAAGGCGTGCGCCAGGGCACGCTCGCCGAATACGTCGGCATCGAAGGGCCATCGCTCGTGCGCCTGCTCGACCAGCTGTGCGCGGCCGGCCTCGCGCGCCGCGACGAGGATCCGCACGACCGCCGCGCAAAAACGATCTCGCTGACGGCTGCCGGCCGTGCGGTCACCGCGAAGATGGAGGAAGACCTGCGCGTGCTGCGCGCACAGGTGCTCAAGGGTGTCACGCGCGCCGATCTCGAGGCGACGCTGCGCGTGCTCGACGCGTTCAATGCGTCCGAATCGCACACGCCCGCCGCGCGCCCCTCCCATACCGGCGACGCCACGTCATGACCTACCCGAGCCTTCGCGACTGGCTGTTCTCGGGCAAGACGTTCGCCGCGTCGATGCTCGCGCTGTATCTCGGCCTGTATTTCCAGTTGCCGCGCCCGTACTGGGCGATGGCGAGCGTCTACATCGTGTCGAACCCGTTCGTCGGCGCGACGCGCTCGAAGGCGCTGTATCGCGCACTCGGCACCGCGCTCGGCGCGGCCGCCGCGATCTTCTTCGTGCCGCCGTTCGTCGAGACACCGCTGCTGTTCGCGATCATCGTCGCCACCTGGTGCGGCACGCTGCTCTACCTCGCGATCTCCGATCGCACCGCGCGCAGCTACGTGTTCATGCTCGCCGGCTACACGATGCCGCTGGTCGCGCTGCCGACCGTGACCGATCCGTCCACCGTGTTCGACGTCGCGATCGCACGTACCGAGGAGATCGTGCTCGGCATCGTGTGCGCGAGCGTAGTGGGCAGCGCGATCTTCCCGAACCGGCTCGCGCCGACGCTGATCGAGCGCACCGACGCGTGGTTCAAGGATGCCGCGTTCTACGGCCGCGAGACGCTGTCCGGGCACATCGCCGGCAAGGCGCTGTCCGCGTGCCGGCAACGCCTCGCGGCGACCATCACGGGCCTCGAATTCCTGCTGAGCCAGCTGAGCTACGACCATGCGCACCCGCGCATCCTCGCGCGGGCGCAGGCGCTCGCTGGCCGGATGCAGTTGTTCCTGCCGCTGATGTCGTCGCTCGCCGATCCGTTGATCGCGCTGATGCGCGACCTGCACATCCGGCCGGCCGGGCTCGACGAATTGCTTGCCGATGCCGCGAAATGGTTCGACGCGCCGCTGCCGGCCGTCAAGGCCGGCGCCGATGGCGACATGGCCGACGACCCGGTCGCGCAACGCCTGCGCGAGCGCATCGCCGCGCTGCAGCCGGCCGACGACGCGCTGGCGAGCTGGGACGGCGCACTGCTGTCGAACGCGCTGTGGCGGCTGCGCCAGGTCATCGACATCTGGCAGGACTGCCGCTCGCTGCGCGCGCTGATCGGCAATGAAGCGGGCGTCTGGCAGCCGCGCTACCGGCACTGGCGGCTTGGCGGCACCGAGCGCTTCTTCGATCGCGGGATGATGCTGTTCTCGACGCTGACCGTCGTCGCCGCGATCGTGTTCGCGAGCTGGCTGTGGATCGCGTCCGGCTGGCACGACGGCGCCGCCGCCGTCACGCTCGTGGCCGTGTC
This sequence comes from Burkholderia sp. AU33803, assembly GCF_002223095.1. Classification (NCBI taxonomy): domain Bacteria; kingdom Pseudomonadati; phylum Pseudomonadota; class Betaproteobacteria; order Burkholderiales; family Burkholderiaceae; genus Burkholderia; species Burkholderia sp. AU33803. The sequence continues at coordinate 649,481 of NZ_NKFJ01000008.1, forward strand.
GTGCAGTTTCTTCGCCGCGCTCGACGAGCCCGCGCCGCTGGTGTTCAAGTTCTTCCTCGCGACGACCGCGAGCGTCGTGTTCGCGGGCCTGTACCTGTTCGTCGTGCTGCCGCACGTGCACGATTTCGCGATGCTCGTCGTGATGTTCGCGGGCCCGTTCATCCTGATCGGCACGCTGCTGCCGCGCCCGCAGTTCAATATGGTGACGATGCTCGTCGCCGTGAACACGGCCACCTTCATCAGCATCCAGGGTGCGTACGACGCGGATTTCTTCGTGTTCCTGAACAGCAACCTCGCGGGTGTCGCCGGGCTGCTCTTTGCGTATGTATGGACGCGTGCGACGCGGCCGTTCGGGGCGGAACTCGCGGTGCGGCGCCTGCTGCGCTCGGGCTGGGAAGACGTCGCGCGCTCCGCGTCGACGCAGCCGCTCGACGACCAGCGCAACCACGCGTCGCGGATGCTCGACCGCGTCACGCAGCTGCTGCCGCGCCTCGGCGCATCCGACGACCACCGCCACCCGTCGATCGAGAGCTTCCGCGACCTGCGCATCGCGCTCAATGCGCTCGACCTGCGCCGCTCGCGCCGCCGGCTGTCCGGCGACGTACCCGACGCGATCGACCGCGTGCTGGCCGGCGTCACCGATCACTATGAACGCTGCGCCGCCGCGAACGCGCGCCAGCCGGCGCCGCCCGCGCTGCTTGCGACGATCGACGACGCCCTGCAACGCGTCGCGGGCCGCAACCTGCCGGGCGCCGCGCCGGCCGAAGACGGCGCGGCACCCGCCGCACCGGCCACGCCCGCCACGCATCGCCGGCTGCGCGACACGCTGCACGCGCTCGTCGGCCTGCGCCTGTCGCTGTATCCGGCCGCGGCCGGGCAGCCGCCGCAGGCGCCGGACGGAGCACGCGCATGATCCCGCTTTCCCATCCGTCCTTCCGACCGCGACCATGATCGGCGAAATCGATATCTTCGGCGTATTCGTGCCGGCCCCGCTCGTGCTGATGCTGATCGCCTACCTGATCAACATCGTCGTGCGCGCCGTGCTCGAGCGCGTCGGCTTCTACCGCCTCGTCTGGCACCGTTCGATCTTCGACCTCGGCATCTACGTGTTCGTGTTTGCCGCCGTCGTGATCGTTTCCCACCATCTCGTGGCTACCTAACGTGAAAAAAACCTGGCTCTCGGCAGGGCAAATCCTGCTCACCCTGATCGTCGTCGTCGTGGCTGCCGTCGTGCTGTGGCGCATCGTCAACTACTACATGTTCTCGCCGTGGACCCGCGACGGTCACGTGCGCGCCGACGTGATCCAGGTCGCGCCGGACGTGGCGGGCCTCATCACGTCGGTGCAGGTCGCCGACAACCAGGAGGTCAAGCGCGGCCAGGTGCTGTTCGTGATCGACCAGGCCCGCTACACGCTCGCGGAGCGGCTCGCCGAAGCCACCCTCGCGCAGCGCCGCGCGACGCTCGCGCAGGCGAAGCGCGAGTACGCCCGCAACCTGCAGCTCGGCAACCTGGTCGCGAGCGAGCAGGTCGAGGAAAGCCGCACGCGCGTCGAACAGGGCGAAGCCGCCGTCGCCGATGCGCAGGTGTCGCTCGACACCGCGAAGCTGAACCTGCAGCGCACGACGATCGTCAGTCCCGTAGACGGCTACCTGAACGACCGCGCGCCGCGTGTCGGCGAATACGTGCCGGCCGGCCGCGCGGTGCTGTCGGTCGTCGACCGCAATTCGTTCCGCGTCGACGGCTACTTCGAGGAAACCAAGCTGCGCGGCATCCACATCGGCCAGCAGGTCGACATCATCGTGATGGGCGAGCCGCGTGCGCTGCGCGGCCACGTGCAGAGCATCGTCGCCGCGATCGAGGATCGCGACCGCACGCAGGGCGCGAACCTGCTGCCGAACGTGAACCCGGCATTCAGCTGGGTGCGGCTCGCGCAGCGCGTGCCGGTGCGCGTCGTGCTCGACGAAGTGCCCGACGATTTCCGGATGATCGCGGGCCGTACCGCGACCGTCTCGATGCGCGAAGCCGACACGCGCCGCAACGACCAGGCGAAGCCGGTGGCCGGCGCGTCGTCGGTCGTCGCGCCGGTATCGGCGGCTTCCGGCACGGCCGCCAGCGCGGCAGGAGCATCGCAATGAAGCGGCACGGTCTGCGCCTCGCCGCGACGCTCGCGCCGCTTGCGCTCGCACTCGGCGCGTGCAAGTCAGTCGGCCCCGATTACACGCTGCCGCAGCAGGCGTACGTGAATGCGCCGCTCGCGAACCATGCGCTCGACGATGCGAACGGCACGCTCGTGTCGCGCGACGCCGTGCCCGGCAACTGGTGGCAGCTCTACGACGACCCCGTCCTCAACGGGCTCGTGCGCGATGCACTGAAGTCGAACACCGACCTGCGCGTCGCCGCGGCCAACCTCGCGCGCTCGCGCGCGGCGCTGGAAGTCGCAAGCCAGCAGGGCGGCTTCTCGGGCCGCGCGGAAGCCGCCGTGCAGCGCGCCCAGGAGTCGGCCGAGCAATACCTGCTCGAGAACAAGCTGCCGGTCGTCAACGAAGGCGCGGTCGGCATCAACGTGTCGTACGAGATCGACCTGTTCGGCAAGCTGCGGCGCGGCGTCGAAGCCGCGCGCGCGGACAGCGAAGCCGTCAGGGCCGCCGGCGACCTGGCGCGCATCACGGTCGTCGCCGACGTCGTGCGTGCGTACGTCGAGTCATGCTCGGCCGGCGACGAGCTGGCTGTCGCGAAGCAGTCGCTCGCGCTGCAGAAGCAGCGCGTCGCGCTATCGCAGCGGCTGCGCGATGCCGGGCGCGGCAACCAGACCGACGTGACGCGCGGCGTGACGCAGGTGCGCACCCTCGCCGCCGATATCCCGCGCTTCGAAGGCCGCCGCAAGGTTGCGCAATACCAGCTCGCCGCGCTGCTCGCGCGCTCGCCTGCCGACCTGCCTAAGGCCGTTGCCGAATGCGAGCGCCTGCCTAGGCTGCGCCAGCCGATTCCGATCGGCGACGGCGCCGCGCTGCTGCGCCGCCGCCCCGACGTGCGCGCAGCCGAGCGGCAACTCGCGGCCGCGACCGCGCGGATCGGCGTGGCGACCGCTGCGCTATACCCGTCGATCAGCATCGGTGCGTCGGCCGGCTCGGTCGGTGTCGCCGCCGACCTGTTCTCGTCCACGACGAATCGCTGGTCGTTCGGCCCGCTGATCAGCTGGTCGTTTCCGGTCAACGGCCAGCGTGCGCGCGTACGGGAGGCCGAAGCCGCAACAGGTGGCGCGCTCGCGCACTTCGACGGCGTCGTGCTGAACGCGCTGCGCGAAACGCAGTCGAGCCTCGCGACCTATGCGGCCGACGTGCAGCGCACGGAAGCGCTGCGTATGGCGTATGAATCGGCTCGCAATTCCGCCGACGAAACGCATCGCCTCTATCTCGCCGGCCGCGAGTCGTTCATCTCCGATCTCGACGCGACGCGCACGCTGACGAGCGCGCAGGCGCAGGTGGCGGCAGCCGAAGGCCAGGTCGCGACCGACCAGGTGCGGCTCTTCCTCGCGCTCGGCGGGGGGTGGGATGACGACGGTACGACGGCCGCACCGGACGCCCGTCCCGCCGCCACGCGCACCACCCCGACGCCCGCGACCAGCGAGTAATTACGGCAGCGCTGTTATCTTCAGTACATCACGCGCACCTGGAGAAACGCTCGGCGGCGGTGGGCTTTCCTGATTCGCGCCATAGCGCCAGAAGGACGACGAACACCAACGTTGACGGTAAACTGGCCGATGCATTTCCATTCATCTTCCGCTGTCGAACAGGTAGCGGCATCCACCCGGAGATCCATCATGCGAACCAGCGCCCGCAACCATTTCGCCGGCGAAGTCGGCGCCGTCAAGACCGGTGCCGTCAACGACGAAATCACGCTCCGCACGCAGGACGGCCTCGACATCGTCGCCGTGATCACCCACGGCAGTGCGGCTTCGCTGGGCCTCGCGGCCGGCTCGAAGGCATTCGCGCTCGTGAAGGCGTCGTCGGTGATCGTGATGGTCGACGTCGACAACAGCAAGGTGTCGGCCCGCAACTGCGTCGCGGGCACCGTATCGTCGGTTGCGAAAGGCGCGGTCAATTCGGAAGTCGTGATCCAGGTCGCGGGCGGCGCCGAAATCGTCGCGATCGTCACCAACGACAGCGTCGATCGCCTCGGCCTCGCGAGCGGCACGGCTGCGTCCGCGATCTTCAAGGCGTCGAGCGTGATCGTCGGCGTCGAGTGAACGCGTGACGATCGCGATGGCGATCCGGCTGGCACCGCGCATTCACACGAATCACGCCGTGCGGCTACCGGTCGGATGCGTACGATGAGCACCGCGATCGATCACGCTCGGCAACGGGGCGCTGCAAACAGATGCGCGCGCGATGCGCCGCACGCCCCATAAACGGTTACCTTGTGCACCGTATCGCCTGCTGTTCATGACGCGCTCAATGCCGGTGCCGGTGATGAATGTCCGGAAAATGCGCATGGCTGTGCGTGATCGGCAGATGCACGTGCGGATGCGCGTGCGGTTCGTTGCCGTCGTACGCAAAATCGTGCGCATGCTGGTGATGTTCGTCGTGCCGATGCCGATGCGTGTGCTCGAGTGGCTCGTGCGTGTGCGTGTGTTCATGCCGTTCGCGAACGTGCAGCCAGATGCCGAGCGCCATCAGCACGGCAGCGATCCAGAACGTCGCGGGCGGCAGCGCGGGCCAGATCAGCAGCGACAGCACGACGCCGAACAGCGGCGCGATCGAGAAATATGCGCCCGTCCGCGCGCTGCCGAGATGACGCAGTGCGACGACGAACAGCACGAGGCTGATTCCGTAGCCGCCGAGCCCCGTCAGCATCGCGGCAGCCGTGACCGGGACAGCAGGCAGCGTCGCGCCGGTCGCCAGCGCGATGCCGATGTTCACGGGGCCGGCGATCAGCCCCTTCGCACACGCGATGACCATCGCATCGTTTGCGGCCACCTTGCGGGTCAGGTTGTTGTCGACCGCCCAGCACAGGCAGGCGCCGACGATCAGCAACGCGCCGACCGGCATGCCTGCATGGCCCGGCGTCCACGACAGCAGCGTGCCGCCGGCGACGATCGCGACCATCCCGAGGAACACCTGCGAATCCACGTTCTCGCGAAACACGACCCAAGCGATGACGGCCGTCAGCACGCCCTCGAGATTGAGCAGCAACGCGCTCGTCGCTGCTGGCGTGCTCGACAGCCCGAGCATCAGCAACGCCGGGCCGGCCACTCCGCCCGCCACAATCGCGCCGGCCAGCCAAGGCAGGTCTGCACGCTGCAGCGGCGCCGCGTCGGCGGTCGTCGCATGCCGGTTGTGCAGCCGGCGAAGCAGGATCCCGATACCGAGCCCGACGCCGCTGCCGAGATAGAACAGGCCCGCGACCATGAACGGCGACATCGCGCCGATCAGCGCCTTGGCGAGCGGTGTTGCGGCGCCGAACAGCGCGGCAGCGGTGAGTGCGACGAGAATCGCGGAATGTCTCGAGTGCATGATCCGGTTCGAATTGACGTTGAAAGGCGCTGGCCGTCGCAGCAGGTTGAGTCGCGGTGGGCTATTCGCCCCTTTCGCAATGAAAGCTGCATGGCAGCCTGCCAGCTTGCTGCGCGACCTGACGGCCCCGACGTGATTATCGCGCGTCATGTCACGGTGACCGAGTGCGATCGTCCACGCGCCAGTCGACCGTTTCCGCATGCCGTTACTTTAGGAAAACGAATTAATCGAACGAAGCGTTGCCGCATTCGCGGCATGCGTACCGTTCATGCGCAAACGACAACGTCGAAACAACGCGCGTGCAGCACCGATCGGCGAACTTTCTTCGTCCGGTCGCGTGGTCTGTTCGAGGTGGGATAGGTGAGAGCCCGGCACGTCGAGCACCGGAGGGAGCAGTCCTGACCTGCCTCGATCGAGGCAGGTCAGTCTGTCGGGTCATCCACCGCAGGCGATGTGCCTGCGGGAAAGCGCCGTGCGGTATGCAGCGGCGCGGTGCGGATTACGCGTTTCCGGCCGTTTGCTGCTCGACCTGCGGCGCTGCGTCGGCTTGCGCTTCCACGTTTGCCGGTTGCGGCTCTGCGGCGGCCTCGGCCGGCTGTTCGGCCTTCGGCTGCTGGGGCGCGCCCTTGGCCGATTGCCCCGCGCCCTTGTTGCCGGGGCGACGAGCCTTCAGGCGGCGTGCCCGCGCTGCGTCGTCATGCGTGACGCGCCCTGCTTCGTTACCCTGCAGATCGACCCGCACCGCGTCTTCGACGAGGCACGACCAGTAACGGTTGCCACGGCACCACGTCGACATCGCTTCACGCAGTTCGGCTTCGTTGAGCCCGACGGCCTGTGCTTCACGGGCGAGGTCGTCCCAGATACCGACCTTGAGCGGCACTTTGGGGGCCGGATTCTTCGGGAACGCACGTGGAAACTTACGCTGCAGTTTGCCGATCGCAACGATGACCGGATCGACCGGCGCCGCCGGCTTCGCCGAAGCTGGCTTCGCGCGGTGCGCCGCTTTGCCGCCGGCCGCAGCCGGCTTGGCGCCACGCTGCGGCTGGTCGCCGGACTTCGGCTTCGCGCCGGTGTCCGCCGGCGCTGCCGGCCGCTTCGCGTTGCGCTCCTGCTTGGCCTTCGCTGCGAGCTGCGCCCGCAATTCGGCAAGTTGTTCAAAACCCATAAATTCAATCCACCAGGAATATAAGGTGTGGTTCGTGCGGCCATGCCGCGCGGCGCACAAGCTTCGCCGCCATGCGTGCGACCCGTCTGCCGCCGATGCGGAACACTACGGGGCCGCATCGCGCACGCCACTCTGTTTTCAGGCACCCGGCCACGATGCCGGACAAGGCAGGAGTGGAAGTATACCGGTACGCGCGGCGGCCGGTTGACTCACTGGTCTGCGTTGGCCCGATTCGGGGTACCGGAAATGCGTCCGTGCGGTCGTGTTGCGCATTATATGGATACGTTTCCGGAAGTCACGCCGTTCGCGCTCGTTGGCTGGAATCGGGGCCGTTTTCCGTGCTGCGATTGCCCCGGCGGCACCGATCGACGCCCGACACGGGGCATTCCGCCTCGGGACGTCGAACGCGATCCCGCCGCACCGGTGCGTCTCGGCCCCGGCTGCGATTTTGCATCCCGGGCAGCGGCGTCGGCTGCGTGCGAATCGACGATCACGGCGATGGAGCGGCGCAAGTGCCGTACCCGTTCGACAGCACCGGTGCCTCAACACGACTCGTTGCGTCCGCACCCATCCCGTGGCGCACGAAGAGGCCGAAAAGTGCGTAGTATGGCCGGATCGATGTCGTCGGCAGCGTGCGTCGGCCCGTTTCGCCGCGCCCGACCGGCGAGCCGCCGACATCCCGCTTGCCTGCAAAAGAACGAACCGGTTGCACGAAACGGAGCACAGAGATGGTTCCCCCAAACGACATCCCGCACGAAGGCATCACGCGCGAGGAAATTCACCATCGGCAAATCGACATGCGCGGCTATCGGCGCAGCGACGGCCGGTTCGAAGTAACGGCCTGCCTCGCGGACCGCAAAACCTTTGATTTCACGCCGCCGGGCGGCACACGCACGGTGGCTGCGCTGTCGCCGATCCACGACCTCGGCGTGACGCTGGTCTTCGACGCCGACATGGTCGTGCGCGCCGTGTCCACGTTCCTCCGGTCGCATCCGTATGCGCAGTGCCCGGGCGGCGGCGACTCGCTGCAGGCGCTCGTCGGATTGAGCATCGGCGCGGGCTGGAACAGCGAGATTCGCAAGCGCCTGCCGTCCTGCGATACGTGCACGCACCTGAAGGAGTTGCTCGGCCCGATCGCCACCACGGCCTATCAGACGATGGTCGGCATGCGGAAGTCGTCGCTCGAGGCGCGCGACAGCGACGGAAAACCGCTCAAGATCGACAGCTGCCATGCCTATGGCGCATCGCGCGATCTCGTGAAACGTCTTTGGCCCGAATATCACCGGCCTTCCGAGGCGGCAAAGGGCAGCTAAGGGCCGGGCATTCGGCCAGTCCCGCGCACCATACGGTCGTTGCCGCTCGAGGACGCGCACGTCGCATGCATGATCGTGCGTCGACCGGCCATCGCAGTTGCAGCGCCGGCGATCAAAAAACGCCCAGTGAGAGCCCCGCTGCAAGCCCGGCGCCCAATTCCGCGCAGCGCGCGAGATCGTCGCCGTCGATCGTCTTCGCCGCGAGGATGCGTTCCGGCGTCTGCGCGTGGGTACAGACGATCAGGCCCGGCGCCACGTTCTTCAACCGCCATCCGGTCGCGATCCGGTCGATCTGGCGCAGCGCGTTCTGCCCATCGCTTCCCGCGCAGATCATCACCGCATACGGGCGGCCGTTCACGCGATCGAGCGCCGCGTAGTAGCAGCGGTCGAAGAAATCCTTCATCAGCCCGGACATTGCCGCGAGATTCTCCGGCGTTGCGAACAGATAGGCGTCGGCGGCCAGTACGTCGTCCGCGCTCGTCGCATCGGCGCGCAGCAGCCTCACGTCGACGCCGGTTTGCTCGCGCGCAGCGCCGGCGGCCGCTTCGGCCATCTGTTGCGTGCCTCCGGTCATCGTGTGATAGACGATCAACAGCGTCTTCATTCGTCGTGACTCACGTTCGGTTTCAGGTGCGCTGACGGCTTCGCCGATTTCCGCGGAATGGCCAGAGGTCCGATGAGGCAACCCAGTGTTCGCAGCCGAGGATCTGCCGACTTGCCCGTTCGCCGGTGCGAGGCACGCATCGATCATGCGCGTTGCGCCAGGTTCGATTCGCGCAAGTTCGACCGGATACACATACGGTCAGTCCGTTACGCCGCGCGATGCGTCGGCATGTTCCGGCTGCGCGTAGTACGCGAGAAACATGTCGGCGGCGGATTCAACGACTTTTTGTTGCTCCGGCTCCGCGAGCGGCGGCTGGCCCATCGTTATCTGTGGCCAGAACGCGAATGCTTTCACGACACCGTGCAACTGATGCGCGGCAAATACGGGATCGGTGACGGACAGGCGTCCGGCCGCCGCGGCCGTCCGCACCCAGACCGTCATGTCTTCCTCGCGTTCGCCGAGGCGCTCGACCATGTCACGCGCACGTTCCGGCGAATGGATCGCCGCGCCGATCGCGACGCGTGCGAGCGACAGAAATGCCTCGTCGCTGAGCAGGCGCATTTTGCGATCCAGCAATGCGAGCAATTGCTCGCGCAGCGGCACATCGGCACGATAGATTGGCGCACTGCCTGTCCGCGTCGCATCCCACAATTTTTGCAGGATGGCGGCGAACAGCGCTTCCTTGCCCGGGAAGTGGTTATAGACCGTGCGCTTCGACACGTCCGCACGCGCAGCGATGCGGTCCATGCTGGTCGCGTCGTAACCGGACGCGAGAAATTCCTCGATGGCCGCATCGACGATGGCCGCGCGCTTTCGATCGGTCAGGCGCTGAGGGGGAGTACTGGGATCCATTCAGAAATTTTACACCGGGTAGTTTACTTATCCCAGAAATAAACTACACTGTTTAGTGTACTTTATCTTCCGGACGAACCGACATGGCATCGCCTCTCGTTTTGATTCATCGCATTCTGGGTTTGGCGGCCGCCCGGCGCGGCCGCGCGCTGTCCGGCGGCTCGCCGCAGCACAATGGCGAGCGCTTCAGCAATGTCGCGCCCCGTCCGGTCGAGGGGTTGGGCAAAACGCTCGGGATCGCCTGGAACATGTTGTTCAACAAGCCGCGCAATACCGTGCCCACAGGGCTGTTACCCGTCGATTCGTTGACGCGCGCGGCGCTCGACGCGGCCCCCGATCGCAGCCTGTACCGGCTTGGCCATTCGACGCTGCTGCTCAAGCTGCGCGGCGAATTCTGGCTGACCGATCCCGTGTTTGCCGAGCGCGCGTCGCCGTTTCGGCGCGTCGGCCCGAAGCGCTTTCATGCGCCGCCGATCGCGCTTGAAGATCTCCCGCCGCTGCGCGGCGTGATCCTGTCGCACGATCACTACGATCATCTCGACCGTGACACGGTGCTCGCGCTTGCGGCCACCACCGGCGTGTTCGTGACGACGCTGGGGGTCGGCGACCGCCTGATCGAATGGGGCATCGACGCGAAGAAAGTTCGCCAGCTCGACTGGTGGCAAAGCGTCGACGTAGCCGGCCTGACGTTGACCGCGACCCCTGCCCAGCACTTTTCCGGACGCAGCCTGTTCGACGGCAACAGCACGCTGTGGGCGTCCTGGGTGATCGTCGACGACGACTTGCGCGTGTTCTTCAGCGGCGACACCGGTTACTTCGACGGTTTCCGGACGATCGGCGAGCGCCTCGGGCCGTTCGATGTCACGCTGATCGAAACAGGCGCATACGACGCGCAATGGCCGTATGTGCACATGCAGCCGGAAGAGACCGTGCAGGCGCACATCGATTTGCGCGGACGCTGGCTGGTCCCGATTCACAACGGCACGTTCGATCTCGCGATGCATCGCTGGCAGGAGCCGTTCGAGCGCGTCACGGCACTGGCGATCGTGCGAGGCGTCGATCTGTCGACGCCCAGGATGGGCGAGCGCCTCGCACTCGACGAACCGCATCGCGGCGAGCGGTGGTGGCGCACGGTCGACGAGCGCGTGACGTCGGTTGCGACGAAATCGCGCCGCTGGACGCTTTGCGCGTCGCAGGCCACGAAGTAGAACCCGCCGATCGTCGGCCATTTTTTCCTCGGAGCGCGGCAAGGCCGCGACTCCGGCAGGCGCGTTGCCGGCGTACCCGCACATCGACGGGAGGCGACAACGCAGCCGATGAACTGCATGGTCGAGCCGAGCTTCGGTCTCGTCGTCCAGGGCACGATGCGGCCCACTCAGAGCGGCGACGTGTATCTCTGCGACGCCAACCGCTTTCTGATCACGTCCCTCGACTTGCCCGGTTCGACACAGGTCATCGAAGCCAGCCGCGAAAGGCTATTTCTCGGAATCGGGCTCAAGCTTGATTTTCGCGTCACGGCTGAACTGATGGCGCTGGTCGCAGCGGATCACGAGGAAACCCCGGCAGGCCGCGGCCTCGTCGTCGGCGATATGAACGAACTGCTCTACGACGCGGTGAACCGCTTGCTGGCGTTGCTGGATGACCCGAACGCCATCGCAGTTCTCGCTCCGTACGTCGAGCGGGAAATCTATTACCCGCTGTTGACGAGCGACCAGGGTGCCCTTCTGCGTCAGATTGCGTCCGCCGGCAGTCAGGACAACCGTGTGCCGCGGGCGATCCAGCGGTTGCGGACCCATTACGACGAGTCGCTTCGGGTCGACGATCTGGCGGCGCAGGTATCCGAGGAATGCTTGTGTCGCCCCTTCACGCGTGAAGGGGCGACACACTTGAGCCGAGCGCAGCGAGATGCGCACTTGTTGCCAACTCCGGATTGATTGCTCGACAGCCCTCCGCGAATTCAAACTAAGTATCGAGCGGTGCGTGGGCGCCTCGCGGCGTCGGACCTGTATCCGCAATCGCATGTGTTCATCGGCTAGAGGCAAGTCGTCTCATATCGAGTTCATGAACTGATGAGGACTATGCCGTCTCCGCAACCAAGTCGTCTTAGTACCCTCCGGACGCTCGTCCATAAACGCTCCAGCGCTTGGAGTCTCGCGCCACGCTGCGAACCCTCGATTTGCGCGGTGAGAGTGTGCGTTGTCACGTGACAACTCTCGCAGCTAGATCCGCGCAGGCGCCTAAGAAGGCGCTCGATGCCCTGCCCAGATGCATCTGATTCGCCTCAGTTCGGCTTATCTCGGCATCAAAATCGACCGGCTACGTTTTAAATACAACATTTTACGTATCATTAACTACACAATGACCCGTATTCGCACCGCCTCTGGCTCGAGTGATGCGAATTCACCATTCGCCCCTATTTACGGGGCTGATCTCGGTGATTTTGCGTGAAACAACATGAAGAATATAGCGCAACCCATTGCCAGATAAGGATTTCCGCGAACACCGAATTTCTGGAAAATGTTTCACGATCCGGCCCGTTTGAGTTGTTATGTGGTCATCCATCGAGTTCGCTGCAAATCTGAGCCTCATTTGCATAGCTGCAGCGCCGAAGCTCTCGGCTGCACTAGTCACGCAACTCAGGGATCCCCGCGGCAAAGCCCTAACCCCTCCCCTTCCGAACAGCACACTCTCTATGGCGGACAGATCATCCTGAATAAATGGGGTCATATCGACGACGCCCATTATACTCATTTGTGGGCACAACGCAGCAAGCTGACCGGCGTCTTCCTTGTCGCACGCGATCGCAAATAGTCAGCGATGTAGTCCTCGGTGTCTGCAGACCTATTGATGATAAGGCTCTTCAACATAGGCGCCCCGCGCGATATGCGGCGCGTCCCGCCGCTTCGACACGCAATCTCCCCGATACAACACTTCAGTTGTCACGTGACAACGCCCCAGCCAGTTCACCCGAGAAACTGCATGTCGCGACGGGACCGCAATGCGAATCTCTTCTTTGTCGATCCATACGCTCATGCTCTATGAAGTCCGATGAGAAGTCGTCCCGGAGGCGATTCGGCACCGACGCGACTTCCCGCTCTGAACCGATTGTCACGTGACAACTCATCGCGTCAGACGCAGTCATGCCCAAACCAAAATCCAGATTTCGAGCGTCGAATGATCTCCCCATAGCCTTAGGTGCAATCGAAGGAGAGATGACCTGGCGCCGGATTATGTCGAGAAGGAGCAAATCCCTGCTACTTGTCACGTGACAACCAAGTTTCCCTTGCGACGGCCATGAACCGACTAACGAAAATCGAGGTGATTTTTACCGCAAACACCACGACCTCCAGCGCCCAGTCTCCATTTGCCAACGCAGCCATTGACATTGAGATTGAGATTCATCGAATTTCTTCTCAGTCCCCGGACGTACTTTTCAATTTCGGTCGTCAATTTTATTTTTACTCGACCGTCAATCACGACTGAGTCATTAGCCATTCGGCCCACTTGTCACGTGACAACCGCATCGATCCTTAAGACATACACCGCGTCGAAGGCTTTTCTGGACATTTTTGCAATAACTGCATATATTACGCAAAACTCCGTGGAGGAATTTAATGGCTTTCAAGATCGCCGTCAGTAATCAAAAAGGTGGGACTGGAAAGACAACCATCTCCGTCAATATCGCCGCTGCATTCGAAGCCGGTGGCAACAAGGTCGCGCTGATCGATGCCGACCCTCAAGGCACGTCGGTCCGGTGGGTGACGAGCGGCGAGAACACGCTGCCGATGACGGTTCTCTCTCTGGCCCCTGCCGGTCGCGGCATCGGCGGCGAGATCAAGAAGCAGGACGCGAACTTCGACGTGATCGTGGTCGACTGCCCCGGCAACCTCGAAGACCCGCGAATCGCCTCCGTACTCGAGGTCGCCGACTTCTGCCTCGTGCCGCTGTCACCGTCGCCGGCCGATCTCTACAGCACGGTCGCGATGATCCGCATGATCGAGTCGATGCGATCCGTCCGTAACCCAAATCTTTCTTCCGCATTAATGCTGAATAGCGTTAATGGAAAAACTAAAATGCGTGAAGAAATTTTAAAAATTCTAAGGGCTGAAGAAATAGGGGAGCATCTGCTCGACAGCCAGATCGCGCAGCGCGAGGTCTACCGTCAGACGTTTGCGCTCGGCACCACGATCCATCACCACAATCGCTATCTGAAGGGCCTGAAAGAAGCCCGTGCAGAAATCGAAAAGCTGGTCACGGAAATGGCCCAATACATCGCGTCGACGCGCGCTACCGGAGCCGCCCATGGCTAAGGACACATCGAAAGACAAGAAGCCGACCGGCAACCTGCATCTCGCAGCCGGCCTGTTGCGCGGACTCGCGCAGGAGAATGCGGCACTCGAAACGCGGCTGCCCGAACCGGCGGCCGCACCGAACGTCGTCGGCGAAACGGCGCCCGCCGTCGGGCCGGCCGCGGCCACGCCGGCCAGCGCACCGGATCTTGGCGCGCCTCAGAAGGTATTGGTCAAGGATTGCATTCCGAACCCGTTCAACCCGCGCGTGTTCTACTCGGAGTCGAGCCTGCACGAGCTCGCCCTGACGCTGAAACGGGAAGGGCAGATCGAGCCGATCAAGGTTACGCGGCTCCCGGAGTTTCCCGGCAAGCTCGTGGTGATCGACGGGCAACGCCGGCTCCGCGCGACGAGCATCAACGGCGATGAAACCATCAACGCCACGTTCCGCACGGATCACACGCCTGAGCAGCTCTACACGATCGCGTATCGCGCGAACCACGACCACGAACGCCAGACGATCTTCGACGATGCGGTCGCGTGGAAGCGTCTCCTCGACGAGAAAGTCTTTTCCGACCAGAACACGCTGGCGGAAAAGATCGGCAAGGACAAGGCATCGATCAGCAAGACGCTGTCGCTCAACGCACTCCCGAACACACTCCTGGAACGGATGGCGAGCGCGAACGACGTGGTCGGCCTGCAGGCGGCGTACTTCCTGAAGCTGATCTTCGAACGCCTGGGCGAGCCGACTGCCGACCGGCTGCTAACGGCCGTGATCGACCGGAAAAAATCGGTTCGTGATCTGGAGAATTTCCTGCGTGCGCAAAGCGACGGCAGCAAGAAAGCGGGACGTACGCGTTACAGCGTTCGCCATGACTTCGCGCTCGAATCGCGAGCGATCGGCCAGTTGAAAACCTATCCGGACGGGCGTCTGGATCTGCAACTCAAGGGCGTCGACGCATCGCATCAGGAAGCGCTCGCCGACAAGCTCAAGACCGTCATCGACGCGTACGTTGCCGAACTGGCAACGACCACTCAACAGTAACGCGCGAAAGGCAGAAGGCCTCGCATCCGCGTTGCACCACGAAGCCGGACGACAACGTCCGGCGCGCGACGCACATCCGGCTGCGAGGCCTGGTTCAGTTGCCGGCGAGACTGCTTTTCAGCAGGAATTCCAGCAAGTCGTCCGAGGTCGGTTCGCCCCACGTATCCAGCGCGAGCCATCGGAAGAAGCTGGTCTGCGCGAGCTTGCTCGCCTTCTTCTTCGGCGACAGCGTCAGGTCCTTCGAGCCTGCCACCGTCTCGTTGTAACGCTCGATCAGCTTGGTCTGGTCGTCGATCTCCAGTTCGCGGAAATACGCGCCGGCTTCCTCGACCTTCGCCGCCAGATATTTGTCGCGAATCTGTTCCTGCTTGCTCTGCGCGGATTCCTTCGCCGGAGCCGCCGCCTCCGTTCCCTGCCCGTCGGACAGCGTGTAGCCGTGCGTCAGCGCCTTGCGGAAATACGCGGCCACGTTGTCGACCGGGGCCGCATTCTTCTTCGTAGTCCGATTGAGCGTATAGGCGATCGCCGCCTTGATGCGCTGCACGCCATATTGCGTGATCAGCCGGCGCGCTTCCGAGCGCGGGATGCCGAACTTCGCGACCTCCTCGACCAGCGCTTCATTCTTGACGTCGCCATCCTCCACCGTATCGGTGCTCTGCTTGCGCGTCACCTTGAACTGAACCGCCTCCACGCTTCGGCCGGACTTGTGTTCGATCAACTCGAGCGTGTGATCCGAAACTTCGTTCACCTCCTGAATGCACGGCACCAGGACCTTGCTCTTGAACAGCTTGTATTCCTTGTACGACTGCGACGCCTTGTCCTGGCCGAGAATGAGGTCACGAAATTTCGGCAGCGGGATCTTCGCGGTGATGCCGATCCCCTCGTAGCGCACCGTGTTTTCCCACAACGCGAGCGAGTGCGACCGCCGGAACTCGCGGGCGATCCGCATATCGATCAGTGCGTAGATCTCGGGGTTGAGCAACTCGCTGCGAATCTGGTCGGAGAAGCTGTACTTCAGCACCGATTGCTCGAGCTCCGCGCCGGCGAGCAGGCCCGACGCTTTCCAGACGGTCGACCGATCCGCGGCCAGATAGTCCCAGTTGACGACGGTACTGATCAGCGAGTTGACCGTGTCCTTCACGTACTTCGTATTGTTGCTGTTCAACCCGCTCTCGTGCGAAAGCGACGCAAGCGAAATCGAGAAGCTCGTCCGGCCTGGCTCGAAGGCCTCCTGTCGAAGCGCGTTCTTGATCAGCGAGCTGAACATCTTGCGCTGCTGCAGGCCGATCTTTCCGGACTTGGGCGCGATATGAATCGCCTGGACCGCCTTGCGCAGCAAGTCGGGAGGCTCGGGTGTCTGAAACAGTGAAACCTGTTTGTCTGAGCCTTTGCTTGCGGGCTTGCGCGGCATCGTAATGTCCGGATAAGGTGACCTTGTTGAGAGCGGACTTTATACCTTTTCCCGCCGAGGAGCAACGTCCTTGTTCCGGCTTTACTTGCACTGTCTCCGCTAACCTCCCGATATAAAAGGAAAATTCTCAATCAGAAGATTTGTGCGGGACCCCATATCCAGCTACCTTTCGACAAAAATGCTTCCCACAAGCCGCTACCTTTCATGCCCGGACGTGGAAACCCGGCATGAGATTTGCCCTTGGCAAGGTAACCATCCATGGGAAGCAAATGTGGAGAATCGGGATCGTTGGGTGAATTCGTGGTGCTCCGCAGCACAGACCAGGTTTCTTCCCATAACTGGCTACCTTCACCGATTCCCACAGGAGGGTACCTTTCGACAGGTTCCGGCTGCGATGCCTGCGCTGATTTCAGCCTTGAAGGCAACCATCGCTCCCATAAACGGCAACCCATTGTTTTCCCCATAAAAGGTTACCTGTCTGTCCCATCGATCCTGTCCGTAGGAGCGTGCCGCAGGAAATCCTTGAGAAAGGCAATCGAGCCGCCCCAAATGTGACCCATAACTGGCTACCTTTGAGGAGCCCCATAACCGGCTACCCGAGAAAAATCACTGTACGACCCTGCGTTCACGGATCCCAAAAGGCGCCCCATAAAAGGCTACCCAGCGACATCCCCATAGACGACTACCCAATGCGTTTCCGGGCCGATTTCCCATAACCGGGTACGCTCGCCCCATATCCACAACCCCGATCCCCCACAACGCGGTACCCGAATCCCCAAATCCACAGACCTTAACTCCCAAGCCCTTACACCTGTGCTCCCATAAATGGGTACCGAACACCCCTCAAACCCTTGTCAGATAAGGCTGTGAGCCGTCTAAAAGTAGTTAAAGAAGTAAACGTGGTTTACAAAAGATGTAAACACACGTGTGCTTCCACAGAAAGACGAACCCCATAAACCGCTACCAATGGGAGCCGTCTATGGTGTCCCTGGCATCTCAACCCCTCGATTCGCGCCTGGAAACAATGACTTGGCACCCTGTTCTACACAGGCTTCAGGCCCGACAAGGCTTCCAAAAGAGGTGAGTACACACTCACATGAGCCTGAAACGTAGAAACTTATGGGAGAAAAACGGTGGAAACGCCCCGTTTCCACGTACAGGTTCCCATTTATGGGATCCAAAAAGCGGCTCCGTGACCGCCACTGCGTCCGTTGTCGACCCGAAAAGCAGATCAGCGATCCGGAAACACCAATCTCGCTGGTTTCGTTCACAGCAGTTTGAAATCATCCGGGACGGCAGCTGAAGGGTTTTTTGCACTCGTGCTTCGCTGTCCATGGACAAGTTTTTCCGTTCGCCCGCGCGCGTCTCTCGTCAAATTTAGCCTGTGGACCGTGTACGGAGGAAACAGGTGTCGTTCGCTTGTCTGCCTCGGCGGTCTTCCAACTTTCTACCTTTGGCGCCATCAACCGAATTTCGATGCTGTGCGCCACGGTCACAAGGAGAGGCCCTGGAACGGCTTCCCGCAGATGAACCGGGTGGATCGCACTGTCGGCACGCGTCGCCGGCTCCTGGGTCGATCCAGGGCACGCCGCGAACCAACGTGAAGATGTGGGCAACCAAGAAGCTCACCGCAATCGAATTCGAGCGATGATCCCGAACATGCTCACCTTCCGACAGTTTTGAATCCTGTAAAAGCTCACCAATCAGGCAAGGCCACAGGAATCGACATGCTGTGCAGGCACCGTCACCCGTCTGGGACGCCGGGCAACCCAAGCTGCGGAATGAAAAGCCTGTGACTCGCGCAACGTGCGCGATGCGTTCCTGAGCAGAATCGGACGGCTCACAAGCGTTGCCGCGACATCGCAACCCAACGTGCCACGGTCACCAGACGAGCGCAGCGACATGGGTGCCGCACTGTCGGCGCAGCCGTGAAGCGAATCCCGCCGTTGCCTTCACCGCACGAAATGAGTTCACACCATTCGTCATACGGACCACAGGACCACGCGGTGACGCGTTGTACCGGCTCAGGTAACGCTCGGCATCACAGTGCGGCGATTGGTTGCCGGATCGCGAATGCTGTGCGCCGTGGAGATGCAATCGTGCATACCTTGATCGCTGCAAAACCGAATCGTGGCCGTTTATGGGAGGAACCGCCGCTTGAGCCGCATCGATTGGCAACACAGCACACAGTTCGCCTGCTGATGCTGTGATCGCGACTGGCCTGATAACAGTCACATCAGGCGCGAGCATGCCGGCAACACCACCTGTGAAACAGTCGTGGATAACTCGCCTCGCATGGTACCGCGCGTACATGGTCCATCCTCCGCGCTGAATCGCGGCTCCATCGACCGCTTCCTGTCGCCGCCGTAGCGCGATCGGCACACGCATCGCTCCATGCGACACAGTTCGTCCTGTCCGTGACCGTCGACCGGTATCCACGTTTTCTCCCATACGTGTATCCCCAACTCCGTTCTCACGTTGGCGCCACATTTTTCGCGGCGCGGTTATGATGCACAGGTCCCGAACGCGGCATGACAACCGATCGGGGCAGGGGCGGTATCTCGATGGTCTTTCAATCCGTGATAAACCAGAAAAGAGAGTTCAGCGATGCAAATCCAGATCAGAAAACTCACGCTGGCTGCTACCGCAGCCGCGTTCCTGTTCGGCTCGGCAGTTCCTGCGTTCGCGCAGACCGACGCCAGCGCACCCGCGGCACAGGACGCGAAGGCAGCGAAGAGCCAGGCACGCAAGGCGGCCCGGGCTCAACGCAAGGCAGAGCACAAGGCAGCGCGTGCGAAGAACAACGCCGAGCTGAAGAAACTCGAAGACGCCGGTTACAAGCCCGCGGCCAATGATCCGAACTATCCGCAGAACCTGCAGAACGCGGAGAAGAAAGCCGCCGGCGCTAGCCAGTAAGCGCCGTCCGGCGGCAAGCCACGGTTCGATCCGCGGCTTGCCGCGTGCGTCGCGGCTCCGCGGCGCACATCGAATACAGCATTCCCGGCATCGACGAAGGCAAACGCGATGCAGGCGCCTGCGTTATTTGTTTCGCATTCCTGTCTGTCTTGGCGCGCGCTTCGCACACCGACGCAGTCAATTCCGCACGCCCGGCGCGGCCGTATTTCCCGCCACCTTCAACCAGTCCTTGAATGCCCGCACCGCATCGTCGTTCGCGCGTGCCGAGGCCACGTACGTGAAGTAGCGCCACGGCGGCAGTGCCGGTTCGCTGAACGGCTGTACCAGCCGCCCCTCTGCGATGTCGTCTGCGACGAGCGCGATCGGACCCATCGCGACGCCGAGCCCGTCGAGTGCGCCTTGCAGCGTCAGGTAGAAATGCTCGAGCGTGAGCGAGTGGCGCGGCACGAGATTCGGCTGTCCGGCTGCCGCGAGCCATTCAGGCCACATGCCGGGATAGGTGGCAGCGTGCAGCAGCGTGAAGGCCGCCAGATCGGCAGGCGTATGCAACGGCCGGCCCTCTAGCAGCTTCGGCGCACACACCGGCAGCCGGACTTCGGACAGGAATTCCTCGGCAACGTAACCGTCGATGGCCTGCGGGCCGCCGCGAACGATCAGGTCGACCTTATCGCGCAGTTTGTCGATCGGCTCGTTCGACGTCGACAGCCGCACCTCGATGGCCGGATGGGCGACCTGGAACGACGACAGCTTCGGCACCAGCCAGCGCAACGAAAACGTCGCAGGCGCGCTTACGCGCAACACGCGCTGCTGCGCGTGCCCGAAATGCTGCGCGGTGGCGAGCGCGATCCGGTCGAACGACGCGCCGACCTCGGCGAGATACGCGCGACCCGAGTCGGTCAGCTCGACCCGCCGGTTATGGCGCTCGAACAGCGGCCGCCCGAGCCAGGCTTCCAGCTGTTGTACGTGCCGGCTGATCGCGCCGTGGGTCACGCACAGTTCGTCCGCGGCCAGCGTGAAGCTGCCGAGACGCGCGGCGGCTTCGAACGCGCGCAGCGAATTCAGCGGAGGGAGTCGTCGGGCCATTGCATCTTTCGTGTGATATTTACTCACACAATGGTTCAGGTTTAATCGTTTGATCGGGTGCTCAAGCTCCGCCAATATGGCACACAAACGGCCGGCTCGGCCGAACGATTGTCTGAATTTCTCACATGGAGAGCGGAGCATGCCGAACGTGGTGGTCGTGGGCGCCCAATGGGGCGACGAAGGTAAGGGGCGCGTCGTGGACTGGCTGGCGGCACAGGCCGATCTCGTCGCACGCTACAACGGCGGCCACAACGCGGGTCATACGCTGGTCGTGGGCGGCAAGACGTACAAGCTTGCGCTGCTGCCGAGCGGTGTCGTGCGCGGCAAGCGCGGCGTGATCGGCAACGGCGTGGCGCTCGATCCGGAAGCGCTGCTCGCGGAAATCGGGCGGATGGCCGAGCTCGGGCTGTCGGTGACGCCGGACAACCTGTCGATCGCCGAGAACGCAACGCTGGTGCTGCCGATCCACCGCGCGATCGACCAGGCTCAGGAGCGTCTGCGCCGCGAGCCGATCGGCACCACGCTGCGCGGGATCGGCCCGGCCTACGAGGACAAGGTCGGGCGTCGCGGGCTGCGGGTCGGCGATCTCGCGGAACCAGGCCAGCTCGCCGCCAAACTGGATGTGCTCGTCGACCATCACAACGCGTGGTTCCGTGGCCTGGGGCTCGACGAGTATTCCCGTGACGCGATGCTGGCGACGCTGGTCGACCTTGCGCCGCGGATCCTGCCGTTCGTGCGCCCCGTCTGGGCCGATCTCAACGACGCGACCGACCGCGGCGAGCGCATCCTGTTCGAAGGGTCCCAAGCCGTGATGCTGGACATCGACTGGGGCACGTACCCGTTCGTGACGTCGTCCGGCACCGTTGCCTCGGCGGCGGCGGCCGGTACCGGGCTTGGTGCGTCGAAGCTCGGCCACGTGCTGGGCGTCACGAAGGCGTATGCGACGCGGGTCGGCGGCGGCCCGTTCCTCACCGAGCTGTCCGACGCGACCGGCGAAACGCTGCGTGCGCGCGGGCAGGAGTTCGGCGTGAATACCGGCCGGCCGCGCCGCTGCGGATGGCTCGACGCCGCGCAATTGCGTCAGGCCGTCAGGATCTCCGGCATCGATTCGCTGGCGCTCACCAAGCTCGACGTGCTCGACGGTTTCGAGTCGATCGAGCTGTGCGTCGGCTACGAACTCGATGGCGTGCGGGTCGATCACCTGCCGGCGAGCCTCGATGCCCAGTCGCGAGCGAAACCCGTGTACGAGCGGTTCGACGGCTGGCGCGGCACCGTGAAGGGGGTACGTGAACGTGCGGCGCTCCCGCGCGCCGCGCAGGATTTCATTGCGCGCGTCGAAGCGGTCGCCGGCGCACCGGTATCGATGATCACGACCGGCGCGGAGCGCGACGACACGATCGTGTTGCGTCATCCGTTCGATGCGGCCGCCGCGGCCTGATACGTCGTACATGCCGTGAATCGCGTGGCGGCATCGGGGTTGGCGGGTAGTTTTTGCCGATCCGATGCCGGTCGTGCGCCGGTGCGCCGGAGCGCGTATGCGCGCGGTCCGGACACCGCGCGCGCGGCGGCTCGGCGACACGATTCGGCGTCCGGATCACGCCGCATACGGCGAACTGGACACGTCTGCACTGCTGCTGTACTGTTCCGCACAATTCGCGCCAGACCGGCCTGCGCCGGCGCTGCCGGCACCATGGCCGCGCGGTGGCGCGACGTGATCTCAATCCCGGGGACAGGTCGATGGACACGTTACAGATGATGCGCATTTTCGTCCGGGTGGCGGAAGAGGGCAGCTTCACGAGCGCAGCCCAGCGCCTGGACATCACGACGGCTTACGCATCGCGGTCGGTCGCGCAGCTCGAAACGCACCTGCGCACGCGCCTGCTCAACCGCAGCACGCGCCGCATCGCGCTGACCGACGCCGGGCAGCGCTATCTCGACCGCTGCCAGCGCATCCTCGGTTATATCGACGAAGCGGAAGCCGAGGCGGCCGACGCACAGGCAAAGCCGTCCGGGCGGCTGCATGTCCATGCGACGACGAGCTTCGGCCAGGCCTACGTGGTGCCCGCGGTGGTGCGCTACCGGCAGCGCTATCCATCGGTCGCGGTCGAGCTGACGCTATCGCAGCACGTGCCCGACATCATCGACGAAGGTTACGACGTGTCGCTGCAGTTGAGCGCGACGGAGTTGCCCGATTCGGGGCTTGTGTCGCAGCGGCTCGGCGAGGTGCACAGCGTGCTGTGTGCGTCGCCCGCGTATCTGAAGGAGCGCGGTACGCCGCGCACGGTGCGCGAGCTCGACGGCCATGCGTGCCTGCAGATCGTCACGCCCGTGTTTCCGCGCGACCGCTGGCACCTCGACGGTCCTGACGGCCCCGAGACATTCGACCTGCCGTTGCCGGATTTCCAGGTGAACATCGCCGATGCACTCGGCGCGGCGCTGCGCGCCGGCCTTGGCATCGGTTCGCTGCCGATGTCGTCGGCATTGCCCGCGCTGGCGAGCGGCTCGCTGGTGCGCGTGCTGCCCGACTACCGGCTGCAGAAGCTGACGGTCTACACGCTGTACGCATCGCGGCAGTATCTCGACGCGAAGATCCGTACGTTCGTCGATTTCCTGCGCGAATGCGTGCCCGAAATGCTGGCCACCGACGAGGCCGCACTGCATGCTTCCTGCAAGTCCTGAAGTCGAACCTTCGGTGTGTGAGTACGACGTCGCGCATCAATCACGTAAATAATACGTAGTCCTGTATTTTTCGCGGATATCGGCTGCATCCTCGAGGTCGACCCGGGCAATGACGCCCGGGTGACCGGCGTGCCGAACGCGTTCCCGATAACGCCGCCAGCTGTCGTCGGAAACGGCCACTCGTCGTGGACTTCAAAAACGAGAATCGTCTCCACTGCCGCAGTGCAGCGGATGACGCCCGCCGAATTCGCCTGTCAGGCAACGGAATCCGCCTCGCCTGACCATTCAACCAGGCCGGAAATCTCCCGTTCCAAGCGCGACTCATTCCGGTTCGGGGTCGGTTCCACCGACCCCACCGGGTGCATTTGAACTCCATTACAATCAGCCAAGCTGCGCCAACCGAAATGCGCGTAGGGCGGGGTTTCGAATCATTTCCTCCGAGGATTCTATCGAGGGGCAGTCGGCAAAATTGCGCGCCGGCGTGAATCAAATCACCGCTTCTCGCGACGAAAAACCCCTCGCGGAGCCCGCGGCACCCATGGCTCTCGATGCCAGATCACACCTATGAGCACACCAGACAACCGTGAGCCGCATCGTCGCCACCTCGTCGCCCTGGCGATCGACGACAACAGGCAGGCCTGGTACGAGATGGTCATCCCGTTCATCGTGTCGCTGCGCGCGACCGACTACCGGGGCCGTATCGGCGTCATCGGCTACGGCCTGTCCGCGGACAAGCAGCAACGGCTGCTGGACAACGGTATCGAGGTCTACACCGGGGTCGGGGCGGGCGCGTTGCCCTACGACCGCTACATCTCGGCGGCCGCGGTCTTCGACACGAGCCCCGAGCTGCGCACGCTCGCACTCTACGACGCCGACATCTGGTTTCCCGGACCGCACTTCGACATCTTCGACGTCGTCCCCGACGACGATCACCTGCATGTCGCGCCCGACGCACACTTCTGCGAATTCGTGACGAGCCCGATCGTCGGCGAGCGGAAGGAGGCGTTGAAGCGCCAATGCATTCAGGACGTACTCGACCGGCTGAAGCATCCGCTGCAGGCGGGGCTCGTCGTGGGCGGCCGCGTGGCCTGGGCGCGGTTCGCGCAGCACGTTCACGAACAGGCGGGAAAGATCGGCCAGGACTTTGCCGCGATCTACGGGCTCGATACGACGTTCCTGCATTTATGGGGCGGGCTCGGTCATGTTCGGCTCGTGGGTTGCGAGCACAACTTCGTCACGAAGTGGGGGCTTCACGAGCGGCACGATCTCGATACGGGGGAGGTCGTGCTCGAGCATCGCGGCGCGCGCATTCGCGGCCTGCACATGACCGGAGACATCCGTTACCTGAACCGCTGGCGCTATCTGAGCCGCGATGCGCAGCGCGCGATGGAACTCGGGCAGGCGTTTGCGCTGGCGCTCGAAGCCGACGCCCGGGAACAACCGGCCGCGCTCGATGCGCCGCACGTCGAGCGTTTCGCCGCGATCGGGCTGGCGCTCGTCGCCGCGCACGAGGACGTGCTGCCGAACCTGCCGCGTCTTGCCGCAGGCGTCTCGTTCCGGAATCCGCACGGCTGCTCACTCAATGCGTGGGCGCCCCACCGGGTCGAGTTCGCGGTGACGTGCGAGCGGGCGGAAATCGACGTCAGCCTGTCGCACCTGACCGGACAGCCGTCGGCCATGTGCGCCTGGATCGAACACAACGGCGAAATGCAGCCGCTGGCACTGCCTCACAGTTTCAAGTTCGACGTGAAGCAGAACGATCGGGTGGCGCTGAGTGCGCGCTCGCTGCCCGGGCAGGCGTGTCATGCCGCATGGGATATCGTGATGCGGGAGGCGAACGCATGATGTCGCAACGAAGGGCATTGGCACATCAGGTGTCGGGGCGGCTGGGATGACGCGATGAAGACACCAAACCTGCCCCGTCGTACAAGTTCCGGATCTACCGCATGAGTTGCGATCACATTTCCTTTCATTCGATTCTGTTGGCTCACCCGGCCGATGCCGTACTCGACAATCATCGCGCTTACTGCGCACGGCATGGATATACGCACACGGCGCATGCGATCGGCAGTCCGGGCAATAGCGATCGCATCCGTCTTTTATACAAGTACAGCCTGGCGAGAAAGGCGGTGGTCGCGGCGCGAGCCGATACGCTGCTGATCTTTGCCGACGATTCGGCGGTCATGTACGAGCCGCTTGCCGCGGATCGCGTGATCGGTGACGCGACGTACTGGATTGCCCAATGTGCGGTCCACAATCGCCCGGACGGGTGCTTCTTCATGCTTCGAGCAGGTCCCGCTGCACTGCAGTGGCTCGACGGTGTTCTCGACGTGCTGCGCGACCATGAAGCGGAATATGGTGCAAGCCGCTGGAACCACTTCGAGCTGGAGGGTATTCCGGCAACACCATACGACCAGCCTCTCGATGGCGCCGCATGGAGCAGCCTGCTCTTCATCCCCTTCGGCCACCATCTGCCCGAACACTCGGCCTTCGTGCTGTCGCTCAATCCGAGCGTACACAAGAACGTCCACGACGATCGAGTCACGAGCCGCCTTGTCGACTACCTCAATACGGTCCAGGCACGTGGCGGCCGGCTGTACGACGACGTCGACATGACACCGGTTTCCGGCGCGCCGTTCGAAGTCGTCAACCCGGGCCAGCCGTTCGCGTTGATCACGAGCTATACGCCGAACATTTCGCTGTACGCCGTCATTTCCGAGCGCAACATCACCGCCTACTGCCGGCGTCACGGCTACACGCACTACATCTACCGGGATACGCCGGCTCATCTGGATCGCAACGTAACGGGCAACTGGAACAAGGCTGCATTGCTGCTTCATCATTTCGATGCCCACCAGCAGGTGGGGTGGATCGATGCGGATATTCTGATTCATACTCCTCAACACCCGATTCACGAAGTCACAAGCAAGCAATCTTTCACGCTGGTGCGGGACATTTCCAACCATCGGCTAAACAGCGGCTTCATGGTTTTCTCCAACACACTCGAATGTCGCGCGTATCTCGAACGGGTTCAAGCGACCATCGATGCCGTGCCCGATAAACTTGGCGTCTACTCGTCGGGTGGAGACCAGATGGCATTTGTGTCCACGTGGGAGGCCGCGGGTGGAAACGCAACGATTCCGCTGTCGGACTGCGTCTCGTTGAACTCGCATCCGTCTCTCTATGATGCGGACAGTTTCATGATTCACTACATGGGCTATCCGGATCGCTTCCGCGCAGTCGTGATGCGATCGGATGCGTCGGATATCGACCGTCGTAATCGTGGTTGAGGTGCGGGACGCACTGCCTGCCCACGCTTCCCGCGGTTCCGGCGCCGCGGGAGTGGCGGCCGCGTTGCACACCGGTATCCGACGCGCTTGAATGGCGCGTCGGTTCGCGTGCGTTAGACGGCGAAAATCCGGCGCTGGTAGTCGAGGATCAGTTGATCGACGTCGTGGCTGGAGCGTCGCGGCTGGCTTTTCGGCTCGAGCCAGAGCCATCGCATCATCCGGTAACGCGCCTCGACGCACATCAGCCACGCGTCCCAGTCCGACCAGTGGCGAAGCAACGGGATGTTGCGAATGTCGCGCAACCCGTCGCGAATCTCGTACACGTGGAAATGCTCGCCGGCGCGCTGGCACAACGCATCGAACGCCCGTGCGGCTTGCTCCGGGTCGGAAAGCAGGAAATCGTGAATTTCGATGATGACGTGGCTGCCGGAGAGCTGTTCCAGCAGCGCATCGTCGAACAGCTCGAACTCCGCGCCCTCGATATCGCACAGGATGACCCGCTCGGCCGGCGTGCCGCCGTGTTCCGCCAGGATCGCCGGCAGGTTGCGATCGGCCTGGCCGTAGACGGCGACCCGGTCCGCCAGCCCCATTTCCGCTGCCCGATGCTGGATGGCCTGGCGGCGCTGTTCGTCCATCTCGAAACACAGGCTGCGCGCGAAGACGTTGTTTCTGACCAGGCCGATGCCGAAAATCCCGTCGGCCGCCCCCAGGTCCACCAGCACCTTTTCGGGAGATCCGAGTGCTTCGAGAATCGCGCAAATGGCGATCTCGTAGGTGCCGAGCAGGTAGCCGCCGACCGCAACCTCCGCCCATTGACTGACACCGACGGGATACCCGCGAAGGATGCCGTATTGGACAATCGAGCCAGTCTGCTCACGCAGCAACTGCGACAGATAGTGCAGCCGAAGATTCGCGGCTTGAATCGAGCTTTGGTTGAAGTACTGTGCGTGGTCCATTTTTCTCGTTCTCTCGGGATGAGGAGGCGCGTCGGAAAATGCGGCGATGGGGCGCTTGGGCGAATGCGCGGCGTATTGATTAGGATCACATCATAGCGTGCCTGTGAGTGGGAGTATGAATATGGCAAGCGTAATTTTCATCGTGGCCGCCCGTTCAGCGCTCTTGTAGTCGGGCGTCCGCAACGGTGCGTTGCGATACCGGAAGAGCGCGCTTCGTATGTCTCCCGAGAGATCGATCGCAGCCTGGATGACCCGGGGCGCGTGTCGACGATACTTTTGCATGCTTTCAGCACCCCCCACGACTCGCGGCTTTGCGATGGACATGAATCGGTCGTGCAGGCGTTTGCACGTCGGTATCCGGTGCAGCCGTGAAGCGTTGCTCGGGGAGGGCGGGCATCACGATGCAGCCGGCTGCTCCGGCGCCTGCGTCGGCAACGGCGACGAACGGGTAAGCAAGACAACGTGCAGGGGGAAGCCGTTGCCCCTGGTCGCGGCGGTTGCCCGACGCGAAAACGAAAACGCCACGAATGAAAATCCGTGGCGTTTCCGTTTCCTTTTTCCGCAGTCTACGTAGCCGCTCGCGTGGGAGGCGGCGTTACGTTACCCCTGCTGTTCCCAAAGCGTGCGGCCGAAGAACGTCAGCGTGCGATCCCACGCCATTTGCGACCACACCGGATCGAACTGCGTGCCGGCGATGCGGCCGGGGCCGACAGCCGTTTCGTTCGCGAATGCGTGATGCGCGAGATAGCGATGGAATTCGACATTGACCTTCGCATCGGTCAGCTTCTTCTCGAGCGCATCGACCTGGTCGATCGCGAAGAACGCGTCCTGCGTGCCCCAGTGACCCATCAGCGGCACCTTGAGCTTCGCCGGATCCAGGTAGTCGAGCGGCGGGAGGCCGTACCACGTGACGCCCGCGTCCGCATCGGCGAACTGCAGCGACAGCAGCGTGAGTGCGCCGCCCATGCAGTAACCCGTCACCGCGACACGAGAGGCAAGCGTCTTGAGATGCGTCACGGCGCCCGGAATGTCCTGCGAGGCCGCGTCACCGAAATCGAGCCCGGTCATCAGGTGGTGCGCTTCCTCTTCCTCGACCGTCGACTTGCCGCGATACAGGTCGGGCACGAGCGCGAAGTAGCCGCAGCGCGCGAGGCGATCCGCGACGCCGCGGATCTGGTCGTTCAGCCCCCACCATTCCTGAATGACGACGACCGCGGGTGCGCCTTCGGTCTTCGCCGGCGTGGCGAGATAGCCCTGCAGTTCCTGGCCGTCCGGGCGTCGAAACGTGATCATGGAACCGGATGTTTGAGACATGAAACCGCTCCTTTTCGAAAAATGCGATGAGTGCGGCATCGGGGCCGGCCTGCGGGCGCGGCGACGATCGGGCAAGCCGGGCGTCGTGGTTCCGCTCGCGTTCGTTTCGGCCGGCGCCGACCACGCGGCCATTCTATGCGCAAACACCGGCTGCCGTCGTGAACGAAGCCGCGCGGCACGCGACTCGCCAGATCGCATCGATCGGGGCGCGCAATCCGCTTCGGGAGCGGCCGACCGGAAAACGAAACACCCCGCCCCGACGAACGGGAGCGGGGTGTTTCGTTTGCTGCGCGCGTATCGGAATACGCGGTCGCGTGTCCGGCTTACTGGCCGAAATACACGGAGTCGCGGCCATCCTGCTTGACTGCGATCGCGCGGCCGGCGCGTACGCCAGCGGCGGCTTGTGCGCCGTAGCCGGTTTCATCGGCGTTCGTCACGCGGGCCTGGGCGGTCTGCAGCGCGCGCGGGTAATACTGATCGGAGACTTCGGGCTTGTAGCCGGCCTGTTCGAGCTGGACGAGTTCCGCGCGGACCTGGGCACGCGTCAGCTGGCCCGACGGATTCGATTGTGCCAACGCGCCGTACGAGGCGGACAGGGCGATTGCGGCGACGACAGCGTAGATGAACGACTTCATGATGACCTCCGGTTTCATTGATTTCGCGCTTCGCTTGTTGCGTTCAGCGGTTGATTGCATCGTAGCGATCGCGTTACCGGTCGGAAATACGCGTTCCAGCGAATAATTATTGCAACTGGGTAAACGATCCGGGGCGGCGGGGATTTCATCTGATGATTGCGAGGCTGTCCGGCGCTTGATAGGAACTGCGGACGGAGCCATGTGTGGGGCGATGCCGTCGATCGGTCGGGGCCACAAAATGATCAGTTAAATCGCATTCCGAAGTATTTGCGTGAGGCTGTTTCTATCGCTCGTGCCGTATTTGTGGCACACGGCCGCGTCACTCGACCAGGACTGCCTGCCGTTTCCGGTATTCAGCGGGGGTGATGCCGACGTGCCGGGTGAACGACCGCCTGAGCGTATCGACATTCGCGAAGCCGCATTTCGCGGCGACCTGTTTCGGCGTGTCGTGACCGTTCTCGAGCAAATGGCGGGCGGCCGAAATGCGGGTCGCCTCGACCCATGCGGCCGGCGTCATGCCGACTTCCGCGCGGAACAGGCGTGCGAAGTGGCGCGGGCTCATGCCCGCATGCTTCGCCATTTCCGCTACCGAATGCTCGAGTTCCGGATTCGCCGCGATCCAGCGCTGAACCTCCTGCAGTACCGAACGTCCGGCGGGGCGCGCCTCGCCCCTGCGGCTGAACTGGAGTTGTCCGCCCGGGCGCTTGAAGAACATGACCAGTTGTGCGGCGACGCGCCGCGCGATCTCGCGGCCGAGATCTTCCTCGACCAGCGCGAGTGCGAGATCGAGCCCGGCCGTGACGCCGGCGCCGGTGCGCAGTTTGCCGTCGCGCACGTACAGTGCGTCCGCGTCGACGGCGAGCGACGGATACGCTTCGGCAAGCGCATCGGCCGCAGCCCAGTGCGTGGTCAGGTGGCGGCCTTTCAGCAGGCCGGTGGCCGCGAGGATGAACGCGCCGGTGCAGATCGAGCCGTAGCGCTTGCTCTGCACGGCCGCCGCCCGCAGCCACGCGAGGACGTCGGTGCGCAGTGCGATCCGGCCGGCGCTCGGCGCGCCGGCGACCAGCAGCGTGTCGATGCGTTCAGGAATGTCGGGAACGATCCAGTCGGGCAGCAACTGCGCACCGGACGAACTGCGGATCGGACCGGACTCGCTGGCGATGATCCGCAACGTATAGAACGGCTTCCCGCATTCGGCGTTCGCTTGCGCGAAGACGTCGAGCGGTGCGGAGACATCGAGCAGTTGAACGCCCGGAACGGCGAAAATTCCTACGACCTTCGGCATGATCGATGGTGTGTCGTGTCGAACGTGACGGGTAGCAGTATAGAGGCGCCAGCGGCGCGCGATGCTCGCAGACGGACCTGTTTCCGGCGTTCTTCCTCCTGCGCGGGCACCGTGTCCGTTCGTCGCGCAAAATGGCAGGATTTGACGTAACACGTCTATTGGAGACAGCTGTCGGACGCCGGAGAATCGAGGGTGTTTTCAATGGAGGTCGATCATGACTGAGAACGTTGCAGGCATCACCATTCCCGATAGCCAATTGACGCGCGAAATCACCGAGCTCGTTCGCGATACCGCGTCTCCGTTGCTGTTCCATCATTCCAGCCGAGTGTTCTATTTCGCGGCGCTTGCGGGCCAGCGGCGCGGGCTGAAATACGATCCCGAGCTGCTCTACTGCGGCTGCATGTTCCACGACATGGGGCTCACGCACAAACACAGCAGCGCATGCGAGCGTTTCGAGGTGGACGGCGCCAACGCCGCACGCGATTTCCTGAAGGGCAAGGGCATTTCGCAGCAGGATATCGACGTCGTGTGGACCTCGATCGCGCTGCATACCACGCCGGGCATCCCGCAGCACATGCATCCGGTGATCGCGCTCGTCACCGCAGGCGTCGAGATGGATGTGCTGGGCCTGACGTATCCGGAATACAGCGATGTGGAGCGCGAGGCCGTCGTTCGTGCGCATCCGCGTACGCCGCACTTCAAGGAAGACATCATTCAGGCGTTCTACGACGGGATCAAGCACAAGCCTGACACGACGTTCGGCAACGTGAAGGCCGACGTGCTCGCCGACAAGGATCCGCATTTCCACGCAGGCAATTTCTGCAGCGTGATCCGGTCGTCCGCGTGGGCCGGCTGATTGCTCGCGGTATGGCGCACGATCCCGGATATTGAGGGGCGGTCGTGCGCGAAAAGTGAATCGGGGCTCCTGAATGGCCAAGTCGTGCGACTGTATATGGCAACCGCACGATCGAACCCGGGCACACGTGAACGCGGCACCGTCCGGCGATAACGCCATCATTCGGACAGCCGGCGCGGGCGGCCCCGCACCGGTGCAGGACGTCTGGCGCGATCGCGCAGTGATCCTCATGGCGCGGGCATCGCGACGACGCAGGTTCGGCTGGCGGCGGCGTCGAGGCAAGCGGGGGCGGGTTCGTGTTGCGGCATCGGCCGCGTCGCGGACCGAAAGGTACCCGTGTATGGGAGCGTAATTCGTAACGCTGCCGGATTTTCAACCGATACGAACGTTCCGATGAATTCCACACTTGATGACTTACCCGACAGCCCCTGTGTCGGTGTGTGCTCGACGTTGTTCGACGATGTCTGCAAGGGATGCGGCCGAACGGCCGACGAGGTCTCGCACTGGGTGTTCATGAATGATGACGAGAAACGCGCGATATGGGAGCGTATCCGGCACGAGTGCACGGCGATGCGGTTCCGTCGCGATGGACGGTGAATCGCCGGGGGCGGCGTTCCGGGTGATGCGGCACGCTTGAAGAACGTCCACTTGTTCTGATCGAACCGATCGACCTTGCCGGGAAGGATGAGCCGGCCAAATTGGAGAAAACGAAATCAGTTAAAAAGTTGTTACGTGACAACCGTACGACGTTTGTCTGGACTTTATATACTGAATAATTACACCCCATCCCCCGGGCGAATCTTCGATTCGCGGCCACAGAAGCTTGCCATCCATATGGATGGGGCACGTCGTCCTCGCCTCGCAGGCACCCGACGAGCACCGCAGGCACGCCCCTCGTCCGCATCCGCAGGTTGTCGGCAAAACGCCTATAATGATTGGGCAAATTGCCGGGAGAGGTCATGAGCACCATTGCTTTCCATCCTTCGGGCGTCGCGCATCCGCGTCAGGCCGAATTCACGATTCTCGAACAGCTGCTGGCGATCCCTGTCCGATCGGGGGCCGATCTTGCCGAGCTGGCGAGCGCCCGCATCGACGTCTCGGTGATCGACCGTCTGTCCGAGCGCGGGCTGAAATCCGACGAGCTGGCCTTCATCATTCCGCGTCGCACGCTGAGCCATCGTCGTCAGGC
Source organism: Burkholderia sp. AU33803 (assembly GCF_002223095.1). Taxonomy (NCBI): domain Bacteria; kingdom Pseudomonadati; phylum Pseudomonadota; class Betaproteobacteria; order Burkholderiales; family Burkholderiaceae; genus Burkholderia; species Burkholderia sp. AU33803. Next base: position 681,877 of record NZ_NKFJ01000008.1, read on the forward strand.
GCACGAACGCCTGTCGCAGGAGGAGTCCGACAAGGCGATCCGTCTCGCGCGCATCGTCGCGCAGGCGACCGCCACGTTCGGCGACCAGGAGAAGGCGATGGCGTGGCTGCGCAACGGGCTTCAGCGCTTCGGTGGCCGCACGTCGCTCGACATGGCGAGCACCGAGCATGGCGCGCGGCTCGTCGAGGAAGCCCTCACGCAGATCGACGAGGGGTACTTCGCTTGACGACGCTGTGGCGGATCAGCAATTTCGCCGACCTGAAAGGGATCGGCGGGTTGCGCGCCGGCGGGCGCTGGCATTTTGCCGGGCAGCCCGTCGTGTATCTCGCCGAGCATCCGGCGCTCGCCCTGCTCGAGACGCTCGTTCATTTCGAAATCGCCACGGTCGCGCAATTGCCGAGCGGATACCAGTTGCTTCGCATCGAGGTGGCCGATTCGGTCGATATCGCCGAAATCGCGGAGGGCGACGCGCCGGACGACTGGCGAACCAACGTCGACTGGACACGCAGCGCCGGCACCGAATGGCTGCACACGCAGCCGAGCGCGCTGCTGCGCGTGCCGAGCGTCGTCGTGCCGCACGCGCACAACTTCCTGCTGAATCCGCTCCATCCGGCCGCTTCCGAGGTCCGTATCGCCGAAGTCATGCATTCGCCGTACGACACGCGGATTCTGCGGCTGATCCAGTCGCCGCCGGGCGAATAGGGCGTCGAACGTCACGCGGCCCGCGCCGAGCGCGGGCGGGTTCAGCGCTCGTGCGCGGCGCGATCCGCGGCCGCATCGGGCGGCAGCGTTTGCCGGATACGCGTGACCGTCCGCGTGCTGACGAGACCGAGCATCGCACTGACGTCGGCATGCGCGTGGCCCGCAAGCAACTGGCGGCGCGCATACGTATTGCGCAGCACGCGCGGGCTCATGTCCGCCGCGTGGAAACCGATCGCGGTCAGCGCGTCGCGCACCACGAGCAGCAGGAACATGTCGTTCATCGCGCCGCCGCCGCGGGGCGCGGGAAACAGCAACGCGGAGGGAGGCGTGTCTGCCGAGCGCGTCCGCCATGCGGCGAGCGGCGCCAGCGCAAATTCGGCGAGCGTGATTCGACGCGCCGGCCGCGCCCGATCGCGCGGCACGGCGAGCGCAGGCGGCTGCGCGTCGAGATCGGGCGCGTCGCAGGTCGCCGCCCGTATCTCGGCCGACGTGATGCCGCTCGCAAGCAGCAGTGCGACGATCGCGCGATTCCTGCAGTCGGTCAGCGTGTCGTTTGCTTGCGGCTGCACGTGGCGCTGCAGCGCCGCGTCGGCATCGGGCGGCAGATAGCACGGCTCCGGTTCGCCTTCCGGCCAGGCGAGATCGCGCGTCGTCCGGCCGGCCGGATGGATCGTGCGCACGCCGATTTCGACCAGGTGCCGGCCCAGCCGGTCGATCAGCTTCGCGTAGCGCACGCGGGTCGACGTGCCGGGCGCGCAGGTGCGCTCGAGTTCCGCCAGGAAGGCCGCGACGTGGTCGGGGCCGAACGTGGCCAGCGACACGCGTCGTGCGATCAGATAACGCAGGAACCGTTCGAACATCGCGACATGCTGCACGACCGATCGCGGCGCGAACGGCCGGCGATCGGCGCCGGTCGCGGCGGTTTCCTGCCACGTGCGGAAGGCGCCAACGGGGTCCTGAATCCAGCGATTCGTATCCATGCACGATTTATAGCCGGACGCGGTCACGCCGGCAATCGTCCCGATGTCCTATTGGCCGCCCGGCCCGATGCAAGCGACGTGTCAGTGCGCGGTACGCGTGTCGTCGATGCCGTCGTTGTTCATCGTCAGGTAGACCAGCACGAGCAGCAGCGTGATGAAGAAGCGGAACGCATCCGGCACGCCGTTCCATTGTTTCGACATCCACATGCCGAACCACTCGCCGCCGACCGACATGAAGGCGACTTGCCACGTGAGGAAGCCGAGCGTCAGGCCGGCAATCGCATACGCCTTGGCCGCGCGGAATGCCGTATCGCCGGCGCGTCGCGCGTGCAGCAGGCGGACACCGCCGATCCAGCACAGCACGGCCGTCAGCGTTTCCATCGAGATGATGCCGATATAGCCGGCATGATGAACCCATGTCGTGCCGATTGCGCGATACATGATCCCGTTGCCGGGGAACGTCGTGTCCATCAGGAACACGTGATGCACGAACGCGAAATTCGTCGCGTAGTCGGTGAGGTTGCCGAACGCGACGAGCGAGGCGAAAAAGGCCATGGCAAGCACCATGGCTGACTTGGAGAGACGAACCATCATAATGGACTCCGAAATGAATGGGCAGGCGAAAGCGCGACCGCGCGGCGATCAGCCGGCGTTCGGGGCGATACCTGCGTGGGCGTGTCCGGCGGGGCCGGCGGTTTGCGTGCGTGGCACGGCGGCGCGGAGATCGGGACTGGAAAACCTGAAGCCGGGGCGGCGTCGAGGAGACGCACGCGCCGGCTGGATCGAGTGCCCGCGCCAGGAGGGAGCGGGGATTGTCGGTCGAACGACGGGAGCCGTCAAGCGGGGCCCGCGCGCGTGTCGCGCTGCCGGCCGGCGCCGTCAGGCGTCGCGCGAAGGCGCGGTTGCCGCTGCCGTTCCCGCCTGTCCGCTCAGTCGCGCCAGCGCAGCGAACGCCAGTTGCGTTGCAATGGCCGCGAGCGTGCCGGCCGCCATGCCGTTGCCGAGCACGATCTGCACCGGTGCGCCGAAATGGCGATACAGGTTCGGCACCAGGATCGGCGCGAGGCCGACGACGAGCGCGGCCGCGAGCGTGTACTGGTTGGCGCGCGCGTGCAGGTCGACGCTGGCGAGCAGCCGGATGCCCATCACGCCGATCATCGCGAACACCACCAGCGCGGTGCCGCCGACCACGGCGGCCGGAATCGCATACGCGAGCCGCGCGAGCGGCGCGAACAGCGCGATGACGATCAGGATCGCGCCGGCGGCAGCCGTCACGTAGCGTGAGCGCACGCCGGTCGTCTGCACGACACCGATATTCTCGGCGCTGGTCACGATCAACGGCGTGCCGAACAGCGCGCCGGCGAGCGACGCCAGCGCATCGCCGCGTATCGTCTTCGGCACGTCGCGCGACAGCGAGATTGCCTTGCCGCACGTTTCACCGACGGCGACCGTCTGCGCGGTGGCCTCGGCCATCGAGATCGCGGTGAAGATCAGCAGCGGCAGCGCGGCCAGCACGTCGAAGCGCGGCATCCCGAACGGCAGCCATACCGGATGGGTGAACAGCGGGCCCCGCCACACGTCGGCGAGCGCCGGCATCGCATCGAGCGCCCAGCCGAGCGTCGCACCGGCCATCAGGCCGATCAGCACCGCGAGACGCCCGAGCGTGCCGCGAAACGTACCGGCCACGACGACGGTAGCGACGATCGTGGCCAGCGCGAGGCCGAGCGCGCGCGGCTGGGCAAAGTCGGCCGAACCGGGCTGGCCGACGACGATCGCCGCGTAGATCCGGATCAGGTTGACCGACACGAGCAGCAGCATCGCGCCGACGACGACGCGCGGAAAGAGCCGCAGGCAGCGCGTGAAGACGGGCAACAGCACCCAGTAGAACGCGCTGGCCAGCAACGCCGAGCCGGCCGCCGTCGGCAGGCCCGATTGCGCGGCGATCCCGGCGAACAGCATCGTCGGCGCACCGCCGGGCACCATCACGAACGGCATGCGTGCGCCGATCGGCCCGGCGCCGAGCGATTGGACCAGCGTGCCGATCCCGCACGCGAAGAACGTCGCGCCGATCAGCTGGACCGTCAGGTCCGCCGGCAGCGCGAGCACTTTTGCAATCAGGAACACGGCCGTGATCGGGGACGCGGCCATCGACAGCACATGCTGCAGCCCGAACAGCGCGAGCTGCCAGGCGGGCAGCCGTGCGTCGACGGGTGTTGAGATCGGATCGTGCGACACGGCAGGCCCCTTCGAAGCGAACGGCGACGAGCGCCGGAAACCGACGGTGAACGAACGGTCAGGCCCGCAGCCAGGGCAGTTGCGCGGCGCTGTAGCGGAACGTCTGGAATACGCTGTTGAGCTGCCCGGGGCCGGTCTTGCGCGCGGCTTCATCCGGGTATTCGGCGAACCACGGAATCACGTATTCCCAGACGACCTCGCCGGCGGGCGTCACTTCGAACAGCCGGCCCGTCGACGATTCGGTGATGTGCGTGTTGCCGTTCGGCAAGCGTTGCGCGTTGCCCATGAACGGCGTGTAGAACAGGTTCACGACATCATCCGCATACGACCACACGACGCGCTGCGTCGCCGGATCGATCTCGACGACGCGCGAGAACACGACGTGCGCGCCGTGGCGGAAATTGCCGTTGTCGAACGCGAGGATGTTGCCGTTCGGAAGCGGCACCGGCGCATGCTGGTGGGAAACGACGTCGGGCCCGATCCGCAGGTCGACGCGGCCGGTCGAGCGATTCACGCCGATGATGCCCGAGGTCGTGCGCAGGCTCATCAGCACGCGGCCGTTCGCATCGACCGCGAGGCCGTTGACGAGCGGCCAGTGATAGCGCCCGAAACCGGCCGCGATCGGGAAATCCTCGGGCCGCAGATGGTCGCGCGCATGCCATTCCCAGACGATCTGCCCGGCCCGGTTCACTTCGCGGATCACGTCCGCATACATCACCTCGTCGTCGCCGTGCGGCGTGCCGCCCGGCACGCGCCTCGCGAACGCGGCGTCGACCGGCTCGCACGCGGCGTAGAGCAGATTGCCGTTCGGCAGCCACTGCGCATCGTGGTGGTGCGCGGGATCCTCGTAACGCCAGACGGTTTCGCCTTGCGGCGTGACTTCGTAGAAGTCGCCGCCATGCCACATCGACCACGGCGCATAGCGCGATTCGGATTGCGGATGGTTGCCGTTGTAGCCGAGGTTGCCGTTCGGGAGGATCACCGCATGGCGGCCGGGGCGCACGGGCATCTTCCACTGATGCACGACTTCGCCGTCGATGCCGACGAGATAGACGTTCCCGTCGGCCGTCTGCGGCGCGATGAGCGTATAGCCGCCCGCGGACAGGGCGGGATCGTGGGCGATGAGGCCGATGCCACGGCGGCGCTGGGTAATCTGGTCGACGGTTGTCACTGCAGTCTCCATTCGAATCGGATGCGGGGATGCAGCGGAATCTAGACGATCCGGACAGTCAGTAAAACTGGATTATTCTTGACGCCCTGTTCGGAAAAATCTAACGGACCTTTCATGCGTTCGATATCGCAGACATTCCGCTGTTTCGACGAGGTCGCGAGGCGCGGCTCGATTCGCAAGGCGGCCGACGCGCTGTACCTGACCGCCGCGGCGGTGCACCAGCAGATCCGCAATCTTGAGGACCAGGTCGGCGTGCCGCTGTTCGACCGGCTGCCGCGCGGCATGCAGTTGACGCTCGCCGGCGAGATCGTGATCGCGGCCGTGCGGCGCGGCCAGCGCGACTTCGACAACGCGCTCACGCAAGTCGAGGACCTGCGTGCGCTGCGTCGCGGGCACGTGAACCTGGCAGTGCCCGCATCCACCGCGGAAAGGCTCGTGCCCGACGCGATCCTCGCTGCGATGCGGCGCTATCCGGGCGTCACGTACAGCGTGCGTTCGGGAAACGGCGAGAGCATCGTGCGCTGGGTCGAGACAGGCGAGGCCGATATTGGCTATGCGCTGCGCCGGCGCACGGCGGCGGGCGTCGTCGAGGTGCGCGCATTCGCTCAGCCGCTGGGTGTCGTCACGGCGCCCGGCCACCCACTTGCGGCGGCCGGCGGCAAGGTGCGGCTGCGCGACTGTTTCGCGCATCCGCTGATCCTGATGACGCCCGACACGGAACTGCGCGCAATGTTCGACCAGATCGATGCGCGGCAGCCGCGCAACGTGCGGCCGCTGATCGAGACGGGCTCGGTACCGATGGTGCGGCGCCTCGCGGCCGAAGGCGCGGGTGTCGGCTTCCTGATCGCCGAGAACGTCGCGGACGACGTGGCCGCCGGCCGGCTCGCGTGGACGCCGCTTGCCGATGCGGGGGCGCGCTCGTTCAGCTGCATCTATCAGCGGGCCGACATGAGCGCGACCGTTGCGATGACGATGTTTCTCGAGTTCTTCTCCGAGGCGATCGAAGCGATGGAGAGCGGCTTCGTGCGCGACGGTGGCGCAGCCGGCAAGCGCCGTCGGGCAGCAAAGTAACGCCATCGGCCGCGCGGCGCATCGCACTGCGATGCAGTGCAGCACGCGAACCCGTGTGCGTAAGCAGTGACGTTGCGCACACAACATCCGGCCGCGCGACGCCAATCCCTTATTGCGGAAAAAATTCTGTTCGTGGGACTATCGAACGCGTTGCCGGCGCACCGAGGGGGTCGCGGGCAGCGTGATGTCCATCGCAACGACCTACGAGAACATCGGCAGACAATGAACAGAACAGCGATTTTTCCGTATGCGTCCGCGTTGCTCGCGGCCGCCCTGTTGACGGCATGCGGCGGCGACGTCGAGAACGAAGCAGGCCGCACGCCGACACCTTCCACCGATGCGAGCTGCCTCGCGGTCGACAACAGCGGCGCGACGGTCGTGGTGGGCTCGAACCAGCCGGGCGACCCGTCGCTGCCGGAAGCGTCGTCGGGCTATCGCACCGGGATGAAGCCGGTTTATGCGAAGACCTATCTGGTGGCCACGTCGAACGCGTACGCGAGCGCGGCCGGCTGCGCGGTGCTGAAGAAGGGCGGCACGGCCGCCGACGCGGCAGTCGCCGTGCAGGCCGTGCTCGGCCTGACCGTGCCCGAAGCGACGGGCCTCGGGTCCGGCGGCGTGCTGCTCTACTACGATGCGCGCGGCAAGACGCTGCAGGCGTACGACGGCCGGGAAACCGCGCCGGCGGCCGCGACGGAGAACTATCTGCGCTACGTCGATGACGCGACCGACCACTCCGCGCCGCTGCCGAACGCACGGGCGAGCGGCCGCTCGATCGGCACGGTCGGCGTGCCGAGGCTGATCGAGGCACTGCAGCAGGATCACGGCCGCTTGCCGTGGCAGAGCCTGTTCGGCGATGCGATCACGCTTGCGACCAACGGCTTCCCGATCGGTGGCCGGCTCGCCGACGCGATCGCGGCGAACGCCGCGAACCTGAAGCGCGACCCCGAGGCCGCCGCGTATTTCCTGAACGCCGACGGCTCGCCGAAGACGCTCGGCACCGTGCTGAAGAATCCCGCGTATGCGCGCACGCTGACGCTGATGGCGCAGTCGGGTGCGAACGCGCTGTACACGGGGCAGATCGCGCAGGACATCGTTGCGAAGATCGCGACGACGAAGGGCGCGGACGGGTCGACGCTCACGCCGGGCAAGACGACCGTCGCCGACCTCGCCGCGTACCAGGCGAAGCGCCGCGATCCGGTGTGCACGACCTATCGCAGCTACTGGGTGTGCGGGATGCCGCCGCCGTCGTCGGGCGGCATCGCGGTCGCGTCGGCGCTCGGCATTCTCGAGAATTACGATCTGAAGTCGCTGAAGCCCACGGCGATCGATCTCGAAGGCGGCAAGCCGACCGTCGCGGGCGTGCACCTCATCACCGAGGCGGAACGGCTTGCGTATGCCGACCGCGACAAGTACGTGGCCGATACCGATTTCGTGCCGCTGCCGGGCGGCACGTGGAACACGCTGCTGAACAAGCCGTACCTGAAATCGCGCGCGGCGCTGATCGATCCGGCCAAGAGCATGGGCACCGCACAGCCCGGCAATCTGGGCGCGGTGCCGCTTGGTGTCGACACGACGCTGATCGAGCACGGTACGAACCAGTTCACGATCGTCGACGGCGACGGTAACGTGCTGAGCGCGACGACGACGGTCGAGTCGAGCATGGGTTCGTTCCACATGACCAACGGCTTCCTGCTGAACAACCAGCTGACCGATTTTTCCGCGAATCCGGTCGATAGCGCGGGCAATCCGGTGGCCAACCGCCTGCAGCCGGGCAAGCGGCCGCGCAGTTCGATGGCGCCGACGATCGTGTTCGGGCAGGCCGCGGACGGTTCGCGTGGCGATTTCGTGATGGCGACCGGTTCGCCGGGCGGCGGCACGATTCCGCAATATGTGGTCAAGACGCTCGTCGGCGCGCTCGACTGGGGGCTCGATGCGCAGCAGTCGGCGGGGCTCGTCGACTTCGGTGCGAGCAACAGCCCGACGACCACGATCGGCGGCGAGCACCCGAACGTCAACACGGCGAACAACGGGGCGAACGATCCGCTGATCACGGGGCTGCTCGCGCTCGGGCACAAGGTATCGACCTCCGCGCAGGCGAGCGGCGTCAACACCGTGATGCGCGTGACGGTCGGCCAGTCGCCCGCATTGCTGGGCGGCACCGATCCGCGGCGTGAAGGCGTCGTGCTCGGCGATACGTTCCGGCCGTAACCGGCCAGGACGCGCGGCCCCGAACTGCCTGCATGCAGCAGCGGGCGGTCGGGGCCGCGCATCGCGAAGGCGTCGCAATGACGAACACGCATCTGCTTGAAATGGACGCCATCCTGTCGACGCCGGGCTTTTTCGATTTCCTCGGCGACCTGGATTGCGATCGCGCGCTGGACAGCCGCGATGCCGAGCCGTTCGACGCGCTGTGGATGGCGTCGTTCGATGAAGTCGATGCCGATCCAGGCACGGCGGTCGACCGGCTGGCGGTGAGCGCGCCGAGGGAAAAGGCGTTCAAGCTCGCGCTCGGCGCAGCGGGGAACGCCGGTGTGGCGGCATGCGTATCCGACGATATCGAACTCATCGCGAGGAACTGGTTGTCGGGCCGCACCGATGGCTGGGCGATACACGTTCTTTGGAATGCTTATCGAAGCGGCCGGTTTCCCTGTTAGCCGTTTCGCCTGCCTGGTTTCCCGATCGGCTGCGGCATGCGCCCCGCGGCACGCCTCCAGGTTCACTTGATCCACTGCTCAATTTCGCCGCAAGCCCCCGATTGTCAAACTATGTGAGGCAATCGTCAGCATTTGCAACGGAAGTAACAGTCCCCGCAAATCAGTCGTTTTGCGCGTCGGCGCCGCTACATTAGCTCCACCTGCCGCACGTCGCGGCAAGGCATGCGACAAGCCGCACGAAGGCGGCCCGCAGCAACAACGTCTTTGGGGAGAATGACCATGAACAAGATTCGTACGATTCTGGTGGGTGCTGCACTGACCGCGATGGCGACTTCGGCTGCGTTCGCACAGACGGCCCAGACCGGCGCCCAGGGTTCCGCAGGCGTCGGCGCGCAGGTTCAGACGCCGCTGCTCGGTGGCGGCGTGGGCGTGCAGGGTGGCGCCGGCGCGAATGCGGCGGGCTCGGGTTCGGGCGCGGGCAACGCCGTTGGCGGCGCGCTTGGCGGCGTCGGCAAGACGGTCGGCGGCGTGGGCTCGGCAGCCGGCGACGCGGTTGGCGGTGCGACGCATGCGGTCGGTTCGGCAGCGGGCACCGCGAAGGATGCCGCCGCATCGGCTGTCCACTCGACGAAATCGCACGTGAAGCACGTCGCGGGCACGGCAAAGAGCCATGCGCAAGGTGCGATGTCGACAGCAGGTGACGTCGCAGGCGGCGCGAAGGCGAAGGCCGGCGAGGCGCTCGACGGCGCGACGAACTCGGTGCAGGGTGGCGCATCGGTCGGCGTGAAGGGTTCGGCGTCGGCGCAAGGCGGCGCGCTGTAAGCGTCACGCTTCCCGACACGGCCCGGCCCGCTTCGATGCGGGCCGGGCCTTTTTATTGGCGCGCGCGGCGCGCCGTTCATCCCGTCCTCGATACCGGGATGCGTCGGCGTTTGCCACCCATCCGGCGACGCGACAGGCCTGCCCGCCTGCCGGCACGGACCGGCAACGTGCGGCGTGTGCACCCCCTGCCCATCGCCCGCCGGCCATGCTTAAATAGCGAGGCTCCCGGTTGCCGGGCCGCCGCGATCGCGGCGCCGTCGGACACGGGCCAGCATGTCCGATCGACATCGTGACGACAGACGACACCAAAACGCCGTTCCGGCCAGCCCGGCGCGGCCCGATAACATTCCGAGGCATCACGTCATGACCATCCTGTTCCGTTTTCTCGCGCTCGCCTGCGCGCTCTGGCTGGCCGCCTGCGCAGGGTCGCCCCCGCCGTCCGGCAGTACCGGCGCATCCGCCGCCGCACCGGACGCCAGCGAACGCCGCGGGCTCGGCACGGCATGGGGCGAGTCGGTGCGATCCGAAACCCGTCAGGTCGATTTCGAACGCGCGGATCCGGCGAAGCCGACGGATCTTGCGTCGGTCTACTACAACGACGCGTTGCCCGGACATCCTCCCGCGTCCCAGGTTCGCCGGTTGCCGACCCGCGTCGCGCTCGCCAACGGCGACATCGCGCTGTCGTTCACGGACGAAAAAGGCGCGCCGTTGCGTCTGGCGCGCAGCGGCGGCCGCTGGCACATGGCAGGCGTCGAAGGTTCGCGCTACATGATCGTGCTGCGTAACCAGGGGCGCCGTACGTTCGAGATCGTGTCGAGCGTCGACGGGCTCGACGTGCTGTCGGGGCGGCCCGGCAGCTATACGAACGGCGGTTACGTGCTGTATCCGGGCCGCACGCTGACGATCGAGGGTTTCCGCAAGAGCCGCGACGAAGTCGCCGCGTTCCGCTTCGCGGCGGTGCCCGACAGCTATGTCGCGAATTCGAAGTATGGCGATGCCGCGAACGTCGGCGTGATCGGTGTCGCGGTGTTCGCGCAGAAGGAGAACGACGAGGAAGCGCTGCGCCGCAACGCGAATCCGTTCCCCGGCAATGACAACGGCTATGCACCGCCGCCGGTGCCGCGCGGCGAGTGACGGCACCTCGTGGATCAGCCGCGTGCGGCTGATCCTGGATCGGGGCTGTCCGAACGGCATGCAGGCGCATGCGATGAACTTCACGACCATCCCGTGCGATTGATGCGGACACGGATCATCCCGATGAAATCGATTGTGTTGAAGCTCGCGGCGCTGGCGCTGCTGGCCTCGAATGCCTCCGTTGCCGTCGCCGAAACGCCGGCGCCCGAATCGGTGCGGCTCGCCAATGGTCACGAGATCGAATGGGTGCGCCCGGGGTTGTTCGAGGTCGACGCAGCCCGCCACCGGAAATCGGCACTGATCGTGCCGGCCGCGCTTCGCCATGCATTGCGCGATGCATCGAGTGTTGCGTTTCCGTCGGACCGTCCGAAGCGGATCGACGGCAAGGACTATCTGCTGGTCGTCATCAACCGCTCGTCGAGCAGCCGCCCGACAGGATATTGCGGCGCGGGCGAAGAAGGGGTGCTGTACGTGCTGGAACTGCACGGCGCCCATGCCTTGCCGCGTTTCTCGCTACCGGTTCAAAGCTGCCTCGACACCGTTTCGCTCGACACCGACGGTGGCGCGCAATCGCCCTACCTGGCGATCGCGTGGCGCGACGACCCGGTCGGCATCGACATCCGGTGGGAATTTCTTTCTCACGGCGATGCAACGCATCGCGTCTATCGTTTCGTGGACGGCACGTTTGTCGAGACCGAGATTCCGCAGTAACGCGGCCGGGCTGCGGCACAATGGCTGTTCGAATTCGCATCGCGTGCGCCCCCAACCATCCGGATCGACGGAGAGCCTCATGTCGTTACCCGCTTTCAGGTACCATCCCGACCCGCTGGCAACGGGCAGCGTGATCCGCTCGGACGCGCGCTGCGTGTGTTGCGGCGAGGCACGTGGTTACGTGTACGCGGGCCCCGTGTATGCGGTCGACGAGTACGAGCAATGCATCTGCCCGTGGTGCGTCGCCGACGGTTCGGCACACGCGCGGCTCGATGCGGTCTTTACCGACACGCACGGCATCGGCGGCGGCGAATGGGATGATGTACCTGACGCGGTCGTCGACGAAATCGCCTGCCGCACGCCGGGCTTCCAGGGCTGGCAGCAGGAACGGTGGTGGACGCATTGCGGCGATGGCGCGCAGTTCATTGGCCGGGCAGGTGCAGGCGAACTGACGGCGCTCGGCCCGCAGGCCGTTGCGTCGATTCGGGAATCAACCGGACTCGACGAGGGCGGCGAGTGGGAGCGCTTCTTCGCCGCACTCGACAAGGACGGCTCGCCGACCGCGTATCTGTTTCGCTGCATCCATTGCGGCGAACTCGGCGGCTACCAGGATTGCGATTGATGGCCCGGCTGGCGGCACCGCACGTCGATCGAGGGCTCCATCGTCATGAAACAAAGGAATCTTCGTGAAGTTCATCCACGCGGCAGACATACACCTTGACAGCCCGTTGCACGGCCTGAGCGCGTATCCCGACGCGCCGGCCGCGCAGTTGCGCAACGCGTCGCGCGAGGCGCTGCGGCAGCTCGTGGATCGTGCGATCGAAGAGGACGTCGCGTTCCTCGTGATCGCCGGCGACCTGTACGACGGCGACTGGAAGGACCACAACACCGGCATCTTCTTCGGTCAGCAGATGGGGCGCCTGCGCAAGGCCGGTATCCGCGCGTTCGTCCTCGGCGGCAACCACGATGCCGAAAGCGAGATGACGAAGAAGCTGACGCTGCCCGACAACGTCACCGTGTTCGGCCACCGCAAGGCGGAAACCCACACGCTGCCTGAATTCGACGTCGCGCTGCACGGGCAGAGCTTCAAGGACAAGGCTGTCGTCGACAATCTCGCGATCGGCTATCCGGACCCGGTGCCCGGTTACTACAACATCGGCGTGCTGCACACGGCGCTCGAAGGTTATGCGGCGCACGCGAACTATGCGCCGTGCACGCTGGCCGAACTTCACGCGAAAGGCTACGACTACTGGGCGCTTGGCCACGTGCACGAATTCCAGCAATGGTCGGGGCCGTCCACGGTGGTGTTTCCCGGCAACCTGCAGGGGCGCCATATCCGCGAGACGGGCCGCCGCGGCGCGGTGCTCGTGACGGTCGAGCAGGGCCGCACGCAGGTCGAGCGCCTGTATCTCGACGTGCTGCGCTGGGAAGCCGTGTCGGTCGACGCGTCCGATTGCCTTACCGTCGCCGACCTCTCGAGAAAAATCGGCCAGTCACTGGAAGCGCTGCTGACCGTCGACGGCCATGTGCCGCGCGCGGTGCGCGTGACGGTCACGGGGCGCACGCCCGCGCATGGCCTCTTTTTCGGCCGCGCGCCGCAGTTGCGCGCGGAGGTGCTGAACCAGATCGGCATCATCGGCAACGAGCGGCTGTGGCTCGAGAAGGTTCGGCTCGCGACGTCCGCGGCCGATCATCAGCCGGGCGAAAGCGAGCCGCTCGAAGCGCTGGAGGACCTGAAGCAGATCCTGGCCGACGCCGCGCGCGATCCGGATTTCCTCGAACTGCTCGAGCGCGACCTGAAGCCGTTCGTCGGCAAGGTGCGCAGCGACGTGAAGGAAGAGGTGCCGTTGTTGACGATGGCGCGCGCGGGCGAGCTGACCGCACTCGTCGAACAGGTCGGGCCCGCGTTGCTCGCGCGGCTGGCGAGGGGGGAATAAGCGATGCGGATCAACCAGCTCGATCTGATCAAGTACGGCAAGTTCACTGACGAGACGCTGCGTTTCCCGTCGGCCGGCGAGGATTTCCACGTGATCGTGGGGCCGAACGAGGCCGGCAAGTCGACGATCCGCACGGCCGTGTCGGAGTTGCTGTTCGGGATGAAGCTGCAGACACCGCTTGATTTCCTGCACAGCACGCCCGAACTGCGGATCGGCGGCGTGCTGGAGAGCGGCACGGGCGAACTCGCGTTCCATCGCGCGCGCGGGCGCAGTCCGCTGCGCACACCCGCTGACGACAAACTGCCCGACGACTTTCTGGCCGCGGTCCTTGACGGCGCCACGCGCGAATTCTTCGAACAGATGTTCGGGCTCGATCACGGGCGTCTGGTCGACGGCGGCCGGAGCATTCTCGACGCATCCGACAAACTCGGCCAGGTGCTGTTCGAATCGGCTGCCGGTGTCGGCAGTCTCGGCCCGGTGCGTGAGGAGCTCGAAGCGCGTTCGGTCGAACTCTGGGCGCCGCGCCGCAGCGGCAGCGCGTTTGCACTCGCCGAATCGGCGTTCAACGAAGCCGTGACCGAACTGAAGACGGTCCAGGTGCGCACGCGCGACTGGGTCGAACGCAAGGACGCGCGCGAAGCGGTCGAACAGCAGATCGAGCAGGCACGCGCCGAACAGCGTCGGCTCGAAGCGCTGCGCTCGAAGCTCGAACGCGTGCGACGGCTGGCACCGTACCTGAAGGAACTGACGGCCAAGGACGCCGCGCTGGCGGAACTGGGCCCGGTCGTCGAGTTGCCGCCCAGCGCGTATGCGGATCTGCTGAAGGCGCAGGGCGATCTCGCGGCCGAACAGAAGGTGCTCGAGGAACGGCGTGCCGACCTGCTTGCAAAACGGCAGGCGCGCGATGCGATCGACGCCGACGCCGACACGCTGGCGCTCGAAGCCGACATCGAAGCGCTCGACCGGCTGCGCGGCGCGTGCATGAATCACGCGCAGGATCTGCTGCTGCTCGGCGCGGATGTCGAACGGCACCTGTCCGCTGCGTTTGCAGCGGCCGCCCAGCTCGGCTGGCCGACCGACGAAGCGTCGCTGCGTGCATCGCTGCCGACCGCGTTGTCGCTGAAGACCGTTGCAAACCTGTTGCGCGAACACGGTGCGCTGCACCAGGCGCTTGCCGGCGCGCGCGAATCGCTCGACGAACGCACGCGCGAGCTTGCGCAGGTGCAGGAACAACAGGCGCGCCTGTCGACCGTCGACGTGCCGGAGGCGTTGCGTGCGGCGCTGGCCGATGCGCAGGGCTTTCGCAACAGCAGCCAGCGCGAGCAGGCGCTCGAACAGGAAATCGCCGCCGCCGAACGCACGTTGTCCGGCGCACTCGATGCGCTCGGCCAGTGGCGCATGCCGGTCGATACGCTGCGTGCGCTCGACGTGCCGTCGGCGGCGCGCCTCGGCACGCTGCTGAAGGAAGACAGCGCATGCGGGAGCGCGGTCGCTGCTGCACGCGACGCGCGGGACGGCGCACTCGAGGAGCTCGAGCGGCTCGAACTGCAGGAAAAGCACTTCGCGGAGAACCACAAGGTCGTCACGACCGCCGACGTGCTGGCGGCGCGCGCGCGACGCGACGGCGCATGGGGCGATATCCGCAGCGGCGCGGTCGAACTTGCAACGGGCGCACCTGCGGTCGACGACGCGATTCGCCTGGCGGACGAACTCGTCGACGCACAGCTCGGCGCGACGCAAGCGGCGGCGACGTTGCAGTCGCTGCGTCAGCAAGTCGAATCCGCACGTGCCGGCGTGACGCGCAGGCAGGCCGCACTGGACGAGCGCGAGCGTGAGCTCGCCGAGCATCGCGACGCATGGGCCGCGCTCGCGACGACGGCCGCGGTGCCCGGCATGCCGCTGGCGGCGATGGGCGACTGGCTGGCGAAGCGCGACACGGTGTTCGCCGCGCAGGCTGACCTCGACCGGCTGCGCCGCGAATTCGACACGATTCGCGCCGCGCGGGCGGGTGCCGAAACCACGCTGCGCACGGCACTGCGTACCGTGTCGCGAGGCGGTGAGTCGGATGGCCTGGCGGCGCTCGTCGCGATCGCCGAGACCTTCGTGCAGTCGGCCGAGAAAGCGCTTGCGCAGCAGGACAGCCTCGAGGATCGCGCGCGCGAAGCGGAACGCGGATGCGCGACGGCGCAGTCGCGCGCCGGCCACGCGCAGACGGCCTACGATGCGTGGCACGCGCAATGGCGCGACGCGCTGGCCGACGCCAAGCTGTCCGCGAGCGCGGCGACGCTGGCTGCGGCGGAGGGCGCGCTCGAACTCGCCAACACGGTGACGGCCGAACTGGCCGATGCCGATGCGCCGCGCAACCGGATCGCCGCGATCCGCGCCGAACTGGCCGCGCTCGAGGCGGGCGCGAGACGGCTTGCCGAAGCGCTCGCGCCGGAACGGCTGGTGAGCGGCGACTGGCCGGACGTCGCGCGCCGGCTGACGATGCGCCTCGCGGCCGCCCGGGAAGTCGCGCGCGCGATCGGTCGTGCCGACGACGCCGTTCGGCAGGCCGACGACAAGGTCGCGGACGCGGCCGCCGCGGTGGCCGGTGCCGATGCGCGTATCCAGCCGCTGCTGCAACTGGCCGGCGTCGCGTCGATCGACGCGGCGCTGCCGCTGGCCGAACGCTCGGATCGTCAGCGCCAGCTTCGACAGGCAGTCGATGCCGCGCACGAGGCACTGGTGCGCGATGGTGACGGCCTGTCCCGGTCTGCCGTCGAAGCGGAAGTCGCGGAGCAGGACATCGCCGACGTACCGGCACACCTCGAGGCGGTGAAACAGTCGCTCGGCGACGTCGGCAAGCGTCTGAACGAGCTTGCCCAGCAGCAGGTCGTGGCCGAGCAGGCGTTCGGTGCGATCGACGGCCAGGCGAACGCGGCCGTTGCCGAATCGAAGCGACAGGAAGCGCTGGCGGCGATGGGCGAAGCAGCCGAACAGTATCTGGAGGCAGCCACGGCGAGCCGGCTGCTGAAGTGGGCGACGGATCGCTATCGCGACCAGAAGCAGGGGCCGATGCTCAGGCGCGCGGGCGAGATTTTCGCGGGGCTCACGCTGGGCGAATTCGCGCGGCTGACCGTCGATACCGAACGGACGCCGCCCGCGCTGTATGCACGACGGACGAAGGGGGCATCGGTCGAGGTCGCCGGGTTGAGTGAAGGGACGCGCGACCAGTTGTTCCTCGCGCTGCGGATCGCGGCGCTGGAACTGCAGCTCGGCAGCCGGACCGCATTGCCGTTCGTGGCCGACGACTTGTTCATCAACTTCGACGATGCGCGCGCGAAGGCCGGCCTCGATGCGCTGCGCGATCTGTCGACGCGAACCCAGGTGCTGTTCCTGACGCACCACGACCACTTGCTGCCGCTCGTGAGAGAGGTATTCGGCGCGCGGGTCAACGTGGTCGAGCTCCAGCGCGCACCGGTGGGCGCGTGACGCAGGGCGGGCGTGAATGCCGGCGCGCGGAGAGGGTCATCGCGAACAGGTAGTATGTGCGGTTCCGAAATGCACGCGGCCGGTTCTGCCGGTCGCGGGTCAGGCCACACGAGGGGGGAATATGAAAAAGCTGGTAGCCGCCATCGCGTTCGCGGCGGACAAGCATCGCAATCAGCGGCGCAAGGACGAAGAAGCGTCGCCGTACATCAATCATCCGATCGCGCTCGCCGATGTGCTGGCCAACGAGGCCGGCGTCGAGGACGAACGTGTGATCGTCGCGGCCGTGCTGCACGACACGGTTGAGGATACGGAGACGACCGAGCAGGAACTGCTGCGACTGTTCGGCAAGGACGTGGCGGACATCGTGATGGAAGTCACCGACGACAAGTCGTTGCCGAAGGAGGAGCGCAAGCGCCTGCAGGTCGAGCATGCGGCGACCATCAGCCGACGCGCGAAGCTCGTGAAGCTGGCCGACAAGATCTGCAACCTGCGCGACATCGCGCGGCATCCCCCCGCGGACTGGCCGCTCGAGCGCAAGCAGGCGTATTTCGACTGGGCGAAGTCGGTCGTCGATCCGATGCGCGGTGTGCATCCCGGTCTCGAGGCGATCTTCGACACCGCCTACGACGCACGGCCGGCCGACTGAGGCGCCCGCATGCGATCCGCTCGAACCTTCGAATCCGCCACGTGGCAATCGCCAACCGTGGCGGGTGTCGATGTGGGTGGCGAAAAGAAGCAGTGCGATCTCGTGATCCTGCGCGGACGGACAGTCGTCTACCGCGAGGAACGGATCGCGCCCGAGGCGGTGCCTGCGCTGTGCGTCGCCCATGACGTCGTGGCCGTGGGTGTCGACGCCCCGAGCCTGTGGTGGACGGGGAGCGGGCGCCGCGCGGCCGAACAGGCGCTCGCGCGCGAACGGATCTCGTGCTTTCCGACGCCGTCGCGGGAGCAGGCGATTGCAAGCACGTCAGGCTTCTTCGACTGGATGTTCATGGGAGAGCGTGTCTACCGCGCGCTCGCGGATGCGTATCCGCTGCTGACCAGTGCCCGCTATGCGGGCGGGCGCGCGAGCTTCGAAACCTATCCTTATGCGATCACTTGCGCGATGCTGGGGAGGGCCGTCGCATCGGCGAAGCAGAAACGCAACCAGCGCCGGCAATTGCTGGAACGACTGGGCGTCGACGTGTCGACGCTGAGGTCCGTCGATGCGCGAGACGCCACCCTTTGCGCGTTGACGGCGCAATGCGTCATCGACGGGAATGCGCACGCGTATGGCGATGCGGAGGGCGGATATATCCGCGTGCCGATCGTGAGCGAGACGATCGTTCTCGACACACTGTAGTCGTGTCGCGCGGCCTGGGCGATGGGTGTAGCGAAAAGGTGAGCTTTTGCGGGAGGGTAGCGGCCCGCGCGACGGCGAAGGCTTCGGGCGGGGACTGCAGGCCGGCAAACATCGGGATGGCTGGCGCACACGACATCATGCCGGTGCGCTATGCGATCCCGAGCGGCGTCGCTCAATCCTCGAGGATGGCTTTCGGTACGCTGGACAGGTCGCAGGCGTCCGCCTGTTCGAAATAGCCTTCGGCATCGTCGATCATCACGACTGCGACGTCGATCAGTTCGTCGAGCCGTTGCAGCAGCGACTCACGCCACTCGATGTCTTCGTCGCGTTCGGGCGTCTTGTCCAGTTGCTCGATGATCGAATCGGCCGTCTGCAGGAAAGGAATCGCCTGCTGATAGTTTTCGATCGAGACCATCGCTGCGTTGCGCGCACCGACGAGTCGCTCGCGATGCTCGTCCGCCAGCTCGGATTCACCGCTGATCCGCGGCAATACATCCGAGATGCGCTGCAGAAGCGGCGGAGCCTGTTCTTCCAGGATGATCGCGCGCTTGCGCAGCGCTGCATATTCGTCGCGAAGATCGGCGTCGCCGGATTGAGAGGTGCTGTCCATCGTGGATATGAGTGCGTGGTTCGGTCGCGGCATGATACTCGACGGCACCCGATTCCCTGTCCGTTCCGCCACCGCCTATATAGAGGGACGAGCGGTATACGGCACAACAATAGAGGGTGTCCCGTGTTGTGATGCCTGCTCGATCGAACCCCAAGCCCCCGTGCGCGGTAGCGCACGGGGGCTTTTTCAAAATATTTTCACAAAGGGCTTGCGTAGACGGGGGTGGGTGCTTAGAATCACGCCTCTTTCGCGCTAACGGAAACGCGGCGCGGGAGAAGGGAAGCAGGGTTGGCGGTGTGCTGGAGTCTGGAGCGCGCCACTAGCCTGGAAGTTGAGCCCCGCGGTCGCAACGATGGTGTTAAAAAGTTGTTGACGAGCTGCGAAACACGGTTCATAATCTCGCTTCTCTGCTGCTGAAAACGCAGCGCTGCCGGGAAACACGAAGTTCCTCGCAGAATGCTCTTTAAAAATTAACAGCCGATAAGTGTGGGCGCTTGATGGAAGCGAGCTGATCCTCGGATCAGATAGCGAAAGTATCAAGAGTCTCACACTAAAGTAAGTCAGG
>NZ_NKFJ01000009.1:0-539639 GCF_002223095.1 Burkholderia sp. AU33803
TCCCATCCCGAACAGGACCGTGAAACGACTCTACGCCGATGATAGTGCGGATTCCCGTGTGAAAGTAGGTAATCGTCAGGCTCCCTAAGCCAAGAACCCCCGCCCGAAAGGCGGGGGTTTTTGCATTGGCGCTGCAGAAATGCACAAGAAATCGAAGCGGGTGGCGGTGTTCTTTAGCCCGAGACCACACGGAAGAAACGCTTCGACAGACTCCCCATTCAAGAAACGACGACCGTAAATTCAACCCCCGATTCAAAGTTCAGGGTCGTGGTCGAAAACCGCGGGTCGTTGTCGAGGTAGTGCTTGTACGGTCGAACGGCGTCTTCGGCTGTGTACATGTTGTCGGCCAGTACGACCGATCCCGGGCGCAGCAGGCGCTCAACCTGCTTGAAGAGCCTCAGATAGGCGTCGGCCCATACGTCGATAAACACCATGTCGAACGTACCGTCCAGTTTGGCAACCGTCTCGAATACATCGCCCTCCCGCATGTCGACATAGGCATTCAGGCCCGCCGTCCTGACGTGATCGCGCAAGCGCGTGAACTTGAGCGCATCGCGTTCGGTCGCGACGACCACGCCACGGCCCAACGTGCGCAGTGCCTCGGCGAAATACAGCGTGGATACGCCGCATGAACTGCCGAGTTCAAGGATTCTGGCCGGTCGTTGCGAGAGCACCATGTTGCGCAAGAATCCGCCCGTTTCCGGCGACACGGCCAACGATAGCGGACTACCTTCGGGGGAATCGAAGTCGTCGCTGGACAGCCCGAGCGTTTCGAGAAATCGCCCTCGCAGACGGGGCGCGATCGCTTCGTATTCCTCGGTTAGCGACAGAAAATCCTCGTTCGATCCCTGGAACTGCGCGCGGGCGCGGGCGACGATTTCGGTCCGGCTTTCTTCGTGGAGCCGCTGCAGAAGAGCGATGGTGGGTGACGCCATGTGCGTTTCCTTGAAGAGATTGATTCGGTCGACGACGTATTCAGTGGCGGCATCTCTCATCAGAGATGCCGCGCCGTCGCTCGATATCGGCGATACACGGAGTTGCTATACCGTTCGGGCGAGCGTGATTGCGCGTTCGGGGCACGCCGTCACACACAGTCCGCATGACCGGCACGCATCCGCATTCGGCGTATAGGCGACCTTCATTCCATGCACGCGCTGCTTCAGGCGATGCATCAGATCCAGGCCGAGGTAATCGACTTTGTCGATGCGCCGGATCTCGAACACATGCTCGGGGCACACAGCGACACAATCCCCTTTGCCTTCGCAGCGCTTCAGATCGACGACCGGTGCAATCACCCCCGGCTTCTGTTTGCAGTCGCCCGTTGATTTGTCGGGCATGGTCATTCTCCCGTGGGCCGGTTGCTGCCGGATCGCCACGCGGTTCGGAACTGCTCGCGTTCCTCGGGTGTCATGGACTCCCACTTGCGCCAGTGGCGTCGACCGCGCCAGCCGCGATGACCGCGGAATCCGCCGAACAGGATGCGGCTCAACACGAGCAGGCCCAGCGCGTGCGCGAAGTCGATCGTACGGGCGCCGACGAATAGCGCCGGCATGACCCAGTTCCATAACATCATGACGACCCATCCGAGCACGCCTATCGCGATCAACACGAGAAGCGCCTTGCCCGCACATCTGATTCGAAAATTCATCTGTCGATTCCTCTAGGTGTTATCCAGTTCGTCATAAATGGGCTGCAGTCGGGCACGCAAATGCAAGACCGCATAGCGTTTGCGAGCGAGCAGCGTATTGAGCGCGACACCGCTTTGTGCGGCCATTTCCTTGAAAGACTGGCCCTCCAGCTCGTGTGCGATGAAGACCTCCCGCTGATTCGTCGGCAACTCGTCGAGCGCATCCTGCAAGGCCTTGAGCACCAGCGTGCGCACGTAGCGTGCTTCGGGGCCGGCATCATGCGCCGGTAGCGCGAGGTCCAGGCGATACTCACCGTTTGTGTCATCGTCGACCTCGGACAGATCGGTCAGCGGCTGTTCCCTCTTTTTGCGAAAGCGGTCGACGATGCGGTTGCGCGCGGCACGGAAAAGCCATGCACTCGCCTGCTCGATTGGCGCAGGAAGTCGATACGCCTGTACGAATTCGTGAAACACATCCTGCAGGATATCCTCGGCATCGTCCGGGTCGCGAATCCGACGCCGGATGAAATTCACTAGCCTCGATCGTTCACGCATCACTGTCGCTGTGATGTCGCGGTCTGGGTCGGTCATCGTGTGCGAAGTGAGTGGCGATTCCATGTGCCTGAAGACGTTTCAGGCGCGCGAATATTGTGGCCAGAGAAAAAAATCTGCTGCTGAACGCGTCGGCGTTGCGAAATACCCATTACCGCCGGCCACGCGCCAAGGGGATAGCCATCGTAGGCGACCCATCCAGCACGCTTGCCAGAAAGGAACGGATACCTCGTCTCGTCCTCTTGCTTCGATACGCAGAACCCGGTGCGCGCCCGCAGTTGCCCGTGAGGCAGTCGACCGGATCGCGATGCAGATAGACCGTCAACCCTTCGGCGAACCGGAACTCGGCAACCTTCCGCGTATCCGGACGAGCGTTGCCAGCTCTTCAGGGCTCCCTGCTACACGCCCCGGTCAGTCCACACGGTATCCGATCTTGTCGGATCGGCCCGTCCGTCTTCCCATCCACGGTGCTGCCGATCCCTTTGCCCACACTGGTCTGGCCAGTCAGGCCTTAAGTTCCCGCAGCCGCTGTCGTTAAACAGGACGTTGCCCGCTTTCGGCGACCCCATTCATATAACGCGGTAACGGAGATCGAAGTCATCATGTTGTCCTCGATTCGTGCACGGATACTCGCGACCTGCGTCGCCATCGTGGTAACGGCGTTGGCCGTGACAGGCGGCCTGGTCTATTACGTCGTCAAGCAACACAACGACGAGACAATCGACCAGAATCACAAGTCGATCCTCGCCGGGCACGCGCTGGCGATCAACGAATGGGTGGCCAGCAGAGGCCGGGAAACCCAGGCACTCGCGGACACGATCGCAATCGGCGAGGGTGATCCGCTGCCCGCGCTGAAGCTGCTTGGGAAGTCGGGCGGCTTCGAGGTGTTGACGCTCGGCCTGCCGGACAAGACCGCGTTCTCGAATGTGCCGCTCGCGCCCGGCTACGACCCGACAGCACGCCCGTGGTACAAGCAGGCCGTCAGCGCCGGCAGCCTGGTCGTGACGGCACTCTATCGTGACGCAACGACCGGCAAGCCGGCGGTTGCGTTCGCGGTACCCGTGGTGCGCGACGGCACGGTCAAGGGCGTGCTGGCCGCCAGCCTGTTCATGGAGAGCGTGAGCTCGATCGTGACCTCGGTACACCCGACGCCCGCGAGCTTCGCATTTCTGGTGGACAAGAGCGGGCGCGTGATTGCGTCGGCCAAGACCGACCTGATCATGAAGCCGGCAACCGGTCTTTCGCCGGCACTCGACGCCGACCACCTCGGCGCGCTGCAAACCGCGTCCGAGCCCGTCGCGGTCGACATCGACGGCGCCACCAAGCTGCTGCGGGCCCAGCCGATCGCCGGTACCGACTGGTCGCTCGTGCTCGCGCTCGACAAGGCCGACGTGACGGCCGGCATGCGCGCGGTCGCGACGACGACGCTGGCGGCGATCCTGATCGTGGCCGTGATCGCGGCCGCACTCGTCGGTGCGATGACGAACGCGGCCTTCAAGCGGATCCTGCTGGTGCGCGACGCGCTGACGGATGTGTCGACCGGTAGCGGCGACCTGACGAAACGCCTGCCGGCCGACGGCGCGGACGAAGCCGCGCAGATCGCGCATGCGTTCAACCTGTTCGCCGAAAAGATCAGTACGATCCTGCTGCAGATTCGCGAGTTCAGCGAATCCGTCAACCTCGCGAGCGCCGAGATCGCGCAGGGCAACCAGGATCTGTCCGGCCGCACCGAGCATGCTGCATCGAGCTTGCAGGAAACCGCCGCCGCGCTCGAGGAAATCGCCGGCACGGCCCGCAATTCCGCCGATGCCGCGAGCCAGGTGAGCCGTCTGGCGGAATCGGCGTCGGACGTCGCGGTGCGCGGCGGCACGGTCGTCAGCGAAGTCGTGTCGACGATGAACGAGATCACGCAGGCGTCGAGCGAGATCGCCAACATCGTCGGCGTGATCGACGGTATCGCGTTCCAGACCAACATTCTTGCGTTGAACGCTGCCGTCGAAGCCGCACGTGCGAACGAGCACGGCCGGGGCTTTGCGGTCGTCGCGGGCGAGGTGCGTGCGCTCGCGCAGCGCAGCGCGCAGGCGGCCAAGGAAATCAAGCAGTTGATTCACTCGTCGGTCGAGAAGATCGAGGGAGGCTCGGGACTCGTCCAGACGGCCGGCACGACGATGAACGAAATCGTCGAGGGCGTGCGCAGCATCACGAGCGTGATTGCGGAAATTACCGTTGCCGCCAAGGAGCAGAGCACGGGGATCGAGCAGGTGAATCAGGCGGTGTCGCATCTCGACAATGCGACGCAGCAGAACGCGGCGCTCGTCGAGCAGTCCGCGGCGGCCGCGACGTTGCTGCGCGAGCAGGCTGCCCGGCTCGCGCAGACGGTCGGCGAGTTCAAGCTCGAGGACCGCCGTGCGATGACGTCGCAGCCAGCGTGAGAAGGGCGATACCGGGTACGTCCGGCGGCGGTGCCGACGGACGCTGCAATCAGATCGTGATCCTCAAGATCGGGAAGAACCTGCCCGGGACGACGCTTGATTCCTTTTCGCCGATTTTCTCGGCGCCGAGCGCCAGATAGAACGGAACCGCATTGGGGTCCGCTTCGATCACGAAGCTTCTGATCCCTCTCGCGGCGCTTTCCCTGCGGACCTCTTCCCACAATGCCCGGGCGACACCGCGGCCCATGTGGTCGGGATGGACGAACAGCCATCCGGGCGTCGGGCGATCCGATTCCGATGACGCCCGGACCCAGAACCCGATGATTGCCGCGCCGGATTCCGCAACGTATCCGATTGACCCGTCAATCGTCTCCGGCGCAATCGTGAGATCGCTCTGCCACAAGTCGAGCCAGTCCTGCGGATAGCCCCAGTGTGCCTTCGATATGCGAGCCAGCCGCGTGAGGGCGTCCGCGTCCGCGGCACGGGCAGCGCGTACGGTGAATGCCTGGTGCATCTCGTCTCCTGTGATGGCCGCCCCCTTGGTTGGAGGTATCGCCCGGCATGCATCGACCCAACGCCGGATTCGCAGCTTGCCGACTCGAACGAAGGCCGGGCTCGGCGCGGCTACGCGACCTGCGATGCATGCCCGGCGGCGACGCGCCAGCCGGCAGATGATCGGCGCCAGAGCCGAGTATAGGCAAACATGCCGTCGAACGCCGTGCCGTCGAAATGGCCGGCGAGTCTTGCCTTCGTCGTGGTCAGGATCATTTCGCCGATCGCGTATGCGTGTGTTTCCTGCACATCGAGCCTGTCGAGGCGCAGCAGCTTCGCGCGATGCGCGGCCAGGTCGTCCTCCTTCGAGATGACCTGGCCGGTCGGAACGGTAAACACCAGGTCGTCGTCCAGCAACGCATCGAGCGCTTCGACATCGCTGGCCAGCATCGCGGCACGAAGGGCGATTTCACTGGGTTCGATCGCTGTACGGATTGCATCCATTTCAGGGCCTCGCATCGTCTCTGAAGTTTTGGGGTTCAGCGCATTCCGGCGAGCAACAGCAGCAACGAACATGCCGCACCGACGAATACCGTCTACCGCGCGTTCGACAGCGATTGACGCCGGACGAGCATCACCACGCAGATGCCGATCGACGCGATGACGTTGACGGCCGGATAGAACGCGACCGCGACGCTCCACGTGCTCAATGCCAGCAACGCCAGCGCGTACTTGAGCACGCACAGCGCGAAATATGCGAGGCTCTCGCTCCACGGATCGCGGATCGTCTTGCGGACGGTCGGGCCGAGTCCGGCCAGCTCGATCAGCGTGACCAGACAGATCGAGATCGTCGGGTCGTCGGTCAGCATCCACAGCGGAATGGCCGACAGGGCCGCGACCAGGAAAAACCAGTCGACACGTGTCCAGCCGCGTTCGCCCCGAAAGATGCTCGCCACCAGCGTCAGAAAGCAGGTGACGGCAATGGCCGCCGTGCACCACGCGGACGGCCCGGCACCCGCGACGAACTGGCCGGCCGCCGCGATCGCCGTGACGACCGACCACACGAGCCAGGTGAACAGATGCGGGCGAACCGTGCGCCGGTAGATGGCGAGCGCATACGGAATCGCCGCCAGCAAAGACACGGCCGTTCCGATCACGCCAAAGATTGAAGCGGTGCCCTGATCGACACTGATCATCGACGCATCCTCGTTCGCGCAGGCCGACCAGTATGTGGTCGGATGGGCCGGCGCGCAATGTCGTGCCGGCCAGATGTCGCAGCGGGTGTCACATCGCATCGCACTGGAAAGCCGATGCGAGCACTCGCAAACAAACGGCACCGGGATTGCGACGTGGCAGGAAAGCCCACTGCACGATCGCAGAATGAATAGAAATAACCTCTTCAATGAGAAGAAAAACTGTTCTTTCAAATCTCTTTTTGACGACCGACAGTTTGCCAACCGGACGACTGCGGCGATGCGCGGCGGTCATGGGCATCGGTCGTGCCCGCGGGCGCTTTCGTCGGGTCGAGTTCAGGCGCAGAACAACGCATAAAAGCCTGGTCGTCAAAACGGAGTCTCGAATGAACCCAACTTCAGCAGAAACTCATCAGCACGCGGACTGGAGACGTCTCGCGGCGCAAGTGGTCCCGAGAACGCTCGCGCATA
The DNA here is from genome assembly GCF_002223095.1 of Burkholderia sp. AU33803. Lineage (NCBI taxonomy): Bacteria > Pseudomonadati > Pseudomonadota > Betaproteobacteria > Burkholderiales > Burkholderiaceae > Burkholderia > Burkholderia sp. AU33803. Next base: position 6,768 of record NZ_NKFJ01000009.1, read on the forward strand.
TCGGCGGGCGCGGCGTGGCGGCTCGAAGCGGCCGGACGTTCGCCGCGATCAATCCGGCGACGGAGGCCGTCATCGCGGAAGTCGCGTCGTGCGATGCACCGGACGTCGACGACGCGGTGCGTGCCGCGCGTCACGCGTTCGAATCCGGCGCCTGGTCGCGTTGCGCGCCGGCCGAGCGCAAGCGCGTGCTTTGCCGGCTCGGCGAACTCATCGCAGCGCACGGTGCGGAGCTCGCGCTGCTCGACTCGCTCAACATGGGCAAGCGCGTGGCCGACGCGTTCAGCATCGACGTGCCGGCCGCCGGCGGCCTGTTCAGCTGGTACGGCGAAGCCGTCGACAAGCTGCATGGCGAAGTCGCGTCGACCGACCCCGGCAACCTCGCGGTCGTCACGCGTGAACCGTTGGGCGTGGTCGGCGCCGTGGTGCCGTGGAATTTTCCGCTCGACATGGTCGCGTGGAAGGTGGCGCCGGCGCTGGCGGCCGGCAACAGCGTCGTGCTGAAGCCGGCGGAACAATCGCCGCTGTCGGCATTGCGGCTCGCGGAACTGGCGCTCGAGGCCGGCCTGCCGCCGGGCGTGCTGAACGTCGTGCCGGGCTACGGCGAAACCGCGGGGCGTGCGCTCGGGCTGCATCCCGACGTGGACGTGCTCGCCTTCACCGGATCGACGGCCGTCGGCAAGAAATTCCTCGAATACGCCGCGCAGTCGAACATGAAGCAGGTGTGGCTCGAGTGCGGCGGCAAGAGCCCGAACCTGGTCTTCGACGATACGGACGATCTCGACCTGGCCGCACGCAAGGCGTGCTTCGGCATCTTCTTCAACCAGGGCGAGGTGTGTTCCGCCAACTCGCGGCTGCTGGTCCAGCGTTCGATTCACGATGCGTTCGTCGACCGGCTGATTGCGCATGCCGCCGCGTTCATGCCGGGCGATCCGCTCGATCCGGCGAGCGGGATGGGCGCCATCGTCGACGAGCAGCAGCATCGGCGCGTGCGCGAGTGGATCGCACGCGGCCGCGATAGCGCGACGCTCGCGATCGGCGGTGGCGCGCCGCGTGTCGACGGCAAGGGCTACTTCATCGAGCCGACGATCTTCATCGACGTGAAGCACGACGACGCCATCGCGCGCGAGGAGATCTTCGGGCCGGTGCTGTCGGTGATGGCGTTCGACACCGAGGACGAGGCCGTCCGGCTCGCGAACGATTCGATCTATGGGCTGGCCGCATCGCTCTGGACCGGCAGCCTGTCGCGTGCGCACCGTGTATCGGGCCGGCTGCGTGCCGGCACGGTGTCCGTCAACACGGTCGATGCGCTGAGCGCGCAGACGCCGTTCGGCGGGTTTCGCCAGTCGGGCTTCGGCCGCGATCTTTCGCTGCATGCGATCGACAAGTACACGGGCCTCAAGACAACCTGGATCAGTTACTGATTCGACGCGGCAGGCCGTACGCGGTTGCGCCGCGCAACACGACAACGCTTTTTATCCCCACAACGAACCGGAGACTCGCCCATGAACGCGCCCAACTTTCCGCATCGTACGACGCAGGACTATCAACGCAGCGACGCCGCCCATCACCTGCATGCGTTCGTCGACCAGAAGGCGCTGAACGAGGAAGGCGCGCGCGTGATGGTGCGCGGCGAAGGTATCCATCTATGGGACAACGACGGCAACCGCTACCTGGACGGCATGTCCGGGCTGTGGTGCACCAACGTCGGCTATGGGCGGCCGGAGCTGGTCGACGCCGCCGCGCGGCAGATGAAGGAACTGTCCTACTACAACATGTTCTTTCATACGACGCACCCGTCGGTGATTGAACTGTCGGAGCGGCTGTTCGCGCTGCTCGGCAATCGCTTCAGTCATGTGGTGTATACCAATTCGGGATCCGAATCGAATGAAGTGCTGATTCGCACCGTGCGGCGGTTCTGGGACGTGATGGGCAAGCCGCAGAAGAAGGTGCTGATCGGCCGCGTGAACGGCTATCACGGGTCGACGGTCGGCAGCGCATCGCTGGGCGGCATGGCGTTCATGCATGAAATGGGCGACCTGCCGATTCCGAACATCACGCACGTGGACGAACCGTACTGGTACGCGAATGGCGGCGACCTGAGCCCCGAGGCATTCGGCAAGCAGGCGGCGCTGTCGCTCGAGCGCAAGATCCTCGAGATCGGCGCGGAGCGCGTTGCCGCGTTCGTCGCGGAGCCGTTCCAGGGCGCGGGCGGGATGATTTTTCCGCCGGACGGCTACTGGCAGGAAATCGAGCGCATCTGCCGTCAGTACGACGTGCTGCTGTGCGCGGATGAAGTGATCGGCGGCTTCGGCCGCACCGGTGAGTGGTTCGCGCATCGTCACTTCGGCTTCGAACCGGACCTGATCTGCATGGCCAAGGGGCTGACCTCGGGCTACGTGCCGATGGGCGGGCTGATCATGAGCCGACGCGTCGGTGATGCGCTGGTCGACAAGGGGGGTGTCTACGCGCACGGGTTGACTTATTCGGGGCACCCGGTCGCGGCCGCCGTTGCGCTGGCCAACCTCGACGTGCTCGAGCGCGAAGGCCTCGTCGAGCGCACGAAGACGGATACCGGGCCGTACCTGCAGAAGGCGCTGCGCGATGCGTTCGGCAATCATCCGCTCGTCGGCGAGATCCAGGGGGTGGGTGCGGTCGGCGCGATCCAGTTCGCGAAGAACAAGGCGACGCGCGAGCGCTTTGCGAACGAGGCCGACCTGACCTGGCACAGCCGGACGGTCGGGTTCGAACTCGGCGCGATCGTGCGTTCGACGAACGGCCGACTGATCGTTGCGCCGCCGCTGGTGATCGATCACGCGCAAATCGATGAACTGGTCGACACGATGCGCAAGGCCGTGGATGCCACCGCGCGCGAAGTGCTCGGGATCGACTGCTGATCGTCGAGCGACGCGCTTCCGTCCGATGAGAGTCGGGCGGGAGCGGATCGAATCATGGGGACCGCCGCGTGCAGCCACCGCGGCGGCTATCCGACAAGTTGAAGACTGGGCGTCGTGGTCGGTGGTCGCGATAAGTCGATGTGCCGCCGACTGCGTATTGGTAAGGAATGCAAATGGTACGGCTCGTGTGTTGAAGTCCGCACGGCTTTGAGCCGGCCACGTATTCCCGGTCAGCCTTCAGCCCCCAAATCCACGAACATCACAACAGAAACAAGGAGACGAAATGAGTCACGGCGAGTCCATTGCTCATCTCGAGGAAAGCACCATCCAGCCGATTCCGCTGACCGAGCGGCACGGCAGCGCGAAGGATCTGTTCACGATCTGGTTCGGGTCGAACATCATGATGCTGACGATCGTCACCGGATCGCTCGCGACCACGGTGTTCAAGCAGCCGTTCTGGTGGGCGGCGCTGGCCACGCTGGTCGGCAGCCTGATCGGCGCGGTGTTCATGGCGTTGCATTCCGCGCAGGGGCCGCAGCTCGGCGTGCCGCAGATGATCCAGACCCGCGGGCAGTTCGGGTCGTTCGGCGCGCTGCTCGTGGTCGGGCTGGTGGTCGTGATGTATGTGGGCTTCTTCGCATCGAACTGCGTGTTCGGCGGGCAGGCGCTGCACAGCCTGAGCGCCGACATCCCGCTCGACGCGGGCGTCGTGGTGATCGGCCTGATCAGCCTGCTCGGATCGATCTACGGCTACAAGCTGATCCACGCGTATGCGCGGTTGTTGAGCTGGTGCTCGGGCAGCGTGCTCGTGCTGGCGTTCGTGTGGATCATCTTCGTGCACGGACTGCCCGCCGATACGTTCTCGAAGCATTCGCTGAACCTGTCGGGCTTCCTGGGCGCGATGTCGGTCGCCGCGCTGTGGCAGATTGCCTATGCGCCTTACGTATCGGACTATTCGCGCTACCTGCCGCCCGATACCGGACCGCGCACGGCATTCTGGTCGAGTTACTGGGGCTGCGTACTCGGTTCGTTCTTCCCGATGCTGCTCGGTTGCCTGGTGGGGCTCGCGACGCCCGACGGCAATGTCGTGAGCGGCCTCACGGGCCTCACGCAAGGGATCAGCGTGCTCGTGATCGTCGTGCTGTCGTTCGGCATCGCGGCCAGCAATGCGATGGAACTGTATTGCGGCGCGCTATCGGCCATCACCGTGCTGCAGACGCTCTTTCCGTCGTGGTCGGGCAAGGCGCGTGCGCGGGCGATGACCGCGATCGTGCTGTGCGGCATCGCGCTCGCGATCGCGCTGTTCGGGCAGGACAATTTCCTCGCCGGTTACACGAACTTCATCCTGCTGCTGCTGTACGTGCTCGTACCGTGGACCGCGATCAACCTCGTCGACTATTACCTCGTGTGTCACGGCGACTACGACGTCGATTCGTTCTTCCGGCAGGACGGTGGCATCTACGGACGCTTCAATACGATCGCCGTTGGCTCGTATGTCATCGGCATCGTCGCGCAGGCGCCGTTCATGGCGACTGATCTCTATACGGGAGAACTGGCGAGCCGGCTCGGTGGCGCGGACGTGTCGTGGATCGTCGGTTTGTCGCTGACGTCGCTCGTCTACTACGCGGGATGCAAGCTGTTCTCGCGGCCGCTGCAGCGCGTCGCGTGAGCGTTTCCGGGTCGGCCGGGCATGCAGTGTCGACGGCTACGTGCCGCATCATCCGTTCGCCACGCCCGGCTCTCCCTCCGCCGCATGGACGTCCCGCCGGAACGCACCGGGGCTCGTGCCCGTCCACTTGCGGAATGCGCGATGAAACGCGCTCGGCTCGGTGAAGCCGAGCTCGGCCGCGATCTCCGCGACGCTGAGCGCATGCCCGCGCAGCAGCGACTGGGCCAGCGCGCCGCGCAGCTCGTCCTTGATTGCCGCGAAGCTTTGCCCTTCGCTGCGCAGCCGCCGCCGCAGCGTCGCGGGCGTCGTGCCGAGGCGCACGGCCAGCGTATCGAAGTCGGGCCACTCCGCGGCCGGTAGCGTCTTCAACTGCGCACGCGTCTTCGCGACCCAGCCCGTATCGTGCCGGTAGCGGACGAGCAGGTTGCCGGGCGCACCGCGCAGGAACGTCTTCAGCGCCTGCTCGGAGCGGATCGTCGGCAGCGCGAGGTACGCGGCATTGAATGCGAGCCGGCTGTCGGGCCGGTCGAAATGCACGGGCACGCCGAAGAACTGGTGATAGTCGCTGCGCTGGTCGGGGCTCGGGCATGCGAAGTCGATGCGCTGCAGCGGGATGCGCCGGCCGATCAGCCAGCACGCGACGCCGAGCAGGATCAGCCAGAACGTCCGGTATGCGAACGCCGGGTAGGGCGCGCCCGTCTGCGTCAGCACGATCTGCGCCTGCCCGTCGGCCACGGTGAGCTCGCCATGCGGCTCGTCCAGTACGACGCGTAGGAACTGCAGCGCGCGACGCAGCGCCTTGTCGAGCGTGCCGGCATGCAGCACCGCATGGCACAGCAGCGTGAAGCTGCCGCGCCGCATCGGGCGCGCGGCGAGCCCGAAGAATTCGTCGTCGAGCGCAGCGGCGATCGCGAGCCACAGCCGGCCGTACTGCTGCGGCGTGACGGGCTCGCGCACGGCGGCCGGCAGGCCGGCGGCGCGTAGCACGGCCTCCGTCGGAAGGCCTTGCCGGCGCAGGCATGCGAGCGCGTCGTCGACGAAATCCGGCGAAATCATCTGCGGCCCCATTTTCCTACATTCTCCCGACATGGCAAAAGCGATCACGATTCTAGATTCGGTTTGTCATTGATTGCAATGTACGGGCTGTCTACTATCGAACTATCCCCGACGCGCCTCTGGCTCGCCGGCGGCCATAACGCACAGGAGACACGCATGTCTGATGGAGCTACCGCCCGCGCGGTGCCGGCCTACGCCGACGCCGTGGCCCGGTTCAGTATCGAGACCGCCGCGCAGCAACTGCACGGCGACCTGGAGCGCGGCCTGAACGCGTGCGTGGAATGCTGCGACCGGCACGCATCGGCGGACGCGATCGCGCTCGACTGGATCGACGCCGGCGGCCAGCACCATCGCTACACGTTTGCGCAGATGAAGGCGCTGTCGGCCCGCGTCGCGAACCTGCTGGTCGCGCAGGGCGTGAAGCCGGGCGACGTGGTGGCGGGACTGTTGCCGCGCACGCCCGAACTCGTCGCGACGATCCTCGGCACGTGGCGCGCGGGCGCCGTCTACCAGCCGCTGTTCACCGCATTCGGCCCGAAAGCGATCGACCACCGGCTGCGCATGAGCGATGCACGCCTGGTCGTGACCAACGTCGCGAATCGCGCGAAGCTCGACGAGATCGCCGGTTGCCCGCCCATTGCGACGGTGCGCGAGCCGGGTGAAGCGCTGGCGGAAAGCGACATCGATTTCCGCGCGGCGCTCGATGCGCAGTCCGACGCGTTCGAGCCGGTGCTGCGCAAGGGCACGGACCTGTTCATGATGATGTCGACGTCGGGCACGACGGGCTTGCCGAAGGGCGTGCCGGTGCCGCTGCGTGCGCTGCTCGCGTTCGGCGCATACATGCGCGACGCGGTGGACCTGCGTGCCGGCGACCGGTTCTGGAACATCGCCGATCCGGGCTGGGCATACGGCCTCTATTACGCGATCACGGGCCCGCTGCTGCTGGGCCACGCGACGACGCTCTACGAAGGCAGCTTCACGGTCGACAGCACGTACGACCTGATCGAACGGCTCGGGATTACAAGCCTCGCCGGCTCGCCGACGGCCTACCGGATGCTGATGGCGGCCGGCACGGACGCGGCGGCGCGGCTGAAGGGCAAGCTGCGCGTGGTCAGCAGCGCGGGCGAACCGTTGAATCCGGAAGTCGTGCGCTGGTTCGACGCGGCGCTCGGCGCGCCGATCTACGATCACTACGGCCAGACCGAACTCGGGATGGTCGTGAACAACCACCACGGCCTCGCGCATGCGGTCCACGCCGGGTCGGCCGGCTTGGCGATGCCCGGCTACCGCGTCGCGGTGCTCGACGACGCGAGCCGCGAGCTCGGCCCCGGCGAGCCGGGCAACCTCGCGATCGACATCGCACGCTCGCCGCTGCTGTGGTTCCACGGCTACTGGCAGCAGGACACGCCGGCGATCGCGGGCGGCTATTACCGGACCGGCGACAACCTCGAGCTGGAGCCGGATGGCACCGTGAGCTTCATCGGCCGCGCGGACGACGTGATCACGTCGTCCGGCTACCGGATCGGCCCGTTCGACGTGGAAAGCGCGCTGATCGAGCATCCGGCCGTGAGCGAGGCCGCCGTCATCGGCGTGCCCGACGCGGAGCGCACGGAGATCGTCAAGGCGTTCGTCGTGCTGTCGAAAGGCTATGACGGCACGCCGGCGCTGGCCGACGAACTGAGCCTGCACGTGAAGCGGCGGCTGTCCGCTCACGCCTATCCGCGCGCGATCGACTTCGTCGACGCGCTGCCTAAAACCCCGAGCGGCAAGATCCAGCGCTTCGTATTGCGCAAGATGGAAGCCGAGAAAGCCGCTCAACCCTGAACACAACCTGTACGGACTGCGAATGGATATCAAGGATCGCGTTTTTCTGATCACGGGCGCCGGTTCCGGTCTCGGCGCCGCGGTGGCGCGCATGGTGGTCGCGGAAGGCGGCAAGGCCGTGCTGCTGGATGTCAACGAAGAGGCCGGCGCGGGTCTCGCGCACGAGCTTGGCGCGGCCGCACGCTTCGTGAAGACCGACGTGACGAGCGAAGCCGACGGCCAGGCGGCCGTCGCCGCCGCGCGTGATGCGTTCGGCCGCATCGACGCGCTCGTCAACTGCGCGGGCGTCGCACCGGGCGAGAAGGTGGTGGGCCGCGAGGGTCCGCATTCGCTCGACCGCTTCGCACGCGCGGTGTCGATCAATCTGGTCGGCACGTTCAACATGATCCGGCTGGCCGCCGACGCGATGTCGAAGCAGGAGCCCAATGCCGAAGGCGAACGCGGCGTGATCGTCAACACCGCGTCGGTCGCGGCGTTCGACGGGCAGATCGGGCAGGCCGCGTATGCGGCGTCGAAGAGCGGTGTGGTCGGCATGACGCTGCCGATCGCGCGCGAACTCGCGCAGTTCGGCATTCGCGTCGTGACGGTCGCGCCGGGCATCTTCGCGACGCCGATGATGGCCGGCATGCCGCAGGACGTGCAGGATGCGCTCGGCAAGAGCGTACCGTTCCCGCCGCGGCTTGGCCGCCCGGAAGAATTTGCGGCGCTGGTGCGCCACATCGCCGAGAACACGATGCTGAACGGCGAAGTCATCCGTCTCGATGGCGCGTTGCGCATGGCACCGCGCTGACACTGGAGGAAGCGAATCATGACGACTCAGGATCCGATCGTAATCGTGGGTATGGCGCGTACGCCGATGGGTGGTTTCCAGGGCGACCTGGCGGCCGCCAGCGCGAGCGACCTTGGCGCGGTAGCGATTCGCGCGGCGCTCGAGCGCGCGAACGTGCCGGCCGAGCGCATCGATGAAATCGTGTTCGGCTGCGTGTTGCCGGCGGGCCAGGGCCAGGCGCCGGCGCGGCAGGCCGCGCTGAAGGCCGGGCTGCCGCTCGCGGCGGGTGCGACCACGGTCAACAAGATGTGCGGCTCGGGGATGAAGGCCGCGATGTTCGCGCATGACCTGCTGCTGGCGGGCTCGGCAGCCGTGGCCGTCGCGGGCGGGATGGAGAGCATGACGAATGCGCCGTACCTGCTGCCGAAGGCGCGCGCGGGGATGCGCATGGGTCACGGGCAGGTACTCGATCACATGTTCCTCGACGGGCTCGAGGACGCGTACGAGAAGGGCCGCCTGATGGGCACGTTCGCCGAGGATTGCGCGCAGGCGTACCAGTTCACGCGCGAGGCGCAGGATGCGTTCGCGATCGCATCGCTGACGCGCGCGCAACGGGCGATCGCCGACGGGCACTTCGTGTCGGAAATCACGCCGGTGACCGTGAAGGCCGGCAAGACCGAAACGGTCGTGTCGATCGACGAACAGCCGGGCAAGGCGAAGCTCGACAAGATCCCGACGCTGAAGCCGGCGTTCCGCGATGGCGGCACGGTGACGGCCGCGAATGCGTCGTCGATCTCGGACGGCGCGGCCGCGCTCGTGATGATGCGCCGCTCGGAAGCCGAGCGCCTCGGCCTCACGCCGAAGGCCGTGATCGTCGGGCATTCGACCTACGCGGACAAGCCGGGCCTGTTCGCGACCGCGCCGATCGGCGCGCTGCGCAAGCTGTCGGAGAAAACCGGCTGGAACCTGCGCGACGTCGACCTGTTCGAGATCAACGAAGCGTTCGCAGTGGTGCCGATGGCCGCGATGCGCGACCTCGACCTGCCGCACGAGAAGGTCAACGTGCACGGCGGCGCGTGTGCGCTCGGGCATCCGATCGGGGCATCGGGCGCGCGCGTGATGGTGACGCTGCTGGCCGCGCTTGAAACGTACGGGATGAAGCGCGGCGTCGCGTCGCTGTGCATCGGCGGCGGCGAGGCGACGGCGATCGCGATCGAGCGCGTCGTGTAACGTATCGCGCAGCGCACCACGCGTCGTCCGCATGCGGCGACACGGCCGACGGGTATCGCACGGGAAACACCTGTGCGATACCCGTTTTGTTTTCGGCGGATCGCGTTGCCGCGCTACGCCTTCGCCTCCGGCGACACCGCTCCGCATGCGCGAATCACGAGCTGCACGACCTGTTCGGTCTTCTCGTCGTACGCCTTCTGCGTGAACGTGCGCTTGCCGCTCAGCGCGCGGATCTGCGCATCGAAATCGGCGTAGTGCTGCGTGGTGGCCCAGATCAGGTACATCAGCGCATGCGCGTCGATCGGCGCGAGCAGCCCGCGCGCGATCCAGCCGTCGATGACCTTCACGCGCGTATCGAACCACGGCTTCACGCGTTCCGACAGGATGTCCTGCATGTGCTCCGCACCGTGGATGATCTCGTTGGCCCAGACCTTCGAGCCGAGCGGGCGCCGCCGCGACAGCGCCATCTTCGCGCGCACGTAGCCGCTGATCGCTACCACCGGATCGTCGTCGGCCTCGAACGTCCCGGCCGCGCGATGCCAGTCCTCGAACAGGTCGTCGAGCACGCGGCGGTACAGCGCAAGCTTCGTCGGGAAGTAGTAATGCAGGTTGGCTTTCGGCAGGCCGGCGCGCTCCGCGATCATCGCGGTGCTCGCGCCGTCGAGCCCGCGCTCCGCGAACACGGCCTCCGCGCAGGCCAGCAGATGCGCTTCGTTGGACTCGCGGATGTGCGCCTTGCGTCGCCGCAAAGGCGCGGGCGTTTCGTCGCTGTCGGTGGCTGCGGTTGCCGCCTCGTCATGTCTCATCGTTGCCCTCGCGCGGCGGGGGTGCCGCGTTGGGCTTCATTCTAGCCGCTGATTCGCATCGAACGCACGCGTACCGATCTCGCGTAGTCATCGCCATGCTGCGTTGCGGTGGCACGTTTCTCGCTCCATTCATTCACGCAAGAAAGAGATTGATTTGGTCATTTTGATCGTCTAAAACCTGTCCAATCGGACAGGATTCGACGAGCGGCAGAAACCGTTCGGCCCGATTCGTCGGACGATCTTCGCGAAGACCGGGGCATGCACCGCGCTTGGGCGGCGTTGCCCCGAAACAGGCATGACACGCACCGGCACAGACCGGGCTGACGACATCACCGACCCCACAGGAGCGATACGAATGAACGCGGTATCGGAAACAGTGAAGCGGGCAGCTTTCGACACGTCGATCAAGGTCGACGGCAAGCGGTTGTGGGACAGCCTGATGGAAGTCGCGAAGATCGGAGCGACGCCGAAGGGCGGCGTGTGCCGCCTCGCGCTGACCGATCTCGACAAGGCCGGCCGCGACCTGATCGTCGGCTGGGCGAAGGCGGCCGGCTGCACGGTGACGGTCGATACGATGGGCAACGTGTTCATGCGCCGCGCGGGCCGCGTGGCCGATGCGGCACCGGTCGTCACGGGCTCGCACGCGGATTCGCAGCCGACCGGCGGCCGCTTCGACGGCATCTACGGCGTGCTCGGCGGCCTCGAGGTGATTCGCAGTCTCAACGATCATGGCATCGAGACCGAGCATCCGGTCGAGGTCGTGATCTGGACCAACGAGGAAGGCTCGCGCTTCGCGCCGGCGATGGTGGCGTCGGGCGTGTTCGCGGGGGTGTTTTCGCTCGAATACGGGCTGTCGCGCAAGGACGTGGACGGCAAGACGATCGGCGAGGAACTGGCGCGGATCGGCTACGCGGGCGACGTGCCGTGCGGCGGACGCAAGCTGCACGCGGCGTTCGAACTGCATATCGAGCAGGGGCCGATTCTCGAAGCGGAATGCAAGACGATCGGCGTCGTGACCGACGCGCAGGGGCAGCGCTGGTACGAGATCACGTTCACCGGCCAGGAGGCGCATGCGGGGCCGACGCCGATGCCGCGCCGCCGCGATGCGCTGCTCGGCGCGTCGCGCGTGGTCGATCTCGTCAACCGGATCGGCCTCGATCATGCGCCGTTCGGCTGCGCGACGGTCGGCATGATGCAGGTCTACCCGAACTCGCGCAACGTGATTCCGGGCCGCGTGTTCTTCACCGTCGATTTCCGACATCCGGACGACGCGGTGCTCGCGAAGATGGATGCTGCACTGCGCGAAGGTGTGGCGCGCATCGCGGGCGAGATCGGGCTCGAAACCCAGCTTGAGCAGATCTTCTATTACAAGCCGGTCGCGTTCGACGCGGCCTGCGTGGAAGCGGTGCGCAGTGCGGCCGACCGCTTCGGCTTCTCGCATCGCGACATCGTGTCGGGTGCGGGCCACGACGCGTGCTACCTCGCGCAGGTCGCGCCGACGTCGATGGTGTTCGTGCCGTGTGTCGACGGCATCAGCCACAACGAGATCGAGGACGCGACGCCTGCCTGGATCGAGGCCGGCGCGAACGTGCTGCTGCACGCGATGTTGTCGCGCGCATGCGAGCCGGTTTCATGACGCCAGGGCCGTAGCAACCGGCAGGCTGCTCGACGCCTGACAGCCTGACCGTAGCATTCCTAACAACGACCGCCCCGACTGTGCATTCGCAGCCGGCGGGGACGGCTTTGTCTCCACCCAGTCGAAGGAACGCGTATGACCACCCAGCCAACCGGCGATATCGCCGCGCATCGCCTGTCGTCCACGCAACTCTCGTGCGAATTCGCCGACATCGCGCCGCTGCTCGATCCGACTGCCGCGGCGGCCGCCGCCAGCCGCTGCCACTACTGCTACGACGCGCCGTGCGTGCAAGCCTGCCCGACGCAGATCGACATCCCGAGCTTCATCCGCAAGATCGGCAACGGCAACCTGAAGGGCGCTGCGACCGACATCCTGTCGGCGAATCCGCTCGGCGGGATGTGCGCGCGCGTGTGTCCGACCGAGATCCTGTGCGAAGGCGCATGCGTGCGCAACCATCAGGATGCGCAGCCCGTCGCGATCGGCGCGCTGCAGCGGCATGCCACCGACTGGGCGATGGAGACCGGCGCGGTGCGCTTCACGCGCGCACCGGACACGGGCCGCCAGGTCGCGGTGGTCGGCGCGGGGCCGGCCGGACTCGCGTGTGCGCACCGGCTCGCGATTGCCGGGCACCGTGTCACGCTGTTCGACGCGCGCCCGAAGGCCGGCGGCCTCAACGAATACGGGATCGCCGCGTACAAGACCGTCGACGATTTCGCGCAGCGTGAAGTCGAGTGGCTGCTGTCGGTGGGCGGCATCACGTTGCAAACCGGCGTCGCGCTGGGCCGCGACATCACGCTCGACGCGCTGCGCGAGCAGCACGACGCGGTGTTTCTCGCGATGGGGCTCGGCGGCGTGCGTGCGCTGTCGATCGACGGCGAGCAACTGAACGGCGTGATGAACGCGGTCGATTTCATCGAGCAGGTGCGGCAGGCCGATGCGCTGGAGAACGTGCCGGTCGGGCGGCGCGTGGTCGTGATCGGTGGCGGCAATACGGCCATCGATGCGGCGGTGCAGAGCCGCAAGCTCGGCGCCGAGCGCGTGACGATGGTGTACCGGCGCGGCGTGGAGGCGATGAGCGCGACGTGGGCCGAGCGCGAGTTCGCGCAGAAGAGCGGCGTCACGCTCGTCACGCACGCGAAGCCGGTGCGCATGGCGGGGGAGAACGGGCAGGTGACGGGTGTCGAGTTCGAGGCGGCATCGGGCGAGCGCTTCACCGTCGAGGCGGACATGGTGCTGAAGGCGATCGGCCAGACGCTGGTGCCGGACGCCATCGACGCCGCGCTGCTGACGGCGGACGGCGCGCGCATCGCGGTGGACGCCGACGGGCGCACCGCATGGCCCGACGTGTGGGCCGGCGGCGATTGCGCGGCGACGGGCGGCGTCGACCTCACGGTGCAGGCCGTGCAGGACGGCAAGCGCGCGGCGGCGTCGATCGACGCGACGCTCGCGCAGCGCGACGCGAAGGCCGCGTGAGCGCACCACGCGCGTTACCCACCACGAGCACAACCAACACGACCCCACTCTCACGGAGCCGACCATGGCCGACCTTCGCTGCACCATCGCGGGCATCACTTCGCCGAACCCCTTCTGGCTGGCGTCCGCGCCGCCGACCGACAAGGCCTACAACGTGAACCGCGCGTTCGAGGCGGGCTGGGGCGGCGTCGTGTGGAAGACGCTCGGGCTCGATCCGCACGTCGTCAACGTCAGTTCGCGCTATGGCGCGGTGCAGTGGAACGGCCAGCGCATCGCGGGGCTGAACAACATCGAGCTGATCACCGACCGTCCGCTCGACGTGAACCTGAGAGAGATCGCGCAGGTGAAGCGCGACTGGCCGGACCGCGCGCTGATCGTGTCGCTGATGGTGCCGTGCAACGAGCGCGACTGGAAATGGATCCTGCCGCTCGTCGAGGACACGGGCGCCGACGCGGTCGAGCTGAACTTCGGCTGTCCGCACGGGATGAGCGAGCGCGGGATGGGCGCGGCGGTCGGGCAGGTCCCCGAATATGTGGAGATGGTCACGCGCTGGGTGAAGGAGGGCACGAAGCTGCCGTGCCTCGTGAAGCTCACGCCGAACATCAGCGACATCCGGATGGGATCGCGCGCCGCGTACAAGGGCGGCGCGGACGGCGTGTCGCTGATCAACACGATCAACTCGATCGTCGCGGTCGATCTCGACCATATGGCGCCGATGCCGACGGTCGACGGCAAGGGCACGCACGGCGGCTATTGCGGCCCGGCGGTCAAGCCGATCGCATTGAACATGGTCGCGGAGATCGCGCGCGACCCGGAAACGCCGAACCTGCCGATCTCGGGCATCGGCGGCATCTCGTCATGGCGCGACGCGGCGGAGTTCATGGTGCTCGGCGCCGGCAGCGTGCAGGTGTGCACCGCCGCGATGCATTACGGATTCCGGATCGTGTCGGACCTGGCCGACGGATTGTCGAACTGGATGGACGAGAAGGGCTACGCGACGCTCGACGACATCCGCGGCCGCGCGGTGCCGAACGTGACCGACTGGAAATACCTGAACCTGAAGTATGACATCAAGGCGCGCATCGACCAGGACCGCTGCATCCAGTGCGGGCTGTGCCATATCGCGTGCGAGGACACGTCGCACCAGGCGATCACCGCGACGAAGGATGGCGTGCGCCACTTCGAAGTGGTCGATTCGGAATGCGTCGGGTGCAATCTTTGCATGCATGTGTGTCCGGTCGAGCAATGCATCACGATGGAGCGGGTCGATTCGGGTGACTACGCGAACTGGACCACGCATCCGAACAATCCGGCGAGCGCGGACGCGGGGGCGAGTGCAGGCGCGTCGGCCCCCGAGAAGCACGCGAAGAAGGCTGCTTGACGGCGTCCGGCGACGCAGGTCATCCTGCATCGCCGCCTTTCGTTCCACCCGGGCCGGCATCGGACGATGCCGGCGCTGATGTTTTAGTGGAGTGCGTTCGATGAATCACGCAGCGAATCCCGCCGATCCCGACAGCGCCGCGGCGCAGGGCGGCAGCCTGTACAACGACGACCTCGCGCCGACGACGCCGGCGCAGCGCACGTGGAAGTGGTATCACTTCGCGGCGCTGTGGGTCGGGATGGTGATGAACATCGCGTCGTACATGCTGGCGGCCGGGTTGATCCAGGAAGGCATGTCGCCGTGGCAGGCGGTGATGACCGTGCTGCTCGGCAACCTGATCGTGCTCGTGCCGATGCTGCTGATCGGCCATGCGGGCGCGAAGCACGGGATTCCTTACGCGGTGCTCGTGCGCGCGTCGTTCGGCACGCAGGGCGCGAAGCTGCCGGCGCTGCTGCGGGCGATCGTCGCGTGCGGCTGGTACGGGATCCAGACCTGGCTCGGCGGCAGCGCGATCTATACGCTGCTGAACATCCTGACCGGCAATGCACTGCACGGCACGGCGCTGCCGGTCATCGGCATCGGGTTCGGGCAGCTCGCGTGCTTCCTCGTGTTCTGGGCGCTGCAGCTCTACTTCATCTGGCACGGCACCGATTCGATCCGCTGGCTCGAGAGCTGGTCCGCGCCGATCAAGGTCGTGATGTGCGTGGCGCTCGTGTGGTGGGCGACGTCGAAGGCGGGCGGCTTCGGCACGATGCTGTCGGCGCCGTCGCAGTTCGCGGCGGGCGGCAAGAAGGCCGGGCTGTTCTGGGCGACCTTCTGGCCGGGGCTGACCGCGATGGTCGGCTTCTGGGCGACACTCGCGCTGAACATTCCCGACTTCACGCGCTTCGCGCATTCGCAGCGCGACCAGATGATCGGGCAGTCGATCGGGCTGCCGTTGCCGATGGCACTGCTGTCGGTGGTGTCGGTCGTCGTGACGTCGGCGACCGTCGTGATCTACGGCAACGCGATCTGGGATCCGATCGACCTGACGAGCCGGATGACGGGCATCGGCGTGGGCATCGCGCTCGTGATCCTCACGCTCGACACGATGTGCTGCAACCTCGCCGCGAATCTCGTCGGCCCGGCCTACGACTTCTCGAGCCTGTGGCCGAAGGCGATCTCGTACCGCACGGGCGGGATGATCACCGCGACGATCGCGATCGTGATGATGCCGTGGAAGATCCTCGCGACGACGGACGGCTACATCTTCACCTGGCTCGTCGGCTATTCGGCGCTGCTCGGGCCGGTGGCGGGGATTTTGATGGTCGACTACTTCCTGATTCGCGGCACGCGGCTCGACACGCGCGAACTGTTCGACGAGCGCGGCGGCTTCAGCTACGCGCGCGGCTGGAACCCGGCCGCGCTGGCCGCGCTCGCGGTCGGCGTGCTGCCGAACCTGCCCGGCTTCCTGCATACGGCCTTTCCGGCGTCGTTTCCGAACGTGCCGGCTTTCTTCAACACGCTTTACACGTACGCGTGGTTCGTCGGCCTCGTGCTGGCGTCGTGCGTGTACGGCACCTGGATGAAATGGCGCGCCGGACAGCACGCGCAGATCGCGCGCGCCTGATGCGGCACCCGACAGTCAACGAGGAGGCAAACCCATGGCAATCCTGATTCGTGGCGGCACCGTGGTCGATGCGGACCGTTCCTACCGCGCAGACCTGCTCTGCGCAGCCCCGGTGGACGGCGGCACGATCCTGCAGATCGCCGAGCAGATCGACGCACCGGCCGGCGCGACCGTCGTCGATGCGCACGGCCAGTACGTGATGCCGGGCGGCATCGATCCGCATACGCACATGGAACTGCCGTTCATGGGCACGACCGCGAGCGACGATTTCTACTCGGGCACGGCCGCCGGGCTCGCGGGCGGCACGACGAGCATCATCGACTTCGTGATCCCGAGCCCGAAGCAGCCGCTGATGGATGCGTTCCATGCCTGGCGCGGCTGGGCCGAGAAGGCGGCGGCCGACTACGGCTTCCACGTGGCCGTGACGTGGTGGGACGAGAGTGTGCATCGCGACATGGGCACGCTCGTGCGCGAGCACGGCGTGTCGAGCTTCAAGCACTTCATGGCGTACAAGAACGCGATCATGGCCGACGACGAGGTGCTCGTGAACAGCTTCTCGCGTGCGCTCGAACTCGGCGCGTTGCCGACCGTGCACGCGGAAAACGGCGAGCTCGTGTTCCAGTTGCAGAAGGCGCTGCTCGCACGCGGGATGACGGGGCCGGAGGCGCATCCGTTGTCGCGGCCGCCGGAGGTCGAGGGCGAAGCCGCGAACCGCGCGATCCGCATCGCGCAGGTGCTGGGCGTGCCGGTGTATATCGTGCATGTGTCCGCGAAGGACGCGGTCGATGCGATCACCAAAGCGCGCAGCGAAGGGCTGCGCGTGTTCGGCGAGGTGCTGCCGGGCCACCTGGTGATCGACGAGGCCGTCTATCGCGATCCGGACTGGACGCGTGCGGCCGCGCACGTGATGAGCCCGCCGTTCCGCTCGGCCGAGCATCGCGAGGCATTGTGGCGTGGGCTGCAGGCGGGGCAGCTGCATACGACCGCAACCGACCATTGCGTGTTCTGCGCATCGCAGAAGGCGATGGGCCGCGACGATTTCACGAAGATCCCGAACGGCTGCGGCGGTGTCGAGGATCGCATGTCGGTGCTGTGGCATCACGGCGTGAATCATGGCCGCATCACGCCGAACGAGTTCGTGCGGATCACGTCGACGAACGCCGCGCAGATCTTCAACCTGTATCCGCGCAAGGGCGCGGTGCAGGTGGGCGCCGATGCCGATCTCGTCGTATGGGACCCGGCCGCGACGAAGACGATCTCGGTGAAGACCCATCATCAGCAGGTCGACTTCAACGTGTTCGAGGGGATGACGGTGCAGGGCGTTGCGACGCACACGCTCACGCGCGGCGCGCTCGCGTGGGCCGACGGCGATCTGCGTGCCGTGCGAGGCGCGGGCCGCTACCTGAAGCGCCCGCCGGCGGCCAGTTACTACGAGGCCGCGCGGATCGCGAACCGGTTGCGCGAGCCGCATCCGGTCGAGCGCGCCGGCTGAGCGTTGCGTGTCGCGCGGGGCGTGTCGGTTGGAACGACACGCCCCGCGCAAGTTTGAGCGTGCGTCTCCGTTCGTGACGGCACCGCTCATGCCGCCTCCCCGTATCACGCCAATGCGCTCAATATTTGGGACGAATGGAGCGTTGATCGCGCCTTTCCGATCTCCAGGTACATAGAACAACTGAGCAAGTCGATGCAACACGCGACGTGGCGCAAATGCGACCATTTTGTTTGCGTTGTCGACGTGCATGCCCGCGAGTAATATCCACCGACGGCGTTGCGCAGGCGTGCCGGGCCGCCCGCCGAACAATCCAACAACATTGAGAGCAAGGAGTACGAGGTGGATATTCTGCGCAGTCTCCTGGGTATGCTGTTCCTGCTGCTGGTGGCCTATCTGCTGTCGAACAACCGGCGCGCGGTGAGCGGCCGGACCCTGATCGCGGCGCTGTGCACGCAGCTGGCGATCGGTGCACTGGTGCTGTTCGTGCCGGTGGGCCGTGCGGTGCTGGCGGGCGCCGCGAACGGCGTCAATCGCGTGCTCGACATGGGCAATCACGGCATCGCATTCGTGTTCGGTGGGCTCGTCGACAGCCGGATGTTCCAGCTGTTCGGCGACGGCGGGTTCGTGTTCGGCCTGCGCGTGCTGCCGATGATCATCTTCGTGACCGCGCTGATCGCGGTGCTGTACTACATCGGCGTGATGAAGTGGATCGTCGCGATCCTCGGCGCGGCGCTCGCGAAAGTGCTCGGCGTGAGCCGCATCGAGGCGTGCTCGGCGGTGGCGACGATCTTTCTCGGGCAAAGCGAGATGCCTGCGCTCGTGAAGCCGTTCGTGCGGAACATGACGAGCGCCGAGATCTTCACGGTGATGGCGAGCGGCATGGCGTCGGTCGCGGGTTCGGTGCTGGTCGGCTACGCCGGCCTCGGCGTGCGGATGGAATACCTGCTCGCCGCGTCGTTCATGGCGGTGCCGGGCGGGCTGCTGTTCGGCAAGCTGCTGTATCCGACGGTCGAGCCGAGCCGCGTCGTGGTCGACGGGCTCGACTTCGACGACAAGCGGGCCGCCAACGTGATCGAGGCGGCGGCGTCCGGCGCGTCGGTCGGGCTGCGGATCGCGATCAACGTCGGCGCGATGCTGATCGCGTTCGTCGGCCTCATCGCGCTGATGAACCTGATCGTCGGCGGCGTGGCCGCGTTCGTGGGCTTTCCGCAGATCACGCTGGTGGGTATCATCGGCCACCTGTTCGCGCCGCTCGCGTGGATCATCGGCGTGCCGTGGCACGACGCGGCGCTGGCCGGCAACTTCATCGGCGAGAAACTGATCTTCAACGAGTTCGTCGCGTATGGCGACCTGTCGCCGTACCTGAAAGGCGGCGAGCACGTCGCGGCCGCCGGCCTGCAGGTGCTCGACCCGAAGACGCTGGCGATCGTGTCGTTCGCGCTGTGCGGTTTCGCGAACTTCTCGTCGATCGCGATTCTCGCGGGCGGCTTCAGCGCGGTCGCGCCCGAGCGCCGCTCGGAAGTCGCGCGGCACGGCCTGCGCGCATTGACGGCCGCGACGCTGTCGAACCTGATGAGCGCCGCGATCGCGGGCCTGTTCTTTTCCCTGCATTGAGCCCGCAGCGGCCATCGATTGATCGAGGAGAGGCAACGATGTTCTTACCGCAGGAATTCATTCGCCGGAAGCGCGACGGGCAACCGCTCGATCGTGATGGGATCGCGGCGTTCGTGCGCGGCGTGACCGACGGCAGCGTGACCGAGGGCCAGGTGGCCGCGTTCGCGATGGCCGTGTATTTCAACGACCTGAGCACCGACGAGCGCGTCGCGCTGACGCTCGCGCAGCGCGACTCGGGCGACGTGCTCGACTGGCGCGCGCTGGATCTCGACGGGCCGGTGATCGACAAGCATTCGACCGGCGGCGTCGGCGATGTCGTGTCGCTGATGCTCGGGCCGATGGTGGCCGCGTGCGGCGGCTACGTGCCGATGATCTCGGGGCGCGGGCTCGGCCACACCGGCGGCACGCTCGACAAGCTGAGCGCGATTCCCGGCTACAACGTGGCGCCCGACACGGACGCGTTTCGCCGCACGGTGCGCGACGTCGGCGTCGCGATCATCGGGCAGACCGCGCGGCTCGCGCCGGCCGACATGCGCATCTATGCGATTCGCGACGTGACGGCGACCGTCGAGTCGGTCGCGATGATCACCGCGTCGATCCTGTCGAAGAAGCTCGCGGCCGGGCTCGACGGGCTCGTGATGGACGTCAAGGTCGGCTCCGGCGCCTTCATGCCGACCGCCGAGAAATCGGCGGAGCTGGCGCGCAGCATCGTCGACGTCGGCAACGGCGCCGGGATGAAGACGACCGCGATCCTCACCGACATGAACCAGTCGCTCGCGCCGTGCGCGGGCAATGCACTCGAAGTGGTGTGCGCGATCGACTATTTGACGGGCAAGTCGCGCCCGGCGCGCCTGCATGAGGTCACGATGGCGCTTTCCGCTGAGCTGCTCGTCACCGGCGGGCTGGCACGCGACGTCGCAGAAGCGCGCGCGAAGTTGCAGCAGGCGCTCGATTCAGGTGCGGCAGCGGAACGCTTCGCGAGGATGGTCACGGCGCTCGGCGGCCCTGCGGATCTGATCGATGCGCCCGCCCGTCATCTCGCGCGGGCGGAGGCGATCGTGCCGGTTCCGGCGCGCACGAGCGGCGTGGTGCAGCGCGTCGATTGCCGCGCGCTCGGGCTCGCGGTCGTCGCGCTCGGCGGCGGCCGCACGCGCGCGGCGGACGCGATCGACTACAGTGTCGGCCTGACGGCGCTCGCGGAGATCGGGCAGCGTGTCGAGGCCGGCGAGCCGCTCGGCTACGTGCATGCCCGCGACGCCGCAGCCGCCGCGCACGCGGTGGACGCGCTCCAGCGCAGCTACGTGCTGGGCGAAACCGGTGATGCGCCGCCGACCATTTATCAGCAGATCGGCTGACCAATCGCAGGTACGGGCACAGGCGATCACTTCACTTCACGTCACGGGTGTATCGCGACGGTCGTGGCTTGGTCGCGCCGATACCTCCCCGCACACAATCGAGGGTATGACGAGATGGAACGAAACGAACTGATCGACGCGGCGACGGCGGCGCGCGAACGCGCGTATGCGCCGTATTCGCGCTTCAAGGTCGGCGCGGCGCTGCAGGCGCGCGACGGGACGGTTTTTCACGGCTGCAATGTCGAGAACGCGTCCTACGGACTCTGCAATTGTGCGGAACGCACGGCGATGTTTTCGGCCATCGCCGCCGGTTATCGTCCGGGGGATTTCACGCGGCTCGCGGTGGTGGGCGACACGGACGGCCCGATCGCGCCGTGCGGCGCATGCCGTCAGGTGATCATCGAGATCGGCACGCCCGACATCGAAGTGATCCTGGCCAACCTGAAAGGGGCCGTCGAGGTCACGACGGCCCATGCATTGCTGCCGGGCGCGTTCCGGTTGTAACGGCGCGCACTTCTCGAGTCACGCGCCGCCCGCATCACGCACCGTCGCGCGCGTCGCGGATCGGGATCACCGTGCGTGCGCCGCACTGGCGCAGCAGGTCGCGCAGCTCGTTGATGACCGGAAACACCTCGTGGTTCCAGTCGGCGCCCTGGGCGTCGTGCGCTTCCTGCTCGCGCTCGACGATCCAGCGATCCTCGCGGAAGATGCGCTCGGTGAACCAGACGAGCAGCGGCCACGCGAGATCGAGCGCGAACGGGATGCCGGGCTTGTGGATCGACAGCAGTCCGAACGTGCGGTTGGTGCGCTGCTCGGCGTCGAGCGGCACGTAGACGATCCACAGGTCCATCACGAGCGTGCCTTCGCTCGAGCGGATCTGCAGTGTCTGGTACGGGTAGCCGGTGCGCACCGTCATCACGCTCTTGTCGGACTGGTCGGCGGGCTTCTTGCTGGCGCCGAACACGAGCGCTTCGCCCACCGGCTGCTTGCCTTCCATCCGCGCGAACGTGTAGTCGACCTCGACCCAGTCGTCGCCGCGGCGCCGGCCCACCGAGCGCGCGCGCATCTGCCCCATCTGCTTGCGATGCAGGAACTGATGGTTCATGTCCATCAGGTTCTCGTGCATGAACGAGTAGTGGCACTTGACCTCGCGGCCGAAGCGGCGCGTCTTGTATGCGCGGTTGTCCGCCGATTCGAGCGCGGGGAACGACCGGGTATCGGCGAGCGTCACATCGCCCGGGAACACGAAGATCAGCCCGTGCGCTTCGCGGCACGGATACGCGCGCACGCCGTTGGGCAGCCGCTCGCGGCCGAGGTACGGCACGTCGACGCAGCGGCCGCTGTCGCACGCGTAGGTCCAGCCGTGATAGCAGCAGCGCAGTGTCTCGCCGCTCACGACGCCCGCGTGCAGCGGCACCTGGCGGTGCGCGCAACGATCCTCGAGCGCATACACGGCGCCGGATTCGGTGCGCACGAGCACGATCGGATCGCCGGCGAAGCGCACGCCGAGCGTCTTGCCGCGTTTCAGCTCGCGCGACCACGCGAGCGGATACCAGTGATCGGGATGAATCGGCACGCGGCGCAGGTCGCGCACGGCCGCGCCGGAAGAGGGTTCTCCAAGGATGCCGCTGTCAGGAATGGGCACTGCGCGCATGCGTGACGTCTCCAGGCTGAACAGGGATTCCGGGCGCCGCATGATGCGGCGGGGATCTGGAGAAGTCTACGCGAAGTTGCCGGTCGCGGCGGACGCGATGCGGGTTTGCCCCGGCACGGCGGTCGCGGTGTCGTTGATGCAGCGCAAACCGGGTCGAAGGCGGCGCGTGCGTGGGTTGGGGTGGCCGCACGAGCCCGGGCCGCGCGGCAGGCACCACGCCGTCACCCCGTCACGCGGCCGCTTGCCGGTCACGAGCGCGCATCGCGCCACAGCACCGCGTCTGTGCGGTACAGCGCCGGGAAGTGCTGCTTCAGCCCGGTGATCTTCGGCATGTCGTTGTACGCGATGTACGGCGCGTCGGGGTGCAGTTCGAGGTAGTTCTGGTGATACGCCTCGGCCGGATAGAACCCCTTGTAGTCCTCGACGCGCGTGGCGACGGGCGCCGGAAACACGTGCGCGGTGCCGAGCTGCGCGATGTACGCGGTCGCGACCGCGCGTTGCTGCGCGGTGGTCGGAAAGATCGCCGACCGGTACTGCGACCCTTCGTCGGGGCCCTGCCGGTTGAGCTCGGTCGGATCGTGCGCGACCGAGAAGAACACCTGCAGCAGCCGGCCGTACGTGATCTGGGTCGGGTCGTAGACGATGCGAACCGATTCCGCGTGCCCGGTCAGCCCCGAGCCGACGAGTGCGTAGTGCGCGGTTTCGGACGCGCCGCCCGCATAGCCGGCCGTGACCTGCTTCACGCCCTTCACGTGCTCGAACACGCCCTGCACGCCCCAGAAGCAGCCGCCGGCGAGCACGGCCGTCTCGTCGTGCGAGGCGCCGGGTGTTTCGTCGAGCGTCGGCGCGGGCACGGTGCGCATCGGTTCGGCGGAATTGACGATGCGCTGGTAGCCGAACACGGCGGCGGCCGCGACGGCGATGGCGCCGATGCGGCGCAGCATCGCCGTGCGCCGTTGCGGTGCCGGGCTGCGGGAGGAGGGGATGTTCACGGTGTGCTCCTTCGAAAGGCGGTGTGGGAAGCGGGTGGCCCGGACGCGGCGCCGGTGCGCCGCGTCCTGCCGGGATCAGCCGAACGTGAACGCATACGCATTCACGCCGGGATCGAGAAACTCGATTGAGAACGTGCGGTCGGCGATCGCGCCGGGCTGCCGGACCAGCTGGTACAGGCGCTGCCCGGTCACGGTGCCGTAGCCTTGCGCATCGACGTCGCTGCCGTGCGCGGCACCGGGCGCCGCGCCGTCGAGCGTCACGCGAAAGCGCACCGGCTTGCCGTCCTCGCCGGGGCCGAGCACCAGGTGCAGGTCGCGGGCATGGAAGCGGTAGACGATGCGGCCGGCCGGCGCCGCGAGCGTCGCGCGTTCGGCGCCGACCTGCCACATGCCGGCGAGGCCCCAGTCGTTGAGGTCGGGACGGGCCGGTTCGGCGTAGTGGTACGCCGCGTCGCGCACCACCCCGCCCGGCGACATGAAAGCCTCGGCGCGTGCGTAGCCGACGTAGGTCTCGGGCGAGCGGACGTCCGCGCTGTCGGCCGCGGCGAGCGCCCCCTTCGCGGGCGCACCGGCGAGCCCGATCGGCACGTTCAGTGCTTCCGGATGGCCGGCCTCGGCGAGCAGCGACTGGATCGCGCGCTCCGATTCCGCGTATTCGCCTTCGCCGAAGTGGTGGCGGCGCACGCGCCCCTGCGCGTCGACGAAGTAGTGTGCGGGCCAGTATTCGTTGTTGAACGCGCGCCAGATCGTGAAGCGGTTGTCGATCGCGACCGGGAAGTCGATGCCGAGGTCGTGCACGGCTTTCTTCACGTTGCCGATGTCGCGCTCGAACGCGAACTCGGGTGCGTGCACACCGATCACGACGAGCCCGTACGGCGCGTACTTGCGCGCCCAGGCAGTCGTATACGGCAGTGTGCGCAGGCAGTTGATGCACGAATACGTCCAGAAATCGACCAGCACGACCTTGCCGCGCAGGCTGGCCGCCGTCAGCGGCGGCGAGTTCAGCCACTGCACCGCGCCGTCGAGCGACGGCAGCGTGCCTTCGACGGGCAGTGCGGCGGGTGCGTGCATTGCGGATACCGGATCCGCCGTGCGGATCATCGCGCCGCCGGCCATGGCGCCGCCGTCGACGTGCGCGCTATCGGCCGCCGCGGCCATCATCGCGCCGCCGTTCGTGTTGTCGGCGGCATTGCCGGTGGCGGCCATCGCCGCCGGTGCGCCCGGTGCGCCATTCGAACGCCCGCCGAGCCGGTCGACGAGCTTCGTCTCGAGCCCGCCCGTCGTGACGGTCGACAGCTGCGCGAGCGCACCCGTATCGAGGCCGAGCGCGATCGCGCCGACGCCGGCCAGCAGCGCCACGCCGATCCCGCGCTTGATCCATTCGCCGGCGCCGAGCGAGCGCTTCATCGCGGCGAACACCTTGCCGCCGATCACGAGCGCGACGCCGAGCGACGTCGCCGCGCCGGCCGCATACGCGACCAGCAGCAGCGTCGTGCCGACGCTGGCGCCGCGCAGCGCGGCCCCGGTCAGCACGAGCCCGAGGATCGGGCCCGCGCACGGCGCCCACAGCAGGCCGGTCGCGACGCCGAGGAGCAGCGACGACGCGGGGCCGGCGGGGCGGCCGTCGCGTTGCGCGAAGCCGGTGAGCCGGTTGCCGGCAGCGACGAGCGGACGCGTCAGGTGCTCCGCGAGGCGCGGCATCAGCAGGGTCAGGCCGAAGATCGCGAGCAGCACGATCGCGACCCAGCGGCCGGCCTGGTTGGCCTGCGCGACCCAGCCGCCGCCGACGGCGGCGAGCGTCGCGACGACGGCGAACGTGAGCGCCATGCCGACCAGCAGCGGCAGGCCGCTGCGGACGAACGGCTGGTCGGCGCGCGCGAACACGAACGGCAGCACGGGCAGGATGCACGGGCTCAGGATCGTGAGCACGCCGCCGAGGTAGGCAAGGACGATGAGCAGCATGGTGCGTTCTCCAGTCGGTCGGGAGTTCGGGGCCGGATCAGGCGGCGGCGGGATGGAAGGTGAGCGCGAGGCCGTTCATGCAGTAGCGCAGGCCGGTCGGTTGCGGGCCGTCGTCGAACACGTGGCCGAGATGGCCGCCGCAGCGGCGGCAGTGCACTTCGGTGCGGATCATCCCGAACGACGCGTCGGTGTTCGTGGCGACCGCGTGGTCGAGCGGCTTCCAGAAGCTCGGCCAGCCCGTATGGCTGTCGAACTTGGCGGCCGACGAGAACAGCGCGAGGTTGCAGCCGGCGCACGCGAACGTGCCTTGCCGGTGCTCGTCGTTCAGCGGGCTGGTGTATGGCCGCTCGGTGCCGGCTTCGCGCAGGACCGAGTACTGGGCGGGCGTGAGCCGGCGATGCCATTCGGCGTCGCTGAGCGTGACTTCAAAAGGGGCGGCAGTCTGCGGGGCGGCCGGCGATGCGGCGAACGCACGGCCGACCAGCGCGCGGCGGCCGACGGACGACAGCGTCGCGAGCACGGCGAGGCCGGTGGCGCCGGCGAACAGCAGATGTCTGCGGGTGGGCATGATGGGCTCCTGGCGGCAGGTCCTGAAAATATGCGCCCATCGTAGTCAGCGGCCGGTGTCGAAGTCCTCACGGAAAGTTAAATGAATTGTGATGTCTCAGGTGTTCCGTCGGAGTGTGCTGGAATCCGTCGAAGCTCCAATCGGCAAGGGCCTTTGAGCGGGTGGTACCGCCGTAGAGGCAGCTTTGTCTCAAACGGTCCTGAATCTCAATTGCAAGCACCTACATTTAGCGGTGGCGAAAGGCGAGCGCCTTGCCAGACAGATTGTTTAATTCTCTCCGCGGTGCGGAGAGAATTAAGGGCTTGAGCGCTCGGTGGTGGGTAAGCCACCCACATATCGATTTGTCGTCGATCTCGACGCTGCAAAGGTCAGAAGAGGGGCCTTCCGGATTTCCTTGTACCGGGCATGCCTCGGCCGATTCAGGTTTGCCTATTGTAGAAAAAGATCACTAAGAGTAATCTTTTTTACTAAAATTCAAACTACCGTGCCTTGGCAGAAGTTCCAAGAAGGTGTATTTTGTTCACTATGAGTGAACAAAATCATGGAAAATTAAACCGGCTGCTAGCTGGGCTGGGTGACACGAGCTTGGTGTCGAGCCGCTGGCTGCGGGTTCACGGCTACTCCAATAGCCTCGTCGCACGCTACGTGAGCAGCGGTTGGCTGGTGTCGCCGGCGCGCGGCGTCTACATGCGCAAGAGTGGGCGCCTACAGTGGGAGGGCGTGGTTCGCAGCCTGCAGATTGGGGAGGGCATGCCGCTGCATGTCGGAGGTCGTTTTGCACTCAGCCTGCAGGGGCACGAGCACTATCTACGTCTGGGCGATGCCGGCACGATCACCCTGTATGGGGCGGAGCGGCCACCCGCTTGGATTGGCAAACTGCCTCTGACGCAGTGTTTCGAGTATCTGGGGAAGGGGCCGTTCGATTGGCCGCCCATGCCGTTCGAGGCGGAGACGTCCGCGACAATGCTGTCCGAACAGGGCCTGGCGTGGCATCAGGCCGCACCCGGTGCCGATGCCTTGGTTTGTTCCATGCCGGAGCGGGCCATGCTGGAGCTGTGCGCTGACGCCTCAGACGCTGCCTTGATCTACGAGGTGGATGCGCTGATGCAGGCTATGACCACACTGCGGCCGCAGCGGGTCGGCGTATTACTGCGCCATTGCCGAAGCATCAAAGCCAAGCGGCTGTTCCTGGCGTTGGCCGAGCGCCATCGGCATGCATGGCTACCGCACGTGCCGCGGGATGGTATCGATCTGGGTCGGGGAAAGCGCGCGCTGGTGCCTGGCGGCCGCTTGCATCCTGTCTACCAGATCACCTTGCCGGGAGACCTCGATGAACACCTGGCTTGATCACTGGGATCGGCGCTATACCGACCGCGTACGGCTGCTGGTCGAGATTTTGCCGGCGCTGGCGCAAGAGCCGCGCTTCGCGCTCAAAGGCGGTACGGCGATCAACCTATTCGAGCACGACCTGCCCCGGTTGTCTGTGGACATCGATCTGGCCTGGTTGCCGGTGCATGACTATGCCGAGGACGCAAGGCTGATCGCTGAAGCGCTTGGGCGCCTGGCTGATGTGCTGCGCGCCCGGCCTCTGCAACTGCAGGTGCAATTGTCTGCAGGCGAGGGCGCAGGCGTCACGCGACTGGTGGCCAGTCGCGGTCGTGCACGCGTGCAGATCGAGACGACGCCGGTGATGCGCGGCACGGTGCATCCTGCGCGGAACATGGTGGTGCGCCCGAGGGTCGAGGAGGCATTTGGCTTTGCTTCGGTGCAGGTGCTGCACTTCGCCGACCTTTATGCCGGCAAGCTGGCTGCGGCATTGTCGAGACAGCATCCGCGCGATCTTTTCGATGTCGGCTTGTTGCTGGAAGACGAGCGGGCGGATCAGGCGCTCTGGCGAACCTTTCTTGTCTACCTAACCTGCAGCCCCAAGCCTGCGTGGGAAATGCTGGCGCCCCGCGTGCCTGCGGATTTCGCCGCGACCTTTGAAGCGCACTTCAGGGGGATGACGGCAGAGCCTGTCGAAGCCCAGGTCCTGCTGGACATCCATGAGCGCCTGCTGGCGCGTGTTGCCGGTTGGCTGGATGAGCCATCGTGCGCATTTCTGCGATCGGTGGAGGGTGAACGGCCGGACTTCGATCTGATCGGACTCCCGCACGCGGCCGGGTTGCCAGCCGTGCGACGCAAATTGCTCAACCTGGCCCAGCGCAGCGACGCCAAACGTGCGGCGGATCGGGGTCTGTTGGAAGAAGCGCTGACGCGGATCGTCGGCGCTAGATCGTCACGTTGAGACCAAAACGACGCGACCACTTAAGACTTTCTTCTCTTGGACTTTCCGTCGGAACTCGAGAACTAAAGAACTGGGGCAAGCGAGCTGATGTCGGTGAATCGAAGCGCCGGGCATCGCCTGACGTGGTATGCGGTGATTGGCTGGCTCGATAGGTTGAAAGGTCGGCTCATACGGATCGGCTGCAGCCGATCCCCCTCAGCCGACTTGTACAGGCTCAACCGCATGCGGGGCTTGCGGTCGTGGAAGTTTTGGCTGGTTGACAGGTGATGCCGCCGGGCGGGTCGTACGGTGCCAGCGTTTTGGCGAGAGGACATGTGACATGCCGAAAAATATCGACGACTTCAATAGCTGTGTCGCGAACATCATGGGGAAGCTCTATGAAATCTTCCCGAAGCAAATCCGGCTCAGTGCCAACGAATTTCCGACCTTCGAGGATTTTGCGGAACACGATTCGGAGGAGGACCATCATCGAAAAGTGAAGGAGGGGTATGGGCTTTATATCACTTACTTCCACACAGCACTCTTTCTTTTGGACGAGGGTTTTATCAGGGGGACGCGTTCAACGACGCACACCGTCATTGACGATTGTGTGTTGACATCCAAGGGGCTGGCCAAGCTCCAGAGGGTTCCGAAGTCTATTCAGGACAAGAAGAATGCCCTGTCGGTCGGCGAGTTGTTTGTTTCTCTGGGCAAGGATGTCTTCAAGACGACGGCCGCCGAAGCCGTCAAGGCTGGTATCGGTTTGTTGCTTTCCAGTCGATGAGCCAGCGAAGTTGCAATGTGCTGAGTTGTTGTCGATGGATGTTGCCGTTCGAAGTTTCTGCTAACAGGCCGTTGAAATACCTAAATCCGTCCAGCAGGATATAGGTTCCTGAGATCAAGGAGGGGCAGGCAGATGCGAGGCGCGGACGGTTACAACGAATCGTTATTTAGCACGGTGAGGCTAGAGGTATTTGTTCGGCAGACGTATCCGCTGCGCCAGGTCCGGACGTGGCTGAACGAAGCACTGTCGAAGATGGACGCGAAATTCTCGGCGACGTACGAAGTCGACGTGAAGGGAGGCCGACCGAGTATCGCGCCTGGCGCAGCCGTCTTTTTACGGCCGGAATTGGGAGTGTCAGAATTTCCGTGTTCAAGGCGGGTTGAGATTCATACGGATGGTCGAACGAATCGATCCTCGTAGAGGATAGCGAACTGGTTCATCGCCGTCTTCCAATCATGAGCCGCACGCCCCCAATCGGCAGTGATGTTGCGCAGTGCCAGCCAGATGAGCTTGGTGGCAGCCTCGTCGGTCGGGAAGTGTCCTCGGGTCTTGATGATCTTGCGCAGCTGCGAGTTGATGTTCTCGATGGCGTTCGTAGTGTAGATAACCTTGCGAACCGCCGGCGGAAACGCGAAGAATGGAATCACACGATCCCAGGCGTTGCGCCACGCCGCGCTGACCGTCGGGAATCTCTGGCCCCATGGCCCGTTGGCAAAGGCATCGAGTTCTGCCTGAGCCGCTTCGGCGCTCGGCGCGGTGTAGATCGGGCGAATCACGGCGGCTAATCCTCGACGGTCTTTCCAACTGGCGTAATCGAGACTGTTGCGGATCAGGTGAACGATGCAGGTTTGCAGCGTGGTCGCCGGAAATACGGCGGCCAGCGCCTCGGGCATGCCTTTGAGGCCATCGGTCACGGCGATCAGGATGTCGTGGACGCCACGCGTTTTGAGGTCGTTGAACACCTTCATCCAGAACTTGGCGCCTTCGGTGCCTTCGATCCACAAACCCAGAATATCGCGCGTGCCGTCGGGCAGAACGCCCAGTGCAAGGTAGATCGCCTTGTTGCGGACCACGGCGTCTTCGCGAATCTTGACCCGCAGCGCATCGAAGAACACCACCGGATACATCGGTTCGAGCGGCCGTGCTTGCCAGGCGGTCACTTCGGCCATGACCTCGTCGGTGACCGAGCTGATGAAATCGGGCGAAACCTCGGTGCCGTATTGCTCCTGCAATAATCCCTGGATCTCGCGCACGGTCATGCCCCGGGCGTACATGGCGACGATCTTGTCGTCGAAGCCCGTGAAGCGTCTATCATGTTTGGGAATCAGCAGCGGTTCAAAGCTGCCGTCGCGGTCGCGAGGCACCTCGATACGGATCGGGCCGTCCTCGGTCAGGACTGTCTTGGCGCCCGTGCCATTGCGCTGGTTGGTCACGGCGCTCGGCTTGGCAGCGCCTGGCGGGTAGCCGAGATGGTGACTCATCTCGCCGCCCAGCGCCCGCTCGATCAGCGCCTTCTTGAGGGCCAGCGTCGCGGCATTGATCGCGTCTGCGGTCATCGGGCCGTTGCCGAATTGCTCAAGTAACTCGGCGGGAATGGCCGGCAGGTCTACCGGCTTGGCTTTCGGTTTGCGAGGCATACATCCTCCTTCGGAGCATCATATGCCTTGAACACGAAATTACTGACAGGCCCCCGGAATTTGTGCAGCAGCGCACTGCACAATTACCGCAGTTGCACGCCAACATGACAAGTCGGTGCTCTTGAACCCGAGCCCCCGGAGCTGGATGCGTGATCGACGGCTCGCGCGCCTGGCGGAGCACTTCGGTGTCCACTTCGTATCGCCCTGATCTGCATTAAGGGAGGCAGGTGCGGGCATCTTTGCGTCGCTCTGCCGATGCACGTCCCACTTCACCGCTCACGATGTGGCTACTTTCCTCGAGCGGCAATCGTCCAAGTTGACGAGTGCAACAAGAGCCAGAGCGACCCTTCAGCTTGATAGGCGATACGAGACTTTGCGATTGGCAGACTGATCCACTGGCCCGGCCGCTCAAGTCTCTAGCTGGGACGTGTCGAGACCGTTTCAGTCATTTAAGGTAGTAACGAGAACGCGTCCCACACACGCGAACAAATCGGGGAGAACGGTGCGGATGATAGAAGGAACCTTATCACGATGCTCCGATTGCCCGCTCAAACTCAGGTTTCGCACAACCGCCTTGTTATCGCGCAAGCACGATTCCGAGGCAGCGCTAGGCGTGGGCATATCCGAACCGCTGGTCCGCCGAGCGCGCGCGCTTGCGCCGCAGCATACGCCGGTTCCAATGATGCCGATTTCCATGGTGGATACCGCGTTCAAGCATGTTCCGTCGGCCCGCCGTGTCACGCGAGATGGAATTTCTTCCGGAGGCTCGCATCGACCGGGCCGGCCGGCATGAAGCGCCGCAACTTGCGCAGCAGCGACGCCTCGCCGTTGGGCGTATGCCGCATCCGCCACGCGCCGAGCGCCGCGTCGACGATGGTGGCGGCCACGCCCTCGGGGTGCGGCGCGGATTTCACGCTGTCGACGACGGCGCGCGACGCAAGCGTGCGCTCGCGGTCGTAATCGGCAATCGGCGCGCCGGCCTGCGGCGCATTGACGTCCAGGTTGGTCCGCGTAAACGACGGCTCGACCAGCGTCGCGCGAATGCCGAACTGGCGCAGCTCGTGATCGAGCGATTCGGTCAAACCTTCCACCGCATGTTTGGATGCCGAATAAAGCCCCATGTACGGTGCCGGCAGGAAGCCGAGCACCGAGCTGACATTGACGATCCGGCCGCGCCGTTGCGCCCGCATGTGCGGAAGCACCGCATGGGTCGTACGCATGATGCTGAATACGTTGGTGTCGAACAGGGCCGCTGCCTCGTCCACCGACGTTTCCTCCACCGCGCCGATCAGGCTCGTGCCCGCATTGTTCACGAGCACGTCGATACGTGCGGCGCGGTCGATGATCGTCTGGACTCCGGATCGAACGGATGCGTTGTCACGCACGTCCATCTCGATCAACTCGACGCCGGCAACCGGCGCCGTTCGCGTGATGCTGCGCACGGTGCCGAACACGCGGCACCCGCGTTTGGCGAATTGTTCTGCGGCGACGCGCCCGATGCCCGACGAAACGCCGGTCACGACGACAACGGTGGAATTCGACATGGCTGTTTCCTTCGATACGGTGAATGGGGCGGAGTAATCAATCGCGCGCGTCCAGCGCGGGCTGAAGTGCGGTCTCGCCGGGCGTTGCCGGTTCACGGCCGTGGCGGGCCGCGGAGGCATGGTCGGGCCGGATCCTGAACCAGATCGCATACATCGCCGGCAGGAACACGAGCGTGAGGACCGTCCCGGCGAACGTGCCGCCGATCAGCGTGTACGCAAGCGTGCCCCAGAACACCGAATGCGTGAGCGGAATGAACGCGAGCACGGCCGCCATCGCGGTGAGAATCACCGGACGCGCTCGCTGCACGGTCGCTTCGACGACCGCGTGGAACGGATCCAGCCCCGCCTGTTCGTTCTGGTGAATCTGGCCGATCAGGATCAACGTGTTGCGCATCAGGATCCCCGACAGCGCGATGAGTCCGACCAGCGCATTGATGCCGAACGGCTGCCCGAACAGGATCAGCGTCGGCACCACGCCGATCAGCCCGAGCGGGCTCGTCATGAACACCATCACCATCGCGGAGATCGAGCGCACCTGGAAGATGATGATGACGAGCGTGACCGCCAGCATGATCGGGAAGAGCGGCAGCATCGCCTTCGTGGCCTTGCCGGATTCCTCGATGGAGCCGGCCTCCTCGATTCGATAGCCGCTCGGCAGCGCGGCGACGATCGGCTGAAGCTGCTTCGTGATCGCAGCCGACACGTCCGGCGGCTGCAGGCCGTCGGCGATGTCGCCGCGCACCGTGAGCGTCGGCACGCGGTCGCGCCAGCGCATGATCGGCTCCTCCATCCGCACGTCGACCTTGCCGACCTGCGACAGCGGGATGCGCTGCCCGTTCGCGCCGGCGAGCGTGAAGTCGTCGAGCCGCGCCGGGTCGAGCCGCGCATCGCCGCCCGAGCGTGCGATCACCTGCACGGTCCGGATATCCTCGCGCACCGCGGTAACGGGCACCCCGGTCAGCAGGAACTGCAGCTGCTGCGCGACCGCACTGGAGGTCAACCCGACTGCCTGCAGGCGGTCCTGCTGCAACGTGAAGTGCAGCGTCGGCGCGCGCGTGCCCCAGTCGGCATTGACGGTGCGCATCATCGGGCTGCCGTTCATCACACGCTCGACGTCGGTTGCGATGCCGCGCAGCGTGTCCGGATCGGGGCCCGTGATCCGGTAGGCCACCGGGAACGGCGAATACGGACCGAACACGAGCTGCGTCACGCGCACGCGCGCGTCGGGCGCGAGGCCGTCGGCGATGGCGCGTCGCAGCCGCGCCTTCAGCGCTTCGCGCTCGTCCTGGCTGTCCGTGCGGATCACGATCTTCGCGAACGACGGATCGGGCAACTCCGGCCCCATCGCCAGATAGAAGCGCGGCGCGCCCTGGCCGACATACGCGGTGACGATCCTCGCTTCCTTCTGCTTCGCGAGCCACGCCTCGACCTTCGACGTGGCGGCGCTCGTTTGCGAAATCGACGTGCCGTACGGCATCTGCACCTCGATCAGCACCTCGGGGCGATCGGAGATCGGGAAAAACTGCTTCTTCACGATCGCCATGCCGAGAATCGCGAGCACGAAGAGGGCGACGACCGAACCGGCGACGAGCCATTTGCGGGCGATCACGCGCGTCAGCAGTTGCCGGAAGCGGTTGTAGCGGGGCGTGTCGTAGATCGCATCGTGGCCGCCTTCGAACTTCCTGAAGTTCGGCAGCATCTTCACGCCGAGGTACGGCGTGAACGCGACGGCGACGACCCACGATGCGATCAGCGCGATCCCGACGATCCAGAACATGTTGCTCGTGTATTCGCCGGCGGTGGACCGCGCGAAGCCGTTCGGCATGAAGCCGACCGCGGTGACCAGCGTGCCGGCCAGCATCGGCGAGGCCGTATGGCTCCACGCGTAGGCTGAAGCAGCCACGCGGTCGTAGCCTTCCTCCATCTTCACGACCATCATTTCGATCGCGATGATCGCGTCGTCGACCAGCAGCCCGAGCGCGAGGATCAGCGAGCCGAGCGTGATGCGGTCGAAGTTCTTGCCGGTGGCGGCCATCACGACGAACACCACGGCCAGCGTCAGCGGCACGGCCGCGGCGACGACGAGCCCCACGCGCCAGCCCATGCTGACGAAGCTCACCAGCATCACGACGAGCAGAGCGGCGAAGAACTTCACCATGAACTCATCGACGGCCGAGCTGATGTTCACGGACTGGTCGGTGACCTTGGTCAGGCTCATGCCGAGCGGCAGCGCCGCGTTGATCGCGCCGACTTCCCGGTCCAGCGCGCGGCCGAGCTCGAGCCCGTTCCAGCCGTCGCGCATCACGACCCCGAGCAGCAGCGCGGGTTCGCCGTTGTTGCGGATCAGGAACGTGGACGGATCTTCGTAGCCGCGCTCGACGGTCGCGATGTCGGACAGTTTCAGCGTCCGGCCCTGCGCGACGATCGGCGTGTCGCGTATCTTCTGCAGCGTGTCGAACGCGCCGTCCACGCGAATGAAGATCTCCGGCCCGCGCGTCTCGACGGAGCCGGCCGGCGTCAGCAGGTTCTGGCCGTTGAGCGCGGCGAACACGTCCTGCGGGCTCACGCCGAGCGTCGCGAGCCGGTCGTGCGACAGCTGCACGTAGATGCGTTCCGCCTGTTCGCCGATGATGTCGACCTTCTTCACGCCCGGCACATGCAGCAGGCGCTGGCGCTGCGTCTCCGCATCGCGCACCAGCAGGCGCTGCGGTTCGCCCTTGGCCTTCAGCGCGAACAGCGCGAACGTGACGTCAGCGTATTCGTCGTTGACCAGCGGTCCGATCACGCCGGCCGGCAGATCGTTCGCCACGTCGCCGATCTTCTTGCGCGCCTGATAGAACTGCTCCTGCACCTCGGACGGCGGCGTGCTGTCGAGCAACGTCAGCGTCGTGAACGCGAGGCCGGGGCGCGTGTAGGTTTCGCTGCGGTCGTACCAGCGCAGCTCCTGCATGCGTTTTTCGATCTTTTCGGCTACCTGGTCGTGCATTTCCTGCGCGGTCGCGCCCGGCCATGCGGTGACGATGGTCATCACCTTGACGGTGAAGGCCGGATCCTCCGCGCGGCCGAGCTTGAAGAACGACACGAGCCCCGCGAGCGAAATCAGGCAGATCAGGAACAGCGTGACCGCGCGCTCGCGCACCGCGAGCGCCGACAGGTTGAAGCGGCGTTCGCTCACGGCCGTCCTCCTTCGCTCGCGAGCGTGGCGGCCGGTGCCGACACGCGGACCGCTTCGCCGTCATGCAGCAGCTGCGCGCCGAGCGCGACGACCCGCTCGCCTTGCCTGAGTGCGCCGGACACGCGTGCGCTGTCGTCATCCACATGCTCGACCGTGACCGGCCGCCATCCCACCTTGGCCGGCTCGCCTGCGACGACCCACACGCCGGGCCCTTTACCCCCGTCCAGCAGCGCGCCGATTGGCACCTGCAGGCCGGCCTGCGGCGTCGCGCGTGTGTCGTCCGGCAGGCGGATCGTGACGGTCGCGCCCAGCGGCGCGGCGGCCAGCGGGCCTTGCAGCACGTAGCGCGCTTCGAACGTGCGCGTTCGCGCATCCGCGGTATCGGAGAGCTGGCGCAGCGTCGCGGGGACACTCGAGCCCGGCTTGCCGAACAGCTCGGCCTGCGCGACGGAGCCGGCCGCGGGGCGCAGCGTTTCCGGCAACTGGATCACGGCTTCCCGGCTGCCGGCGTGCGCGAGCCGCACGACCGGCTGGCCGGCGCTCACGACCTGGCCGGGCTCCGCGAGCGTGTCCATCACGACGCCGTCGCCGTCCGCGACGAGTTCCGCATAGCCGGTCGCATTGCGCGCGACGCCGGCGTCGGCCTCGGCGGCGCTCAGCTGGGCTTGCGCGGCATCGGCCGCTGCCTTGACCTGGTCATAAGCGGAGGCCGATATCGCGCCGGTGCCGCGCAGGTCGCGGTAGCGCGCTTCGTCCTCGGCGGTCTGCCGCGCGCGTGCCCGTGCCGCGGTCACGGCTTCGTCGCGTGCGCGCGCCGCGAGCTTCAGGTCGACGGGATCGATCCGCATCAGCAACTGGCCGCGCCGGACGGTTTGCCCGGTATCGACGAGCCGCTCCAGCACCTTGCCGGACACCCGGAACCCGAGGTCGCTCTGCACCCGGGCGGCGACGGTGCCGGTAAAGGAGCGGAACGCGGGCGCGGCTGCCTGGACGATGGCGGTGCGCACGAGCGGCGCCTCCGTGCGCGGATCGGACGGCGCTTTTCCGCTGCAGGCGGCTAGCGCGAGGGGCAGTGCGGAAGCGACTGCGAGGAGAGCGAGGCGACGCCGAACCATGAAAGACCCACTGACGAAGTGATCGGGGCTTTCATTGTGTATCTAGTGACCAATATAGTAAATGGTCACAATCGACGTCGGTTCAAGGGGCGAGGCTGCGGAGCACCAGGCTCGACAGCTGCGCGGGCGCGGCGTCGGTCGTGTCGAGGTTGTACTGCAGCAGCAGCGGATTCAGGTATGGCCGCATCACGAGGTAGATCGCCGTCGCGGTTTCGTCCAGCGGCGTCTTGCGCTCGAACTCGCCGCTTTGCCGGCCCGCCTGCAGCACCTCCTGCAGCAGTTGCTGCACGCGCGCCTCGTAGGCCTGTACCGACTGCCAGTTGCCGGTGGCGGCCGACGCGGCGATGTCGTACAGCTTGCGGTCGCGGAAGAACAGCCGCAGGCTCGCTTCCGTAAAGACCTTGAACATGCGCCGCAGCTTTTCGGTGGGCCGTTCCGCTTCGGCGACGGCGGTGCGCACGTCGGTTTCGATTTCGTGCAGGCAGTTCGCGCAGATCATCTCGCCGATCGCCTGTTTCGACTCGAAGAACTTGTAGATATAGGCCTTCGAGAAACCGATGGACTTCGCGAGGTCGGACACGGTCGTCTTCTCGTAGCCATACCGGCTGAAGTGCTCGGTGGCGGCGGCCACGATCTGATCGCGCACGTCGTGATCGGCCGGGCCGCGCGCGGGCGCGGGGGAAGCGGTGTTTTCTTTCATGGATTGCGGCTGGCAGGGATAGACAACGAGTGACTATTTGGTATTATAGTCACAACCTGATCTTGGCTGAAACCGTCATGCTACCGAAACCCATCGTTGCCGCGGTGCTTGCCGCGCTCTTGTCGGCGGGATGCGCCGTCGGCCCCGACTACGTGCGGCCGGAGCTCGCGATGCCGCAGCGCTTCCAGGGCCAGGGCGCCGTGGAGCAGCGGCGCGCGGCGGCCGACGCCGAGCTCG
Organism: Burkholderia sp. AU33803; assembly: GCF_002223095.1. Classification (NCBI taxonomy): domain Bacteria; kingdom Pseudomonadati; phylum Pseudomonadota; class Betaproteobacteria; order Burkholderiales; family Burkholderiaceae; genus Burkholderia; species Burkholderia sp. AU33803. The sequence goes on from NZ_NKFJ01000009.1 coordinate 44,210, forward strand.
CGACGTGGTGGACGGGCTTCGGCGATCCGCAGTTGACCCGGTTCGTCACGCTCGCGCTCGCGCAGAACCTCGATCTCGCGCAGGTCGCGGCACGCGTCACGCAAGCGCGTGCCGGGCTCGGTGCGGCCAATGCGGCGCTGCTGCCGTCGGGCAACGTGACGGGTCAAGCCGCGCGCGTCTACCAGTCGGTCGAAACGCCGTTGGGGCGCGTGCTGAACTCGACGCCCGGTTTCGACCGTCACGGCAGCGACTACGAGGCCGACTTCAGCGCGAGCTGGGAGGTGGACGTGTTCGGCGGGTTGCGCCGCGGGCGGGAAGCCGCGCTCGCCGACTATCAGGCCTCCGAAGCGGCGGCGGTCGCCACGCGCCTGGCTGTCGCCGCGCAGACGGCGGACATCTACATCACGATCCGCGGGTTGCAGGGCCGGCTGAAGGTCGCGCGGCATCAGGTGCAGACCGAACAGGATCTGTTGTCGACCATCAATCTGCTGTATGGAAAGGGGCTCGCGGCGGAGCTTCAGGTCAGGCAGGCCGAAGGTGCGCTCGCTCAGGTTCGCGCAACGGTGCCGGTACTCGAAGCGGCGCTGGACACGGCGATGAATGCGCTCGACGTGATGCTCGGCGCGCAACCCGGTACGTATCGCGCGGAATTGCTCGACGGCGGCGACGTGCCGGTTGCCCCTCGGATCGCGGCGACGGGCGCGCCGGGCGAACTCCTCAGGCGGCGGCCCGACCTGATCGTCGCCGAGCGGCGCCTCGCGGCGTCGAACGCGCGCATCGGCGTGGCCATTGCCGAGTATTACCCGAAGTTCTCGCTGAGCGGGTTGATCGGCAGCGCGACGACGATGGGCGCGGGCAACCTGTTTGCCGGCGGCGCCAACCAGGCTGCCGGCGTGCTCGGCCTGCGCTGGCGTTTGTTCGACTTCGGGCGCATCAATGCGCAGATTGCCGACGCCAAAGGGAAGGATGCCGAAATGCTGGCCGCGTATCGGCTCGCCGCGCTGCATGCGACCGAGGACGTCGAGAACGCGTTCTCGGCACTCGTCAAACGCGACGAACAGGCGGCCGTGCTCGCCGACGGCGTCGAATCGCTCGGCCGCGCGAGGGCCGCGTCGTTCGCGGCGTACCAGAAAGGCGTCGTCAGCCTGATCGAGGTGTTGCAGGCCGATGAAAGCCTGCTGCGCGCGTCGGACGAGCGCGTGCAGGCGAAAACGGAAGCGGCCCGGGCGTCGGTGGCTGCGTTCAAGGCGCTCGGCGGAGGATGGCAAGGGCCGGCGTCCGAGGCCGTCGCCAGTCGATAACGGCCGTACGTGCCGACGCGTTGGCGGGGCGTGACGTCGTCGTCGCTGTTCTTTGTGCGATGCGTGCTCTGGACCATGCGGCCCAAGCGAATGACATGCGCGGAAAGCCGCTCACTCACCCGTCGGGATCTGCTCGATGCTGCCGCGCCGCGCATCGCCGAGAAGGGAACGGCGGCATCGAGCGTCGTGGACATCGTGGCGCGCGCCGGGTACACGTGCGGCGCGTTCTACTCGAACTTCAGGAGTACGAGCGAGCTTTTCGTCGAACTGCTTCGCGTCAAGCATCGCGACATTCAAGACAATCTGGAGACGTCAATGCAGGATGCCGCGGTATCGTCCGAGCTGTTCAACAGCAGCTCGCTTTGCTGTATGCGCGCTGCCATTCGAGCAACGTCGACTCAGTCGTTTGGGCCGAGGCCCGCCTGCAGGCAGGACGCGATGTGTACTGGCGCGAGCATGTGGAGGCCATGTGTGTTGATCGATGCGACATGATTGCGCGCTTCTTGGATCACGGAGGCGAGCATCGCAGCGCAAAAGCAGCGGCCCCTTCCGCCGATCGTGCGCTTATCCTGATCGCGATCATGGATGGCCTGCGGTACTTGGGGAGATCGTAATTTCCATGCATGTTTTCGGTTAGAGCGATCTAACGGGGTGCTGGCCAGGCCAAAGTAGGGTGTTGTGAATGACGCGCGCTGAGCACCGCTCGGCGCGTGCGGCGGACATCCAGGCCCACCATCGATACATCGTGCCGTACGAAACCTGGCTCCAAAGCATGCGGATCGTGCCGCGGGCATGAGGGCGCCCGACGACACTATGACCCGGCTTCCGAGCCGGTCTTTTTGTGTCTGGCGGCAGCTCGGGGTAATTGCGCACGGCTGCAGGGGCGTTAGTGGTTGTGAAGGGGTGGTCTGCGGCACGTAATAGCCAAAATAAATGAAATATCTGTTTTAATCCAAATTTACAATTGAGTGCGACTGGTCCAATGGCCGTTCTGAATCGTCTTAAGCGATTCGGAGCACGCATCGAACGTGCGAGCGCGGCGCGAGTGCGTTTCGCGCACGGCGCGATGCTCAGGTGCGTGAAGGTCCGATCAGGCGTCGCGATTTCGCGTTGACCGCTTGATCGTTCCTGGCGCATCAGCCCAAGCCGATGCGAGCAATGTCAGAGCGAGAACCCCTTTCCTGAAGCATGACCATGGCTGAAAACATCGCCCAAACCGTGATCCGCCGCGCCGACTACACGCCGCCGGCCTTCCTCATCGATTCCGTCGCGCTCGAATTCGATCTCGCGCCGGCCCGTACGATCGTCAGGAATACGATGCGCGTGCGTCGCAATCCGGACGCCGCGCCCGCGCCGCACCTGGAGCTGATGGGCGAAGCGCTCGAATTCGTTGGCGCCTGGCTGGACGGCGCGCCGCATGGCGCCGTGCGTGCGCACGAACACGGGCTGACGGTCGAGAACGTGCCCGAAGCGTTCGAGCTGACGCTCGAAAGCGCCTGCGCACCCGACCAGAATACGACGCTGTCGGGCCTCTATGTGTCGAGCGGCAACTTCTTCACGCAGTGCGAAGCCGAAGGTTTCCGCCGCATCACCTACTTCCTCGATCGCCCCGACGTGATGGCGTCGTACACGGTGACGCTGCGCGCCGACAAGGCCGCGTACCCGGTGCTGCTGTCGAACGGCAACCTCGTCGATTCGGGCGACCTGCCCGACGGCCGCCACTTCGCGAAATGGGAAGACCCGTTCCGCAAGCCGAGCTACCTGTTCGCGCTGGTCGCGGGCAAGCTCGTCGCGATCGAGGAGAAGATCACGTCCGGCTCGGGCAAGGAAAAGCTGCTGCAGGTGTGGGTCGAGCCGGCCGATCTCGACAAGACGCGTCACGCGATGGATTCGCTGATCCACTCGATCCGCTGGGACGAGCGGCGCTTCGGTCTCGAGCTCGATCTCGACCGCTTCATGATCGTCGCGGTGGGCGACTTCAACATGGGCGCGATGGAGAACAAGGGGCTCAACATCTTCAACACGAAGTACGTGCTGGCGAACCCCGAGACCGCGACCGACACCGACTTCGCGAACATCGAATCGGTGGTCGGCCACGAGTACTTCCACAACTGGACCGGCAACCGCGTGACCTGCCGCGACTGGTTCCAGCTGAGCCTGAAAGAAGGCCTGACGGTGTTCCGCGACCAGGAATTCTCGGCCGACATGGCCGCGGGCGACGATCTCGAATCGGCGGCCCGCGCGGTCAAGCGCATCGAGGACGTGCGCGTGCTGCGCCAGCTGCAGTTCGCCGAGGATGCGGGCCCGATGGCGCACCCGGTGCGCCCGGAGAGCTACGTCGAGATCAACAACTTCTACACGATGACCGTCTACGAGAAAGGCTCGGAAGTCGTGCGGATGTACCAGACGCTGTTCGGCCGCGACGGCTTCCGCAAGGGGATGGACCTGTACTTCAAGCGCCACGACGGGCACGCGGTGACCTGCGACGACTTCCGTCACGCGATGGCCGACGCGAACGGGCGCGACCTCGCGCAGTTCGAGCGCTGGTACAGCCAGGCCGGCACGCCGCGCGTGTCGGTGCGCACCGCATACGACGCGGCCGCACGCCGCTACACGGTGACGCTCGCGCAGGGCTACGGCGACGCGTCTCCGGCCGCGCGCGACACGCAGCAAGGGCCGCTGCTGATCCCGTTCGCGATCGGCCTGATCGGGCGCGACGGCCGCGACCTGCCGTTGCGTCTCGATGGCGAAGCTGCCGCCGCAGGCACGACGCGCGTGCTCGACTTCACCGACACCGAGCAGACCTTCACGTTCGTCGACGTGCCGGAACAGCCGCTGCCGTCGCTGCTGCGCAATTTCTCGTCGCCGGTGATCGTCGAATACGACTACAGCGACGATGACCTCGCGTTCCTGCTCGCGCACGACAGCGATCCGTTCAACCGCTGGGAGGCCGGCCAGCGCCTCGCGACGCGCGCGCTGCTGACGCTCGCCGCGCGTGCGGCCGCGAACGAGCCGCTCACGCTCGGCGAGAACTTCGTCGCCGCATTCCGCCGCGTGCTGACTGATGAAAGCCTGTCGCCGGCATTCCGCGAACTCGCGCTGACGCTGCCGTCGGAAACCTACCTCGCCGACCAGATGGCCGAAGCCGATCCGGCCGCCGTGCATCGCGCACGCCAGTTCGTGCGCCGCCGGCTCGCGACCGCGCTGCGCGCGGAATGGCTCGCCGCCTACGAGCAGCACCAGACGCCCGGCGCCTACGAACCGACGCCGGAAGCCTCGGGCCGCCGCGCGCTGAAGAACCTCGCGCTCGCCTATCTCGCCGAACTCGAGGATCCGGCCGATGCGGTGCGCCTCGCGAGCGCGCAATACGATGCGGCGAACAACATGACCGATCGCGCGGCCGCGCTCGGCGCGCTGCTGTCCGCCGCGGCCGCCGGCGCGACCGAACCGGCCGAGCACGCGCTCGACGATTTCTATCGTCGCTTCGAGAAGGAAGCGCTCGTGATCGACAAGTGGTTCGCGATGCAGGCCGCGCAACGCGGCACGCCCGCGCAGCCGACGCTCGCAAAGGTTCGCAAGCTGCTCGCGCATCCGGCGTTCAACCTGAAGAATCCGAACCGCGCGCGCTCGCTGATCTTCAGCTTCTGCGCGGCCAACCCCGCGCAATTCCACGCGGCGGACGGTTCGGGCTACGCGTTCTGGGCCGAACAGGTGCTCGCGCTCGACGCGATCAACCCGCAGGTCGCCGCACGCCTCGCGCGCTCGCTGGAACTGTGGCGCCGCTTCACGCCGGCGCTACGCGACCGGATGCGCGAAGCGCTCGAGCAAGTCGCCGCCGGTGCGAAATCGCGTGACGTGCGCGAGATCGTCGAGAAGGCGTTGGCTTGACGGCTGGACGCGTCGGCGATTTCAGTTGATCCGGTGGTGCGGGATTCCATGTGTCTTGCAGATCGATGGCCGATGCCGAAGGCGGCGGTCACGTATCTGCCCATCATGTGCGGAGCATTTGTCACCGAATGGACTTCTCCATGACGGAAGACGCCGGCGCCCCGCATCGCTCGCGACAGACGTGACGCAATGTCGGACAGCTCCGCTCTGTATTGCCGACGCAATCACGTGGTCATACTAATTTTAATTCGGAAGATTTCAATTCGTATGTCGAATTTATCGATATAACGACGACGTGATTCAGAATAAAAATACTTTCCATATTTCTTTCACGAGATCGTGCCGCTTATCGAGGGGGTTCTTTGAACGTGTGTCAGAAGCCCTTGCGCCGGGAGTTATGCGTTCCTGATTCGTCATATCAAGTGAAACGTAATATATCGGGAAGGCGGTAGGAAATTATGTCGCGACAAAAGTGAAAAGCGCCCAAAAAAAGAAATTCATTCTAAATTGGCGTCGCTATGATGACGTCATCTTAGGGGCGAACGCTTGAAATTGATTTGGTCAGATCACGGCGCGGCAGCCGGTCAATTCTTACGATCTCCATGTATCGCTGGATGTGGGACGGAGCAACGCAAATGGCTAGCTTTATCGATGATCTCTTGCGGGGCTACGCCGACCTCCGCCGTGTTCTCACCCGGGAGTTGAGCGCCGACGATGCCGCCGATATCGCGCAGTCGTCCTTCGAGCAGGTGCTCCGCTATGCGGGGCAGCGCCCGGTTGAGTCGCCGGCCGGCCTGCTGTTCGCCATCTCGCGCAATCAGCAGATCGATTCCGCTCGACGCAGGAAGCGTGTCCCGCACCAGTCGCTCGACGACGTCGACGGACTCGTCGACCAGTTGCCCGTGTCCGAACTGACGCCGGAGCGACGCTATGCCGCGCGTCAGCGGATGGAGATTCTCGGCAAGGCGCTGGATGCGTTGCCACCCCGTTGCAGGGAGGCATTCGTGTTGTGCAAGTTGCACGGTCTTTCGTATGACGAGACCGCGCAGGAGATGGGAATCAGCACGACCGTCGTGCGCAAGTACCTGGTCCAGGCGATGAAAGAATGCCGAATCGCCTTGCTGTAGAATGAATCATTCGATTCGCTACGGATTGTGCCATTTTCAACGATGACATGGACCGAGTCGCAAAAGGACGAAGCTGACGAACTCCTCGTCACGATCCATTTTGGTCGGGGCGAGGAGCGAACCCTTGCGCGTGCTGCGCTCCAGCGCTGGGCTGGAGACGATCCGAAACGTCTGGCGTATATCGCCGAGCATATGAGCGTCGACCGAGAGGTTGACACTTTCGTGCACGAACTGCGCGGTCGCTACAGGCGTCATCTTTCACCTTCCCGGGAAGCAGTTGCGCGACGCGCGCCGAGATGGCCCGCAATCGCGAGTGCAGTCGGTTTCAGTGCGTGTGCATTCGCCGTGGCCGCATGGGCGGTCAATCCAGTACTGTCGGAGCAGCGTTTTTCGTCGGCTGTCGGTGAGCAGGTCGACGCCGCTCTGGATGACGGCAGCCATGTGCGCCTCAACACCGCGACGTCGATACAGTTCGTCAATCGGCTCCGGTCCCGCGAAGTGACGATGCTCGAAGGCGAGGCGCTCTATGCCGTCAAGCATGATTCCCTGCGTCCTTTTCATGTGATTGCCGGCGCGACCGATATCCGCGATGTCGGCACGCGCTTTTCCGTACGCGTTCGTCCCGCCGATGTGGATGTCGCGGTACTGGAAGGGCGCGTCGAGCTGTCGCTCCGCGCGGGCGGCCCTGTCGTCGATCTCGACGCCAACGAAGCGGCGAGGGCAACCGGAACGCAGATCGTCGAAGTATCCGACAGTCAGGAATTCGACGCGATGGTGAGCTGGAAAGATCGGCGCCTGCAATTCGACGGCACGCCGCTGTCCGGCGTCGTACGCGAATTGCAGCGCTACCGGGTCGCCCGCATCGTGCTGGCGGATAACGTCGCGGCGCGGTTTCGCGTGACGGGCGGGTTTTCAATTTCGGATCCAGATGTTTTGCTGAGATCGTTGCCCATGGTCGCCCCCGTGACGGTGAAGTTTCAGCCGGACGGGACCGCCGTGATCGCATCGCGTCGATAGCGTCGCTTCCGCGTGTTGCCGCTGCCGTCAATGTTCACGCCTGCCGAGGCGACGCCGGCGTTACACGTCCTCGCATAACGAAAACGCCGAAGAATGCTTTCGCGCTGGCAAGGGGCCAGCTCTCCATCGGGCGGCCCTGGTCCGCGGTCGTCGCACCGCCCGGTGCGCCCGAGCACGGACGCGCGCTCGTCATCGACGCACGATCACTTCCAGCGGCGCTCCCCCCCAGTCCTCACACCTTGCTGCCGCCGAGCGATTTCGCGATGGCGACACGCAACCGACAAGCCGTTCTTTCGGGCTCGCGCAGGCAGTGCGATTCAAAAGCATTTGGCTATCGTCGCGATGAAAAATTTCAATAGCACGCGGCTGGTCTCTTTTGCTCCCCGCATCGTCTTTAGTGGTGAAGCCTGACCGATAGCAACGTCAAGGCTCACTCACATCTTTGCACTGACAGAGAGGGGACAATGAAGCAATTCAAGCAGCCTGTGGCTAGGGTGTTGGCAAGGCATGTGGCGGCCAGTGTCGTCGGCATGGCGAGCATTTCGTTGTACGCGCAAACGTCGATCAATTTGCCCGCGCAGTCGCTTTCCACGACGTTGTCGCAGCTCGCTCGCGAGGCCGGCGTCAATATCCTCGCGCCCGATAACATCGTTGCGGGCCGCGCCGCGCCGGCGGTGTCGGGCATGCTGACCGTGAATGACGCGTTGGCGCGCCTGTTGAACGGTACTGGCCTGCGCGTCGAGCAAGTGGACGCAAAGACTTACGTCATCAAGCGGTCCGACCCACCGCCTTCGCCGGGCGCGTCGAAGTCGGGACAGGATTCAGTACTCCCGACGATTACGGTCAGTGAAAGCACCGGCAGTGCCAGCCTCGATAAGGGATTCGTGGCCGACTCGACCAGCACGGCGACGCGCACCGATACGCCGATTTCGCAGACCGCGCAGTCGATTCAGGTCGTCACGAAGGACCTGCTCAATAGCAAGCAGACTCAAACGGTGTCCGAGGCACTCGCCAACGTGAGCGGTGTCACGGTGCAGGACTGGGGTAACGGTGCTCAAGTCAGTGTCCGGGGCTTCACAGCGGCCACGATGAGCAATGGCCACAACGATACGGGGTCCAGCAATTCGCTGGATATTCCGGTGGCCGGCGTGGAAAGAATCGAAGTGCTCAAAGGTGCCGACTCCATTCTTTCGGGGGCCATGGTTCCGGGTGGCGTGGTCAACATCGTGATCAAAAGACCGACCACCGAAACCGTTCGGCAGCTGACACTGCAAACGGGCTCCTATGGCGACTGGATGAGCTCGATCGATCTGGGTGGCGCACTGACGAGCGACAAGTCGCTCCGCTATCGGTTCGTCTTGTCCGCCGAGCGTGCCGGTGAGTCTTTCGGCGGTTACGACGGCCAGAGAAACTTCTACGTCGCGCCGTCGATCGAATGGAAATCGGGTAACACGGACATCGTTCTCGGCTACCAGCATCAGGTCGTCAACCGACCGCCGATACAGCTGACACAGCCTCGGGTCGGCGACGACCCGCTGCCGGTTCATTCGCGCAGCACGCCATCCCAGAATTCACTGAGCCAGATGGACACGCTGTCGGTCGATTTCACACAGCAACTCGGATCGATCTTCAAGTTTGAAAGCAAGGCGCAATATCAGGCATCGACTTTTGCCCAGCGTGATTTCTATGATCCGATCGGCATCGGATCCGGGAAGACCGTTTTTTTGGGCTTCAATGACCACTCGCGTTCCTACGGCTTCGACCTGGACAATCATCTACAGGCGAAGTTTTCTTTGGGCCCGGTCAAGCAAACCGTTCTCGTGGGCGTGAGCAACAGCGACTATTGGACAGATTTCACCAGTTTGCCCATGAAGTTTCTCGTTGCCCCATTCCCGCTGGCTTCGGCACCGCCCATTCCCGGGACGCCGAAATATTACGGCAGCCCCGTCAAATCGTACTCCAGCACGGTCTACTTCCAGGATCAGATTACCTGGGACAGGTTGCATATCCTCGCGAGCATCGCCCGCGGGACGGTATGGGGCACCAATACGGCCTCTCAATCGCAATGGTCGCCGAACCTCGGCATCCTTTACCAGCTCACGGATAACGTCGCCGTTTATGCAAACGCGTTGCGCAGTTTCTATCCGCAATATGGAACGCTCCTGCTGGATGGCAGTGTGCCGCCTCCACAAATCGGGCGATCGGTCGAGGCAGGCTTCAAGTTCAACTTCTTCGACGATCGCCTGAGCGCAACGGCCGACGTATTCAGAACGGCGCAAAGCAACGTCCTGGTTGGCATTCCCGGCACGAACTTCGCCACGCTAGGCGGGGGGATGGTGGTACGCGGGGCAGAGCTCAGCCTCACCGGCCGTCTGTTCCCAGGATTGAACGTTTTCGCGAACTACACCTTCAGCAATCAGCAGCAAATCACGGACGGTGTGAGCGAAGTGCCGCGTCATAGCGGCACGATCTGGATGACTTACGACCTCCAGGGCGAGCGTATGCATGGATGGGGGGTGGGCGCGGGCGTCGAGGCGCGCAGCGGCTATCAAGTGTCGAACTCGCGCCTCGGGGTATTCAAGGCTCCGGGGCAAGCGCAGACCGATGCGAGCGTGTATTACCACGCGAAGCAATGGACGGCGACCCTGGGCGTCAAGAACCTGTTCAACCGCACCCTCTATCAGAACCAGATGACTTCAGCGATCGTCGGCCTGCAGCCAGGCCGACTGATTTATCTGACCGGACGCTACAACTTCTGAGGCATGTCGTGGATAGTTCGATCGTATTGCCGTCAAGGGAAGCATCCGGCCCTGCAGCAGCGGGCCGGAAGGTTCGTATCGGTTATGGACGGCCTGTCGCAATCGGCGTGGCAGTGGCGCTGCATGCGTTGCTGCTGGTCGCGTTCTGGAAGGCCGACGTCCATCTCGACCTGCATGCCGGGAAGCTCGCGTCGGCCGGATCGTCGATCAGCGTGACGCTGGTGAACGCACCGCAACCGACCCCGACGCCCGTTCCGCCGCGGCCACCCGTCAAGCCGGTGACGCGCAAGCCGCCCGTGCCGCACCGCGCGCCCGTGCTCGCCACGCATCACGACGCACCCCGTGCGGCCCAGGCGGCGACCCCGCAAGTGCATGAACCGGACCCGCCGGTGCCTACGCCGCCCGCCGTCCAACCCGTCGAGACAAGCGCGACGAGCGCCCCGTCGGCGCAGCCGGCAGCCGCGCAGATGATGGCGCTCGCCGGCGGGCAGGACGCCAAGAGCGTGGCGCACGTTTCATGCGACATCGAGCGTCCGCCGTATCCCGCGCTTGCACGCCGGCTGGGTCACGAAGGCAAGGTGGTGCTTCGCGTGACGATCGGCATCGACGGCCGCATCACGGAGGCGACGACCACCGGATCGAGCGGTTTCGAAGAACTCGATGCGGCCGCGCGTGCCGCGATGCTCGCCGGGCATTGCAAGCCGTACCTGGAGAACGGGACGCCGATCGTCGTTCGTGCGCTTCAACCACTTGAATTCAGATTGGACAACTGAGCTGCAAGCAGCTCGTCGAGGAGTACAGCAATGAACTACGGAATCGCAGACATCGTAAATCGTGGCGACACGATCAGTCACGCCATCGCGCTGGTCCTGGTCGTCATGTCGCTGACGTCGTGGGCGGTCATGCTCTACAAGGGCGCGCAACTGATCCGCATGAGAAGGCAGAGTAAAGCCGCCGAGCGAAAATTCTGGCAGGCGGGTTCGATCGAGGAAGGGTGTGCGGCACTGGGTCGCTTCGACCACAGCAACCCGTACCAGAATCTCGCGGAGGCCGCGCGTGAAGCATCGGAGCGACATAACGATACGCACCTGAAGGAAGTGCTCTCGCCGGACGACTGGCTGCAGCGCTGCCTGAGCGTGGCGCTCGAAGAGCAGGTTGCCCGAATGGCGAGCGGCCTTGGGGCGCTTGCATCGGTCGGCAGCACGGCGCCGTTTGTCGGCCTGTTCGGCACCGTGTGGGGGATCTATCACGCGCTGCTCGGCATCAGCGAGGCGGGGCAGAGCAGTCTCGCGCAAGTGGCCGGGCCCGTCGGCGAATCGCTGGTCATGACCGCGTTCGGCCTGTTTGTCGCGATCCCGGCCGTGCTCGGCTACAACGCGGTGTCCCGCGGCAATCGCATGATCGTCCACAAGCTCGCGCGCTTCCGCCACGAGTTGCACGCGTATCTGATGAACTCGGACCGCCATCGCACGGCTTCCGTGCGCGTGAAGATCGAGCAGAAACGCGTCGCGACGGTCGAGGAGAGCTGACATGGCGTTCTTTGACGACAGCCACGACGACGTCATGAGCGACATCAACATGACGCCGCTCATCGACGTGATGCTCGTATTGCTGATTGTGTTCATGGTGACGTTGCCGGTGATCAATCACGCGGTCAAGCTCGACTTGCCGAGTGCGAACAGCAGTCCGAACGATACGCGGCCCGCGCACGTGAGTTTATCGGTCGACGCGAGCGGCACGGTGATGTGGGACGAGAAGCCCGTTGAAGCCGATGCACTGGATGCCAGGCTGAATCAGGCGGCGGCCCAGCAACCGCAGCCGGAGATCGAGCTGTATGCCGACCGGGCCGCGCGTTATGAATCGGTGGCCAACCTGCTTTCGGCGGCCCAGCGCGCAGGCCTCGTGAAAATCGATTTCGTCACGCAGCCGAAATCAAAATAAATTTAGGAATATGAACGATGTCAATTCTTGATACGACCGCCGCGACGCTGCTCGACGACGTGTCGGGCGAAACAGCCGTACTCGTGGATTTCTGGGCACCGTGGTGCGGACCTTGCCGCGCGCTCGCACCTCATCTGGATCGGCTTGCGAAGGACTATGCGGGGCGACTGAAGATCCTGAAGCTGAACATCGACTCCGAGCCGGACGGCGGAAAGAAGTTCGGTGTGAGGGCGATTCCGACGCTGATCTTTTATGCGAACGGCAAGGAGCACGACAGGCTGACCGGACCGTCGACCATACGGATGCGCATGACGATGGAGAAATGGTTCGCGCAATGCGGGCTGGAGACGCCGGAATCGGCCGCGAGCGAAGCCGGAAACAACGAGCCGGAGGCCGCCGCGGTCGATGCACCGGCCGTGGAATGGTGCAGCTTCGGCGGCGATGAAGCGCACAAGGATAGATGCATCAGCCGCTATCACGAGCTTTCGGATGCGCAGCGCGGCAGTGAGCGCGCCCAGGAACCCTCGACGCGGCTGGCAGGCGCCCGGGGTCAGTTCGAGGAGGTTGTCGGGGTACCACGGCAGTTCGGGGACCTCGTCGATTCGATCTGGATGTTCCTGAGCCGAGTCAAGGAGGGTGCGGAAGAAGCCGATGCGACGGCGCTGAAGATCTTCCACGCAATTCCGGTGGGCGCGAATCTCGCGCGCGCCGCGACCGACGTTCTCCATGAACTCGTTTACCACTCGCGCTGGGAGATCACGCAGTACTTCACGGGTGAAACCGAGCGCGGCATCGTGTTGCGCATCAAGGCAGCGCACGCGCGCGAGCTCGCCGGCGAGAAGATCGCGGCAAAGGAATGGGAGGCGTTGCAGCGCGCGGCCGTGATGCTGGGCGTGGGTGACGGGTCGGCCGACCTCGAGGCAAGCCAGATGCTCGAGGGCTTGGCCGGTCCCATGTCGGACTGGTCGGGCAATGGGAAACTCCACATGATCCTGAAGTACGTGAATCGGGAGCTTCGCCGCAAGGCCGATTGGCGTGACGACGAAGAGCAGAAAATCACCGCGATGATCGAACGCGCTACCGAACAGGTGCACAGCGAGATCGGAAGTGCGCCGCGCGACGACGCCGCAGCGCGGGCGGCATGGGTGTCGGCCTTCATCGAGCGCCGCGGGGCATTCATTCAACAGTGCAGGGAGCAGGACCCGGACCTCTGGAAGCGATACGACGTCGTCAGCATGGATAGCGCGCGGCAAGCCGCAATCGTCTGTGCCGATGTCGCGGAATCCCTGTTGACGTGGCTGAGCGCGAACGCGCCCCGTTCCGTTTGAACCTCTTTCCTTCCTTCGATTATTCATGATCTCCGTTGATCCCTCCTTGCGCAATCTGATCGTCGCAAAGGACATTCTGCTCACGCCCTACGGCGTCGACGAGAGCCTGCTCACGCGCACGATCGCCGACATCTTCACGCATCGCGTCGACTACGCGGACCTGTACTTCCAGGCACGCCGCAGCGAAGCATGGCGCCTCGAGGAAGGCATCGTGAAATCGGGCAGCTTCAGCATCGACCAGGGCGTGGGCGTGCGCGCGGTCGCGGATGACCGCACCGCGTTCGCGTTTTCCGATGACCTCTCGCCTGCGGCGATCGCGCAAGCCGCCGCGGCCACCAAGGCGATCGCGGCGGCCGGCGGCGGCATGCAGAAAGTCACGGCGGACGCTTCGCTGAAGAGCGTGACGGGCCACGACCTGTACCTGCCGTCCGATCCGCTCGCGTCGCTCGACGCGACGGCCAAGGTCAAACTGCTCGAGCGCATCGAGCAGATGGCGCGCGGGCGCGACCCGCGCATCACGCAGGTGATGGCGGGCCTCACCGGCGAATATGACGTCGTGCTGGTCGCGCGCAGCGACGGCGCGCTCGCGGCCGACATCCGCCCGCTCGTGCGCGTGTCGGTCACCGTGATCGCCGAGCAGAACGGCCGCCGCGAGAGCGGCTCCGGCGGCGGCGGCGGCCGCTTCGACTACGGTTACTTCACCGACGACGTGCTGTCGCGCTACGTCGATGACGCGGTGCACGCGGCGCTCGTGAACCTCGACGCGCGCCCGGCGCCCGCCGGCACGATGACCGTCGTGCTCGGGGCCGGCTGGCCCGGGATTCTGTTGCACGAAGCGATCGGCCACGGCCTCGAGGGCGACTTCAACCGCAAGGGCTCGTCGGCGTTCGCCGGCCGCATCGGCGAGCGGGTTGCAGCGAAGGGCGTGACGGTGGTCGATGACGGTACGGTGCCGAACCGCCGCGGCTCGCTGAACGTCGACGACGAAGGCAACCCGACGCAGCGCACGACGCTGATCGAGGACGGCATCCTGACGGGCTACATCCAGGACACGCTGAACGCGCGCCTGATGAAGATGCCGGTTACCGGCAACGCGCGGCGCGAGTCGTACGCGGCGCTGCCGATGCCGCGCATGACCAACACGTACATGCTGAACGGCGACAAGGATCCGCAGGAAATCATCGCGTCGGTGAAAAACGGCTTGTATGCGGTCAATTTCTCCGGCGGCCAGGTCGACATCACGAACGGCAAGTTCGTGTTCTCGGCGTCCGAGGCGTACATGATCGAAAACGGCAAGATCACCTACCCGGTGAAGGGCGCGACGCTGCTCGGCAGCGGCCCGGAATCGCTGAAGTACGTGAGCATGATCGGCAATGACTTGTCGCTCGACAAGGGTGTCGGCACGTGCAGCAAGGAAGGCCAGGGCGTGCCGGTCGGCGTCGGCCAGCCCACACTGCGGCTGGACGAGGTGACGGTCGGCGGAACGCATTAAGCCAGGATCGATACGGCTCGCTTCGACGACTTTCGCGCCCGATCAATGTACGAATAAAGACATGTTCACTGCCACCACGCAAGCGGACCCGAAGGACTACAGTCTCAACGGCCGCTTCTTTCGACGTTTCATCGACATATCCCGCCCCTACTGGACGAGAGCCGGCGCATCGCGCTCGTGGCTGGCGCTCGGCATCTTCATCGCGTTCTCGCTGTTCGAGATCCTGCTTGGCGGCAAGGTCTCGATCCTGACCCGGCAGATGAGTGATGCCCTGGTGGGGCGCCACGAGCTGTCTTACTGGCGCCTGTTCTTGCTCGTGACATCGATCGGCCTGGTCATCAACAACGGCATCCTCAGTCAGTTCTTCGATTTCGTCTATACCCGGCTCGCGATCCATTGGCGCGCATGGATGACGAATGACCTGATGTCCCGGTATCTGGGGGGCCGGACGTACTACCGGATCGAACAGGATGGCGACGTCGACAACGTCGATCAGCGCATTCAGCAGGAAGCGGGGCCGTTCTGCAACATGGCGGCGATGTTGCCGCGCATCGCCATCTATTCGGCCGGCACGTTGGGCATCCAGGGCTTGCTGCTTCGTCAGATTTCCCCGCTCTTGTTCTACGGCGTCATTGCTTACGGCATCATTTCCGCCGTGGTGACGTGGCTGCTGTACCGGCCGCTCATTCGCCTGAATTTCGACCTGACCGTTTCAGAGGCCGAGCTTCGCTTCGGCATCCTGCATGTCCGGAGCAATGGCGAGACGGTCGCGCTTTACCGCGGCGAATCCGCCGAGGCGCGCAGCGTGGCGCGACGGCTGGACAAGGTCGTGGACATCGCGATGGGCACCGCGCGCTACGCCTTCATCATGCGGTCGACCGAGTCGCTGGTCGGTGTCGTCTGGACGCTGTTGCCGGTCGTCATCCTCGTGCCGCTCTACTTCAGCGGCAAGATCAGTTTCGGCGTGGTGACGCAAGGAACGGCGTCGGCAACGCTGCTGCTTCAGGGCATCCAGCGCGTGACGACGTTCATGCCGATATTCGCGTCCGCCGCGCCCCATGTGGTGCGGCTTGCCCAGATCGTCGAAAAGGCCGATGCGGTGAACGCAGCCCATGCCGATCGTGCGGAAACCATCGCGTATCAGGAAGGCAACGCGATTCAACTGACGCGTCTTACGCTCCAGACGCCTGGCCGCGAGCGCACGCTGTTGCGAGGATTGAGCCTGGCAATCGGCTGGGGCGAGCACTTGCTGATCATGGGGCAAACCGGCGTCGGCAAGAGTTCGTTGCTGCGTGCCGTGGCGGGACTGTGGCGAACGGGCAGCGGAACGATCACGATGCCGCCGCCGCGGGATGTGTTGTTCCTGCCGCAGCGTCCGTACATGCTGCTGGGAAGCCTGCGCGAGCAGATCCTGTACCCGGAGACGGAAAGCACGCATACCGATCAACAGCTCCAGGCCTTGCTGGAGCAGGTCAATCTGCCGGACCTCGCGCGCAGGCATGGGGGATTCAATACGGTGATCGATTGGTCGAGAGTGCTGTCGTTGGGAGAGCAGCAGCGGATCGGCTTCGCACGCGCACTGGCTGCGCGCGCCCGTTACGTGTTTCTCGACGAGGCAACGAGCGCTGTGGACCTGGCCACCGAGCAATCGCTGTATCGGGCACTCGCGCTGGCCGGTGCAACGTACGTCAGCGTCGGCCACCGCGATTCGCTGCTGGCGTACCACCAGAACGTACTCCGGCTTCAGGCGGAGGGCGCGTGGCAATTGCTGACGGCGGAGCAGATGCTACGAGAAACCGATCGCGTGAAGAATGAAGACGCCGCGTGACGGGCGATTCGGCAACCCGTCGCGGGCGCCATTCCAAACACAAACGAACGTTCATGAATCTACCTCTACCTGACATGACGCCGGCGGCGGCCCGTATTGCGCAACTGCGCGACGCGATGGCCCGCGAGAATACCGCCGCGTATCTCGTGCCGTCCGCCGACCCTCACCTGTCCGAGTACCTGCCCGAACGCTGGCAGGCGCGCCGCTGGCTGTCCGGCTTCACGGGCTCGGTCGGCACGCTGGTCGTCACCGCGGATTTCGCGGGCCTGTGGGTCGACAGCCGCTACTGGGTGCAGGCCGAGGCCGAACTGGCCGGCACCGGTGTACAGCTGATGAAGATGACGGGCGGTCAGCAAAGCGCGCCGCATGTCGAGTGGCTCGCGCAGAACGTGGCGGCCGGTGCGACGGTCGGCGTCGACGGCGCCGTGCTCGGGGTCGCGGCGGCCCGCGCGCTGGCGGGGGCGTTGAACGCGCGCGGCATCGCGCTGCGCACCGATCTCGACCTGCTCGACGCGATCTGGCCCGATCGTCCCGGGCTGCCCGACGACGCGGTATTCGAGCACGTCGCGCCGCAGGCCGACACGAGCCGCGCGAGCAAGCTCGCCGAGGTGCGTCGCGCGATGCACATGCAGGGCGCGCAATGGCATTTCGTATCGACGCTCGACGATCTTGCGTGGCTGTTCAACCTGCGCGGCACCGACGTCGACTTCAACCCCGTGTTCGTCGCGCACGCGATGATCGGCAGCGATCGCGCGACGTTGTTCGTCGCCGACGGCAAGATCTCGCCGGCACTGGTCGCGGCGCTCGCGCAGGACGGCGTCGAGGTTCGCGCGTACGATGCCGCGCGCACCGCGCTCGCGGCGCTGCCCGACGGCGCGACGCTGCTGATCGATCCGCGCCGCATGACGGTCGGCGCGCTCGGGGCGGTGCCGGCCGGCGTGAAGCTGATCGAGGCCGTGAACCCGTCGACCTTGGCGAAGTCGCGCAAGACGGCCGCCGAGATCGAGCACGTGCGCGTGACGATGGAACACGACGGCGCCGCGCTCGCCGAATTCTTCGCATGGTTCGAGCAGGCGGTGAACCGCGAGACGATCACCGAGCTGACGATCGACGAGCAGCTCACGGCCGCACGTGCACGGCGCCCCGGCTACGTATCGCCGAGTTTCGCGACGATCGCCGGCTTCAATGCGAACGGCGCGATGCCGCACTACCGCGCGACGCCCGAGTCGCACGCGACGATCGCCGGCGACGGCTTGCTGCTCGTCGATTCGGGCGGCCAGTACACGACCGGCACGACCGATATCACGCGCGTCGTGCCCGTCGGCACGATCAGCTACCTGCAGCGCCGCGATTTCACGATCGTGCTGAAGTCGATGATTGCGCTGTCGCGTGCCCGTTTTCCGCGCGGGATCCGCTCGCCGATGCTCGACGCGATCGCGCGAGCGCCGATGTGGGCGGCCGGGCTCGACTACGGTCATGGTACGGGTCACGGCGTCGGCTATTTCCTGAACGTGCATGAGGGGCCGCAGGTCATCTCGCACTCCGCGGCGGCCGAGCCGCATACGGCGATGGAGGAAGGGATGATCACGTCGATCGAGCCGGGCGTGTACCGGCCCGGCAAATGGGGCATCCGGATCGAGAACCTGGTCGTGAACCGCGAGAGCGAGCAGACGGAATTCGGCGAATTCCTCGCATTCGAGACGCTGACGCTGTGCCCGATCGACACGCGCTGCGTGCTGATCGACCTGCTGCATGACGACGAGCGCGCGTGGCTGAACGCGTATCACGCGACGGTGCGCGAGTGCGTCGGCGGACACGTGAGCGGCGACGCGAAGGCGTGGCTGGACGCGCGCACGCAGCCTGTCTGACGAAGCCAGCCGGTTCAACACAAGAGGGAGCGTCACGTCACCGACGGTGACGTGTGACGACGCGTCGCAATCAATACGAGACAGTGGAACATGGAAGCCAACCTGAACATGCAATCGAATGAATTTCTGCATACGCAAGACGAATTCAACCAATATGCGGCTGACATCCTGGCGCACGCGAAGGCCATCGGTGCGACCAGTGCGATGACGAGGATCACGGAAGGCAGCGGCTTTTCCGTATCGGTCCGGCGTGGCGCGACCAATACCATCGAACACAAGCATAGCAAGGGCGCCAGCGTCATCGTCTATGTCGGCAACAGGCAGGGTACGGCGACCACGTCCGATTTATCCCCGGCTGCCCTGAAAGATGCGGTCGCTGCCGCCTACCATATTGCCTGCGCCACGGCCGAGGATGCGGCAACCGGGCTTGCCGACGACGACCAGCTCGAACATGCGCCGCGCGATCTCGACCTCTACCACCCGTGGCCGCTGTCGATCGACGGAGCGCTGGAAATCGCGCGCCGCGCCGAGGATGCGGCGTTTTCGGTCAGCCCGCAGATCCAGAATTCGGAAGGGGCGAGCGTCGACACGATGAACGCACACTTCGTGCTCGCCGCGTCGAACGGGTTTCAGGGCGGCTACGCGTCGTCGAATCACGCGATCTCTTGCAGACCGCTGGCGGGAAGCGGCAGCCATATGCAGGTGGAATCCTGGCACACGTCGCAGCGGCGGCCCCAGGATCTGGCGTCGCCCGAATTCGTGGGTCGTTACGCAGCCGAGCGCGCCATCGCGCGTGTGCAGCCGCGCCCCTTCGAGACCAGAAAGGTGCCCGTTCTGGTGGAGGCGCGGTTGGCGGCGGGATTGCTGATGAATTTCGTCCAGGCGGCCAGCGGCAGCGCGCTGTTCGCGAAAGCGTCTTTCCTGGTCGACAGTCTCGGGAAGGAGATCTTCGCGCCGCACATCCGTATCGACGAGGATCCGCATGTACCCGCCGCGATGGGCAGTGCGCCGTTCGATGGCGAGGGCGTGAGAACGCGGAAGCGTCGCGTCGTGCACGACGGTGTGATCGAAGGCTACTTCTTGTCGTCTTACGCGGCAAGAAAGCTCGGCATGCAAACGACCGGCAACGCGCACGGCCCGCACGGTCTGTCGTTGCGCAGCACGGCAACCCTGCCGGGCGACGATCTCGACGGCATGCTCGAGCGACTCGGGACGGGGCTGCTGCTCACGTCGATGATCGGACAAGGCATCAATTTGGTGACCGGAGACTATTCGCGAGGCGCTGCCGGGTTCTGGGTCGAGAACGGCAAGATCCAGTACCCGGTGGAAGGCATTACGGTCGCCAGCACGCTGCAGCAGATGTTCAGGAACATCGTTGCGGTGGGAAGCGATACGTTCACGGCTGGCGCGTTGAAGTCAGGCTCGGTGTTGATCGAAGAAATGACCGTGGCCGGACGATGAGCGGTTTCGTCGAGATCGCGGCGGCTCGCAGGGCGTTGCATGGACGATTGCCGAATGGCCTTTCCGAGCTGCGTGGAAGGGGGAGCCTTCGTCCGGCAATTTCCTGGACGGTGATCGATGCGTGATTTCCATAGCCGAGCTCGCCAATCCAGTCTGAGGAAACGCGCTCGAAAGATCGATTGCATGCCGCTTCCCCGGCATGTCAGGGATAGTCTGGCGCTCGAATATCATCTGCAACTCGAAGCACTGAAGGCGGGCGTCGGGACGTTGACGTCGCTGCAATTGCTGACAAGGGTGGCACTGGCTGCCGAGATGCTGCGATCGTTGGGGTATGGCGCAGCGGAAACGCGGGGGTTCCATGAGTACGAGGCCGCTGCATGGAATGCGCTTCAGGCTGGGCGGGATGGTGAGATCCAGTTCGATGAGGACAGCTATCGGTTATTCGCCGAGCTGGTGACGAGCCATGATGACCAACTGGCTCGCGCTCCCGTGAGCGCGATCGAGGCCGTCGCGAATCGACTGGAGTCGGCCTGTAGCCGGGCGTGACACTGCACGGCCGTCTTTTGGAAGTTGACCATGCAGAAGACATTTTCAATAAGAAATAAATTTATATTGGGGATCTCGCGATGGCAAATATAAATCATTGGCTTTTTGCTATTTTATGTTCTTTGTTTTTGGTCGGTTGCAATGGAGATGGTCCGGCAGCTGAAAATTCCACATTGTCGACTTCAAATAAGGCAGCTACTGTATTTGCGGGATCTAAACAATATGGTTCGGTTGACAGTTCTGGAGTCGCGGCGTCATTTAATAGCCCGGTCAATTTGGCCGTCGATACAATGGGAAGTCTCTACGTCGCCGATGCCGGCAACAATAAAATCCGGAAGGTTGCGGCGAGTGGCGTTGTAACGACGGTCGCCGGATCAGGGCAACCCGGTTCGACCGATGGTGCGGGTATGGGGGCGACCTTTGACCATCCATCCGGTGTCGCCGTCGATGCAGGAGGTGCTCTGTACGTTGCGGACACAGCCAGCAATAAGATTCGGAAGATTTCTCCAGCAGGTCTCGTGACAACGCTTGCAGGATCTGGGCAATCAGGTTCGACCGATGGTCTTGGAGGGAATGCGTCGTTCAATCATCCGACGGGAATCGCTGTCGATGGAGCCGGTTCACTCTACGTAGCGGACACGGAAAACAACTTGATCCGCAAGATTACTGCAACAGGTCTTGTGACGACTCTTGCCGGATCCGGGCAAAGAGGTTCGACCGATGGTCTCAGTGGGAATGCGTTATTCAACCATCCCATGGGTATCGTCGTCGACGGAGCGGGTTCAATTTACGTGGCGGACACGGAAAACAGCCTGATCCGCAAGATTACGGCAGCAGGTCTTGTGACGACGCTTGTCGGATCTGGGCACACAGGCTCAGCCGATGGCCTCGGGCGGAATGCGTCGTTCAATCATCCCATGGGTATCGCCGCCGACGCAGCCGATATACTGTATGTAGCGGACACGGAAAGCAACCTGATCCGCAGGATTACGGCAGCAGGTCTTGTGACGACGCTTACCGAGTCTGGGCAGTCAGGCTCGACAGATGGTCTCGGAGCGAATGCTTCGTTCAATCATCCCATGGGTATTGCGATTAATTCATCTGGGATTGTCTATATTACTGAATCTGATGAAAATATAATCTACTCGGTTAATCTTGGAAGGGGGCGCGCCAAAATCAATTCCAAGAGATTTAATTCATTCCAGATTGATTGCCAGCAGGTCAAGCAAAGCTGCATAGCTCAATGCAGCGAAACAGCTTTGCCGACTCCGGATTATGGATTTGCGTTTTGGAATTGCATGACAAGCTGTATGGATGAGAAAGGATTTTTGTATGGGGTTGATTGCTAGGGGTGAACAATGATTGCCGATCTTGAAACTGCCAGAAAGATAAACGAGTTGATGCTTTCGATGGGGGCATCGTTGAATGAATCAGTATTTCTTGTTGTTGATAACTGCTCGGATGATGATGCTAAGAAATACAAGCTGATGATTGGTAATGTCATGAGTGGCTTGTACGACATAATGGCGCAAATTTATATCGATCACCCAACCCTCAAGCCAAAAGGGTTATTATAGGCATGTCGTTATACACAACGTCCTTCAATCGCCGCGCCTCGGCACTCTGGTCTAGTTCCACCTGCCGCACGACATCTGGCTTATCGAACTTCGCTCGCCAGGCATATAGGCTGTGCGTCGTAATGCCCAAACGCTGGGCCACATCTGCAACCGAATGACCACGCTCGGTGACTTGCTGGACTGCTTCGATCTTGAACTCATCTGAACCGCCCCGGGAATCATGGAGGCTGGTTGGTTTAAGTTGATGCGGGTTCAGTGGTAGCTGTTTCAAGTTGCCGATAGTCGTTTGCCTCAGCTTCGACGGGCGGGATATAGCCGAGGGGTTCCATCAACCGATGACGATTGAACCACGCCACCCACTGCAGCGTTGCCAGTTCAACGGATTCTCGCGTTTTCCAGGTGCGGCGATGAATCAGTTCAGCCTTGTACAGGCCGTTGATCGTTTCAGCCAGGGCGTTGTCATAGCTGTCGCCCCGGCTGCCGACCGACGGTTCGATGCCCGCTTCGGCCAGCCGTTCGCTGTAGCGAGTGCTGACGTATTGGGACCCTCTATCCGAATGGCGTATCAAGGTTCCGTCGTCGCCCGGGCGCCGCGCGTAAAGCGCCTGTTCAAGTGCATCCAGGACGAAGTCCGTGGTCATCGAACTTCTGATGCGCCAGCCGACGATACGGCGAGCGAACACATCGATCACGAAAGCCATATACAGCCAGCCCTGCCACGTCGAAACGTAGGTGAAAGCCGAAACACAGAGCGGGTTCGGCCGTGCCGCCTTGAACTGGCGATTGACCCGATCCAGCGGGCGCAGGGCTATGGCATCAGGAACAGTCGTGCGAACACGCTTGCCTCGCATCACGCCGCGCAAACCCAGTTGCTTCATCAACCGTTCGACCGTGCAGCGCGCCACCGCGATACGCTCCCGGTTCATCTGCTTCCAGACTTTATCCGCACCGTAGACCTGCATGTTGGCCTGCCACACACGCTTGATATCCGGCCGCAGACGTTCATTGCGGATTGCGCGAACAGAGCGCCGCGACGGATCACGAAGCTGCGCGGCATGGCGTCGGTAACCCGACGGGGCAATCCGCAAGACCTTGCAGATCGGCTCGACCCCGAAGGGGTCGCGATGCTGATCGATGAATGCCTTCAGGACTTGAAACGGCGGTCGAGCTCCGCCTGGGCGAAAAACGCGCTCGCGACCTTGGGAATCTCGTTGGCACGACGCAACTCCTTGACTTCGCGCTCCAAGGCCTTGAGGCGCTCGAGCTCGTCTGTGGTCACGCCATCGCGCTCACCGTGGTCGACCTGGTCACGCTTGACCCACTCGTGCAGCGTCTGCGGTGTGCAGCCGATCATCGGCGCAATCGATCCGATCGCCGCCCACATCGACGGATGTTCGCTACGCTGCTCGCGTTCCAGGCGCAACGCGCGCTCTCGGACTTCCGGGGAAAACTTACTTGGCTTCTTGTTCATGGCTCCATTCTCTCAAGAGTTGGAGCCTCCACAAAATCCGGGGCGGTTCAGACAGGAGGTTTTCGCTCAGCACGCCCGCCTTGAAAGTCGCGCCGGTTTCATGAAACGATGGACTTCCCGTGATGTTTTCTAAAGCAGATCACCGGCGCGGTTCAGTTTGGCCAACATCCGAATCGGTGCAACAGATCCGACCGACGAGCGCATCGACGGGTGTCTGTTACTTGCCCGAATCCGGCCATCGCCATACGGGTCGGTCGAGCTTGTGCTGCCCGAGAACCGTCGTCTCAGAGAATGCCTTTTCCAGGGTGACCTGGCTGAACTCCGTGTCCTCTTCAAGCGCTGACGTCAGCCGTGTCGAATGGGAAACGACCCAGATTTGAGAATACGTCGCCGCCTGCCGAATGAGTCGGCCCAGCGCGGGAATGAGATCGGGATGAAGGCTCGCCTCGGGTTCATTGAGGACCATCAACTCGGGCGGCCGCGCAGTCAGCAAGGCTGCACACAACAGCAGATATCGCAGCGTGCCATCGGAAAGCTCGGCAGCCTTGAGCGGGCGGAACAGGCCGTCCTGTCGAAACACGAGCGAAAACAATCCGTCCCGCTCCGTTTCAATTTCGACATGCGCACCGGGAAAGGCATCGGACACTGCATCGTCGAGCGCCTGATGATCACCGACTTCGAGAATCGTCTGCCACGCCGCAGCGAGATCGCGCCCGTCATGATGGAGAACGGGAGTACGGGTTTCCACATGCGACCGCCGTGCCGGCGCATCGACATCAATTCGAAAATGATCGTAGAAGCGCCAGCGGCGCATCACTTCCCTGACTTCGAATACCTCCGGACTGCTCCGATCGTTGCCGATTTGCGAGAAGAGGCTCTCGTAACGGGGCAAGCTGTGTGTTACGGTATCCCAACCGTCGTCCGACCGGCGGCGCACGACATTACCGTCCCGATCAATCAGCATGTTCGAAGACCGAAGGAATGCACCACTCCAAATCGCTTCGCGCTTGAATTCGGGGTCCAGCTTGAACGCCGAAGGCGATTCGGATGATTCCTGGGCAAGACCCATGGACACCGCGTAGCCGAATGTCTTGCCGCCGAAGCCCAGCTTCAGGCGCGGCGCGGGCGTTCCTTTGGCCGGTCTTTGCAGCGGGATCTCACCACGTCGCATGGCCCCCGAGCGGTCCTCCGGCCCTGCCCATACGACCGACTGCAAGCCGCCCTCGGAGGCCAACGGCGCCACGATTCCATCCTGCGCTGTGCTGGCGAGCAACCGCAATGCACGATAAAGATTCGATTTGCCGCTGCCATTCGCTCCAGTGATCAAGTTGAGCCTCGACAACGGGATGACGAGTTCCTTGATCGAGCGGTAGTTGTTGATTGCCAGGGTCTCCAGCATGGTCGAGTGCAGTATCCGGTTTGGGTCGAATGCGGGATGGGGCATGACGCCTCGAACGCATTTGAAATTGACGGCGTGTCGCGTGCAGGCCTGAGCGAGTTGAGGCGTCTTCGGTCACAGGTGCGCTTGCAAAACAAATCGATCTCGAGGTCTCTAAATTATTTCTCTATCGCAGATCGTCGGTTGCTCTTCGCTGATGTGAGGGGAAGTTTCACGGCTGGTGACGGCCAGCGCTTCCCCGACCCGCATACGGAACAAAGGATTCGTATGACACTAAAGACGAACGAGCGAAGGATTGAGTACCGTCTCTTTTTTATATATTTTATATATAGGCATGGTTGTTTAAATAGAAAATATAGATCGTTGATGTGCTGACGAGAAACCGCTTGCATCCGCGCTAAATCGGAAGCCCCTTGGCAAGGCGATGTGCCGCGGTGTAGTGAATCATCCAATCGGCGTAAGCATCGAGGGCGATGCCGCACGCCAGACCATTCAGGAATCTGCCTCGACGCCACTTACAGCAAGACGGTTATATCTTTTTGCCTGCGCGGAGGCATCGAACGGCGGCCCTCACGAATCGGAAATCCCTTGCACGTCGGGTCGGTCATTCGACCGATGTGCACCGGTCAAATGTTTTGCGATTCTTCAATGACCGAGAGGATGGCGTAGACACGATGACTGATAGCGTGCCGGGAGGGAAAAGCGGCGTGGCCGCGACTGCCACCCAGGAATGGGCGCCAAGGGAGCCACGCCCTGACGAAGGGCGGCATATAAATCGAAGGTCGAGCGTTTCGACTCCTGTACCAGATGGAATTGCCCGCAGAATGAAGTTCAGATCCTGGAGATCATGTCTTTTGATAAGTTCGCTCGCCACTGTCATGTTGTCTACATCGCCGTCGGCAGCGGTACCGCCAGGCAACGCGTCGACGTTAAGCGCGCTGTTGGATCTGACGGCGGCACGGCTGCGAATTGCGAGGCAGGTCGCACTGAGCAAGTGGGACTCCGGAAAGCCCGTGGAGGATCTTTCGAGAGAGTCTGCGGTGATCGCTGCCGCGGTAACGGAAGCGCGAGCCAACGGCGTACCGGCCAAGTTGGCGGTCCATTTCTTCACGGATCAAATTGAAGCCAACAAGCTTGTCCAGTATGCGCTGCTGGCTGAATGGCGGCGCTCTGATCACGCCCCGGATGATGCGCGTGCGGATCTCGAGAAAGAAATACGTCCCGAACTCGACCGTCTCAAAGGCGGGTTCATCCATGTACTCGCACGATCCGGTGAATTTCGGGACCGTACTGACTGCGGCGAGCGCATTTCTCGCGCAACTCGCGAGTACGTCGCGACGCACGCTCTGAATTCGCTCTATGCACTCGCTATGGATCGCGCGCTTGCTCGGGTTTGCGAGCGTGATTAGCAACGTCCCTAACAAACGCACTGCGAATCACTTATCTGTTTCGTTTTGTGTCGTCACCGCCATTGCCTGTGAAATGTCCGCGGAACGCGCAGCAGAAGTGGTCGCTGCACTCGAAAAGCGTGGCCGGCAAGCCGTCGCCTGCCTCCCGTCCGGTATGGATGCCGTGACGCGCGCGCTCCGCGCCGGCACCGTCAAAGCCCGCGATTCATGAATCTACTGCTGCGTTTGTGTCTGACGTTTCTGCTGAGCCTGCGTCGTCAGCGACTGCACATTCTCGACACGTGTGTCACGCCGTTTCGCGTGTGGCCAAACGACCTTGATGTGCTGCGCCACATGACCAATGGCCGCTACTTTGGCATTCTCGACCTGGGGCGGGTCGATCTGCTGCTGCGTTCGCGCGTCTGGCAACGCGTCAATGCGCAAACGTGGTATCCCGTCGTCACGCTCGAGACGATACGATTTCATCGATCGCTGCATCTGTGGGAGCGCTACGACGTCACGACGCGTGTGATCGGTTGGGACGAAAAGCATGTGTTCCTGGAGCAGGGGTTCAGCCGCGGCGGGACGCAGGTCGCGGTCGGCGTCGTGCGAACCCGGTTCCTGAAGCGCGGCGGGGGTACCGTGCCGACCGACGAACTGCTGGCGTGGATCGGCGTGACGCAGCCAGCGCCCGAGCTGCCCGAATGGGTCGTGCAATGGAGCCGAGCCGAGGGTGGGATGGCGGTACATGTGGAATCTGTTCCGCAGACTTGACGCACCGCGATGGCAGCCGCTCACGGACAGGCCGTCAGCGGTCGCCGTGGCCTTCGTCGGCGCCGGAAGTTTTCCGGCGCGGTGACGGCGCGTGGCGGGATAAATCCGCCCCCTTCAACGCGCGCGACGGGCGGGACGTGGTCGACGTCGAAGCGATCCTTCGACTGGCCGGCCCGCGCTGACGCGTCGCGCGGCGGACGACCGCCATCGTTCCGGCCAGCCGCCTGACCATCGGCTCGACAGGCGTCCGACGGGGGTCGGTCGTTCGACCGATACCGCTGCGTCGCGGCAATTGCGATCCTTCTCGTCACGCCCATGTCACCACGGCATGACGCGTGCACCATCCGCAAGATTACGAGGAAGTTCGCTGTGAGACGTTCGACGATTCATCCGCTGTGGGTCCGTCTTCTCCACTGGATCAATGCCGCCGCAGTCATCGCCATGTGCCTGAGCGGCTGGCAGGTCTACAACGCGTCGCCGATTTTCAGGGCGGTCACGTTTCCGCCTTCCATCACGCTTGGAGGCTGGCTGGGCGGTGCGCTCCTCTGGCACTTCGCGGCGATGTGGATCCTGGTCGGCAACTTGTTCGCCTATCTCGTGCTCGGCATGGCAACAGGGCGGTTGCGCAGGAAGCTGTTGCCCCTCGGCATGCGTGCGCTTCTTTCCGACCTCGCCGCCGCGCTGCGCGGAACGCTGGTCCACGATGATCCCGCGCAATACAACGCCCTGCAGAAGTTCGCGTATCTCGGCGCGCTCGCCGATATCGTGCTGCTCGTTCTGTCGGGGCTCGCCATCTGGAAACCGGTGCAGTTTGCTTTCCTGAGGACATGGATGGGCGGATTCGACAACGCGCGCATCGTTCATTTCGTCGCGATGAGCGTGCTCGTCGGTTTCCTTGCCGTTCACGTCGCAATGGTCGCGCTGGTTCCGCGCTCGTTGCTCACGATGATTCGAGGGCGCTGATCATGAATGAACCCAAACGTTCGTCGCGGGCCGACCGCGTCTCGCGGCTCGATTCGCATGCGATCGTCAAGGATGCGCGCAACGCACTCCAGTCGACGCGACGCCGCCTGTTCGGCAAGCGGATCCTCACGCTCGGCGGCCTGATGCTGCTTTCCGGCTGCGACCTGACCGACGACCAATCGGTCAACACGATGCTGCGCCGCGTGTCGTCGTTCAACGACGACGTGCAGGCGTCGCTCTTCGATCCGCGCAGGCTTGCGCCGACGTATCCGGAGTCGATGATCGCGCGGCCCTTTCCATTCAACGCGTACTACGACATCGACCAGGTGCCGGACGTGGATGCGGCGAGATATCGGCTCCAGCTCGGCGGGCTGGTCAAGGGCAAGCGTGCGTGGACGCTCGACGAGCTCCATGCGCTGCCGCAGGAAAGCCAGGTTACGCGGCATATCTGCATCGAAGGGTGGAGCGCGATAGGCAAGTGGGGCGGCGTGCGATTTTCCGATTTCCTGTTGCGCGCCGGCGCCGACACCACCGCGAAGTACGTCGCGCTGCATTGCGCCGACAACTACTGGACGAGCATCGACATGCCGACCGCGCTCCATCCGCAAACGCTGCTGACGCTCACCTATGACGGCCGCGTCTTGCCGGCGAAGTACGGCTTCCCGATGAAGCTGCGCATGCCGACCAAGCTCGGATACAAGAATCCCAAACACATCGTCGCCATCACGGTGACCAACGCATTCCCGGGCGGTTATTGGGAAAACCAGGGATACAACTGGTTTGGCGGCTCCTGAGCCCTTGGCCCTGGACACCTCGCCGGTCACGTTCTCGATCGCAACCTCATCAAAGGAGCATTCATGTCCATTCGACTCAAACTCGCCGCCTCCGTCGTCGCGGCGACGCTGGCCGGCACCGCGTTCGCGCAATCCGCCGCGGGCAAGCCCGAGCGCATTCGTGGCGACATCGTCTCGTTTTCCGGAGACAGCCTGAAGGTACATCGCCGCAGCGGCGATACCGTGCTCATCAATGTCGCGGCGTCGACCAACGTGAACGCGGTGAAAGCGATTCAGCTTTCCGATATCAAACCGGGTTCCTATGTCGGCGCAGCGGCCACGCCGGGCGAGAACGGCAAGTTGATCGCGAAGGAAGTGCTCGTATTCCCCGAAGCCGCGCGCGGCATGGGTGAAGGCCACTATGCGTGGGATCTCGCGGCGAACAGCTCGATGACGAACGCGAACGTGGATACCATCGTTCAAGGCACGAGCGGGCGCGATCTCAAGCTTTCGTACAAGGGCGGCAGCAACACGATCAACGTGCCGCCCGACGCGCCGGTCGTGACGCTCATCCAGGCGACGCGCGCCGATTTGTCGGCGGGCAAGAAGATTTTCGTCGTGGCTACGCCGGGCAAGGACGGGGGATACGACGGACGCCAGATCGTGGTCGAGAAGGATGGGGTGGCGCCTCCGATGTAAGCCGGCCGTGCGGCGGGCGACTTGTCGTTCGCCGGCGTGTCCGCGATGCATTTTCTTTCGGGCCGACCGTTGCGTCGGCCCGAGACCGTCAATCGAAGTCGGTCGCGATGGAGCGCGCGCGCCATGCGTCGATGTCCCGGCGGAACGCCTTCAGCTTGCGCTCCGCAATGGCATGGGCGCTCGGTCCGATCGGCAGGTGCAACGGTGGATCGTCCGAGTCGATCGCCTGGATGATCACCGCGGCGGCTTTGGCGGGATCGCCCGCCTGATGTCCGTCGTTGCTGTCGCGGTAGTTGCGCGCGGAGCCGGCGGTTGCCGAATAGTCGCCGATTTGCTGCTTGGCGACCGCGATCGAGCGCCCCAGGAATTCGGTTCGAAACGGACCGGGCTCCACGATGACCACGCGAATGCCCATCGGTTCGACTTCCTGCGCGAGGGCCTCCGACAGGCCTTCGACGGCAAACTTCGTCGCGTTGTAATAGCCGCGGCCTCCGGAGCCGGCGATACCGGCACCGGACGACAGGTTCACGATCCTGCCACCGCCGGTACGTCGCATCAGCGGCAACGCCGCACGCGTCGTCTCGATGAGCCCGAAGACGTTCACATCGAATAACGGCCGGTATTCCTCCGGCGTGCCTTCTTCGATTGCGCCCATGAATCCATGCCCGGCGTTGTTGACCAGCACGTCCAACCTGCCGAACGCTTCGATCGTCAACGCAATGGCCGCGTGTATCGTCTCCGGCTTCGTCACGTCCAGCGCTGCAACACGCAGCGTGTCCGGATAACGCCGTGCCAGATCGCGTAGCGTTTCCGGCGCGCGCGCCGTTGCCACCACGTGGTCGCCGCGCGCGGCCGCCGCGCGTGCGAGATGCAGGCCGAAGCCGCCGGAGCAGCCGGTGATCAACCAGGTTTTGTTCATGCGTTTCTCCTTCCGCTCGATTCTGCTTTTCAATACGCTCGACGGAGCACGTCAATATGCGCGCCGATGCGGGATCGGCGCACGCTCCCGCGAGCATGGCGCGTCAGCGCATGCCGCCCGACGCGAGAATGATTTCGCCCGTCATCCATCCCGAGTCGTCCGACGCGAGAAACGAAACGATCGGCGCGATGTCCCGCACCTGGCCGATGCGGCCGAGCGGTGTCTGGTCCGCGTTCCACGTCTCGAAGTCCGAACCGATGACTCCGGCGGCATGGGTGCCCTCGGTTTCCACCAAGCCGGGGTTCACGGCATTGACCCGGATGCCGCGCGGGCCCAGCTCCCGCGCGAGCACCCCGGTGATGGCGTCGATTGCGCCTTTCGTGCCGCTATAGATCGCACTCTCGGCCGGAAGGACGCGCGTGACATTGGAGCCGATGTTGACGATGCTGCCGCCGTTGCCGAGGTGCGGCGCGGCGGCGCCGGCGACCAGCAGCGGACCGAGAACGTTGATGTCGAATTGCTCGCGGTAGCGCGCCTCGGTCGTTTCCTCGATCCTGGCGAACTGGTAGACGCCGGCGTTGTTCACCACGATGTCCAACCGCCCGAAATGGTCGATGGCTGCGTTGACGAGTGCGTCGACCTCCGCCTTGTTCGTCACGTCGGCGCGCACCGCCAATGCCTTCCCGCCGGCGGCCTGAATGTCCCCGACGACCTGTTCGGCACCGCTCGCGCTGGATGCGTAGCTGACGACGACCTGTGCGCCGTCGGCCGCAAGCTGGCGCGCGATGCCTGCGCCGATGCCTTTCGATGCCCCCGTCACGATCGCGACCTTGCCCTTCAACTTGTTCATGTCTTCACACTCCGCAGAGGTTGGCCCCGAGCGGGGCGGTTCGATTGATGCAAGTCACCATCGTGAGGCCCACACAATTGTTTGTGAATGGTCGTTCTTGTATATTGAATGTACATTTTTGAACGAAGGTTCATCGCATGGAATGGAGTGATGTCCGGGTGTTTCTGGCGGTCAAGCGGGGCGGATCTTTCGGTGCGGCAGCTCGAAGCCTGGGCGTGAGCCATCCAACGATCGGCCGCCGAATCAAGGCGCTGGAGGATGAATCCGGGCAGGCGCTGTTCCGCAGGACTGCGGATGGGCTCGTGCTCACCGACGCCGGCGATACCGTGCTGAGCCTCGCCGAAGCCATGGAAAACGCCGCGCTGGCCATGGAGCGGCGTCTGGCCGGTCATCACGACCGTCTCGAAGGCATCTTGCGGATATCGTGCGCAGAGTGGTTCGCCGGCTACGTTCTCGCGCCGGTTCTCGCGGAACTGGTGCGCCGTCATCCGGCCGTGGTGCCGGAAGTGATCGCGAGCTACCGATTGCTGAGCCTGTCGCGTCGCGAGGCCGACCTGGCCTTCCGGATCGTTCCTTTCACCGAACCGGACATTGTCCAGCGCCGCATGATGAGCGTTCCATACGGTCTTTACGGCACGGCGGAAACCGCACGTGCGTTGCGGCGCGATCCTGCCTCAGTGGGATTGATCGTGATGAATACGGCGCAGTCTCACTTCCCCGACGTCGCGTGGCTGCTCGAGAGGTTCCCGCGGTCGCGCCGCGTGTTCACCAGCACGAGCCGAGCCGTTCAGGGCCGGATGTGCGCGGCAGGCATGGGCATGGCGGTGCTGCCGCGACCGCTGGGCGACGCGATACCGGCAGTGCGGCGCATCGAAACGCCGGAACCGCCTCCATCCCGAGACATCTGGGTGGGTTACCACCATGACCTTCGGCATATGGATCGCTTGCGCGCGATGCTCGATATCGCCGATACGATGCTGACCGAATCACCGATTGCCGCGCGCTGAATTGAACTTCGTGGGTGCTCTCGGCCAGATACGGTCATCATCCGCGCCGCGGTGAATGACCGCTTCAATCCTTAACGGGTAAGACACATGACCATTCCTGAATTGATCATCCCGCCGACGATGCAACGTATCGTGGAGCGCGCCGGTTATGTACCGGCCGTGAAGGTTGGGTCCCTTGTTTTTTGCGCCGGACAGGTCGGGCGTACCGTTGACCTCGAAGTCATCGCCGATCCCGAAGCGCAATTCCTGGCATGCTGGGAAAATTTGCGCGTGGTTCTGGAAGCGGCTGGGTGCACTTTTGAAGATGTCGTCGACATGACGACATACCACGTGCAGATGGGCACGCATATGCCCGTCTTTCGCGACGTGAAGAATCGGGTTTTCCCACGCGGCACGTGCGCATGGACTTCGATCGGCGTGACCGAACTCGCGCATCCCGGCTTGCTGGTCGAGATCAAGTGCGTGGCGGTCAAGCGAGATGACGCTGCGGTGTGAGCGTCAGCCAATAGCTGAAGGGCGGCCGTTTTCCACGAATTCCCGGCGGTAGGGCGCCCGCGCTGGCGACAGCCGCCAGCCGATACGGCGGTGCCGGACGAACTCGTCGGGGTGGCCGGGCGCGCCGCGTCTTTCGATGTAACCGGGCGCGGCCGCCGAGCGTTCGCGTGGCCCGCCGCCCAGCGGCATGGCGATCATGTCCTTCTCGATGAATTGTCCCGGTCGGATCCCGGCATCGAATCCGCGCGACGATGTCGAATTCGTGGTTCGTGACCGATGAATGCTCTCCGCATCGCGGAGAGGATTTCAGGTGATACACATCAGGGCTCATTCCTTGCTCGATTGTTTTCTCGGCAGTTCCGAGAACGTTCGAACAAGGAGGGCCTGACATGAAAGCAGTCGTATTCCACGGCATCGGCGACATTCGCATCGACACGGTGCCCGATCCCGAAGTCACCGACGCGACCGACGCGGTCGTGCGCCTGACGGCCAGCGCGATCTGCGGCACCGACCTGCACATGGTGCGCGGCACCCTCGGCGGGATGAAACCGGGCACGATCCTCGGCCACGAGGGGGTCGGCATCGTCGAGGCGGTCGGGCGCGACGTGCGCAACCTGCGGCGCGGCGACCGTGTGCTGATTCCGTCGACGATCGCATGCGGCAGTTGCGCGTACTGCCGCGCGGGCTACACCGCGCAATGCGACGTCGCGAACCCGGGCGGCCCACGCGCGGGTACCGCGTTCTTCGGCGGGCCGGCCGACACCGGTGCGTTCGACGGGCTGCAGGCCGAATACGCGCGCACGCCGCTTGCGCATGCGAGCCTGATTCGGCTGCCGGATGCGATCGACGACGATCGCGCGATCCTGATGTCGGACATTTTCCCCACCGGCTATTTCGGCGCGCAGCTCGCGGAAGTGAGTGCGGGCGATACGGTCGCCGTGTTCGGCGCGGGGCCGGTCGGCCAGTTCGCGATCGCGAGCGCGAAGCTGATGGGCGCCGGACGCGTGATCGCCATCGACCGCGTGGCGTCGCGCCTCGAGATGGCGTGCGCGCAAGGCGCGGAGATCGTCGATTTCGCGGAGGACGATCCCGTTGAGACGGTGCTGCGGCTGACGGGCGGAATCGGCGTCGATCGCGTGATCGACGCGGTGGGCGTCGACGCGATGCGCGCGACGCACGGGCCGGCCGCGGCCGATCGCGACGCGGCGCGTGCATTCGATGCGGAAGTCGATGCGATCGCGCCGCACCGCAAGCCGGATGGCCGCAACTGGGTGCCGGGCGACGGGCCGTCGCAGGTGCTGCAATGGGCGGTGCGCGCGGTCGCGAAAGCCGGCACGGTGGCGGTGATCGGCGTGTACCCGCCGGCGGCGCGCGTGTTTCCGGTCGGCGACGCCATGAACCGCAACCTGACGATCAAGATGGGCAACTGCAATCACCGCACGGTGACGCCGCCGCTCGTCGAGCTCGTGCGCAGCGGCGCATTCGACCCGCTGTCGGTGCTCACGCGTTGCGAGCCGCTGACGAATGCGATCGATGCCTACCGCGCGTTCGACACGCGCGAGCCGGGCTGGATGAAGGTGAAGCTGACGCCATGACGATGTCAACCGAAACCGGGAGGACGGCGATGAACGCTCCATACGACAACTGCATGGCCGCCTGCGACGCGTGCGCACACGCGTGCGATGCGTGTACGGCCGCGTGCCTCACCGAACGCGACGCGCAGGCGCTGGCCGACTGCATCGCGCTCGACATCGAATGCGCGCAGCTGTGCCGCTTCGCGTCGGGCGCGATGGCGCGCCGCAGTGTGCTCACGCCCAGCGTCTGCGCGCTGTGCGCGCAGGCCTGCGACTTGTGTGCGGCCGAGTGCCTGCGGCATGCCCACGATCATTGCCGCCGCTGCGCGCTCGCGTGTGAAGCATGCGCGGCGATGTGTCGCGCGGTGGCTTGAGCCCGGCGGTCACGGTGTGCGGCGAACCCGGTGCTCGACGCGCTGCAGCAGTGCGTCGAGCACGGCTATTTCGACGGGCTTCACCAGATGCTCGTCGAAGCCTGCGCGTGCGGTGCGCTGCAGGTCCGCCGCGCTGGCATGTCCCGACAGCGCGACGCAGGTCGTGTCGCGCAGCGCGTCGATCGCGCGCAGCTCGTGCAGGAGCGTGAAGCCGTCGACCTCGGGCATCGTGAGGTCGAGGATCATCAACTGCGGAGCGTAGTCGCGGGCGAGCGCCAGGGCGTCGTGCGCGTTGTAGGCGACGCGCGGCGCGTGCCCTTTCACCTGCAGCAGCACGGCGAGTGTGTCGGCCGAATCGCGATTGTCGTCGACGATGACGATGCGGAGCGGCGTCGTGTCCGTCTGCACGGACGTGATCGGCCCGCGCACCTCGACGCGGGTCGCGCGCGCCATGCGGTCGATCGGCAGCCGCACCGTAAACGTCGCACCGTGACCGGGCCCGGCACTTTCGGCCGAGATGCGCCCGCCGTGCAGTTCGACGAACGTCCGGCAGATGGCGAGCCCCAGCCCGAACCCTTCGGCCGGCCGCCGGCCCGCCCCGCTTTCCTGCTCGAACAGGTCGAAGATGGTTTCGAGCGCGTCGCGCGCGATGCCGACGCCGCGATCGGTCACGCGGATCGCGACGACCGGCCCCTCGATCGTGGCGCCGACGTCGATGCGTCCGCCGAGCGGCGAGAACTTCGACGCATTGTCGAGCAGGTTGTGCAGCACCTGGATGAGCCGCGCGTCGTCGCCGTGCAGCGGCACGGCATCGGCCGGCAGATCGACGTGGATGTGCTGCCCGCGCGCGGCCAGCTTCGGCTGGATGCTTTCGACGCCGCGGCACACGATGTCGCGCACGGTAATGGGGCGGTCGTTCAGCTCGAGCT
Organism: Burkholderia sp. AU33803; assembly: GCF_002223095.1. Lineage (NCBI taxonomy): Bacteria > Pseudomonadati > Pseudomonadota > Betaproteobacteria > Burkholderiales > Burkholderiaceae > Burkholderia > Burkholderia sp. AU33803. The sequence goes on from NZ_NKFJ01000009.1 coordinate 79,958, forward strand.
TGCCGGCGGTGATGCGCCCGACGTCGAGCAGGTCGTCGACGAGCCGTGTCAGTTGCGTGACCTGACGATGCACGGCGTCGCGGCACTGCGCGAGCGCAGGGGCCGGGTTGGCCAGGCTCTGCAGCACGCCGACCGAGTGGCGCAACGGCGCGAGATGGTTGCGCAGTTCGTGCGCGAGCATCGCGATGAACACGCTGAGCCGGTGCGTCGACGCTTCGAGCTCCTCGAGGCGCTTGCGCTCGGTCATGTCGCGCGTGATCTTGATGAAGCCGCAGAGCTGGTTCGAGTGATCGTGCACGGGCGTGATCGTCACGCTCGCCCAGAACTGCGAGCCGTCCTTGCGCACGCGCCAGCCTTCGTCCTCGAAGTGGCCGTTGGCGGCCGCTTCGGCGAGCCCGAGCGACGGCCGGCCGGCCGCGATCGCGTCGGGCGGATAGAAGCGCGAGAAGTGGTGACCGACGATCTCCGCGGCGCGATAGCCCTTGATGCGCGCGGCCCCCGCGTTCCAGGTCGCGACGTTGCCGTACGGGTCGAGCATGAACACCGCGTAGTCGGTGATCGACTCGACGACCGTCTGGAACCGGAACTCGGCGAAGCGGTGCAACAGGTCGCGCGCGTCGGATTGCCCGAGCGGCGGCGGAGGCGAGCGAGGATTGATGTCGTCTTTCATCATCGGAGCGGCTTGTCGAAGACGGGCGGGCGAGCGCCGCCCGGTCGCCGTCGGGCGGGCCGGCGGCGGCGGTACGAATCGGATTGGCACCCCGAAAGCTTAGGGGATTGGCACCTCGGAAGCATAAGGGAACTCAATTCGGCTGATCAATGGGTGCGCATCGGTCGTGCCGATCGCCGTTCCGGCCGCACGTGAGCGGTTCCGGTGTGCGGCGCGGCATGCCGATTGCATGCGCGTGCATTCCGCCGGCCGTGCCGGGGCTGCCCGCGGCCGCGAGCCTTGCAAGGAGAACGCCATGAACAGCACGCTGAACCCCGACAACGAACCGGCCGAACCGGACGACGACAATGCCAGCCGCGGCCGCGACGGCCGCGCGCTGGGTCCGAGCGATTCGTCAGACAGCGGCAGCGACACGGCCGGCGCGCGGCGTCATCCGTTCGACGTCGATTCGCCGCTCGACGATCACGCGCTCGAACGCGGCGATGCGTCGCTCGACAGCGATACGGACCGTGCGGGCACCGGTGAGCGCGCGTCGGCGGACGGCGATTCGACCCTCGATGAAAGCATGGACATCAAGCCGGACCGCACCGAGCGGCTGAGCGAGCCCGGCGGCACGACGCAAGCCGATGACGGGGACGAGGCGGACGATGACGGCACGCCGTGACCCCGGCACGCAAAAACTGCAATCGCATTGCAGATAAGGTGCCCTGCAGCGGAATGCCGTTGCGATGCGCGTCGGTCTCCCATCGGCCACGACCTCGGCACGCGACTTGCATTCGACCTGACCGACGCGCGCCGTGACACGGCATGGGGCCGTGCGCGGCGCAGGCGCGATCAAGGAGGGGCACGATGCAACGACGATATCCCGGACGGCACGGCGGACGCGGCGGGCCGCCCGACTGGCAGGAGCGCCACGAACGCGCACCCCGAGGCGCCGGCGAGCGCGGCAGCCCGGACGATCCGTCGCGATGGCCCGACGCGGGCGACGAGCCGGCGTACCGCCGCTTCGCGAGCGAGGACGTCGGTCCGGAAGACTGGGGCAGCGAATGGAGCGAACGCGCGGCGCGGCCGGTCGGCCAGCGGCGCGGCGGGGCCGATGCGGGCTGGCAGGGCGACTTCCCGCGCCGGCCGGCGCGCGAACCCGATTCCGGCTACGGCGAACGCGACTATCACGCGCAGGGCCGCGACTGGCGGGAAAGCCCGTATCGCGGCGTTCCCCCGGAGTTTCGCGGGCATCACCGGATGGGCGGGTACGACCGCGACCGTGCCTATGGCGATCCGCGCGACGATCCGCGCTACGGCGGCGACGCCCGGGACTTGTCGCGGTTGGGCAGCGACGCCGAACGCGACGCGCTGCGCCATCGTCGCGGGCCGAAAGGCTATACGCGATCGGACGAGCGGATCCGCGAAGATGTGTGCGAGCGGCTCGCGCATGCCCTCGAGATCGACGTGAGCGACGTTACGGTGCAGGTGCAGGACGGCCGCGTCGAACTGGACGGCACGGTGCCGGCGCGATGGATGAAGCATGGCATCGAGGATCTCGCCGACCGCTGCATGGGCGTGCGCGACGTCGAGAATCGCGTGCGGGTGCGTCGTGACGAGGACGAGCACGATTCGCGGATGGTGCTGCATCCCGACCAGCGGACCGTGACGCCGACGCAGCCTGCCGTGCTCGATCCTGAGCCGGGCACCGTCGAGCGCGACCGCGAGCGCAAACCGCACCACTGAGCCCTCGTGCACGAACCGGCGCGCTCCGAATCGCCTCGCGCACGCATGGCGACGGGAACCGACGATATGCCGCGCGGGCAGTGCTCGTGATCGTCACCGGCAAGTACGGCGGCGGCTTCGTCACGTTCGCGATCGATGCGAGATGCACGGCCGTGTTTGCGCGCCGGCGGACGCGTTGCCAGCGGCGCGTCGTTCGCCAGATCGACACCGCGCACGATCGAGAAGGCTGCGCGCTGCCCGAGAGCCGGGCGCTGTCCGGCCACGCGCGCGAGCGCGACCGCGACCGCACGCGCGCCGCTCGAGGCCGGTTTCCACGCTTACACCTGACCCACCCCGCGGCAACGGCCGACCGGATCGCGCCGTTGCGCGCCCTCGCATTTTCCTCTGGAGAAACCCATGCCCCACCCGCCACTCGAAGCGCTGACCGGCCGCCGCGCCGGTAGCGCGTTCGTCGACCGCCCGACCGCGGTCGCCGCGGTCGAACTGCTGCTGCCGAGCCTGTCGGCCGCGCTGCAGAGCGACTTCGTCGGCGACAGCGGCTGCCTGCACATCGTGATCATGGATCCCGCGCTCGGACCGCACGACGCGCCGTTCGAGGACGCGATCCTGTACGAGTTCTCGTTGCCCGACCCGAAGGACTGGGACGCCGACTACCGGGCGTATGCGCGCGCGAAGGCGCGGCTGTCGTGGGAAACGGGCCGCGACGGCCACGTCGTGCAGGCGCTCGAGCCATACCGGCTGCGCGCGGGCGATACGAACCTGTGGGGCGGCGTCGCGCTCGGCGGGATCGTGGTCGGCGTGTCGGGCGCGCAGCCGTGGTTCGACGAGGCGTTCGCCGGCTGCATCGCGCACTGCCTGCGTGCGCTCGCGAAGCGCCGCGCGCAGGCGACGCCGGACGCGCTGGCGATCTGAGCGCGGCCGTGCGGGGCGGTTTTTACAGCAGCTTATAAAAAAGCCAGCGATGGCGTGCCGGCGCGCGGCGCGGCACGGGCGCCGGCCAGTCGGCACGGTTCTCGCTGTATCTCCTGCATCGACGTTTGTCGCGACAAGCGTCACCCAGCCAGTCCGGATGCGTCCGGACGTTCGCAAGGAGGTGCAGGTGAACGACGTCAAACACGATTCCGCCCAAACGCCGCTCGCCGGCCGCGTCGCGCTGGTGACCGGCGGCGGCCGCGGGCTCGGCGAGGCCATTTGCGAAGACCTGGCGCGGCACGGCGCGCACGTGATCGTCGCCGATCTCGACGGCGACCGTGCGGCCGCCGTCGCGCAGCGGCTCGAACGGCACGGCGGGCAGGCGGTCGGCCGGCCGCTCGACGTGCGCGACGAGGCGTCCGTGCTGCAGGTCGTGCACGACGCGCGGGAAGCGCTCGGCGATCTCGACGTGATCGTCAACAACGCGGCGATCGACGTGACCGCGCCGATCGACGACGTGAGCGTCGACGCGTGGCGGCAGGTGCTGATGACGAACCTGCTCGGCCCGTACCTGATGTGCCACGCCGCCGTGCCGATGATGAAGGCGCGCGGCACCGGGCACATCGTCAACATCGCGTCGACCGCATCGAAGCGCGCGTGGCCGAATGCGTCCGCCTATCACGCGACGAAGTGGGGGCTGCTCGGCCTGTCGCATGCGCTGCATGCCGAATTGCGGCCGGCCGGCGTGAGCGTGTCGGCGATCGTCGCGGGCGGGATGCGCACGCCGTTCCTGCTCGACCGCTTCCCGGACATCGACGCGGACACGCTGCAGCCGGCCGAGAACGTCGCGGCCGCCGTGCGTTTCGTGCTGATGCAGCCGCCCGGCACCGTGGTGCCGGAAGTGATGGTGCTGCCGATGAAGGAGACGTCATGGCCTTGACGCGCGAAAGGGGGCTGCCCGGGGCCGTGCTGATCGACAAGGACGGCACGTTGCTCGACGACGTGCCCTACAACGTCGATCCGGCGCGGATGCGCCTCGCACCGGGCGCGGCGCGCGCGCTGCGCACGCTCGGCGCGACCGGCATGCCGATCGTGGTCGTCTCGAACCAGCCGGGCGTCGCGCTCGGCCGCTTTACCGAAAACGAGCTTGGCGCGGTCCGCCGGTGTCTCGCCGAACTGTTCGAAGCAAACGGCGCGACACTGGCGGATTTTTTTTACTGCCCGCATCACCCGCGCGGCAGCGTGCCCGCTTATACGATTGACTGCGTCTGCCGCAAGCCGCGCCCCGGCATGTTGCGTCGCGCGCTGGCCACGCTGGGCGCAGTCCCCGAATGGAGCTGGATGATCGGCGACATCCTCGACGACGTCGAGGCCGGGCGCGCCGCGCGTTGCCGCACGATCCTCGTCGACTGCGGGCACGAGACCGAATGGCGCACCGGCGCCGCGCGTACGCCGCACCACGTCGTCGATCGCGTCGACCGCGCGGCCGACATCGTCGCGCGCGAAGCCGTGCGGCGGCACGGCACCTGGGGCCGGCGATGAACGCCGCGTGGCGTCGCGCACGACGCGTCCTGTGCGTGCGGCTCGACAGCGTCGGCGACGTGCTGATGACGACGCCCGCGTTGCGCGCGCTGCAGGAAAGCGGCGAGGGGCGCCGGCTCACGCTGCTGACGTCGCGCACGGGCGCCGCGCTGGCGACGCACCTGCCGATGGTCGACGACGTGTGGACCTACGATGCGCCGTGGGTCAAGCACCCCGACGTGCGCGGCGATCCGGTCGCCGATCTCGACATGATCGATCGGCTGCTGGCCGGCCGTTTCGATGCGGCCGTGGTCTTTACCGTCTACAGCCAGAACCCGCTGCCCGCCGCGATGATGTGCTGGCTGGCGGGCATTCCGCTGCGGCTCGCGCATTGCCGCGAGAACCCGTACGAACTGCTGACCGATCGCGTACCGGAAAGCGAACCGGAGTCGCACGTGCGGCACGAGGTGGCGCGGCAGCTCGCGCTCGTGCGCGCGATCGGCGCCACGACGTCGAACTGGCGGATGGCGTTCGAGCCCGGCGACGCGGCGCGGCGTGCGGTCGGTGCGCGGTTGCGGGCCACGTTGCAGCGCATCGGCGGCCCGCGCCGGCCGGGCGCGGCATCGGCGCGCTGGCTCGTCGTGCATCCGGGCGCGAGCGCGGCGTCGCGCCGCTGTTCGACGGGATCGCGGTGACGGGTAGCGAGAGCGCGCGCGCGCTGGTCGACACGGTATGCGCCCGCGCGGGCCCGCGCGCGGTGCCGTTGGCGGGCGTGCTGTCGCTCGGCGAACTCGGCGCGCTGGTCGAGACGGCCGACCTGCTGCTGTCGAACAATTCCGGCCCGGTGCATCTCGCGGCCGCGCTCGGCACGCCGGTGGTCGATCTCTATGCGCTGACCAATCCGCAGCACACGCCGTGGCGGGTGCCGCACCGGGTGCTGAACGTCGACGTGCCGTGCCGCAACTGCTACCGCAGCGTGTGCGATCAACCCGGCCATCCGTGCCTGCGGGAGGTGAGCGTCGACGATGCGGTCGCCGCCGTGCACGCGCTGCTGCGCGGTCGGATGCGCCATGCGCGGCGCGCGGCGGTGCGGGCCGCCATGCAGGGTGACGGACCGGTCGACGCGAGCCCGTCGAACGTGATTCCGTTCTCGCCCGCCATCTCGAGGAGCTGACGCATGCCCGAACCGATCCATACGCTCGGCATCAACGCCGCCTTTCACGACAGTGCCGCGTGCCTCGTGCGCGACGGCGTCGTGATCGCGGCCGCCGAGGACGAGCGCTTCACGCACGTGAAGCACGCGAAGCGCCCGGTACCGTTCTCGACCTGGGAGCTGCCCTACCATGCGATCGACTACTGTCTCGCGGAGGCGGGCATCGCGCTCGCGGACGTCGACCATGTCGCGTATTCGTACGACCCGTGGTTCGAGCTCGACCGCGACACGGCCGGGCCGTCGCTGACCTTGCCGCTTTCGCCGTCGGCGCACGCGCCGCGCAACGGCGGGGCGTCGCCCTGGCATCCGCTGTTCCTGTCGTCGATCGTGAACGCGCCGCGCCAGCTCGCGGGCGGCGCGCCGCACCACCTGCAGCGGCGGTTTCGCGGGGTCACGCACGACGGGCCGTTCCGCTGGCATTTCGTCGAGCACCATCTCGCGCACGAGGCGAGCGCGTTTCTCGCGGCGCCTTTCGAGCGCTGCGCGGTGATGACGATGGACGGGCGCGGCGAGCGTGCGACGACCAGCTACGGCGCGTTCGACGGCCGGTCGTACCGGCGGCTCGGCCAGGTGAACCTGCCGCATTCGCTCGGGTTGCTGTACGAACGCGTGACGCGCTACCTCGGCTTCCTGCATTCGTCCGACGAGTACAAGGTGATGGCGCTCGCGTCGTATGGCAAGCCGGTGTTCGCCGACGCGATGCGCCAGCTGGTGCGCTACGACGGCGACGGACGCTACGCCATCGTCGACGGCGATCTCGTCGCGCTGTTCGGCCCGCCGCGCGAACGCGGCGGCCCGATCGAGCCGCATCACTGCGACATCGCGCACGCGTTGCAGCTCGTGCTGGAAGAAACGGCATTGCAGGCGGTCGACTGGCTGGCCGCCGGCACCGGCGAGCGGCAGCTCGCGATGGCGGGCGGCGTCGCGCTGAACTGCGTGATGAATGCGAAGATCCGCGATCGCGGCCCGTTCGACGACGTGTGGGTGCAGCCCGCCGCCGGTGACGCCGGCACCGCGCTCGGCGCGGCGTTGTGGACCGACTTCCGGATGCGCGGCGCATGGCGGATGGATCATGCGTATCTCGGGCCGTCGTATGGCGACGATGCGATCGAGGCGTTCCTGAAGGACGCCCAGCTGCCGTACCGGCGGCTGGCCGACGTCGCCGCGCAAACGGCCGCGCTGCTCGCGGCGAACCGCGTGATCGGCTGGTTCCAGGGGCGCATGGAGTTCGGCCCGCGCGCGCTCGGCGCACGCTCGATCCTCGCGTCGCCGACCGACCCGGACATGCAGCGCAAGCTCAACCAGATCAAGGATCGCGAGGACTTTCGGCCGGTCGCGCCGGTCGTGCTCGAAAGCAAGGCGCATCACTGGTTTCGCGGCGGACGGCGCACGCCGCTGCGCGCGCCGTTCATGCTGTTCGTGTACGACGTCGCGCCCGGCGTCGAAGCGACGATTCCGGCCGTGCGCCATATCGACGGCACCGCGCGCGTGCAGACCGTCGACGAGGCCCAGCATCCGCTGCTGCACGCGTTGCTGACCGAGTTCGACGCGCTCACCGGCGTACCGGTGCTCGTCAACACGTCGTTCAATACACGGGGCGAGCCGATCGTCTGCTCGCCGCGCGACGCGCTCGAATGCTTCTGGACGTCGCCGCTCGACGCACTCGTGATCGGTTCGTTCCTGCTGGAGAAACCGAGATGAACGCGCGCGATACGCAACGGCCGCCGGTCGTGTCGGTCGTCGTGCCGACCTACCGGCGGCCCGACCTGCTCGAACGCTGCCTCGACGCGCTGTGCGTGCAGGTGTTCGACCCGACGACCTACGAGATCATCGTGGTCGACGACGACGCCGCCGGCAGCGCGCGGCCCGTCGTCGAGCGGTGCCGTGCGCGCGTGACCGACGTGCCGGCGATCCGCTACATGACCGCGCCCGCCACGCAGGGGCCGGCCGGCGCGCGCAACGTCGGCTGGCGCAGCGCGTGCGGCGCGTTGATCGCGTTCACCGACGACGACACGATTCCCGATCCGGCGTGGCTGCGCCACGGCACGGCCGCGTTGCTGGCCGAACCGTCCGCATCCGCCGCCGCGGGCCGCATCGACGTGCCGTTGCGGCCGCACCCGACCGACTACGAACGCGACGCGGCCGGCCTCGCGCATGCGGAATTCGCGACCGCGAACTGTTTCGTGCGGCGCGGGGCGCTCGAGCGTGTCGGCGGCTTCGACGAACGCTTCACCCGCGCCTGGCGCGAGGACGCGGACCTGATGTTCGCGTTGCGCGAACATGCGGGGCCGATCGTCGACGCCGACGCGGCGTGCATCGTGCATCCGGTGCGCCCGGCGCGCTGGGGCGCGAGCATCGGCCAGCAGTCGAAGGTCTATTTCGACGCGCTGCTGTACAAGAAGCACCGTGCGACCTACCGCCGCCATATCCGGCCGGTGCCGCCGTGGCATTACTACGCGGCGGTGCTCGCCGGGCTCGGCGCGATCGTGTGCTTCGCGGCCGGGTGGCCGGCCCCGGGCGCGGCATGCGCGGTGGTGTGGGCCGTGATTACCGCGGCGTTCTGCGTGAAGCGCCTGCGCGGCACGCAGCTCACGCCGTCGCACGTGGCCGAGATGATCGTCACGTCCATCGCGATTCCGCCCGTGTCGCTGTACTGGCGCATGCGCGGCGCGCTTCATTTCCGGGTCCTGTTCCTATGACGACCGAACCTGCCGATTTCGAGCGCGTGCGGCGGCCGACGCGCATCGCGGTGTTCCGTGCGCTGCAGCTCGGCGACATGCTGTGCGCGGTGCCCGCGTTGCGCGCGCTGCGGCGCGGAGAACCCGACGCGCGGATCACGCTGATCGGGCTGCCGTGGGCGCGCGAGTTTGCGTCGCGCTTCTCGGACTACCTCGACGGTTTCATTGCGTTTCCCGGTGCGCCGGGGCTCGGCGAACAACCGGTGCCCGACGCAGCCGCCCGTGAAGCGTTCATCGCCGAGTGCCGCGCACGGGATTTCGACCTCGCGATTCAGCTGCACGGCAGCGGCACGCACACCAACGCGATCGTCGCGTCGCTCGGGGCCACGCGCACGGCCGGCTTCGTGCCGGCCGACGGTGGCGCGACCCGGCTCGACCACACGCTCGTGTGGCGGGACGACGAGCCGGAAGTCACGCGATACCTGGCGCTGATGCGCGCGCTCGGCTATGCGGAATGGGGCGACTACCTCGAATTCCCGCTCGGCGGGCTGGATTACGCGTTGTGGCACGTGCTGTGCGACGAGCATGCGCTCGATCCGGGGCGCTACGTGATCGTGCATCCCGGCGCGCGGATGGCGTCGCGGCGCTGGCCGGTCGAGCGCTTCGCGCTCGCCGCACGGCAGCTCGCCGACGACGGCTGGCAGATCGTGTTGACCGGCACGCGCGCGGAACTGGCGCTGGCCGGTGCGTTCGCCGAGCACCTCGCGCGGCCCTGCGTGAACCTGTGCGGCCGCACGCCGCTCGGCGCGCTTGCCGCGCTGATCGGACGCGCACGGCTGGTGTTGTGCAACGACACGGGCGTGTCGCACGTCGCGGCGGCGCTCGGCACGCCGAGCGTGGTCGTCGCGTGCGGCAGCGACACGGCCCGCTGGGCGCCGCTCGACAGCGCGCGGCATCGCGTCCTCGCGAACTATCCGGCGTGCCGGCCGTGCATGTTCGACACGTGCCCGTATGGGCACGAATGCGCGATGGCGATCGGTGTCGGCGACGTGGTCGAGCGGGCGGGCGAACTGCTGGCGGAGGAGAGGCGTCATGTCACGTAAGCGGCTGCGCGTGCTGACCTGGCACGTGCATGGCAACTACCTGTATTACCTGTCGCAGGCGCCGCACGATTTTTTCCTCGTGACGCAGCCGCACGATCCGCCCGGCTATGCGGGCCGCGTCGGGCACCTGCCTTGGGGCGACAACGTGCACGAGGTGCCGGCGGAGTGCGTGCGCGACACCGCATTCGACTGCGTGCTGTACCAGCACCAGAAGCATTACGAGCACGACCGCCTGATGCTGCTGAGCGATGACCAGCGTGCGTTGCCGACCCTGTTCGTCGAGCACGATCCGCCGCGCGCGCATCCGACCGATACGCTGCATCCGGTGCAGGATCCGAACGTCCTGCTGGTGCACGTGACGCCGTTCAACGCGCTGATGTGGGACAACGGCGTGACCCCGACACGCGTGATCGAGCATGGCGTGCTGATGCCGGACAACGTCGCGTATCACGGGACATTGCCGAAAGGCGTGACGGTCGTGAACAACCTCGCGCGCCGCGGGCGTCGGCTGGGCGCCGACCTGTTCGAGGCCGCGCGTCACAGCGTGCCGCTCGAACTGGTCGGGATGGGTTCGGCCGAGCTGGGCGGGATCGGCGAGGTGCCGAACCCGGCACTGCCGCACTTCCTGTCGCACTACCGGTTCTTCTTCAATCCGATCCGCTATACGAGCCTCGGGCTCGCGGTGATCGAGGCGATGATGATCGGGATGCCGATCGTCGCGCTCGCGACGACCGAGATGGCGCTGCTCATCCGGAGCGGCCGCAACGGCATGGCCGATACGCGGCCGGCCGTGCTGATCGATGCGATGCGCATGCTGATCCGCGACCCCGATCTCGCACGCGAGTGGGGCGCCGCCGCGCGACGCGACGCATGCGAGCGCTTCGGCATCGAGCGGTTCGTGCGCGACTGGGATGCGGCGTTGCACGACGTCGCGACCTGAGCCGCACGCGCGCCGCGCGGGCTCAGGGCGTCGGCGCGTCGGGCGGGTTCGGCACGTTCGGCAGGTTCGACGTGCCGGTTCCGCGAAACGCCTCCCGTTCTTGTTCGGGCAGGAGCGCGAGCCGGTTGTACAGCGTCTTCAGGCTGATGCCGAGCGCTTTTGCGGTGCGCGGCTTGTCGCCGTTGAAATGGCGCAGCGACGCGACGATGAAGCGCTGCTGCGTGTGCGCGAGGGTCGTGCCGATATGCAGCGTGATCGCGTTGTGACGATATTCGTCGCGCGGCGGCGCACGGCGCGGCAGCTGCAGTTCGATCTGCTCGTCGGCGAGGATGAACGCGCGCTCGAGCGTATTGCGCAGCTCGCGCACGTTGCCGGGCCACGTATAGGTGCGCAACGCCTTCATCGCCTGCATGGACAGCCGCTTTCTCGTGCGGTGCCGCGCATTCAGCCGCTCGACGATCTGCAGCGCGATCTCGTCGACGTCGTCCTCGCGCTGCCTGAGCGCGGGCACGTGCAGCGCGACCGTCGCGATCCGGTAGAACAGGTCCTCGCGCAGCCGCCCGCTGCGCACGGCCTCGACCGGGTCGTGATGGGTGGCGGCGACGATCCGCACGTCGAGCGGGATCGATTCGTGGCCGCCGACCCGCACGATCGTGTTCGACTCGAGCGTGCGCAGCAGCTTGACCTGCAGCTCGGCCGGCATTTCGGCGATCTCGTCGAGAAACAGCGTGCCGCCGCGCGCAGCCTCGAACATGCCGACATGCTGCGCGACGGCGCCGGTGAAACTGCCTTTCTCGTGACCGAACAGATGCGATTCCGCAATGTCGTGCGGAATCGCGCCGCAATTGACGGGAACGAACGGCCCGCGGCGGCGTGGGCTCATGTCGTGCAGGAGCCGCGCGACGATGTCCTTGCCCGCGCCGCTTTCGCCGACGATCAGCACGCCGACGCGCGTGACGGCTACACGCGACACCTTCAGCAACAGGGTCTGGATCGTACGCGAGCGGCCGAAAAGCCGCATGCCGTCATCGACGGATTTCGACATGGTGTGATATCGAGTGGGAAGTTTGACCGAATGCGTCGAGACCAGGTGAAAAAATGACGTGGCATGCGTCACCGTTTTCCTATACCGAGAATACCTGTTATACCGGCGGTGAGACATTGAATCTGCAATGCGTGCCGCGCGGCCGGATAGATTTATTCGATAGGCGGAGAATGCACGACACCATTCTTCTATACTGCTAAGCGTTGCATCCCGGGCAGGAGCGCTCGCCCATCCAGTCATGCGCAGCGCGGCGCGTGCCGCCGCGAAACGAGGCGGAGACGGTGCGCTGCGCGTCCGTCGCGGTTCCGGCCATACAGGGTCGGGCCGCTTCACGAGGAGCCTCGATGCCCTATGTTCTGATCGTCGAAGACGATGCCGATACGCGCACCATGCTTGCGACGCTCGCCCGCACCCAGCAACTCGCCTGCGACACGGCCGCGACGCTCGAGGAAGCGCGCACGCTCGTGTCGACGCATACGCCCGATCTCGTTCTGTGCGATCTCGTGCTGCCGGACGGCAACGGGATGGACCTGTTCGATGCGTTGCCGAAGCGCTCGCATTGCGAAATGGTGCTGACCACCGGCCACGCGAGCCTCGAAACCGCGATCGACGCACTGCGGCGCGGCGCAACCGACTACCTGGTGAAGCCGCTGAACATGCAGCGGCTGAACAGCATCTTCGCGCGCGTGCCGCGCACCACCGCGTTGCATGAAGAGATTGCCGAACTGCGTTCGGAACTGCAGCGCCTCGGCCGCTTCGGCCGCATGCTCGGCAGCTCGCCCGCGATGCAGGCCGTCTACGACGCGATCGGCCGCGTGGCGCGCACCGAGGCATCGGTGCTGCTGACGGGCGAATCGGGCACCGGCAAGGAGCTGGCCGCGCAGACGGTGCACGACTTGAGCTTGCGCCGCCGCGGCCCGTTCCTCGCGGTGAACTGCGGCGCGATCGCCGCGAACCTCGTCGAAAGCGAGATGTTCGGCCACGACCGCGGCAGCTTCACGGGCGCGGAGCGCCAGCACAAGGGCTTCTTCGAACGGGCGGACGGCGGCACGCTGTTTCTCGACGAGATCACCGAGATGCCGCTCGAGTCGCAGGTCAAGCTGCTGCGCGTGCTCGAGACGGGGCGCCTCACGCGGCTCGGCTCGACGCGCGAGATCGACGTGGACGTGCGCATCGTCGCGGCGACCAACCGCGACCCGGAGGCCGCGATGGCCGACGGCAAGCTGCGGCCCGACCTGTTCCACCGGATCAACGTGTTCCCGATTCCGCTGCCGTCGCTGCGCGAACGCGGCGACGACATCCCGATGCTCGCCGATGCATTCCTGCAGCAGTTCAACGCCGACAGCGGCCGGAACCTGCGCTTCGCGCCGGCCGCGCGCGACGCGCTGAAGACTTATGCGTGGCCCGGCAACGTGCGCGAGCTGCGCAACTTCGTGCAGCGCGCGAGCATCTTCAGCGATACGGACCTGATCGATACGCTGCCGCCGCCGATCATGGACGAACTGTCGAGCATGGTCGATTCGCATGACGATCGCGTCACCGTGCCGTTCGGCACGCCGCTCGAGGAAGTCGACCGCAAGCTGATCCTCGGCACGATCGCGCAATGCGGGGGCGTGAAGGCGCAGGCGGCCGAGGTGCTCGATGTCAGCCTGAAGACGATCTACAACCGGCTCGCGCAACTGGATGACGATGCGGGAAAACCGGATTCGTGATGGTGCCGCCGCGCTCATGCTCCGTTGCACGCATCCCGACGCGCATCGCGCTCGAGCTGGCGGCGCAGGCGTTCCACGTGCGGCGGGATCGTACGGCGCTCGCGCAGGGTCCACGCCAGCCCCGCGAACGTGCGCGCGAGCATGCGCTCGCGCCACAGGCGCGGCAGCAGCCGCACGGTGTGCCGCAGCGCGGCCGGGGCCGGCCACCTGAGCCACGCGGTCCATACCGCGTTGCGGGTCGTGACGCGGCTGCGCGTGAGCGAGTCGCGCTGCGTCGACGGGTGATGATGGACCGTGAGGCGCGACGCATAGACGAGCCACCCACCGGCGCGGTACAGGTCGAGCGCGAGCAGCGCTTCCTCGCCGCCGAGAAAGTAGCGCGGATGGTAGCCGCCTGCCTGCATGAACGCGTCGCGCCGGAACGCCGTCGCGCCGGCCAGCAAGCCGAGGATCGGGCGGCCGGGCAGCGTGACGGGCGCATCGAGTGGGCTGTCGGCCATCAGGCGGCAGGTCGGGTCTTCGCGCTGGTCAGCGCCGACGAGCACGCGCGCGGTGACGGCCGCGACGTGCGGATACGCGTCGAGCAGGTCCGCCGCTTGCTCCATCGAACCGGGCGCCCACCAGGTGTCGTCGTCGCAGAACGCGACGTGGCGCGTGCGGGCGACGGCCACGCCGAGATTGCGGCCGGCCGCGCCGAGATTGTCGGGTGCCTGCACGAGGACGACGTGCGGAAAGCGGTGGCGGATCAGCGCGGCGGTCTCGGGTTGCGCCGCATTGTCGACGACGACGATGGCGGGCCGGTCGGGCAGCGACGTGAGCCGGGCCAGCGTGTGCGCGAGTTCGGCCGGTCGTCTGAACGTCAGCACGACGGCGGTCACGCGCGCTTCGGGCGGCGGCGCAACGTGGCGCGCGGGGGTTACGCGAACGTGACGTCGCATTCGAGCCGCCAGTATGTTTCGGGTTCCTTGAGATCGGCGCGCATATGAGGATCGAACAACGCAATCTGGCTCGCATACGCGGCGACCGCGTCGGCTTTCGCGGCGATGGCGTCCGTGCGGTCGCCGGCCGGGGCGCTTGCCGGATGGGCGATCCAGCCGCGCTCGCGCCAGCCGCTCACGCGCCGGGCCATCAGCCCCGCGATCCGGCGGTACGGTACGTCCTCGTAGAAGCGCCACACGCGCGCCGCATCGTGCGATGCGCGGGCGCGATCCAGCAGCGACAACGCGGCCTGCTGCACTTGCAGATGATCGCGGTGGAACAGGCCGGCCGGCGCGAGGACGCCGAACCCGGCGTGGGCGTCGATCTCCCGTGCCACGCGCGCGGCAATCGCGGCCGATGCGGCGGGCGTGCCGTATTGATCGTCGAGAAAGTCGAGCCAGACCGGCCGCGCGTCGAGCCGTGCGAGCGCGCGCCGGTCTTCGTCGCGGCGCGCGCGTACGGCTTCGTCGGCGCGCTGGAAGCCTGCGCGGCGATCCCACGGCGGCGCCGGCGCATCGCGCGGCGGAATGCCGGCGAACACGGTGACGACGATCGAACCGGGCGCTGCCGCAAGCAGTCGCCCGCAACTGAAGACGGCGTCGTCCAGATGCGGCGAGACAACGAGCCAGCGTGTCGGGGCATGCGTCACGAGATGATCTCCCTGGTGGATGGCCAGCCGGGCGAGCAGGCAGCGTGCCCGGCCGTCGTTGGCCCGAGGGCGCACGGACGCGCGCGACAGGAAGGCGTCCGATGATTGAAACGACCCATCCGCGCGCCGGCAATTACGTGATGGCCGTGATGCTGGTCGCGATCGCGACCGTGCTGCAGGCGCTCGCGATCCGCTTCGGCGGCGTGAACCTGCCGTTCGTGCTGTACTACCCGCTGCTCGCGGCCGCCGCATGGGCGACGTCGTTCCTGTTCGGCGTCGTGTCGACCGTGGCCAGCGGCATGCTCGTGTGGACGTTGTTCCTGTCGGATCCCGCGGCCTATACGCAGCCGCTGCCCGCTCGGCTCGTCCAGCTCGGCACGTTCATGCTGGTCGGCGTGCTGGTGTGCGCGCTCGCGGCGATGCTGCGCCACACGCGGCTCACGAACGATCGTGCGTACCGGCGCGAGGCGGCCGCGCGGCAGCAGCTCGAAGCCGTGTTGCAGGCGCTGCCGCACGGTGTGATCGCGGCCGATGCGAACGGGCGGCTGACCTACCTCAACGCGGCCGCGGCCGCGCTCGTCGGCTGCCGGCCGGAAGACGCGACGGGGCGGCCCGCGCGAGACGTGCTGCGGATCGTCGACCACGCGGGCCGCCGCGTGCCGACGACCCCGCTCGAACGCGCGCTCGGCGGCGCCCATGCGACCTCCGACCGGCACTGGCTGCAGGCGGTGGGGGGCGGCGATCCGGTACCGGTCGTCGAGGTGGCGTCGCCGCTCGGCGACCTGCACGGCAACATCGACGGCGCGGTGATGATCGTGCGCGACGCCAGCGCGGACCGCGCGCGAGTCGATGCGTCGCGTCTTCAGCAAGCGGTCGTCGACGCATCGCCCGACGCGATCGTCGGCGTCGACGGCGACGGCCGCATCGTCAGCTGGAACCCGGCCGCGCAGCGGATTTTCGGCTACGACGAAGACGACGCACGCGGCCGTTTGCTCGATACCCTGGTCGCGATGCGCTGGCTGCGGCGCAGCCCGCTCGCCGAATCGTTCGACGGCCTGAGCGACGCGCTCGGGCCCATTGAACTGCTGTGCGTCCGGCGCGACGGCCGGCGGTTTCGCGCGACCGTGTCGGCGCGCCCGTTGCACGGCGATGCGCGCGCGACCCTCGCGCTGTCGTTGACGCTGCACGAGACCGGGGCGCGGCGCCGGAATGATTTGCGTGCGACGCGGTCGTTGCAGGGGGCGCGCGATGCGCGCGACCAGGCCGATACGTCGAACCGCTTGAAGGACGAGTTGCTGGCCACGGTGTCGCACGAACTGCGCACGCCGCTGAACGTGATCTACGGTTGGGTGGAGGTATTGCGCAATTCGGTCGACCACGCGCTGCAGCGTCAGGCGATCGATGCGATCGACCGCAGCGCGCGCTCGCTCACGCGGATGGTCGGCGACATTCTCGACGCGTCGTCGCTCGCGACCGGCAAGCTGCGGCTCGATGCGGCGCCGGTCGACCTCGCGCGGCTGTTCTCCGACTCGGTCGGCACGTTCCAGACCGCCGCGTCGTCGGCCGGCGTCATGCTCGAATTCGCTTGCGGGTCCAGCACGTTCATCGTGTCCGGCGACGCCGAACGGCTGCGGCAGATGCTGTCGAACCTCGTGTCGAACGCGCTCAAGTTCACGCCGGGCGGCGGCAGCGTGCATGTCGGGCTGGTGCGCAACGGCACGCAGGCGGTGTTGACCGTGGCCGATACGGGGCAGGGGGTCGCGCCCGAGTTCGTGCCGTACGTCTTCGACATGTTCCGTCGCGCGGACGATTCGCCCGCGTCGTCGCGGCGCGGGCTCGGCCTGGGGCTGTCGATCGTGCGGCATATCGCGGAGCTGCACGGCGGCACCGTGACGGCCGAAAGCGCGGGCCGCAATCTCGGCGCGACGTTCACGGTGAGGCTGCCGGCCGGCTGGCAGCCGGCCGGCGCGATGGCGTGGGGGCTCGCGCAGGCGGCCGACCGTCAGGCGCCGCTCGGGCTCGCCACGCAGCGGATCCTGATCGTCGACGACGATGCGACGACGCGCGCGAGCCTGACGGCCGCGCTGACGACGTTCGGCGCGGCCGTCACGGTCGCGTCGTCGGGCCGCGAAGCGCTTGCGATGGCCGCCGGGCTGCAGCCCACCGTCGTGCTGTCCGATCTCGCGATGCCGGACGGAGACGGCTTCTGGCTGCTCGACGCGCTGAGGCGCGGGGCCGGCAATGTCGACGGCGACGGCAACGGCGACACGCGAAACCTGCGCGTGCTCGCCGTCACCGCGCACGCGGGGCTGGCGGATGAGCGCCGCGCCCTCGAGGCCGGCTTCGACGGCTATCTGTGCAAGCCGGTCGACGTGCGCGAACTGGCGCAGAAGATCATGCTCGTGACGAAGCGCGACGACTGACGGCCGGCGCGCGCCGGGCGCGCCGGCGTCGTCACTGCGCCGGTGCCGGGCGGCGCGGCATATCGGCCTGCGCAAGCAGGTGCGACGCGATCTGCGTGCTGCGTACGAGATCGCCGGGCGGGTGATGCGCGGCCTGCCGGTGAATGAAGTACCGCACGGTACGCGCGAGCCCGGTGGCGAGCGGCGTGGTCGCGCGCCAGTCGAGGCGCCGCTGCGCGGCTTCGAGGTTCGGCCGCCGCTGGCGCGGATCGTCGGACGGCAGCGGCCGGAACTCGATCGCGACCGTCGCGCCGACGATCCGCACGACTTCGCGCGCGATGTCGAGCATCGCGATTTCGGCATCGCTGCCGAGATTGACCGGCTCGCTCGCGTCGCCCGGCTCATTCATCAGCCGGATCAGCGCATCGACCATGTCGTCCACGTAACAGAACGAGCGCGTCTGCTTGCCGTCGCCGTAGACGGTCAGCGGTGCGTCGGCGAGCGCCTGCGTGATGAAGTTCGACACGACGCGGCCGTCGGCCGGATGCATGCGCGGGCCATACGTGTTGAAGATGCGCGCGATCCGCACGTCGACGCCGTACTGGCGGTGATAGTCCATGAACAGCGTTTCCGCGCAGCGCTTGCCTTCGTCGTAGCAGGCGCGCAGGCCGACCGGGTTCACGCGCCCGCAGTATTGCTCGTGCTGCGGGTGGACGTCCGGGTCGCCATACACCTCGCTCGTGGACGCCTGCAGGATGCGCGCCTTCACGCGCTTCGCGAGGCCGAGCAGGTTGATCGCGCCGTGCACGCTCGTCTTGGTCGTCTGGACGGGGTCGCGCTGGTAGTGGACGGGCGACGCGGGGCACGCGAGGTTGTAGATCTCGTCGACCTCGACATAGAGCGGAAACGTCACGTCGTGCCGCATCAGCTCGAAGGTCGGCGCGTCGAGCAGATGCGCGATGTTGTCCTTCGCGCCGGTGTAGAAATTGTCGACGCACAGCACGTCGTGGCCGTCCGTCACGAGGCGTTCGCACAGGTGCGAGCCGAGGAAGCCGGCGCCGCCGGCGACGAGCACGCGTTTGCGATCATGGCCCTTCATCATGCGTTCTCCTTGCGATGGGCGAGCGCGCCCGATGTGATCGACACGGGCGTGCGGTGACCGGTGCCGGCCGACGCGCCGGCGCTGCGCGCTCGGGCGACGTCGCGATAGATGTCGACGAGCCGGTCGGCCACGCCTTGCCAGGTATAGAACCGGTGCGCACGCAGGTAGCCGGCGCGTCCCAGCGCCGCGCACAGATCGGGTTGCGCGCGCAGCTCGACGAGGCGTGCGGCCAGCGCAGCGGGATCGCGCGGCGGCACGAGATAGCCGGTCTTGCCGTCTTCCACCGTCGTGCGGATGCCGCCGACGCGGCTGCCGATCACCGGCGTCGCGCAGGCCATGGCCTCGACCGGCGTGATGCCGAACGGCTCGTACCACGGGGTCGTGACGAACACGTCGGCCGCGCTGTAGTACAGGTGCAGCGTGTCGCGGTCGCGCCGGCCGACGAAGGTCACGCGGTTGGCGATCCCCAGGTCGTGCGCGAGCCCCGCGAGGCGGGCGAGTTCCGGGTCGCGGGCCGGGTCGGGCGTGGCCTGGCTGCCGCCGACGATATAAAGGTGGGTCGGCCGGCGCGGGTCGCGCGGCATGCGGGCCAGCGCGTCGATCACCGTGTCGATGCCTTTGCGCGGCACGAGGCGGCCGAGCTGCAGCACGACGAACGCATCCTGCGGCCAGCCGAGCTGCGCGCGCGCGTCGATGCGCGGCGTCGGCCTGAGTTCCCGCACGTCGAAGCCGCACGGCACGATCTCGATGCGCGCGGCGTCGGCGCGATAGTGCGTCGTCAGGTCGAGCGCGTCCTGCGGGCATTCGGCGATCACGCGGTCCGAACGGCGCGCGAGCGTGTCCTCGATCGCGAAGCGCGCATCGGGGAAGCCGTCGGCGTTGCCCTGATGCAGCCGGCGCACGCGGCCGAGCGCATGGAAGGTCGTGACGAGCGGGATGCCGAGCTGCCGCTTCACGCGCAATGCCGCGTCGCCCGACATGAAGAAGTTCGCATGCATCACGTCGACCGGGTCGGGCTCCCGTCGCATGCGCGCGACCATGCTGTCCGCAAACGCGACCATGTACGGCAGCAGCCGCTCCTTGGGCACGTCGGTCGGTGGCCCGGCCGGTACGTGGATCACACGCATGTGCGGGCCGATCGGCACGACTTCCGGCAGGTGCGGATTGTCGCAACGCGTATAGACGTCGACGTCGAGGCCGCGCTCGGCCAGTTGCTTCGCGACGTTCGCGACGTAGATGTTCTGCCCGCCGGCATCGACGCCGCCGATCACCCCCAGCGGCGATGCGTGCTCACTGATCAATGCGATTCTTTGCATGGTGTTGCTCCCGGTATCGGGGCCGCGGGGATGGGCCGCCGTTGCCGGGGGTTCGGCAAGCGGCGTACCCGGTGCATTGCCCGCCAAGCCCCCCGTCGGGATACCGAAAAAATTACAACGGGTTGGATGAAAGGGCGTCTGATCGGGCGAACCCGCGGCGGCGCCGCACCGGCACCGCACCGGCACCGAGGCACGCGACTTGCGCTGTCCCGCTCACCCGCCGGCTATCCCGGCTCGACGAAAGGAGGTCACGATGAAGGCATTCCCGCTGCAAGTCCGTTCCTTGAGGATCCGTCGTCGCAACGCGATGCGCGCCGGCATGGCGATCGCGATCGCCGCCACCACGACGTGCGCGGTGATCGCGCCGAATGCGTTCGCCGCCGGCGACGACAGTGCCGCGTCCACGTCGACGTCGTCGTCGTCGTCGCATACGACGACCGGCACGAAAATTCGCGACGCCACGATCACGACCAAGGCGAAGGCCGAACTGGTCGGGACGAGCGGGCTGTCGTCCGGCGACATCCATGTGAAGACGCGGCGCGGCATCGTGACGCTCACCGGCAGCGTGCCCGACGAGCAGCAGCGTACGCAGGCCGTCGGCGTCGTGAAGCAGGTCGACGGCGTGCAAGACGTGCGCGATCAGTTGACGATCCGGGCCAAGTGACCGCGGCCGCGCCGCACAAGGAGTCCAGACATGAACTGCATGCTCAAACCGGTCGGCGAGCAGACGATCGTGATCACCGGCGCGACGAGCGGCATCGGTCTCGTCACCGCGCGCAAGGCCGCGCGCCGCGGCGCGAAGCTGGTGCTGTTCGCGCGAAACGAAGCCGCGCTCAATACGCTGTGCGAGGAGCTGCGCCAGCATGGCGATCTCGCGGTGGCGGTCGCGGGCGACGTAGGCAATCTCGAGGATCTGCAGCGCGCGGTCGCCAAGGCGGTCGAGACCTACGGCGGCTTCGATACGTGGATCAACAATGCCGGCGTATCGATCTTCGGCCCGGCTTCCGCCGTGCCGCTCGACGACCAGCGCAAGCTGTTCGACACCAACTACTGGGGCGTCGTGCACGGCTCGCTCGTGGCGGCCGATCACTTCCGGCGCAAGAACGACTTTCACGGCGGCGCGATCATCAACATGGGCAGCGAGGCGTCCGACGCGCCGGTGCCGTTGCAGAGCGCGTATGTGGCCTCCAAGCATGCGGTGAAGGGCTTTACTGATTCGCTGCGGCTCGAGATGGAGGGGGACCACCTGCCGGTGTCCGTGACGTTGATCAAGCCGGCCGCGATCGACACGATGTTCGTGATGCACGCGAAAAACTACATGAACGTCGAGGCGAAGCTGCCGCCGCCGATCTACGACCCGGAACTGGTGGCCGACGCGATCCTGTTCGCGGCCGCGCATCCGCGCCGCACGCTGTTCGTGGGCGGCGCGGCGAAGTTCACGTCGGCGAGCGCGTATCACGCGCCGCGCCTGTTCGATCGCGTCGCGGCGCGGCTCTTCTGGCGCAGCCAGCGCACGGATCGCCCGGCCCGCCCGCGCGACGACAACGCGCTGTACGAGCCGCGCCATGCGCTGCACGAGCGCGCAGGCATGGACGGGCCCGTGCTGCGCGGGTGCGCCTACAACACGGTGGTTCAGCGGCCGAAGGTGGCGGGGGCGCTCGCCCTCGGTGCGGCGGCGCTGGTGGTCGCCGCGCTGGCGCGTGCGCGCCGCGCGTCGACGTGATTTCGTTCATCCCCAAGGAGAGATTCATGACATCCCGACAGCATACGGGCCACGAATACAGCCACTCGCGCGCGCACGAAGGCGAGCGCACGCAGCAGGACCATGACAAGGGCGGCCATCAGGGCGGCCACGGCAAGGCGCCGAGCCCGATCGACGTGCAGAAGGCGTTGAAGGGCATGGACTATCCGGCCAGCAAGGCGGCCGTCGTCGAGTGTGCGGAACGCTCGCACGCGGACCCCGGCGTGATCGACATGCTCCGCCGCATTCCCGATCGCGAATACGGCACGCCGGCGTCGGTGTCGAAGGAACTCGGGCGGCTGATGTGAGCGCCACCCCCGTCACGAGGAACACGACCATGGCGATGATCGTCGCAGGCCGCTTCACGACGTTCGACGAAGCGGAAGGTGGGGCGCGCCACCTTTACGAGCGCGCGTTCGGTTCGGATGACGTATCGATCTTCTTCCTGAATCCCGCCGGACAGCATGCGCGCTTTCCGATCGGCGGTGACGTCTATGCCGACACGGCGGCGAAGCCCGGCGGGCGCGGCGCGATGATCGGCGCGATCCGCGGGGTGCTGATCGGCATCGTCGTGGGGCTCCTCGTCTATGCGATCGGCGTGCGCTACTGGTTCGTGCCGGCCGCCGCCGCGCTGGCCGGCGCGTATCTCGGCGCCTTCGGCGGCGCGCTGGGCCGCATGCGCGGCGAGCAGGCCGAGGGCAAGGGCACGCTCGCGCGGAGCGAAGCCGGCGTGATCCTCGCGGTGCGCGTGGCGCCCGACACCGCCAATACCGCGGAAGACGTGTTGCGCGCGACCGGGGCGTCGTCGATCGAGCGTGTCGAGGGCGACTGGCAGGACGGCGAATGGCGCGACTTCGATCCGGTACGCCGGCCCGGCGAGCCTGCATCGAGCGACCATTCACGCTGAATTTTTTACGCCCGCTCGTAGCGTTGCGCGCGCAACGATGGCGTTGCCCGGTGCGGCACGCCGCTTGCGAGCGATTGACGACACCGTTCAGGGAGGAACGCACCCATGACTACCGCACAGACTCCGCCGCCTCAGAAGCAGGACCACCAGCCGGGCACCGAGCGCGACATGCATCCGCAGCCGCGCGACTCGGCGGCCGACTACGTCGGCAGCGGCAAGCTTGCCGGCAAGGTCGCGCTCGTGACGGGCGGCGACAGCGGGATCGGCCGCGCGGTTGCAATCGGCTTCGCGAAGGAAGGGGCCGACGTCGCGATCGTCTACCTGAAGGAATCCGACGACGCCGCGCAGACGAAGCAGTTGATCGAGCAGGCCGGCCGGCGTTGCGAGGCAATCATGTGCGACGTCGGCGATCGCCGGCAGGCGCACGATGCAGTGGCGCGCACGGTCGAGCGGCTCGGGCGGCTCGACGTGCTCGTGAACAACGCGGGCGAACAGCATCCGCGCCCGGGTATCGAGGACGTGACCGAGGAACAGCTCGAACGCACGTTCCGCACGAACGTGTACGGGATGTTCTTCTGCACGCAGGCGGCGCTGCCGCACATGAAGCACGGCGGACGCATCGTCAACACCGCGTCGGTGACCGCGTATCACGGCAATCCGACGCTGCCCGACTACTCGGCGACCAAGGGCGCGATCGTCGCGTTCACGCGGTCGCTGTCGGCGGAGCTGGCCGAACGCGACATCCGCGTCAACGCGGTCGCGCCGGGGCCGATCTGGACGCCGCTGATTCCATCGACGTTCACGGCCGAGCAGGTCGCGAAGTTCGGCGCGAACGTGCCGCTCAAGCGGCCGGGGCAGCCGGACGAACTGATCGGCTGCTACGTGCTGCTCGCGTCGGAAGGCGCGAGCTACATGACCGGGCAGACGCTGCACCCGAACGGCGGCTCGATCGTCGGCGGCTGACCGCCGTCTCTCGCCAAATGCAAGGAGGAAGCCCATGAAACGATCCCACTGGACGAGCGCGGCGTTCGCCGCGGCCCTGCTCGCCGCCGGCGGCCTCGCCCGCGCGCAGATGCCGAGCGAGCCGCCCGCATCGAATTCACAGGTGCCGGGCGGCGTGATCAACCCGTCGTCGGGCGCGGGCGACGCGATGATCGCGAAAGCGCCGCAAGGCGGCGACGCGGAATTCGTCGACAAGGCGGCCATCGCCGGCAAGGCGGAGGTGCAGGCGAGCCAGCTCGCGCTGCGGCAGGCGCAGTCGCCGGACGTGCGCGCGTTCGCGCAGCGCATGGTGGCCGATCACGGCAAGGCGAATGCGCGCCTGAACGAGATTGCCGCGCGGCAGGGTATGAAGCCGCAGGTCGAGCAGATCCAGGACCCCGACGTCGAGGCGCTGCGCGGCAAGCACGGTCGCGATTTCGACGCTGCGTACGTCGCGGCGGTCGGCCCGGATGCGCACCGCAAGGCCGTCGCGCTGTTCGAAGGCGAAGCGCGCAACGGGCGGGATCCGCAATTGAGGGAGTTCGCGAGCACCACGCTGCCTACGCTGCGGCATCACCTGAGCATGGCGCAGGCGCTCGAACGCAAGGTGGGCGCGCACTGACGCGCGCCCGTTCAACCCCGGGCCGCGCGTGCGGCCCGTCTTTTTGGAGAGTCAGTCATGGCCCATCGGCAACCGAAGCATGAAGGCATCCGCGAATTGCTCTGCCAGGCATACGAAACCGAGCTTGGCGGCGCGAAGATCTACGAAGCCGCGCTGCAATGCGCGACCGACGAGGATCTGCACAAGGAATGGGAGAAGTACCACCGCGAGACGCTGCATCACCAGGAGGTGCTGCGCAAGGTGTTCGACACGCTCGGCATGGATCCCGACGCGCAGACGCCCGGCCGCAGCGCGGTGGCGGCCATCGGCAAGGCGCTCGTGCATACGATCGAGCAGGCGCGGAAGCAGGCCGACCCGGCGGTCGCGCAGGTCGTCGCGGCCGAGTGCGTGGTGCTCGCCGAGACCAAGGATCACCTGAACTGGGAGCTGATCGGCTATGCGGCCGACCAGCTGTCGGGCGATGCCGCGAAGACGTTGAAGGACGCGCACGACGAGGTCGAGGCCGACGAGGATCATCACCTGTATCACACGCGGGGCTGGGCGCGCGAGATGTGGATCCAGTCGATGGGCTTCAAGGCGGTGCTGCCGCCGCCGGAAGAAGTGAAGAAGGTCGAATCGGCGGCGGACGCGGCGCGTGCCGAAAAGTCGCGCGGCAAGATGATGTAAGTGCGGCGGGCCGGGCCTGGCGGGAGGCGGTCAGCCCGGCCTGGCGCGACGAAAGTGGCGTGCGCCGTGAACGGTCGATGCGCGGCTCAGGTCAGCAGGTCGACGACCATCGTCACGACCGACGCCGCCATCAGCACGACGGCGAGCCAGCCGAAGGTTTTCGACACGATGCCGCTGCCGGGTTGCCCGGCCGCCTCACGCCGTTGCGACAGCAGCATCACCATCACGAGCATCGGTACCGCCGCGACGCCGTTGAGCACCGCGCTCCAGTACAGCGCCTTGATCGGGTCGATCGGACTCACGCACATCGCGATGCCGACGAACACGCACAGGGCCAGCACCGCATAGAACGTGGGGGCCCGCCGCACCGGCTCGTTCAGCCCTTCGCGGAACTGCCACGCTTCCGCGCAGCCGTACGCGGCGCTGCCCGCGAACGCGGGAATCGCGAGCAGCCCGCAGCCGACGATGCCGAACGCGAACACGAGAAACGCGGCTTCGCCGGCGATCGGTCGCAGCGCTTCGGCGGCTTGCGCGGTGCTGCCGATGTCGTGCCGGCCGTGCTCGAAGAACACGGCGGCGCCGATCACCATGATGCAGAACGACACCGCGTTCGTGACGACCATGCCGAACCACGTGTCGAACGTGACGCGCCGCTCGGTCTCGCTGCGCGTGTCGTGCTCCGTGGATGCCGTTTCCTCGACTTCGAGCGCGGCCTGCCACACGAACAGGTACGGGCTCAGCGTCGTGCCGAGCACGGCCACCGTCGTGGTGGCATACGCATGCGTGAATTCGATCCGGGGCAACACGATCGCGTGCAGCACGGCGTGCCAGTCGATCTGCACGAAGCCGAGTTCGAGCACGTAGGCGACCAGCCCGAGCGTCATCCATTTCAGCCAGCGCGCATAGCGTTCGTACGACAGCATGACCTGCAGCGCGAGCGACGCGACCCCGTAGACCGGGGCATACCAGTAGCTGTGACCGCCGATCACGAGCGCGGTCGCGTCTCCCATCGCCGCGAGATCGGCGCCGACGTTGACGACGTTGACGATCGCGACCATCACGATCAGCGCCTTGGCGAGCCGGTCGGAGTAGTGCTCGCGAATGCCCGCGACGAGGCCCGCGCGGTTGCGGCGCCCGATGAACGCGGACGCGAGCTGCACGGCCACCATCATCGGCAGCGTGACGACGATGATCCACAGCATGTTGAAGCGGAACTGGCTGCCGGCCTGCGCGTAGACGGCGATGTTGCTCGGATCGGCATCGGACGCCCCCGCGAGCAGGCCGGGGCCGAGCCGCCGGTACCACGGTGTCGGGTTGCGCCGCGCGGCGCCCGCGGCCGGCTGCACGTCGTCGCCGGGCGCGCTCACCGGGTGCCTCCCCGTGCGCCGTGCCCGCTGTCGCGATCGGGGTCGCCGTCGCGGTCGGGTGCGCCGGCCAGGCGCGAGGCGGTGCGCAACGCGTCGACGAGCGTCCGGTACGCGTGCTCGCGCGAATCGGCGCCGCGCGTGCGCAGCACGTACGACGGGTGATAGGTGGCGACGACGAGCAGGCCTTGCGCCGTGCGAACCGGTGTGCGCGCGGCCTCCAGCGTCGCATCGTTGTCTTGCAGCAGCGCACGCAGCGCGGTGCCGCCGAGCGCGACGATGACGCGCGGCCGTACCGCATCGAGCTCGCGTTCGAGCCAGTAGCGGCACGCGGCCACCTCGCGTTGCGCGGGCGTTTTATGCAGCCGCCGCTTGCCGCGCGACTCCCATTTGAAGTGCTTGACCGCGTTCGTCAGGTAGCAGTGCGCGCGCTCGATCCCGGCTTCGTCGAGCGCGCGGTCCAGCATGCGCCCGGCCGCGCCGACGAACGGCAATCCCTTGCGGTCCTCCTGGTCGCCCGGCTGCTCGCCGACCAGCATGATCGTCGCGTCCACGGGGCCGGCCCCGGGCACCGGCTGGGTCGCATGCTCCCACAGCGCGCAGCGGCGGCACGCGCCGAGTGTCGCCGGGGCATCGTCGGCATCGTCGGCGGCGGGCGGCGTCTGGCGCGTCATGTGGCAATGTCCGTGCGGCCCGCGGCGCGGCAGGTGGCCCACGCCGGCGGGGTGGAACGGAAACGAAAGCGCAGCGTCACGCGCATGAGGGGCTCCGGTACGACGATTCGTACCGATGCAGCAACCGCCGTTCCGCATCCGCCGGGACGGGCGCGTGGTTTGCGTGGAGGCGGGATCAACGACAGGAGAAACGCGATGCTTCCCGATCCCGGCGACGATCCGGCCGCGGACGACGTGCTGCTGTGGCGCGCCCCCGACAGCGTGCCGCGGCGCCCGCGTCGCGTGCTGATCGTCGACGACTATCGCGACGCGGCCGATGCGCTGCGCCTGCTGCTCGAGGCGCGCGGCTTCGAATGCCGTATTGTCGTCGACCCGTTCGCCGTCTGCGCGATCGCGCGCGAGTGGCAGCCGTTCGCGGTCGTGCTCGATATCGCGATGCCGGGCCTCGACGGGCTGCAGCTGGCGGCGCGGCTGCGCAACGATCCGCACACCGGCGACATGCTGCTCGTCGCGTGCAGCGGGCTCGCGTCGCGACGCGATTGCGAGGCGGCGAAGCAAGCCGGGTTCGACGCGCACTGCGCGAAGCCGCTGACGCCGCACCGGCTGCTGGGCTATCTGGACGCGGCGAGCGGCCGCGCGGCGCCGGACGGGGCGGTTACACGGCGCTTGTAAAAAAGCCGCCGGGGCGGCGTGGCGCAGGCGTCAACCACCGGTGAGCGTGGCGGCGCGCCGGGCGGATCGGCCCGCGACGACGGCCAGCCCGGCGGCGAACGCGAGCAGTGCCGCGCTCAT
The DNA here is from genome assembly GCF_002223095.1 of Burkholderia sp. AU33803. NCBI lineage: Bacteria > Pseudomonadati > Pseudomonadota > Betaproteobacteria > Burkholderiales > Burkholderiaceae > Burkholderia > Burkholderia sp. AU33803. The sequence goes on from NZ_NKFJ01000009.1 coordinate 107,674, forward strand.
CGCGAAGGTCGCGCGGTAGCCGTGCAGGTCGAACAGCATCCCGCCGATCGTCGCGCCGAGCCCGATCGCGAGTTGCACGACCGCCACCATCAGCCCGCCGCCGGCTTCCGCATCGTGCGGCAGCGTGCGGGCGAGCCACGTCCACCAGCCGACCGGCGCCGCGGTGCCGAGCAGCCCCCACGCGCCGAGCAGGCAGGCGGTGGCCGCCGTGGAGCCGCCGAACAACAGCAGCGCCGCCGCAATCGCGGCCATCAGTGCCGGCGTGGCCACGAGTGTCCGGTAGAGCCCGCGTTCCAGGACGCCGCCGATCAGGACCGTGCCCATGAAGCCCGCGACGCCGATCACGAGCAGGAGCAGCGACAGCGTGACGGTGCCCGCGTGCGTGACGGTTTCGAGGAACGGACGCAGGTAGGTGAACAGCGTGAACTGGCCCATGAAGAACACGCTGACCGCCGCCATGCCGAGCGCGACCGGCGGCCGGGCCAGCAGCCTGAGCGCGTTGGCCGACGCGCCGCGCGGCGCGGACTGCATCGACGGCAGGCTGACGAGCTTCCAGCCGAATGCGATCGCGGCGACCGGCACGACGCAGAAGAACGCCCAGCGCCACCCGACGATTCCGCCCAGAAAGCTGCCGAGCGGGGCCGCGACGACGGTTGCCAGCGCATTGCCGCCATTCACGATCGCCAGCGCGCGCGGCACGTGCGGCGCGGGCACGAGACGCATCGCGGTGGCGGCCGACATCGACCAGAAGCCGCCGATCGCCACGCCGATCAGCGCGCGGCCGGCGATGAACGCCGCGTAGTTCGGCGCGAAGGCGACGAGCGTGCCGGACACGATCGTCAGCAGGGTCAGCACCAGCAGCAGCGGCTTGCGATCGCGCCGGCCGGCGAGCGACGCGATGAACAGGCTCGTGACCAGCGCGAACGCGCCCGACACGGAGATGGCCTGGCCGGCCTGGCCTTCGCTGACGTGCAGGTCGCCTGCAATCGGCGTGAGCAGGCTGACCGGCATGAACTCGGAGGCGACCAGCGCGAACGCGCCGAGCGACATCGCGAGGACGGCGCCCCATGCGGCCGCACCGTCGGGTGCGGTGCCGCGATCGGGGGTGGAGACGGATGGCATGTCGGAAACCGGATCGGAAAAAAGGAAGGGGCGCGCGCTCAGTCGCAACGCGTCGTGGCGCCGTGCACGGCGAGTTGCGTGCGCGCGTCGTCGGCGCGCCCGGCCTGCACCCGGGCCGCGGCGGCCTGGGCGTCGTCGACCCAGCTGCGCGGGTTCATGCGCGCGGGATTGAAGCCGGCGGCCGCGTAGCGCTGCATGTCCTGGCGGACCTGCTCGCGCGTCAGGCCCGGTGCGGATTGCGCGAACGGCGAGCCGGACGCGACCAGCGCGGCGATGGCGGTAACGGCAGTGAGAAAGCGGGTAGTCATGGGGTGGGGCTCCGGGATGCGGGTAGTCCGAGCATCCGGGCGCTGCCGCGATGCATCGGGTCGATGGCTTCGCAGTCTAGTGATTCGTCGCGGATCGATTAAGTAGCACGGCGCGCTTGGACTCATGAGCCAGACTGATGAATCGCCGCCCGCGGTGCTACGATGGGCGTCCGTCCCGACCGGAGTGTTTCGACATGGCGCGCGAAAACCTGAACGACCTGCTCGTGTTTCTCGCGGTGGCCCGCGAGCGCAGCTTCACGCGTGCGGCCACGCGGCTCGGCGTGTCGCAGTCGGCGCTGAGCCATACCATTCGCGATCTCGAGGCGCGGGTCGGCGTGCGGCTGCTGACGCGCACGACGCGCAGCGTATCGACGACCGACGCGGGCGAGGCGCTGTTCCAGGCGGTGGCGCCGCGCATCGACGAGATCACCGCGCAACTGGCCGCGCTGTCGGATTTCCGGGACAAGCCGGCCGGCGTGGTGCGCATCACCGCCACCGAGCATCCGATCGATACGATCATCTGGCCGAAACTCAGGCAGGTCCTGCCCGACTACCCGGATATCCGCATCGAGCTGTCGGTCGATTACGGGCTGTCGAACATCGTCGAGGAGCGCTACGACATCGGCGTGCGCTACGGCGACCAGGTGGCGAAGGACATGATCGCCGTGCGGATCAGCCCGGATGTCCGGATGGCGATGGTCGCGTCGCCGGCCTATCTCGACGGCCGCAAGCCGCCGAAAAAGCCGCAGGACCTGCTCGAGCACGATTGCGTCACGTTGCGGCTCGCCACCGCGAAGGGCATCTATGCGTGGGAGCTGAAGAAGGGCAGGAACGACGTGCTGGCGCGCGTGAACGGCCGGATCACCTGCAACACGCAGCCGCACATGGTGCAGGCGGCGCTCGACGGCTTCGGCATCGCGTTCGTCACCGAGGACATCGTGCTCGAGCATGTCCGCAACGGCAACCTGCGGATCGTGATGCCGGACTGGTGCCCGGTCTTTCCCGGCTACCACGCGTACTATCCGAGCCGCCGCCCGGCGTCGCGCGCGTTCACCGTCGTGATCGACGCGCTGCGGCATCGCGCGTAGCGCGGCTCGCCTGTCACCTGCCGCCTGTCATGTCCGGGCCGCCGTCGCGACGGCCGGCAAGAAAAACGCCCCGCGCGGGCGGGGCGTTCGAAGCGGCTGCGCCGCTGAACCGGCGCAGCGTGACGGCGCGATCAGAGACGGTCGCGTGAGCGCGGATCGTTCAGTTCCTCGGTCGGGTCGGTCAGCCCGAGTTCGTCGCCGGCGCTCCAGTACGGCGTGCTGCCGTAGAACTCGTGCAGCGGCGCGGCCCATTGCGGATCGGCCATCGCCGGCCAGTGGTCCTTGTCGAACCCCGGTGCGTTGCGGATCCGCTCGGACGACACCGACAACAGGAAGCATTTGCGCTCGGTGTCGAGCGTGAGCGCGCTCCACGGGATCGCGTGCAGCTTGTCGCCGATGCCGAGGATGCCGCCGCTCGACAGTACCGCGTAGGCGACACGGCCCGAGCGCACGTCGAGCATGATGTCCTTGATCTTGCCGACGTCGTCGCCGTCGGTCGTATAGACCTTGTTGCCTTCCAGCGTATCGGCCGCCATCACGTCGGGGCCGGGGCCGGCCGCCGTCGCGGCGCCCTTGCCGATGATGCGGGTTTGACCTTGATCGGAAGTCTGCATGGTTTCCTCCAGGCTGCATGGGGCGCGACGGTGCCCGGGGCGGGCCCTGCGGGTCGCGCGGGTGGGTCGGGACGGGGCGGGGGGCGCTCCGTCACGTCTGCTTCGGTTGCGACACGCCTTCGAGCGTGTTCGCGAGATCGTCCCGCTCGGGGCCGGCCATGCGGGTCGCGATGTCCGCGAGCGACAGCATGCCGACCAGCCGCTTGTCGTGATCGACGACCGGCAGGCGGCGCAGTTGTGCGTCCGCCATGTAATGCTGGATCTCGTCCAGCGAATCGTCGTCGAAACACCATTCGATCGGGCCCGATGCGACTTCGTGGATGCGCGTCTCCGGCGGCTTGCCGGCCGAAATCGCGCGCACCGCGAGATCCCGGTCCGTCACCATCCCGATCAGCCGGTTGTTGTCGCACACCGGCAGCGCGCCGATGTCGTAGCGCTCCATCAGTTGCGCGGCATGGCGGATCGAGTCGGTCGGTGCGATGTGCACGACGTCCTGCGACATGATTTCGTTGACGCGATGCATGAATTTCTCCTCTCGAGTTCGGTAGTGCAATGGATCGAAATGGGCCGCACAAAATCAGCAAGCCGCGTGCCGGGCGCGCTCATGCGTCGCCGCGTTCGCGCTTGTCCTGCCACGGCCCCGCGTCGTGCGTGCCGGGCGGCGTGTCCGGCTCGATGCGCGTGACGCCGCCGGTCGCGGGCGGGTCGCTCGCCGGAAACGTGTCCTCGAGCTGCTTGTCGATATGACGTTCCGAATGGCCCGTCCGCGCGCGGTCGCGGTGCTTGAGCGGCGGCGACGGATCAGGTTGGCGTTCGTGTGCCGGCGCGTCGTGGCCGGTCCGGGTCGAATCCTTCATCGCAAGCCTCCGTGTCGATGCCGATGGCGTGTTTCCTCCGCAACGGCCGTGCCCGGTCTGCGCCGGGATGCGCCGCGATGCGCCGGACGCACGCGGCACGCGACTTGCCGCGAGGGCGATGACGATGACGCAGGCGGATGGCGCAACCGGTGCCGGCCGTGTCTACATCTACGTCGAGCGGGAGGCACGATGACGATTCCGAAACGACGACCGGGCGTGCGCTACGAGGTCAACGTATGCGGCGGCGGATTCGATTCGTTGAAGAGCCATTTCAACGAATGGAAGCAAGAACCGCTGATCTACCGGCCCGAGTGCCGGATGTTCGAAGGCAAGGCCGACGTGAGGCCGCTCGGCGGCGAGACGTTCGGCTCGACCGAGCCGGCGCGGTTCGCGCTGCAGCGCGCGTGCGAGCCGTCCGATTCGTATGCGCTCGCCGCGCAGGTGCGCGATGACGGCCGCGAGCTGTGGCTCGTGATGGCCGCTTTCGACGCGTAGCCGCGCCCTTGCAAGATTTGCAGCGGACGGTGTAGCGAAGGCACGGCAGGCCGTTCGCGGCACCCGCGTGCGCGTCGCGGCGGAGTGGCTGATGACGAGAAAGACGGCATGCGGTTTGCGCACCCTGGGCAGGCGAAGGTCGCACTTGCGACCGACCCGCCGACCCCGCAAGGAAGGAGTGCCGATGACACCTGACACAGCGCAGTGGTTGCAGCGGCCCGAACCGCCGCTACCCGACATCGGGCCGGATCCTGAGCTGCCCGATCCCGACGACGTGCCCCCCGACCTGCCCGAGCCGTACCGGCAACCCGAGGGCGACCCGCCGGGGCATGCCCCGCCGGAGCGCGAGCCGCCCGCGCATACGCCGCCGATGGGCGGGGTATCGCGAACGCGCACCGAGGCATCGCCATGAGCGTCCGCGTGAAACCCGGCGTGTTGCGCGACATCGCCGAAACGCTCGGCCGCCATTTCGAGGCGCGCGCGATGCCGTTCCATATCGAGGAAAAGCCGCTCGGCGCGTTGCATATCGGTTTTCGCGTCGACGGTCATCCGGCGTCGCTGACCGTGGCGTTCGATGCCGACGCGTTCGCCGCGCTCGAGCAGGCCGGCATCGATGCGCAGCGCCGTGCGCTCACGCGCGTGGCGGTGGAATTCGACGCGATGATGGCGCGTCGCGCCCCGACCGCGTACGCCGGCGATTTCCATTTCAACCGGCTATGAGACGCCGGGCACAGGGAGGATTGCGATGAACCCGATCCAGAAGACGATACGCATGGGCGTCGTTGCGTGCGCCGCCGTGTGTGCGCTGGGCGCATGCACGCAACCGGCGAATGGCCCTTACGGCGCCCGTGGTGCGCCACCGGACAGCCGTGGCGCACAGTCGACCACGACGATGCCGCAGGGCGCGGCGGGTGGCGAAGCGGCCGACGGGCCGTCGACCGGCTCGAACGGTGCGCAGGGCGACCGGCCGCTGCCGGGCACGCCGCCGCTGATGCAGTACTGACCCGGCGCCGGGACATCACCCACGGTCCGTGCGCGGAATCGCGCGCGCCGAGCAACGCGCCGTCGACGGCGGCGCACGGCACGCCGCGCCGCGATGCGGCCGGAGGAAAGCGATGGCGAATCCGCGCGAACACCTGGAAGACTGGCTGCGCGATGCGTATGCGATGGAGCGGCAGGCCGAGATGCTGCTCGCCGCGCAACTGAAACGGCTCGATCACTATCCGCAATTGCAGGATCGCGTGCGCCGGCATCTCGACGACACGATCGGCCATCAGGCGCTCGTCGAAGCGTGCCTGATGCGGCTCGGGACGACGCCGTCCGCGATCAAGGACCTGGCCGCGCGCATTGCCGCGTACGGCCGGATCGCGAGCGGCATGCTGGCCGTCGACGAAGTGGTGAAGGGGGCGTTGGCCGGTTATGCGTTCGCGCACGTCGAGATCGCCGCATACACCGCGCTCGCCGCGGCCGCGCAGGCGGCCGGCGAAGCGGAGATCCACGCGTGCTGCGAACGGATCCTGCAACAGGAGCGCAGCCTGGCCGCGTGGCTGCTGCGCCACCTGCCGGCACTGACGACCGCGTTTCTCGACCGGTCGGCCGTCGATCGCATCGATGCGAAGCGCTGACGGTTGACGATCCTGCATGCTTCGCGGCTTACGGAATGCATGTCCAAAACTTGCCGCCGGCTTGTAAATAATCCGTTCCCGTTTGCGGCGACACGCAGGGCGAACCCGCCACGGACGCGCTTCAACGAGCTGGCACGTTCAATGCATGAGGCAGGCAGACGGTGAACCGCAAGTCGACCCGCCGGGCGGCTTTCGAGGCGGATTCGCCGCGGCCACGCGGCCGAGGCATCGTTCTTGCGCAGGGCACCGTGACGAAGGATCGCCAGGCGATGACGATTTCGCGAGCCGGCCCGCCGTGCCGCGATGCGGCGTGACGGCCGGGCGATTCGACCGCATGCCACCCCGTTCAACCCCGTGCGCGCCACCGCTTGCCGCGAGGCGCGCACCCACGAGAGGAGCACGACCATGCCAGCCAAATCGCAGGCGCAGCAACGCGCCGCCGGGGCCGCCCTGTCGGCCAAGCGCGGCGAGACGAAAATGAAGGACCTCAAGGCCCCGTCGAAGTCGATGGCCAAATCGATGAGCGAAAAGGAGCTCGAGAAAATGGCTTCCACGCCGATCCACGGCAAACCGAAACACAAGCACGACGCCTGATCGACGCCGATACGTACCGGTGACCGCTGTCATCCAGGAGGGTTCCATGCTTCGATACGCCATCATCTTCTTCATCATCGCGATCATCGCGGCCGTGTTCGGCTTCGGCGGCATCGCAGCCGGCGCGGCGGAGATCGCCAAGATCCTGTTCTACATCTTCGTGGTGATCTTCCTGGTCACGCTGCTGCTGGGCGTCGTCCGACGATGAGCGTCACGCCCGACCGGTCGCAGCGCATCGCGGAACTCGAGCATGCGCTCGCGAACGGTTTTCCATCGGAATCGACCGTCGTCGTGCACGCGGACGATGCGTCCGGGCGGCTGACGATCCAGGTGTCGTGGGTGCGTGTGCCGGCCGACGCAAGCGCGCGCGACTGGCGGTGCGCGGTCGACCTGCGGTTCGATCCCGACGTGATCGCCCGCTATGCGTCGCTCGACGCGGCCGACCGGCTGCGCGTGCGCACCCATATGTGCGACAGCGCGCGGCGTGCGGTGGACGCGCGCAAGCCGCGCGTCGAGGACGCGGCGATCGAGTGCGACGTCGCGCTCGACGTGACGCGCGCCGAACTCGACGCGGCCTTGCGCGCACCCTGAATGAAGCCACCGCCGGCCGGTGGGTGCGGTTGCGCCCGGCCGCGCCGGTTTTCCTGCTGTCCGCCCGTGCGCGCCGCGGCAACGCGGTGCGCGCGTGGCGGATCCCCTTCCGAATGCCACGAGGACCTGTTCGATGACCCATTCCCCCTCAACCGGCAAGACGCCGCCCGCCCAGCCGCAGGACAGCGCGAAATCGCGCCAGCTCGACGAGCACCGTTCGCGGCCCGACCACGAGGCACTGCGCACCAACCAGGGCGTGCGGATCGCCGACAACCAGAACACGTTGCGCGGCGGCCCGCGCGGCCCGTCGCTGCTCGAAGACTTCATCATGCGCGAGAAGATCACGCATTTCGATCACGAGCGCATTCCGGAGCGGGTGGTGCACGCGCGCGGCTCGGCCGCGCACGGCGTGTTCCGCGTGTACGAGCCGATGGCCGACTACACGAAGGCCGCGTTCCTGCAGGACCCGGCCGCCGAAACGCCGGTGTACGTGCGGTTCTCGACGGTCCAGGGGCCGCGCGGCTCGGCCGACACCGTGCGCGACGTGCGGGGCTTCGCGGTGAAGTTCTATACCGAAGAGGGCAACTACGACCTCGTCGGCAACAACATGCCGGTGTTCTTCATCCAGGATGCGATCAAGTTTCCCGACTTCGTGCATGCGGTGAAGCCCGAGGCGCCGAACGAGATGCCGACCGGCGCGTCCGCGCACGACACGTTCTGGGATTTCGTGTCGCTGGTGCCGGAAACCACCCACACGGTGCTGTGGCTGATGTCCGACCGCGCGCTGCCCGCGAGCTACCGTGCGATGGACGGCTTCGGCGTGCACACGTTCCGCTTCGTGAACGCGGCCGGCGCCGAGCGTTTCGTGAAGTTCCACTGGCGGCCCGTGAGCGGCGCGTATTCGCTGCTGTGGGACGAGGCGCAGCGCATTGCCGGCCATGACCCGGACTTCAACCGGCGCGACCTGTGGATGGCGATCGAGCGCGGCGACTATCCGGAGTTCGAACTCGGCGTGCAGATGATCGATCCGGCCGATGCCGACACGTTCGACTTCGACCTGCTCGACCCGACCAAGCTGGTGCCGGAAGAACTCGTGCCGGTGCGGCCGATCGGCCGGATGACGTTGAACCGCAATCCCGACAACTTCTTCGCGGAAACCGAGCAGGTCGCGTTTCATCCGGGGCACGTGGTGCCCGGCATCGACTTCACGAACGATCCGCTGCTGCAGGGGCGCCTGTTCTCGTACACCGACACGCAATTGAGCCGGCTCGGCGGCCCGAACTTCCACGAGATCCCGATCAACCGGCCGGTGTGCCCGTTCGCGAACAACCAGCGCGATGCGATGCACCGGCAGACGATCAATGTCGGGCAGGCGTCGTACGAACCGAATTCGACGAGCGGCGGCTGGCCGCGCGAGACGCCGCCCGCGCCGGCCGGCGGCGGCTTCGAGACCGTGCACGAGCCGCTCGAAGGCGCCAAGGTGCGCGTGCGCAGCGAGACGTTCGCCGATCATTTCTCGCAGCCCGCGCTGTTCTACCAGAGCATGACCGAGATCGAGCAGCGGCATATCCGCGACGCGTACTGCTTCGAACTCGGCAAGGTGACGCAGCCGCACATTCGCGAGCGGGTGGTCAACGACATCATCGCCCGCTTCGACGCGGGGCTGGCCGCGCAGGTGGCCGAGCGGCTCGGGCTGCCCGCGCCGCACGGGGGCGCGACGCCGGCGGTCGCGCAGCGTTCGCCCGCGCTGAGCCTGATCGGCCGCTCGAAGCCGGGCATCCGGTCGCGCAAGATCGCGCTGATCGCGACCGCCGGCACGAGCGAGGCGCTCGTCCAGCAGGTGCGCGATGCGCTGCAGGCCGCGCACGCGGTGCCGACGATCGTCGCGCCGACGCTGGCGCCGATCGGCAGCATCGTGCCGCAGGCGACGCTGGCCGGCATGCCGTCGGTGATGTTCGACGCGGTGTTCGTGTGCGGCGGCGACGGCGACGGCCGCGACCTCGCGCACAGCGCCGACGCGCGGCATTTCGTGCGCGAAGCGTTCAAGCACCTGAAGCCGATCGCGGCCGTCGGGTCGGGGCGGCAATTGCTGAGCGCCGCGCACCTGCCGGACCCGGCCGAAGGCGTGTGCGTCGGGCAGGCCGTCGATCTCGACGCAGTCCTGAACGACCTGTCCGACCACCTCGGCCGCCATCGCGTGTGGGCACGCGAGCAGCAGGCCGCCGAGTTGCCGGCCTAGCGCCACGCGATCATGGACGTCGTCGTCGCACTGTTCGGACAGGGCCGGATGCTCGGCCCCGGGCAGATGGTGCTGCGCTCGATCGTCGTGTTCGCGATCGCGCTGGTGCTGATCCGCATCGCCGGGCGGCGCGCGTTCGGCCAGCGTTCGCCGTTCGACTACGTGGTCGGCATCCTGCTCGGCGCGATCCTCAGCCGCGCGGTGGTCGGTGCGTCGCCGTTCGTCGCGACGGTGGCCGCGTCGCTCGCGATCGCGCTGCTGCATCGCGTGATCGGCCTGGCCTGCTTGCGCTCGCGCCGGCTCGAACGGCTGCTGGTCGGCGCGGAGCGCGAGGTGTATCGCAACGGCCGCTTCGACGACGCGCAGATGCGCGCGGCGCTGATCACGACGACGGACGTCCATGAGAGCGTGCGTCAGGCGCTCGGCGCGGACGACCTGTCGGACGTCGACGCGGCGATCCTGGAGCGCAACGGCCACGTCAGCATCGTGCGGCGCAGCCGTTCCCGAAAGCCCTGACGGTTGCGTGCGGCGACGGACGCCGCAAGGAGGACATCGATGGCACGCATGATCTGGAAAGGCGCGATCAGCTTCGGGCTCGTTCACGTGCCCGTGCAGCTGTTCCCGGCCACGCGCACCGTGAAGCCGTCGTTCCGGCTGCTCGACAAGCGCTCGATGGACCCGGTCGGCTATCGGCAGGTCAACAAGCGCACCGGCAAGGAAGTCACGCGCGAGGACATCGTGCGCGGCTACGAGTACGAGAAGGAGCGCTATGTCGTGCTGACCGACGACGAGATCCGCGCGGCGAACCCCGAGTCGACGCAGACCGTCGACATCGTCACGTTCGTCGATGCGGGCGCCGTGTCGTTCCTGTATCTCGACACGCCGTACTACCTCGTGCCGGACCGCAAGGGCGAGAAGGTCTATGCGCTGCTGCGCGACGCGCTGAAGGACAGCGGCAAGATCGGCATCGCGCACGTCGTGATGCGCGACCGCCAGCATCTCGGCGCGCTCATTCCGGTCGGGCCGCTGCTCGCGCTCGATACGCTGCGCTGGCAGGAGGAACTGCGGCCGCTCGACGAACTGTCGGTGCCGGCCGACGACGCGAAGCGTGCGGGCGTCAGTGCGCGGGAACTCGCGATGGCGAAGAAGCTGATCGACGACATGTCGGGCTCCTGGACGCCCGACGAGTATCACGACACGTTCCGCGACGACATCCTCGAGCTGGTCGAGCGCAAGGTGCGCGCGGGCCGCATCGAGGAAATCGAGGACCGCCCCGCGCAGACGGCGCGCACGGCGAGCAACGTGGTCGATCTCACCGAGCTGCTCAAGCGCAGCCTGAAGGGCGGCGGCGGTGCGCGTGCCGCGCGCGCGGACGACGACGAGGAAGACCGTGCGTCTTCGCCGTCGCCGTCGACGGGCGCGCGGCGCAAGCCGGCAGCGAAGACATCCGCGAAGGGCGCGGCGAAGAAGCCGGCGAATGCAGCGGCGAAGCGCGCGGCCGCGAAGCACGGCGCGACCGGCACGCACGCGGTGAAGAAGACCGCCGTGCGCCGCAAGCACGCCGCGTGACGATGCGGGAAGGAGGGTGACGCGATGGCCGGCAAGCTCGAACCCTATCGCCGCAAGCGCCGCTTCGATGCGACGCCGGAACCCGAGGGGGCGCATGGACGGCGGCGCGTGCGCGCGGATGCGGACGCGAGCGTGCAGAAGGCGCATGGGCCGCACAAGGCGCACGACGCGCACGACGCACATAAAACGCGACCGTCCGCGCGCACGGCCCGGCCGCTGCGCTTCGTGATCCAGGAGCATCACGCCCGGCGGCTGCACTACGATTTCCGTCTCGAACTCGACGGCACGCTGAAGTCATGGGCGGTGCCGAAAGGGCCGAGCGTCGACCCGTCGGTGAAACGGCTGGCCGTGCACGTCGAGGATCATCCGCTCGAATATGCGTCGTTCGAAGGCGAGATCCCGGCCGGCCATTACGGCGCGGGCTCGGTCACCGTGTGGGACGAGGGCACCTGGACGCCCGATGGCGGCGTTGCCCGGGCACGCGACGGCTACCGCGCGGGCAAGCTGACGTTCCGGCTCGACGGCACGAAGCTGCACGGCGGCTGGGCGCTGGTGCGCAGCGGGCGGCAGCAGGGGCGCCAGGAGCAATGGCTGCTGATCAAGGAGCGCGACGACGACGCGCGCGATGCGGCCAGCTTCGATGTCGTCGCGCAGCAGCCGGGCAGCGTGCATGACGGCCGGACACAGGCGGCGCGCAAGGCGCCTGCCGATCCGCCGCATGACGGCGGGGCGCGCACGACGGCGATCGATCCGTCGCAGGTGGAAGGCGCGGTGCGCGCGGCATTGCCCGAGCGCGTGACGCCGCAACTCGCGACGCTCGTCGATGCCCCGCCCGCGCACGACGACTGGCGCTACGAAGTGAAATTCGACGGCTACCGGATCCTGGCCCGGATCGCGGGCCGCGGTGCGCGTCGGCACGTCACGCTGATGACGCGCGAAGGCCGCGACTGGACCGCGAAGCTGCGCATGCAGCGCGACGCGCTCGCGGCGCTCGAGGTCGACAACGCGTGGCTCGACGGCGAGGCCGTCGTCCTGGGCGAGCACGGGCTGCCCGATTTCCAGGCGCTGCAGAACGCGCTCGGTGCGGGCCGTTCGGACGCGGTGACGCTGTTCGTGTTCGACCTGCCGTTTCTCGACGGATACGACCTGCGCGATGCGCCGCTCACCGCGCGACGCGCGCTGCTCGAACCGTTGCTCGCTGGCAGCGATCCCGCGCGGCTGCGCTACTCGCCCGATCTCGGCGACGACGTCGCGTCGCTGATCGCGAGCGCGTGCGGCACGGGGCTCGAAGGGCTGATCGGCAAGCGCGCGGATTCACGCTATCGCGGTGGCCGCTCGTCCGCGTGGATCAAGCTGAAATGCCGGCGTCGCCAGGAGTTCGTGATCGGCGGCTATACCGAGCCGTCGGGCAGCCGGCACGGCTTCGGCGCGCTGCTGCTCGGCGTGTACGAACCGGCCGCGGGCGGCAAGCCACCACGCGGCAAACCGCCGTTGCGCTATGTCGGCCGGGTCGGCACCGGCTTCGACACGCGTCTGCTCGACCGGCTCGCGGCGACGCTGCGCCGGCATGAACGCGGCACGACGCCGTTCGATCCGCCGCCGCGCGAACGGTCCCGCACGCGCGTCCACTGGGTCGAGCCGACGCTCGTCGCCGAATGCGAATTCGCGGAATGGACGAGCGACGGCATCGTGCGGCAGGCGGCGTTCATCGCGCTGCGCGAAGACAAGCCGGCGCGGCAGATCGTCCGCGAAGTGCCGCGGCCAACCAACACGGAGGCGACGATGAACGAATCCCGCGCGGCGCGCAACGCATCCTCGCGTGCACCGCAACCCGATCCGGCGCACGGCCGCACGCGCGGCGCGCGAGCGTCCGCATCTGCCGGCGACACGCCGCGCGCGGCCGCCGCCGATCAGGTCGGCCGCGTGCGCATCACGCATCCCGAGCGGGTGCTCGATCCGCACAGCGGCACGCGCAAGATCGACCTCGCGCACTACTGGCAATGGGTCGCGCCATGGCTGCTGCCGGACCTGAGGGGCCGGCCCGTGTCGCTCGTGCGCGCCCCGGGCGACATCGCCGGCGAACTGTTCTTCCAGAAGCATGCCGAGCGCCGCGAGATCCCGTACGTCACGCAGCACGAAGGGCTCGATCCCGGCCACGGGCCGCTGCTGTCGATCGACAGCGTCGATGCGCTGCTCGGCGCCGCGCAGATGGGCACGGTCGAGCTGCACACGTGGAACGCGCACGCGTCGAACATCGAGCGGCCGGACCGCATCGTGTTCGACCTCGATCCCGATCCGGCGCTGCCGTGGCGCGCGATGATCGACGCCGCGCAGCTCGTGCGCGGGCTGCTCGACGAGTTGGGGCTCGTCTCGTTCTGCAAAACGAGCGGCGGCAAGGGGCTGCACGTCGTCGTGCCGCTCACGCGGCATGCGGGCTGGGACGACGTGAAGGATTTCTCGCGCGCGGTGGCGCAGCACGTTGCGGGCGCGCTGCCCGACCGTTTCACGGCGACGATGGGGCCGCGCCACCGGCGCGGCAAGATCTTCGTCGACTACCTGCGCAACGGCCGCGGCGCGAGCACGATCGCCGCGTATTCGGTGCGCGCGCGGCCCGGCATGGGCGTATCGGTGCCGCTCGACTGGGACGAGGTGCCCGACACGACGGGCGGGGCGCAATGGACGATCGACACGCTGCCCGAACGCCTCGATGCGTTGAAACGCGATCCGTGGGAAGGCTATGCGCACACGCGGCAGCGCATCACCGCGGCGATGCGCGCGCGGCTGGGCGCCGATACGTGAATGCGTCAACGCCGACGCGGCAGACGGCGGGTGCGTCCCATGGGAGGAAACGGCACGCCGCTTGCTGCGACACTGGCGCGGCACGACGTGTGCCGCGTCACTGAAGGAGGGCTTCATGAGCGGAAGACTGGTTCATTGCAAGGTGGCGATTCTCGCGGTCGACGGCTTCGAGGAAGCCGAACTCGTCGAACCGCAGCGTGCGCTTGCGGCCGAAGGCGCACAGGTCGACGTGATTTCGCAGAAGCCGGGCGAAATCCAGGGCTTCAGGCACGTCGACAAGGGCGCGCGCGTGAAGGTTGACCGCACGTTCGACGACGCGCGCGAGGGCGATTACGACGCGGTCGTGCTGCCCGGCGGCGTCGTGAACGGCGACGCGATCCGGATGGTGCCGGCCGCGCGCGAGTTCGTGACGGCGGCCGTCGGGGCCGGCAAGCCGATCGCGGCGATCTGCCATGGCGGCTGGCTGCTCGTGTCCGCCGGCCTCGTGGAAGGCCGCACGATGACGAGCTGGCCGAGCCTGCAGGACGACATCCGTCATGCGGGCGGCAAGTGGGTCGACCAGGAGGTCGTACGCGACGGCCCGTTCATCACCAGCCGCAAGCCGGACGACCTGCCGGCCTTCAACGGCGCGCTGATCGATTCCCTCGCGCCTCGGGCGGCGTGAACCCGTAGCGGCCGCGCCATGCGTCGTGTCACGCTGACCGACGCACCGCCCGCGTTCCGCGCCATTACAAACCGTTGAAAACATTGCACCGACAGCCGGCGTGCGTCGAGCCTGCGAGCCCGACGCACGTGCGACTCACCGTGCGATCGCGACCGCCGAGTTGACGTTCACGACGGCGGCGCCGTGCTCGAACGGCGGCGCATACAGGAACCGGTCGATCACACCGGCTTCGAACAGCAGGCAACAGGTCGATCCGCCGAACTGGAAGTATCCGATCTCGTCGCCCTTGTCGACGCGCTGGCCCGGCACGACGTCGATCACGCAGGACGACACGTCGCCCATGCCGACGAACACGGCGGCCACGGTGCCGATGCCGGGATCGTCGCAGGCGATCGCGACCACGGCGCGCGTCGCGACCGCCGTGATGTATCCCTGGGAGTCGTTCAGCCCGGCCGGGTCGGCGCCTTCCGCCTCGACGATCGAGTAGTAGGTGCCATGGACCCGGTACGCATGCGTGACGACCCCGCGCACCGGCGCGTGCCAGCGATGGTAGTTGTACGCGCTGAGATACGCCTGGTACAGGTCGCCGCCGACGAAGCGCTCGGCGAGCGACAGCCGGGCCGGCGTGAAGATGTCGCGCAGCGAATACGGCTGCGCCTTGATCCAGAACCGGTCGCGCAGCTTCACGTTCGATTCGATGTGGTACGGCGCGGCCTCGCACGCGCTGACGATCACGTGCGGATCGTCGGGCGCCGCGACCGGGCGCGCGCCGTCGCGAAAGCGCCGCGTGAAGAAGTCGTTCCATGACGTGAAGCCGCCGTGCGGCTGGTCGTCGCGATACTGGAACTGCGATAGCCCGATGCGCTTGCTCGCCGCGTCGCAGAACCAGCCGTCGGGCGCCGACGTGTCGAGATGCGCGCGCGAATGCGGGCCGCCCAGGAAGCCGCACCATACGTTCAGCACGTTCTGCAGATGCGCGTTGACGGCGGCGTCGCGAAACAGCGCATGGCCCGACGGCATGCACATCGGCCAGTCGAGAAAGGCGTTGATCGGGCACACGATCAGGCTCGCGTCGCTGAACGGCGGCGTGTAGGTCATCAGGTGATCCAGGACGGTCATCAACCCGTCGATCGACGTATAGCCGAGCCGGCGGCCCGATTCGACCGCCTCCTCGATCGCGCGGACGAGGGTCATGCGCAGCACCGCGTGGTCGTCGAACAGCCGCGCGAGTTCCTGCACGGCCGGCGTGCGCAGCCGGTCGCCGGCATGCGCGCGGGCATCTGCCGCGAATTTTTCGCGGAACGCGGCCATGTGCGCTTCCTCGCGGGCCATCCATTCGCCGAGACGATGGCGCTGGGGCGGCGGCGGGTTGAGGTCGTTCGGCATCGTTGTCTCCGGGGGGGCGATGATCGGGAATCGATGCAAGGAGCAATCTGCCTGCCCGGTCGGGGGATCGATCTTGCGGATCGAGTGCGCGCCCATAGCATGCCGCAAGCGCGACGAGCCGCTCCGGCATACGGTCGCGGATTGTTCTGTTTCACGCAACATGATGATGTTGTCCGCCGACCTTCTGCCGAATTCACGATGATCCTAGGATGTGTCGCGCAGGCTGTCGCACAAGCACCAGGGTGAGCACGTCATGGTTGCGACTCATGGTTGAAGCGCGAGCCTTGAATCCGCGTCGACGACCGGAGCATGCACGGCATATCGCGTGTCAATCCGGTTGGGCGAAACATCACACCGAACTTCTCTCAGGATCTCGCCATGAGATGGGGTATTTTTCTGCGATCGAGTCTTTTCTCCACGGTACTTTGCGCAGCCGTGCCCGCAGTTGCTTTGGCTGAACCGCTGACTGTCACGGTTGACGATCTCGATCATGACGGTCAGTTCACGAATACTCAGGTGTACAACGGATTTGGATGTCGTGGCGGCAACGTCTCGCCTCGCATCTCGTGGGCACACGTTCCGGCTGGTACCAGAAGCATCGTCGTCACAATGTACGATCCCGATGCCCCGACCGGGGGGCTCGGCTGGACGCATTGGGTGGTCGTCGATATCCCGCCTTCGGAAACGTCGATTCGGAAAGGGGCATCAGGCGATGTGCGGCTCATGCCGGTGGGCGCGCTCGAAACGCTGACGGATTTTGGCGAATCCCGGTACGGTGGGCCATGTCCGCCGCAGGGCGAATCTCATCGATATATCGTGACGGTATCCGCGTTGTCCATTCCGCGTGTCGACGTGAAACCGACGTCGAGTCCGGCGGTCGTTGCCTATCAGATGCACGGAAACATCCTTGGACAGGCACGATATATCGCGACTTACCACCGATCATCGAATTGACCGTGAGCGCCGGTTCGCTCGCGGGACGATGTTTCGTTTGAGGGGCCGCAGCGGAAAGCCTGACAGGTATTGGCCGAGCGCACCGCCGCGATTCCAGGATCAATGAACTGCGATGGTTTTTCGGGTGATCCGGCCGGCGCACGGCATGCGGTTTGCCCTATCGCACCAGTACCGCCTTCACGCAGGCCGGGCCCAGCGGCTCGCCGTTGTCGGAGAACGCCCTGACTGGGTAGACCCTGATATCCATGCGTGGCCGCTCGAACGCATCGAAGCTCCGCCGGCCATGTTCGCCGTAATGGGTGCGGCGACTGAACCCCATCGACTCCAGTGCCGCCGTGAATTGAGCGAAGGTGGGTTCACACGTCGTCAGCGGAGAAGCCTGCGTCCCGGGAATCGGATCAAATATCAGATCCACGCGCGGACCGGTATCTCCGACCGTCACGCGCTGGATACTGAACGCCCAGTTGCCCGGCAAGCGTTGACCATAGCCGAACTGACCGTTGCCAATCGCGATGGTCTGCACGCCGAAGATGCGGTGTACCGTGTCGGGCGTGATGTCGGTAACCTGGCCGCTTGCCTGAATCAGCGCCAGCATGCGTTGCAGCGCTTGCGTCGTGCTCAGGTTGGCTGGCGCCGGGGATTCGATAGGCGATTCGCCCGCGGGGTCCGGCGTGACCGCGTCCGCAGGCTGTCCGTACACGCTGCCAAACGGGAGGCAGACACTCAATGCCGCCACGACGATCCCCCGCGTGACGAACCTGCTGTCGGTGAGCCGGGCTGAACATTCGGGGATACTGCATCGGGTCGGCGTCATGCTGAATCCTTGTGGCGGGTGATGATGGTCGGTAAGGAAAGCGATTCGCACTCCCGATGGACAACGCGAGCGGACTGGTTCGGTTCATGTGCGAGGAGGCTTCGCACCGGCAGAATCGTGCATGTCTTCATGCCGGCGTGGGAATGAACATCGCTGGTGCGCCCGACGCACGCGGTTCTCAGCGTGCCGCGCGAGGGTAGCGGCTGTCGGTCAGGCAGGCGCGTAGCCAGCCGGTGTCTTCCGTGCCCAGTTCGGCTTCGGCATCCAGCTTGGGTAGGGCCGTTGGCGTCAAGGCCGGGCGGCCGGGATGGAGATTCCAGCCGGCGGCCGCCTTGCGCGGCTCGTCCGCATCCGGATCCGGACACGGGCTGCCGCCTTCTGAGCCGTCGCCGCACGCCGCAACGGTTTCGAGCCTGCCCTGGACGACGTTGCCGACCAGGCGCGTCTCGTAGTAACCACCGCTCGCCCAATCGTCCTGCAGGGTGCAGATCCTGTCCTGGTTTTGATAGCGGCGTTCGCTGAAGCATCCGTAGCTCAGTTGACCGTCATGGGGCAGGAAGTCGCATCGGGTCTCGAATCCGGCGAACGGGCCACCCGTGAATTGCGTCAGAAAGGTGCGCTGCGCAAGGGCCGTTTCAAGCAGGCGCGGCGCGGCCTTGCCGCGTTCACTCAAGGTCTCGGTGCGCTGGCGGATCGCCTGCAGCAGGCTCGCGCGCAGGGCCTTGGCATTCGGTGCGCCGGGAAAATCGACCGGATCCGCGAAACGCTTGTCACGCGCCGCGAGCCAGCGTTTCTGACTGCGGACCAGCATCGCGCGCAATTCGCTATCGTTGCCCGCCTGTTGCATGACGGCCGTATAGGCTCTGCCCATTTCCGCATCGGCGGCCTTGAGTTTTTCATCGGCACAGATCGTGTGCTCGACGCGGCTGCTGGCCTTTTGGCAGTCGATTGCATGTGCGGAAGCCGCGGTGAAGAGCAGGGCGACGCAGGCGGCGTGCTGGAGGGTGCGTTTCATGCTGGTTTCCGTGCCGATTCGGTTGTTCGAAGCCTGGGTGAAGCCGCGCTTCAGGTTTTGGGCGGACATGGCGATGGTCCGGGCGTGCGCTCACCGCACGCCGAGCGAATAGTCCTGACCGGCATGCGCGGCTCGTGCGAATGCCCTTGCGCTGAAGCACGCTTGCTCACGCGTCGGCACCCTTGCACCTCATGCTCGCGATACGTTGGTCCGGCCGGGTGCGGTAGAACACGAAGTTCGTCGCCCCCGGGCCCTGATTGCCGCCCTCTTCATCGACGTAGGTTTCCGCAAACACCGGCACGGCGGCGTTGGCGATGGTGACCCGGAAGAACACGTTGTTTTGTGTGTTCGGCGCGGTGGTGCCGTAGTCGAGCGCGCATCGGCCGGCGATGCGCTTGACCGTGGCGCGGCGGCCGAGCTGGCGCAGCAGGATGTCCTGCGTGTCGTCGCTCGGGTAGAACTTGCGCAGCGCGATCGACAGGACCGCGGTCGCGTTGCCGTTGAGGACGACGCCGACGTGGCCTTCGTTGTCCGTTTTGACGCCGGCGTCCTCGCCGACCTTGCCGTCCGGCACATCCACGTCGCCGAAGCCGGTGAGCAGCGTGCTGCCGCTACGGTAGTGCGTGGTCTCGGAGGAATGGCTGTCCGGATTGCCGAGCGGCTTCGCGTCGCTCCAGTGCACGCCGGGCAGGTTGTCGAACGCCGGCCAGGTTGCCGGCTTCGCCGCGCCGAATACGCCCAGCAGCGTTTGCAGCGGCGATGCAGGGGTCGTTTCCGGCACATGGACGGCCGGCAACGACACCGCGGATGCGGGGTCCGCCGTCGGGTTGGCGGGCGGCATGGCGCGCTTGCACGCGCTTAGGCCGAGCAGCAGGACGCCGGCGGACAGCGCACACCACTTCACGGTACGGCGCACATGTATTTGCCTGTCGCCGGCATTACGGTCGTGTATCAACCGCCGAATAGCACTTGTATGAAACGTGTTCATTTCCCAAATATTAGGATCGGAAAATATATCGAGAAGTAGAAACACGGCGATCGTTGTGCGTGCGCCGATTGCCTCGGCTTGACTGATCGCAATTCTAGTCAAAGTAGATCGACTAGTATACATTCATCATATCGTTCTTCTAGCGTCGTCACGGTGTGAACCGGATGCCAAGCGGTGCAGGGGCGCCGAGTGTGGCTTGGGCAGGAATTTCACGATGACACGGACAGCCAGTATCGATGAGATCGCCCGTAGCCTGAACGGATTGGAGCCACCCTGGCTGCCCGCCTATGACATGCGGGCCTATGCAGCAAAGGTGGATTCGGAATGCGGATATAGCTCGGAAATGATGGTCGCCCTCGAGATCAATACGCGAATGTTCGAGGAAGTCGTTGCGTACGTGCATTTGTGCGGCGCGTTCGCACCGCTGCATCGATCCACGGCGCGGCAGTACGAATGCGTGCGCAACGACTCGGCCGAAATCGACGATGTGCTTGCACAGCATGCGACCGGCGCATGTCCTACGTACACGGGGTTGCTGGCGTCGTTCGTCGATCGGGGCATCGTCGTGCGATGTGCGCCAGGTTGAGGTTCCGCCCCAGTAACGGCTTCGTGCCGCTTTCCTTTCGACTGCGACGCGTCGCGTTCGCAGTCGCGATCAGGACCCAGCTCAAGATGACCACGCCTTCCGGACGCCCCGCCATGCAGACAAGAACCCTCAAGAAAGCCACTGCTTTGTTCGCCCGGGTCAACCGGGCGACCGCCGACCGGTCGCGTCGATGCGCGTCGGCTGTTGGCGCGACGGCCGGGCTATTGCTCGCCGCCAGCATGTTTTCCGGGTGTGCGCCGCTGTCGGCGTCCGCGCCGGCGGATCCTCAACAACAGGCTGTCGCAGAACAGCGGAATGCGAATGCGTTGTATAGCCAGAAGGTGTTGGCATACAAGCCGATGTTCGAAAATCCGGGCGGCTATGGTCGAGCGCAGATACTGGATGCGTACGAGGCAGTCCTCCAGCAGTACGCCGCCGCTGCGATCGTGTATGCCCGCATCATCTATCCCGACGCTCGACAGACGCTTCCACCTTCGCTGCAGCCATTGGCGGCCCCGTCGGGGCCGGTCACGCTGGCGGTCGTCAATCGCGACTACGAACATGTACTCGGCATGAGCGCTGCGTTGTGGGAGATGGATATGGCGGCGAACTTTGGCCGGCCGTCGAAATTGCCGATACCGAAATACAACGGCCCGGTGCTGATCATGCCGCCTTTGCCGCCGTTTCCACCGCTGCAGGATGTTCGCGATCCGAAGTTCGCGCGGCTCGTGACGATGACGAAGAAAGTGGACGACGCGCAGAAGGCGGATCTGGCACGAGAGCACGCCGCGATCGAGCAACAGTATGCGGAGCAGGCTGCGTGGCGGGCTCGACACCCCATGGGGCAGTATGACCACATCGATCCGAGGACCGGACTGCCGTATGCGCCCCCGCCGCAGGAGACGCAGCGCTGGTGCATGATGGGCGGCGGCCGGGTGCCTTGCTGAAACCGCTGCGCGCAGCGGTCATGACGGCATCCGTTTCCGACGTGGGGCCGTCTGCTTCAAACCCCGTACATGTGTCGGCCTGCGTGACGCTGTTCGCGGGCGGCGTATCGGTTGCGCGTCCTGGTCAACCGGCATCCGGCAGCGTGCACACGTGCCCGACAGGCTGAAAGGAGCGGTGCTGGCGGCGGTGCTAAGATGCCGCCCTGTAGTCAGGAGATGCATGAATGCGCGCGAGCAAACGCCAGCAGGTGGTCGACAAGGCAGGTGAGCTGTTTTCCCTCCATGGCTTTCATCCGGTCGGCATCGACCGGATCATCGCCGAAGCGGACGTTGCCCGCATGACGCTCTACCATCACTTCGCCGGCAAGGACGATCTGATCAAGGCCGTGCTGGAGCAGCGCTACACCTTCATCATGGAGAGCATCGCCGCGAAGCTCGACCCCATGCCGCACGCCGCTGCGCGCCTGAAGGGGATTTTCGACTGGTACGGCACGTGGTTCAGCAGCCCGGCGTTCGCGGGCTGCCTGTTCGAGCGTGCGCTGGCCGAGTTCGGCGCGACCTGCCCGAAGGTGACGGACGTGGCGGTGCGCTATCGGGACGACTTGCTGGCCCTCATGGAGCAACTGCTCGCCGAGATCGTTCCGCGTCGCCGGGCGCGTCAGCTGGCAGGCGTGTACGTGATGTTACTGAGCGGCGCGACCGCGGATGCGCGTGCGATCGGCGATGCGCAGGCTGCCGCAAGGGCCTGGCAGGCGGCGGAGATGTTGCTGAACGAGTCCAGGGTCGCAGCGGAAAGCCTGCGTAAAGCCCGTAGCCGTCGTGCTTGATCGTCGAGGCCCTTGTTCAGCCCTCGCGCAACGTCGGCCGTAGCGCACGCTCGCGTCGCCGCCAGTGAGCGGCAACGCGCGAATCGGCGGCCCTGGCCGACGCCGGCCCCGATCGGCGGGCCGGCATCGACAACGCATCAATACGACAGACCGAATCCGAACGGATACAACGGATGCGCGGTATCGTGCGGCACGTCTTCCAACTGCGCCGCGACTTCCGCCATCGACGACGGCAGCTCGAATGGCAGCTTCCCTTGCGGTTGACCTTTGCCGGTCAGCACGTCGAACAGCGCGGCATCGGTCACGCCGAAATTGGCGAGGATCGCGGTGGCCTTGTCCTGCACGTTGGTCAGGATCGCGGGACGATCCATGTACACCGAGACGATCGACTTCGGCGCGAGCGCGGCCTGCTTGATGGCTTCGTAATCCGCACTGCCGTCGACGAACGCGAGACTGCCTTCATGCTGCATCGAGCCGAACATGTAGTTCGGGTGCAGCGTCTGATAGGGCGTGCTCACGCGGAGAATCGCCACGTCCGCGGCTTGCGGCGTATCGACGACCTGATAACCGTATTGCCGTGCGACGGCGGGATCGATACCGTACAGCCAGACCTTCTTGCCCGACGCCGTCATCGGCAGCAGCTTGCCGTTGTTCTGCAGCAGCACCATCGAGCGGCGCTGCGCATCGAGTGCCTGGGCCTGGAAGCCGGCATTTCCGACGATCTTGCCGGCCGCGTCCGCATCGACATACGGATGGTCGAACAGGCCCTGCTGGAATTTCTGCAGCAGGACGCGATAGGCCGACTCCGACACGCGCGCTTCCGACAACTGCCCGCGGTTGACCGCGTCGATGAGGTCGCTCGGATCGTCGTCTCCGCCGAACTGGTCGATGCCGGCGTTGACCGCCCGCGTGAAACGCTGAACGCGGGTCGCGCCCTCCATCCCCCAGGGCATGCCCAGTCCGACGAACGACGGCGCCCCCGACGACACGCCGTTGATGCAGTTCGCGTCGCAGTCGTCGGCGATCAGCCAGTCGGACACGATCACGCCGTTGAAGCCGTATTTCCCGCGCAGCAGGTCGGTCAACAACGCCTTGTCGTAAGCGCCGCCGACCGGCTCCAGCGTGATGCCGTCGACCGTCACCGTCATGTCCGGTTCGGAATAGGTCGGCATGACCGAGCCGACGTTGGCGGCGAAGGCGCCTTCGAACGGCTTCAGGTGATAGGCGAAATTGTTGCCCGGATAGGTCGCATAGCGGCCGTAGTAATTGTGGCTGTCGAAGCCGAGTTTCTGCGCGCCGTATCCGGCCCAGTGCTTGACGACGGCGATGACGCTATTCGCCTGGATGCCGTTGCTGCCGCCCTGGAAGCCTTCGATATAGGCCTGGACCTGCGCGCGGGCGAGATCGGCGTCTTCGCCGAACGTGCCGTTGATGCGGGCCCAGCGCGGCTCGGTCGCGAGATCGGCTTGAGGCGAAAGCGCTTCGGTGATGCCGACGGCGCGATACTCCTGGCGCGCGATATCGCCGAAGTTTCGCGTGAGTGCCGCATCGCCGATCGCGGCGAAGCCGAGCGTTTCCGGCCATTGCGAGAAACCGCTGCTGCCTGCGCTGGCGCCGAGCGTGTACTGGAAATGATTGCGCGGGTCGGAGCTGATCGTCACCGGGATGCCGAGCCGCGACTGCTCGGCCAGCGTCTGGATCTGGTTGGCCTGGACGGCCATGGTGTGCGCATCGGCACTCATGCGCGTGATGTAGGTATTGACGCCCCGCTGATTGATGAGCGTCTTGAGCGCGGCCAGGTCGTAAGCGGAGCCGGTGCCCGCACCGGTCGTGTCGTTCAGCACCGGCGCGGTGCCGTGCATCATCAGGCCGGCTTTCTCGGCCAGCGTGAGGCGGCCGACCAGGTCGCGTGCGCGCACTTCTGCGCTCAGCCGCCAGTCTTCGTACGGTTCGAGCTGGCCGCTCTTGTCCATGTCCTTGAACTTGAGACCGTCCTTGGTGATCAGGTTCAACGTCGTGTAGCCGAAGTCCTGCTGCGTGACCGGCGTGGAAGAGGAATCGACGCCGCCGCAGGCAAACAGCCCCAGGGCGAGCGCGGTGCCCGACGCGGCCCATGCCGAGCGGTGAATGGCTGATCTCGTGATGCGTTGCATGCTTGTCTCCTGAGTCGGATTTTTTTGGCGCGGCCGTGATGCCTGACGCATGGCCGCAGGCCACTTTACCGAGCTGTTTCAGGAGACGTTTTGCCGCCGGGTGCAGTTTTTGCCCCGCCGGGGCGCGATGTGTCAGGCGATGCGATCGGGCGGATTTTCAATGCGGTCTATCGGCTTCGGGAGCCGGCTCGTCGCTCGTCCGCCCGCGCCCGCTATGCGTGAACGGCCACCCGATATCGCGTGGTCTGTCGATAGACCGCGTCCGGATAAAGGATCACGTCGCCGCTCAAACCGGCCATGTTCACCTGGTTCGGAAAGCCGCCCGCCTCCAGGCACAGCGCCGCGTGTGGCGTGCAACGTGTGCCGCCGCTTACGCGCAGGCCATCGAGATAGTTGCCCGTATAGAGTTGCAGGCCGCGCTGATCGGTCGACACGATCAGCTCGCGGCCGCTTTCCGGGTCATAGACGCGGGCGACGGGCCGGCCCTCGTGCGCGCCGTCGCCCAGCACGAAGCAATGATCGAAGCCGCGCGCGCGAGCCAGTTGCGCGTTCGGCCAGTCGAGGCGCGCGCCGATCGGCGCGCTGTGCCGGAAATCGAACGCGGTACCCGTCACGGCGGCCGTGCCGGTCGGGATCAGCGCCTCGTCCACTTCGAGGAACGCGTCGGCGTCGATCTGCAGCAGATGGCCGCGCACGTCGCTGCCCGCGCGCCCGCTCAGGTTGAAGTAGCTGTGATTCGTCAGGTTCAGCGGCGTCGGCGCATCGGTGCGCCCCGTATAGTCGATCGTCAGGGTGCCGTCGTCGTCGAGCGTGTAGCGAACCTGCACGGTCACGTTGCCGGGAAAGCCCCCGTCGCCTTCCGGCGAGTCGAGTCGAAGCGTGAGCCCGCCGCAGTCGTCGATCACGTCCCAGCGCGCGCGATGAAAGCCATTCGCGCCGCCGTGCAGCAGGTTGCCGTTCTCGTTGCGGTCGAGCGGGTAGCCGATGCCGTCGAGTTCGAAGCGCGCACCGGCGATCCGGTTCGCCCAGCGGCCGACCGTCGCGCCGAGGTAGGCGCCGGATTCGAGGTACTCGGCCGGCGTGTCGTGCGCGAGCACGATATCGGCGAAGCGCCCCGTGCGATCGGGCGCGAGCCACGACACGACGGTCGCGCCGAGGTCGCTGATGCCCACGCGCATCCCGTGCGCGTTGCGCAGCGTGTAGCGTCGAACGGGCTCGCCGTCGGGCAGCGTGCCCCACGGTTCGGCATGCACGCGCGCCGCGCCGTGCGTCAGGGAGGAAGAATCGGTATCGATGTGCATGGGGGAGAGCTCAGATGGGCGGCGGCCGTCAGCAGGAGGCTGAGGCGGCCGCGCGTTCCTGATATTCGCGCGGGGTGCAGCCGAGTTCGCGCCGGAACACCGCGTACATGTATTGAAGCGACGTGAACCCGCAACGGATCGCGACTTCTGCGCTCGACGCCTGCCGGCCGGCGAGCAGCGCCTGCGCGGCTTCGAGCTTGTGGCGCAGGATTTCCTGGTGGACGGTGCGCTGCAGTTCGCGCCGGAAGTGCTCCTCGAGCAGCGAACGCGACACGCCGACATAGTCGGCAACCTGTTCGGTCTTGATCCCCTGGCACGCGTACTGGCGAATGAAATGCCGCGCGCGCATCACGTGCGGGCTCGCCAGCGGCTGGTGGCGGGTCGACTCGAGCACGTTGATGCCGACCGGCGGCACGAGAATGCGCTGCCCGGGAAAACGCGCGCCGCGCAGCATCCGGTGCAGCAGGTGCGCGGCGGTGCGGCCCATTTCCTCGGTGCCCTGGATTACCGACGACAGCGGAATGCGCGTCAGCGTGCGCGTGAGCGGATCGTTGTCGATGCCGATGATCGCCACCTGTTCCGGCACCGCGATGCCGGCGATCAGGCAGGCCTGCAGCAGGTGCCGCGCACGCGCATCGGTCACGGCGATCACGCCGACGGGCTTCGGCAGCGCATGCAGCCAGTCGATCAGCTGTTCGATCGCGTGATTCCAGCCCGATGCGCTCGTCGACAGCCCGCGGTAGATCGGCGCATCGAGCCCGTCCGCGCGCGCGAGCCGGTCGAACGCGAGCTCGCGCTGCTGCGCCCACCGGTTCTCCTGCGCGATCGGCAGGCTGTACATCGCGAAGTGCGCGAGCCCTGCGCCGATCAGGTGCGTATAGGCGAGCGACACGAGCTTCGGGTTGTCCGTCGCAATATATGGGACATCGTCGGGATACTGGGCCGGATCCTCGTACGACGAGCCGACCGCGACGACCGGCAGCGGCGAGCCCGCGAGTGCGTCGGCGACGGCCGGGTCGTCGAAGTCCGCGATGATGCCGTCGCCGTCGAAGCGCTCGATGCCGGTGAGCCGGCAGCGGAAGTCGTCTTCGAGGAACAGGTCCCACACGACGCGCGTCGTGTGCAGGTACTGGCCGATGCCGCTGATGATCTCGCGGTCGTAGACCTTGTTCGCGTTGAACAGCAGCGCGATGCGATGCGGTGTCTGGGCGGAAGGGACGCGTGTCATCTCGATCTCGGGGCACCTGCGTCGAGGGGCGCGGTGCCGTTGTCTCCGGGGCGCGCCCGGGTCGGCGGCGCGCGGTGTCTGGTGTTTGGCGATTGTAGGGCGGAACGCGCGCCGCGCGCAGCGGCTGGCAAGAAACATTAAGCGTGCTGCGCAATTTCGCAATTGCCGCCCGGCAGGGGCGCGGGCACGATCCAGCCTACCGAATTCGGCCGCGTGCGCCACCCCGACGCACGTTGCGCTGCAACAAGACCCAGCACGGAGACGCCATGTCGTATTTCGAACACATTCCCGCGATTCGCTACGAAGGCCCGCAGTCGGACAATCCGCTCGCGTACCACCATTACGACCCCGAGCGGCGCGTGCTGGGCAAGACGCTCGCCGAGCATTTGCGGATCGCCGTCTGCTATTGGCACACGTTCGTGTGGCCGGGCCACGACATCTTCGGGCAGGGCGCGTTCCAGCGGCCGTGGCAGCAGCCGGGCGACGCGCTCGAGCGGGCGCGGCTGAAGGCCGATGCGGCATTCGAATTCTTCACGAAGCTCGGCACGCCTTTCTATACGTTCCATGACACCGACGTCGCGCCGGAAGGCGACAGCCTGCGGGAATATGCGGCGAATTTCGCGCGGATGGTCGACTATCTCGGCGAGCGGCAGCAGGCGAGCGGCGTGCGGCTCCTGTGGGGCACCGCGAACCTGTTCTCGCACCCGCGCTTCGCGGCCGGCGCCGCGACGAACCCTAACCCCGACGTGTTCGCGTGGGCCGCGACCCAGGTGTGCCATGCGCTCGACGCGACGCACCGGCTCGGCGGCGAGAACTACGTGCTGTGGGGCGGGCGGGAAGGGTACGAGACGCTGCTCAATACGGACCTGAAGCGCGAGCGCGACCAGTTTGCCCGCTTCCTGTCGATGGTCGTCGAGCACAAGCACCGGATCGGCTTCAAGGGTGCGCTGCTGATCGAGCCGAAGCCGCAGGAGCCGACCAAGCACCAGTACGACTACGACGTCGCGACCGTGCATGGCTTCCTTGTGCAGTACGGATTGCAGAACGAAATCCGCGTGAACATCGAGGCGAACCACGCGACGCTCGCCGGCCACTCGTTTCATCACGAGATCGCGAATGCGTTCGCGCTCGGCGTGTTCGGCAGCGTCGATGCGAACCGCGGCGATCCGCAGAACGGCTGGGACACCGACCAGTTCCCGAACAGCGTCGAGGAGCTGACGCTCGCGTTCTACGAAATCCTGCGTCACGGCGGCTTCACGACCGGCGGGATGAACTTCGACGCGAAGGTGCGCCGCCAGAGCATCGATCCGGAAGACCTGTTCCATGGCCACGTCGGCGCGATCGACGTGCTCGCGCTCGCGCTCGAACGCGCGGCGGTGCTGGTCGAGAACGACCGCCTCGACGCGCTGCGCCGGCAACGCTATGCGCAGTGGGACGACGCGTTCGGCCGCAAGATCCTGGCGGGCGACTATACGCTGGAGTCGCTCGCGGCCGATGCGCTTGCGCGCGGCGTGAACCCGCAGCACGTGAGCGGCGCGCAGGAGCGCTGCGAGAACATCGTGAACCAGGCGATCTACGGGCTGCGCTGACGCCATGTACATCGGACTCGATCTCGGCACGTCGGGCGTGAAGGCGGTGCTGCTCGACCGCGACGGTGCGGTGCGCGCGAGTGCGAGCCGCCCGCTCGTGGTGAGCCGGCCGCAACCGCGCTGGTCCGAGCAGGCCCCGCGCGACTGGTGGGATGCCGCGGGCGGCGTGCTGGCCGCACTCGTCTCGGATGCACGCACGGCGGGTATCGAGCCGCGCGACATCGACGCACTCGGCCTGACCGGCCAGATGCACGGCGCGACGCTGCTCGATGCGCACGGTGAGGTGTTGCGCCCCGCGATCCTGTGGAACGACGGTCGCGCGGACGCCGAGTGCGCGGAACTCGAACAACTCGCGCCCACGCTGCGCGCGGTGGCCGGCAACATCGCGATGCCGGGCTTCACCGCGCCGAAGCTGCTGTGGGTGCGCCGTCACGAACCTGACGTGTTCGCACGCATCGCCCACGTGCTGCTGCCGAAGGACTACCTGCGCTACCGGCTGACCGGCGCATTCGCGACCGACCCGTCGGATGCCGCCGGCACGCTGTGGCTCGACGTCGCGAAGCGCGACTACGACGACACGCTGCTGGCTGCCTGCGGGCTGTCGCGCGCGCAGATGCCGGCCGTGTTCGAAGGCAATCGCGTCACCGGCACGCTGCTGCCGGCCGTCGCACGGGCGCTCGGCCTGCGCGAGATCCCGGTGGTGGCCGGCGGCGGCGACAACGCGGCCGGCGCGGTAGGCGTCGGCATCGTGCGGCCCGGCGATGCGCTGCTGTCGCTGGGCACGTCGGGCGTCTATTTCGCGGTGTCCGACGGGTTCCGCGCGAATCCCGAATCGGCGGTGCACAGCTTCTGTCACGCGCTGCCGCAGACGTGGCATCTGATGTCCGTGATGCTGAACGCGGCAGGCTGCGTCGACTTCACCGCGCAACTGGCCGGCTACGACGGCGTCGCGGCGCTGCTCGACGACGCCGAGACGCATGCGCGCGCGAGCCGCCCGTGGTTCCTGCCTTACCTGAGCGGCGAGCGTACGCCGCACAACGACGTGAATGCGAAGGGCGTGTTTTATGGGCTCACGCCCGACACGCAGCGTGCGGATCTCGCGAACGCGACGCTCGAAGGCGTCGGTTTCGCGCTGCTCGACGGCATCGATGCGTTGCATGCGGCCGGGCTCGCACCCGACAGCATCACGGTGATCGGCGGCGGCTCGCGCAGCGCGTACTGGACGCAGATGCTTGCCGACCTGAGCGGCCGTGCGCTGACCTTGCGCGCGGGCGGCGAAGTGGGGCCGGCGCTGGGCGCCGCGCGCCTCGCGCATCTCGCGCTCGAACCGGATGCGCGGCTCGACGACGTGTGCCCGCAGCCGCCGGTCGTCGCGGTGCGCGAGCCGGACATGGCGCGCCACGCGTGGTATCGCGACGTGCGGCGGCCGACGTTTCGCGCGCTTTACCGTGCGCTCGAACCGGTGTTTGCGACGGGCGCTTGACGGGCGGATCGCTGATGCGATGCGCGTCGCACGATGCCGTGCTTTGCAGTGACTCGATGCGGGCGGCGCATTCCGGCGACCTCCCGCGGTTCGTGAGGTGGTTCCATAACAAGGAGTCTGGAGACATGAAAACCGTGACGCGTCGTACCGTATTGAGTTCGCTTGCCGGCGCCGCTGCGCTGGCGCTGTTCGCGCTGGGCGCACCGCTCGCGCATGCGAGCAAGGACAAACCTGAAATCGGCTTCTGCATCGACGACCTGCGCGTCGAGCGCTGGTCGCGCGATCGCGACTATTTCGTCGCGGCCGCGACGAAGCTCGGCGCGAAGGTGTCGGTGCAGTCGGCCGACGCGAGCGAGGAGCGGCAGATTTCGCAGATCGAGAACCTGATCTCGCGCGGCGTCGACGTGATCGTGATCGTGCCGTTCAACTCGAAGACGCTCGGCAACGTCGTCGCCGAAGCGAAGAAGGCCGGCATCAAGGTCGTGTCGTACGACCGGCTGATCCTCGACGCGGACGTCGATGCGTACATCTCGTTCGACAACGAGAAGGTCGGCGAGCTGCAGGCGCAAGGCGTCTACGACGCGAAGCCGAAGGGCAACTACTTCCTGCTCGGTGGCGCACCGACCGACAACAACGCGAAGATGCTGCGCGAAGGACAACTGAAGGTGCTGAAGCCCGCGATCGATCGCGGCGACATCAAGGTGGTCGGCCAGCAGTGGGTGCCCGAATGGAGCGCGTCGACCGCGCTGCGGATCACCGAGGATGCGCTGACCGCGAACAACAACAAGATCGATGCGATCGTCGCGTCGAACGACGGCACGGCCGGCGGCGCGATCCAGGCGCTCGCGGCGCAGCATCTGGCCGGCAAGGTGCCGGTATCCGGGCAGGACGCGGATCTCGCGGCGGTCAAGCGCGTGATCGCCGGCACGCAGACGATGACCGTCTACAAGCCGCTCAAGCTGATCGCGAGCGAAGCGGCCAAGCTGGCCGTGGATCTCGCGAAGGGCACGAAGCCCGCGTTCAACGCGCAATACGACAACGGCAGGAAGAAGGTCGACACCGTGCTGCTGCAGCCGACGCTGCTGACCAAGCGCAACGTCGACGTCGTCGTGAAGGACGGCTTCTATACCCAGGCGCAGCTGGCGAGCCAGTAACGGCGCGACGCGCGGGCGGCTTACCGGCGCGCCCGCGCGCATCCTGCGAGGCAATGAACGAATGACGGAACCCTTGCTGACGATGCGCGGCATCGTCAAGACCTTCGACGGCGTGAAAGCGCTCGACGGCATCGACCTCACCGTGCGGCCCGGCGAATGCGTCGGGCTGTGCGGCGAGAACGGCGCGGGCAAGTCGACGCTGATGAAAGTGCTGTCGGGTGTCTATCCGCATGGCACGTGGGACGGCGACATCCGCTGGGAAGGCGCGCCGCTCGCCGCATCCGGCGTGCGCGACACGGAGCGGGCGGGCATCGTGATCATCCACCAGGAGCTGATGCTCGTGCCCGAACTGTCGGTGGCCGAGAACATCTTCCTCGGCAACGAGATCACGCTGCCGGGCGGGCGCATGCACTTCGCCGCGATGGTCCGGCGCGCCGAGGAACTGCTGCGCGAATTGCGGATCGACTCGATCAACGTCGCGCAGCCGGTGATGAACTACGGCGGCGGCCACCAGCAGCTGATCGAGATCGCGAAGGCATTGAACAAGGACGCGAAGCTGCTGATTCTCGACGAACCGTCGTCGTCGCTGAGCGCCGCCGAAACGCGCATCCTGCTCGACATCGTGCGCGACCTGAAGCGGCGCGGCGTCGCGTGCGTGTACATCTCGCACAAGCTCGACGAGGTCGCGGCCGTTTGCGATACGGTCACCGTGATCCGCGACGGCCGTCATGTCGCGACCGAGCCGATGCACGCGCTCACCACCGACCGCATCATCGCGATGATGGTCGGCCGCGAGATCCGCGACCTGTATCCGCGCGAGCCGCACGCGATCGGCGAGGTCGTGCTGGAAGCGCGCAACGTGACCTGTCGCGACGTGACGAACGCGCGCCGCAAGCGGGTCGACGACGTGTCGTTCAGCGTGCGGCGCGGCGAGATCCTCGGCGTCGCCGGGCTCGTGGGCGCGGGCCGCACCGAGCTGATGCAGGCGATCTTCGGCGCGTATCCGGGCGCGTGCACGGCGACCGTGCTGATGAACGGCCGGGTGTTGTCGATCCGCTCGCCGGCCGACGCGATCCGTGCCGGGATCGCGATGGTGCCCGAGGACCGCAAGCGCCACGGCATCGTGCCGCAGCTCGGCGTGGGCCACAACATCACGCTGGCGGTGTTGCGGCGCTTCGCGGCGCGCGGGCGGATCGACGCGGCCGCCGAACTCGATGCGATCCGCACCGAGATGCAGCGGCTGTCGGTGCGCGCCGCGCATCCGTTCCTGCCGATCGCGAGCCTGTCGGGCGGCAACCAGCAGAAAGCGGTGCTCGCCAAGATGCTGCTGGCCGAGCCGCAGGTGCTGATCCTCGACGAGCCGACGCGCGGCGTCGACGTGGGCGCGAAGGTGGAGATCTACCGGCTGATCTTCGCGCTGGCGAAGCGCGGCGTCGCGCTGATCGTCGTGTCGTCGGAGCTGCCCGAGGTGCTCGGGCTGGCCGATCGCGTGCTGGTGATCGGCGAAGGCGAGCTGCGCGGCGATTTCGTCAACGACGGCCTCACGCAGGAACAGATACTCGGCGCCGCGCTGAAGCCCGCGCGGCTGTCCACCGAACCCACTGCAATGAGCGCGACATGAATTCCGAACTTTCTTCCTCGACCCCGGCGACGCCGGATGCCGACGCGCAGCGTTCCGCCGGCCGCCCGGCGCGGCTGCCGCTTCGCCAGATCTTCGCGCGCTACAAGCTGCTCGCGCTGCTGCTGGCGGTCGTCGTGATCTGGACGTTCTTCTCGGTGCTGACGGACGGCGCGTTCGTCACACCGCGCAACGTCTCGAACCTGCTGCGGCAGATGTCGATCACCGGCATGCTCGCGTGCGGGATGGTGTTCGTCATCATCGCGGGCGAGATCGACCTGTCGGTCGGCTCGCTGCTCGGGCTGCTCGGCGGCGTCGCCGCGATCCTCGACGTCAACCGTCACTGGCCGGTCGCGGCGACGATCCCGGCCGTGCTCGCGCTCGGCGTGCTGATCGGGCTGTTCAACGGCTGGTGGTCGACCTATCGGCGCGTGCCGTCGTTCATCGTCGGGCTGGGCGGGATGCTCGCGTTTCGCGGGATCCTGCTCGGCGTGACCGGCGGCTCGACGATCGCGCCGGTGTCGGACGGCTTCGTGTTCATCGGGCAGGGCTATCTGCCGCGCCTCGCGGGGGACGGCCTCGCGATCCTGCTGTTCGCGCTCGTGTTGCTGCTGGTGGTGCGGCAGCGCGCGACGCGGCGGCGCTACCGGCTCGCGGTCGCGCCGCGGTGGCAGGACGTCGCGAAGATCGTCGGCGCGGGCGCCGTGCTGTTCGCGTTCGTCGCGACGCTCGACCGTTACGGCGGTATCCCGGTGCCCGTGCTGCTGCTGCTCGTGCTGCTCGGCGTGTTCTCGTGGATCGCGACGCAGACCGTGTTCGGCCGGCGCATCTACGCCGTCGGTTCCAACCTGGAGGCGACGCGGCTGTCGGGCGTCGATACCGACCGCGTGAAGCTCGCGATCTTCGCGCTGATGGGGCTGATGTGTGCGTTTGCCGGGCTGGTGAACACGGCGCGGCTGGCGGCCGGGTCGCCGTCCGCGGGCACGATGGGCGAACTCGATGCGATCGCCGCGTGCTTCATCGGCGGCACGTCGATGCGCGGCGGGTCGGGCACCGTCTACGGCGCGCTGATCGGCGCGCTCGTGATGGCGAGCCTCGACAACGGCATGTCGATGCTGGACGTCGACGCGTACTGGCAGATGATCGTCAAGGGCGCCGTGCTGGTGCTGGCGGTGTGGATCGACGTGGTGTCGCGGTCCAACCGACGGTAAGGCGCCGGTCGGTCGCGAGTCGACAAAGAGGAAGACCGTGGAACGAAACACGATGCGCGTGCCCGATGTGGCCGTGCTGGCGGCCGGGCCGTTCGCGATGCCGGACGACGGTTCCGTGCTGCGCCTGGCTGACCCGCGCGACCGGCAGGTGATCGCGGATGCATTGCGCGCGCTGCTGCGCGAGCGTGCCGAAGCGCTCGCGTTCGCGATGCGCATGGCCGACCAGTGCGGCCGGCCGCGGCCCGATGCGGCCGATTTCGCGCTGACCGACATCATTCGGCTCGCTCGCATCGTCGAGCGGATCGAGCGGGACGGGGTGGCGAAGCGCGCTGCCATGCCCGCGGACGCGCGCTGACTGGCGACGCGGCCGCTGCGCCGGCCGCAGGCGCGAAAAGCGCCGCACATGCCGTGTGCTCAACGCGGCGAATCGAGGCGCACGCTGCAATGGGTTGATACGCCCGACGTCGGATTCCCGGCGTCGGGCGTTTTTGTTGGCGGGTGACGGCGCGTCGGTGCCTCGCCGATACCAAGGGTTAACCCATATTCGACATTATTTCTGGCGTCGTATAGTGCAGCCGTAGATACAAATATCCACTATTACACAAGCCTTTCATTCGAGATCGAACGGACGTTCGCGAGCCTGCCACGCGCCATCGGTGTGCGGGCACTTCGCGACGATGCCGACGTTCCGCGAAGGAGGTCATTGCATGAACATGGACGCACGTACACCGCCGCTGCATTCGCAATTTCCCGCCACGGCCGAGGAAGAGGCCTACGCACACGTGCTTTACCGTATCCGGATGGGGACCTACAAGGCCGGCGATCGCCTGATTCCCGAGGACATCGCCGCCGAGATCAATACGAGCCGCATGCCGGTGAGGGAAGCGTTCCGTCGGCTCGCCAGCGAAGGGCTGGTCGCGATCCGTCCGAATCGCGGCGCGATCGTGCGGGGGCTCGACGTCGACGAGATGGAGGTGGTGTTCGGCATGCGCGGCGTACTCGAAGGGCTGGCGGCGCGCATGGCGCTGCCGAACATCACGCCACGGCATCTCGACGAACTGACGCGCCTGATCGACGTGATGGAGCGCGCCGAACCGGACGGCCAGCAGTGGGTGACCGCGCATCGCAGCTTTCACGAGTATCTGTGTCAGCTGTGCGGGCGCCAGCGCCTGATCACGCAGATTGCCGGGCTGCACACGGTGGTGGAACCGCACATGCGTCTGTGGCTCGAGCGGGCCTACAAGCCGAAGACGTCGCGCGACGACCACATGGGGCTCGTCGACGCGATCCGGGGCGGCGATCCTGCCGCGCTCGAGGCCGCGGTGCGCGAGCACATCGAAGCGACCGTCCCGGCCGTGCGCGACTGGATGACGGGCGGGCACTGACGGAAACAGCACGAGGCGATGGCTGTCGCCTCGCGCCTATCGATCAGTGATCCGAACGAATTGTCGGACAAAACACCTGCAACACGATTACGCAGTCATTTCCCACGAAACACGTTACGGAGTGTCGATATGAAGCGACCCATGATGAGATTCCTGCTGCTCGTCGCCGTCCTGCTGGCGGCCGCGCAGGCCCACGCGAAAGAGTGGAAGGACATCCGGATCGGCTATGAGGGCGCGTACCCGCCGTTTTCGTCGATGCAGCCCGACGGCACGCCGGTGGGCTTCGACATCGACGTCATCCATGCGCTGTGCGCGCAGATGCACGCGAACTGCACGCTGGTGCAGATCGGCTGGGACGGCTTGCTGCCCGCGCTGATGGCCGACAAGGTCGACGCGATCGTCGCGTCGGTCGCGATCACCGCCGAGCGCAAGCAGAAGGTCGCATTCACCGACAAGTACTACAACACGCCGCGCCGGCTGGTCGTCGCGAAAAACAGCCCGATCAAGGACGCGACGCCGGCGGAACTCAAGGGCAAGCGCGTCGGCGTCCAGCGCGGCACGCTGGCCGACAAGTACGCGAGCGCGTACTGGGTGCAGAACGGCGTGCAGCTGGTGCGCTACCCGACCCAGGACGAGGTCTATCTCGATCTGCGCTCGGGCCGCATCGATGCCGCGTTGCAGGACGCGACCGCCGCCTATTCCGCGTTCCTGACGAAACCGGAAGGCGCCAACTTCAAGTTCGTCGGC
Source organism: Burkholderia sp. AU33803 (assembly GCF_002223095.1). Lineage (NCBI taxonomy): Bacteria > Pseudomonadati > Pseudomonadota > Betaproteobacteria > Burkholderiales > Burkholderiaceae > Burkholderia > Burkholderia sp. AU33803. The sequence goes on from NZ_NKFJ01000009.1 coordinate 143,625, forward strand.
ACGCCGATCGTCGGGACGACGCCCGAGCAGAAGACGCTGCTGGGCGAGGGTTACGGCATTCCGGTGCGCAAGACCGACGACGATCTCCGGCAGCAACTGAACCAGGCGATCACGGCCATTCGCGCGAACGGCGTGTATCAGTCCATCGAGAAGAAGTACTTCGATTTCGACATCTACTGATCGTCCGCCGATCGGCATCGCGCCGGCGTGCGGGTATGCGCCGGTGCGGCCGGAACGAACCGCCAGCGCGCGGGAAAGGAGCGTCATGTCCGAGTTGCAGCAATACCTGCCGGCCCTGTTGCGCGGCGCCCAGATGACGATCGTGCTCGCCGTGCTGTCCGCCGCGCTCGCCGTGTGCATCGGCATGGCGGGCGCGATGGCCAAGCTGTCGGGCTCGCGCGTGCTGGTGTCGGCCGCCACCGCGTACACCACGCTGATTCGCGGCGTGCCGGAGTTCGTGATGATGCTGCTGGTGTTCTACGGCGGCCAGATCGTGCTGAACCGGCTGTCGGCCGTGTTCGGCCTGCATGCGCCCGACGTCGACGCGTTCGCCACCGCGGTGCTGACGATCGGTTTCATATTCGGCGCGTACTACACGGAGACGTTCCGTGGCGCGATCCTCGGTGTGCCGCGCGGCCAGATGGAGGCGGCGCGCGCATACGGATTCTCGGGCTGGCTCGCGTTTCGCCGCATCCTGTTGCCGCAGATGGCGCGGCTCGCGTTGCCCGCCGCCTTGAACAACTGGCTGGTGCTGCTCAAGACCACGGCGATCGCGTCGTTGATCGGCCTGCACGACGTGATGTTCATCTCGGACCAGGCCGGCCGCACGACCCAGGCGCCGATGACGTTCTATCTTGCCGCCTGCGCGGTGTATCTGCTGGTGACGTCGGGATCGACGGCGTGCATGGCGCGCGCCCGCGTCCGGCTGAACCGCGGCATGCGCGAGGGGAGGCTGCACGGATGAGCCATGAACAATGGATCTCGCTGCTGGGCGCGTACGCCGGCGGGCTGTGGGTCACGGTGCAGCTGACCGTGGGTTCGCTCGCCCTCGGGTTGCTGCTCGCGATTCCGCTGGCAGTGTTGCGCGTGTCGCCGAACCGTTTCGTGCACGGGCCGGTGGCGGCCTATACGTGGTTCATGCGCGGCACGCCTCTGCTCGCGCAACTGATGATCGTCTATTACGGCTTCGGCCAGTTCCAGTGGGTGCAGGACGCGTGGCAGCGCGGCAATCCGCTGCTGTTGCTGCTGCGCGACCCGTTCGGCTGCGCGATGATCGCGCTGACGGCGAACACCTGTGCGTACACCGTCGAGATCCTGGCCGGTGCGATCCGCGCGACCGCGTACGGCGAAATCGAAGCGGCGCAGGCATACGGGATGTCGCGTGCGACCGCCTGGCGCCGCATCGTGTTGCCGTCGGCGCTGCGCCGCTTCCTGCCTGCCTACAGCAACGAAGTCATCCTGATGCTGCACGGTACGTCGCTCGTCAGCGCGATCACGCTGATCGACCTGACGGGCGCGGCGCGAGACTTCTACGCGAACTACTACGCACCGTTCGAGGCGTTCATTTCCGTCGGCACCGTCTATTTCGCGTTGACCGGGCTCGTCGCGCTGCTGATCCGCGCAACCGAGCGCCGCCTGCTCGTTCACTTGCGGCCGCTGCCGCTTTCCACGCTCGCCCCATCGCGGAGCCACGCCACATGAATGCACTGTCCGTCGAAAATCTTCACAAGCGCTACGGCGACAACGAGGTGCTGAAAGGCGTCTCGCTGGCCGCCCACCCGGGCGACGTGATCAGCGTGATCGGGTCGTCGGGATCGGGCAAGAGCACGCTGCTTCGATGCATCAATTTTCTGGAATCGCCTTCGTCGGGCCGCGTCTCGCTCGGCGGCGGCGAGGTGAGGACGTCGGTCGACCGCCGCGGCCGGATCAGGATCTCGGATCCCGTCCAGTTGCGCCGGATGCGCACGCGGCTCGCGATGGTGTTCCAGCATTTCAATCTGTGGGCGCACATGACGGTGCTGCAGAACGTCGTCGAGGCGCCGCTGCACGTACTGAAGCTCGGCCGCGCGGAGGCGCGCGAGCGGGCGGAGCGCTATCTCGAGCAGGTGGGCATGACGCGTTTCGCCGATGCGTATCCGGCGCACCTGTCCGGCGGCCAGCAGCAGCGTGTCGCGATCGCCCGCGCGCTCGCGATGGAGCCCGACGCGCTGTTGTTCGACGAACCGACGTCGGCGCTCGATCCGGAACTGGTCGGCGACGTGCTCAAGGTGATGCGCGATCTCGCGCGCGAAGGCCGCACGATGATCGTCGTCACGCACGAGATGGGCTTCGCGCGCGAAGTGTCGAACCACGTGATGTTCCTGCACGAGGGCATCGTGGAGGAGGAAGGCCATCCGCGCGACCTGTTGAAGACGCCGAAAAGCGGACGGTTGCAGAAGTTCCTGTCCGGCGGGCTCAAGTAGCGGTGACCGGCGGCCGGTTCGGGCCGGTGCCGTACACGCAAGACACGACCATGGAAGAGACGAAACCAGGAAGGTACTCATGCACACTCTGAAGCAGAACGACATCGATCACGTCCTTCATCCGTACACGAACCTGAGCCGCCATCGCGATGTCGGGCCGATGGTGATCGAGCGCGGCGAGGGCGTCTACGTGTACGACACGGAAGGCAACCGTTATATCGAAGCGCTGAGCGGCCTGTTCTGCGCGTCGCTGGGGTTCAGCGAATCGCGGCTCGCCGACGCGGCGGACCGGCAAATGCGCAAGCTGCCGTTTTATCACGCGTTCGGTCATAAGTCGTCCGAACCGTCGATCCTGCTGGCCGAGAAACTGATCGCGATGGCGCCCGTGCCGATGTCGAAAGTGTTCTTCGCGAACTCGGGTTCCGAAGCCAACGACACGGCGATGAAGCTGATCTGGTATTACAACAACGCGCTCGGGCGGCCGCTGAAGAAAAAGATCATCGCACGCACGAGGGCGTACCACGGCGTGACGATCGCGTCCGCGAGCCTGACCGGCCTGCCGAACAACCATCGCGACTTCGACCTGCCGATCGATCGCATCCTGCATACGGACTGCCCGCACTACTATCGTCATGCGCTGCCGGGCGAATCGGAGGAGCAGTTCGCGACGCGCTGCGCCGAGTCGCTCGAGCAACTGATCCTGCGTGAAGGGCCCGACACGATCGCCGCGTTCTTTGCCGAGCCGATCATGGCGTCGGGTGGCGTGATCGTCCCGCCGGCCACCTATATGGAGAAGATCCAGCGCGTGCTGAAGCGGTACGACATCCTGCTCGTGGCCGACGAGGTCATCTGCGGGTTCGGACGGACCGGCAACATGTTCGGCTCGGAAACCTTCGGCATGCAGCCCGACATGATCGTCGTCGCCAAGCAGTTGTCGGCCGGCTACCTGCCGATCTCGGCGCTGATGGTCAACGATGCGATCTATCGCGCTCTCGTAGCCGAAAGCGAAAAGATCGGCACCTTCGGCCACGGCTTCACGTACAGCGGCCATCCGGTTTGCGCGGCCGTCGCGCTCGAGACGCTGCGCATCTACGACGAAGACGGCGTGCTCGACCACGTGCGCAGCGTGATCCCGCACTTCCAGCAGCGCGTGGCCGATCTCGCCGAACATCCGCTCGTGGGCGAGGCGCGCGGGGCCGGGTTGCTCGCGGCGGTCGAACTGGTCGCCGACAAGGCGACGAAAACGCCGTTCCCGCCGTCCGAAGGCGTGGCCGCCCATGCCGGCGAGCGGGCGCTGGCGTACGGCGTGATCACGCGCGCGCTCGGTGACGCGTTCAATTTCTGCCCGCCGTTGATCATCACGCACGACGAAATCGACCAGTTGTTCGATGCGTCGAAACGGGCGCTCGACGACACGCTCGCGTGGCGCCGGTCGCTGGCCGCACGCTGAATCGGGAGCGCACCATGAGGAATTTCGAACAACCGGGCCGCTCGCTCGTGATGTCGACCGGCGCGATGGCCGCGACGTCGCATCCCGCGTCGACGCTGGCTGCCGTCCGGATCCTGGAAGCGGGCGGCAACGCGATGGACGCCGCGATTGCCGCGTGCGCGGTGCAATGCGTCGTCGAGCCCGGCTCGACCGGCATCGGCGGCGACTGCTTCGCGCTCTATTCGCGCGGCGGCGGCGACGACATCGTCGGCTTCAACGGGTCGGGCTGGGCGCCGGCCGCCGCCAGCGTCGAGCGGCTGAGCGCGCTCGGCGTCACGTCGATCGAGCGCCACTCGCCGCACGCGGTCACGGTGCCCGGCGCGGTCGACGCATGGGCAACGCTCGCGCGCGACCACGGCTCGCTGCCGCTTTCCGCATTGCTTGCGCCGGCGATCCGGTTCGCGCGCGACGGCTATGCGGTCGCGCCGCGCGCGGCGGCGGACTGGGCGCATCAGGCGCAACTGCTGTCGCTGGACGCCACGAGCCGCGCGCAGATGCTGGTTGCCGGCCACGCACCACGGGCAGGCAGCGTGCATCGGCAGCCGCTGCTTGCGCGCACCCTCGAGGCGATCGCGCAAGCGGGCCCGCGCGTGTTCTACGAAGGCGGGGTCGCGGAGGACATCGTGGCGCGCCTGCGCAGCATGGGCGGCCTCCATACGATGGACGACTTCGCGGCGTTCCGTGGCGAATACGTGACGCCGATCACCGCGCGCTTTCGCGGCTACGACGTGCACGAGTGTCCGCCGAACGGGCAGGGCGTCATCGCGCTGCTGATGCTGAAGCTGCTCGAAGGCTTCGATGCGAACGACGATCCGCTCGGCGCCGAGCGCCTGCACCGCGAGATCGATGCCGCGCGCGTCGCGTATGCGCTGCGCGACGTGTTGTTGGCGGATCCGCGCCGGCGGCCGATGGACGTCGATACGCTGTTGTCGGAGGCCTCCGTCGAATCGCTGCGTACGCGCATCGCGGCGCTGCACGCGATCGGCGCGCCGGTCGCGGCGCCGGTGGAGCACAAGGACACGGTCTACATCTGCGTGGTCGACAAGGATCGCAACTGCGCGAGCTTCATCAACTCGCTGTTTCATCCGTTCGGCAGCGGCATCATGTCCGCGCAAACGGGCGTGATGCTGCACAACCGCGGCCAGAGCTTCACGCTCGAAGCAGGCCACCCGAACGCGATCGCACCGCACGCGAGGCCGATGCACACGATCATTCCCGGCATGGTGACCCGCGACGGCAAGGTGCAGATCACGTTCGGCGTGATGGGCGGCCACTATCAGGCGATGGGGCATGCGCACTTCCTGTCGAAGGTGCTCGACTACGGCCTGGACCTGCAAACGGCGATCGACCTGCCGCGCATCTTTCCGCGGCCGGGCACCGATCAGGTCGAAGTCGAATGCACGATGCCCGCGGCGGCGCGCGAAGCGCTCGCGCGTCGCGGCTTCAACCTCGTCGCGCCGAGCTGGGCGATCGGCGGCGCGCAGGCGATCCGGATCGACTGGGAGGCCGGCACGCTGATCGGCGCGTCCGACCATCGCAAGGACGGCTGCGCGCTGGGCATCTGACACCGGCGTGCGCGTTATCGGCACACGAAAAAGGGGTGACGCATCATGCAGAAGCAATCTGTCCTACGTGGAGACGGCGCGATCCGCCGCGAATCGCCCTATGGTTCGTCGAAGGAGAACACCTATGCCGGCGTGGTGTCGTTCATGCGGCGCCTGTATACGAAGGAACTGGCCGGCGTCGATCTCGCGGTGACCGGTGTGCCGCTCGATATCGCGACGACCAACCGTCCGGGCGCGCGGCTCGGCCCGCGCGCGATCCGTGCGGCGAGCAGTCAGCTCGGCGTGCTGCTGCCGTATCCGTGGGGGATCAATCCGTTCGACGACTATGCAGTGATCGACTACGGCGACTGCTGGCTCGACGTGCACAATCCGTCGACCGTCAGGGAGACGATCGTCACGCATGCGCGCACGATTCTCGATGCCGGTGCCCGGATGCTGACGCTCGGCGGCGATCACTACATCAGTTATCCGCTGCTCGTGGCCCATGCGGAAAAGTACGGCCGGCCGCTGTCGCTGATCCATTTCGATGCGCACTGCGATACCTGGCCCGACGATCGGCCGGACAGCCTCAATCACGGGTCGATGTTCTACATGGCGATCAAGGACGGGCTGATCGATCCCGCCCACTCGGTGCAGGTCGGCATCCGGACGTGGAACGACGATTTCATGGGCGTGTCGGTGCTCGATGCGGCCTGGGTGCATGAGCACGGCGTGAACGCGACCATCGCGCGCATCGTCGAGATCGTCGGCGCGCGGCCGACTTATTTCACCTTCGACGTCGACGGGCTCGATCCGGCGTTCGCGCCCGGCACCGGCACGCCCGTGCCGGGCGGCCTGTCGAGCGCGCAGGCGCTGTCGATCATCCGCGGGATCACGTCGGTCGACCTGGTCGGCGCGGACGTGGTCGAGGTCGCACCCGCCTACGATCATGCGGACATGACCGCGCTCGTCGCCGCGCACGTGGCGAGCGAGCTGATCTGCCTGTTCAGGCACCGCGCTCGCGCGGCACGGCATAGGTAGAACCGCGGGACGCGCGGGCGCTTCGTATCGTCTTCATCAATTCGTTATCCAAATTAAATGACGAATGACGTCTGAAGCACGTCAATCGGATGGATCAATCACGCAACGACAGGAGAGCACGGCAATGAAATGGATCGCATCGACCACCCTCGCATGCGCGGCCGGCATGTGCGGCACCGCATTCGCGCAAAGCTCGGTCACGCTTTACGGCGTCATCGACGAATCGATTCAGTACACGCACAACACCGGCGGCGCAAGCAACCAGGTCAAGCTGCAGTCGGGGCAGATGTCGGTCAGCCAGTGGGGGCTGAAAGGCACGGAGGATCTCGGCGGCGGCCTGAGCGCGCTGTTCAACCTGCAGAACGGCTTCAACGTGAACAGCGGCAAGATGAGCGGCGGCCTGCTGTTCGGACGCAAGGCATTCGTCGGGCTGGGGGGCGGATTCGGCACGGTGACGGCCGGCCGTCAGCAGGATACGTTGCAGGATCTGGTGTTGCCGGTGCAGGGCAATAATTTCCTCGAGTACTTCACGGCGCCCGGCGACATCGACAATGCCGACGGTTCGGTCCGCAACAGCAATGCGGTCAAATGGGTGAGCCCGTCGTGGGGCGGCCTGCAGGTGGCCGCGATGTACGGGTTCGGCGGCGTGGCCGGCTCGGTCGGTTCGGGGCAGGCGTACAACGCGGCGATGTCGTACACGGCCGGGCCATTGACCGTCGCGGCCGGTTACGCGCATCTGGACAACGGTAACGCGGCGCTGTCGACGCGCGGGGCAAGCAGCGCCGATACGATCTTCCTGTCGCCGGTCAACAATGCTTACGCGACGGCGAGTGCGGTGAATATCGCGCGCGCCGGCGTGAGCTACGTGCTCGGCGCATTCACGGTGGGCGGCCACTACAGTTATGCCGAATACCTGCGCGACGGCAATTCGACGTTCGGGACGGCCGAGCGCTACAACAACGGCTCGGTGTTCGTCGCGTGGCAGGCTTCGCCCGTGCTGCTGTTCGAGACAGGGTACAACTACCTGAAATCGCACGGCGATTCGTCGGCCACCTACCAGCAGGTCACGCTCGCGGCCGACTACGCGCTCAGCAAGCGCACCGATCTCTACGCGACGATGAGCTACGGGCACGCATCGGGCAGCAACGGCGCGGGCCCCGCGCAGGCGGTGATTGCGGACGCCTACGTCGATGGCGGCAAGGCGACCCAGGAGCTTGCGATCGTCGGCATTCGTCACCGCTTCTGATCGAATGCGCCGCGCATCATGGCAGCGGCACGCCCCACGCCGCCGTCACGTCGGCCCCGAGCCGGCCTTCGCTGAACGAGTTCGGCCGCGAACACGCGCGGCGGCAGCGCGAACGTGTGGTCATGCAGTGCGCGATCGCCGCGCTTGACCTCGCGCTCGAGCGAACCGTCCGGGCGGATGTCGCGAATGCCTTCGCGCACCCGCGGCAAGCCGGAATCGATCAGGCTTGCATTATCGGTGACGGTGCCGACGAGTGTACCGACGGCGAACAAGGTGCGAATGGAACGGGCGCGCATGGGGGCTCGACGGGAAGCGCCGGGCAGGACGCTGGACCAAGGCCGTCCAGCGCCCGAGGCTTTCGCCCGGCTTTCCGGGGGAGCCGGAGCCGCCCGCCCGGCAGGACACCCGTACGCTGCATGGCGATCGTGGCGGCTTCGCACGACAGGCGATACGCTATGCTGTCGTCCTCAGCCGCCAGCCCGATCCGATGAAGCGTCCGTCGTTTTCCACCCAACTCGTCATGCTCTGGGCACTCGTCGCGGCGCTGTGCGCGACGCTGGTCGCGGTCGTCTGGATCACCGCGAGTTCCGCCGAGAGTCAGCAGGTCGCCAGCGCGAAGGCCGCCGGCGCGTCGGCCTGCGAAGCGGTCGCGTCGCGTTACAGCGCGTCTTCCGCGTCGCCGGGCGCCGGGCCCGCCCCGGAGCTGATGCACGCGATCCTCGACATCGTGCTTTCCCGCGCCCCCGACATGGAAGGCGGGTTCTGGATGCCCGGCGCCGCGCCTGCGGCGAACGGCTTTCTCGCGTATTCCTTTCCCACCTACCAGGGCAGCGGCGTCAAACACGACGTACCGGAAGCGGAAACCCCGCTGATCCTCCGCACGCTGCGCGCCGCGGCCGCGACGCGTGCCGCGACGGCGAACGTCGTCGAAGGCGCGCAGGATGCCGTGATCGCGGCGGCCTGCCCGGTACGCGGCGGATCGGGGCTGTACGTGTGGATGCTGACGCGTGCGCGCCCGCCGCTGGGCCGGCACGGCGAGTTGCTGGCCACGGGCCTCGCGGCCGTCCTCGCCGTGATTCTGGCGATCGCGGCGGCGCTGGCCGTGGCGCTGCGCCGATGGAAGCGCAATCTCGCGCGGATCGAGAGCGGGCTGGGCCCCGACGGTCGCGAGCATCATCTGCCGTACGTCGGCGAGCCCGATCTCGACCGCGTCATCGACGCGTTCAACGAGCGGGCGCGGCGCGCGGACCGGCTGCAACAGCAGGCCGACGAATTGCGCACGCGCCTCGCGCAGGCCGAACGCTTCGGCATGCTGGGCAAGCTGGCCGCGCAGGTCGCGCACGAGATTCGCAATCCGATGGGGGCAATGCGGCTGAAGGCGGAAAACGCGCTGGCCGGCGATGGCCGGCGGCAGCAGGACGCGCTGCGCGTGATCCTCGCGCAGATCGAGCGCATCGATGCGCAATTGTCGAGCCTGCTCGCGCTGACGCAGCCGGTGCGCCCGCAAGCGACCCGGGTCGACGTCGACGCGTGGCTCGCGCAGGTCGTCGACGCGCACCGCGAGCTGGCGCAGCGGCAAGCGATCGACCTGACGCTGTCGCTCGCGGGGCAGGGCGAACGGCTGGCATGGCCGTCGGATCGTCCTGCTTTCGACCCCGACCAGATGCGGCGGGCGCTCGACAACCTGCTGCTCAACGCGCTGCACCACGCGGGCGACGGCGGCGCGGTCACGCTCGCCGCCGAGCGGCGCACCTTCGCCGGGCGCGACTGGCTGTGCCTCACCGTGTCGGACAGCGGCCCCGGCGTGCCGGCCGCGCAGCGCGAGCGGATTTTCGAGCCGTTCGTGACGGGCCGCGCGGAGGGCACGGGCCTTGGTCTGGCCGTCGTGCGCGAAGTGGCGGCGGCGCACGGCGGGCACGCGCGCCTCGACGGGGGCGCCGCATTCGTGATTGAAATTCCATGGCAAACATCCTCATAGTCGACGACGACGCGGCCTTTCGCGACAGCCTCGCCGAAACGCTCGCCGATCTCGGTCATCGGGCCGTCGAGGCCGCCTCCGGCCGCGCCGCGCTCAGCGCGCTGCGCGACGGCGATGGCGTCGAATGCATCTTTCTGGATTTCCGCCTGCCGGATCTGGACGGATTGGCCGTGCTCGCGCAACTGCGCGACGATTCCGCGCTGGCCGCGATTCCGGTCGTCATGCTGACGGCCCATGCGACCAGCGACAACACGATCGAAGCGATGCGGCTCGGCGCGTTCGATCACCTGACGAAGCCGATCGGGCGTCGCGACATCGCGCAACTGCTCGAACGCATCGTGTCGGCGAATCAGCCGCCCGCGCGCGCGCCGGGCGACAGCGATTTCGCGGGCGAACCGTCGGCGGACCGACCGCGACTGCTGGGCGTGAGCGCCGCGATGCGCGACGTGCAGAAGCAGATCGGCCGCGCCGCGATGAGCGACGCGACCGTGCTCCTGACCGGCGAGACGGGCACGGGCAAGGAGGTGGCCGCCCGCGTGCTGCATGCGGCGTCGGCCCGGCATGCGGGGCCGTTCGTCGCCGTGAACTGCGCGGCCATTCCGGCCGACCTGCTCGAAAGCGAGTTGTTCGGGCATCGTCGCGGTGCGTTCACGGGCGCGCATGCCGATCGCGCGGGGCGGCTCGTGGAGGCCGACGGCGGCACGCTCTTTCTCGACGAGATCGGCGACATGCCCGCCGCGATGCAGGCGAAGCTGCTGCGCGCGCTGCAGGAGCGCCAGGTGATGCCGCTCGGCGCGGATCGCGCCACGGCGATCGACATTCGCGTCGTGGCCGCGACGCACCGCGACCTCGCCGCGGCCGTCGCGGACGGCACGTTCCGCGAAGACCTCTTCTATCGGCTGAACGTCATTCCTTTGCACCTGCCGCCGCTCGCGGAGCGTGTGGCCGACATCCTTCCGCTCGCCGCGCATTTCCTCGGCAGCGCGGCGGGCACGCGCGCGCTGCATCTGACGAACGACGCGCAGCGCGCGCTGCTCGATCACCGCTGGCCGGGCAATGTGCGGGAACTGCGCAACGTGATGGAGCGGGCGGCCGCGCTCGCGCCCGGGCCGGCCATTGGCGCGGCCGATCTCGGCCTGGCCGCCGGGCCGGCGCGCGAGCCGCACGCCGATGCGGTGCCGGCGCACCTGCTCGACATGCCGCTGCCCGATGCGCTGGCGACGGTCGAGCGCGCGGCGATCCTGCGCGCGCTCGAGCGCGCGAACGGCAACCGCGCGGAAGCCGCGAGGCAGCTCGGCATCGGCCGCCAGTCGCTCTATGCGCGCATGGCGAATCTCGGGATCGAGCGCGGCGACTAGGGCGTGTTCACGCTAATAACGGGCTTGCGCTGGCCCCCAGAAGGGCTGAGCGCGAGGATTGCGACGAAGCGAATACTCGACGTATTCGCGAGGAGCATGACGCGGCGATCGGCCCTTCTGGGGGCCAGCCCCACGCATGTATTTTTCAAACAGGGGAACGTGCCTTTCCGCCCACATTGCGGCGTCGTGCGTCGCTTGTTTGGCACGGCCAAACGGCGCTCCTTACTCCTTGCACTGCGGGCGGAAAGGCGCGTTCGCAAGCCCGTTATTAGCGTGAACACGCCCTAGGCTAGTCTCGCCGTTTCGACTGTCGGGAATGCCGACATCCGGCGACGCGACGTGTCGGGAAATCCGACAGGTTTCGCGCGCGTCGTCGTTCGGCGCACGGCCACGCGGGGCGTCGCGGGTTGGCACGGGTATTGCGGATATCGATGCATCGCAACCCGTCGCCGGAGCCCGTCATGAAGTCGTACCTGCCTGTCGTTCGATCGCGGCCGCGGCGCCGTGCCGCCGTGCGCCGCTCGTCTCGCATGCTCTGCGCGGCCGCGCTCGTTGCCGTCGCAACGGTCAGCGTGGCGCAAGTGCCGCCCGCACCGCGCGCGGAAGATCCGGCCGGCGCCATGCCGCCGCCTGCTCCTCCTCGGCCTCGCGCGCCGGTGCCTGCCGTGCCCGGAAACGACACCGCACGGCATGCGCTGGTGTCCGGCACGCTGTCGCGCCTGACGATCAATCCGGAAGGCGCCGTCGACGGCTTCGTGCTGACCGACGGCACGCTCGTCCGCCTGCCGCCGCATCTCGGTTCGCAGCTGACGGCGCTCGTGAAGACGGGCGACCGCGTGACGGTCGCCGGCGAACGACGCGTCGACGATGAAATCCGTGCCCGCGTCGTCCGCAACGACGGCACCGGCGCGTCGCTGTCGGATCAGCCGCCCGCGCCCGTCGCGCCGGTGCCGCCCATGCTGCGCGGCGTCAACCTCGCCCGCCTGAGCGTGTCCGGCGTCGTGCGCCGCGTGACGCGCGCGCCGCGCGGCGAGCCGGACGGCGTGATGCTCGACAGCGGGGCGATCGTCAAGCTGACCGTTCCGGCCGCGCAGCAATTCGGCGCGCTGCTCGTCCCCGGCGAGCGTGTGGCCGCGGTCGGCTACGGCACGCGCAACGCGTACGGCGAAGCGCTGCAGGCGACGGCGTTCGGCGCGCCGGGCCATGTCGTGAATCTCTATGACGATGTCGCGCGCTGAGCGCGACGCCATTCCGAAACCCATCGAAAGGAGTCCTGCCATGCATTGGATCGATCCCGCCTGCCTGCCCGAAACGCGCGGCCGCGTCACGCAGTTCCTGCTCAATCCGCACGGAGACATCGACGGCCTGATCCTGAACGGCGACCTGCAGGTTCACGTGCCGCCGCATCTGGGCCGCGAACTGGTTCGCCGTGTCGCGGTCGGCGACCGCATCCGCGTGCGGGGCGTCAAGCCGCGTCGCGCCGAGATGATCGCGGCCGTGCAACTGACCGGCCGCGACGGCGTCGACATCGTCGACGACGGGCCCGCGCATGCTGCGCCGGCGAAGCCGACGCACCCCGCTCGACAACCGCTGGAATCGAGCGGCGAAGTCGCGTTTGCGCTGCACGGCCCGAAAGGCGAGGTGAACGGCGCGTTGCTGACGAGCGGCGTCGCGTTGCGGGTGCCGCCGCATGCGGCTGAAGCGCTGCACGAGTATCTGCGTCCCGGTGTCCATGTGCAGGCGTGGGGGCACGGCGTCGTCACGCCGCACGGCACGACGCTCGACGTGAGCGAGATCGCCGAGCTCGTCGATGCGGATGCCGAATGATCGTGCGACGCTGAGACGGCCATGAGAGCGGCGCGCGCGCTCGAAGCGCTCAACTTCTTCCTCGCCGACGTGCAGGCCGGCATCGGCCCGTTCATCGGCGTCATCCTGCTGTCGCGCGGCTGGGGCGCCGATGCGATCGGCTCGGTCATGACGCTGGCCGGGCTCGCCGCGATGGCCGCGACGCCGTTGGCCGGCGCGCTCGTCGATACGGTGCGCGCGAAGCGGGCGCTGATCGTCGTGGCGACTGCGGTGACGGCGCTGGCGTCGCTGGCGATGAGGTTCGTCCACGGCTATCCGGCGGTGGCGGCGTCGCAGGTCGTGGCGGCGGTCAGCGGCGCGGTGCTGGCGCCGGCCGCCGCGGGCGTGACGCTCGGCATCGTGCGCCGGCAGGGTTTCGACCGGCAGTTCGGGCGCAACCAGATGGCGAACCACGCCGGCAACGTCGCCGGTGCGGCGCTCGCCGGGTGGCTCGGCTGGCATGTCGGATTCGACGCGGTGTTCGCGCTGGTCGGCGTGTTCACGCTCCTCGCCATCGTGAGCGCGCTGGCGATTCCCGGGCACGCGATCGATCATGCGTCCGCACGGGGTCTCGATCCCGCCGGTGCCGCACCGGGAACGGATGCTGCGCATCCGCATGCGTCGGATGCGGCGTCGGCACCGGCACCGCCGTCGCGCGTCGGCGGCCTGCGCACGCTCGCCGACAACCGGCCGCTGGTGCTGCTCGGCGCGTCGCTCGCGCTGTTTCATCTCGGCAACGCGGCGATGCTGCCGCTCTACGGGATGGGCGTCGTCGTCACGCATCGCAGCAACGCGAGCGCGTTCACCGCCCAGACGATCGTCATCGCGCAGTGCGTGATGATCGCGGCGGCGTGGCTCGCGCCCCGGCTGATTCGCGCGCACGGTTACTGGCGGGTGCTGCTGTTCTCGTACCTCGTGCTGCCGGTGCGCGGGCTGGTCGCCGCGGCGTGGCTGAGCGAAGCGGGCGTGTGGCCGGTGCAGGTGCTCGACGGCATCGGCGCCGGCCTGCAAAGCGTGGTCGTGCCCGCGCTCGTCGTTCACCTGCTGCATGGCTCCGGCCGCGTGAATGCCGGGCAGGGCGCCGTCGCGACCGCGCAGGGCATCGGCGCGGCGCTCAGTCCCGTGCTGGGCGGCGTGCTCGCGCAGCACTTCGGCTATCCGGCCGCGTTCGTCGTGCTGGGCGCCGTGTCGACGGGCTCGCTCGCGCTGTGGCTCGGTCATGCGCGCGCGCTGGGCCGCGTGTGCGGCAAGCCCGCCGATCTATCGGCGACATCGTCGTGAAGGCGATGTCGATTTCCATGCCTCGATCCACTTGCCCATGAATCCTGTTTCGCTTGCCTGGCTGATTTCCGCGCTCGCCACCGCGGGCGTGATCACGCGTCCGTTCGGCTGGCCCGAGGCCATCTGGGCCGTGAGCGGCGCGCTGCTGCTGGTCGTGTTGAACCTGTTGCCGGCTGCCCAGGCGCTTGACGCCGTCGCGAAAGGCGGCGACGTGTACCTGTTCCTGACGGGCATGATGCTGCTGTCCGAGGCGGCCCGTCGCGAGGGGCTGTTCGACTGGGTCGCGACGCACGTCGTCAATCTCGCGCAGGGCTCGCCGCGGCGGTTGTTCGCGTTGATCTACGGGGTCGGCGTCGTCACCACGGTGTTCCTGTCGAACGATGCGACCGCCGTCGTGCTGACGCCCGCGGTGCTTGCCGCCGCGCGCCGCGCGAAGGCCGATCCGATGCCGCTGCTGTACAGCTGCGCGCTCGTCGCCAATGCCGCGAGTTTCGTGCTGCCGATTTCGAATCCGGCGAACCTGGTGCTGTACGGTGCACACATGCCGGCGCTCGGCGTCTGGCTCGCGCATTTCGCGGCGCCGTCCGTCGCGTCGATCGTCTGCACGTTCGTGATGCTGCGGATCGTGCAGCGGCGTGCGCTGTCCGGCCGTTGCGAGTCCGGGCTGCCGGTGCAGCCGCTGACCGGCGGCGGCCGCATCGCGCTGGCGGGCATCGCCGCAACGGCCGTCGCGCTGATGGCGGTGTCGGTCGCCGATCGCCCGCTCGGGTTGCCGACCGCGCTGGCGGGCGTCGTCACGGTCGCGTGCGTGGCGATGCGGGATCGCGCGGCGTGCGTGCCGATCGTGCGCGCGGTTTCATGGAGCGTGTTGCCGCTCGTCGCGGGGCTGTTCGTCGTCGTCGAGACGCTCGACCGGACCGGCGCGGTGCGCGCGCTGGCGGGCCTGCTGCACCTGCTGATGCAAAGCGGCGAGCACGTCGCGGCGGCCGTGGCCGGCGTCGCGATCGCGCTGGTGTCGAACGCGGTCAACAACCTGCCCGCCGGGCTGATCGCGAGTTCGACGATCCACGCGGCGCACAGCCCGCAGACGGTGGTCGATGCGATTCTGATCGGCGTGGATCTTGGCCCGAACCTGTCGATCACCGGTTCGCTCGCGACGATTCTGTGGCTGGCGGCGATCCGGCGCGAAGGGCTGCAGGTCGGTTTCCGCGCATTCCTCGCGGTCGGCGCGTGCGTGATGCCGCCTGCGTTGCTGCTCGCGCTGGGCGCGCGGTTCGTGGTCGGCGGCTGACGCGCGATGCGCGTCGCGTCAGCCGCCCCGGCCGCGCTAGAACGAGTACGCGAGCGACGCGAACAGGCTGCGCGGCGCGCCCGGCGTGACCCACAGGCTGTTGTACGAGCTGACGTAGGTGGTGCGGTTGAACAGGTTGTTCAGCACGACCGACGCGCGCAGGTGCTTGTTGACCTGCACGTAGCCGTTGAGCTGGACGGTCGCGTAGGCCGGCAGCTCGAAGCCGTCCTGCGTGTTGGCCGTGTTGCCGGCGCGGCGGCCGACATAGATCACGCCGGCGCCGGCGCCGGCCTTGTCCGCGAACGGCAGGGTCGTCTCGTACATCAGCAGCGCGCTGCCGCTCAGCCGCGGTATGTCGACGAGCCGCGCGCCGGGCGTCAGCACCGTATCGCGCGTGACTTCGGCATCGACGTACGCGAGGTTGACGAGGCCGCGCAAGCCGTGGCCCAGGTCGCCGCTCCATTCGAATTCGACGCCGCGGCTGCGTACTTCGCCTGCCGCGCGCGAGAAGCCGGCATTCGCCGGATCGGCGGTGAGCACGTTGCGCTTGGTCACGTAGAACGCCGAGACGGTCGTGAGCGAGCGCGCGCCCGCCCATTTCGCGCCGGCTTCGTAGCCGTGGCCTTTCTCGGGATCGAACGCGTTGCCGCCGACGTCCGCGCCGTTGTTCGGCCGGAACGAATACGCGGTGTTCGCATAGAACGACCACGCGGGGCTCATTTCATACACGACGCCGAGACGCGGGCTCACCGCGGTCTGCAACTGGCTCGTCGTCACGCCGTTCAGGCGGTTGTCGATCGACTGGTGGAAGCGATCCCAGCGCAACCCGGCCAGGATCTTCCAGTGCGGCCCGAACGCGAGCGTGTCCTGCGCGTAGACGCCCTGGCCGTCATCGCGTTCGAGCAGGTTGGTCGCGGTACGCAGCGCGGGCGCGGGCTGGCCGTAGACCGGATCGAAGATGTCGATCGCATACGGCGCGGTGGCGCTCGGCGTCGAGCGCGCGACGAACTGGTCGTAGTTGAAGCGATATGCGTCGACGCCCATCACGAGCGTGTGGCCGATGCCGCCGGTGCGGAACGCGCCGGTGGTTTCGAGCCGGCCTTGCAGGTCGCTCGAGTGAAACGCGACCTGCCGGTAGCGGCGCCACAGCGTGCGGCCGTCCGGCTGCAACGAGAATGCCTCGGACGAGCGCCCCGACAGGTCGGTGTTGCGTTGCGCGACGCCGGCATTGATCGACCAACTGGAATCGATGCGATGCTCGAGCGTGAACTGATGGCCCGTGTTGCGCACGTCGTAGTCGCCGTCGCGCGGCTCGCCGAGAAAGCGCGACGCGGGAATCACGCCCAGTTGGCCGTTGACCGCCAGCACGCCGCGATCGAGCGGCGCACGCTGGCGCGCGCTCTCGAATTCGTAGTGGAGCGTCGTGTCCGCGCCGATGTCCCACGTGAACGACGGCGAGAACAGGTAGCGCTTGCTCGACACCGTGTCGCGAAAGCTGCCGTTGTTCTCGTTCATCGCGACGAAGCGGTACGCGAGCGTTTTCGTGACGGGGCCGGTCGAATCGAGCGTTTGACGCAACGCGCCGTAGCTGCCGGCCGATACGCCGATGGTGTTCGCGCGGGCGAATTGCGGCTGCTTCGTCGTATAGCTGATGATCCCGCCCGGGTCGCCGCGGCCATACAGCGCGGACGCCGGCCCCTTGAGCACTTCCATGCGCTCGAGGCTGACGGTGTCGCGCGGCACGCTCATCCCGCGATTCCACGAAAAGCCGTTGACCAGGTAGTCGGTGCCGGACGTGCCGCCGTCGCCGGCGAAGCCGCGCACCGCGTAGTTGTCCCACAGGCCGCCGAAGTTGTTCTGGCGCGACACGCCCGCGACCCAGTCGTACAGATCGTCGCCGCGCGTGGCGGCCACCGTCTGGATCAGCTTCGTATCGACGCTGCTGACCGCGAACGGAATCTCCATCACGTCCGCCTCGCTGCGCGTCGCGCTCGTCGATTCGCGCGTGCGGAACGGCGCCGTCGCGCGTTGCGCGGACACCTCGATGGTCGGCAGCGCCGTCTCCTGCGCGTCGGCGGCGCCCATGCCGGCCGTGCCGACGACGATGGCCAGCGGTGCGGCCGCCCAGTTCCTCCTGCTCATACCCGTCCTTTTCCTTGTTGTGTCGTTCGCGTTCGGGCACGGCGGGCGGCATTGCGCCGGCATCTGTGTTCCAAACAGTACATTTGCGCGGCAATTTAATGCAAATGAGAGGCATTTGCAATCGTAATTTTGAGATGGGCGGGTACATGACGACGGGCGGTGCGGCGGCGGTCGCGGAACGCGTGGAATCGCGTTTTTCGCGACGCCAGGGCGCGGCGGTTCTTCGTCCAGCGGAAAGCGGCGACCGGCACTGTCCGGGTCGTCGCGTCGTGCGTGGTTCGATCAGGCAGGCCGACGTCGAGCGACGTCACGCCCGCGCGGGTTGCCGCGCGGGCTCGGATCACGCATCAGCGGATTTCATGGAGATCGGCACCGTTCATTCCGTGGCGCCGTGCGTCGTGGTGCGACGACGAGCGTGCCGGTGCCCGTACGTGGGTCAATCCGGATCGGCTTTCAGCCCACCCTCGATCCACCGCGCTTCGGACGCGCGAAGGTGCGCGCGGATCGCCGTCTGGGCCGCGATCGGGTCGCCGGCCTGCAACGCGAGCAGCACGTCCTCGTGCTCGCGCACCGCGGCGGTCCAGGTCTGCGGATTTTCCGCGTGGCCGCGCATCGCGGTGGCGATCGGGTCGTGGCGGCTGTCGAACAGCTCGCCGACGAAGCGGGTGAGCACCGAGTTGCCGGCCGCTTCCGCGATCAGCATGTGGAATTGCCGGTCGGCTTCGACGGGGGATTTGCCGGCCTCCGCCAGCCGCTTCATGCGCTGCACCGTGCGGCGCAGCCGCTCGAGCATCGCGGCCGTCATTCGGGCCGCGGCCAGCGCGGCGACGCTGCCTTCGACGGCCGCGCGCGCCTGCATCAATTCCGACGGACTGTCGCCGAGCGTGGCGATCGGGCCGACCGCGTCGGCCGCCGTGTCGCGCACGTACACGCCGGAGCCCATCCGGATCTCGATCTGGCCGCCGATTTCCAGCGCGATCAGCGCCTCGCGAAGCGACGGGCGCGAGACGCCGAGCGTCAGCGCCAGCTCGCGCTCCGGCGGCAGCCGCTCGCCGATCGCGAATTCGCCCTGGCGAATCAACGCGACGATCTGGGCCGCGACGGATTGGTAAAGCCGCTTGGGTTCTGTCGATTTCATCCGATGGAGTGGGATCAATGCGCTTGGGGCGCAAGCGCGTGTCGCGGAGTCTATCACGCCTGCCGCATCGCCCCGTGTGGCGGCGGGTTCATCCCGATGTCCGGGTTTTCACGGTTGGTAAGATCAGATTGGAATAGTTAAATTGGCTTGACCAAAACAGGTTTGGTTGCTGTAATTCATCCGAATTGGACTGACCAGCGAGTGCCGAGGTCGATCCACCCCAAGGAGACGCAATGGCAATGCCTCGCAATCTGCCCGGTCAGGCCGCGCACGACGCAGCGGACCGGGAGATCCTGCGCCTGGACGGGATTCGCAAGCGCTTTCCGGGCGTCCTCGCGCTCGACGGGATTCGCCTCGACCTGCGCCGCGGCGAGGTGCACGCGGTGTGCGGCGAAAACGGCGCGGGCAAATCGACGCTGATGAAGATCATCAGCGGCCAGTACCTGCCCGACGACGGCGTCGTTCACTATCGCGGCGCGCCGGTGCAATTTCGTTCGGCTTCCGAAGCGCAGGCGGCGGGCATCTCGATCATTCACCAGGAACTCAATCTCGTCCCGCACCTGAGCGTGGCGGAGAACCTGTTCCTCGCGCGCGAGCCGCGGCGCGGCCCGTTCGTCGATACGAAACGCATGAACGCGGATGCGGCGCGCTGCATCGCCCGCATCGGGCTGAACGTGGCCCCGACGACGAAGGTCGGCGTGCTGTCGATCGCGCAGCAGCAGATGGTCGAGATCGCGAAGGCGCTGTCGCACGACGCGCGCGTGCTGATCATGGACGAGCCCACGTCGTCGCTGACGGAAGCGGAAACGGTGCAGCTCTTTCGCCTCATCGAGGAGCTGCGCGCCGACGGCGTGGCGATTCTGTATATCTCGCACCGGCTCGACGAAATGGCGCAGATCGTCGATCGCGTGACGGTGCTGCGCGACGGGCGCCACATCTCGACGGACGCGTTCGCCGACGTGAGCCTCGACGACATCGTCGCGCGCATGGTCGGCCGCACGCTCGACGACGCCTATCCGTCACGGCAATCGGTGCCGACCGACGAGGTGCTGCTCGACGTGCGCGAGCTGCGCCGCGACGGCGTGTTCGGGCCGGTGTCGTTCGCGCTGCGGCGCGGCGAGATCCTCGGTTTCGCGGGCTTGATGGGCGCCGGGCGCACCGAGATCGCCCGCGCGATCTTCGGCGCCGATCGCGTCGACGGCGGCACGATCGCGCTGCACGGGCGGCCCGTGACGATCCGCTCGCCGCGCGAGGCGATCCGGCACGGCATCGCGTATATGTCGGAGGACCGCAAGAAGGAGGGGCTCGCGCTGCCGATGCCCGTCGCGGCGAACCTCACGCTCGCGAACGTGCGCGGCATCGCGTCACGCTTCGGATTCCTGCGCTTCGACGACGAACTCGCCGTCGCGCGCCGCTACGTGCAGGACCTCGCGATTCGCACGCCGTCCGTGCACCAGCGCGTGCGCAACCTGTCCGGCGGCAACCAGCAGAAGGTCGTCATCGGCAAGTGGCTGTATCGCGGCTCGAAAATCCTGTTCTTCGACGAGCCGACGCGCGGCATCGACGTCGGCGCGAAATTCGCGATCTACGGGCTGATGGACCGGCTCGCCGCCGACGGCGTCGGCGTGGTGCTGATCAGTTCGGAATTGCCGGAGCTGCTCGGCATGACCGACCGGATCGCCGTTTTTCACGAAGGTCGAATGACCGCATTGCTCGACACGAAGCACACCAGTCAGGAGGAGATCATGCACTTTGCGTCGGGGCGTTCCCATGCTTGAAATGACATCCGATCGAAGCCAGGCCGACGAACGGGCGGCGCGACAGCGGCGGCGCGACCTGATCCAGAAGTTCGCGGCGCTGGGCAGCCTCGTCGTGCTCGTGTTCGCGTTCTCGATATCGAGCGCCGCGTTCTTCTCGGTCGACAACCTGATGACGGTCGGCCTGCAGGTCACGTCGATCGCCTACCTGGGCGTCGCCGCCACCTGCGTGATCATCACGGGCGGCATCGACCTGTCGGTCGGCTCGGTGCTCGCGCTGGCCGGCGTCTGCGCGGCGCTGCTGGTCAAGGCCGGCGTGCCGGTGCCCGCCGCGATGGCGGCCGGCATCCTGGTCGGCGCGCTGTGCGGGCTCGTCAACGGCATCTGCGTGACGCAGATGGGCCTGCCGCCGTTCATCGCGACGCTCGGCATGATGCTCGTCGCGCGCGGCATCGCGCTGCAGATCACCGGCGCGCGGCCGGTATCGGATCTCGGCGATGCGTTCGGCGCGCTCGGCAACGGCGCGCTGCTGCGGATCTCGCGCATCGGCGCGGACGGCTTTCCCGACACGACCTTTCCCGGCATTCCGTATCCGGTCGTGATCATGGTCGTGCTGTTCGTCGTGGTGTCCGTGCTGCTGTCGAGAACGTCACTGGGCCGCCACATCTACGCGGTCGGGTCGAACGCGGAAGCGGCCCGGCTGTCGGGCGTGAACGTGCAGGGCGTGAAGCTGTTCACCTACGTGCTCTCGGGCGCGCTCGCCGGCGTGACCGGCTGCGTGCTGATGTCGCGGCTCGTCACCGGGCAGCCGAACGAAGGCGTGATGTACGAACTCGACGCGATCGCCAGCTCGGTGATCGGCGGCACGTCGCTGATGGGCGGCGTCGGCACGATCTCGGGCACGGCGATCGGCGCGTTCGTGATCGGCGTGCTGCGCAACGGCCTGAACATGAACGGCGTATCGAGCTTCATCCAGCAGATCATCATCGGCGTCGTGATCCTCGGCACGGTGTGGATCGACCAGTTGCGCAATCGCCGGCCCTGACCGGCAGCAAGCAGTCCCAACCAACGAGAAGCGGAGCGAGACATGAACAAATCCATCCTGCTGGCGGCATCGGCGTGCGTGTTCGCGGTATGCAGCGGCGGCGCGGTTGCGGCGGGCGGCGAGATCGCGGTGATCGTCAAGACGGTCAACTCGAACTACTGGCAGAACGTGCAGAAAGGCGCGAAGGCGGCGCTCGACGGCGCCAAGGGCTACACGATGACGTTCCAGGGCCCGGCGGCCGAGTCCGACATCAGCGGGCAGGTCAACATGGTCGACAACGCGGTCACGCGTCACGTGGCGGGCATCGTGCTCGCGCCGTCCGATCCCGATGCGCTGGTGCCCGCGATCAAGAAGGCGTGGGAAGCGCACATTCCGGTCGTGCTGATCGATTCGGCGATCGCGGATGCCGGCAAGCCGTACTACCAGGCGTTCCTGTCGACCGACAACGAGAAGGCGGGCGCGCTGTGCGCGAAGGCGCTGATCGACCGCGTCGGGCAGTCCGGCAAGATCGCGATCATGTCGTACGTGCCGGGCGCGGGGTCCGAGGTCAGCCGCGTCGGCGGGTTCCGCAAGTACATCGAGAGCCATTCGAAGCTGCAGGTCGTCGGCCCGTACTACTCGCAGTCGCAAATGGCGACCGCGCTGAACCAGACGACCGACGTGCTGTCGGCGAACCCGGACCTGAAGGGCATCTTCGGCGCGAACGAGCCGACCGCGGTCGGGATGGGCCGTGCGCTGAAGCAGTCGGGCAAGGCGGGCAAGGTGGTGGCGATCGGGTTCGACGGCAACGAGGACCTGCAGGGCTTCGTGCGCGACGGCACCGTGCAGGCGATCGCCGTGCAGGGCTCGTGGCAGATGGGGAACCAGGGCGTGCGCACGGCGCTCGACGTGATCGAGCGCAAGCCCGCGCCGAAGCTGATCGACACCGGCGTCGTGATGGTCGACAAGCAGAACCTCGATTCGCAGGCGGCGAAGAACGTCCTGTACTGATCGCCCGTGCCGCTCTCACGCATCGAGTCACCACTCATGAACGCACACGATACGCGCACCTTGCCGCGCAGCGGGCTGACGGTGTCCGCACTCGGCCTCGGCTGCTCGCAGCTCGGCGGCCTTTATCGGCCGATGTCGGCCGCCGATGCCGCTGCGCTCGTCGACGCCGCGTGGGCCGCCGGCCTGCGCTATTTCGACACCGCGCCGTATTACGGCTACACGCTGTCCGAGCGGCGCGTGGGGGCGGGCCTCGCCCCGCGCGAGCGCCGCGCCTTCACGCTCAGCACGAAGGTCGGGCGGCTGATGCGGGCCGACGCGAGCGTGCGGCCGGGCGACGACGGCTGGGCCGAGCCGCTGCCGTTCCGGCCCGTCTACGACTACAGCTACGACGGGATCATGCGCTCGCACGACGACAGCCGGCAACGGCTCGGGCTCGCGCGGATCGACATGCTGTACGTGCACGACATCGGTGCGATGACGCACGGCGAGCGTCACGCGCACTACTGGGACCAGTTGACGCGCGGCGGCGGGTTTCGCGCGCTGGATGCGCTGCGCTCGGGCGGCGAGATCGGCGCGTTCGGTCTCGGCGTGAACGAATGGGAAGTCGCGGCCGACGCGCTGAACGAAGCGGCGCTCGATGCGGTGCTGCTGGCCGGCCGCTATACGCTGCTCGAACAGACGGCGCTCGAGCCGCTGCTCGACGCGTGCGCCCGTGACGGGACGGCGATCGTGATCGGCGGCGTGTTCAATTCCGGCCTGCTCGCCGGCAACGGCAAGTTCAACTATGCGGACGCGAGCGCCGCCGTGATCGACAAGGCGACGCGGCTCGGCGCGCTGTGCAACCGCTTCGACGTGCCGCTTCCCGCCGCGGCGTTGCAGTTTCCGTTCGGCCATCCGGCCGTCGTGTCGTGCGTGGTCGGCGCGCGCAGCGTGGCTCAGCTGGCGCAGAACATCGCCTGGTTCGAGCGCCCCGCGCCCGCCGAGCTGTGGGAGGCGCTGCGCGACGAAGGGCTGATCGACGCGCATGCGCCGGTGCCGGGAGCACGCGCATGACCGCACGGATCGACGCCCATCAGCATTACTGGCGCATCGGCGCGCGGGCCGGTTGCTGGCCGCCGGCCGAACTCGCTGCGATCCACCTGGATTTCGGCCCCGCCGATCTGGCGCCGCTGCTCGACGCCGCGCGCATCGATACCACCGTCCTCGTGCAGTCGCTGCCGAGCGAAGCCGACACGCGCTTTCTGCTCGATCTCGCGGCCGAAACGCCGAGCGTCGGCGCGGTGGTCGGCTGGGTCGACCTGAAGGCCGACGACGCACCCGCGCGGATCGCGGCGTTTGCGTCCGCGCCGAAGGCGCGCGGCTTGCGACCGATGCTGCAGGATCTGCCCGACGACGCGTGGATCGACGATCCGCGGCTGGATCGCGCGGTCGCCGCGATGCTCGAGCACGGGCTGCGGTTCGATGCGCTGGTGATGCCGCGCCATCTCGATGCGCTGCATGCGTTCGCGCGACGCCACCCGGATTTGCCGATCGTGATCGATCACGGCGCGAAGCCGTTCATCGAGCGCGGCGAGATGCAGCCGTGGCTCACGTCGATGCGTCGACTCGCGCACCTGCCGAACCTGCATTGCAAGCTGTCCGGCCTCTGGACGGAGGCCGGGCCGTCGGCCGGCCCGGATGCGGTGCGCGCGCGCACGCGGCCGTATGTCCAGGCGCTGGCCGACCTGTTCGGGCCGACGCGCTTGATGTGGGGCAGCGACTGGCCGGTGCTGCGGCTGGCGTCGGCGTGTGGCGGCTACGACGAATGGCTGGCCGCATGCGAGGACGATGTCGCGCAGTCGCTCGGCGCCGCGGCGCTCGACGGCCTGTTCGGCGGCAACGCGCGCCGCTTCTACCGGATCGACACCGCACGCCACGACGAATGAACCCGAACGAAAGGAAACCGACATGCTCAGCGTGATTTGCGAATCCCCCGGCGTGCTGCGCGTGCAGCAGCGCGAGCTGCCCGTGCGCGGCAGCGGCGAAGTGCTGTTGCGCGTGCAACGGGTCGGCATCTGCGGCACCGACCTGCACATCTACACCGGCAACCAGCCGTACCTCGACTATCCGCGCGTGATGGGCCACGAGCTGTCGGCGGTCGTCGTCGAGGCGGAACCGGAGTCGGGGCTCGGCGCCGGCGACGCGGTGTACGTGATGCCGTATCTGTCGTGCGGACACTGCGTCGCCTGCCGGCACGGCAACACGAACTGCTGCGTGAACATCAAGGTGCTCGGCGTGCATCGCGACGGCGCGCTCGCCGAATACCTGAGCGTGCCCGCGCGGTTCGTGCACAAGGCCGACGGCATTTCGCTCGACCAGGCGGCGATGCTGGAATTTCTCGCGATCGGCGCGCATGCGGTGCGCCGCGCGGACATCCGTGCCGGGCAGCGCGCGCTGGTCGTCGGCGCCGGGCCGATCGGCATGGCCGCGATGATCTTCGCGAAGCTGCGCGGCGCCGACGTCACGTGCCTCGACACGCGGGCCGACCGGCTGGCGTTTTGCCGCCAGCATCTGGCGGTCGATGCGGCGGTGGAGGTGGGGGAAGGGGACGCAGAGCGTCTCGCGTCGTTGACGAACGGCGAGTATTTCGATGCGGTGTTCGATGCGACGGGCAACCTCGATGCGATGAATCGCGGGTTCGAATTCGTCGCGCACGGCGGCAAATACACGTTGATCTCGATCGTGCGCGGACACGTCGCGTTTTCGGATCCCGAATTCCACAAGCGGGAAACCACGCTGCTCGCGAGCCGCAATGCAACGGCCGAGGATTTCGCGACGGTGCTCGACGCGATGCGCGCGGGGCGCATCCCCGACCGCGCGCTGAACACGCACCGGATGCGGCTCGACGAGGTGCCGGACGCGTTGCCGCGTCTGCTGGATGCCGGGCAGACCGTCGTGAAGGCGCTCGTCGAATGCTGATCCGTCGAATCCGGCACGCGGAGCGCACGACATGGTGACGCCGCCGATCCTGCAGTTCGGCACGAGCCGCTTCCTGCTTGCGCACGTCGACCTGTTCGTCTCCCAGGCGCTGGACGCGGAGGAGGCGATCGGCGGCATCGGCATCGTGCAGACGACCGGCAATCCGGCGAGCCGCGCCCGCATCGACGCGTTGCGCGCCACCGGCCGCTATCCGGTGCGGATTCGCGGGCGCGAGCGCGGCGGCGTGGTGGACGAAGTCGTCGAATGCCGCGCCGTGCAGCGCGCGTGGGCCGCCGAGCGCGACTGGGCGGACATACGCGGCGCCGCGATCGACACGGTGCGCGTCATCGTGTCGAACACCGGCGACGCAGGCTATCGCGCTGACCCACGCGACGCCGCGGACCTGCTGGATCACCCGGAACACGCACCGCACGGCTTTCCGGCGAAGCTGCTCGCGCTGCTGCATGCGCGCTGGCAGGTGCGGCCCGATGACGGCGTGTCGATCCTGCCGTGCGAACTGGTGACGAACAACGGCGACACGCTGCGCGACATCGTGCTGGGCCTCGCGCGCCAGTGGCGGCTGCCCGACGCGTTCGCCGACTATCTGGGCAACCGTTGCACATGGGTCAACTCGCTCGTCGACCGCATCGTGTCCGAGCCGCTGCATCCGGTCGGCGCGATCGCGGAGCCCTACGCGCTTTGGGCGATCGAACGGCGTGCGGGCATGGCGCTGCCGTGCCGGCACGCGCAGATCGTCGTCACCGACGATTTGCGCAGCCACGAGCGCCTGAAGCTGTTCTTCCTCAATCTCGGGCACAGCTGGCTCGCGGAGCAGTGGCTCGCGGCCGGGCGCGATGCAGCGCAAACGGTGCTGGACGCGATGAACGATGCGCGGCTGCGCGACGGGCTCGAGGCCGTGTGGCGCGATGAAGTCGCGCCGGTATTCGTGGCGCTCGGTTTGCGCGAAACGGCCGAACGCTACGTCGACAGCGTGCGCGAGCGCTTGCTCAATCCGTTTCTCGCGCATCGCATCGCCGATATCGCGGTCAACCATCGCGAGAAAGTCGCGCGGCGGATCGCGCCGCTGCTCGCGCTCGCGGATTCGCTCGCGTTGCCGGCCGAACAACCGCGGTTGCGGCAACTCGTCGCCCGCCATGAACCGGCGGCCGGCGCTCCGGCGGCCGGCATCGCAATGACAGGGAGAGAGGCATCGTGAAGCAACCGGCAATCGTGATCCTTCACGGCAACGACAACGTCGCCGTCGCGCTCGATGCGCTGGCGCCCGACGTGCCGATCGACGTGCGCGGCGCACCGCTGCAACCGGCGGACGCGATACCGGCCGGCCACAAGGTCGCCACCGCGCCGATCGCGCGCGGCGGCGCGATCGTCAAATGCGGGCAGCCGATCGGCGTCGCGCTGCGCGCCATCGCCGCGGGCGAGCACGTGCACGTGCACAACGTCGGGATGCCGGAGGAGCATACGCACGACGGCGGCCCTGCCGACGACGCGCATGAGGTCGAGACGGATCGCCGCGATACCTTCGACGGCTTCGTGCGGCCCGACGGCAGCGTGGGGACCCGCAACTACGTCGGCGTGATCGCCAGCGTCAACTGTTCGGCGAGCGTGTGTCATGCGATCGCCGATGCGTACCGGCACGGCGCGCTCGATGCGTTCGGCCACGTCGACGGTGTCGTCGCGATCACCCATCAGAGCGGCTGCGGCATGTCGGCGACCGGGGACGGCATCGAGCTGCTGCGGCGCACGCTCGTCGGCTATGCGCGCAACCCGAATTTCGCCGGCGTGCTGCTCGTCGGCCTCGGCTGCGAGGTCAACCAGGTCGGCGCGCTCGCGCAACGGCTCGACGCGGCGGCGCCCGGCACCGTGCGCACGCTGGTGATCCAGGACGAAGGCGGCGTGCGCGACACCGTGGCCAAAGGCGTGTCGATCGTGCGCGAACTGGTGGAGGCGGCCGACGGCGCGCGTCGCAGCGCCGTGCCGGCCTCGCGGCTGACGGTCGGCCTGCAATGCGGCGGGTCCGACGGCTACTCGGGCATCACCGCGAACCCGGCGCTCGGCGCGGCCGTCGATCTGCTGGTCCGCAACGGGGGCACCGCGATTCTTTCCGAGACCCCCGAGATCTACGGTGCCGAGCATCTGCTGATTGCGCGGGCGGCGTCGCGCGACGTGGCCGAGCGTCTGCTCGGCCGGTTGCAGTGGTGGGCGCGCTACGTCGCCGACAACGGCGGCGAAATGAACAACAACCCGTCGCCCGGCAACCTCGCCGGCGGCATCACGACGATTCTCGAGAAGTCGCTCGGCGCGGTGTCGAAGGGCGGCCGCTCGCCGCTGCGCGCAGTCTACGACTATGCGGAGCCGGTACGGCAAGCCGGGCTCGTGTTCATGGATACGCCCGGTTACGACCCGGTGTCGGCCACCGGGCAGATCGCCGGCGGCGCGAATCTCGTGTGCTTCACGACGGGCCGCGGTTCGGTGTTCGGCTCGAAGCCGGTGCCGACGATCAAGATCGCGACGACGACCGGCCTGTTCGAGCGAATGCAATCGGATATGGATTTCGACAGCGGCGGGATCGTCGCCGGCGCGCTCTCGGTCGGCGAAGCGGGCGAGCGGCTGTTCCGGCTGATGCTCGACGTCGCATCCGGGCGGCTGTCGCGCAGCGAGGAGAACGGTATCGGCGACCGCGAATTCGTGCCCTGGCTGCGCGGCGCGGTCATGTGACGCGCGACGCGGTGTACGGCCGCCCGCGCAATCGGACTGGGAAGGAGACGTTGCGATGGAAACCATCATGCGCAAGCCGGCGACCGGCGAAGCCGGCCGCGGCGATCAGCTGTCGGAACTGGAGAAGGGCTTGCTCGGCGAGGCGCTGCGCTTGCTTGCCGAGACGCGGGCGCGTGCGCTGGAACTGTGTGTGGAGGTGAACCGGCGACAGGGCGGCGCCACGCCGGATGTCCACGACTTCAACCTGCCGACGATCATCGAGCTGCAGCGGCGCTTCGGTACGCGGTCTTGCCCGTCGTGCGAAGCCGGCACGGCGGCGCCTGCGCGCTTCGCGTGAGGCCAGGCTCGGGCCCAAGTCCAAGCCCCAAGCCCAAGCCCAAGCCCAAGCCCAAGCCCAAGCCCAAGCCCAAGCCCAAGCCCAAGCCCAAGCCCAAGCCCAAGCCCAAGCCCACGCCCACGCCGAAGCCGAAGCCGAAGCCGAAGCCGAAGCCGAAGCCGAAGCCGCCCTTGGGCGGCGCCGTTGCGGGATCGATCTTCGCTGCCGGCTACGCCGCCGACAGCGTGACCGACACGCCCGTTGCGGTATAAACCGGCGTGGCCTTGAACCCGTCGACCGTCACCGTCGAGAACTTCGCGGCGGTCGCCGCGCCGTCGATCAGCGCGATGGTGTCGCCGGCCTTCGGCGTGTAGCCGTTCACGAATTTCACGTGCAGCGTGCCGCCCGTGACGGTGAGCGGGCCGCCCACGCGCAGGCGTCCGCCGCCGTTGCCGTCGATGTCGAGTTCGAGCGTCGTGTTGTCGAGCTGCGTATAGCGGGTCGCGATCGTCACCGGTGCATTTGCCGCGATCTTCACGCCGCCGCCCGAGCCGACGTACACGTCGCCGTTGCCGAACGCCGTCGTCGACGCGGCCGCGAGCGTGCCGCCGCTCACCTGCGTGCCGCCCGTGTAGCGGTTGTTGCCCGCCAGCGTCAGCGTGCCGCTGCCTTGCAGCGTCAGCTTGCCGGCGCCCGCGACGTCGTTGCGCCACAGGTCGGCCGCATTGAGCCCGCCCTGCGACGCATCCATCGACACGACCACGTTGCCGTTGAACGTGCCGTAGCCGTCGGCGGCCGCGAACAGGTTCAGGCGCCCCCAGCCTTCCGCATCGTCCATGACCGGATAGCCGGACGGCACTTCGGTGGTCTTCAGCACGACGCGCCGCTGGTCGGCGCTCAGGTACGGGAAGCGCGTCTGCAGCAGGATCTCCGCGCCCTTCGGCACGACCGGCGGCGCGTCCGTCGATTCGAGCGCGCCGAAGCCGAACGTCATGCGGCGCAGGAACGCGGCCTTGTTCGTCGTGTAGTCGGCGAACCGGTCGGTGGCCGTCGTGCCGGAGTGGGCAAAGGCGGAGAAGGTCGTGGCGCTGGTCCCCGTCAGTTGTTGCAGCGTCTGATGGGCTTGCGTGTACGCGGCCTGCGCGTCATTGGCGTACGCGGTCAGGTTCGCCGCGCTGACGGCCAGCGCGAGCATGCGGCCGCCGATCACGTCGAGCGGCGAATGCATGCCGGCGAGGATCCGGTTCTCGCCCAGTTCGAGGCCGCGGCTGACCATTTCCTGGAAGCGTTCCGGCACGAGCCACGCCATCGTCGTCGCGTCGCGCACAGCCTCGGCCGTGTGGCCGCTGATGAAACCGCCGTCGGTCGCGGGCGTCGTGCTTTCGGCCGGCACGAGCGTCGGCGCGACGATCACGCTCGTGCTCCAGCGGTACGGGCGCGCATATTTGAAGAAGCGCTTCGACGGTTCGGTCGACGCGTTGTTGCCCATTTCGTTGAGCAGGTCGACGACCTTCCCGAAGCTGGCGTTGCCGCTGCTGCTGCCGACGCCGACGTTGTTGCCCGAGTCGTTGTACAGCACGGTCGTCGCATCGGCGGGCACGCTGGTGATGCTGGTCGTCTGCTGGGCCGCGGTGCGCCACGCGGCGGTGAGCGGGCCCATGCCGTCGGTCACGCTGTAACCCTTGCCGCGCCGGTCGTCGTAATACGCGGCATCCGCCTGCTGCGACGTGCGGGCGGTTGTCGCGTTGACCACGTACTGCACGTTGGCCGACAGCACCGCATCGTTCAGGATCGTGCCGCACGACACGCCGCTGTTCGGCAACCCGGAGCAGGTCGACGGCGAGATGGCCGGAAACGCGCCGTTTGCCGGCGCGCTCACGCCCGCATCGACCAGCATCGTCGCCGGCTGCCAGAGATCGAGGAAGCGGCTCAACACGCGCACCGCGGCGTTGGTCGACAGCGTCGCATAGCGTGCATCGCCGCGCTGGTTGGTCGCGACGTTGTCGACGAACGCGGGCGCGCTCGGGATCGGCGCGCTGTCGACGAAGCCGGGGTCGGCGGGCGGCGCGGGAACGGCCGCCGCCAGGGTGCTGGTCGACGTGACATCATCGCCGCCGCCGCACGCAGCCAGCACGATCGCACTCGACAAGGCTGCGACGTGCAGCGGGAAACGGCTTCGTGACGCAAACATGCAAGACTCCATCCTGATGGTCGAAGATGGAGGATTGTGGTGAGCGATCGTTACGCGGCCGTTACGGATTTGTTTCGCATCGGATGCAATGCGCGTGAATTCCCACTATCTGGTTAATTTCGGGTGCTGAGCATGTCGGGCGCGGGATTCGATGCGTCCATCACGGGCACGCGCACGGCGGAAGGCTAGGCGCCCGCCGCCCGCGTGTCGAGCCGGAACAGCGATACCGCCTCGGCAAGCCGGCCACCCTGTTCCTCGAGCGACTTCGATGCGGCGGCGGCCTGTTCGACGAGCGCCGCGTTCTGCTGGGTGACTTCATCCATTTGCGTAATGGCCAGATTCACTTGCTCGATGCCGCGGCTCTGCTCGTTCGACGCGGCCGCGATCTCGCCCATGATGTCGGTCACGCGCGCAATCGCATGCGTGACCTGGGTCATCGTCTCGCCCGCGTTGTTCGCGATATGCGAGCCGTCCTGGACTTTCCGGACCGATTCCGAGATCAGCTCGCGAATTTCCTTCGCGGCGCTCGACGAGCGCTGCGCGAGACTGCGGACTTCGCTGGCCACCACGGCAAAGCCGCGGCCCTGCTCGCCGGCGCGGGCGGCCTCCACGGCCGCGTTGAGCGCGAGGATGTTGGTCTGGAAGGCGATCCCTTCGATGATCGCGGTGATCTCGGCGATCTTGGCGGAGCCGGCGCTGATGTCCGTCATCGTGTCGACCATCAGACCGACTGCCGTGCTGCCGCGCTGGGCGACTTCCGATGCGTTGTTGGCCAGCCCGCTCGCCTGCTGCGCATTGTCCGCGTTCAGGCGCACGGTGGACGTCAGTTGCTCCATGCTCGACGCGGTCTCCTGCAACGAGGCGGCCTGCTGTTCCGTGCGGGACGACAGGTCCTGGTTGCCGGACGCGATTTCGCCGGCGCCCGTCGCGACGTTACCGGATGCGGTTCGGACCTCCGAGATCAGGCGGATCAGGTTCGCCTGCATGTCGCGCATCGACGCCAGGACGCTGCCGGCCGGCGCGGCGCCGGTCGTGGATTCGGCGCCGAGGTCGCCGGCGGCGATATGGCCGGCGATCTCGCTGAGCACGGCAGGCTCCGTGCCCAGCGCGCGCAGCAGGCCGCGGGTGATGAAGACGCCCAGGATCGCGGCGGCGGCGGCCGCCGTGATACACATGACGATCAGCATCAGTCGTTGTGATGCATAGCGGTCGGCCGATTCCGTCACCAGTTGCTCGCCTTGCACGCGGGCGAACGTCGCATAGGCGTCGGTGGCGCTGACAAGCTTGGCCAGCAGCGGCCGACACTGTTCGTTGATCATCGTGATCGCCTGATCGCGGCGGTTGTTCGCCGCCGCGTCGACGATGGCGCGCGCCACGGGGCCGTACTGCGCCTCGACCGCGCCGATTTGCCGGACCAGTTCGCGGGCCTGGTCGGTCGCGCCGCTCCCCTCGCGCACTGCATTCGTCAGTTCGCCCAGCAGCGCGCCGACGTCGTGGTCGGCCTGCAGCGCCGCGTCCTTCTCGATGTCCGCATCGCGCGGCGCGGTCGCCAGCACCTGGTTGCGGGCGGCGATCGCACGCCGGTCGACCGCGACGCGAACCTTGTCCGCCAGGATGGCACGGGCGTTGGTGCCGTTGACGTAATGGTCGAATGCCGCGTTCGCATTGCCGAGCGATACGATGCCGAGAATGGAGACGAGCAGCACCATGCACGTCAGGAGACTGAACGCCAGGGTCAGCTTCGTGCGAACCGTTAATCGTCGATTATTCATGTGGGGGTCCAGTTTCATTGATATCAAGTAGCGTTCCTTATTATCGGATTGGTACATGAACAATTTAGGACTGTTGTCAGACGCAATCGTTTGCGTAGGGGCCGCTGCCGAGAAAAAGATGCAGGCCACGATCCGTGGCCGGTCAGGTCAAGCCACGCGCGCGTGTTGCTCCGTTTCCGCGCAACACACCCGGTTGCGGCCTTCGCGCTTCGCACGATAAAGCGCCATGTCCGCCTGATGCGACAGCGCGTGCACTGACGGAGGGCGCGCGCGATGGCCGGTCGCGCAGCCGATGCTGACGGTGAACGCCGGCACGGTTTCCGCGAAGCCGTCGAGCCGGTTGCGTTCGACTTCGCGGCGAATCGCCTCCGCGACCTGAGCGGCCCCGCTTTCGTCGGTATCCGGCAGCACCGCGACGAACTCCTCGCCGCCGTAGCGCGCGGCCAGATCGCCGCGCCGTCGCGTGTGGGTGCGGATGCATTCGGCGAGAAAGCGTAGCGCCGTGTCGCCTTCCGCATGCCCGTGCCGGTCGTTGTACTGCTTGAAGTGGTCGGCATCGATGAACAGGATCGACAGGCTGCCGTTGCTGCCGCGCTGCAGCCGTTCCCATTCGTCGGCGAGCGCGATATCGAGCGCGCGGCGGTTGCATAAGCCCGTCAGCGGATCGGTCCGCGTGAGATCCGTGAGCAGCGTCTGCTTGCGCAGGTTGTCCCGCAGCGCAAACGCGAGCAGCCAGACCACCGCGCAGAAGAATGCGCTGATCACGGTGGCGGACACGCCGACCGTCCACGACAGGCGCGTGATGCTCGCCAGCACGTCGCGCTCGGCCGGCGCGACGACGGCGATCAGCGGCGTGCCCGGCACCCGCTGGTACGTATACAGCCGCTTGGTGCCGTCGATGATCGAACGAGCGGGGTAGAAGCCCGATTCGCTGTGCACCATCCGCTCGAACGCTTTCGAGCGACGCAGGTGGTTCATCTGGTTGTCGTTCAACGACGGATTTCTCGCGAGGATCGCACCGTCCGCGCGCAGGATCGCGCTGACCCCGTTCGGCCCGACATCGAGCCCGGACAGGAGCTGCTCGAAATAGGCGATGTCGATGGCGACCACCGCGATGCCGTTGAACGTATGGTCCGGCCGTTCGATGCGCCGCGACAGCGCGATCGATTCCTTGCCGTCGCGCGAGCGTGCGCGATACGCCTCGGACACGTAGAGGCCGACGTTGTCGGCATCGCGATGGACCTTGAAGTAGTCGCGATCGCTGAAATCCCAACGATGGGTCGTGCCGCAGCAGCCGTCGATCAACTGGCCGTGCCGGTCGGTCACGCCCATGCCGGTCACGTATTGCGCGGCGGTGCGCTCGAACAGCAGGTCGTGCCGCAGCCCGGCATCCATGCGCCGCACCGCGGGCTTGCCGAGATCGGACGCGAGCGCGACCAGCGCGTTGTTCGACGTCTCGACGGTGCGCGCGATCTGGCTCACCAGTACGGCGGCGACGTTGCGCGACGTCTCGTGCGCGTGCTCGATCACTTCGCTGCGCCCGACCCACAGGGTCGCCGCGCTGATCCCGAGCGCCGCCAGCGACATCAACGTGCCCAATGCGCCGACGACAAGATGGTTGCGTCCGGCCCAGTCGGCGATTTTCTCGATCGAGGTGGTTGCGGGCATGCTCGTGCTCGTAGGGGAAGCCGGTTGCGACGGTTCCGGCGCGGGTCAAATCCGGGTTAACGGCACGGTTAACAGAAAATCGAGGCCGGCAGGGCCGCCGATAGGCGCGGGCAGGCGCGCACGGGAGCGCAAACGTGTGCGAGCCCGCGTGGCCGGTCCCGCAAAGCGATGCATCGAGCGTTCGCCGCGCGCGGAACGAGGGGCGGCGACACGCGCCGCCGGCACGTCGATTGATAACCCATCGACATCAATCCTTCCAAAAATTGCACTTATCGTTTGCGCGGCGACGAGCGAACATGCCGGAAAACGACAATCGATCCACCCCTCCCGCCTATTTCCGGATTTTCAGGAGACACCCGATGCACCCCTCGTCCAGCCTTCCGAACGCCCGTTCGAAGGCCGCTGCGGTTTTCCGCGTCACCGCCGGGAATTTTCTCGAGCAGTTCGACTTCTTCCTGTTCGGCTTCTACGCCACGCAGATCGCCAACGTCTTCTTTCCCGCGCAAAGCGAGTTCGCGTCGCTGATGATGACCTTCGCCGTGTTCGGCGCCGGCTTCCTGATGCGGCCGCTGGGCGCCATCGTGCTGGGCGCGTACATCGACGATGTCGGCCGCCGCAAGGGCCT
Source organism: Burkholderia sp. AU33803 (assembly GCF_002223095.1). NCBI lineage: Bacteria > Pseudomonadati > Pseudomonadota > Betaproteobacteria > Burkholderiales > Burkholderiaceae > Burkholderia > Burkholderia sp. AU33803. The sequence goes on from NZ_NKFJ01000009.1 coordinate 178,498, forward strand.
GATCGTCACGCTGTCCATCATGGCGAGCGGCACCGTCCTGATCGCGTTCGTGCCGGGCTACGCGACGATCGGCCTGCTGGCGCCCGCGCTCGTGCTGCTCGGGCGGCTGCTGCAGGGCTTCTCCGCCGGCGCGGAACTGGGCGGCGTCTCGGTGTATCTCGCCGAACTGGCGACGCCCGGCCGCAAGGGCTTCTTCACGAGCTGGCAATCCGCCAGCCAGCAGGTCGCGATCGTCGTCGCGGCGGGCCTCGGCTTTGCGCTCAATCAATGGTTGAGCGCGTCGGCCATCGCCGCATGGGGATGGCGCGTGCCGTTCTTCGTCGGCTGCATGATCGTGCCGTTCATCTTCATGCTGCGCCGTAACCTCGAGGAAACCCAGGAGTTCAAGGCGCGCAAGCATCGCCCGGGCATGAAGGAAGTGTTCGGGACGCTGGTGCAGAACTGGGGCGTCGTGGTGGCCGGCATGATGCTGGTCGCGATGACCACCACGAGCTTCTATCTGATCACGGTCTACGCGCCCACCTTCGGCAAGACGGTGCTGCACCTGAGCACCGCCGACAGCCTGCTCGTGACGCTCTGCGTCGGCGTGTCGAACTTCGTGTGGCTGCCGATCGGCGGCGCGCTGTCCGACCGGATCGGCCGCCGGCCGCTGCTGGTCGGCATGACGGTGCTCACCGTCGTGACCGCCTACCCGGCGCTGTCGTTGCTCGCGCACGCGCCGTCGTTCGTCAACATGCTGCTCGTCCTCCTGTGGCTCTCGTTCATGTACGGGATCTATAACGGGGCGATGGTCGTCGCGCTCACGGAAGTGATGCCGGTGCAGGTGCGCGTCGCGGGCTTCTCGCTCGCGTACAGCCTCGCGACCGCCGTGTTCGGCGGCTTCACGCCGGCCATTTCGACCGCGCTCATTCACGCGACCGGCGACAAGGCCGCACCGGGCTACTGGATGAGCTTCGCCGCGGTGTGCGCGCTGCTGGCGACGTTCGCGCTCTATCGTCGCCACACGGCGACGCTGACGCCCGCGCATTGAGGCCCGGGCCATCCGGAATGCTTGCCAACCCAGACGAATCCGCACGACCACGACCACGACCATGATCATGAGAAACCTGCTTCCGAAATTTTGCGCGGCCGCGCTCGTCCTGGCCACGGCAATGGCCGCCAACGTGCAGGCCGCCGAACTGCACGTGATGAGCTCGGGCGGCTTCACCGCCGCCTACAAGCTGCTCGGCCCCCGGTTTGCCGCCACGACGGGTAACACGCTCGATACCGCGCTCGGCCCGTCGATGGGCAAGTCGCCCGAGGCGATTCCGAACCGGCTCGCGCGCGGCGAGCCCGCCGACGCCGTCATCATGGTCGGCTATGCGCTGGACGACCTGATCAAGCAGGGCAAGGTGATCCCCGGCTCGCGCGTCGAGCTGGCCGACTCGCGCATCGGCGTGGTCGTGCGCGACGGCTCGGCGAAACCCGACGTCGGTTCCGCCGAAGGTCTCAAGCAGGCGCTGCTGCACGCGAAGTCGATCGCGTATTCGGACAGCGCGAGCGGCGTCTACATCGAGCGCGAGCTGTTCAAAAAACTCGGCATCGAGGATCAGGTGAAGTCGAAGGCGAAGATGATTCCGCGCATTCCGGTGGCATCGGTCGTCGCGAACGGCGACTACGAGATCGGCTTCCAGCAGGTGAGCGAGCTGCTGCCGGTCAAGGGGGCGACCTTCGTCGGCAAGATCCCCGAATCGCTGCAGTCGGTCACGCGCTTCGCGGCCGGCATCCCCGTCGGCGCGCAGCATCCGGCGGAAGCGAAGGCACTGCTCGACTATCTCGCGTCGCCTGATGTTCAGGCCGACGTGAAATCGACCGGGCTGGATTCCGTCCCCGCTCATTGAGCATGATCGACGGGAAGGTTGGCGTCAGACCGCCTTCCCGTCACCGTCACCGTCGACATTGGCTTCTGCGGCGGCACGGCCCGCATCGACCCCGTTCGGGGAGGCCGGCCCTCCGGCAGCGAGCCGCTGCGCAAGACGCGTGCGATCGCATGCGCGTTCCCACATCGACACGAAGATCACCGCGCACGCGTTGCTGATCACGCTCGTCAGCGCTCGCGCCTCGGACATGAAACGATCGATGCCGACCAGCAGTGCGACCCCGGCGACGGGCAGGTCGCGCATGACGGCGAGCGTGGCGACCAGCGCCACCAGCCCGCTTCCGGAAACACCGGCCGCGCCCTTGGACGTGAGCAGCATCACGGCGAGCATCACGGCGATCTGCGACGCGGAAAGGGGCACGTCGCACGCCTGCGCGATGAACAACGCGGCGAGCGTCAGATAGATCGCGGTGCCGTCCAGGTTGAACGAATAGCCGGCCGGCAGCACGAGACCCACGACACCCTTGTCGCATCCGAGCGATTCCAGCTTGACGATCAGGCGCGGCAGCACCGGCTCCGACGACGACGTCGCGAGGACGATGAGCAACTCTTCGCGCAGGTAGCGCAACAGCCGCCACAGCGCGAAGCCGTGCAGCCGCGCGAGCGGCGCGAGTACGAGCGCGACGAACAGCGCGCAGGCCGCATAGAAGGACACCACCAGCTTCGCGAGCGAGCCGACCGAACCGATCCCGAAGCGGCCCACCGTGAAGGCCATCGCGCCGAACGCGCCGAGCGGGGCGAGCCGCATGATCATCGCGAGCACGCGAAAGACCACCTGGGCGACCCCGTCGATCAGCGCAAGCACGGGCTGGCCGGCCCGCCGGTGCGCATTCAGCGAGAAGCCGAACAGCAGCGACAGCAGCAGCACCGGCAACACCTCGCCTTGCTGGAACGCGCCGAGCATCGTCTCGGGGATCACGCTCAGCCCGAATGCCACGAGCCCGCGCGGCTGCGCCTCCTTCGCGTACTGCGCGAGGATGCTCGCGTCGAGGTGGTGAACGTCGATGTGCAGGCCGGCGCCGGGGCGCAGCACGAACGCGATGACGAGCCCGACGGCGAGCGCGACGGCGGTCAGCAGATAGAAGAGCGCCAGCGCGCGAACGATCGTGCGGCCGATCGCCTTCCCGTTCGCCAGTGACGTGATGCCCGAGACGATCGTGCAAAAGACGATCGGCGCGATGGTCATCCGCACGAGCCCGACGAACGCGTCGCTGAGCGGCTTGAGCCTCGCGCCTGCGTCAGGCCACACGTGACCGACGGTCACGCCGAGCAGCATCGCGAGCAGGACCTGCACGTAGAGCGATTTGAGCAGCGTGGCCAACCTCACGGAACGGTCTTCCTTCGTGTCGCTTGTGTCGTCGTCACGCCGAGGCATCGCTGCTTGCGATGCCGTCGCGCTTCGCGTCGACGATCATCCGGTGAAACGCTTCGGCAGCCGGCGTGAGCGGCCGTCCGCGCCGCTTGACGATGCCCACCCGGCGTTTGACGACCGGCTCGACGAGCGGCACGCTCGTGAGAATCGGATGGTCGTGCCCGGGCATCGCCATCGAGGGCACCGCGGCGACGCCGAGCCCGGCCTCGATCAAGCCGAGCAGGGTCGTCACGTGGCGCGCTTCGCACACGCTCGGCCCGCGCGGCGCCACGGCGGCCAGCGCCTGGTCGAGCAACAGGCGGTTGCCGGAAGTCTTGTCCACCGACACGTAATCGTGCTCGTACAGTTCGTTCCAGGTCACGCGCTTCTTGCGCGCGAGCGGATGGTCGCGGCGGCACGCAGCGACGAAGCGTTCCTGGAGCAGCATCTTGAACTCGATGTCGGCTTCCTGGCTGCCCATGAAACTCACGCCGAAATCGGCTTCGCCGCTGATGACGGCGCCCAGCACCTCGTTCGCGCTCGCGTCCAGCAGCTTGACCCGGATGCGCGGAAAGCGCCGATGATAGCGCGCGATGATGGCCGGCAGAAAGTAGTAGGCGACCGACGGCACGCACGCGATGGTCACATGGCCGAGGCGGCTCGACGACACGTCGCGAATGCCGAGCAGCGCCGCGTCGAGATCGTCGAGCAGCTGTTCGGCGCTCTGCGCGAACACGCGGCCGACCGTGGTGAGCGCGACGCGACGCGTGGTGCGCTCGAACAGGCGCACGCCGAGCGCTTCCTCGAGCTTGTCGATCCGGCGACTCAACGCGGGCTGGGAAATGCTGACCGACTCCGCGGCCTTTCGGAAGCTGCCCGTTTCCACGACCGCGCGAAACGCCTGCAAGTCGTTCAAGTCGAAGTTGATCCCCACGGGCGCGTCTCCGCATCTCAGATGGGGCGTATTTTGCATGATTTCGCCGGGCGGCCGCATCGGCGCGGCACGCATCCGCGCCACCCTCGATCGCAACCGTGTGCGTGAGGGGGCGGCCTGGCCGTGGATCCGCCGCGCGTCGAGGTCGATGGGGGCGTCACGGCCCCGGGCGTTACGATGCAAGCAGGCCGCGTGCGGCCAGATTCGCATACAGCGCGCGCACGCCGAAGGTCCACGGCGCGATCTCGGTGCACAGCCGCACGGTGTTGACGAGTGCGCCGAGTGTAGGCGTGGAGAGGGTGACGCGGTCGCCCAGGTGATGCGTGAATCCGCCGCCGGGCGCGTCGCGGTCCTGGATCGGCGAAAACATCGTGCCGAGGAACAGCATGAAGCCGTCCGGGTACTGGTGATGCGCGCCGCAGGTCTGCGCGACGAGGTCGAGCGGGTCGCGGCTGATCTCGCGCATGTGGCTGATGCCGTCGAGGACGAAGCCGTCGTCCGCGCCTTCGACGCGCAGCGACACGCTGGCCTGCCGTACGTCGTCCAGCGTGAAACCGTCATCGAACAACCGCACGAACGGGCCGATCGCGCACGAGCCGTTGTTGTCCTTGCATTTGCCGAGCAGCAGCGCCGAGCGGCCTTCGATGTCGCGCAGGTTCACGTCGTTGCCGAGCGTCGCGCCCACCGGCCTGCCGTCGCTGGCAACCGCGAGCACGATCTCCGGTTCGGGGTTGTTCCAGACCGATACCGGCAGCAGGCCCACGTCCGCGCCGAAGCCCACCGCCGACATCGGCTGCGCCTTCGAGAACACCTCGGCATCGGGGCCGATGCCGACTTCCATGTATTGCGACCACGCGCCGCGGTGCTCGAGTTCCGCCTTCAGCCGCATCGCCGCGTCCGAGCCCGGCACGATCTTCGACAGATCGGTGCCGATGGTGGCGGTGATGGTCGCGCGCACGTCCGCTGCTTTCACCGGGTCGCCGCCGGCCTGTTCCTCGATCACGCGCTCGATCAGGCTGACGGCGAAGGTCACGCCGCAGGCCTTGATGGCCTGCACGTCGCACGGTGCGAGCAGATGGGTCGCGGCGCGCGTGCCGTCGAGCGCCGCCTGCAGCAGCGGCTCGACGCGGCCGAGCGATTCGCCGGGCGCCGTGCGCGCGAGGGCGGCGGCGTCGGGGCGGTCGAACAGGTCCGCGGTGGTCGCGACGGTGCGCGTGATGTCGATCACTTCGCCGTTGCGCACGGCAACGACGCTCGGGCCCGCATGGGCGCCGTCGTGCCGCCACACACGGCCGATCAGCAGCGCTTGCGCCAGGTCGTGCGGCAGGCAGTCGGAAACGGAAAGAGTACGCATGGTCAGCTCGGCAAGGGTCGTGGGCAGGAGGGTCAGTGCGAATGGCGCGGGTTGCCGCGTCGTTCGATCACCTTCAGGTACAGCGTGGCCGGTTCGAGGCAGCCGCCGGTGGACAGCTGGCCGACGAACTGGCGATAGAGTGCCTGCCACGGCGTTTGCGCCTGCGGCACCGTGCAGCTCGCCGTCTCGCGACGGCGCGCGAGTTCATCCTCGTCCACGAGCACGTCGACGCTGCGGCGATTCAGGTCCACGCGAATGCGGTCGTTCGTGCGCAGCAGCGCGAGGCCGCCGCCGACCGCCGCCTCGGGCGACACGTTCAGGATCGACGGGCTGGCCGACGTGCCGCTCTGGCGACCGTCGCCCAGGCAGGGCAGCGAGCTCACGCCGCGCTTCACGAGCTCGGCCGGCGGCGCCATGTTGACGACTTCCGCGCTGCCCGGGTAGCCGACCGTGCCGCAGCCGCGAATCACGAGGATGCAGCGCTCGTCGATGTTCAGCGCGGGATCGTTGATGCGCGCGTGGTAGTCCTCGGGGCCTTCGAACACGATCGCGCGGGCCTCGAACGTGTTCTCCGCGCCCGGCTCGGCCAGATAGGTGCGGCGGAACGCTTCCCCGACCACCGACATCTTCATGATCGCGCTGTCGAAGAAGTTGCCCGACAGCACCATGAAGCCCGCGCCATGCTTGAGCGGCGCGTCGGGCGTGCGGATCACGTCGCGGTCGGCGTCGGGCGCGGTGTCGGCGATCTCGCCGATCGCGCGGCCGGACACGGTCGCGCAGTCGCGTCGCAGCAGGCCGGCCGCATCGAGCTGGCGCAGCACCGCAGGCACGCCGCCGGCGCGGTGGAAGCTCTCCCCGAGGTACTCGCCAGCGGGCATGCAGTTGACCAGCAGCGGCACCGATTCACCGAGGCGCTGCCAGTCGTCCAGGCCCAGTTCGACGCCCATGTGGCGCGCGATCGCGATCAGGTGCGGCGGGCAGTTGGTCGACGCGCCGAGCGCGGACGCGACGACGATCGCATTCTCGAACGCCGCGCGCGTCATGATCGTCGACGGGCGCACGTCTTCGCGCACGAGCTCGACCGCGCGCTTGCCGGTGGCGTACGCCATCTGGCCGCGCTCGCGGTACGCGGCGGGGATGCTCGCGCAGCCCGGCAACGACATGCCGAGCGCCTCGGCCACGCTGTTCATCGACAGCGCGGTGCCCATGGTGTTGCAATGGCCGATCGACGGCGACGAAGCCGTGGTCAGCTGCATGAAGCCTTCGTAGTCGATCTCGCCGGCGGCGAGCAGGTTGCGCGCATGCCAGATCACCGTGCCCGAGCCGACGCGCTTGCCGTCGTGCCAGCCGTCGAGCATCGGCCCGCCCGACAGCACGATCGCCGGCAGGTCGACGGTCGCGGCCGCCATCAGGCACGCGGGGGTGGTCTTGTCGCAGCCGGTGGTCAGCACCACGCCGTCCAGCGGGAAGCCGTGCAGCACTTCCACCAGCCCGAGGTAGGCCAGGTTGCGGTCGAGCGCGGCGGTCGGGCGGCGGCTTTGCTCGGCCAGCGGATGCACGGGGAATTCCATCGGAATGCCGCCCGCGTCGCGGATGCCCGCCTTCGTGCGCTCGGCCAGTTCGATGTGGTGGCGGTTGCACGGCGCGAGGTCGCTGCCCGTCTGCGCAATGCCGATCACGGGGCGGCCCGATTGCAACTCCTCGCGCGTCAATCCGTAGTTCATGAAGCGCTCGACATAGAGCGCGGTCATGTCGGCATGCGCGGGATCGTCGAACCATTCCTGGCTGCGCAGGCGGCGCGGGGGCTGTGACATGGCGGGCTGTCTCCGAAGGGCCTCGTTCATTGTTGCGTACCGGATTGGTACCGGTAACATCGAGTGGATGTTAGCACGGGGTTTTTGCGTGGCGGAAGGGAATTTTTGGGTGCGGGTGGCGCAGGGGACGGAGAAAGCGCCGTGCGCGATGCACCGGTTCCCATCCAGTCGAACGGCAACCGTATCGACGCGCATCGGCCGTCAACGAGGCCTTTCGTTCATGCGATGGCGGGGCGGCGTAAGGGCAGGGGGGCGGTACGCAATCGCGTCGTTCGCGCGCGCCTCGAGCGCACGTCGGTGCTCGCCGGTTCTCGCCGGGCGCGACCGGCCCGGTCGCCGGCCCGTCACGCGCTTTCGCGCGCGACGATCGTGTAGTCGATACGGATGCTTTGCGATTCGACCGGCTCGCCGCTGTCGCGCGCCTGCAGCGCGGCCAGCAACGCTTCGCCCGTGCGTCGCCCGATGCCGTATGCGTCGACCGATACGGTCGTGATGGCAGGGTGGCAGCATGCGGCCACTTCGAAGTTCCCGAAGCCGGCCACCGCGACGTCCTCGGGCACGGACAGGCCGCGCCGGTGGCATTCCATGATCGCGCCGAATGCCGACATGTCGCTGACGCACATCACGGCATCGGTGTCCGGCCACTGCGCGAGCAGCGCCGCCATCGCGGGCCCGCCGTGGCTCATGGTGATCGGCGATTCGCCGAGCCGCACGACGCGCGGCTCGCCCAACCGCAGCGCCTTGATCTCCGCCTGGTATCCCTTGAGCCGGTCGAGGCCACGCCGATCCAGCTCGCTCGCGCCGCCCAGAAAACCGATGCGCCGGTAACCGCGCTCGGCCAGATGCCGCACCATCGCCCGGGCGGCGCGCACGTTCGAAAAGCCGACGGCGGTGTCGATCGGACGCGTGGGCAGGTCCCACATCTCGACCACGGGAATAGCCGAGCGTTCCAGCACCTTGCGTGTCGCATCGGTGTGCTGCGCACCTGTCAGCGCGATGCAGCGCGGCTGGTGCCGCAACATCGAGCGCACGAGCCGTTCCTCGCGTTCGAGATCGTAGTCGGTGTCGCCGAGCAGCAGCTGGAGGCCTTCGGGTTCGAGCGCGTCGGTCAGGCCGCGCACGGTGTCGGAGAAGTTCGAACTCGACAGCGACGGCACCAGCACCGCGACGAATTCCGAGCGCCCCGACGACAGCGCGCCGGCGGCCGCATCGGCCACGTAGCCGAGCTGGTCGATCGCCGCGCAGACCCGCGCGCGCGTCTCGGCGGCCACGCTATGGCCGGCGAGCACGCGCGACACCGTCATCTTCGATACGCCGGCGAGGCGCGCTACGTCGGACATGCGGGGCGGCCCGGCAGGCCGGACGGCGGTGGGACTGGGCATCGGAATCGCGATCGGACGAAAGCTGGAAAGGCTACATCATACCGGTGCCGCATCCGCGGTCATGCGTGCCGCGCCGCCCCGTCGCAGCGATGCGCGCACTAGGGAAACCACGCGTTCGCCGGCGCTTGTACGCGCCTGTCGCCGCGTGCTACCTTCCGATTCGTTACCGGTATCAGTGCGTCGATTGCTCCCCGCTGCCTCGTCGGCGTTTTTTTTGCCACGGAATGTTATCGGTAACATCGATGTGTCGAAGAACCGCCGGTACGAAGAAGACCTACACAATCAGGAGACAGACCGATGCCATCCATTACGCAGGCCGCTGCCGCCCCGGCCGCGGCCGATTCATCCGACGACGCCCTGTATCGCAAGGTGATGCGGCGCATCCTGCCGCTACTGCTGCTCTGTTACGTCGTGGCCTACCTGGATCGCGTGAACGTGGGCTTTGCGAAGCTGCAGATGCTCGACGACCTGAGCTTGAGCGACGGCGTCTATGCGCTCGGCGCCAGCATTTTCTTCTGGGGCTATTTCCTGTTCGAGATGCCCAGCAACCTGTTGCTGCACCGCTACGGCGCGCGCTTCTGGATCGCGCGGATCATGATCACGTGGGGCATCGTGTCGTCGTCGATGGCGTTCATCGTGCCGCTCGCGCAGTTCTTCCACGTGCAGACGTCCACGATGTTCTACGCGTTGCGCTTCCTGCTGGGCCTGTGCGAAGCCGGCTTCTTTCCGGGCGTCATCCTGTACCTGAACTACTGGTTCCCGGCGCGCCGCCAGAGCGTGGCCATGTCGGGCTTCCTGGTCGCGATCCCGCTGAGCCTGACGCTCGGCAGCGTGGTGTCCGGCTGGCTGATGGAGCACACGCACGGCCTGTCGGGCATGAGCGGCTGGCAATGGATGCTGCTGCTCGAAGGGCTGCCGTCGATCGTGGTGGCGTTCGTCGTGCTGGCGTGCCTCGGCGACGGCCCGCAGTCGGCGAAGTGGCTGTCCGGCGACGAAAAGGCGCGGCTGACGCGCAACCTCGAAACCGAAGCCGCGCACAAGTCGCACAGCATCGGCGCCGCGCTGCGCAGCCCGCGCGTCTGGCTGCTCACCGTCATCCTGCTCACGTTCAACACCGGCTTCTACGGGTTGGCGTTCTGGCTGCCGTCGATCATTCGCGCGTCGGGCGTGCAGAGCCCGCTGCATATCGGTGTCCTGACCGCCATTCCGTACCTGACGGCCATCTTCGCGATGGTGTGGAACGCGTCGCACTCGCGCAAGACCGGCGAGCGCCGCCTGCACGCGGCGATTCCCGCGCTGATCGGCGGGGTCGGCCTGATCGCGAGCGCGGCGTTGGCGCACAACGTCGCGCTGTCGATCGTATTCCTGACCATCGCGACGTGCGGCATCCTCGCGCTGATGCCGATCTACTGGACCTTTCCGGGGCAGATCCTGTCCGGCACCGCGGCGGCGGCCGGCATTGCGCTGATCAACGCGGTGGGCAACCTGTCCGGGTTCACGGGCTCGATGATCACCGGCATCGCCAAGCAGATGACCGGCGACATCAACAACGGCACCTATGCGCTGGGCGCGTGCCTGCTGGTCAGCTGCGTGCTGATCGCGACGATTCCACGCGACATCCTGCAGCCGCCGGCAGGGCGGTAGGGCGTTCGGCCGGGCCGGGCATCGCGCTGCCCGGCGTCGGATGTCTCACGGCACGTGGATCGTAACAAGCGGGACTTTCGGCAAAAGCGGGACCTCGTGTGAGTTCGCTCGACCCTCACAGGCGGCATGCCGGATGCCTCGAGCCACGGAAACTTGGCGGACGACTCGGGGCTGTCTCGTAGGCGGCCGTCATGCGTCCTCCAGTGCGACGCGCACCTTGTTTCCGAGCGTGCGCAACCGTTCGACCGGTTCGTTCGAGAACACGAAACGGACATACTGCTCGCCGTGTGCGACGCCCCACCCGGTCATCGCCGTCGCACATACGCCGCGGCGCAGCAACCGCTCCGACATCTGCGATCCGGTCAGGCCGAAGTCGGAGACACGCAGCAGCATCGACCAGCCGCCCGCCGGCATGCCGAACGGGAGTCCGGACAGTTCGGCGGCGATCGTGTCACGCCGCCTTTCGAGTTCGCTCACGTAGCCGGGCAGATCGGCCGCGGAATGTTCGAGCGCAACCGCCGCAGCCTCCTGGGCAATGCCGACCGGCACCACGACATTGGCGAGCGACACGGCCACCAGATCGGGAATCAGCCATTCCGGCGCGACGATCCAGCCGACCCGCCAACCAATCATGCGCAGCTCCTTCGACGCCGCGCCGACCGTCACCGTGCGCTCTGCCATGCCGGGCAGGCCGGCGGGATGGATGACCGTGCGTCCATCGAACAGCAGCCGCTCCATCGCACTGTCGAGGATCAGCAGCAGATCGTGCTGCACACACAGGCCCGCGATCAGTTGCCAGTCGGACGCATCGAATACCCCGCCCGAAGGCATCGACGGAGACATCAGCAGCATGGCCCGCGTTTTCGGGCCGATTGCCGCCCGCAGCGCGGCCTGGTCCAGTTTCCATTCGCCGCCCGGCGTGAAGGCGAACGGGACCTGCCGCGGCACGCCGCCCGCCAGGCGGACGCGGTTCAGCAGGCCCGCGTACGTCGGATCGGTGACGATCACTTCGTCGCCGGTCTCGACGGTGGCAAGCAGCGTGTTCAGAATGCCGGAGAGCCCGCCCGCCGACACCACCACCTGGTCGGCCGTGAAGCGCTGCCCCGAAAGCGCCGACACGTGGGCGGCAGCGCTCGCGCGCAGCCGATCCTGACCGACGAACGGCAAATAGGAGTTGGCCGAGTCTCGCTCGATGGCCTCCCGGGTGAAGGCGAGCGCCTCTGCAGTGGGCGGGATGTCGGTATCGAGATTTTCGAGCCGCAACAGGTCGACGTCGGCATGATCGGCGATCGAACCCATGCGATCGACGCCGATGCCGGCAATGTGCTGCAGACGCACGGGACGGTGGTGGCGCATCGAGCCTCCGATTTTGTTACAATTTAATAGATAATATATGCATGGTGGTCGGCATGAACTTTGAAGTCAAGGAAGATCGCTCGCTGGCCGATCGGATCGCTGCCGCGTTGGCGGACCGCATCATCTCGGGCGTCATCACGCCGGGCGAGTGGCTGCGTCAGGACCACATCGCGGCCGAGTTCGGCGCGAGCCACGTGCCGGTACGCGAGGCGTTCCGGCGGCTGGAAGCGCAAGGGTTGGCCGTGGTGGAACCGCGAAGGGGCGTGCGGGCGGCGCCGCTCGAGCCGGCGGACGTGCTTGAATTGGCCAAGATGCGCGCTGCTTTCGAGGCGCTGGCGCTGCGCGAGGCGATCCCCGCTCTCGACGCCCGTGCGCTGGAGGAACTCGATGCGATCCTCGATCAGGAGTCGGCGGCGCGCGGTATCGCCGTGCTCGGCACGCTGAACCTCAGGTTTCATCGCGCATTGACCGCGCGGTGCGGGATGCCGCGGCTCCTCGACGCAATCGGCGACATGCATCGGGCCAGTTCGCGGCATCTTTACGCGACGTGGCAGCAACTCGACTGGCAGGATCGCTCGAACGACGAGCATCGGAACATCGTCCGGGCGATACGCGACGGCGATGTGGACGCGGCGTGTGCGGCGTTGTCCGCGCACATCCTGGCTGCGGGGGATGCGCTGGCTCAGGCGTTGGGTAGTCGGTAGGTACGGGGGCAAGCTGGCGTCGTCGACTGGTCGCGAAGGCCGGGTTTGGGAATGGCTGCATCCGACGAATGCCGAGGCTGCGCGATCGATGCTGCAACGCTATCGCCGCAGGCGAGACGGCGGCCGAGCCAACCTGACTCTTGGCCTCCTGTCCGGCCGGTGGCAGAGACGCGTTGCAGGCCCATAAGCTGCGTTGGTGTTGCACAACTGAATCATTCGCGCCGATCTTCCCCCATTCCGTGTGCATCCGCTTGCAGGTGCGCTGCGCCGTCGACTGAGCGTCGACGCTTCACGGTTCAAGTCTGAAACATTTCCCCCCTCTCACGCCTTCCTTCATCGGCGTCGCAAGACGCTGTCCCCGCGCGTCAACCGTGTGCGACCGGTGGTGCGCAATTTGCTTGTTCGCTGACCGTATGCGGGGGAATGCATGCGGGAAGAAGCAATGAGAGCGCGTCGAACATCGCGTCAGTTTCTTATACGGGGAACAAGAATCATGAATCGACGACACTGGAAGCAGCAGCGGGGCGTTGCGGTTGTTGAATTCGCATTGGTGCTCCCTTTGTTGTTGTTGATCCTGTTCGGCATTATCGAATTCGGTCTCGTTATGTTCGATCAGGCCGTCATAACCAACGCGAGCCGCGAAGGTGCGCGAGCCGGGATCGTTCTGAAATCCCCCAAAGCTTCCACGACGGATATTCAGAATGTCGCGCTCAATTACTGCCAGACTCACTTGATCAGCCTGGGTAGCGCGTCAACGCCTACCGTTGCCGTTCCGTCGGGGCAGGGCGGGAGTTTCGGCACACCGCTCACGGTGACGGTCACGTATAAATTCACCGGCCTGGCTCTCGGGTCGTGGATCGGGCCATTGACCAAGCTGCTGACCTTGACAGCGACCACCGTCATGAACAACGAGTGAGGAGCCGGCCATGGATCACACTCGTTTCCGAGGTGGGCGGTCATCGCGCACGTGCAGACATTCGAAGTACGCTGGCCTCGCTTCGAAGCGCCGCCGGGATCAGCGAGGTGCGGTAGCGATTACGGTCGCTTTCTTGCTGACGATACTGCTCGGTTTTGGCGCCCTGGCGATCGACGTCGGCTATCTTTTTGTCGTGCGCAATGAGCTTCAGAATGCCGCCGACGCTGCAGCGTTGGCCGGTGCGCCATGTATCTATCCGCGAGCGCAATGCGGCAACACGAAGTCGACGGCCCCCGATTGGGCCACGGCGCAGGCGCAGACGGTACAGAGCGTTTCGTTGAACAAGTCGTCAAATATGACGCTGGTCGGATACGCGACCGATGTGACGTACGGCTATTGGGACGTGACGGGAAGCGTCAAGGGTCTTCAAACCACCAAGCCGGCGTCGCCGGCCGTCGGCGAGCCGGCCGTGCAAGTCGTCGTCACGCGTTCGGGAACGAAAAACGGTGGCGGCGTTCCTTCCTTTCTGGCGAAGGTCTTAGGTTTTCAGTCTGTACCCGAGAGCGCGGTGGCTGTCGCGGTTATTTCGGACCCCGGAAATGTCGGCGCCGGCGCGCTCTTCCCGGTTGCGATGACGAAATGCATGTACGACCAGTATTGGGATTCGACGAACGAAAAACCCAAGGTCGCAACCTCCACGACGCCGCCTGGCCCTGGTCAACCCAATCAGGTCGCCGGTCAGCCGTACACCTTTTACGTGACCTCGTCCTACCATGCCGGGCCTTGCGAGGCGAGTCAGTGGACGACGTTCGATACCACCGCCAATGATGTGCCGACGGTGCGGAACCTGATAGCCAGCGGCAATCCGGATCCGGCAGCGGTCGGATCGCCGAGCGGCGTTTGCTCGACCGCTGACAACACGTGCACGTATATCCAGCCCGGCACGAAGACGACACTGTATTCGTCCGTCAACGCGTGTAGTGCGGCCGGCACGAAGGCCTGTGAATATGTGCTGATCCCGATTGTTCAGGATCTCACGACGTCGTCCTACGAGCGGATTCTGGCATTTGCATGTGTGCACATTGACGGCGCGAGTGGCGGGAGTGCGAAATACATCCAGATGGAGATGAGCAACAATCCGGACAAATGCCAGGCATCAGGGGCGGGTGGCATCGGGGCCAACTACGGCGCGTACTCGCCTGCGCGCCTGGTCGAATGAGCGAAAGGAGATCGCAGGCATGTCGATCGGCCCGGGCACCGGTGAGCGGCCGTTCGATCCGCAACGACAAACGATGATTGCCGCATACCCCATCCAGTGCCTGTATGCAGGGTATGCATGAAGCTTGACCGAGTGCCGCCGCCAGGCCCGCGCGGCGGCGGTTCAATCACCGAAACTGCCGGGCGCGCTTACGCCGCCTTGGCTGCCGCCTCCTTTGCGAGCAGACGCTGCGCCTGCCTGTCACCTTTTCCTGCTTCCTGCGCGGTTTGAACCGAGGTCTCCGTTGCTTCCGCCAACATCGCGCGCGCGGCGCTGCTGATGTTGACCGTATACGACGACGTGGACGTGCTGGTGCTTGATCCAGCGGCCGAAGAAGCGGTTGCGCTCGCGGCCGGAGCCGTCGACGCCGACCCCGAAGTCGATGCAACCGACGGACCCGGTGCCTGCGCAGTACTTTGACTGATTGCCTGGATGGACATCTGACTCTCCCGATAGAAAAGGTGTGTACTGCGTTCCTTTTATCGGCGTCGATTCATGAAACATGAGCAGTATATTTTTGCCGTTTGTAGCCGTTCTTAATCATCTGTTAAGAAATGGCGACAATCGGTCTCTGCTGCGTCTCCAGGTCAGGGCCATCGGGTGAGCCGGTTGCTTTCGATTATTACGCATGCGGTGGCGGCGACCTGTCATGCGCCTGGCTAACTGTGCGTCACGCCACGAGCAGACAAACGGCAGCGTGTACCTTAGACTCTTGCCGCAATGACCATTGAGTGGCTGGAGGCTTCGTCAACGAGAGCATCCGCGAGACGCATCCGGTTCAGGGACGACATCGCCTTTGTCCATCTGATCAGCATCCGAGCGAGTCCCGAAAGGTTGGGCACCGTGTGGAAGCGTTGCTGCGGCAAAGCCGCTCGGCCGACGCGGTGAAGCCTGTGAACGATGGAAGTATCCAAGGATGCTGTATGGCGACCAAGCTGTCATTTGAAGTTCTCGAAGTTTTGGATGCAATTGACCGGACCGGTACATTCGCCGATGCGGCCGAGTTGTTGCATAGAGTTCCGTCGACACTCACTTACCTCGTGCAAAAGCTGGAAAGCGACATGGATGTCGAGCTGTTCGATCGCAGCGGCAGACGGGCGAGACTCACGGAAGCGGGTCGTGCTGTTGTGGAAGACGGGCGTCGACTTTTAGACGCGGCTCGACGCCTGGAGGTCAAAGCAAAAGGTATTCGAGACAGTTGGGAATCGGAGCTTCGACTGTGCGTCGATGCAATCTTGCCGATCCAGTCCTTATGGCCGTATGTCCATGCCTTCTACGACCTGGAGATGAATACCCAGCTCAGTCTTTCCACCGAGGTGCTTGGGGGCGTGTGGGATGCCCTGGTTACGCGGCGTGCCGATCTCGCGATAGGGGCGTTCGGCGAGCCGCCGCATGCCGCCAATATTGCGGCCCGGCCAATCGGAACCCTCCGGCACGTTTTTGTCGTGGCACCGGATCATCCACTCGCCCGCATGCCCGAGCCGTTGGAGAGCGAAACGATCGCAAGATATCGGGGTGTCGTCATCAGTGACACTTCTCGCGAACTGCAACCGCAATCTGTGGCCACCCGTGACGGACAGCCTCTGATCATCGTGCCGACGCTCGCAGCTAAACTGCAAGCACTGTGCGAAGGTATCGCTGTCGGGATGCTGCCCGATCTCGTAGCGAAAGAACCGATACACGAAGGCAGGCTGGTCGCGCGTCGCATCGTGGGTGCGCGCGAGTTCACGAATGGCTACCTCGCTTGGCGCGAGGACAAGGTGGGGAACGCCTTGAACTGGTGGATTGCGCAACTGGACAGCGCCGATCTGCTTGAACGGCTCCTGACGCCGCGTCAAGAGAGTCAAGGGCAGCCCGGGGCGCCCGCTTGCGCAGTCCGTTACCAAAGCGCGTAGTGACAGCCCGTCAGTGCTACTGTCTGAGGACCTTCGCCGGTGCATGCAGTTGGACGTTCGAAGGTCAGCTTGGCTCTGAACCTTGCTCCAACGGCGGTAGTGGATCGATTGATCGCCATGTCCTCCACGAACAATCGACAACCTGGAACTATACTGGGCAACCTGGAGGCTTCCATGACCGATCACGACAGACTGCATCCACTACGTCCGCTCCTGAAAAACTGGGTTTGGGAGCATGGTCGAATCGGGACTCGCTATCTCGACTGCGTAGATGGCGAAATCAGGTTTGACGAGGGCAAGAAGTCGCATTTCGCGGCCGAGAAATATATCTATGTGCCCCTTGGCAAGGGCGTTGAAGACGATGCATCTGCGGAGGGTCCTGCGATCCATGAGGCTGGACTTGCCCGGTTTTTGCGGGCCGCGCAGTTGGGTACGCCGGAGGAAGCCGGTTCCGTAGCGGATGTCCAGCGCGCAGTGCAGGACTGCGTGGAGATTGGCCTGTTCAGCGCATATCAATGGGAGGCTCGAAAGGCGTTTGCCCGCTACGCGCAGGAACCCATGTTCGATGACGAGATACGCGCGGCGGTTGTCGACGACATCCGGCGTATCTACGCCGGCATGCGGGAGCAACTGGCGCTGTACGATTTCAGTGTGCTCCACGGCTTGCCCATGCCGCTGCTTATCGGCGACACGCCCTTCATCGACTGGCGCGTGCGTGCCAGTCCGGCACTTCCGTTTGTATCGCTCCCGCTGGGACCTTACTGCCTGCTGGTAGGCGCGCCGTCAGGCAGGAAAAGCCGAATCGCCCCGGTCGTGTGGAAGGCCGCTGCCGCGATGGGTCCGTTGAAGGATCACAACCGCCAAATCGAGGAGCAGGCACGTCTGTGGCTGGTAGCGACTACGGATGACCAACTCGTCGCGGCGCAAAGCCGCATTGCTGCGGCCATCGGCTCCAGGCAAGGGAATGAGAAGCCCTGACCGAAGTTGACTTTGAGCAGATCGTCGGCGGTGGCTGAGTGATGAGCGGTAGTCGGTTGCCTCGTCGGGCGGTTATTGCCTGCAACTATCGTCGGATCACCGGGTTTTCCTGTTTTTCCGTACGGTGCAATGCGGTAGTGGCGTTATGCGGCCATGAACGGTCAGTCGACATGGTCACTTAGATCGTCGACAATTCGGTCACCGCCTTCACTGGTACCTACTATGTCCTTCGCCTTTCAATGCGCTACGTGCGGACAAACTCACGAAGGCATGCCGAGCTTTGGTGCTCCTGCACCGTTAAGCTACTACGAAGTACCGATCGCCGAGAGAGAGGTGCGTTGTGATCTGGGCAGCGACGACTGTGTAATCGACGAAGAATATTTCTTCGTTCTCGGCTGCATCGAAATCCCCGTTCACGGTGAAACTGAGCCGTTCTCCTGGGGAGTCTGGGTGTCTCTTAGCCGGGCCAGCTACGTTGAATGGGTGAAATGCTATGAAGAACGCAAACGTTCTCATGTCGGGCCATTCTTTGGATGGCTTAATGCTTGGCTAAAACCATATCCCGACACCATGAATCTTAAAACTCGGGTTCACTTGCGTGACGATGGAATTCGTCCCTACATCGAACTTGAGCCAACCGACCATTCTTTGGCGATTGAGCAAAGAAATGGAATTTCAGTCGAACGTGTGGCAGAAATTTATGCCCTT
This sequence comes from Burkholderia sp. AU33803, assembly GCF_002223095.1. Taxonomy (NCBI): domain Bacteria; kingdom Pseudomonadati; phylum Pseudomonadota; class Betaproteobacteria; order Burkholderiales; family Burkholderiaceae; genus Burkholderia; species Burkholderia sp. AU33803. The sequence continues at coordinate 196,710 of NZ_NKFJ01000009.1, forward strand.
ATGGTTCATGGAGACAACGCCTAAACAATCGGTCAGGAGGACCTTTTGGCAGCAGCATTGCGCGGTTTCCGGATCATGAAATGGACGTCATCCGGCCAGTTTCGGTCAATCGTTGCTAGTTCCGTAATCGTCGACAATTTAAGCTTGCAGCGTTGCTACATACATGATCCAAATGGCAGACCGGATTGCACTTGTTCGCGCAACCTTAGACGAGGTTGCAGCACTACGGGCCGTAGACTTTGGAGGTGACGAAGAGAATCTTCGCCAGCTGCTTAGTATCTATGGAGAGAACAGCGATTTGGCGGAATTGCTTTGGGCCGACCTGCCGGAGAATTATTGCCTGCAGGATGTTGCTGACCTGTTAAATCTGTGGGCGTGGCGAACTAACGACAATGGTCAGCGCATCATGTGCACCCTGACACGGTGGGTAAGTGAATGCTCGGATTTCGGTAAAGTTTGGGTCGCCCTGCATCAGGATGCTTATCCATTTATCGAGCGTTCAAGCCGCATTGAACATCTGCGTAGGGTAATGAGAGCGTTTCCGTCGTTACGTGCTACGTGCGAGGTGATGATCGAGCAAAGTCAGTGAAGGATGCGTAAGACTTGAACGGCTCGAAATGGCCGTTTCGGAGAAATCTGACGGGCCACTTCGGGTCGGCGCCTGCCGTCCCCGGGCGCAAATGTACCTACCCAGAGCGACAGCGGAGACGGTCGCTGGTCGGCCAGGTTGAGACATTCGACTCAGCCACATAAATCGCGGACAATAGGTAGTCCAAGCGCCCTGATGCACCAACTACAAATACTGATTCGAATCATATATGTGGCCTTTCAAAAAGCGTGTAACGGCTTCGGCTGCACTCCCCGCCTCGTCCTTAGACAAGGTCATAGAGGTGGCCGCCACTCCAGGCGATCCGGCTTACTGCTACGTTGAATTTGAATCGAATGGCGAGAAGGCCTTACAGCGACTGACGGAATTCTTTGACCTCGTGAAGGCTGCAAAGGATAGCGATGAGCCTGCCGACGAGTCGCAACTATCAGCTTATCTGACCGAGGCTGAACGCGCCTACTTTCCGAGCCTGACCGCGGAAGAAATGGCTGAGTGGAACGAATATTGGTTTTCCACTCCACTGCCGAAACGACATTCTCCTGAGATGCCGACGCCTGGATGGGATTTTGCGTCCATGTTAGACGCATTCTGGAATGGAGACTACGACCTCATTGCAATCCGACTGCGAGCAACACGGCATGTGTTGGAGTTCAACCCGCATGGTTATCCATATGGCGGCACCGGCAGTCTTGTTGCGATGGTTGAATGTTTCGGCCATCAGGTCATCGGCGTCGATGACGGAACGGGGTATGAGAAATACGTGCCACGTACGAACATCTGGAAGCCACGTGCTCGCCGTGTTGTCTGACCACGTATTGCGGCCGCATTGGATGACTGCTTCGGAGCGGGGCCGATGACCGCTCCGGGTCGTTAGCGGACGATCCTCAAAAGGGCGAGCGTAGGTCTTGGCGTAGGTTTGTACGCAGAGCCTTGTCAGATTAGGCGCAGGTACTGCTGCATCATTGGAGTGACGGGTGCAGGTGCTGCGGTGGGTTGCATGCTCATGTGACCGGGAAAAGTTGCTTTGGCTGCCCGAGTTTACTAGTGGCCCTAGTATGCCGGCGCGAAGTTCGCCGTTCGGCCAGTTGTCGCCGATCACGACATGCGGCTCGCACTACATGTTGGACAACCAAGTCTGGAGCAGCAACAATTCTGCAGCCAAGTCAACTCGGAAGCCCTTGCGAGCTTACCTACCACCCATCATGTGCGTCGACAGTCAGCCTCGCCCGTTTCGGTCAGAGCAAGAGGTTCTTTCTCAAATCGCCCAATTTAGTCCGGCTGGTGGGGACTGGTTACCGCTCGAGCGTCTTTTGGAAGATCTCTGGAGCATCGGGGTGTCGGAAAATTCGTTGAGTGTTCTATTCCGTCTTTTTGAACGATTCCCCGATAGTGATGGGGCGGGAGTACTGTGGAGCGTTGTTCATGGGGTCGAGAGTCTCGACATTCCTTATGAGCAGGAGCTGGCAAAGGCGCTCTCGCAATGCTCGTCTCACATGGGCAACATAATGATGTCGCGATTACGGCGCAGTCTTGAATGATGTGCTGGCTGACGAAGAGGTACAAAGCGGAGGGTGCAATGGCGGAATTGAACATAGCGGAAATTTTGTATCCAAGCGGTGCACTTAGATACCGCTATAGCAGATACTTGGCCGCTGACGGGCGGCGATGGATTCGGCACGGCCTCTTCGTTGAATACAGAGAGGACGGCACTATCGCGTCTGAAGGAATCTACGAACACGGCGTTGAGCACGGAGTCTGGAAGGATTTCCATCCAAACGGACAACTTGCCGCCCTTGGGGACTACGATCACGGAACCGAAGCAGAGAACTGGACGTATTGGGATGCTGAAGGGCGACGCGAGATAAAGTGACGGACGATCTCGACTGCGGCGAGCGTCGGTTTCAGCGTAACTTTCTAAGCTAACCTTTGTCAGATAAGCCGCAGGTACTGCTGCATCATTGGAGTTACGGGGGCTGGTGCTGCTGCTGGCGTGCTCATGTGACCGGGAAGAGTTGCTTTGGCTGCGTGAGTTTACCAGCGGCCCGCACGTGACCGCTCGAAGTTCGCCGTTCGGCCAGCTGCTGGAGATCACGACCGGCGGCTGCCGGCCAGGAAGCGACGTTCCGACGTAACAATCGTACGCCCACGTATGGACGGTCATGCCTGTTGCATCATGCCCAAGCAGTCAAGCACTGCATGAGTCTGGCCGCCGCTGCTGTAAGCCAATTATTTTGGCGTCTGATACATTCAGTTGGAATCCGTTTCGGGGATACGTCATGAAGCTTCGTACCGTGTATTTGAAGGTGAGTGATATGAGGAAGTCCACTTCTTTCTGGGAGCGACTTCTCGGATATGAACCGCTTAAGCAGTCCGACAAGTGGACTGAATTCATGATCGGCACAAACAGACTGGGCCTTTTGTTAAACGATTTTGGAGATGAGATAAAAGGTAGCAGCTCCGTGCCTGTATTTGAGTTCGAAGAGAATGCGCTTCACGAATTCGTGAAGCGGGCAACAGAAAACGGAGCCTCCGTCGTGATGGACGGATTGAAGATCGAGTCCATGAAAAGCATCGTATTGAGCAGCCCGGACGGACACGAGTTCGAGCTTTGCATGTGCCGCAACTAACCAACAGCTTTGCAGTTCGTCGGATGCCGTACGAACGACCGCTTGCCGGCGACGAAGGGCCGTTGAAAGTGCCGCGACGAGTGTCGCTTCCGGGTCGTTCAGACTCGTTCGCGACCGCCAAACACCCCCTGTTTCCACCACTGCGATCCTCTGCATGAGCCCATGCGTTGCACGACATGTGCCCTTGACCGCAACCACGGCGACGGCGACGGCACCCCGTGGCGTGACATCTTCATCTCGATCGACGGCTCACGACGCGCTGCGTCGTGCCCGCCGCAACTGCAGCCACAGTGCCGATATCAGGAAATAGGCGGCGCCTACCGCCGCGTAGCCCGCGATCTTCGCGATGGCGGGCGGCATGGACGCGTGACTTTGCGCGATGAACAGCACGCCGGCGAGCGCGGATTGCGCGCCGCTCAGAACCATCGCCCACTGCGCGCCGACCTGTTTCCAGCGACGCAGCGCCGTGCCGAGCTGCAGCAAGCCGGAAAGAATCGCCCAGATGCCGAACACCGTGAGCACCGCATGCGTGTCGGCATTCAAAGCCGGAAAAACCGCCAGCGTCGTGGCCGCGCTGATCGCGACGTTGACCGCCTGGGTCCGGTTCGTCGCCGCTCCGCCGCTGCGGGCGAGGTCGACGAAATTCGCGACCGCATCCCAAGCCGGATAAACGATCAGCAGGATCGCCGCGCCGGCCGCGCTCTGCCGGCCGACGGAAAATGCCAGCGCGACCCAGAGCAGCGAGAATATCGCCCGGGAAAAGTAGTACCGTTTCAGCCATTGTGCGTCGGCGGGGGCACGGAATTCGGGGGAGTGGTCAGCCATTTGCATTCCTTCGTAAATCGGATCGTCGTTCCGGCCGGCGTGCAGCGTGTCCGCCGTGCGGAGGTCGTGCCGACCGGATCTCCAGTGCACCGAGTATCGCGATCGTCGCGGTCGCCCGCCATCGGTCGGATGTCCGATGGCGAACGCGCGCCGGCCGCGCGCACCGGGCAGCGGCCGACCTCGCCTCGGGCCGGGTGCGGCGCACGGCCGATCCGCACGCGCATGCACGGCGCGACGTCGTCGCGTATGATCGTTTTCCCGTTCCCGTGAATGCCCGCGCCTCATCCGATGCCCGACGCCGAAGCCCGTCACACCCCGTTGCGCATATTCGACGCCGTCCGCGCGCTGGCCTTCATCGGCGATCTCAGCATGGGGCAGCCGACCGATCATTCGCTGCGCACCGGCTGGCTGGCGGCACAGCTCGCGCACGCGGCGGGATTCGACGCGTCGGTGTGCGACACGGCCCGCGAAGTCGCGCTGTTGCGCTGGTCGGGCTGTACCGCGAACGCCGCGGGTTTCGCTCAGGCGTTCGGCGACGATGTCGCGATTCGCGCCGCCATGCTCGAGAACCGGCCCGGCCTCGCCGAAGCGGTCGGCCGCGCCGGCGCCGCGATGATCCCGCTCGCGCAAATCCATTGCGAAGTGTCGGGCGAAGTCGCGCGAATACTCGGCCTCTCCCACGCCACGGAAACCGCGCTGCGGCACATCTTCGAAAGCTGGGACGGCAACGGGCTTCCCGCACGGCTCGCGCGGGAACAGGTGCCGGCCGCGGTGTCGATCGTCACGCTCGCGGGCGATCTCGACGTATTCAGCCGCACGTACGGCATCGAGCAGGCCATCGAATGGATCGGGCAACGCGCGGGCGCGCGATATCCGAGCGCGCTCGTCGACGCGGCTGCGCACGACGCCGCACGCTGGCTCGCGGCGCTCGATCACCTGCCGCCCGACGGTCTCGACGCCGCATTGGCCACGCCCGATATGCAAGGCGCGACCTCCGCCGAATTGATCGCGGACGTCATCGATCTGAAACTCCCGTGGATGACCGGGTTCTCGCGTTCGGTCGCCGTGACGGCGGCCGCGTGTTACGAGCGCCTGTCGCCGGATGCGGCCGCGCGCGAACGCGTGTACCGCGCCGGGCTGATTCATGGCATCGGCAGGGCCGCGGTGCCGAACGACGTGTGGAACCTGCCGACGCGGCTGCCTGCAAGCGCATGGGAAAAGGTGCGGCTCGTGCCGTACTGGACGGAGCGCGCCGGCCGGCAGACGGGCGCGCTCGGTGAAGCCGCGGTGCTTGCGTCGTATGCGTACGAGCGGCAGGACGGTTCCGGTTATTTCCGGGGCGTGCGCGATGCGGCGCTGACGCTGGAAGCGCGCGTACTCGCGGCATCGCTGGCGTGGGTCGCGCTGCGCTCGGCGCGCCCGTGGCGGGCGGCGCTCGATGATGCGGACGCCGCCGCCCAATTGCAGGAAGAAGCGGCGCGCGGCCGGCTATGCGGCGACGTGGTCGCGGCGCTCGTCACGGGTGGCGCGCCTGCGGCCCGGCGCATGGCCGCTCGCGCGTCGCACGACGGCCCGCGCCTGTCGCCACGGGAAATCGACGTCCTGCGGGCCATCTCCCGAGGGGCGAGCAACAAGCAGGTCGCGCAGGCGCTCTCGATGAGTCCGAGCACGGTGCGCACCCATGTCGAGAAGGCGTTTCGCAAGCTCGAATGCTCGACGCGCGCCGCGGCGACGCTCAAGGCATCGGCGATGGGGTTGCTTTGACGCGATCCGTGACGCACGAAGCATGACGCATGACGCATGACGCATGACGCATGACGCATGACGCATGACGCGCGATGCGCATACGCATACGCATCCGTGGATGCGTCGACGCACGACCCGGCCGGCATGATTCAAGGTTCGCCGGTCCTGCCGTGTACGTCGTGAATCAAAAATCGCGTTACGCCATTCAGGTCGCCCAGTCGTTCGTCGGTCGCCCGCGACCGGCGGCATTCATTCGACGCCCGAGAACACATCCGTGATGTAGCGATCGGGCGCGATATCGGTGAACGCGTCGATATCGGCCATGATGTCGGCCGTTTCCGCGGACGCGAACGCGGCGTCGAGCGCTGCCCGATCCGTGAAGCGGCACATGGCCACGACGACCACCTCGCTGTCCTGCCGTGCGGGGAAGAACGCATCGACGTATTCGAGCCCGTACGGTTTCCACGACTTTTCCACCAGAGGAATGTGCTGCTCGACGTAGTAGCGGGCATCGAATCGCGCACCCATCACGCGACGATAGGAAACGACGAAAACCATGAGAAACCTCCGGGTTGGACGGATGCAACGTTGAATGTCGATACGGGCGATCTCGGGCGATCACGGTCGTTTGCGCGCGGGGCCGAAGGCCGGCTGCCCGGCGGAGCGCACCGACGACGGCGCGGCCGGTGCACGCGCGAGCGAGATGCCCAGCGCGGCGCCGACGGCGAGGAACACCGAGATCGACAGGAGTGCGACGATAAATGCGTGCGCAATGGCCGCCGGATCCTGGCGCGCGCCCAGAACCGTATAGAAAATCCCGCCGATGATCGCGACGCTGAGCGACGTGCTGACCTGCAGCGTCGAGCTGGCGATACCGGCGATCATCCCCGCCGCCGCCGGTGCGACGCGCCCCGTCACCATGCGCATCAGCGTCGGCAGCGCGAGACCTTGTCCGAACCCGATCACGAAGAGCGCGGCGGCGAGCGGCACGGACGCGAGCGGCATCCCGATCGGCGTCGTGTCGATCAGGCAGGCGAGTCCGACGAGCCCCACGATCTCGAGGCCCATGCCGAGCGGATTCACATAAGCGCCGATTGCACGCGTGCACAAGGGCGTCGACAGCGGGCCAAGCAGAAACCCCACGCCGAACGGCAGGAACACGAGGCCCGCGCTCAACGCGTCGACGTGCAACGCATTCTGCAGATACACCGAGAACAGCAGGAAGAACGCGCCGATCGCGTACAGCAACAGCGCGATCAGCAACGCGCGGCCGAGCCCCGGTGCGCGCAGCGCGGCCGGATCGAGCAGCGGTGCGCCGCCGCGGCGGCCCAGCCGGCTCTCGTAACGCCAGAAGCCCCACGCGAGTGCCGGCGCCGCGATCAGCGAGGCCCAGGCCCACACGGGCCAGCCCGCCTCGCGCCCTTCGATCAGCGGCACGATCAACGCGCCGAGCGTCAGCATCGACAGCGCGGTGCCGCCGAGGTCGAGCTTGCGCGCATGCTGCGCACGCGTTTCCTTCAGCAGCGGGATGCCGAACACGACGACCAGCATCGCCAGCGGCAGGTTGACGAGGAAGATCGTCCGCCAGCCGAGGTTCAACAGGTTCAGCGAGATCAGGATCCCGCCCAGCGCCTGCCCGATCACGGCCGCCAAGCCGAAGACCGCGCCATACAGGCTGAGCGCGAGCGGCTTTTCCGATTCCGGGAAGATCGCCTGGATCGACGCGAGCGCCTGCGGCGCCATGATCGCGGCCGTCACACCTTGCAATGCTCGCCCGGCGATGAGCATCCCCGGCGAGCCTGCGAGGCCGCACAGCGTCGAGGCGATGGCAAAACCGATCAACCCGAGGAAAAACACGCGGCCGCGACCGTACAGGTCGCCCAGTCGCCCGCCGGTGATCAGCGTGACCGCGTACAGGCCGGCATACGACGAAATCACCAGTTGCTCGGCGGACGACGTCGCGCCCAGCTCCGCGCGAATCGACGGCAGGGCGACATTGACGATGAAGAAATCCAGCGGTGGCAGGAACGCGCCGACGAGCAGCACCGCGAACATGGCCCACCGACGCGGGTCGGGCGATCCGGGATCATTCCGTGACATGAACGGTTCTCCATACGGAACCAATCGGTTCCAAAGTGGGTAAAAAAATTTCAATCGAGCAGGCGCATCGTGCGGTCGACCAGCGCGAGCATGTCGGCCTCGGGCACGCCGGTCTTGCCCACCACGCGCATGCCCTCGACCTGGCAGACGAGCAAACGCGCCAGCACCTGCTCGTCCTGCTCGGCGATCTCGCCGCTTGCCTGGCCGCGCACGATCGCGCCGGCATAGAGCTGCTGCAAGCGGCGGAACATGCGCCCGGTACGCTCCGCGACATCCGCGTCGCGGGCGGCCAGTTCCGTGGTCATCGCGACCGCGAGACAGCCGCGCCGGCCGGCGTCGCCGACGGACAGGCGCGCATAACGCAGCAGCGAGTCCCGGATGGCCGCTTTAACGGTGCCGGGTTGCGACAGGATGTCCGCGGTTGCCTTGAGCCCGTCGGCCATATACAGGTCGAGCGCCGCCAGCAGCAGCGCTTTCTTGTCGCCGAAGGCCTTGTACAGGCTGCCGCGCGACAAGCCCGTGCCGGCCATCAGGTCGGGCAGGGACGCGCCTTCGTACCCGTGATCCCAGAAGACGGCCATCGCGTCGCGCGCGGCATCTTCCAGTTCGAATTCGCGGGGGCGGCCCACGCCGGCGGAATTGGCCATTGATCGGTTTCGCAATTGATGCGGTGTCCAGGAATGGATCGCATTATAAGAACCGATCGGTTCCTATGTCAACGCATGCTTTCAGGCCGGGCAGTGCGATGCCGCCCTCGCGGGCGGCTCGCGCCCGCCCAATCAATCCAGCCCGCCCTGGCACAGATACTTGATCGACAGGTAGTCGTCGAGCCCGTAGCGCGAGCCTTCGCGGCCGTAGCCCGATTCCTTCACGCCGCCGAACGGCGCGGCCTCGCTCGCGAGCGCGCCTTCGTTGATCCCGACGATGCCGGTTTCGAGCCGCGCCGACACGCGCGCGATGCGCCGCACGTCCTGCGTGTAGAAATACGCGGCGAGGCCGAACGGCGTGTCGTTCGCCGCGTCGACGGCGTCGTCCTCGGTGTCGAACCGGAACAGCGGCGCCACCGGGCCGAACGTTTCCTCGCACGTGAGCTGCATGTCGGCGCTCGCGTCGGCGAGCACCGTCGGCGCGTAGAAGTTCGGCCCCAGCTCGGTGAGGCGCTTGCCGCCCGTCAGCACGCGCGCGCCGCGCTCGACGGCATCGCCCACGTGCCGCGCGATCTTGTCCACCGCGCGCGCGTTGATCATCGGGCCGATCTGCGCGGCCGGGTCGGTCGCCGGCGCGACCTTCAGCGCGGCGACGCGCGCCGCGAGCTTCGCGGCGAACGCGTCGTACACGCCGGCCTGCACGTAGATGCGGTTCGGCGATACGCACGTCTGCCCGCCATTGCGGAACTTCGCGGCCATCAGCCCGTCGACCGCGGCGTCGAGCTCGGCATCGTCGAACACGATGAACGGCGCATTGCCGCCCAACTCGAGCGACAGCTTCTTCAGTGTCGCGGCCGAATCGCGTGCGAGCAGCTTGCCGACGGCCGTCGAGCCGGTGAACGTAATCTTGCGCACGCGGCTGTCGGCGAGCCAGTCGGCGGCCGCGTCGATGCCGCGCTCGCGCGACGCCGTGATCAGGTTCAGCACGCCCGCCGGCACGCCGGCTTCCTGCGCGAGGAACGCGAGCGCGAGCGCGGTGAGCGGCGTGTCCTCCGCGGGCTTCGCGACGACCGTGCAGCCGGCCGCGAGCGCCGGCGCGATCTTGCGCGCGATCATCGCGAGCGGGAAGTTCCACGGCGTGATCGCCGCGACGACGCCGATCGGCTCCTTCACCGCACTCAGCCGCTTGCCGCGCTGCTGCTGCGGAATGATGTCGCCGTACGTGCGCGTCGCTTCCTCGGCGAACCACAGTACGTACGACGCGCCGTACGCGACTTCGCCGCGCGCTTCCGCGAGCGGCTTGCCCTGTTCGCGCGACATCAGCTTCGCGAGATCGTCGGTGTTCGCGACGATCGCCGCGTGCCAGGCTCGCAGTGTCGCCGCGCGGTCGCGCGCGGGCGTCGCGCGCCAGGCGGGCAGGGCGCGTACCGCCGCATCGGTGGCCGCACGTGCGTCGGCGGCGCCGCTGTCGGGTGCATGGGCAACGGTGTCGAGCCGTGCCGGATCGGTCACGGGGAAGCGGCTGCCGTCGAGCGCGTCGCGCCACGTGCCGTCGATCAGGTTGGCGGAGCGCAGGAGTTCGGTGCGGGTCAGCGAAAGCGGCATGGCAGGTCCTTGGATGAAGCGGTTCGGCGACGACGGCGGCGCGGCACGCGCGCGACTGTCCCGTACGGACAGCGACGCTGCCGTATTCGCGGGGGCCGCGCGCGGTGCGTCAGTGACGTTCGCCGAACAGCGATTCGAGCGGGTAGTGCCGTTTGACGAACGGCGATTTGATGATCACGTAACTGAAATACTTCTCGATGCCGATGTTCTGCTCGAGCAGCCCTTCGACGATCGTCTGGTAATGGCTCACGCTGCGCGTGATGAACTTCAGCAGATAGTCGTAGCCGCCGCTCGCGAGGTGGCATTCGACGATCTCGTCGACGTTGCGGATCGCCGCGACGAAGCGGTCGAAATCCTCGCGTCGATGGTCGGCCAGCGTGACTTCGGTGAACACGACCTGCACGTCGCCGAGCTTCTCGAGCTGGATATGCGCGCCGTACCCGCCGATGTAGCCGGCCTTCTCGAGCCGCTTCACGCGGATCAGGCAGGGACTGGGCGACAGCCCGACCGCATCGGCCAGTTCGACGTTGGTCATGCGGCCGCGCTTCTGCAACTGGGAGAGGATGCGCAGGTCGATGCGATCCAGCTTGCTGTCCGTCATGTTCACGTGAGTCGGGAGTCGGAAAAATGGAATGTCCGGTTACTTTAGAGTCGAAAGATATCCGCCACAAGCCCGGCTTTCCCTTGGCCCGTCAGGCCGGCTGCGCGTGCGCGGCATCGAGCGCGCGCTGCACGCCCGCATCGGCCAGCACGTCGTCGAGCGTCTTGCGCACGCGCTCGAACAGCAGGTCGAATTCGCCCGCGGTGAAGCTCAGCGCCGGCGCGAAGCCGAGCACGCCGTCGCCGAACGCGCGGAAGACGATGCCGTTCGCATAGGCGGCCGCCGCGATCTTGTCGGGCACGTTCAGTGCCGGATCGAAGCGCGTCTTGTGCGCCTTGTCGGTCACCAGTTCGAGCGCGCCGAGCAGGCCGACCGAGCGTGCGTCGCCGACGAGCGGATGCGCGCGCAGCGCGTCGAGGCCCGCGGCAAAGCGGGGCGCCATCGCCTGGCCGTTCGCGAGCAGCCCGCCTTCGTGATAAAGCTTCAGCACCTCGAGGCCGATCGCCGCGCTCACCGGATGCGCGGAATACGTATGGCCGTGGCCGACCACCGGCGAATCGGCGCGGCTGCCCGCGATCCCTTCGTAGATCTCGTCGGACATCAGTACCGCGCCCATCGGCGCATAGCCGGCGGTCAGCCCCTTCGCGACGGTCATCAGGTCAGGATCGACCTGTTCGGCCTCGCATGCGAACAGCGGGCCCGTGCGGCCGAAGCCGGTGATCACCTCGTCGGCGACGAACAGGATGCCCAGGCGCCGGCACGCGTCGCGCATCGCCTTCAGCCAGCCGGCCGGCGGCACGATCACGCCGCCCGAGCCTTGCACCGGCTCGCAGAAGAACGCGGCGACGTTGTCCGCGCCGAGTTCGGCGACCTTCGCTTCGAGCGCGGCGACCGACGCGGCGATCAGCGCCTGCGGATCGCTGCCGAGCGGATGGCGATACGGGTAGGGCGACGGAATGTGGTGCTGATCGGCACGCGGCAGGTCGAAATGGCGATGGAACGCCGGCAGCGCGGTGAGGCCGGCGCCGATCGACGACGAACCGTGATAGCCGCGCTCCAGCGCGATCATGTGCTTTTTCGACGGGCGGCCGGTCGCGTTGAAATAGTGCGTGATGAAGCGGATCGCGGAATCGACCGCGTCCGAGCCACCGAGCGTGAAGTACACACGATTCAGCGACGGCGGCGCGAGCGCGGCGAGGCGTTCGGCGAGTTCGATCGCCGGCTGCGAGCCGAAATGGAAATAGCCGGTTGCGTACGGCAGCTTCGCCAGCTGGTCGGCGGCAGCTTTCACGATGCTGTCGCGGCCGTAGCCGACGTTCACGCACCACAGGCCCGAGAACGCGTCGAGCAGCGTATGGCCGGCGGCATCGCGCAGGAATACGCCGTCCGCGGATTCGAGCACGGTGACGCCGCGCGCTTCGTGCGCACGGTAGTTGACGACGGGGTGGATCAGGTGTTGACGATCAGCTTCGATCAGCGCGGCTTGGTTCATGGCAGGCGGGACTCTCGTCAGGTGTCAGCGGTGAGTTCATGCTAACGGGCGAGAAATCCGGATGCGTCTTCAATTTGCTACCCGAAACGTATGCGCGCGGCGTTTGCACGGCGCGCTTCGGCATTTTCTGCTGCGCGCCCCATGCGGCCGGACATCGACGTCAGTAGCCGCGCGCCCGATCGACGACGCCGATCATCGGCTGGCCCGCGCGATGGCGCGCGAGGTTCGCGAGCACCGCATCGACCGCGGTGTCGGGCCGGGTCGCGCTCGCGATGTGCGGCGTGATGCGGATGCGCGGATGGGCCCAGAACGGATGGCCGGCCGGCAATGGTTCGGGGTCCGTCACGTCGAGGATCGCGCTGTCGACGCGGCCGCTCGCGAGCGCCGCGAGCAGCGCGGCTTCATCGAGCTGCGGGCCGCGCCCGACCTGCACGAGCGAAGCGCCGGCGGGCAGCGCATCGAACACGCGTGCGCCGAGCAGCCCGCGCGTGCTGTCGGTCAGCGGCAGCAGGCAGATCAGGATGTCGGTGCGCGCCAGGAACGCGTCGAGCGCCGCGTCGCCCGCGTAGCACTCGATGCCGTCGAGCGAGCGCGGCGTGCGGCTCCAGCCGGCGCACGGGAAACCGAAGCGCCGCAGCGTGTCGAGCACGGCCTGGCCGAGCGTGCCGAGGCCGAGCACGCCGATGCGCCGCGATGCCGCCGCGCGCACCGGTTTCTCGTGCCACACCTGCTGGCGCTGCTGCGCCGCGTAGTCGAACAGGTCGCGATGGATCGTCAGCACGGCCTGCGTCACGTATTCGACCATCCCTTCGACGATGCCCGGCTCGATCATCCGCACGACGGGGATGTGCGACGGCACGCGCGACAGGTCGAACTGGTCGATGCCGGCGCCGACCGAGAACACGACTTCGAGATTCGGCAACAGCGCGACCGGATCGTCCGGCGGCAGCCACGCGGCGAGATAGCGGACGGCCGCGGCGTCGCCGAGGTCCGGCCAGATCCGGAACGGCAGATCGGGCGCCTGTTGCGCGAAGCGTGCCGCCCATTGCGCACCGCGCACCGGGTCGGCCTTGTAGAGAAAGCTCATCGTGTGTCCCGTTCAGCCAAGCGCCTGGCTCACGATCGCGAACGCGCGCAGCCCCGGGTCGCGCGCGGGCGTCGTGCCGCGCGCCATCGTGACGACGGTATCGACGCGCGGCAGCCCGAGCCCGTCCAGCCAGTCGGACAGCCCGCTGTCGCTCGGCAGGTCGACCCGCACGAACATCCCTTCGTTCAGCGCGAGCCAGTGGCTGATCAGCGCCTGCGCGCGCAGCGCATCCGGCGCGATCACCGGCCCGATCACGTGGCCCGGGCCGAAGCGGCGGAACAGCGCGAAGCCGAGCAGCTCGCCGTCGCGATCGAGCGCGATGCCGTTCGCGACGTCGAGCAGTGCGTCGATCACCGCGCCGCGTTCGTAGCCGGCCGCGCGCGACGCGAGCGCGGCGAGGCGCGGCCCGTCGTTGGTGCCGAGCGGGCGCAGGCGCTCGCCGGGCGGCAGCGAGATCAGCGGCGGCCGGAACGCCGCGCCCTGATGCTGGTTGATCGTATCGATCGCCTCGAAGCCGAACGCCGCGTACAGCGGCTCGCGTCCCGGCATCGCATGCAGAAAGACGGTGCGGGTGCCGAAGTCGTCGAGCGCGCGGGCGAGGAGCTCGCGCTCGATGCCGCCGCCCGCGCGCTCGGGTGACACGATCAGCATGCCGAGCGCCGCGTGCGATTCGCCGAGGCGCCAGCCCAGCGCGGTCCCCACGACGCCGGTCTCGTCTTCGGCCACGATGCCGCCGCCGAGCTGGAGCACGAAGCGCCAGTCGTCGAGCCGGTGCGGCCACTTGACCGCCTCCGACAGCCGATGGGCGGCGGGCAGGTCGGTGTCGGCGAACGGGCGATAGGTGAGCGTGCGGGAAGGGTTGAGGTCGGACACGCCGGACTCCGGATGGGTGGAAATGACACATTCACTCTGCCAGCGCGGGTGCGGCGCGGATAGGACGATTCGCCTGTTTTCGGGCGGGGACGGGCCCGCCCGCGAGATCGACGCAAACCCGTTCGATCGACGCGGACGAACGCGCGGATCGTGCCGGCGCGGCCGGTCAATCCCGCCACTCGTGCTGTGCGAACAGCACTACGATGAATGCACGGCGGCGCTGCCGCCTGCCGGCGGGCCGCGCTGACAGGCGAGCCCGCTGCGGCAGCGCGGCGCCCACCGGCCGGCCCTGCCGCGCCGCGCCCGATCGCACCGCAGATCGTGCTGCATGCGCCGGGCAACTTGCGGCGATTGTGCGTTTTGAGCGGCGCCGAACGATGCGCGAACGACTTTTTGCCCTGATTCAATTTCGTTGAACCCAGCCCATCCCCGGCCGTGCCGGGGCTTCACACCGACAGGACCCGACCATGATCCAGTTTGAACCGAAGTACATCACCTTCGACTGCTACGGCACGCTGACCCATTTCCGGATGGCCGAGACGGCGCGCGAAATCTACGCGGACCGGCTGTCGCCGGCGACGATGGAGGCCTTCGTGCGCGCATTCGCCGCCTATCGGCTCGACGAGGTGCTGGGCGCATGGAAGCCGTATCGCGACGTGGTCGTCAACTCGGTCCGTCGTACCTGCGCGCGGCTCGGCGTGACGTTCGACGAAGCCGAGGCCGAGCTGTTCTATCACGCGGTGCCGACCTGGGGCCCGCACCCGGACGTGCCGGCCGGGCTGTCGCGGCTGGCGTCGAAGTACAAGCTGGTGATCCTGTCGAATGCGATGGACGAGCAGATCATGAGCAACGTCGACAAGCTCGGCGCGCCGTTCCATGCGGTGTTCACCGCGCAGCAGGCGCAGTCGTACAAGCCGCGCATGCAGGGCTTCGAATACATGTTCGACAAGCTCGGCTGCAAGCCGGAGGACGTGCTTCACGTGTCGTCGAGCCTGCGCTACGACCTGATGACGGCCGAGGATCTCGGGATCAGGCACAAGGCGTTCGTGAACCGCGGCCACGAGCCGGGCACGCCGTTCTACAACTATTACGAAGTGTCGGACATCGGCCAGCTCGCGACGCAGCTCGGTTTGTAAGGCGCCTGCGCCGGCGGATTGCCGATCGCCGCGACGGGGTGGGACGGAACACGGCCGTGATGCCGCCGGCGTCCATCGCCACCCGTCGCGCGTTCGATCAGCGCACGAAACGAGGGTAATTACCGATATCGAGTCGTTCAAGGCGGGGCCGCCCGGGCCGATATATGTACCGAACGGTTAATTTTTCGAGGCCCCGCATGAAGTTGTCCACCAAACTGCTGATGCTCGTCGCCGCGGCGTTGCTCGGCGTCGTCCTGCTCGCCGCGTTGTCGCTGCACACGCTGCGCGACGCGCTGATCGACAGCCGCCGCGAAGAGATCGTCATGCTGCTGACCAAGGCCGAGCATCTGGTCGATTCGTATCGCGCGATGCAGACGAGCGGCACGCTCACGCAGGAGCAGGCGCAGCAGCAGGCCAAGGCCGCGCTGGCGGCGCTCAACGCGAATTCGAAGAGCTACTTCTGGGTCACGACGTCCGACGGCGTCAACCTCGTCCACCCGAACGCGAAGTTCATCGGCACGCGCGCGAAAGGCAACCGCACGACCAGCGGCCTCACCGACAGCGAGGCGTACCGCGCGGGCATGGCGCAGTCGCATTTCGCGCTCGTCGACGTGCTGATCAAGCGCAGCCCCGACGCGGACCTGGAGCCGAAGCTGCAGGGCGTGGTCGCGATTCCCGACTGGGACTGGTGGATCGGCACGGGATTTTTCTACGACGACATCAACGCGGCGTTTGCCCGGCTCGCGACGGTGCTGGGCGCGATCACGCTCGTCATCGCCGCGGCGCTCGCGGCCATCGCATGGGGCGTGCTGCGCAGCGTCAGGCGCACGCTGGGCGGCGAGCCCGCGCATGCGACGCAGATCGCCGCCCGCATCGCCGCCGGCGAACTGGACGTGCAGTTCGATACGGCGCACGCCGCGCCCGGCAGCCTGCTCGTCGCGCTCGGCGACATGAAGGCGCGGCTGACCGACACCATCGCCGAAATCCAGACCACGACGCACTCGATTGCCACCGGCACCGGCGAGATCGCGCAAGGCAACCTCGACCTGTCGCAGCGCACGGAGCAGCAGGCCGCGTCGCTGCAGGAAACGGCCGCGAGCATGGAGCAGATGACGTCCACGGTCAAACAGAACGCGGACAACGCACGCCAGGCGAATGCGCTCGTGGGCCAGGCGAAGGAGGCGACCGAACTCGGCGGCGCCGCCGTGCAGGCGGTCGTCGAGACGATGCGGCAGATTTCGGACGGATCGGTGCGGATCGCCGACATCACCGTCGTCATCGAAAGCATCGCGTTCCAGACCAACATTCTCGCGCTCAATGCCGCGGTGGAAGCCGCACGGGCCGGCGAGGAGGGGCGCGGGTTCGCCGTCGTCGCGTCGGAAGTGCGCTCGCTCGCGCAACGCAGCGCCGCGGCCGCGAAGGACATCAAGGGATTGATCGACGCGTCGGTCGAGCGGGCCGGCAGCGGCAGCCGGCTCGTCGAGACGGCGGGCGAGCGCATGACGGAGATCGTCCGGTCGATCGACCGGGTGGCCGACATCATGGGCGAGATTTCGGCGGCATCGGCCGAGCAGAGCACCGGCATCGAACAGATCGGGCTGGCGGTCGCGCAAATGGACGAAGTCACGCAGCAGAACGCCGCGCTCGTCGAGCAGGCGGCTGCGGCCGCGTCGTCGCTGGACGAGCAGGCGGCGCGCCTGCGGGCCGCCGTATCGGTATTCCGGCTCGCTGCGTGACGGCTGCGCGCCGTCCACCCGCGGCCGGCGCATCGTCCTGTCTGACCGCCTGACCGCCTGGCTGCCTGACCGCCTGACCGCCTGACCGCTGGCTGCCTGACCGCCTGACCGCCTGACTGCCTGACCGTCTGACCGTCTGACCGTCTGACCGTCTGACCGCCTGGCTGCCTGGCTGCCTGACCGCCTGACTGCCTGACTGCCTGACCGTCTGACTGCCTGCGGTGCGCCGCGCCGGCACACGCCCGGCGTGCGCGCCGACATGCCGGTGATGGACGCGTCGCCGCCTGGCGGCGCGGTTCCTGACGGCTGCACGGCCCCGGTTTCCGGGCAGTCCCGTCACCCTCCGTCCTCCCCCAAAGCCGTTCCGATCGAGCGGCATTCTTCTGAACTTTCCTGCGCGACGTACCGTCGCGATCCGCGCTACCGACGCCCGTGCGTGCGGCGATTCGCCGTGACGTACCGCTCGTTTCAGCCGTCGTCGCCAGGCGCGCACGCGTTCGATACAAACATGCGGTTTGCGTGAGCCAAACGCGCGCCGGATGCCGAACGGGCAATTTTGTCGGCGCAATCTGCGGCGGCTGCGGCCTTACGATTTCCTGCATCGACACGGGTTGGGCAGCCGCCGCGACACGCCGCCGGGCACACGGCCACGCGGATGCGCACGCAGCAAATCATGCTGCGCAGGCCACCCAAAACGGTCGATTCGTATCGTGCGGGCCGCCCGAATCGCGACAAACCGCATTTTGGCGATGCTTAAATGAATTGCATGACGACGTTGCGACCGCCACCAGCACGCGGGCGCGGCGGGATTCGAGAACACGCTGGACCCAAGACCCCACTTTCCACAGTCAGGAGCAGTTCGGATGAGCGACGATATCGACAATGGCGGCAAGGGCGGCTTCACGCGCCGCGACATGATGAAGGTCATGGCGGCGGGCGGCATGATGGCCGCCGGCGCCGGCGGACTGCTGATGACCCCCGGCGCTGCGTTCGCCGCGCCCGCGCCGAAGCGCGGCGGCAAGATCCGGGTCGCGAACGAAGCCGGCTCGACGGCCGATACGCTCGACCCGGCCAAGGGCTCGACGGGCGCGGACTACACACGCTTCTTCATGTTCTACAGCGGCCTCACGCAGCTCGACGCGAGCCTCACGCCGCAGATGAACCTCGCCGAATCGCTGCAGACCACCGATGCGAAGACCTGGATCATCAAGCTGCGCAAGGGCGTCACGTTCCACGACGGCAAGCCGGTCGGCCCGGCCGACGTGGTGTTCTCGCTGATGCGCCACAAGAACCCGGCCACCGCGTCGAAGGTCAAGACGCTTGCCGAACAGTTCACGGATGCGAAGGCGAGCGGCCCCGACGAAGTCACGTTGACGCTCGCCAGCGCGAACGCCGATCTGCCGGTGATCCTCGCGACGCCGCAGCTCGTGATCGTCAAGGACGGCACGACCGACTTCTCGACCGGCATCGGCTGCGGCCCGTACAAGCTGAAGTCGTTCAAGCCGGGCGTGTCGACCATTGGCGTGCGCAACGACAGCTACTTCAAGCCGGGCAAGCCGTATCTCGACGAGATCGAGTTGATCGGCATCAGCGACAGCGCCGCGCGCCTGAACGCGCTGCTGTCGGGCGACGTGCACCTGATCAACGCGATCGATCCGCGCTCGACGCAGCGGGTCTCGTCGACGGCCGGCTACGCGCTGAAGGAAACCAAGTCGGGCCTCTATACCGACCTGATCATGCGCAGCGACAACCCGATCGTCTCGAGTCCCGATTTCGTCGAAGGGATGAAGTACCTGTTCGATCGCGAGCAGCTCCGCACCGCGGTGTTCCGCGGCTACTCGGTGATCGGCAACGACCAGCCGATTCCGCCGGGGCACCGCTACTTCAACGCGTCGCTGCCGCAGCGGGCGCACGATCCGGACAAGGCGAAGTTCCTGCTGCAGAAGGCCGGTGCGCTCGGCGCCGTGCTGCCGCCGATCTATGCGACGTCCGACGCGAACGGGTCGATCGAAATGGCGGTGCTGCTGCAGCAGGCCGGCCAGAAGATCGGGCTGAACCTGCAGGTCAACCGCGCGTCGCCCGACGGCTACTGGTCGAACCACTGGATGAAGCACCCGCTCACCTTCGGCAACATCAACCCGCGCTCGAGCGCCGACGTGCTGTTCACGCAGTTCTTCAAGTCGGATGCGCCGTGGAACGAGTCGGGCTGGAAGAACGCGAAGTTCGACCAGCTGCTGCTCGCCGCGCGCTCGGAAACCGACGACGCGAAGCGCAAGCAGATGTACGGCGACATGCAGGTGATCGTCGCGCAGCAGGGGCGGGTCGGCATTCCGGCGTTCATCAGCTTCCTCGACGGCTACGACAAGCGGCTCGCGGGCCTCGGCTCGATCCCCACCGGGCCGATGATGGGCTTCACGTTCGCCGAGAACGTGTGGTGGAACGCATGACGTTGTGGCTGGCCGCCGTCGCGCGGCCGGTGCGGGCCACCGTGCCGGCCACGCGCGGTTTTTTCTGGAGTGCCGCACCATGAACCGAATTCTCATCGGGCTGATCGGCCGGCGCATCGCGGTCACCGCGCTGACGCTGCTGATCGTGTCCGCGATCATCTTCACGATCACGAACCTGCTGCCGGGCGACGCCGCGCAGGCCGCGCTCGGCCAGTCGGCGACGCCGGAGACGGTCGCCGCACTGCGCCAGCAGTTCGGGCTCGACATGCCGGCGCACGTGCGTTACGTGCACTGGCTCACCGGCCTGTTGCACGGCGATTTCGGCCGGTCGCTGTCCGGCGACATGCCGGTGTCGGAGCTGATCGGCGGGCGCCTGCCGAAGTCGCTCGCGCTCGCGGCGATCACGACCGCCGTGTCGGTGCCGATCGCGCTGCTGCTCGGCATCCTCGCGGCGGTCAAGCGCGAGTCGGTGGTCGACCGCG
Organism: Burkholderia sp. AU33803; assembly: GCF_002223095.1. Classification (NCBI taxonomy): domain Bacteria; kingdom Pseudomonadati; phylum Pseudomonadota; class Betaproteobacteria; order Burkholderiales; family Burkholderiaceae; genus Burkholderia; species Burkholderia sp. AU33803. The sequence goes on from NZ_NKFJ01000009.1 coordinate 216,721, forward strand.
TGATCAGCCTCGGCACGCTGTCGCTCGTCGCGACGCCGGAGTTCCTGATCGCGACGGTCGCCGTGCTCGTGTTCGCGGTGAAGCTGCGCTGGCTTTCCGCGTTGTCGTACAGCGGCCCGATCGAAAGCCTGCACGACTTCCTGCGCGCGTATGCGATGCCGGTGCTGACGCTGTGCGCGGTCGTGATCGCGCAGATGGCGCGCATGACGCGCGCCGCGGTGATCGAGCAACTGAGCGCGTCGTATGTCGAGATGGCCGTGCTCAAGGGCGCGAGCCCCGCTCGCGTCGTACTGCGCCACGCGCTGCCGAACGCGATCGGCCCGATCGCCAATGCGATCGCGCTGAGCCTGTCGTACCTGCTCGGCGGCGTGATCGTCGTCGAGACGATCTTCAACTATCCGGGCCTGGCGAGCCTGATGGTCGACGCCGTCAGCAACCGCGATTTCCCGCTGGTCCAGGCGTGCACGCTGATCTTCTGCGTTGCGTACCTGACGCTCGTGCTGTTCGCCGACCTCTGCTCGATCGTGTCGAACCCGCGACTGCGCACCTGAGCGCTCCGTCCACCTTCCGAGATGCCGCCCATGCACCCGACCGAACCCGTTCAACGCAGCAGCGCGCTGCCGCCGCCCGGCGATCCGCATCCGCCGTGGGGCGCGCCGACGCCGCCCGCCGCGCCCGCTCCCGAGCATCCGCGCAAGCGCCGCCGCGCCCGCGTGCCACTGACGACCGGCGGCCGCGTCGGCTTCGCGATGGTTGCGCTGATGCTGTTCATCGCCGTGTTCGCGCCGCTGCTCGCGCCGCACGACGTCGGCACGATCGTCACGCCGGACGTGTTCGCGTCGTTCAGCGCGAAGCTGCCGTTCGGCTCCGACTTCCTCGGCCGCGACATGTTGAGCCGGATCCTGTACGGCACGCGGTTGACGGTGCTGCTCGCGCTCGCCGCGGTGCTGCTCGCCGCGGTGACCGGCACGACGCTCGGGCTGCTCGCGACCGTGTCCGGCCGCGCGGTGGACGAGACGATGAGCCGGCTGCTCGACGCGCTCACGTCGATTCCGTCGAAGATGTTCGCGCTGATGTTCGTCGCCGCGTTCGGCTCGTCGCTGCCGCTGCTGGTGCTCACCGCCGCGGTCAGCTACATGCCGGGCTCGTACCGGATCGCGCGTGCGCTGGCCATCAACATCAGCACGCTCGAATTCGTGCAGGTGGCGAAGGCGCGCGGGGAAAGCGCGCTGTACATCGCGTGCGTCGAGATGCTGCCCAACATGATCCATCCGATGCTGGCGGACACCGGGCTGCGCTTCACGTTCGTCGTGCTGCTGCTGAGCGGCCTGAGCTTTCTCGGGCTCGGCGTGCAGCCGCCGTATGCGGATCTCGGCTCGCTCGTGCGCGAGAACATCGCGAGCCTCGGCGACGGCTCGGCCGTCGCGATCATGCCCGCGGTCGCGATCGCGATCCTGACGGTGGGCGTCAACCTGATGATCGACGGTTTGCCGCATCGCGGCCGCCGCAAGGGCGCGGCTGCCGCCGCGGGAGAACACTGATGCGGGATGAATCGACTCCGGAATCGACGCCGCTCGTCGAGGTGCGCGGGCTGCGCGTGGTCGGCGGCCGTCCGGGCGGCGCGGAAACGACGATCGTCCACGACGTCGACTTCGACATCGGGCGCGGCGAGGTGCTCGCGCTGATCGGCGAATCGGGCTCCGGCAAGACGACGATCGCGCTGTCGCTGATGGGCCACGCGCGCGCCGGCTGCCGGATCGCCGGCGGCTCGGTGAAGCTCGGCGGCACGGACGTGTGCACGCTGAGCGCGCAGGCGCTGACCGCGCTGCGCGGCCGCAAGGTCGCGTACATCGCGCAGAGCGCGGCCGCCGCGTTCAATCCGTCGCGCACGATTCTCGACCAGGTGATCGAGAGCGCGCTGATCCACAAGACGATGACCAGGCGCGATGCGCAGGCGAAGGCGGTCGAGCTGTTCCGCGCGCTCGCGCTGCCCGAGCCGGAGACGATCGGCAAGCGCTATCCGCACCAGGTGTCGGGCGGGCAGTTGCAGCGGCTGATGGCCGCGATGGCGCTGATCACCGATCCGGAACTGGTGATCCTCGACGAGCCGACTACCGCGCTCGACGTGACCACGCAGATCGACGTGCTGCAGGCGTTCAAGAGCGTGATCCGGCGCTGCGGGATGAGCGCGGTGTACGTGTCGCACGATCTGGCCGTGGTCGCACAGATGGCCGATCGCATCGTCGTGCTGAGCGACGGCGTGATCCGCGAAACCGGTGCGACCGAACAGATCCTGCATGCGCCGGCGCACCCGTACACGCAGAGCCTGATCGCGGCGGTCACGCCGAACGATGCCGAACGCGACGCGAAAGCGGCGAGCGTCGCGCCGGCGCCGCTGCTCGAGGTGCGCGGCGCGGTCGCCGGCTACGGCGGCCGGACCGCGAAGGGCTGGCCCGCGAAGCTGATCCTGCACGAAGTCGACCTGCGCATCGGGCGCGGGCAGACGGTCGGCGTGATCGGTGAGTCGGGTTCGGGCAAGACCACGCTCGCGAAAGTGATCGCGGGCCTCGTGCCGGCGACGGCCGGGCAGATCCTGCTCGACGGCGAGCCGCTCGCGCTCGATATCGGCAAGCGCTCGAAGGAGCAGCACCGCCGCGTGCAGATCGTGTTCCAGAACGCCGATACCGCGCTCAACCCCGTGCATACCGTCGAGCGCACGCTGGCGCGGCCGCTCGCGTTCTATCACGGGATCCGCGGTGCGCGGGCGCGGCAGCGCGTCGCGGAGCTGCTCGAACTCGTGCGGCTGCCGCAAGCGGTGGCCGGGCGGCGCACCGGAGAATTGTCCGGCGGGCAGAAGCAGCGCGTGAACCTCGCGCGCGCGCTCGCGGCCGAGCCCGACCTGATCCTGTGCGACGAAGTCACGTCGGCGCTCGATACGGTGGTGGGCGCGGCGATCATGGACCTGCTGCGCGACCTGCAGGCGAAGCTCGGCGTGTCGTACGTGTTCATCACGCACGACATCGCGAAGGTGCGCGCGATCAGCGACGACATCGTCGTGCTGTACGCGGGCCGTCGCGTCGAAACCGGCAGCCGCGACGCGCTGTGCGCGCCGCCTTATCACCCGTATTCGCATCTGCTGGTGTCGTCCGCGCCGGAGCTGCGTGCGGGCTGGCTCGACGATGCGGCCGAGCGTTGCCACCGGCCGCTGGTGCCGATCGGCGCGCGCGAGCACGAGGCCGAGCTGTGTCCGTTCCTGTCGCGCTGCGCGATGCGCGTGGACGGCGTGTGCAACCGCACGGCTCCGTCGCTGCGCACGCTCGGGAACGGCGCGCAGGTGCTGTGCCATCGCAGCGAGGAAGATCTCGCGCGGTTCCAGGCGGAGCCGGTGCCGGCCGGCGGCGCGACGGTGCAGCCGGTACGGCTGTGATGCGCGCCATCGTTCGTGCATCGTGCCTGCCCGCGCCGGCGATCGACGTTGCGCATAGTGTGCTGCGGCAGGCGCGCAAAACGGCAAATGACGCGTGTGGCGCGCGCGAATACGCGGCAACTGCGCTTTTTGATGGTGATTAAATGATTCTCATTGGACGGTCGCCGATCGTCGTCGCCGGAATGCTCGAGAAAATTCGATGAAACTGGAATCGTACTGGCTGGATACCCGTCCCGCGTTTCGCGCCGGCAGCGAAGGGCCGGTCGAAGGGCGTGCGGACGTGGTCGTGATCGGCGGCGGTTTCACCGGCTTGTCGGCGGCACTCGCGCTCGCGCAGCGCGGCGTGTCGGTGGTCGTGCTCGAAGCCGCGCAGGTCGCCGGCGAAGCATCGGGCCGCAACGGCGGCCAGTGCAATACCGGTGTCGCGCAGGACTATGCGTCGCTGGCCGCGCGCATCGGCGTCGAGCAGGCGAAAGCGTTCTATCGCGCTTATGCAAGCGCGGTGAAGAGCGTCGAGACGATCGTCACCGAACAGGCGATCGACTGCGATTTCCGGCGCGCGGGCAAGCTCAAGCTCGCCGCGAAGCCGCAGCATTTCGCGGGGCTCGAAAAGACCTTCAACGCGTTGCGGCGCGACGTCGATCCGGACATCGAACTGATCGAGCCGTCGCGCATCCGCGATGAAATCGCGTCCGACGGCTTTTACGGCGGACTCCTGCAGCGCAACGGCGCACAGATGCACATGGGCAAGTTCGGCGTCGGGCTCGCGCAGGCGGCCGTGCGTGCGGGCGCACGCGTGTACGAGCACGCGGCCGTCACGCAGCTCGACCGGCTGGACGGCGAGCGGCACCGGATCACCTCCGCCCGCGGGACGATCGTCGCCGATCGCGTGCTGGTCGCGACCGGCGCCTCGCAGCACGGGCCGTTCGCGTGGTTCCGGCGGCGCATCGCGCCGGTCGGGAGCTTCATCGTCGTGACCGAGCCGCTGCCGGATGCGCAGTTGAACCGGCTGTTCCCGCATCGCCGCGCATACGTGACGTCGCGCCAGATCGGCAACTACTTTCGCGTGACGCCCGACAACCGGTTGCTGTTCGGCGGCCGCGCGCGCTTCGCGATGTCGAGCCCGCGCTCCGATGCAAAAAGCGGCGACGTCCTGCGTGCGGGCATGGCCGGCTATTTCCCGGAACTGGCGAACGTGCGGCTCGACTACTGCTGGGGCGGGCTGGTCGACATCACCGCCGACCGGCTGCCGCGCGCGGGCCAGCATGACGGGCTCTATTACTCGATGGGCTACAGCGGCCACGGCGTGCAGATGTCGGTACACATGGGCCGCGTGATGGCCGACGTGCTGTATGGCGCGGCCGCGTCCAACCCGTGGCGCGAGCTCGACTGGCCGGCGATCCCGGGCCATTTCGGGCACGCGTGGTTCCTGCCGGTCGTCGGCGCGTATTACCGGATGCAGGATTTCCTGCACTGAAGCGAGCGCCCGGGAGAATTCGATATGACAGTGCAATTCATTGGCTCGGTGGGCTCGCCGCGTGGCGCGCAGCCCGTGTCACCCGCGATCGGCGACGTGCTGCGCACGATCGATGCATCGTTCGCGCAGCCGCTGAACCTGGACACGCTCGCGGCGGTGGCCGGGCTGAGCGTGTCGCGTTTCACCGCGCGTTTTCGCAGCGAAACCGGCCTGTCGCCGCACCGCTATCTGTGTCTCGTGCGGATACGGCGGGCGCAGGACCTGTTGCGCGCCGGTCTCGCGCCGTCGGTAGTCGCGACCGACGTCGGCTTTTTCGACCAGAGCCATCTGTGCCGGCATTTCCGGCGCGTACTCGGAATCACGCCGCGCGATTACGTGGTCGCCCGCACGGGCGGCGCGCCGGTGCGAACGCCATCGACGCGCCCGCGCGCCGCACACCGCGAAGCGTCGTGTCACGCGGCGTAGGCGCACGCATGGACGACACGCCCCGCTGAGGATGTCCGGCTAAAGCGCCGGCAAACGACGATTTCCGATATCGCGTGACCGCTTTCGAACGAATCCGTCACGCACTGCACAGGAGCAGAAATGACCGCAGTTTTCGTGTTGCACCGGGCCGACGGCGCACCGTCTTCCACCGCATTCCGCAAGCAGGCGTTCGGCGCGAGCGATCCGTTCGCGTCGCATCGCGAGATTGCGTGGGAAGGCCCCGACGCGATGGCCGCTGGGCGGATCGTTTTCGACGGCGAACTGGACGTGGCGAGCTTTCCGCACATCGAAACCCTGGCCGTCATCCAGGGCGAGCTGACGCTCGAAGCGGTCGGGGCCGCGCCGCTGGTGGTCGGCCCGGGACAAGGCGCCGTCATCGGCGGCGGCACCGAACTGCGCATCGCCGCGCAATCGCCGGTACTCCTGACGTTCTGCGCGGCAGCGTGCGCGCAACCGACGAAACGCGGCGTCTTCGCGCTGCGCGCCGACGCCGACTTCAAGCCGTCCGCCACGCTGCCGGCCGAGGCGCTGCTCGGCCCCGCGCCGCAATGCCGCAGCGACAACGTGTTCACCGACGACGGCGCCGGCTACTGCGCGGGCACGTGGGATTCGACGCCGTATCACCGGATCGTCCGGCCGCATCGCGCGAACGAGTTCATGTTCCTGCTGGACGGCGGCGTGCGGTTCGCGGCGCCCGACGGCAGCGTGCAGTCGCTCGGCACCGGCGATGCGCTGTTCGTGCCGCGCGGCGCGTCGATCGGGTGGGAAAGCAGCGAGCGCGTGGCGAAGTTCTACGTGATGCAGAACGTCAAACCTTCCACCGAACGAGACTGAGCATGTCCCCTCCGCTGCGCCATATCGAAACCTTGTCCACGCCGCCGGCCGCGGCCGACGTCGTCGTGATCGGCGGCGGCATCATCGGCGTCTTCACCGCCTACTACCTGGCCCGCCGCGGCCTATCGGTCGCGCTCGTCGAGAAGGGGCGCATCGGCGCCGAACAGTCGAGCCGCAACTGGGGCTGGTGCCGCCAGCAGAACCGCGATGCGCGCGAGTTACCGATGGCGAGCAAGAGCATCGATCTGTGGGAACGATTCGCGGCCGAATCCGGCGAAGACACCGGCTTTCATCGCTGCGGGCTGCTGTATCTCAGCAATGACGAAGCCGAATTGTCCCGCTGGGCGAGCTGGGGCGAATTCGCGAAGACGGCAGGCGTGACCACCTACATGCTCGACAGCAAGCAGGCCGCCGAGCGCGGACGGGCAACCGGGCGGCAGTGGAAGGGCGGCGTATTCTCGCCGACCGACGGCACGGCCGATCCGGGCAAGGCCGCGCCGGCCGTGGCCGCCGCACTGATGAAGCTGGGCGGCAGCGTCCACCAGCACTGCGCGGCGCGCGGCATCGAACTCGAAGGCGGCCGCGTCGCGGGCGTCGTCACCGAGGCCGGCGTCATCAAGACCCGAACGGTCGTGATGGCCGGCGGCGCCTGGGCGTCGTCATTCTGCCGCCAGCTCGGCATCCGGTTTCCGCAGGCGTCGATCCGTCAGTCGATCCTGAGCGTGTCGCCCGTCGACACGCCGCTGCCCGATGCGATGTACACGTCCGGCGTGTCCATCACGCGCCGCAGCGATGGCCGCTATGCACTCGCGATCAGCGGCCGCGCGCGCGTGGACCTGACGCCGCAGTTCCTGCGCTTCGCGCCGCAATTCGTGCCGATGTTCGCGAAGCGCTGGCGCAACCTGCTGCCGGGCGGCCTCGAAGGCGTGCGCGGCGGCCATGAAACGCTGAAGCACTGGCGCCTCGACGCGCCGACGCCGATGGAGGCCGTGCGCATTCTCGATCCGAAGCCCGACATGCCGACCGTCACCGAAACGTATCGCCGCGCGGCCGAACTGTTGCCCGAACTGCGCGACGCGAAGATCACGCACGCGTGGGCCGGGTTCGTCGACAGCACGCCGGACGGCGTGCCGGGCATCGGCGAAGTGCCGGGCGTGCCGGGGCTGATCCTCGCGGCGGGGTTTTCGGGGCATGGCTTCGGCATCGGCCCGGGCGCCGGGCACCTGATCGCCGATCTCGCGTCCGGTGCGCAACCGTTCGTGGACCCGGCGCCGTACCGGCCCGGCCGGTTCAGCGAGTCCGCGTGGGGCAAGGTCGCCGATTTCTGATGCAACGCCGTCACATGGATGAGAGTCCGCCCGTATCCGACGCACATCGCGCCGGGCCGCCCGCGAGCGGCCGGATCGGTGCGGTGAACGTTCGCCGGCCCGGCAGTGCGATGCGACAGCTTGGGAGTGCCTGATGCGTTTCAGTTCGTACTGGCTCGATACGTCGGAGCCATTCGTGAGCCACTCGCCGGAGTTGCCCGACGGCAGTTGCGACGTGGTGGTGGTGGGCGGCGGGATCACCGGTTCGGCCGCCGCGCTGGCGCTGGCCAAGAAAGGTGCGCGCGTGGTCGTCTGCGAGGCGGGCACCGTCGGCCAGGCGGCGTCGGGGCGCAACGGTGGCATGTGCAACAACGGCTTCGCGCAGGATTATGCGTCGCTGTCGCAACGTCTCGGCACGGAACTGGCGAACCGCCTGTATCTCGCGTTCGACGCGGGCGTCGACACGGTCGAGCGGCTCGTCAACGAAGAGTCGATCGATTGCAATTTCGCCCGCACCGGCAAGCTGAAGCTCGCGGCGAAACCCGAGCACTACGACAAGCTCGCGCGCAGTCACGCATTGCTCGCGGCGAGCGTGGACCCCGACACGCGCCTCGTGACGAAGGCCGAGCTGCGCGACGAGATCGGCTCGGATCGTTATCACGGCGGGTTGCTGTTCGGCAAGAGCGCGGGGATGCATGTCGGCCGATATGTGCGCGGCCTGGCGCGCGCGGCCCAGGCGCGCGGCGCGCACATCGTCGAGCAGGCGCCGGTGCTCGGACTGAAGCGGCAAGCGGGCGGCACGTACGCGGTGCAAACACCGCGCGGCGAGATCCGTGCGCGCCAGGTGCTGCTCGCGAGCGGCATTTCGCACGTCGGGCCGTTCGGCTGGATTCGCCGCAGGGTCGTGCCGGTGGGTGCATTCATCATCGTCACCGAGCCGTTGCCGCGCGAGTGGCTCGACCGCTTGCTGCCGACGCGCCGGATGGCCACCGACACGAAGAACTTCGTCAACTTCTTCCGCACGACGCCCGATAATCGGCTGCTGTTCGGCGGGCGCGCGCGGTTCGCCACGTCGAACCCGCGTTCGGACGAAAAGAGCGGCGCGATCCTGCGGCATCAACTGGCCGCCGTGTTTCCCGAGCTGGCCAGCGTGCGGATCGACTATTGCTGGGGCGGGATGGTCGACATGACGGCCAACCGGCTGCCGCGCGCGGGCGAGCGCGACGGCGTTTACTACTCGATGGGCTATAGCGGCCACGGTACGCACATGGCCACGCTGATGGGCACGCTGATGGCCGAGATCATGGACGGGCGCGCGGAGCTCAACCCGTGGCGAGGCTTCGACTGGCCGGCCATTCCCGGGCATTTCGGCAAACCGTGGTTCCTGCCGTTCGTCGGCGCCTGGTATCGACTGAAGGACACTCTGCAATGAATTCCCCTGTTGTTCACCTGATGCAAGCCGGCAGGCTCGATCGCTTCTTCATCGACGGCGACTGGGTGTTGCCCGACGGCAGTGACCGGTTCGCGGTCGTCAGCCCGTCCACCGAAGACACGCTGGGCGAGATCCCGCTCGGCAGCGCGCGCGACGCCGACCGCGCGGTGCAGGCCGCGCGCCGCGCGTTCGAGCGCTGGTCCGCGACTTCACCGCAGGAACGCGCCGCGTTGCTCGACCGCGTGCATGCGCTGATGCTGGAGCGTGCCGAACTGTTCGCCACGGCGCTCGCGATGGAAATGGGCGCGCCGATCGGCTATGCCCGCGGTGCGCACGTGCCGCTCGCGGCCGAACATATCCGCGTCGCACGCGACAACCTGGCGAACTACGCGTTCGTCAGGCAACGCGGCACGACCGCGGTCGTGCGCGAGCCGATCGGCGTCTGCGCGCTGATCACGCCGTGGAACTGGCCGATCTACCAGATCACCGCGAAGGTCGGGCCCGCGCTCGCGGCCGGCTGCACGGTCGTGCTGAAGCCGAGCGAGCTGTCGCCGCTCAGCGCGCTGCTGTTCGCTGAAGTGATCGCCGATGCGGGCGTGCCCGCCGGCGTATTCAACCTCGTGAGCGGCAGCGGCGAGACGGTGGGCGCCGCGCTGTCGTCGCACCCAGACGTCGACATGGTGTCGATCACCGGATCGACGCGCGCCGGCGTGCTGGTCGCGCAGGCGGCGGCGCCGACCGTCAAGCGGGTCGCGCAGGAACTGGGCGGCAAATCGCCGAATATCGTGTTGCCGGATGCGGACCTGTCGCGCGCGATCGCGCCGGGCGTGGCCGCCGCGTTCCGCAACATGGGGCAGTCGTGCAGTGCGCCGACCCGCATGATCGTGCCGCGCGCCTTGCTCGGCGCGGTCGAGGAGCTGGCTGCTGCGGCGGCGCGCACGCTGGTCGTCGGCGATCCGTTCGCCGAGGCCACGACGCACGGGCCGCTCGCCAACCGCGCGCAGTTCGGGCGGGTCGCGCAGATGATCGACGCGGGCATCGACGAACGCGCGAAGCTGATCGCCGGCGGCCCCGGCCGGCCCGCGGGGCTCGAGCGCGGCTTTTATGCGCGGCCGACGATTTTCTCCGACGTGCGCACCGACATGACGATCGCGCAGCAGGAGATCTTCGGCCCGGTGCTCGCGATCCTTCCGTACGACACCGTCGACGAAGCGGTCGCGATCGCGAACGACACGGTCTACGGGCTCGGTGCGCACGTGCAGGGCACCGACAAGGCGCAGGCCCGCGCAGTGGCCGCGCGTATCCGGGCGGGGCAGGTGCATCTGAACTACCCGGCATGGGACCCTCAGGCGCCGTTCGGCGGCTACAAGCAGTCGGGCAACGGCCGCGAGTACGGGATCGAAGGGATGGAGGAGTATATGGAGATCAAGTCGATCGTCGGCTTTTACGACTGACCCGGCCGCCGCGCGCGGTTCGCGCCGGCGGTACAGTTGGAAGCCCGCTACTTTCCGAAGGTGCCGAAATTGGAACTGGATCACCCCGTCATTCCCGACCCGTTGCTGCAAGCGCATCACGCGCACTGGGCGAAGCTGCGCCGCGACCTGCATGCGCATCCCGAATTGCGATTCGAAGAACACCGGACGGCCGACGTCGTCGCGAGCGAGCTCGAAGCGCTCGGCTATGCGGTGTCGCGCGGGCTGGGCGGCACGGGCGTCGTCGCGAGCCTGCCAGGCGCCGATCCGGCGCGCGGGATCGTGCTGCGCGCCGATCTGGACGCACTGCCGATCCACGAAGCCAATGATTTTGCGCATGCGTCGTGTACGCACGGGATCATGCATGCGTGCGGCCATGACGGCCATACCGTGATGCTGCTCGGCGCCGCACGCGTGCTGAAGGAGCTGCCGCAGTTGCCCGGCACCGTCCATTTCGTGTTCCAGCCGGGCGAAGAGGGCGGCGCGGGCGCACGCAGGATGATCGACGACGGGCTGTTCGAGCAGTTCCCGACGGAGGCGGTATTCGGCATGCACAACTGGCCCGGGTTGCCGGCCGGGCATTTCGGGTTGCGCACGGGCCCGATCATGGCCGCCGGCTCGCGCTTCAGGATCACGGTGACGGGCAAGGGCGCGCACGCGGCGCAGCCGCACCTGGGCATCGATCCGGTGCCGCTCGCCTGCTCGATGGTGCTGCAATGTCAGACCATCGCCGCGCGGCACAAGGATCCGGTGGATCCCGCGGTCATCTCCGTCTGCATGTTCCATGCGGGCACGACGGACAACGTGATTCCCGACACCGCCGAGCTGCGCGGCACGATCCGCACGCTGTCGTCGGCCTTGCAGCAGAAGCTGCAGCACGACGTGCGGCTCGCGTGCGAGGCGCTGGCGAGTGCCTATGGCGCGCAGGTCGACGTGGAGTTTTTCCAGTACTACCCGGCGACGGTCAACACGCCGGCCGAGACGGCGCTGTGCGAAGCGGTGATTCGCGACACGTTCGGCGACGCGCGCTTGGCCCGCGACGTGCCGCCGAACATGACGTCCGAGGATTTCGGTTTCATGCTGGAGGAGCGGCCGGGCGCTTACGTGCTGATCGGCAATGCGCAGGACGGCGCGAGCGCACCGGCGCTGCACCACCCGAAATACGACTTCAACGACGAGATCATTCCGGCTGGCGTCCGCTATTGGATCGCGTTGGCGCAGCACTACTTCGCGCGATCGCGATGATGCGCGCAGCCGGCATTGAAGTCGGGCCGCCGTGCGCGACGACACTTTTATAAAGACTGCTTGATGAAACAGGACAACGAAATGAACGATTCCGACACGATGCCGGCGCTTCGCTACCGGCGCTTCACTGCCGCGGACGTCCCTGCGGCCCATGCGCTGACCGTCGCGCTTCGCTGGCCGTTCAGGGCGGAAGACTGGCAGTTTTCCGCGGACACGTCGACCGCATTCGCGGCCGAGGAAAACGGCGTGGTGATCGGCACGGCGATGTGCTGGAAGTACGGTGCCGATCGCGCTGCGATCGGGCATGTGATCGTGTCCGACGCGCATCAGGGGCGGGGCATCGGCCGCAAGCTGATGGAGCTGCTCATCGACGAACTGGGGCCGCGCGTCACGTTCCTGCATGCGACGCCGGCCGGTCGGCCGCTGTACGAGAAGCTGGGTTTCAACGTGTGCGGCTCGCTGGGCCAGTATCAGGGGAACGTGGTGCGGCCGGCCGCCGTGGTTCTGCCCGAAGGCGTGCGGCTGCGCGCCGGAACGCCGGCCGACTGGCCGCGCCTCGTCGAGCTGGACGCGCGCGCGTCCGGCCTCCAGCGCGATGCGTTGATGGCCGCGCTGTTCCAGCGTGGTGAAAGCGTCGTGCTCGAACGCGATGGCGAGGTGGTCGGGTTTTCGGTGCTGCGGCGCTTCGGGCGCGGCGACGTGATCGGCCCGGTGGCCGCACCGCGCGCGAGCGACGATGCGTATGCGAAGGCGCTCGTCGGCCATTGGCTGACGCAACGGGAAGGCGAATTCGTCCGCATCGACGTGCCGGACGGGACCAGTCTGCCGGACTGGCTGGCCGAACAAGGTTTGGCGCGGGTCGATACGTGTTCGAAGATGGTGCGCAACGCGCCCGCCGCAGCGCATGAAGGGCCGGCCGACCCGGCCTGCGGGCAGTACGCGCTCGTCAGTCAGGCGATGTTGTAGTCCGCGGCGACGCCCGCGGGTTCGCCTCGCGCGCCCGGCCCGGCGTTGCCGGGCCCAGGCGGCGATCGCTTTACTTCACCGGCGTGAGAACCGGCGCGCCCTTGTTCTTGAGCAGCATCACGACGAATTTTGCCGGCTTCGTGCTGCTGGCGTTTCGTCCAACCGTGTGCACGTCGTCCGGTCCTTCATGGTACGTGTCGCCGGCATGGAGCGTGACCGTTTTCCCGCCGTTCAGGCCCATCACGATGCTGCCTTCGAGCACGTAGACGAAGGCATGAGCATCGTGGCGATGCACGGGATCGACGGCCCCGGGCGGATAGTCCACGACGATCATTTCCACTTCCTTGCCCGGGTACTCGGGTAACGGCTCCGTGGTCAGTTGCGTCACCGTGGCGTGCGGGGCGGCGGCGGCCGGCTGAACGGGGGCCAGGAGCGACAGCGCGAGCGGAGCAAGCGCGAGCATGAGGCGTTTCATGTCGTTACTCCAGGTTGGCCTTGTCGAGCCCGAACATCTTGTCGAACGAGCCGGGCACGACGCGGAAGGCGACGTTCAGCCGGTTCCAGCAGTTGATGGCGCCCACGAGGAAGGTGAGATCCGACAGTTCCTTCTCGGAATAGTGGCCCCGCACGCGTTCGTAGAGCTCGTCGGGCACGCCGTGCGACGGGATCTGCGTCAGCGCTTCGGTCCAGGCGAGCGCGGCGCGCTCGCGCGGCGAGAACAGCGTCGACTCGCGCCAGATCGAGACGTGATGCAGGCGCAGTTCGCGCTCGCCGTGGATCTTTGCCATCTTGGTGTGCATGTCGACGCAGAACGCGCAGCCGTTGAGCTGCGACGCGCGAATCTCGACGAGCTCACGGATCGGCGTCTCGATCGTCGTCTTCTGAAACAGTCCGTCGAGTTCGACGAGCTTCTTGGTCAGCTCCGGCGATTGCTGGAAGTAGTTGATACGTTGCGTAATGATCAGTTCTCCTGAAATGTGGAATGTGGAATCGCGACTGCCGGCCCTGCATGTGGCGCCCCACGCACGGCCTGCCTGACGACATCGTAATCGCGGGCCCCGCGGGCCAGTAGTGCCCGGCAGGTGCGCATTCTGTTGCCGCTTCGGCACCAATCCATGTCGGGGGCGCGGTCGATCTCAACCGCAGCGGGAAGGCGCACGGTTCGCTACAGCGCGATGATCGTTTCGCCGCACGGCGCGCCCGCATGTTCCCCGAGCATCGCCCCGAGATCGCGTTCGATCGTGCCGCACAGCGTCGAAATGGGCACGTCGTTCGCGCCACCCTCGAACGGGTTCTCGGTACTCTCGCCGACCTGGTCGAGCGAGGTGTACATCCACGACACCGCGACACTGCACGGCACCACCAGCCAGACCATGTAGCCGTGCATGAAACCGCTCACGCCGTCGTTCAGACGGTTGAACTCGTTCAGCAAACCGAACGGAAGGGACAGGCAGAAGAACCGGACGAACAGCGAGCTGACGGTCGCGTACTGGCGCGGATACGGGAAATTCTTGAAACGCTCCGCGCGCGACTGGAGGTCGGTGAAATCTCCGATCGTCTTGTGCAGGTCCATGTAGAAGCTCGTCTCGAGGCGGCCGGCCGTGTGCAGCATCGTGAGCGTACGGCGTTGCAGGCTCAGCACGAACGTCGCGATCGACGCGGACGCGCACGCCTGTGCCGCTTCGGACGGTGACAGGTACGCCGGGAGCAGCTCCCGGATGTCCTTCTCCCACTCCGGCACGCGATAGGACCGGCGGTACTCCGCGTTGTAGCGCTTGTTCGTGCTTTCCCAGACGCGCGGGCGGCGCAAGTCGTAGCGCAGCGCGGTGAGCCACGCAAGGTGGCGATAGACGAGGGTTCGCGCGACCTCTTCGTCGCCGACGAAGTCCTGCACGACCTGGCCCCAGCGACGGCTTTTGCTCAGGACACCGATCCAGATGTCCAGCGCGTCCGCGGCGCGGTTGTACGTCTGGACATTCTTGAAGCCGACGATGAACGACGTCGCGGTGCCGAGCAGCGCCACGATCGTCAGCGGGATCGACAGCCATCTGACCGAAAAGAACGTGTACAGGACGACCGGGACGGCCCCGAAAACGACGAGCTCGTAAACTTTCCAGCGCGTCCAGATCAGGAATTCCGCCAGCTTGTAGGATTTTCCGAGATGCATGTCGTTGGCCTCATCGAGGACTCAGCGGGGCGCGAGACGCGCAGCGGGGCGGCCACGCACGAGGCGACGGCGGCGAAGGCAGGCGGCGGACCGGGCGGCGCCGCCGCACGGTGCGCGTCGGGTCAGTCGACGACGGTCACGAGATTGATGGCGCCCTGCCTGGCCATCTTGGCGTACGGACACAGGCGCTCCGCGGCGCGCACCCGCTCTTCGGCGATGCTGCGCTCGACGCCGGGCATCCGGACGCGAACCTCGAAGATCAATGCATGACCGCCGTCCATCGGATCACGGCCGAACGCAACCCGCACCTCCACGACGGTCTCGGCCGGCGCCGTGCCGGCGCGTTGCTCGAGCAGGTTCAGCGCGCCGTGAAAGCACGCGGCGTAGCCGGCGGCGAGCAGCTGTTCGGGATTGGTGCCGCCGCCCGGGCCGCCGAGTTCGGCGGGCAGGCGCAGCTCGAGGGCGAGGCTGCCGTCGTCGGAGCGAACGACGCCCGACGCGCGGCCGTGTCCCGTCTCGCCGCCGGTCACGGTGACGCTCGTCGTATAGAGCGGCTGAAACGCGTGGCCCCGATACCGGTCGAGGAGGGAAAGCGGAGGGGCCTGGAGCTTCTTGTCGTCCATGATGCGTGCTCGAGTTCAGCGCCGCTTCGATTCCCGGTCAGTCGTGTGTCGAAGCGTGTGGCGAACGGGGCGGCGCGGCCCCGGGCAGATAGTGTCGCGAGGGACGCGTGGCGCGACGAACGATCGCACGAGCGTTGCGGCGATCTTCCGGTGCGGCGCGATCCCTGGCGGGTCTCCGGGAAAAGACGCCTCCATGCTAGAGGAGCACGATCGGCGGCGGTACGGCCGTCCCGGGCGATTCAATGTTGCCCTTCGGGCACCAATCGGGATCGTGACGCGACGCCCGGGCGTTGCGCGCCGCGCGTCAGCGGTCCAGGCAGGCGCGCAGCGTTCGCGCGTGACGCTGCGCGTCGTCCGCGTCGACGATGTTCGCGAACCCGATGACGAGGCCGCGCGGCGTTTGCCGCGTGTGGCTGTTCGTGTACCAGATCGACAGCGGCAGGACTGCCAGGCCGGCGCCGCGCGCGCGGGCAGCGACGGCGACGTCGTCGACCGGTCCGTCGGGCCCGTCGGTGAACTGCACCGCGAACTGGATGCCGCCCGCCGGCAATTCGACGATCAGCCGCTCGCCGAACGCCTGCCGCAGCGCGTGCACGATCAGCATGCGGCGCTCGCCGTACAGCGCGCGCATCCGCTTCAGGTGCCGCGCGAAGTGACCCTGCTCGATGAAGTCGGCGAGGGCGGCCTGCAGGAGGGGCGGCGAACCGGCATTCATGCTGCACGCCACGCGCTCGACGCGCTCTACCGCGCGCTCGGGCACGACCGCGTAGGCGAGCCGCAGGCCGGGATACATCGCCTTGCTGAAGGTGCTGCAATAGATCACGTGATCGCGTCGGTCAAGGCTCTTCAGCGCCGGCAGCGGGCGGCCGAGATAACGAAACTCGCTGTCGTAGTCGTCCTCGACGATCCACCCCGACGTCCTGGCGGCCCAGTCCAGCAGTGCGATGCGGCGGGACAGCGACAGCGTATGCCCGAGCGGGCTCTGATGCGACGGCGTCACCAGCGCGAAGCGGGCTTGCGGGTCCAGCTGCATGCCGCGCGCGACGTCGATCCCTTCGTCGTCCACCGGCACGGGGACGAGCTGCACGCCGGTCTCGGACAGGAAGCCGCGGGCGAGCAGATAGCCGGGATCCTCGAACCACACGCGGTCGTTCGCCCGTGCGAGGCTGCGCAGCATGAGTTCCAGCGTGGCGCGGTAGCCGCCGGTGACGAAGACCTGGTCCGGCACGCAGGTCACGCCGCGCGACAGCGTCAGATAGGTGGCGATGTGTTCGCGCAGCGGCCGGTAGCCGGCCGGATTCGGATAGCCGAGCAGCGCACGTTCGCCGCTGCGCGCGCGCAACGACACGAGCCGGTGCCAGACCTTGCGCGGAAACGCGTCGAGCGCCGGGAGCCCGGGTTGCAGCGGGCTCGGCTCGCCGCTCATCGCGACGGCGATCGGCTGCGGGCGCGGCGGCGGCAGGAGGTCGGCGGGCGGGGCCGGCGGGGCCGCCGTGGCCGCCGGGGCCGACGGGGTCGACGCCCGAGGCGGACTCGCCGGTTCGCCGGGCCGGTTCGGCGGCGTACCGGTGCGTGGCGGCGACGCCCGGGTCAGCGAGAGCGGCAGGGACGGCGAGACGAACGTGCCTGCCGCGCCGCGCATCTGCAGATAGCCCTCGTCGACCAGGATCGTATAGGCCTGTTCGACGGTGCCGCGCGCCGTGTTCAGTTGCGTCGCCAGGCCGCGCAGC
This sequence comes from Burkholderia sp. AU33803, assembly GCF_002223095.1. Classification (NCBI taxonomy): domain Bacteria; kingdom Pseudomonadati; phylum Pseudomonadota; class Betaproteobacteria; order Burkholderiales; family Burkholderiaceae; genus Burkholderia; species Burkholderia sp. AU33803. The sequence goes on from NZ_NKFJ01000009.1 coordinate 233,887, forward strand.
GCGGGTACCCGGTCGCCGGGGCGCAGGTGGCCGGCGGCGATCGCGGCCCTGAACCGCTCGCAAATCTGCAGATAAAGCGGCAACTGGTGCTGCCGGTCGATTTCGATGGTCAGCGGAAGGGTGGGCTCGGACATCACGGCTTCTCAGGTCACGCACGCAGGGACAGGATCGGATCCAGCTTGGACTAGTCCGATCGCCGATTCTTGGCACTGATGGATAGGACATGATTCTTCCACAATTGCGTCACGCGATGCGACGGACATGGCCGCCTTCTCCGGATCCGGCACCCGCCAAGCCCAGTCGCATTCCCGTCAAATCCAATCGTCAGGAGATTGTGCGATGAAAATCGTTGTCATCGGTGGTTCGGGCCGGATCGGCTCACGTGTCGTCACGCTGCTCGCCGAAGCAGGTCATCAGGCGCTGGCCGCCTCGCCGAGCACCGGCGTCAATACCGTCACGGGAGAGGGCCTGGCCGATGTATTGACGGACGCGGATGTCGTGGTGGACGTGGTGAACGCGCCGTCGTGGGAGCCGCAGGCGGTACTGGATTTCTTCCGCACGGCCGCACGCAATCTCGGCAAGGCCGAAGTGGCTGCGGGCGTGCGCCATCACGTCGCGCTGTCGATCGTCGGCTGCGACCGGATGCCGGAGAACGGCTATTTCCTGGCCAAGGTCGCGCAGGAGCAGGCGATCGAAGCGGCGGGCGTGCCGTACACGATCGTGCGCGCGACGCAATTCATGGAATTCATCGGCGGGATTGCGGATTTCAGCACGCAAGTCGGCACGGTCCGCATCGGTGACGGCCTGTTTCAGCCGATCGCCGCGGAAGACGTATCGGCGCTCGTCGCGCAGGTCGCGCTGGCCGCGCCGCAGAACGGCACGGTCGAGATCGCGGGCCCGGATCGCGCGCCGTTCGCGGAGATCGTCGCGCGCTACCTGAAGTCGGTCGGCGATCCGCGCGCGGTGGTGACCGACCGCGACGCTCGCTACTACGGCGGGCGCGTCGAGGAAACCTCGCTGGTGCCGCTCGGGAATGCGCGACTCGGCCGCATCGGCCTCGACGCGTGGCTGGCGCGAGGCTGATTCGCGTTCGCACGGGTGACGGTTCGCAGGCGCCCGCGGATCGCGGGCAATCGGAATGATTGGTATGGGGGCAGCGGGAAATGAATCATTCGGAACCATCGGAGTACGGCGTGCGGCGCGACCTGGCCGGTCGTGCCGCTGCCCTGTCGGCGAGCTTTGGCGCGAGCTATGCGGGCATCCTGGCATTCGTTGCCGTGGCGAGCGAGGGCAGCTTCACCAAGGCCGCCGAACGGCTCGGCGTCGGGCGCCCGGCCGTGAGCCGGAACGTCCAGAAGCTCGAGGCGCAACTGAGCACGCGGCTGTTCCAGCGGACCACGCGCACGACCGAACTGACGTGCGAGGGCCGGCGCTTCTACGAGAACTGCCATCAGGGCGTGGCGCAGATCGTGGAAGCCATGAACGACATGCTCGAGTTGCGGCAGGGGCCGCCGCGCGGCCTCATTCGCATCAGCTCGGCCGTGGGCTTCGGCAGGAAGATCGTGGCGCCGCTGCTGGCAAAATTCACGGACGCGTACCCGGACATCGACATCGACCTGCTGCTCGACGACCGGCCGATCGACCTGGTGTCCGAGCGGATCGACGTGTCGTTCCGCAACGGGCGCATCGAGGATTCCAGCATCATCGCGCGCCAATTGATTCCGATGCAGATGGCGCTCTGCGCGGCGCCGTCGTACGTGGCGACGCACGGGCTTCCGCAGCGCCTGGAAGACCTCGACCGGCACACGTGCATCAATTTCAGGTTCGCGAGCGGACGCCTGTTCGAATGGGAGTTCAATGTCGACGGCCGCCCGCAGAAGTACCTGCCGACCTCGCGCCTCACGTTCAACGACACGGACCTGGTACTGCGCGCAGTGTTGAACGGCGCGGGCATTGCACAGTTGGCGGGCTACCAGATCCGCGACCATCTCGCATCGAAGGCGCTCGTCGTCGCGCTGGCGAAGCATGTGCCGGAAGATCGCGGCCACTACATTTGCTATCTGAGCCGGCAACACCTGCCGACGCGCATCCGCATCTTCGTCGACTTCATGACCGAGCAGATTCGCGCGCTCGACCTGAACTGCATGACGCAGTTCAACCGGGAGCTCACGGTTGCGGCATCGACGGGATTGGCTGCTTGAAGCATTCAGGGCTTGGGGGAAGCGGGCGGCCCGCCGGTTTCCATCGAATTCTTCCACTGGTCACGATTCTTTCATCGGTCGAAGCAGCGACGAACCACGCAGGGCAAGTCGAGTGCGTAAAGCCGCCTGCCGAATGATCGATAACGGTGTTTTAATGAATGGGCGGTTTATTCAATGTCGCGCAATTAAAGTCGAGACAAAACCGGCTGAAATTCAAAACGAATCGGACGTTTGATCAAAATTAAAAAACGATCAATACGGAACGTTTATTTTTCCGGTTTTTGCGGATAAGGTTCGGTTCGGTGAAAGTGATTTGTCAGAAAACGCGGCGATTCATCATCGCGTGCCGCGGTTTCATCGGGTGGCCGCTTTTGCCGATCAGTGTGCGCGACGCCGTGTCGACAGGAACGCCCTGCCGGGGATCCTGCGGCAGGCCCGTCACGCATCTATCCGTTCCGACATCGATGTCATGAGGGCCCATGAACAAGATCATCCGCAGATACGTTGCTTCCGTGATGCCACGCTCGTTGACCGGCCTGGCACTGCTGGTCGCCGCGGCCGGTGCTCACGCGCACGGCCGTTTGACCGAACCGCCTTCGCGTATCGTGCTGTGCACGCAAGGGCAGAATCCGAACTGTCATGTCGACGCCTGGCACGCGAACGCGATGGAGAACGGCAAGTTCTTCCCCGCGACGCAAAGCGGCCTGTCCGATCCGTTCGCGCCGGCCGACGCGAAGAATGCCGCACCGCCGCCGGACGGCGAAATCGCCGGCGCCAGCACGAACGGCCCGCTGCCCGTGCTGAACGAGCAGTCGCCGAGCCGCTGGCAGAAGATCCCGCTGCGGCCGGGTGCGTTGCAGAATTTCAAATGGGAATTCAGCGCCGTGCACAAGACGCGTCGCTGGAACTACTTCATTACTCGCGCCGACTGGAACCCGTCGCAAAAGCTGACGCGCGCGCAGTTCGAGCCCACGCCGTTCTGCACGATCCAGAATCCCGGCCAGCCTTACTGGGATCCGAACGCGAACCTGGTGCCCCAGCAGCCGACCATTCATCAATGCCGGTTGCCGGTGCGTAGCGGTTACCACGTCATCCTCGCGGTGTGGGAAGTCGCGGATACGGCGATGGCGTTCTATCAGGTCGTCGACGCGACGTTCACCAACGGCGATACGACACGCAGCCCGTTCTGATACGGCGGCGACATGACACGCCCGGCGATGCCCGGGCGTCATGAACGGAAGAACACCGCTCAAGCGCGCGGATGCGCTCGTCAACCGACCGGGCCGTGTCCCGCTCGGCTTGCCGAAGCAGCCCCATCATTGCCCCTCCGCCCACCCGCGCGACGCCGTCGTACGACCGGATCGCATCGCCTGAATTTCATCGATTTGAACAATCAGTCGGATGGCTGCGAGCTACCCGTTTGAATGATCGCATCGCGACAATTGCAATAGGGCGATGCGATCGCGTGAATATTTCGGGTTTCGATATGGATGGAAATAATCGATTCCAGGGTTGATGCCCGATGATTATGTAGTATAACAAATCGAAGTGCTGGCGCTGAACTGAAGGATCACTACATCGTCCGTCGAATTGTTTTACGTCGTTGAGATAAAGACGGAATCAATATCGGAATTTGTCTTCAAGTGGCAATTTTGTCAGGTTGATTTCTTTTGAACTCGACCTGGGCGGAGCGTTGTCAATCGAAAGGGGAAATCATGAGCCAGGCCGGAATCGAGGGTATGAAAATGAAGCGCAACCAGCCAACCGGAATCATGCGGCGATCGACCTTGAAGGGCGCGCTGGCGCTTCTGCTGGCAGGGTCGTTGTTAGGCGCCGGCACCGGCGCTGCTACGGCGGGCGGGACGGTTACCGGCACGGCGCCGGCATTCGTCTATAGCCCGTACAAGGACGCGACGATTTCGATGAACTGGAACACCAACGTCATCTCGACGAACGTCACGGGTCAGCTGAGCCCGGTGCTGTCGGTGCTGCCAACCGGTGTCCGTACGCTGACGCTCGCGTTCGCGACCGGTGAATGCGGCAGCGAGAACTGGGCGGGCGTCGACGGCGGCGCGATGGCGGCAGCCAATGTGCCGCTGTTCACCGCGGCCAACGTGAATTACGTGATTTCGACCGGCGGCGCGGCCGGCATGTTCACGTGCGGGACGGATGCGGGGATGGCGGCCTTCATCGATCGTTATGCATCGAGCAACCTGATCGGGATCGATTTCGATATCGAGGGCGGGCAGACGCAACAGGTGATCAACGATCTCGTCCAGCGCGTGGCTGTCGCCCAGCAGAAATATCCCGGCCTGCGCTTCAGCTTTACGCTTGCGACGCTGGCCCCTTCCCAGCAAGGCGCGACCACGGCCAGCTCGTGGGGTGCCAGCGCCCCCGACAGCTTCAACATCTACGGTGACTGGGTCATGCAGGCGATCCAGGCGGCTGGCCTGAAGAACTACACCATCGACCTGATGACGATGGACTACGGGTCGGCTAGCGCGGGGAACTGCGTGGTCGCGAACGGCACCTGCCAGATGGGACAGTCGGCGATCCAGGCGGCGATGAACCTGCACGATCACTGGGGCGTGCCGTACAACCAGATCGAGCTGACGCCGATGATCGGCGGCAACGATGTGGTCGGCGAAACCTTTACGCCGGCGGACGCGGACACCGTCGCGCAGTTCGCGAAACAGAACGGTCTCGCGGGTGTCCACTTCTGGTCGTTCGACCGCGACGTCGATTGTCCGCCCGGCGCCGCCTCGTCGACGTGCAATTCGATCGGCGGTGTCGGTACGCTTGGTTATGCGAACCGGTTTGCCAACCGCCTGTCGTCCGGCCGGTGAACGAAGCCCCACAGCGGAGGAGACCATGCGGGCCGTCTGCATCAGCATCATTGCGACGACGTTTCCCATGGTCTCCGATTGCCGCGACCGGCAACCGGAGGCATCGCCGGTGTCGAGAGCCGGGCCGCCGGCACTCGGCGGATACGCTCGCCGGGGCGGCGCGTCAGCGTCCGCCCTGGGACGACGCGCCACGCTTGTCGAAGAAGTGCCCCATCAGTTCGAGCAGCGGCCGGCGTCGCTTGGTCACGGCGAATGCCCACTCGTGGGTCTGGCGCGGTGCCTCGGCCGTCGAGACGGCATCGAGCAGACGTTGTGCGCGCGGCAGGTCGTACCACGGCAACCAGGGGTACGCATGATGGGCGACGTGAAGGTTGAAATTCAGGATCACCCAGCGTGACCAGAGCGGAACGTTGGCGCAGCTGTGCGATACCACGTCCTGCTCCCAGAGCGGCGGGCGTGCCGCGTCGTCGGCCAGCAGCGGGATCTCGGCGTGATGCGGAAGGTTGAGCAGTTCGACGGCCATCAGCAACACGACCCACAGGATCGTCGAGAACGCGATGAGGCTGCCGAGCACGCCCGCACGATACGCCAGCGCGCCGACCGCCGCGTAACCGGCCAGGTAGAGCGCGCCGAACGCGATCTCGCTATTCGATTTCGCGCGATGCGCGGGCGTGTCGCGGTGCAGGAACGGTGCGATCCAGTGGCTGAGGAAATGATTGAACGCCATCATCGGGATCCAGTGCCGCCAGATGAATTCGAGCGTACGCGCGCCGCTTTCCGTCATCACGGAAAACTTCTGGATCATCTTGCGGTTCTCCGGATCCCGTGTCGGGTGCGCGGTCCACGCGTGATGGCCCAGGTGCGATCTGCGCCGCGGCAGGTACGGCAACCCGATGATCCATCCGCAGAGATGGCCGATGGCCTCGTTGCACGCGCGCGAACGCGATGCGGCGTTGTGCAGTGCCTCGTGCATGATCAGATAGAGGTGAATCAGCGCGAGCATGGCGAGGACGAGCGCGGCGATGCGTCCGGGCCCGCCGGCGAGCCAGAGCACCCATGCAGCGGCAAGCAATGCGACATCGGCGCACCCGAGCGCGAGCGTCAGGTGTCCCGTGGGTCCGTTCGGCAATGTCGCCTTGACCGAGCGCCATTCGTCTTGGGTCATGTGCTACCTCGATTGAGTGGATTGATGGGGAGCGCGGCGCGTGGCCGGCGCGGATGTCAGGTGGACAGGATGCGTTGGCCGATCTCGCGGTAGGCGGCATCGAGCACGTCGATGTGTGCGTCGAGTCCGTTCTTGCTCGCGAAGCCGTGGTCCCGCCGGGCGAGCAGCAGGCAGTCGTAGCGCGCGCCGCGGCTCCAGTGCCACGCCGGCAAATAGGCCGTGATGCGGAATCCGGCGTCGAGCATCGCCTTGACCAGGGTCAGCTTGTCGGCGAGCACGATCGCGCCGACATAGGTCGTCGTGCCGCGCCGTTTCAGGAAACGCAGCAGATCGGCCGTGACGTCGCGCTCGGTCATGTACGGGCCGCCGGCATGCTGGCAGAGATAGATCGCATCGGCCCGCTCGTCGACACGAAACGTGAAGTCGTCCGCGCACTCGTACCCATGCCCCCAGAAACAGGTATCGGGATACGGTGCGGGCGTTCCGGCGACACCGAGCGGTTCGAAGATCGCGCTGCGCAGAACGTCGGATTCGCGGAAGATCGGCGAGAGCGGCAGGCAATGTTTGAAGCGCGGCGAGCGGAATGTCTCGAGCGCGATGACGTGATGTTCACGCACGCCGTGCGCGCTGTCGGGTGACCCGTCGTGTCCGACCACGACGCCGTCGAGATGACGCAGCAACGCACGCAGCGCGATATCGGTGCGGGCAATCGCGAACGCCAGGTCGTGATCCGCGGCCGGCAGCGTGTCGATCGCGGATTGCATCAGCGCCGACAGGACGCCCAGATGACGATGGTGCCGCGAAATCATCGCGCGGCCGTATTCCCACGAGCGATTCTGCGCGTTGTAGCTGACGCTCATGCAACCGATCGTCGCGTGCGTCTCCTCTTCGGCGACGAACCACAGTTCCGATTTGTTCGAGACGGCGCGCCTCACGTAGCCTGCATCGAGACAGGGGTGCGACGAGTCGCCGTATTCCCGTTCGAACAGCGCGCAGATTCCCGATGTGTCCGACACCGTTCCGCGGCGTATCCGGAGTGGCCGGTGGCGGGCGCCGTTGGGCTCGACGCGGTTCCCGCCTGCGGTGCTGCCATCATTTGAATTCATCGCCTTGCTTGCCCTGGTGAGGGTGGATGGTTGCGCGAATCGGGAGGCGACCCGCGCATCGTCGGCGACGACTTTAATTATCCTTACGTTTGATTGTCAAACAAATTCAAGCGATTTATTCATTGTTGATTTCATTTGAATGATGAGGGTGATGGTTGTCGAAAATGAGCGCGACGTCATGAAGAGAATGGCTGGTGTCGGCTTGTGTGGCGGGGCTCGCTGAGAGTGTATCGCGTCGTCATAAACTGGATTGACGAGATGAATGTGGTATCCGAGAATTACCTTCGTAAATTGAATAATTAATTGGAGTGATTGAATTGATGTAAACAAAAATATCGTGACATCGGTTCCATTTTTTGGTTTTGGAAAACAAAGATGTTTTATTTTTTCTTTTGATGCGATAACGGTGTTCAATGTAAAAACTTCGATTTTTGCCGGTTGCGGTCGCCACGCATCGGCGGTGCTCGACCATCACGAAGTTGACGGCTTGCCGGCGCCCACCAGGCCCACAAAAATCGACAAATCGGAACAGATGGGCGCAGTGTTCCCGCCTACCATCCGCACGTACCTCGCGCATTCGCGCACCATCGCAGTATCGGCAGAGGCATCGCCCGCGTTCCGCTGCACGTATCTCCCTCGCATCCTGACAAGCCGCCCAACAGGCAAAGGATTCGCCATGTCCTCCAGATCGCTCGCGTCATTCGTGCTGATGCTGCTGCTCGCGGCGTGCGGCGGCGACTCGGATTCGTCCGCGCCCGGCAGCGCATTCGCGGCCACCTCCGTGCGCGCATCGCAGACCACAACGTGGAAACCGCTCGTGCCGGGCACGAGCTGGCAATGGCAGATCGACGGCAACCGGATCAACGAGACGGTGCTGGACGGCGTGAACAACCCGCGCAAGATGTTCGATGTCGACATGGAGCTGACCGATGCCGGCACGATCCAGCGCCTGAAGGCGAAGGGCATCTATGTCGTCTGCTACATGGAGGTGGGCGGGCGCGAGGACACGCGTGGCGACGCCGGCAAGTTTCCGGACAGCGTGCTCGGCAATCCCGTCGAGGGATACGAGGATCACGAACGCTGGCTGGACATTCGCCAGACCACGATCCTGATGCCGCTGATGCTGGCGCGGCTCGACCAGGCGAAGAAAAAGGGCTGCGACGGCATCGAGCCGGACCTCGACGACAGCTATCGCCAGGAAACCGGCTTTCCGCTGACGCGCGACGATCAGCTGCGGTACAACACGGCGTTGATCGCCGCCGCGCACGATCGCGGGATGTCGATGGGCCTCAAGAACGGTTCGGGTATCGCCGCCGCGATGGCGAAAGTGGCCGACTGGGCGCTCAACGAGCAATGCAACAGGTTCCACGAGTGCGGCGACTACGCGAGCTTCGTCGCGCTGAACAAGGCCGTGTTCAATGTCGAGTACACGCGCCCGGACGGCATGACGCTCGCGGCGTTCTGCCCGGCGGACAACCAGGCCAATTTCGACGGCATTCTGAAACTGTCGAGCGACACGCTGGCGGCGCTGCCGCGCGCGGCGTGCCGGTTCGAGTGAACGGCGGCGCGCGTCGCCGCGTGCGATCGCACCGGCCGCGCTGACGACACGGGCATCGCGACTGCGCGCACGGACGGGGGCGTGCGCGCAGGCGTCGGTGCGGCATCGACGGCATGCCGGTTCGCGGCCCGCATCGCCCGGGCCGGCCATTGACGCAGGTCAACCCCATTCCTCATGCAAGCCATACAGTCGAGTCGAACGCTCGCGCGATGCCGCACGCGACTGCGCACCGCATGCGGGATGGCGGCGACGACGGGGCCGGACTCGCGCCGGGCGTGTTCATGCCGCCCACTGGCGGGCGGAACGCGATGCGTTGCGGGGCAGGGTGATGAACCAACGGTTATGGGCGCTCGGCGTGGTGCTTGCATTGAGCGCGTGCGCCGGCGCGGAACGGAACGCGGCCTTCCGCGCGACGGAAACGCAGTTGTTCGCGACGCGCCAGGCCGCGGTGCTGCAGTGTTCGACGCGTGCCGAATGCGACCGTGCATGGCACTTCGCACGCCGCTACGTCGAAGCGCATTCGTCGACCCGGATCACGCGCGCCGATGCGGAGACGATCGAAACGGCGGCGCCGTTTCTGGCCGGAGAAGTGTATCTGTGGGCCTCCCGTACGACGTCGGGCGGCGCGTCGGTCATCCGGCTCAAGGCGATGTGCAAGGGCATGTACGACAGCGACGGCGGCCCGGGCTGGCGGTACGACGCGTGCGCGACGAAGATCCTCGACATCGAGCGGGGCTTCCGATCGTACGGGAACCCCGCGCGTTCGTCGGACGCGCCGACGGCGCCCGTCGTGCCGCGATGATCCGGCGTCGCGCGCCCACTCGCGTGCCGGTTTCCGCATGATTTCGAACCGTTGACCTCCGTCAACGCCTGCTTCCGGCGAACGCCGATGATGAAAACCAGGCCGAACGCCGCCGGCGCATCGGTTCATCCAGCGAGGTCGGTATGTATACGAACATCATGGTCGCCGTGGACGGTAGCCCTTCATCGCAACGCGCGCTCGACGAGGGCCTGAAGGTGGCGCGCTCGCACGGTGCGCGCCTGTTCGCCGTTTTCGTCGTCGACAAGTCGCTGATGATCACGTTCGGCGGACGGATGGACCCGGATGCATTGCTGGACGAGATCCGGCGCGATGGCGCGTCGGTCCTGCGACACGTGGAACGAACCATCGCGCACGCGACAGTCAATGGCGAGACGGAACTCCTGGAGACCGAGATCGGCGAGAGTGTCGCCGAACGGCTGCAGCGCTACGTCGTCGAGCGGTCGATCGATCTCGCGGTGGTCGGCACCCACGGGCGGCGCGGGGTCCGACGGCTGTTCCTCGGCAGCGTCGCCGAACGGTTCCTGCGCGGATCGAGCTGCCCGGTCCTGCTCGTGCGCGGCAGCGACGCCGCACCGGCCGCGGCGGCAGCTTAGGGCCGCCATGCACGGGGCGCCGCCAGCCGGCGCCTGCCCGTGCGCAACCTGCCGAGGTGCCCATCATGCATATTTCCTTTCCTTCCGAACATCCGACGTATTGCGGCCTGGATCCGGCGCTGACCTTTCCGGCGCTGGTCGAAGGCCGCCGCGTGCATTGCGCGATCACCGCTGCGGCGCTGGAGGATCACTTCCGCGCGGCGTCGCCGCGCGAACAGGATCTGGTGGAGGCGTTCGCCCGCCACCGTCCCGCGATCGAGCGCGCCGCACGCTGCCTGCTCGAGGAGATGGGCGGCCGGCCGATCCTGCTCCACAGCGGCTATTTCCGGTTCTGCACGTGAGCGCCCGCGGCCGTTGACGCGCATCAAGCGCGTGCCGATACGGGCAGTTACGCTGGAATCCTGATGATCGTTCGTCCGTTGCGCGGCACACGGTGCCGCGCCAATCCGGTCTTCGTCATGGCGTCGCGCGGGCGGGACGAACGCGCGGCCCGCCTGTCTATCGTTGAAGGAGTACGAACCATGAGCAATGTCACGCGTTACGATCCGTTTGCGATCGAACCCGTCGCCGACCTGTTTCAGGGGCTGTTCAGGCCGCTGCGCGGGATGACGCTGACGGACGAGCCCGACCTGGCCTCGATGAAGATCGACGTGACGGAAAGCGACAAGGCGTACCAGGTCAACGCGGAACTGCCGGGCGTCGCCAAGGACGACATCGACGTCCAGGTGACGGGCAGCACCGTCTCGATCCACGCGAAAGTCGAGCGCAACCAGGAACAGAAGGAGGGCGAACGCGTGATCCGCCGCGAGCGCTACAGCGGCGCGATCAGCCGTTCGTTCTCGCTGTCGGGCGAGATCGACGACGCGAACGCAACGGCGACTTACCAGGACGGCGTGCTGTCGCTGACGCTGCCGAAGAAGGCGCCGGTCGCACAGAAGAAACTGGCCATCAGCTGATCGGACGGCCGGCAGCGGGCGATGCGGGCACGCGTCGTCCGAACGGAGCTATCGGCGCGCGGCGCGATCCGCGCGCCGTTTCATTGAGGCGGTCGCGCGAACGCCTGCGCATTCGATCCGGTGCCGCCGGCGCGGGCGCGCTCCGTCTGCGCGTCGGGCGGCGTCCGTTGACCTGCGTCAGCGCTCCCTCGCCGCGCGTGTGCAAATCTGGAGACGTGCGGCGCACAGGCGCGCCGCGGCTCACGGGAGTGCAGGCGATGAAGACCGACAAGCAGTTGAAGCAGGACGTTCAGGACGAACTGGAATCCGACCCGGCGATCGACGCGACACGTATCGGTGTCGAGGTCGTCGACCGGATCGTGACGCTCTCGGGTCATCCGCCGAGCTATGCGGAGAAACTGGCGATCGAGCGGGCGGCGAACCGCGTGGCCGGCGTCAAGGCGCTCGTCGTCGACATGACCGTGCATCTGCCGGACGACGACGTCCGCACCGACGAGGACATCGCGAACGCGGTGCGTTCGGTGCTGCACTGGACGGTCGGGTTGCACGACGACGCGGTGAAGGTGCAGGTCGAACACGGCTGGATCACGCTGTCCGGCAGGGTCGAATGGGCCTATCAGAGCCATCTGGCCGTGCGGGCGATCTCGCAGATGCGCAGCGTGACCGGCGTGACCGACCATATCGCGGTGCAGGGGGCGATCGGCTCGGCCGACATCGGCGGCAACATCAAGCGCGCGATCATGCGCCATGCGGAGCGCGAGGCGAAGCACATCGCGATCGAGGTGCGCGACGGCACGGTGCGGCTGTCCGGCAAGGTCGGCTCGTTCTCCGAGCGCAAGGCCGTACGCGGGGCGGCATGGTCGGCGCGCGGCGTGCGCGCCGTCGTCGACGACCTGGTCGTCGAGTAACGCCGGCAAGCGGCGACCGGATGCGCAATCCGCGCGGAAGGGGGAGTCAAATGACACTGTCAGGCGAGGTACACGATGCGGACTGGTCGGTGGCGGTCGAGACGATCGCCGCCGGAACGGGCGGCTACCGTTGCAGGATCCACGTGACGCTGGTGTCGGCGGACGGCGCGTGCGAGCGTACGTTCGCGCACAGCCGGACCCACGACACCGAGCGCGAAGCCGCGATCGACGGGCTGCGCGCCGGGATGACGTGGGTCGAGATGAGGAAGTCGAACATGTTCACGGTCTGAAGCCGCGGCGGTCGTGAACGCGTTGCCTGAGTGGCGATGTTTCGTTCGTCATCCGATGCAGTCGATGCCGCATCGCGTGTGCATCGACCGGCCTGACCGTCAGACCGCGATCACGGGCGGCGTGCGGCGGCGCGGCGCGAGCGACGGGTGCGCCGCCGCGCATACCAGTCGCCGATCGCGCGCCAGATGTCGGGAGCGGATTCGCAGTACGTGAACAGGTCGAGATCGCGGCGGTCGATCATCCCTTCGTCCGCGAGGAAGGCCAGGTCCACCGCGCGGCGCCAGTACGCTTCGCCGACGAGGATGACCGGCAGCGGCGGGATCTTGCGCGTCTGCAGCAGCGTCAGGACTTCGAACAGCTCGTCGAACGTGCCGTAGCCGCCGGGGAAGAATACCGCCGCCTTCGCGCGTTCGAGCAGGTGCAGCTTGCGGATCGCGAAATAGTGAAACCGGAAGCAGAGACCGGGCGTGATGTACGGATTCGGCGCCTGTTCGCGCGGCAGCTCGATGTTGAAGCCGATGCTCGGCGCGCCGCGCTCGTATGCGCCGCGATTCGCGGCCTCCATGATGCCGGGGCCGCCGCCGGTGACGACGGCGAGCCGCGCGGCGCGCGTGCACCGGTCGGCGTGGCCGACGATGCGCCCGAATTCGCGCGCGACGCGGTAATACACGCTGTGCTCGACGAGCCGGCTCGCCGCCGCGACGGCGTGACGCCGGCCCGCATCGTGCGGACGCGCTGCCAGCAGGCGATTGGCCTCGTTCAGCCGCGCGTTCGCGACGGCCGGGGCAACGATGCGCGTGCTGCCGTAGATCACGACGGCATGGCCGATGCGTTCGTTCTGCAGGCGTTCCTCCGCCTTCCAGTAGTCGAGTTGCAGCCGGATGCCGCGCATGCCCGTGCGCTGCAGGACGGTGGCATCGTCGTCGGCGGGCGTGCGGTTCGGGCGGTTGGCGAGACGCGGCGCGCGATGCGGGATGCGCTGGTCGCGGTCGTCGCCGACGATCGCATCGGGCCGCGTGCGTGCGCGTTTGCCGCGCGTGTCCCCCGCCGTCAGGCCGGCGGCGGTACGGCGGCGCACTCCGCCTCGACGAGCGATACCGGCGGGAACGCGTTTGACGACGGTCGACATGAGCGGCTGGCTGGCGGGCCGGTTACTGGCTGAGCACCCACTGCACCAGCTGGTGCGCGTCGTCGGCGGACAGCGGGCCGCCGCGATCCTCGGCGGACGGCATCGGCGTGTCGCCCCAGTGCACGTGGCCGCCGGCGCGCAGCTTGCGTTCCAGTTCAGGCGCGGCCGCCGGATCGCCGCGGTAGCGCTGCGCGATGTCGTGGAACGACGGCCCGAGGAACGTCATGTCGGACGTATGGCAGAACATGCAGTGCTGCGCATTGACGAGATCGGTCGGCTCGGGCACGGCCGTTTGCGCGGCGGCAAGGTGCGCCGCCGTGACGGTCACGCAGAAGGCGGCGTAACGCAGAAAGCTCATGATATTTCCTCGTCCGGATCGGAAAGGCAGCGCCGCCGGGCGCGCTCACGAAACGACTTCGTCGAGCGGGCGGCGCGGCGAGTGCGGCGTATGCGGGCCGCGCCCGACCCGCAGCAGCAACTGCGGCTCGCCGTGCAGCCCGAGCATGTGACGCAGGTGGGCGCGCAGCCCGGCCGTCTCGATCGGCTGGTTCAGGTACGACGCGGTATAGCCCGCACGCGTCGCGACGAGCAGGACGCGCTCCAGCGCCTGTCCGGCGGCGAGCCACGCGTCGCGATCGTCGCGCACGGTCGAGATGCAGACGACCAGCGGCGATGCGCCGACGAGCTGGTGATGCAGCGCGGCCAACCCGTTGCCGAGATCGAAGGTCCGCACCGCCATCGTCACGACGGGCGCCGCGAAATCCAGCAGCGTCGGCACGCCGGCCGCGAACGCCGGCATGCCGTCGGCGTGCCGGCGCGGATCGATCCAGCTCGCCAGTTCGCGCCTGAAGCGCGGGTCGGCGAACTGGTGCTGATCGGCCTCCGCGACCAGCTCGGCCACCCGTGCGCGGTGCGCGATCGAGTCGACGCAGGTGATCTCCGCGCCTTCCGCGACGCCGGCCGCGATCAGCGCCTGCTGAAGGTCGTCCGGCACGGCCGTCGAGTCGAACGGCGCGCGCGTCGTGACGCGCTCCGGAATCGCATCGAACAGCGCGCCGAGCGACGCGTCGGAATAGCCGTCGTCGCACACCCGGACCAGCGCGAGCAGATCGGGATCGATGTCGGACGGAAACGTGCTGATCGTGTGGGCGAGCCCGGCGTGATCGAGCGCGACGCGCAGGTTGAGCAGGGCCGCGCCGCAGCTGATGATCAGCTCGCGATCGAACGGATCGATGACGGGCAATGCGCGCACACGATCCGCGCAGACCGCGATCGTGGGGCCGTCGACGATGAACCGCCACGGCTGCGAATTGTGGCTGGACGGGGCCAGCACCGCGTAGGCCAGCAGCGACCTCAGATGCGCTTCAGGGTGGGCGCTTGCGGCTAGTGGGGGAACGGATACCATTCGATCATCTCCTGGTCGCCACACGTCGGGCGTGATGCCACTTCATCGTGTCAGCAACCGCCCGTCCGCCGTTGACCCACATCAAGCGCGCGTCACCGGGCCGTGCGTTCGCGACGCGCAGCGACTAGCGTGGAGAGGTGAAGCGCACGCACCGGCGCGCGCGAGGAGGCGAGCATGCTTGCGATGATGTTTGACGGCACGACACCGCATTTGCGCGAGGCGCGCGTGCCGGACCCGTTGCCGGCGGCGGGCCAGTTGCTGATCGACGTACACGCATGCGGCGTCTGCCGGACGGATCTCCACGTCGTCGACGGCGAGCTCGCGCATCCGAAACTGCCGCTGATCCCGGGGCACGAAATCGTCGGCACGGTGCGCGCGCTCGGCGCGGGCGTGACGGGCTTCGCGGTGGGCGAGCGCGTCGGTGTGCCATGGCTCGGCTCGACCTGCGGCCATTGCGCGTACTGCGCGGCCGGCCGCGAGAATCTGTGCGACAGCCCGGGATTCACCGGCTATACGATCGACGGCGGCTACGCGGAGCGCACCGTCGCCGACCACCGCTATTGCGTGCATCTGCCGCGGCGCTACACCGATCTCGAAGCCGCGCCGCTGCTGTGCGCGGGCCTGATCGGCTATCGAACCTTGCGCATGGCGGGCGATGCGCGCCGCATCGGCATCTACGGCTTCGGCGCGGCGGCGCATCTCGTCGCGCAGGTCGCGCATGCGGAGGGGCGCAAGGTGTTTGCGCTGACGAAGCCCGGCGATACCGTGGCGCAGCAGCTGGCGCGTTCGCTCGGTGCCGCGTGGGCCGGCGGCAGCGACGAAGCGCCGCCCGAGGCGCTCGACGCCGCGCTGATCTTCGCGCCGGTGGGCGCCCTGGTGCCGGCCGCGCTCCGCGCCGTCGACAAAGGCGGGACCGTCGTGTGCGGCGGCATTCACATGAGCGATATCCCGGGCTTTCCGTACGCGTGGCTGTGGGGCGAGCGCCGCATCGTGTCGGTCGCCAACCTGACACGTGCGGACGCGGTCGAATTCATGCGGGTCGCCGAGGCGATGCCGCTGCGGGTCGAGGCCGTGCGCTACGCGCTGACCGATGCGAACCGCGCGCTCGACGATCTGCGCGCAGGGCGTTTGTCCGGGGCGGCGGTACTCGCCGTGCGCGGCTGATGCGCGGGCCGCGCGCGTGGCCCGCAGCGAGGTCAGATTCGCCCGAGGCCTTCCGGGTCGACGATGCGGATCTGCTTGCCTTGCGCGGCGACGAGCCCCTTGTGCTGGAACTTCGACATCATGCGGCTGACCGTTTCGAGCTTCATCCCGAGATATTCGCCGATCTCGTCGCGCGTCATCCGCAGCACGAATTCGGCGGCTGAGTAGCCGCGCGCCTTGAAGCGCGTGGACAGGTTCAGCAGGAACGCGGCCACGCGCTGTTCGGCGGTCATCGTGCCGAGCAGCAGCATCAGCGCGGATTCGCGCACGATTTCGCCGCTCATCATCTGGTACACGTGATGCTGCATCGGCCGGACTTCGCGGCACATCTGCTCGAGCTGGCCGAACGGAATGATGCAGACGGTGCTGTCCTCGAGCGCGATCGCATCGCCGTTGTGGTGCCCGGTGTGCACGCCGTCGAGCCCGAGCGATTCGCCGACGATCTGGAAGCCGGTGATCTGCTCGTCGCCGTCGCGATGCATCACGATGGTCTTGAACGATCCGGTTCGGACTGCGTAGATGCTGTTGAACGCATCCCCCGCGCGAAACAGCGTTTCGCCGCGCCTGACGTGCCGCGTCGTGCAGATCATCGCGTCGACGCGCGCGAATTCGTCAGGAGAAAGGTCGGCCGGCATGCAGACGGTCCGCAACGCGCACGTCGAGCAACGGGACGCGGCGCGCTTCGGTTGGTCCGCCCGGTCGACGGAATGCAGCGGGATGAACGGGCGTAACGGCGTGGTCGGCGAAACTTCGGCAGGGCGCTGCATGATCGGCTCCAGTACGTTCAGGACGGCGACGAGCCGCCGTGGGCGGGATCGCGCGGGTGGTAGCGCCCGCGGCCCTGACGGTTGTCGCACTCATGGTGAAGAACCGCGCCGGACGAGCCGGGAGACCTGTCCCGACGGCGAGTGCCGCCTTTGCTCCGCGACGCGCGTGCTTGTTTTTCTTGATCTGGAGTATGGATGTTGCGCGGCGTCAAGGAAATCAGCAGCCATTGAAGATGCAGTAGGTCACATGGAAGTGATGTAGGCGGTTTCCTACACGGGTGCGGCATTCTGTCCAGGCGCGACGCGCGGGCGCACCGGTCGTGCGCCCGCGCCGCCGTCAGAGCTCGTCCGGGTCGTCGAACAGCTTGTGGCGCATCGCATAGCGCACGAGCGCCGTGTCGTTCGGCATTTGCATCTTCTCGAGAATCCGCGTCTTGTAGGTGCTGACCGTCTTGACGCTGACACAGAGCGCTTCCGCGATTTCGGAGATCGACTCGCCGATGGTGACGCGCCGGAACACGTCGAATTCACGGTCGGACAGCCGCTGGTGCGGCAGCAGATCGGTCGGCTCGTTCAGGCTTTGTGCGAACTGCTCGGCCATGGTCAGGCTGACGTAGACGCCGCCCGCCGCGATCTTGGTCAGCGCCGCGATCAGCTCGGCGCTCGCGCTCTCCTTGGTCATGTAGCCGGATGCGCCGGCGCGGAACGCGCGCACCGCGTATTGCTGCTCGGCGTGCATCGTCAGCACGAGGATCTGCAATGCCGGCTTCTCGTCCTTGATCTGCCTGATGAGTTCGACGCCGTTGCGGCCGGGCATCGACAGGTCGAGCACCAGCACGTTCGCGGGGGTATCCCGCACGCGCGCGATCGTGGACGTGCTGTCGCACGCTTCACCGGCGACCTCGAAGCCGCTGGCATTCTGCAGGATGTGCCGCAGACCGTCCCGGACGAGGGCGTGGTCGTCGGCAATGAGTACCCGGATCATGGCAATCCCTTCCTTGCCGGATCACGTGGCGCGGGCCACGCGGCGGCATGCGTCGATCATCGTCGCGGACCGGCGCGCTCGATCGTTCGATGGTGGCCGACGCCGATGACCGGACGATGTCCATCGTCGTCGGGGCCGGATCGGCACGGGGGTCCGGTTCGTCGATGCTCCGAAATTGTGCGCCGGTCGCCGGCGTTCGCCAATCGGGATCGATGCGGACTGCCGCCGTCGCGTGGGCTTGACCGGCATCAACCGGATCGCGTCGGCCGGCCCCAGACTGGTTCGGCAAGCCGGTCGATGCCGGGCAACGACAGGGAGGCGTCATGTACGCACGGATCTTCGCAGCACTGGACGGCAGCCGCGGTGCGCGGCTCGCGCTCGACGAGGCGATCGCGCTCGCCCGCCATTCAGGCGGCCTGATCGTCGCCGTGTGCGTGGTCTCGGACGCGCCACGACTGACGGACGTCGACCGCGGCTATCTCGACCCGCGCGATCCGGCGTGGCTGGATGCGGACAGGGCCGCGATCGCGGTGGCGGATGCAGAGGCCGCGTTTCGCCTGTGCGGCGTGCGCGGCATCGCGCACACGATCGACGCGTGCGGCGACGCGGTGTCGTCCGTGCTGGCGCGCGCTGCTGCGGAATGCGACGCGGACTTGATCGTGATGGGCACGCACGGGCGCCGCGGCATGCGCCGCGCGGTGCTCGGCAGCGTCGCCGAATCGCTGGTGCGCACCGCCGACCGGCCGGTGCTGGTCGTGCGGGAGGGGCGGGGCGCGTGCGCGGCCGTGTTGTGACGGAAGAGGGCAACCGCAGGCGGCTGCCCCTTCGTCATGCGTGCGGCGTCAGTGCGACAGCAGCACCGGCACCGTCATCGTCTCGAGGACGGTGCGCGTCGCACCGCCCAGCACGCGTTCGTGCATGCGCGCATGGCTGTACAGGCCCATTACCAGCAGATCGGCATGCAGGTCGGTCACCCGGTTCAGCAGCGTCGCGCCGACGCCGACCAACCGGTCGCGCGGCGTCGTCGAGAACGACGCGCGCACGCCATGCCGCTCGAGATACGCGGCGACGTCGACGCCCGGCGGCGTCTTGTCCGGATCGGGTTGGCCGTGCACGACCGTCTCGACGTTGACGAAGCGCGCGCGGGCCAGCAGCGGCAGCGCGTCGGCCATCACGCGGGCGGCCTCGCGCCCGCCGTCCCAGCCGATCAGCACGTTCTCGCCGATCGTTCGCACGTCGCCCGCGTAGGGCACGACGATCGCCGGACGGCCGCTGCCCATCACGATATCCTCGACGAAATGGCGCGCGACGTAGGTCATGCGATCGTCCGGGTCTTCCTGGCCGAGGATCAGCAGGTCGGCGTGGCGCGCGTGCAGAATCGCGGCGGCAGTTGCGTCGCCGGCCGGCGCCTGCCACTCGACGCTGCGCCCCGCGCGCTCGGCGGCCGTCAGGAATCTTTCTTCGGCCTCCTTGCGCCGCTGGTCGCACAGGCGTTCGTACACGGCCAGCTTCAGCGGTTCGTCGGGCCGCCGCAGCGGTTCGAAGAGATCCTGGCAGACCGCGTAGAGGCCGATCAGATGCGCATTCCAGCGCGCCGCGAGTTCGAGTGCGAGGTCGACGCGGGTCGCGCAGCGCGCGCTGTCGTCGAGGTGGACGAGCAGGGTCTTGTAGCTCATGACGGCTCCTTTTCGGTGGAGGCCGCGACGGTCTCGGCGGGTTTGCCGGACGGGCAGCCCGCCGGAATCATCAGCACCGGGCACGTGGCCAGCCGCAGCACGCGCTCGGCCACGCTGCCGAGGAAGAGGCGCTGAACGCCGCGCCGGCCGTGCGTGCCCATGATGATCAGGTCGGCCTCGATTTCGTTGGCAAGACTGACGATCCGGTGCGGGATGTCTTCGCCCGCCGGCGCGACGTTGGAGATCTGCGGCGTGCCGGCGACGTCGCGCGCCTTCAGGCGTCGCGCCGCGTCTTCGGTGACGCGCAGCCCTTCTTCACGAAAGGCGTCGACCAGGATCGACGGATCGTAGCCGTACATGTCGTAGGCCGGCACCAGGAAATCGACGACGTAGACGGGCGTCAGCCGCGCACCCGTCTCCGACGCGATGGCCAGCGCGGCGTCGAGGGCACGGGACGACGTGTCGCTGCCGTCGAGCGCAACCAGAATGTTCGAGTACATGGCATGTCCCTTGAACGGAAGTGGATGAAATCATCATCGGCGCGTGCGCGCCGCTCGCGCTGATCTGGATCAAGCGTCGCGGTTGGCGCGCAGCACCCCGAGCGCGGCGCGCGCGGCGATCCACGCTTCGTTGGCCGGCTCGACGACAACCGTGACCGCGCTCGACGCGGACGACACGACCCGCGCATGGTCCGCGTTCGCGCCCGCGTCGATGTCGATGCCGAGCCAGCCGAGCGCCGCGCAGATCCGCTCGCGCAACACGGCCGAGTGCTCGCCGATGCCGGCGGTGAAGACCAGCATGTCGAGGCCGCCGAGCAGCGCGACGAGCGCACCGGCTTCGCGCACGATGCGGTGGACGTAGAGTGTCAGCGCATCGCCGGCCAGTGCGTCACCGGCGGCTTCGCATGCCAGCAGCACACGCGGATCGCCGGAAGCGCCCGACACGCCCTTGAGCCCCGACTCGTGATACAGCATGTGATCCAATGCTTCGGCGGACAGCTTGCCGGCCGCGAGCAGGTGCAGGACCACGCCGGGATCGAGTGTCCCGCAGCGCGTGCTCATCATCAGCCCGTCGAGCGCCGAGAAGCCCATCGTCGTCGCGACGCTGCGGCAGTCGCGCATCGCGCACAGGCTGGCGCCGCTGCCGAGATGGGCGGCGATCACGCGGCCGTGCGCACGTGGGCCGAACTGCTCGTCGAGCACGACGGCCAGGTATTCGTACGACAGACCATGGAACCCGTAACGGCGCACGCCCTGGTCGAACCATCCGTGCGGCAGCGACAGCAATTGCTCGGCGCGCGGCAGTGAGCGATGAAACGCGGTATCGAACACGGCGACCTGCGGCACGTCGGGAAACGCGTCGCGCAGCGCGTCGATTGCATCGAGGCTGTGCGGTTGATGCAACGGCGCGAGCGGCGTCAGCGTGCGCAGCGCGTCGAGCACCGCGTCGTCGACGACGACCGGGTCGACGTACCGGGCACCGCCATGCACGACACGGTGTGCAATGGCGCCCAGCGCGATATGCGGCAGTTGCACGCGGATCCACATCGCGACCTGCGCGAGCACCGCACGGTACGGATCTCCCGCGTGCAACGGCAGCGTGCCGCCCGGCGCAGCGTCGAAGTGGAGCGACACGCCGTTGCCGGTTTCGCTCGCTTCGCCTTCGTGCAGCGGCCGCCGCGCGGGGTCCCCATGCGGCGGATACGCGAAGACCGCGAATTTCACGCTCGACGAACCGGCATTGACGACGAGCAGCGCGAGCGTACGCATCGACCGGCTCAGTGCGACATCAGCACCGGGAGCGTCATCGACGCGAGCACCGTGCGCGTGGCGCCCCCCATGATCAGTTCACGCCAGCGCGGATGCCCGTAGGCGCCCATGACCAGCAGGTCGGAACCCGTTTCATAAGCACGCGACAACAGCGTGTCGCCGATTGCCGTGCCGGTACCGGTGTCGATATCGAGCACGTTCACGTCGCGCGCATGGCGCGCGAGCATCAACGCGGCATCGGCGGCCGGAATGCGCGTGGTCGCCGCTTCGGAATCGCCGTCGACCACGGCGACGACCGTCGTGCGCTTCGCGTGCTCGAGGAAGGGGAGCGCGTCGTGCGCGGCACGGGCGGCCTCGCGGCTGCCGTCCCACGCGACGAACACCCGTTCGCCGATCGACGGGAATTCGCCGGTGTACGGCCAGAACAGCACCGGGCGGCCGGCGGACAACACGAGGTTCTCCGGAAACTGGTCGTCGATGTAGGTTTCGGGATCGTTCGGGTCGCTCTGGCCCGCAATCACGAGGTCGGCAAGACGCGCGGCACGCGGCACGGCCACATTCGCGCGCTCGTCCGCGCGAACCCAGGTGGCCGGCACTTTGGCCCGCGCGGTTTCCGCATGGAACAGGCGCTCCAGTGCGGCGAGCCGCTCGTCGCGCTGCTCGCGGTGCGCGCGGAAATAGTCGGCGGAACCGGCCATCACGTAGAACGAATGCGGCTCCGGCGTGTAGACCGCGAACAGGCCGGTGAGATGCGCACCGAAGCGCCGGGCAAGACGCAACGCGAGCTCGAGGCGCGAATGCGCGCGGGTGCTCGTATCGAGGTGCACGACCAGGCTTTTGTAGCTCATCGGAATCGCTCCATCGACGGGTGATCCGCCAGTGCAATCCAGTCTACGAAGCAGGGTTTCCGCGTGCTTGACTCAGATCAACGGGTGCCGTGCGCCACGGTCGCACAGTGAAGTGGACGCCAATTCACCGACCGGATCGAAGGAGCGAATGCGATGAGCCCCCATGCCTTGACCACACCGAACGACGCTTGCCGCGCGGGCTGCGATCTCGCGTTGCGCATGGCCGCGCTGGCCCGCGACTGGCAGCACGAATGGAACGCGCTGGCAGGGCGGCGCATCGAGCGCGACCGCGACGCGGTGCGCGGCCTGCAGCAGGCGCTCACGGTGACGACCGAGTGGACGGCGTTCGGCGAAGCAGCCCGGCAGGTGATGCGCGACTACACGATCGAGACCGTCGCGCTCTGGCAGGACGCCACCGAGCTGTGCATGCGCGGGCAGTTCGAGAGCGCGAGTGCGTGGCGCACGTGGCTGCGCGATTACGGCACCGGCGCGCTGTCGCGCTACCAGACCGACTGGTGGCCCGATCTCGGACGGCTGGCCGTGGTCAACGAGGCGAGCATGCCGTGGCGCGACTGGATGGCCGCGTTTGAACTCGGCATCACGGAAGCCGTCGATGCAGGCGACGAGGCCGCGGCCGTCCGGCGTCTCGACGGCAGCCGTGCGGTGCGGGAGCACGATCATGTCCGCTGAGCGCGTCGCTTTCGTCACCGGCGGAATGGGCGGCCTCGGCGCCGCGATCAGCCGCCGCCTGCACGAGGCCGGCATGACGGTGGCGGTGTCGCACACCGAACGCAACGACCACGTCGCGACGTGGCTCACGCACGAACGCGAGGCGGGCCGCACGTTTCATGCGTACGAGGTCGACGTGGCCGACTACGACTCGTGCCAGCACTGCGCGGCGCGCGTGCTGGCCGAGTTCGGGCGCGTCGACGTGCTCGTCAACAACGCGGGCATCACGCACGATGCCACCTTCGTGAAGATGACCAAGAGCATGTGGGACGCGGTGCTGCGCACCAATCTCGACGGCCTGTTCAACATGACGAAGCCGTTCGTGCCCGGGATGATCGATGCCGGCTTCGGCCGGATCGTGAACATCGGGTCGGTGAACGGGGAGCGCGGCGCGTACGGGCAGGCGAACTACGCGGCCGCGAAAGCCGGCATCCACGGCTTCACGAAATCGCTGGCGCTCGAACTTGCGCGGCACGGCATCACGGTCAACACGGTGGCCCCCGGCTATCTGGCCACCGCGATGCTCGAGTCGGTACCGAAGGAAGTGCTCGACACGAAGATCCTGCCGCAGATTCCGGCCGGCCGCCTCGGCGACCCCGACGAAATCGCCGCGCTCGTCGCCTTCCTGTGTTCCGATGCGGGGGCGTTCGCAACCGGTGCGGAATTCGACGTCAACGGCGGCATGTACATGCGATGAAAGCGTCCGTCGTCCGTGTGCCGCGCCCGCGCGAATCGAGGCGGCAATCCGATCGGGACCGCCGGAACGCCGGCACGCCCGAGTGCGCGCCGGCCGACGCGACCCCCGCCGAACAATGGAACCGCGCCGCGCATGCCAACGTCGCCGCGATGACGTTCGGGCTGTCGCCCGTGTCGCTGGCGCTGGCCACGCTCGACTGGGGCGCGCACCTGGCGGTGTCGCCGGGCAAGTGCTTCGAACTCGCGACACAGGCGTGGCTCGCGGCCGCGCCCGCGGCGATGGAGAAAGGCGCGGCGGACGACGCCGACACGGACGGCCCGGCCGTGCATGCGGGGCGCGCCGATCCCCGTTTCGCCGCGCCGGCCTGGTCGGGCTGGCCGTTTCGCGCGTATCGCGACGGCTTCCTGTCGGCCAGCGCTGGTGGCGCGACGCGACGCGCGGCGTGCCGGGTGTCGAACGGCACCACGAGGCGCTGGTCGGTTTCGCCGCGCGTCAATGGCTCGACGCGTGCTCGCCCGGCAACTTCCTGGCGACCAATCCCGTCGCGCTCGACGCGACGCTGCGCAGCGGCGGCGCGAACCTCGCGGCGGGGGCGCGGCACTGGCTCGACGATGCGAACGCGTGGCTCGATCGCGCCGGCGGCACGCGTGGCCGCGACCAGCGGGCGTACCTGCCCGGGCGCGACGTGGCGATGACGCCGGGCCGGGTCGTGTGGCGCAACGCATTGTGCGAGCTGCTGCAATACGACCCGACGACACCGCGCGTCGCGCGCGAGCCGATCCTGATCGTGCCGTCGTGGATCATGAAGTACTACATCCTCGATCTGCAGCGGCACGATTCGCTGATCCGCTTCCTGGTCGAAGCGGGCTACACCGTATTTGTGGTGTCGTGGCGCAACCCGGGTGCGGAAGCGCGCGATCTCGGGCTCGACGATTACCTGCGCGACGGGTGCCTGGCCGCGCTCGACGTCGTCCGGTCGATCTGCGGCGAGGCGGTCCATGCGGCCGGCTATTGCCTCGGCGGCACGCTGCTGGCAATCGGCGCGGCGGCGCTCGCACGCGACGGGCGGCAACATGACGCCCTGCGATCCGTCACGCTGCTCGCGGCCGAGACCGATTTCAGCGAACCCGGCGAACTCGGCCTGTTCATCGATGCGAGCGAACTGTCCGCGCTCGACGCGCTGATGTGGCGGCAAGGCTACCTGGACGGCGCGCAGATGTCCGCCGCGTTCGAACTGCTGAACGCGCGCGACCTGATCTGGTCGCGGATGATGAGCGAATACCTGCTCGGCAGGCGCACGAAGCCCAACGACCTGATGTCGTGGAATGCGGACACCACGCGCATGCCGTACCGGATGCATTCGGAATACCTGACCCGGCTGTTCCTCGACAACGATCTCGCAGCCGGCCGCTACTGCGTCGACGGGCGGCCGGTCGCGCTGTCGGATCTCGACGTGCCGACGTTCGTGGTCGGCACCGAGCGCGATCACGTGTCGCCGTGGCGCTCGGTCTACAAGCTCCATCTGCTGACCCACCATGCATTGACCTTCGTGCTGACGGCGGGCGGCCACAACGCGGGCATCGTGTCGGAACCCGGTCATCCGGGCCGCCATTACCGCTGCGCGACCCGCGAACCCGGCGCGCCTTACCGCAGCCCGTGCGACTTCATGCGCGACACGCCTGCAGTGGACGGATCGTGGTGGACCTGCTGGCGCGACTGGCTGCATGCGCGCTCGTCGGGTGACGTGCCGGCCCGCACGCCGGCCGCCGGGCTCGCGGCGGCGCCCGGCGCCTACGTGCTCGAGACATGAACGGGCATCGGCATCCGGGGCCGTGCGGCGGCGCGTACCTGCCCGGCCTGCTGCCGCGCGCGGACGGCGCCTGGCCCGGGCTGATCGAGCGGGCCCGCAACGCAGCGCCGCTTGTGGTGGCCGTCGTGCATCCGTGCGATGCAACCAGTCTCGTTGCGCTGGCCGAACTCGGCGAGTCGCCGCTGGCGGCCGCGATCGAGCCGCTGATCGTCGCGCCGCGCGACAAGGTGCTGCGTGTCGCGCACGATGCGGGCGTCGACCTGTCGCCGTGGACGATCGAGGACGTGCCGCACAGCCATGCGGCGGCGGCCCGCGCGGTCGAACTCGCGGCGGCCGGCCGTGCCGGCGCGCTGATGAAGGGCAGCCTGCATACGGACGAGCTGATGGGCGCGGTCGTCGCCGCCGAATCGGGGCTGCGCACCGACAAGCGCATGTCCCACTGCTTCCTGATCGAGACGCCGGCGTATCCGCGTCCGTTCATCCTGACCGACGCGGCGGTGAACATCGCGCCGGACCTCGCGCAAAAGGCGGCCATCGCGCAGAACGCGATCGACGTCGCCCATGCGCTGGGCGTGGCGTGCCCGCGCGTGGCCGTGCTGTGTGCGGTCGAGACCGTCAATCCGGCGATGCGCTCGACGCTCGACGCGGCGGCGCTCGCGAAGATGGCCGAGCGCGGCCAGCTCACGGGCGCGATCGTCGACGGCCCGCTCGCGCTCGACAACGCGATCTCGCTACGGGCGGCGCACGACAAGGGGATCGATTCGCCGGTCGCCGGCTGCGCCGACATCCTGGTCGTGCCCGATATCGAAGCGGGCAACCTGCTCGCGAAGCAGCTCGAATACCTGGGCGGCGCCATCAGCGCAGGCATCGTCGTGGGCGCGCGCGTGCCGATCGTGCTGACGAGCCGCGCCGATGGCGCCGTCGTCCGGGTCGCGTCCTGCGCACTCGCGATGGTGCTGGCACAGGCGCGACATGCGTCGCCATCCTGATGGATGAACCTGCAACCCTTTCTTTCGATGGAGGAACCCCGATGAAAGCACTCGTCTACCACGGGCCCGGGCGCAAGGCGCTCGAAGAGCGGCCCATGCCGGAACTGCAGTCGCCCACCGACGCGCTCGTGCGCGTGACGCGCACGACGATCTGCGGCACCGATCTGCACATCCTCAAGGGCGACGTGCCGACTTGCGAACCCGGCCGCATTCTCGGCCACGAAGGGGTGGGGATCGTCGAGCAGGTCGGCGCCGCCGTCGATGCGCTGAAGCCGGGCGATCACGTGCTGATCTCCTGCATCTCGTCGTGCGGTCGCTGCGAATACTGCCGGCGCGGCCTGTATTCGCACTGCACGACCGGCGGCTGGATCCTCGGCAACCGGATCGACGGCACGCAGGCCGAGTACGTGCGCATCCCGCATGCGCAGACGAGCCTCTACCGGATTCCGCCGGGCGCGGACGAGGAGGCGCTCGTGATGCTGTCGGACATCCTGCCGACCGGGTTCGAATGCGGCGTGCTGAACGGCAAGGTGCAGCCGGGCTGTTCGGTCGCGATCGTCGGCGCGGGCCCGATCGGGCTGGCGGCGCTGCTGACCGCGCAGTTCTACTCGCCCGCGCGGATCATCATGATCGACCCCGACAGCAACCGGCTCGACGTGGCGCAGCGCTTCGGCGCGACCGATTGCATCGACGGCCGCACCGGCGACCCGGTGGCGGAAGTGATGAAGCTGACCGACGGCGTCGGCGTCGATTGCGCGATCGAGGCCGTCGGGATTCCGGCGACGTTCGAAATGTGTACGTCACTGGTGGCGCCGGGCGGCGTGGTCGCGAACGTCGGCGTGCACGGGGTCAAGGCCGACCTGCACCTCGAGAAGCTGTGGGATCGCAACATCTCGATCACGACCCGGTTGGTCGACACGGTCAGCACGCCGATGCTGCTGAAGACCGTGCGCGCCGGGCGCCTCGATCCGAAACGCCTGATCACGCACCGGTTTTCGCTCGACGACGTCGAGCGCGCGTACGACACGTTCGGTCGCGCGGCGCAAACCCACGCGCTGAAGGTCATCATCGAAGTCGGTTGACGGCCGGGCAGCGCGAGGCGGGAACCGGCAAGCAATACCGGGTTCCCGCCACCGTCCGGTGGGTCACGCCGTCAGGACGAAAGCGCGGCCGGCTCGCATGTGTCGCCGGATGCGACCGCATCGAGATCGACGCACTGCGCATACACCGGCACCTCGCACGGCCAGTGCAGCCGCTCCGCGATGCGCCGCCGCATCGCGTCGGCCGCGGCCGGCTCGCCATGCGTGACGAAGGTTCGCACGGGCGCGCGCTGCATCGTGCCGAGCCAGCGGAGGATCTCCTCGTAGTCGGCATGCGCGGAGAGCGTCGTGATCGACTCGACCTGCGCGCGCACGCGCACGTACTCGCCGTGGATCTTCAATGTCGGCTCGTGCGCGGCCAGCGCCGCACCGCGCGTGCCGGCCGCCTGGTAGCCGACCAGTGCGATCGTGTTGCGCGCATCGGGCGCGTAGCGGCTCAGGTGGTGCAGCACGCGGCCGCCGGTGGCCATCCCGCTGCCGGCGATGATGACCATCGGGCCCTGATGGTCGGCAATCGCCTTCGACTGCTCGACCGAGCGGATCATCGTGGCCGCGTGGCCGAGCGCGTTCGCTTCGGAAGGCGTGAGCCGGTGTTCGAGGATATGGTGACGATAGATCTCGGTCACGTCGGTGGCCATCGGGCTGTCGACGAATACCGGCACGCGCGCCATCCGGCCGGATGCCTTCAGGCGCGCGATATAGTGCAGGATCTCCTGCGCGCGGCCGACGGTGAAGCACGGCATCACGACCACGCCGCCGCGCGCGAAGGTCTTGTCGAACAGCGCGGCGAGTTCGTTCTCGGGGTCCGATTCCGGATGCAGCCGGTCGCCGTACGTCGATTCGACGACCAGGTAGTCCGCATGGGCGGGCGCCAGCGGCGGCTGCATGATCGGGTCGTGATAGCGGCCGAGGTCGCCCGAGAAGGCCAGCACCTTGTGATCCCAGTGCATCACGACGCTCGCCGCGCCGAGAATGTGCCCGGCCGGCAGCAGGCGGAACGCGAGCCCGCCGCCGAGCGCCGTGCATTCGTCGAACGCGACCGGCTTCAGCAGGTGCAGCGCGCGCTGCGCATCGTCCAGCGTGTAGAGCGGTTGTGCCGGATGATGCTTCGAATAGCCGTGGCGGTTCGCGAAATCGGCTTCTTCCTCCTGCAGCCGCGCGCTGTCGCGCAGCATGATGTCGCAGAGTTCGGCGGTGGCCGCCGTGCAATACACCGGCCTGCGGAACCCGTCGCGTGCCAGCACCGGCAGATAGCCGGTATGGTCGATGTGCGCGTGCGTGAGCACGACCGCGTCGAGCGTGTCGGGCGCGACCGGCAACGGGCTCCAGTTGCGCAGCCGCAGGTTCTTGGTGCCCTGGAACAGGCCGCAGTCGACCAGCACGCGCCGGTTGCCGTGCTCGACCAGGTATTTCGAGCCGGTCACGGTTTCGGTCGCACCGAGAAATGTCAGTTTCATGGATCGCCTCACGGGGGTGGACGGAGCAGTGAGTCGATTACAACGCGGATGCGCGCGAAGCGATTGATGGAAATCAGGGATTGCCGTATCCGTATCCGTGCTCGGCCCGGCTCGGGCGAGGTTCGTTCTTCGGCCGTTGCGGCTCCGGGTTGACGTCAATCAACGCCTGGGCAGGACGGCGGCACCGCCGCGTGTCAGCCCGCGTCGCTCCGACCGCCGAGTGCGACGATCGTCAGTAGCACGGGAACGCGAGGCCGGCGGTCAGCGCGGGGAGCGTCGCGCTGTCGTTCAT
The DNA here is from genome assembly GCF_002223095.1 of Burkholderia sp. AU33803. Taxonomy (NCBI): domain Bacteria; kingdom Pseudomonadati; phylum Pseudomonadota; class Betaproteobacteria; order Burkholderiales; family Burkholderiaceae; genus Burkholderia; species Burkholderia sp. AU33803. The sequence continues at coordinate 263,190 of NZ_NKFJ01000009.1, forward strand.
GTTCGGCTTGAACGCGAGGCGGAGGATGCCGTTCATGAAGGGCGATGCCGGCGGTATCACGGGCGGTCGCCCGGGGCGAGATTCAGCAGGACGACGAACGAGAGGATGCTCAGGATCAGCGTGACGATCGCGTACCTGAATACCCGTTCGTCGAACAGCATCCCGTGGATGATGCCGGCCAGCGATGCGAGCGCGATGAACACGCTCAGCGTCGCGAGCGCGATGCGGTATTGCCTGCGGTTCATGATGGTCTCCTGGCGCGTGGCTGCCGTACGGTTGCGAAACGCGCGGGTTGTCGCGGGTTTCGCCGCGTCTGGCGTCATGATCGCGTCGCGCGTTGCCGCACGGTTGATCTGCATCAACGGACGCATCCGGCATTCGCGCGCCCGGCAGCCACGGCCGCCGGTACGTCGTTGGTTGATCCTCGTCAAGCCACTGCCGCCACCGTGCGCGATGCTGAAGCCGGTGCAGCCCCATCGCCGATCGCGAATGTCGCGACCGGTCCGGGGCGACGGGAGACCGACATGAAGTCCGATGCAGCACTCAAGCAGGATGTCGAGCAGGCGCTGTTCTGGAATCCGGCGATCGACGCGCGACGGATCGACGTCGACGTGCGCGACCGGGTCGTGACGTTGCGCGGCACGGTCGACAGCTGGGCCCAGAAGCTCGAGGCGCAGAAAACGGCGCTGCATGTCGAGGATGCGCGCGCGCTCGTGCTCGAACTGAGCGTCACGCCGCCGGAGAATGCGTGCGCGGATCAGGAACTGGCGATCGCGATCGCGTTCGCGCTCGGCTGGCAGGAGGCGCTGCGCGATCACAGGATTCGCGTCGAGGTCGACCACGGTTGCGTGACGCTCGACGGCGAAGTCGATCATGCATACCAGAGTCGGGCGGCGGAAAAGATGGTCAGCCGGATGATCGGCGTCGTCGGCGTCGCGAATCGCATCCGGGTGCGCGCCGACCACACGGTGCCGGACGTCGGCATGCGGATCGCCGAAGCGCTGGCGCGTCGCGCGCAGCGCGAATCCTCCGGGATCTCGATTGCCGCCGACGACGGCGTCATCACGCTGACGGGCAAGGTCGCGTCGCTCGCTGAAAGGCGCGCCGCGTGCGGTGCGGCCGCGTCGGTCAGGGGCGTGCGCGAAGTCGTCGACCGGTTGACCGTTGCATGACGATGCATGAGCGGGCCCGCGCCCGCCGTGTCGGCCTGATGCCATGAAAAAAACATTCGATTACTCCGCACTGCTGATCCCGTTCGCGTTTGCCGTGCTGGTGGCGTATCAACTGCTGATGGCCCAGCCGGCCACGACGTCGATCTCGTACAGCGATTTTCACCGCCTCGTCGACGCGCGGCTCGTCGACGATCTGGACATCGGCTCGTCGTCGATTTCGGGCGTGCTGCGCATGCCGCAGGCCGGTGCGAACCTGCCGGCATCCGACGCGGCTGCCGTGAAGCAGGCGGGCCCGCCGTGGCGCTTCACGACGAACCGGGTTGCCGACGACCGTCTCGTCACCGACCTCACGGCCGCCGGCATCCGCTATCGCGGCGCGCCGGATTCGGGCTGGCTCGAGACGCTTGCCGGATGGCTATTGCCGGTGATCGTCCTCGTGACGTTCTGGAGCTTCATGATGCGCCGGCCGGGCGGGGTCCGTGACCTCAGCGGCATGGGCAAAAGCCAGGCGCGCGTGTACGTGCAGCAGGAAACCGGCATCACGTTCGGCGACATCGCCGGCATCGACGAGGCGAAGGCCGAGCTGCAGCAGATCGTCGCGTTCCTGCGCAACCCCGAACGCTACCAGCGGCTCGGCGGCAAGATCCCGAAGGGCGTGCTGATCGTCGGCGCGCCAGGCACCGGCAAGACGCTGCTCGCGCGCGCGGTGGCCGGCGAGGCGGCCGTGCCGTTCTTCACGATCAGCGGCTCGGCGTTCGTCGAGATGTTCGTCGGCGTGGGCGCGGCGCGCGTGCGTGACCTGTTCGAACAGGCGCAGCAGAAGGCGCCGTGCATCGTGTTCATCGACGAACTCGATGCGCTCGGCAAGGCGCGCGGCGTCGGCCTGATGTCCGGCAACGACGAGCGTGAGCAGACGCTGAACCAGCTGCTCGTCGAGATGGACGGCTTCCAGGCCAATTCGGGCGTGATCATCATGGCCGCGACGAACCGGCCCGAGATCCTCGATCCGGCGCTGCTGCGGCCCGGACGCTTCGATCGCCACATCGCGATCGACCGGCCCGACCTGAATGGCCGCAAGCAGATCCTGGCCGTGCACACGAAGCGCGTGAAGCTGGCCCCGGCAGTCGACCTCGCCGAGCTGGCGCAGCGCACGCCGGGCTTCGTCGGCGCGGATCTCGCGAACGTCGTCAACGAGGCCGCGCTGCATGCGGCCGAACTCGGCAAGCAAGCGATCGGCATGGCCGACTTCGACGAAGCGATCGACCGCGCGATGACGGGCATGGAGCGCAAGAGCCGCGTGATGAACGACGAGGAAAAGCGGACCATCGCGTACCACGAAGCCGGGCACGCGCTCGTCGCGCAAAGCCGCGTGCATTGCGATCCGGTGAAGAAGGTGTCGATCATCCCGCGCGGCATCGCGGCGCTCGGCTACACGCAGCAGGTGCCGACCGAGGATCGCTACGTGCTGCGCCGGAGCGAGCTGCTCGACCGGCTAGACGTGCTGCTCGGCGGCCGGGTGGCCGAGGAAATCGCGTTCGGCGACGTGTCGACCGGCGCGCAGAACGATCTGGAGCGCGCCACTGCACTGGCGCGGCACATGGTCATGCAGTACGGGATGAGCGCGAAGCTCGGGCTCGCGACGCTCGACGATGCGACACCGCAGGGCGGTTCGCCTGGCGTGTGGACGCCGGGCGACGGCCGGTGCAGCGAACACACCGCGCAGTTGATCGACGAGGAGGTGCGCGCGCTGCTCGAAGACGCGCACGTGCGAGTCGCGGCGACGCTCGGCGAGCATCGTGACGCGCTCGAACGGATCGCGCGGTGCCTGCTGCAGCACGAGTCGATCGATCACGACACGCTGGTGGCGCTCATGACGCCGCCGGATGATCGCGGCGCGGCGCCCGAGCCGGCGCGAGCCGATGCGGAGCCGGTAGCGGCGACGGACACGTCGGCCTGATCCGCCACCGGCGACCGGCCACCGGCGATCGTCGTGTCGTCAAGTGGCAAAATTGGCCAATTCATGCTTTTTTGTGGCTTTTCATCCGAATGTCATCCCGCGTCACGATAGTGCGGAATCGTGCGCCGGTCCCGGTAACGAACGACGCGAGCCGGCCGGTTCGCGTCGCACGCGGGAATACGTTCATGGGACGCGGCAAACAGCAACCGATACGCTCGCCACGAAAGGGCGGCGCATCTCATCTCGACACAAGGAACGTGCAATTGTGAACGCCATCGCAGCGGCAAACGCTTATGACGTGGTCATCGTCGGCGCCGGCATCGTCGGCCTCGCCCATGCTTATACGGCGGCGCTCAAGGGGCTGCGCGTCTGCGTGATCGAACGCGATGCCGCATGCGTGGGCGCGTCGATCCGCAATTTCGGCTTCGTCACCGTCACCGGGCAGCACGCCGAACACAGCTGGCGGCGTGCGCGGGCGAGCCGCGAGGTCTGGGCGGACGTCGCGCCGCAAGCCGGCATCGACGTGCTTCACCGGGGCCTCCACCTGATTGCGCGTCGCCCCGAGGCGATGCACCTGATCGATGCGTTCATGCAGACCGGCATGGCCGACGGCTGCCGGGTCATGATGCCCGGCGAGGCAAAGGCCGTCGCGCCGGAACTGCGGCTGGACGGTGCGCAAGGCGTGCTGCACAGCCCGCATGAACTGCGCATCGAGCCGCGTACCGCGATCGCGTTGCTGGCGTCCTGGCTGGCGGAACGCTTCGATGTGCGATTTCGTTACGGCGAGATGGTGCACGAGGTGCGCACGCCAACCGTGCGTACGTCGCGCGGCGTGTTGCACGCGGAGCGCGTGATCGTCTGCGGCAATGCGGACAGCCGTCACTTGTACGGCGACTGGTTTGCGCGGCACGCGGTGCGGCTGTGCCAGTTGCAGATGCTGCGCGTGCGGCCGCACCGCCCGCTGGCGCTGCGCGCCGCGGTGATGAGCGACCTGAGCCTGCTGCGTTACGCGGGTTTCGCGGCGCTGCCCGCCGCCGACGCATTGCGCACGCGCCTGCAGGCCGAGGAGCCGGTGTGCCTCGGTTACGGCATCCACCTGATCGCGGTGCAGAGCGCTGACGGCAGTCTCGTGGTGGGCGATTCGCACGAATACGGCGCCGCTCCGCTGCCGTTCGCGACGCAGGAGATCGATGCGCAGATCCTGCGCCTGTTGCACGAGACGCTGGATGTGCCGGAACTGGACATCGTCGAACGCTGGACCGGCAGTTATCCGTCGGCAGCCGATGCCGATTGCGTGATCGAGGCGCCGGATGACGCCACGCGCGTCGTCGTCGTGACGAGCGGTGCGGGGATGAGCACGGGCTTCGGGATCGCGCAGGACGTGTTTGCGGCGTGGTGAGGGCGGGGCATGCACGTCACGCAGTCGCCGGGTTCGCGGGAGGCGCGCGAGCGATCGCCTGCCGGCATGACCGCGGGATTCGATTGGCGGTTTTAGCGTGTTTAGCGAAACAGTCGAATCATGAATTTGTCTAGTCATCCTGACCGAAAGATCGGATGAAATGCACCATGTTCGTGCTGCGGATCACCACCGCGACGCACGTCTGAGCCCCGGAATTAGGGGATTTCCCGCGTTTTTCCGGTTTTTTTTGATCAACGCTTGTCGCTCCATTTTTCTTCTTGCATGCTTGTATAGACAAATTCCTGAGGCCGCTTGCATGACCGAAGGGATGACGATCTTCAACGCAAGGAGAAAACTCGTGAACGGCAAGCGCATCAAGTGGGCAGTCAGGACGATCGGCATCATCGCGGCGGCAGCGGCCACGCTTTCCGCGCCGGTGCAGGCGAAGGAATGGAAGACGGTCACGGTGGCGCTCGAGGGCGGCTACGCGCCGTGGAACCTCACGCTGCCGGGCGGCAAGCTCGGCGGCTTCGAGCCCGAGCTGCTCGCCAACGTGTGCGAGCGGATCAAGGTGCAGTGCAACATGGTCGCGCAGGACTGGGACGGGATGATCCCTGGGCTGCAGGCCGGCAAGTTCGATGTCCTGATGGACGCGATCTCGATCACGCCGGAGCGCGAGAAGATCCTGCTGTTCTCGCGTCCGTATGCGGCCACGCCCGCGACCTTCGCCGTTACCGATACGAAGATCCTGCCGAAGGCAGCGCCGGGCGCGCCGATCGTCAAGCTGTCGGGCGATGCGAATGCCGACAAGTCGACCGTCGACGCGCTGCGCAAGCAGCTGAAGGGCAAGACGATCGGCATCCAGTCGGGCACCGTCTACACGAAGTTCATCAACGACAGCTTCAAGGACATCGCGTCGATCCGCGTGTACAAGACCTCGCCCGAGCGCGATCTCGACCTCGTCGCCGGCCGCATCGACGCGTCGTTCGACGACGTCACGTACTACGCGGCGAACAACACGAAGAAGGACACCGCATCGATCGTGCTCGCGGGCCCGAAGCTCGGCGGCCCGATCTGGGGGCCGGGTGAAGGGCTCGCGTTCCGCAAGCAGGATGCCGACCTGAAGACGAAGTTCGATACGGCGATCGGCGCCGCGCTCGCGGACGGCACCGTGAAGAAGCTCGCCGACAAGTGGTTCAAGACCGACGTCACGCCGTAAGCACACGTCCGGCCGCCGCCGCGCAAGCGACATGAGCCGCGCGCGGCGGCGCGCATCCTGCCGATCCTATCAACGCTTGCCGGGAGGCACGCATGGCGATCCTTGAAATGCTGGGCTTCGGAACCGAAGGCTGGGGCGGCGTGCTGCTGCTCGCCGCGCTGATGACGGTGGCGCTGACGCTTGCCGCGCTCGCGGTCGGCGCCGTGATCGGCGCGGGCATCGCGGCCGCGAAGCTGTCGCGCTATCGCAGCGCCCGCCTGCTCGGCGACCTGTACACGACGGTGTTTCGCGGCGTGCCCGAACTGCTCGTCATCTACCTGTTCTATTTCGGCGGCTCGACGCTCGTCACGGCCGTGGGCCAGTGGTTCGGCGCGGAAGGCTTCATCGGCGTGCCGCCGTTCGTGATCGGCGCGCTCGCGGTGGGGATGATTTCCGGTGCGTACCAGGCCGAGGTGTATCGCGCGGCCGTGCTCGCGGTGTCGAAGGGCGAGCTCGAAGCGGCCCGCTCGATCGGCATGCCGCGCAGCATGGTGCTGCGGCGCATCCTGATTCCGCAGGTCCTGCGCTTCGCGTTGCCCGGCATCGGCAACGTGTGGCAGCTGAGCCTGAAGGATTCGGCGCTGATCTCGGTCACCGGGCTCGCCGAGCTGCTGCGCACGAGCCAGATCGCGGCGAATTCGACCCACCAGTATTTCGTGTTCTTCGTCGCGGGCGGTGCGCTCTACCTGGTCATGACGGGGCTGTCTAACCGCGTGTTCAACCGGGCCGAGGCGATCGTCGGCCGGTCGTTCCGCCGCAACTTCGCACGCAACTGACGGAGCGCCCATGTCACTCGATTTCGATTTCCTGTTCGACACGCTGCGCCAGCTGCTCGCGGCAGTACCGACCACGCTCGGCCTGTTCTTCGCGTCGCTCGTGCTCGGCGGCCTGCTGTCGCTCGTGATCGTCACGATGCGCGTGTCGCCGCGCTGGCTGCCGAACCGCTTCGCGCGTGCCTACATCCTGGTGTTTCGCGGCTCGCCGCTGCTGATCCAGATGTTTCTCGTGTACTACGGGCTCGGCCAGTTCGGCGTGATCCGCGAGAGCTTCATGTGGCCGCTGCTGCGCGAGCCGTACGTGTGCGCGGTGCTGTCGCTCGCGCTGTGTACGGCCGGCTACACGGCCGAGATCCTGCGCGGCGGGCTGATGGCCGTGCCGGTCGGGCAGATCGAGGCCGGCTATTCGATCGGCCTGTCGGGCTTCGCGCTGCTGCGCCGGGTGATCGGCCCGATCGCGCTGCGTCAGTGCCTGCCCGCGTATTCGACCGAAGCCGTGCTGCTGGTGAAGTCCACCGCGCTCGCCAGCCTCGTGACCGTGTGGGAGGTGACGGGCGTCGCGCAGCAGATCATCCAGCAAACCTACCGGACGACCGAGGTATTCGTGTGTGCGGCCCTCATCTACCTGGGCCTTAACTTCATCGTCGTCCGCCTGCTCGGCGCGCTCGAATGGCGGCTGTCGGGCCACCTGCGCGCGCCGAAGCCGTCCGGTGCACCCGCGGCCGACGCACGCAATGCGCGACGTGTCGCATCCTGACCGCGTCCTTCCTTCCAGGAGAAATCGATGAACTCTGCAGCTCCCGTCGCCCTGTCGGTCAGGAACATCCACAAGTCGTTCGGCGATCACCACGTGCTGAAGGGCATTTCGCTCGACGCGCACGAAGGCGACGTCATCTCGATCCTCGGTGCGAGCGGTTCGGGCAAGAGCACCTTCCTGCGCTGCCTGAACCTGCTCGAAACGCCCGACGACGGCTCCGTCGCGCTCGCCGGCGAGGAACTGAAGATGAAACGCGCGCGCGACGGCAAGCTGCATCCGGGCGACCGGCGTCAGGTCGACCGCATCCGCTCGCAGCTCGGGATGGTGTTCCAGAACTTCAACCTGTGGTCGCACATGACCGTGCTCGACAATCTCGTCGAAGGGCCGCTGCGCGTGCAGAAGCGCAGTCGCGCGGAAGCGGTCGAGGAAGCGGAGGCGCTGCTCGCGCGCGTCGGCCTCGCGGACAAGCGTGGCTACTATCCGGCCCATCTGTCGGGCGGCCAGCAGCAGCGGGTCGCGATCGCGCGGGCGCTCGCGATGCATCCGAAGGTGATGCTGTTCGACGAACCGACTTCCGCGCTCGATCCGGAGCTGGTCGGCGAGGTGCTGCGCGTGATGCGCTCGCTCGCGGAGGAAGGGCGCACGATGCTGGTCGTCACGCACGAAATGGGCTTCGCGCGGCATGTGTCGAACCGCGTGATGTTCCTGCATCAGGGCGAGGTCGATGCGGACGGCACGCCGGGCGAACTGTTCGGCGGCCAGTGCTCCGAACGCTTCCGCCAGTTCGTGTCGAGCCATCATGATCGCGCCGCGAACTGAGGCCGCCATGACCGTATTCCGTTCGGCCCGGCCGCTCGACTGGCGGCAGATCGCGGCGGTGGCGGCCGGCGCGCCGCTCGCGTTGACCGACGACGCGCGCGGGCGAGTCGTCGCGGCGCGCGAACTCGTCGACGCAATCGTCGCGCGCGGCATTCGCGCGTACGGCGTCAACACGGGCGTCGGTGCGCTGTGCGACGTGATCGTGTCGCCCGAGCAGCAGGGCACGCTGTCGCGCAACATCCTGATGAGCCACGCGGTCGGCGTCGGCGCGCCGCTCGGTGCGGCGGAAACGCGCGCGATCATCGCGGCCGCGATCAACAACTACGCGCACGGGCATTCCGGCGTGCGCGCCGACATCGTCGACCAGCTGGTCGCGCTGCTCGAGCACGATTGCCTGCCGGAAGTGCCGGCGCACGGGTCGGTCGGCTATCTGACCCACATGGCGCACGTCGCGCTCGTCTGTATCGGCCACGGCCACGCGCGTCATCGCGGCGAACGCGTGCGTGGCGACGAAGCGTTGCGCCGCATCGGCCGCGAGCCGCTGGCGCTCGGTGCGAAGGAGGGGCTGAGCCTCGTCAACGGCACGCCGTGCGTGACGGGGCTCGCCGCGCTCGCGCTCGCCCGCGCGGAGCGGCTGCTCGACTGGGCCGACTGGATCGCGGCGACGAGCTTCGAGAATCTCGGCGGCCAGCTCGCCGCGTTCGATCCGGCCTCGCTGGCGCTGCGCATTTCGCCCGGCATCGGGCACGTCGGCGCGCGCCTGCGCGCGATGCTTGCCGACAGCGCGATGCTCGCCGGGGCGAACGGGCGGCATACGCAGGATCCGCTCAGCCTGCGCACGATTCCGCACGTCCACGGCGCGGCGCGCGACGTGCTGGCGGTCACGGCGGAAGTCGTCGACCGCGAGCTCGCGTCCGTGACCGACAATCCGATCGTCGCGGGCACGCGCGACGCACCGACCGTGCATTCGCAGGCGCATGCGGTCGGCGCGGGCATCGCGCTCGCGATGGACAGCCTCGCGGCCGCGATGGCGCAGGTCGCGGCGATTGCCGAGCGGCGGCTCGACCGGCTCGTCAATCCGCTCGTGAGCGGGCTGCCGGCGTTTCTCGCGGCGCCGGGCGGCACGTGTTCCGGGTTCATGATCGCGCAGTACACCGCGGTCGCGCTCGTGGCGCAGAACCAGCGGCTCGCCGCGCCCGCGAGCCTCGACGGCGGCATTACGTCGGGCTTGCAGGAAGATCATCTGTGCCATGCGACGCCGGCCGCGCTGAAGGCGCTCGACATCATCGAGAACACCACGCGTGTGCTCGCGATCGAGTTGCTGGCCGCCGCGCAGGCGTACGACTTGCAGGAGAACGGCGCATCGCGGGCGGCGCCGACCGACGCGCTGCGGCGTTACGTGCGCGAACGCGTGCCGGCGTATCACGACGACCGGCCGCTCGCCGATGACATCGCGAGCGCGGCCGCCATCGTCGCGGGCGTACCGCCGTCGCTGGCGTGACGCAGCGGCGGGGCGACGCTCGGCAGGTCATCCCATCTTCATTCGATCGAGGGCGCATGAACGAAGCGGAACGATACACGGCGGCCCGGCCGGGGGCCGTACCGGGCGACGACGTGCCGGCGCGCGCGCTGCCGGCCTACCAGCAGATCAAGCGCTACGTGGTCGAGCGGATCGCGAACGGCGACTGGAAGCCCGGCGGCGCGATTCCGACCGAGGCCGAACTGGTCAAGGAGTTCGGCGTGGCGCGGATGACGGTGTCGCGCGCGCTGCGCGAGCTGACCGCCGAGCGTGTGCTGACCCGTATCCAGGGGGCGGGCACCTTCGTCGAGCGCCGTCATTACGAATCGACGGTGCTCGAGATCCGCAACATCGCGGACGAGATCGCCGAGCGCGGCCATCGGCACAGTGCGCGCGTGATGACGCTCGAAAGCAGTGAGGATCCCGAAGCGGTCGAAGCGCTCGGGCTGCGCACGGGGCCGGTGTTTCATTCGCGCATCGTGCATTGCGAGGAGGGCGAGCCGATCCAGTTCGAGGATCGCTACGTCAATCCGGCGCTGTTTCCCGCGTATCTCGAGCAGGATTTCACGGTCGAGACGCCGAACCACTACATGGTGCGGCTCGCGCCGATCCAGCGCGCGGAATTCCGCATCTACGCGCAGAAGCCCGATGCGCAGGTGCGCCGTCACCTCGTGATGGAGATCGGCGAACCGTGCCTGCTGCTGCGGCGGCGTACGTGGGTCGGCGGGCAGGTCGCGACGTCGGTGCAGCTGTGGCATCCGGCGTCACGGTTTCATCTGGCGGGGCGGGTGTAGCCAATGGACGGGACGCTGCCGCCGTTCGACGTCGTCGCCCGAAGGCGACCGTCGGGGCGGGGCGCGCACCGGCTGCCCGATGCTCGCCGCGTGCGGCCGGCATTCAGGCCGCTTGCGCGTGCGGGTTGACCGGGTACGCGAGCCCGAGATGCTCGCGCAGCGTCGCGCCTTCGTAATCGCGCCGGTAGGCGCCACGTTCCTGCAGGATCGGCACGACCTTCGTCGCGAATTCCGTGAACGCCGTCGGCGTGCCGCCGCGCACGATGAAGCCGTCGGTGGCGCGCGCATCGACCCATGCCTGCAACCCGTCCGCCACCTGCTCGGGCGTGCCGGCGAACGCGGGGCGTGGCGTGGCCGCCTCGAGCGCGACCTCGCGCAGCGTGAGGCCGCGCTCGGCCGCGTCGCGCTTGATCGTGTCGGTGGTGCTGCGGAACTGGTTGCCGCCGAGCTCGCCGAGATCCGGGAACGGCGCGTCGAGCGCGTATTGCGTGAAGTCGTGGTGATCGAAGTAGCGGCCGAGATAGTCGAGCGCGTTGTCGATCGTCACGAGCCGCGCCGTGTCCTGATACTGCGCCTCCGCGTCGGCGGCCGATGCCGCGACGATCACGCTCGTGCCCTGGAACACCTTCAGGCTGTCGGGTGCCCGGCCGCGCGCCGCGAGCCGCTTCTGCACGTCCGCATAGAACGCCTGCGCGAGCGGGATCGTCTCCTGGCGCGTGTAGATGGCATCGGCATGCTCGACCGCGACCCCCTTGCCGTCGTCGGACGCGCCGGCCTGGAACAGGATCGGGCGCCCCTGTCGCGAGCGGCCGATGTTCAGCGGCCCGGCAACCGAGAAGAATTCGCCGGCGTGATTCAGCGTGTGCAGCTTGTCCGGATCGAAGAACACGCCGCTCGCCTTGTCGCGCACGAATGCGTCGTCTTCCCACGAGTCCCACAGCCCCTTCGTCACGGTCAGGAATTCCGACGCGATCCGATAGCGCAGCGCATGCTCCGGATGCTTGTCGCGCGAGAAATTCTTCGCCGAGCCTTCGAGCGGCGACGTGACGACGTTCCAGCCGGCCCGGCCGTCGCTCAGATGGTCGAGGCTCGAGAACTGCCGCGCGACGGTGAACGGATCGCTGTACGACGTCGACAGCGTGCCGACCAGCCCGATCCGCTCGGTGACGAGCGCGAGCGCCGACAGCAGCGTGAGCGGCTCGAAGCGGTTCAGGAAGTGCGGGATCGATTTCGCGTTGATGTGCAGGCCGTCGGCGACGAACAGCAGGTCGAACTTCGCGGCCTCGGCCTGTCGCGCGAGCTCGCGCACAAAGGCCACGTTGATGCTCGCGTCGGCGACCGCATCCGGATGCCGCCACGCGGACATGTTGCCGGACGCGCCCTGGATGATGGCGCCGAGATGGATCGGGCGGGAGGTAGCGGAAGTCGGTTGGCTCATGACGGGCAGGAACGAGAGAGGGAGGGTGTCATGCGAACGCGGCGCGCGCGGGCGACGGGCGCGCGTCGGGCAGCGTGGGCAGCGCGTCGAGCAGCGACGCGGTGTACGGATGCGACGGCGCGGCGAACACCGTGCCGACCGGGCCGCTTTCGACCACGCGGCCGCGCCGCATCACGAGAATGCGGTCGGCGACGTGATGCACGACGCCGAGATCGTGCGAAATGAACAGCATCGCGGTGCCGTGCTCGGCCTGCAGGTCGGCGAGCAGGTCGAGCACCTGCGCCTGGATCGACACGTCGAGCGCGCTGACGGGTTCGTCCGCGACGAGCAGCGCCGGATTCGGTGCGAACGCGCGCGCGATCGCGACGCGCTGCCGCTGGCCGCCGGACAATTCGCGCGGATAGCGGTCGATGCAGCCGGCGCCGAGCCGCACTTCGTCGAGCAACTGCAGCACGCGGCGGCGGCGCGCATCGCCGCGCACGCCGATCGCATCGAGGCTTTCGCCGATGATCTGGCCCACCGAATAGCGCGGGTCGAACGAACTGTAGGGATCCTGCGCGATCAGCTGCAGCCGCGCGCGGCGGGCCCGCCGTGCGGCTTCGGGCACGCCGCTCCACGGTTCGCCGTCGAGCGTGACGGTGCCGTGGTCCGGCTCGATCAGGCCGAGCACGATCCGCGCGATCGTCGATTTCCCGGAACCGGATTCGCCGACGATGCCTAGCGTCTCGCCGCGCGCCAGCGCGAACGACACGCCGTCGACCGCGACCGGCGCGTCGTGGCCGCCGTAGCGCTTCGTCACCGCGTCGACGGCGAGCACTTTCTCGCGGGCGTCGATCCGCTTGGGCGGCAGCGGGATGCGCGCGGCCGCGGCTGCGGCCGCGGCGTCGCCATCGGCCTGCGGATCCGCCGCGAGCCGGAACCCGCGCGACGCGGGCGTCGGAATCGCGGCGAGCAACTGGCGCGTGTACGGATGCGCGGGCGCGGTCAGCACGTCGCGCGCCGGCCCCTGCTCGACGACCTGGCCGGCCCGCATCACGAGCACGCGATCGGCGAGTTCGGCGACGACCGCGAGATCGTGGCTGATCAGCAGCAGCGCATCGCCGGCCTCGCGACGCGCGCGCAGCAGCGACAGGATCTGCCGCTGCACAGTCATGTCGAGCGCCGTGGTCGGCTCGTCGGCGATCAGCAGCGAAGCACCGCCGGCGAGCGCGGTGCCGATCAGCACGCGCTGCCGCAAGCCGCCCGACAGCTGGTGCGGATATTGCGGCAAGCGCCGTTCGGGCTCGTCGATGCCGACCGAACGCAGCAGGTCGGCGCTGCGCGCATGAACGTCGCGCCGCCGCGTATCGTGCAGCGCCTCGGCGACGAGATCGCGCACGCGCCACAGCGGATCGAGCGACACGAGCGCGTCCTGCAGCACGTAGCCGATCCGGCGGCCGCGAATGGCGCGCCAGTCGCGTTCGCGATGGCGCCGCGCATCGGTGCCGGCGATCTCGAGGCGTTCGGCGTTCACCACGGCGTGCGGGCCGTTCAGCCCGACGAGGCTGCGTGCGGTGACCGACTTGCCGGAACCCGACTCGCCGACGAGCGCGACGCATTCGCCGGCATGGACGACCAGGTCGAGCGGCCCGACGACGGGGCGCGTGCCGTGCGGGCCGCGGAACCCGATCGTCAGGCGTTCGACGTGGACGAGCGGCGTGGCGTGCGGTGCCGGTGCGAAGGTCGTCATGTCGTCTCCCGGCGTTCGAAGCGTGCCTGCCAGTAGCCGCCGAGCGCGTTCACGGCGACGACGGCCGCGGTGATCGCGAGGCCGGGCCAGACCGCGATCCACCACGCGTTGTACAGGTAGTTGCGGCCCTCGGCGAGCATCAGCCCCCACTCGGCGGCGGGCGGCTGCGGCCCCATGCCGAGGAAGCTCAGCCCCGACGCGCCGATGATCGCGGTGCCGAGCCCGACGGTCGCGAGCACCGGCACCTGCGCGATCGCGTGCGGCAGTACGTGGCGCCACACCAGCACCGCCGGCGCGAGGCCGAACGTGCGTGCCTGCTCGACGTAGCCTGAGCCGGCGACGACGAAGGTCTGCGCGCGCACCACGCGCGCGAAACGCGGCACCGACGCGACGCCGAGCGCGAACACGAGGTTCGTGGCGCCCGGGCCGGTAAACGAGATCAGCATCAGCGCGAGCAGCAGGTCGGGGAACGCGGACACCACATCGAGAAAGCGCGAGATCAGTTCGTCGAGCCAGCCGCGCGCGAGGCCCGCGAACAGCCCGAGCGCGGTGCCGAACAGCGTCGCGACCGCGATCGACGCGGCGCTGATCGACAGCGAGTAGCGGGCGCCGTAGACGACCCGCGAGAAGATGTCGCGGCCGAGCTGGTCGGTGCCGAGCCAGTGTTCGGCGCTGCTGCCGAGTTGCGCGGCCAGCGGATCGGCGGCCAGCGGGTCGTAGCGCGTGAGCCAGCCGGGGGCGATCACCGCCACTGCGTTCAGCAGCAGGTAGACGGCCGCGAGCGCGAGGCCCGGATGGCGGCGCAGCCAGCCGGCCGCACCGAGCGGCGCACGCGGGCGCCACGGCAGGTCGAGGGGCGTGGACATCGGTGTCTCCGGTTCAATGCCGCGCGCGGCGGTCGCGCAGGCGAGGGTCGATCAGCAGGTAGAGGAGGTCGACGGCGGTGCTGAGCGCGACATAGATCGCCGCCGACAGGATCGCGATCGCGAGGATCACCGGCATGTCCTTCGACAGCACCGCGTCGACGGTGATCTTGCCGAGGCCGGGCCGGCCGAACACCTGCTCGGTGATCACCGCGCCGCTCAGCAGCCCGCCGACGAGCCAGCCGGCGAGCGTGACGGCCGGCAGCGCCGCGTGGCGCAGCGCATGCCGCACGCGCAGCGCGAGCCCGCCGATGCCCCACGAGCGCACCGTCAGCGCATACGGCTCGTCGAGCGCGCGCTCGATGCCCTGGCGCAGCACGCGGCCGATCACCGCGCCCTGCGCGAGCCCGAGCGACAGCGCCGGCAGCACGAGCGACGCGAAGCCGCGATCGCCGGCGACCGGGAACAGCTTCAGCGTGAAGCTGAACACGAACAGCAGCATGATCCCGAGCCAGAACGACGGCGTCGACGCGAGCAGCAGCTCGACGCCGGACGCCGCCCGCCCGGCCCAGCGGCGGCCGGCCGTCAGCACCGCGAGGCCGACCGCGAACACGAGCGTCACGACGAGCGCCGCGCCCGTCAGCTTCAGCGTCGGCCACAGCTGGCCGATCACGAGCGGCGCGACGTCGGTGTTCAGGATGTACGAGCGGCCGAAGTCGCCGTGCAGCACCCGCCACAGGTAGTGCAGGTATTGCAGCGGCAGCGGTTCGTCGAGCCCCCATTCCCGGCGGATCGCGGCTTCGATCTGCGGTGTGCTCAGCTGCTCGCCGATCAGGATGCTGACGATGTCGCCGGGCGCGACGTGGACGGCCGCGAACGACAGCGTGATCGCGGCCCACAGCACCAGTACGCCGGTGGCGAGCCGCGTCGCCACCGGCGAGCGCAGCACGCGGCGCCACGCGGCCGGTGACGAGGCGGGCGGCGTGGGCGCTGCGGTGTCCTGGACGGAAACGGGTACGGCGCTCGGATGGTTCATGCTCGGCTTCTCCTGCCGGTGCCGCGCGCGGCGGACCGGTGTGGCTTGCTCGATTACTTTTTCACCCACACGTCGTACGGGTTCTCGGGCATCTGCGCGAACGGGCGGAAGCGCAGGCCCTGGACGGCCTTCGCGGCGGCGATCTGGTCCTCCGGCTCGTACAGCGGCACCGCGTACGCCTGCTCGTTGATCGCGAAGTGCTGCAGTTCGCCGTACAACGTCTTGCGCTCCGCGACGTTCTGCGTGCGCGCGGCCGCCTGCAGCCAGCGCGTCAGTTCCGGTGCCGCCGCGCGGCTGTAGTTCAGCGCGCCGCCGCGATCGACGGGCAGGTAGTGGCCTTCGATGTCGATGCCGTCCGGCGGCGTGTTCGAGTTCGCGATCGAGCCGAACTTGCCGGTCTTGCGTGCTTCGACGTACGTGCCGTCGTCGACGTACTGGATCTTCAGGTCGACGCCGAGCCGCTGCCGCGCCTGCGCCTGCAGCGCCTGCAGCAGCACGTCGCGCTGGTCGCGCACGGTCGCCTGCGCCTGGATCACCGCGATCGTCAGCCGTTCGCCGTTCTTCGTGCGGTAGCCGCCGCTGTCGCGTGCGCTCCAGCCCGCTTCGTCGAGCAACTGGTTGGCAAGCTTCGGATTGTTGCCGTAGGTCTTTTCGATGCGTGCGTCGTAGAGCGGGTCGATCGGCGACGTGATGCCCCATGCGCGCGTGCGCTCGCCGCGATAGATCGACTGCACGATGCCGGTCGTGTCGAGCCCTTCGAGCAGCGCGCGGCGCACCTTCACGTCCTGCGTGGGGCCGTAGCCGACGTTCAGGAACAGCGAGTACGGCGTGCCGGTGTTCAGCGCGTGCTGGTAGGTGAAGTCCGGGTTCTTGCGGATCAATGCCGCGTCGTTGCCGGATACGCCCTCGATCACGTCGACCTGGCCGGACAGCAGCGCGCCGGTGCGCACCGACGATTCGGGCAGGAACCGGTAGACGATCCGGTCGAGGTAAGCCGGGCCTTGATGGCCCGCCGTCGGCGGCGCCCAGCGATAGTCGGGATTCTTCGCGAACTCGATTTCCTGCCCCTTCACGTAGCGGCGCAGGATGAACGGGCCGGTGCCGGCGACGTCGGTGCCGCCCGCTTTCACGCTTGGCCGGTCGAACGCGTTCGGCGACAGCAGCGCGAACCGGCCGGCGAAGGTCAGGAACGGCGCATAGGGTGCGTCGAGCGTGATCACGACGGTGCGCGCGTCCGGCGTCTTCACGTCCGCGACGTGCAGGATCTGTGCCGCGAGCTGGCTGCCGCCCGAATACGCCGGATTGCGTGCGTTCAGGAAGTTGCGCGCGACGGCCTGCGCGTCGAGCGGCGCGCCGTCGCTGAACTTCACGCCGTCGCGCAGCGTGAACGTGTAGGTCTTGCCGTCGGGCGACACCTTGTAGCCGGTCGCGAGCCACGGCACGAAGCTGCCGTCCGGCTTGCGCGCGAGCAGGCTCTCATACACGTTGCGCAGCAGCAGCTCGACCTTGTCCTGGCCGTTCAATTGCGGATTCAGCGTGCGCGGCTCGGATTCGACGCCCCAGGTCAGCGTGCCGCCCGTGACGGGCGTGCCCTGGGCGAACGCCGCGGGCGGCAAGGCGAGGGCGAACAGCAGCGCGGCCGATGCCGTGCGGCGCGACGCGCGAAGCGTGGAATCCGGAAAAGCGAGGGTCATGCGGGGCAATCCTTTACAAGTGGCATGGCGGGTGGAACGGGGCGCGACGAAGCGCGGTGCGGGACGAGTGTCGAAACGGCGCGCATGGAACGTCATGCGCTGGCGCGAAGACGCTCGGCGCCCGGAGCGGCATCCGCCGCCGGCGGTTCCCGGTAGAGATCCGGGATCAGGATCTTTCTCAGCCAGACGAGCGGCGTGCCGAGCGTGTTCGTCGAGCGGTCGAACGCGACATAGCCGTGCCGCTCGTAGTACGGCTGCAGCCACGGATGATTGGTCGCGGTCGCGAGATAGGTCGCGGGCGCCTTGACCTGTTCGGTCAGGAACTGCGCTTCCACGTGGCCGAGCAGTGCGAGGCCGAGCCCCTGCCGCTTGAACGCGGGCGCCACCGCGAACCAGTGCAGGAACGGATACGGCGTGCGGGGGCGCTCGCCGGATACCCACGGGAACCGCACGGTCAGCGTCGCGGCAGGCGCGCGGCGGCCGTCGGCGTCCGCGCGCTCGAGCACGAAGGTCGTTTCGCGCGCAACGGTCTGCGCGACGTGCTCGATCGGCGAGCGAATGATGTTGAAGTGCACGCCCTGCGGCACGAGCGGCGCATACGCGTCCTGCAGCAACGCATAAAGGGCCGGCACGTCGTCGGCGCCGGCAATGCGGATCGTATCGGTCATCGTGCGGCGCCTTCGAGGTCGGGTTGACGGGTGACGGCGGCGGCGTGCGGTGCATGCGGCGTTTCTTCGGTCGCGCGTCGTGACGCCGCCGGGTCGTTGCCGTCCGCCGCCGCACCGGCGAGCAGCCGCAACGACGCAATCCTCGGTGCGGCATCGGCAAGCGGTGTGTCGACGACGAATTCCGCGATCCCGTGGCGGCGATGCAGCGTATCGAGTTCGCGCAGCACGTCGTCGCGCGTGCCGTGCACGATCCGCGTCTCGCGTGCGTCGATCCGATGCGGCCCGTTGCCCGCCTGACGGATGTACGCGTGCGCCTGTTCGAGACTGCCGACGTTGACCGCCGGCGTGTCGCCCACTTGCACGCGAAAGCCCTGATGCCCGCTCGCGAGTCGCGCGGCCGCTTCGCGTGTGGCGGCGACGATCACGGATACGGCGAGCAGCGGTGTGCGGCCGCCCGATGCGTGGCGGTATGCGTCGAAGCTCCGTTCGAGGTCGGCGGTGGATGCGTTGAGGTGCGACGCATAGACGAACGCCCAGCCGAGCTGGGCGGCCAGCGCGGCGCTTTCGGCGCTCGCGCCGAGCAGGAACGGTTGGGCGGCGACGGGCGGAAACGGTGTCGCGTGCAGCGTGGCGGCTTCGTTCCCCGCGTCGCCCGGCGGCGTATGGTTGCCGTCGAGATGGCGCTTCAGTTCGGCGGCGAGTTCGGCGAACGACGCGCGTCGCGCCGGGTCGTAGCCGGCCTGCAGCGCGCGCGTCGACAACGGCAGCCCGCCCGGCGCCTTGCCGATGCCGAGATCGACACGATCGGGTGCAAGTGACGCGAGCAGGTTGAAGTTCTCCGCGATCTTGTACGGGCTGTAGTGCTGCAGCATCACGCCGCCCGATCCGACACGAATTCGGCGAGTGTGGGCGAGCACATGCGCGATCAGGATTTCCGGCGACGGGCACGCGAGCGCAGCCGTGTTGTGATGCTCGGCGAGCCAGTAGCGGTGATAACCCGCGTCGTCGGCGAAGCGGGCGAGCGACACGCTGCGCGCGAGTGCATCCACGGCGGTTTCGCCCGGTGCGACGGGGCTCTTGTCGAGCACGCTCAGGCGAAACGGGAGGGCGGACAATGCTGCGGCGGAATGAGGGGCGTCGGACGTCATGAGGGTGCGACCGGCGCGGTTCGAAGCGGCACGATCAACGGGTTAGGCATGCCGGATTATTTTTCGACGCCGTTTGCCCGGTCAAACAATCAAGAAGAATATCGAAAGCCGAAAATATTCGTTCCGGCCCACCGGGTGGCCTGCGTTATGGTCGATGGCTGCGCGCCTTGCGGCGCACGCATGGACCCTGCCGGACGCCCCGGCGCGCGATCGTCGGCAGCATGGTGCCGGCGCGGGTCCGCCGATCGAACGCAATCGTGGGGAATACGAATGAACGAGCGAATCATGTCAACCGGCCGACCCGAGGCGCATGCCGGAGCCGCATCATGAGCGATACACGTAGACGCCTGAAGACGCTCGTCGGCGCCGCGAGCGTGCTGGTTGCGCCGGGCGATGCGGATCCCGCGCAAGGCATGCGTCGCGCGGCGGCGCTCGCGCGCAAGGCGGAAGCCGAGAAGATCACGGGCCTCTTCACGGCCGACCTGTTGCAGGCCGATCCGGCCGGGCTCGCCGGCAGCACCGGCAGCCAGGAGCCGATCGTCGCGCTGGCCGCACTGAGCCAGGCGACGTCGTCGATCGGGCTCGTCGCGACGGTGTCGACCACGTATCACCATCCGTACAACCTCGCGCGGCTGATCGGCACGCTCGATCACGTGAGCGGCGGCCGCGCCGCGTGGAACGCGGTGACGTCGTCGGTCGGCGAGGAGAATTTCGGCGACGCCGCATTGCCCGACCCGGAGCAGCGCTATGCGCGCGCCGCCGAATTCGTCGAAGTGGTCAACGCGCTGTTCGACGCGAACGCTCCCGACGCGGTGCGACGCACGGCGAGCGGCGGCGTGTCGGTCGATCCGCTCAAGCTCGGACCGATCGATTACCGTGGCGCGCACTTCCAGGTGCAGGGGCCGTTGAACGTGCCGCCTTCGCCGCAGCGGCGTCCCGTGCTGTTCCAGGCGGGGCAGTCGGCGAGCGGCGTGACGCTCGGCGCGCGGTTTGCGGAAGTCGTCTACACGTCGCAGCCGACGCTCGAGGATGCGCGCACGTTCGTCGGCGAACTGCACCGGCAGGCGACCGCATTCGGCCGGGCAGGGCGGCTGCCGCTCGTGATGAACTCGTTTCACTCGGTGATCGGCGAATCCGACGCCGACGTCGCGCGACGGCTGCGCGACAAGCATGAGCGCATCGATTACGAGCAAGGGCGGCTCAAGCTCGCCGACATGCTCGGCGGCGGCGTCGACTTGCGCGACCTGCCGCTCGACCAGCCGTTGCCGGGATCGCTGCTGCCGGCGATCGACAGCGTGCATCGCCGGCGCGGCCGCGTCGCGATCTTCGTCGGCTATGCGCGGCAGCGCCTGACGTTGCGCGAACTGATCATCCGCGCGCAGGAAACCGGCCACTGGTTCGTCGCGGGCACCCCCGAACAGCTCGCCGATGCGATCGAAACGCGTTATCGCGCGGGGCTCGTCGACGTGCTGTCGCTGCACGGGCTCGGGCAGCCCGACCAGGAGGACCTGCTGCTCAACGGGCTGCTGCCCGAATTGCGCCGGCGCAACCTGCTCGATACCGATTACCTCGGCGACGATTTCCGCACGAATCTGGCGTTACCGGCCTTGCAGCGCGAGACCGCGACGGCTTGAACGAGCAAACGGCGAGCGGGCGGCGCGTGTACGATGGCGGGACGGCGCTTCCGCTTCATCCTCGCGCCGCAACGTCGACGCAAGGATACTGATGTGACTCACGAGATCACGACTGTCGCGCAACTTGAGGCCATCTACGGGACGCCGCACGAACGTGCGCTGTGGAAGGAAATCGACCACCTGAACGACGACTACCAGGCGTTCGTGCGCGCGTCGCCGTTCGTTGCGCTGTCGTCGGTTGGGCCGCACGGCACCGATGTTTCACCGCGCGGCGATGTGGCGGGATTCGTGTCGATCGTCGATCCGAACACGCTCGCGCTGCCGGATCGGCCGGGCAACAACCGGATCGATACGCTGCGCAATATCGTGGCCGATCCGCGCGTGTCGCTGCTGTTCCTGATTCCCGGCGTCGGCGAGACGTTGCGCGTGAACGGCCGCGCGACGATCAGCGCCGAGCCCGGCCTGCTCGCGCGCTTTGCCGTGGACGGGAAAGCGCCGCGCACGGTGGTGCTGATCCACATCGACGCGGCTTATTTCCATTGCTCGAAGGCGATCATGCGTTCGCGGCTCTGGGATTCGGGCACGCGGATCGAACGTGATCAGCTGCCGAGCGCGGGTGCGATGCATCGGCGGCTGAGCGGCGGCACGTTCGACGGCGAATCTTACGATCGCGACCTCCCGGCGCGCATGGTCGCCGGGCTGTACTGAGTGCGCGAGAGGCGATCCGCGCGCGCATCGGGGCGGATCGTCCGCCCGGATCGGGCGCCGCATTTCATGATCGCGTTGAACGACTGAAGTCGAATGAGACCCGGCGACGGGGGCCGGGAACGGCTACTTCTCGCGCCGGCATCTGCCTGTTGTTTGCCCGGAAACCGCGACCCGCGGCGATACCTGGCCGTGGGCCGCGCCTTGATGCGCGATCATGCCGCCGTCAAGCGTGACGGCGCGCACCGCATTCGCCGCAGAACAGGTCGTCGGCGGCCATCGGCTTGTGGCACTGCGCGCAGGCCGTGGCCTCGTCTGCGGCGGGCGATTCCGCAGCCGACGCCGGCAGCGATGCCGTCTCCGCTGCACCCGTCGTGCTGGCAGCATGCGAGTCGCGTGCTTTCGCAAGGTGATCGGCGGCGCGTTCGCGTGCCTGTTCGGCGTGGCGTTTCGCGTCCGCGACGTGCTGGCTCAGCTTCTCTTCCGTTGCGGAGAAATCGACGCCGCTGACCGTCTGCAGATAGATGAGGCACGTGCCGTTGACGAACGTCAGGAATGGAATCACGAGACCGATCGCGATCAGCAGGCCGTTGCCGAAGCCGTACGCGCCCAGGTAGGCCATGCTGCGGTAGTCGAATCCGCCTCCTGCCGCATCCATGCCAAGGCCGTAGGTGCCGGCGTGCCGGCCGAGGCCGCTCATGCCCATCAGGCCGCCCAGCGGGCTAGTGCCGGTTGCCGCCGAGATCGACGATGCGATCGCGGCGCCGGTGCCGAGAATGCCGAACACGATGGCGGACAGGACACCGACGAGCAGCAGCAGCCCGAACATCCGGACGATCACGCCGAGCAACTGGCGGCGGCCGATCTGCAGCAGGCGCGCGGCGGTCTGCAGCGTCGAGTTGCCTTGCCAGATGGCGGGCGCGGCGAGCGGATAGCCGACGTACCCCATGCCGGCGAAGATCGCGCCCGCGGCGATCGCCGCGACCGGATACGCGATCGCGTACAGCAGCGGGCCGACGCCCGGGATCTTGCAGACCAGGAACACGATCAGCAGCGCGAGCAGCAGCAGGATCCAGCCGACCACGAGCAGCACGCCGATGCCGACGAGGCGGTGGACGCTGAACGTCGCCTGCAGCAGTGCATCGACGAATCCGACCGACTCACCCTGTGCATCGCGCATCAGCACGATGCCGACCGCGGAATAGCCGATCAGCGAGATCGCGAGCGTCGCGATGACGAACAGCAGGCCGAGCACGGGGCTGTGACCGATCACCTGGATCGTGAGCATGACCATCAGCATGCTGGCGACCAGCGCGAACGCGCACATCGCGAGTGCGCGCCAGTTCGTGACGGCCTCGGCGGCGCGCAGCAGGCCGAACTTTCCCGACACGGGGGCTTGATCGAGCGTTGACATCGTTGAATCTCCTTGCAGGTGCGGGCCGGTCAGTGAGCGGCGGGGGCGTCGAGCAGCGCGACGACGGTGACGCCGTCGACCTGCGCGAGCTGGATGCTGGATTGCCGGGTCGAGCCCGGCTTGCCGTTCAGGTAGACCTGGCTTTTCAGCGTGTACGTGCCTTGCGGCGCACCCGACGGCAGTTTCAGCGTGAAGCTGTTGTCGAATTCGCCGCTGCCCGGCGTCGCGTTGACGATCTTCTCGCCGCGCTTGAACTGCTCGCCCGACGGCGCGTAGACGGTCACGACTTCCTTCACTTCCTGGACGGGCTCGTTCGTGCCGGACACCGCGCGAATCTGCGAGGCCAGCTTGATCGGCTCGCCGGCCTTGACCGCCGAGCGCGGCGTTACAACCGTGGTGTAGGCGTCGATCTTCGCGTACGGCGGCAGGTTGTTGCGGTTGTTCGCGCGGTAATCGCGATCGACTTCGGCCGCCGTCTTCGTCTGCCGCGTCGCGACTTCGATCACGGCGCACGCGGCGAGCCCGGCCACCGCGCCGCCGATCGCGCCCTTGGTGCCGCCGATCAGCGCACCGACCAGCGCGCCGCCGGCGCCGAGCGCGGTACAGCGCAACACGGATTCGGACGAAATCCCGCCGGTGCCGTTCTGGGTGGCGCAGCCGCTGGCGAGCAAGGTGACCGCGCAGGCCGCGGCGAGGGTCTTCTGGATTGTCATGTCGGTTTTCTCCGGCGCTTCATTCAAGTGTGCTGTTGTTGCGCAGTGCATCCATCTGCCGCGCCTTTGCCTTGGCGATCAACGTCTTCGCCGGACGGTTGCCCGGATCGATCGCCAGGACGCTTTCCGCTGTCGCGATCGCCTTGTCGTACTGGCCGCGCGACAGGTCGCCCTGCGCGCGTTTCAGCAGGCCGTCGACGGCGGGCGCGGCAGAATTGGCCGCCGCGGACGGGCGGGCCGGCGTCGGGTGTGGCTTGCTGCGCGGCGCCTCTGCAACGGTGGCGGGGGCTGGGGTGGCCGGCGTGGGCGTGTCGTCCTGCAGTTTCGCGAAGGGCGACGGTTGCTGCGCGTTCGCGGATGCCGGCGGCGCGTTCGACGCTGGTGGTGTCGCGGGTACCGGGGCCGTCGCGACATTCGTGACGACGGCCAGGCCCGACGCGGGCGCGGTCATGGCGGCGGCGGCCGTATCGGTCGGTGCGGACGCCGGTGCGTCGGGCGGTGTCGTCGCAACAGTCGCGCCGGTGGAGGCGGAACCCGGTTCCGTGATGTCCGATGCGGCGTTGGCCGTGAACGCAGGAACCGTGGATGCAGCAACCGGTTCGGGCGTTGCAGGTGCGCTCGCCTGGCGGCCGTGCCACCAGAACGCACCACCCGCGCAGGCGACGGCGACCGCGACGCCGGCTGCGACGATCTTGAGTCTTGCAGACGTAGCGTCGTTCGTCGTCGGGGTCTGCGGTTTCGGCGGCGGCACGACACCGGAATGCGGACGCATGGGTTCGGCCAACGCCGACGTCACATCGTCATCCGGTACGCCGTGAAGCTTGGCAGTCGCATCGACCCCGTCTGTATCGTCGTCGGCGAGTGCCGCTGCGGTATTCGCCGATACGCCCGCAGGCGCGGGTTGCGCATCCGTACCGACAGGCGAGGATTGCGACGCAGCGACCGCGTCGCCCCGCTGGTCTGCCGCTGCGACGGGCGTGGCAGTGGCCGCGGCGTCGTGCGATTGCAGCGGTGCGTTCGCACGCCCCGATACCGGATCGGCGATGTTCGCGACGTGCGCGAGGTCGTTCCCTGCAGTGTTCGCCGCGATCGATTCGACGCTGATGTCCGCTTGCGTATCTTGCGCGTCGACGGTGACGTAGGCAGATTCGTGAGCGGATCCAGCGGCCACGTGTGCGGGTTGCAGTGCGGGCTCGGCCGGCGGCACGGGCGCTTCCGCCTCGATCGCACCGGCGTCATTGACCGATGCGACGGGGGTCCCGCACTTGTTGCAGAAACGCTGGTTCGGCGTCAGCGCGGCGTGGCAGTTCCGGCACGGTGCGCAGGCCGCTTCGGCCCGGATGGCCGCAACCGGCGTTCCGCATTGCTTGCAGAACTTGAGACCGTCGGGCAGATCGGTTCCGCAGTGGGTACACGCGGTCATAATTCAGTAATCCTCTTCTTTTGATCGAGCGACGTGACGACGCCGTGCGGGCATGCGCACGTTTGTCCGAATCGCGGGATAGCGGCGTACCGGCCGCGTGCTACGAAGACGAGCGACGCGGAACGGGCCGCTCAGCGCGCGATATCAGTCGGAATGGGTTCGGCCGCGCGGAAAGTGTCGGCGTAGAGAAGAAGAGATCCGGCCCACGTGATTGGAACGTGTGGCGCAACGGATCCGGATGCACCGGTATTGAATGGCGAGTTCAAGCTTTCCCCGTATCAGTCGCCGGACTGAATCCGGCTGACTGTTTTCATTATTTCGATTGATAATACAAATGGTCTTCTGCAGCGGATACTACACCGAAATTACGCGGCTTTGCCATCCGTCAGGCACGTGACGGAGCGTGTATTCGCGTGCAAAGCCGACCGGATGCGCCGCGCGCACCGTTACCAGCCTGGTGGTGTATTCATCGCGGTGACCAGGCGGTTAGCCCAACGGCGCTCGCTGCTTGCGTCTATCGTGCTCAACAGAAGTCTGTCCAGCGTGCCACGGCAACGCCGAGGTGTGCCCCGAACAATCAGTCAACCCGATACCAGCGGCCAGATTCCGGACACACAGCGGCTGGTGCGCCGTTCGACCAGACTTGCTCCTCATCCAGGTGCAGCGAGGTCGAAGGGGCGATGTCGAAGACTACCTTCAGTGCTTGCTCGACATGGGCATCTTCGATGGGAAGCTCCCAAGTCAGGAATATCTGGATGCAATCCTGGTCCGTCGCGAAGTCGGCCGCATTAAAGCCGCTGCTGCGGCGCTGAATGACGCCATGAGGTTGGCCGGTATCGAATATCACAGCTATCCCCCGGGTCAGGGGAATGCGATGGCCCGTAGAGGGAAAATGCAAGTCCAGCCCCCGGTCCTCGCTCAGGAATAGATTGCAGAAGGCCGCACCGCCATATTGCGCACCGTCATGATGGTACTTCGCGCCACGACAAGCCATGAGGGCTACGTCGCTGGAGGCAAGCACGGTGGGCAGTCCTAGTGCGCACGTCCAGTCGGACATTGCTTGCACGCAGCGCTTATAGTCCGGCCAGCGCGCTTGCGTTCGCGCCAAAGGCATCGCCTCGACGTCCCCGGGTTCCAGGACGAGCCGCGACGATGTTTCTCTTTCCCAGTCTGCAAGCACGCGTGCGGAGGGAACGGGCACGTCGACCGTGCCTGATAGAACGATGTCACTTACGCGTCGACTGCGGATGGCGTCGCCGCTCCAGAAATAGGAAGTCAGCATGTCTCGAATTCGACGCTGTCGAAGGGGGCATCTGGGCGATTGTAACGATTCAGCCGGATCACGTCGGCGAAAATCGGCCATGAGCGGTCAGTCGACAGCGAGGTCAGGATTGCCCACAATGTCCGTCCAGTATTGGAGCACTCGCGACTGGACGTCTAAAGAACGTCGTTTCCAGGGCGATAATCGACATATCGCCGGAATCAATTCCCTATCTACGATGCCGTCAACCTTAATGATCCATCCGACCATGCTGGAGCAGCGCGTGAAGCTCGGTTTCAACTGGTCTGCCCTGTTATTCGGCACAATCTGGGCATACTCCGAAGGATTGGTTGTTCAAGGAGGGCGATTGGCCGCTGTCGATGCTGCCTCCGGTCTCCTCTGTTCCTCCGGCCGTCCGGCCCTTTTGATTGCGGCTTTAATACTCTTCGTGGCAAAGAATATCTACAGTGCTCGCCATGGCAGCACCTGGATATGTCAGCGATTGCTGAATCAAGGCTACCGAGCGCTCCAATAATCAGACATTCGACGTGCGGCGACGAGCCTTGATTCGAAGCTCCGTCCGGGGTGGTCGAAATTGTCCGATTCGGGTCGATGAGAGTCGGTCGGCCCTGCGCGAACGGGCCAGGCTGCCCTTGAAGGTTCAAGCTTGAATGAACGGCAACGCAGATAGTTCAACGTCGAGTGAACCGCGAATTCAACATTGAATGAGCGGGTTTGCCGGCAGGCAGTGTACGGCCAGCAACGCGGGTCTCACCCGCGCACTTCGGAACCCGATTGCCGTTGGCGTCATGCCCTTGGCCGCCACTTTCAGGCCAGTCGTTGCGCCGCTCGACCGTGCAACCGCAGCCGCCATTCCGCGACCTGATTCACCTGCGCATCGAGTTGCCGTCAGGTAGGGCAAATATCCCCGCGCCGTTGACGGCACGTGGCGTCGCATTGGCTTGATGCGCCGCCGAGTGCATCTGCCGGATTCTCCTTGGCATTGCAGTCACCGAGCTACTCCCCGGCCTCGCATAGTCATCTCCCAACGAGTCACCGATAGCCCGTGCAACTACTGAGTTGCTGCGAAAAATGGTTTATGGTCAAATGACCATGTCAAGTGACCCATATGTTTGTTTCATCCCCAATTGGCAGCCGCTGCTCGATCGCGGATGGTCCAGGCGTGGGCAACATTTTGCGAAGGCGTCCGGGTGGCGCGGAGATTGACGCGCATCGGCCACCGGAAGTTTGGCGAAATCCCGGGAGATGGAGCAGGCGTCCGAATATCGACGCCTGGGCAGCTTTCGCCCATCGGCTGAAAGCGCCAGGGTTGAAAAACAAGAATTTCTGGAGACGGTGCTCGTGAACGAAATGCACAGCAGGACGAACCAAGCGATTGACCCTTCGGCGCTACGCGCCCAACTGCGAGACGGCTCCTTGCTTGAGACGCGTGCGTGGCTGGCGTCGGGATGGGCGGAGGGCACGGATGGCCGTTCGTTTCCCGTCACGAATCCGGCCACGGGTGCCATCCTGGCCCGCGTGGCCAGCCTCGGCGCCGCGGAGGTCGAGCAAGCCATTGCCGCATCGGCGCTGGCACAGCAAAGCTGGCAGAAGCGGGCCAGCCACGAGCGCGCGAAGCTCCTGCGCGCCTGGTACGACCTGATCGTGGCGAATGCCGACGATCTCGCACTGATCATGACGTCGGAGCAGGGCAAGCCGTTGGCGGAGGCGCGCGGCGAAATCATGTATGCGGCTTCTTTCGTCGAGTGGTTCGCCGAAGAAGCGAAGCGTGTCTACGGCGACGTCATGCCGCACCCGCAAGGCGACAAGCGCATCGTCGTCATTCGTCAGCCGATCGGCGTGTGTGCCGCGATCACGCCGTGGAATTTTCCTGCCGCGATGATCACGCGCAAGGTCGCGCCGGCACTGGCCGCGGGCTGCTCCATCATCGTGCGCCCCGCCGACCTGACGCCGCTCACGGCGCTTGCGCTCGCCGTCATGGCCGAGCGCGCGGGCATTCCGGCCGGTGTCCTTCAAGTGGTGTGCGGCCCGTCACGCGAGATCGGCGCGGTGCTCACGGCCAGCCCGGTCGTGCGCAAGCTTTCGTTCACCGGCTCGACCGAAGTCGGCCGCGTGCTCATGAGCCAGTCGTCCGCGACGATCAAGCGACTCTCTCTCGAACTCGGCGGCAACGCACCTTTCATCGTGTTCGACGACGCGGATCTCGACGCGGCGGTCGAAGGGGCGATGGCGTCGAAGTACCGGAACAGCGGCCAGACCTGTGTATGCGCGAATCGCTTTCTCGTCCAGGCCGGCATTCATGACCGCTTCGTCGACGCGCTCACCCGGCGAGTCCAGGCGCTCAAGGTCGGAAACGGTATCGAACCGGGGGTGCAGCAGGGGCCGCTGATCCAGCAGTCCGCCTGCGACCACCTGAATCGGCTGATCGACGATGCGCTCAGCAAGGGCGCGCGCATCGTCACGGGCGGAAAAGGCCATCCGCTTGGCGGCACGTTTTTCGAGCCGACCGTCATTGCCGATGCAACGCCGGCCATGCGTCTCGCGCGCGAGGAACTCTTCGGTCCCGTCGGCCCGGTGTTCCGTTTCGAGGATGAAGCGGAAGCGATCGCGATGGCCAACGACACCGAGTACGGGCTCGCCGCCTATCTCTATACACGCGACCACGGCCGCATCTGGCGTGTGGGCGAGGCACTCGAGTACGGCATGGTCGGCCTGAATACCGGCGTGATTTCCAACGAGGTCGCGCCGTTCGGCGGGGTCAAGCAGTCGGGCCTGGGCCGTGAGGGGTCCCGTTACGGCATCGAGGAATACCTGGAAATCAAGTACCTGTGCACCCAGGTCTAACGGCCACCGTCCGCATCAAGGAAACGTCAATGGAAATGCTCCCGCAGTCGATGCTCTTCGAAACTGTTCCATCCATTCTCCAGGAATGGGGTTGTGCGCGCCGCCTGGGTCAGGTGATGGCGGCATGGACGGAGCGCCGCCATGTCCTGATCGTGACCGACGCCGGGCTGCACGAGGCCGGTGTGCTGGAACCGGCGAAGGCGTCGCTGGCGGCCGCGGGATTCCGCGTGGCGGTGTTCGACGAGGTCGTGGCCGACCCGCCGGAAAACGTGGTGTTGCGCTGCGTCGAGTTTGCACGCAGCGCCGAGGCCGACGTCGTCATCGGGCTGGGCGGCGGCTCGTCGATGGACATCGCAAAACTGGCCGCCGTGCTCACCGTGTCGCGGCAATCGATCGCGGAAATGTACGGAATCGGCAACGTTCAGGGTGCGCGCCTGCCGCTGGTGCAGATCCCGACGACGGCGGGTACCGGGTCGGAAGTCACCAACATTTCAATCGTTTCGGTTAACGAAACAACCAAGATGGGCATCGTTGCGCGTCAGCTGTATGCCGACAAGGTGATCCTGGATGCCGAGCTGACGGTCGGTCTGCCGCGCAGCCATACCGCTGCGACAGGCATCGACGCGATGGTCCACGCCATCGAGGCCTATACCAGCAAGCACAAGAAGAATGCCATTTCCGACGCGCTTGCGCGCGAGGCGCTGCGATTGCTGGTGAGCCACCTGATCCCGGCTTGCGAAGACGGCGCGGACCGGCGCGCCCGCGAGGCCATGCTGCTGGGCGCCACGCTGGCGGGTCAAGCGTTCGCCAATGCCCCGGTGGCCGCGGTCCATGCGCTGGCGTATCCGTTGGGCGGCCATTTCCATATCCCGCACGGCTTGTCCAACGCGTTGATGCTGGCGCCCGTGCTGCGTTTCAACGCCGAAGCGGCGGCGTCGCACTACGCGGAACTGGCGGACGTCGTCGGCGCGGGTGGAACGGGCGACGCCACGGCGCGCACGGCGGCGTTCATTGCCTTCCTGGAAGACCTGATGGACCGATCCGGCGCGCCGCGACGTCTGCGCGACGTGGGTGTCACGCAATCGAGCCTGCCGACCCTCGCGGCCGATGCGATGAAGCAGCAGCGCTTGCTGTTGAACAATCCGGTCGTCGTCACGGAGTCGGACGCATTGCGCCTGTACGAACAGGCCTACTGAACCGACGCCGGCCAATCCGCAGTCGCCGTAACGTTAATAGAGAGAATGCACCGTGAACAATGTAGAAAGGATTGAGCACCACGAGATCGTTATCCTGGGTGCAGGCTTCGGAGGCCTCGGCATGGCCGCCCGCATGAAGATCGCGGGCATCGACGACTTCGTCGTGCTGGAGAAGCGTCCCGATCTCGGTGGCGTGTGGCTGGACAATTCGTATCCCGGCGCGGCATGCGATACCGAATCGCACCTGTACTGCTACAGCTTCCATCCGCATTTGCGCGTGAGCGCGATGTATGCGGGCCGCAACGAGCTGCTGCACTATCTGAAATCGCTTGCCACGCGGTTCGACCTGGCGGAACACCTGCGATTCAACCTCGAGATTCGCAGTGCCGAATGGGATGCCGGCGCCAGCCTCTGGCGGTTCTCGCTGAGTGACGGCTCGCGGATGACCTCACGATTCTTCGTGCCGGCCTGGGGGCAATTGAACCGTCCGATGATCCCCGCGGTTCGCGGCCTGGCGGATTTCAACGGCGAGTATTTCCACTCCGCCGAGTGGCGGCACGACGTGGACTTGACCGGCAAGCGGGTGGCAAGCATCGGCAACGCCGCCAGCGCCGTGCAGTATGTGCCGCTCATCGCGCCGAAGGTCGATCACCTGACGGTATTCCAGCGAAGCGCGAACTGGATCATGCCGCGCAACCAGATCGTCTTCTCGGCGGAGCAGCTCGATGCCTACGAGCGCGAGCCCCATCTGTTCGAAGAAAGCCGGAAATCGCTGCACGCGTTCCGCGAGTCCGGGTTCGAGCGCACGCGGATGGGGTCCAGCGCGCAACAGGAAGGCAAGAGTCTCGCGCTGGCGCATCTTCATCGCCAGGTGCCCGACCCGGTACTGCGCGAGAAACTGACGCCGGACTATGAATACGCGTGCAAACGGATTCTGCGATCGGACGACTACTATCCGGCGCTCATGCGCGACAACGTCGCGCTGGAGACGGCGGGGGTGGAATCGTTCGTCGACGAGGGCATCGTGACCCGGGACGGCCGCCTGCTTCCGTTCGACGTGGTCGTGTTCGGCACCGGATTCGAGAGTCAGGCTTTCCAGGGCAGCCTGCAGGTGCGCGGGACGGACCGCACGTTGGCGCAGGCGTGGGAGGACGGCCCGCAAGCGTATCTCGGCATGACGGTGCCGGGCTTTCCGAACATGTTCATGCTGTATGGGCCGAATACGAACCTGAACCACAACTCCATCGTGTCGATGCTCGAGATCCAGCAGAACTACATCATCGACGCGATCGGCGGCATGGCTTCGGCCGGCGTGAAGGCGGTCGACGTCGATCGGGCCGTGTTCGACGAGTACAACAGCAAGCTGCAATCGGCGATGGTCGGCTCGGCGTTTTCGGCGGGCTGCTCGAGCTGGTACAAGAACGCGCAAGGCAAGGTGATCAACAACTGGCCGGGCACGGTGGACGAATACCGCGCCGTGACGCAATGGGATCAAAGCGTGTTCGCTGCGATCTGAGCGGGGATGCCCATGACATCGATGCACTGGTTGCCGCTGACCGAGGTGGCTGACGATGCGCGGGACGCCGTTCGGGCGTTCCGCGAAGGGGGCGGGCGACACTACGGCAGCTTTTCCGTCGACCAGTCGCGCGTGAACTTCGTGCGGGCCTGCGAATTGAACGGCCTCGCCGCCGACGCAGCGGTTGCCCACGACGATATCGACGTTCCCGTCGCGGACGGCAGCATTCGGCTACGGCTCTATCGTCCGCCCGGCGGGGAGCGCGTCGAGGGCAAACCGCTGGTCGTCTTCATTCACGGCGGCGGGTGGGTGATCGGCAGCGTGGACACGCATGACGGCATCTGCCGTCATCTCGCACGGCATGGCGGGTGTGTAGTCGCTTCCGTGGAGTACCGGCGAGCGCCGGAGCACCGCTGGCCGATCCCGCTCGAAGATTGCGAGCGCGCATTGGACTACCTGGCGGCCAACGCTTCCGCGCTCGCCATCGATGCGTCCCGGGTGATCCTGACGGGCGACAGCGCCGGCGGCAACATGGCGACCCTCATCGCCAATGCGGCACCGGCGGCGGGACCCGCGATCATCGGGCAGATCCTGTTCTATCCGGTGACGGACCTGACGGCGTCGCTGCCGTCCTACCAGCGCATTCAAGGCGGATTTCCGCTGGTCGCCGAGTCGATGCGCTGGTTCCGGGAACACTACGTGCCGGCCGGCACGCCGTTCGATCTTCCACGCCTGTCCCCGCTGCTGCATGCGGAAGGCCGGCGGCAGCCGCCGATGTTCATTGCCACGGTGGGGCTGGATCCGCTGTGTGACGAAGGCATTGCCTACGCATCGTGCGCGGCCCGCGCGGGGAGCACGGTCGAGCATCTCCATCTACCCGGGCATCATCACGGCATCATCACCGCAGCCCGCGCGATCCCGGCAGCGAGATACCTGCTGGATCGCGCTGCTTCCTTTGTCCGGCGGCTTGCCGAACCGGACGGCTTCAAGGCTTGACGCGTCGATCGTCGCGCGGACCGGCGCATTCAGCCCTCGAGACCGATCGGGTAATGGAAACTCCTGATTCAAATTGTCCCTCGACTGCATAGACTGGGAACCGTGGAACTTGGTCAATTGATCATGTTCGGGGTGACCGGTCAAACCAGATGCACACCTCAATGACCCGCGTGCATGCCCGGCCGGGTGCAGGGGGCGCGTACTGGTTTGAAACGTTGTCGCCGGCATGCACGTGCGCGCGTCTTTTTCTTTCGTAGTCATATGACCAAGTCTAGTGATCTAGTCGTGTGGCGTTACGGATATTTTCAATAACGGGTCATCGGAGGGATCTCATGACTAGGAATCAAACAGATTCGGGTTTTCCTGAGCACGTAGAGGTACTAATCATCGGGGCGGGGATCTCGGGGCTCGATGCCGCCTGTCATCTTCGCATGAACTTGCCGAACCGCTCGTTCGCCATCCTGGAAGCGATGGATGGCTTCGGCGGTACGTGGTGGACCCATCGCTACCCCGGCGCGCGTTCCGACAGCGACCTGTACACCTACGCATTCGGATTCCGCCCGTGGCAGGGCCGCTCGATCGCCACGGCGGAGGAGATCCACAGCTATCTGGGCGATGTCATCAAGGAATACGACCTCGGTTCGAAGATCCACTACGGGCATCGAGTTCAAACGGTGAGCTGGTCGAGCGAACAGAAGCGCTGGACGGTCGAGGTGTCGCGCAAGGATACGGGCGAACACTTCTCGATCACCACGGACTTCCTGTGGCTGGGGGCGGGGTACTACGACCATCGCAAGGGCTTTACGCCGAAGTGGAACGGGTTCGACCGCTACAAGGGAACGGTCGTGCATCCGCAGCACTGGCCGAAAGACCTCGACTATGCCGGCAAGCGGGTGGTCGTGATCGGCTCGGGCGCGACCGCCGCGACGCTGATTCCCGCGATGGCCGGCACCGCGGCGCATGTGACGATGCTGCAACGGTCGCCGACGTTCTTCACGGCTGTTCCGTGGACCCACCAGCTGGACGCGACGCTTCGCGAACTGAACCTGCCAGAGGAGTGGCGCTCCGAGATTCTGCGGCGTGCGCACCTGAAGCAGACATTCGACCTGATCAACCTGTCCGCCGCGAACCCGGACGCCGTTCGCGACTGGCTGATCAACGAGACCCGGCAACAGCTCCCGGAAGGGTTCGACGTCGACAAGCACTTCAATCCCGGCTATCGCCCGTGGCAGCAGCGCGTGGCGGCGGTGCCCGAGGGCGACCTCTTCACGGCCATCCGGGAGGGCAAGGCGTCCGTCGTGACGGACACCATCGAATCGTTCGATGAAACCGGCATCGTGCTGGCGTCGGGCGAGCACCTGCAGGCGGACATCGTCGTGACGGCGACGGGCTTCGACATGAGCGCGTTCGGCCAGATCGCGTTCCACCTCGACGGCGAACCGGTCGACATGACCAAGCGCGTCTCGTATCGGGGAATGATGATCGAGGGTATCCCGAACATGGCGTTCATCTACGGCTATTACCGGTCGAGCTGGACGTTGCGTGCCGATCTCGTGTGCGAATTCACCTGTCGCGTCCTGGCGCATATGGAAAAGGTAGGTGCGAAGACGGTGGAGCCGTGCCTGCGCGCCGAAGACGCCGACATGCAGCGGCTGCCGTGGACCGACCCGAACAACTTCAATGCCGGATACGTGATGCGCTCGCAACACCAGATGCACCTGCGCGGTGATCGCATGCCGTGGCAGCACCACTTCGAGTACGAGGAGGAGCGCGAGACCATCCCGGAATTGAGCCCGGATGCCGAAGTCCTCGTGTATCGCTGATCTCCGCGCAACGTTCGAATAAAGGTGAAGTTATGGCACTCGATTTGCATCTCGCTGGTTTTCTCGAATCCCTTGCCGGATCCGGCGCGAAACCGCTGTCGCAGTCCAGCCCGGAAGAGGCGCGCGGATTGATGCAGCACCTGGCGCGCGCCGTTCGCGCACCGGAGGCCGTGGTCGACGTTCACGGCGTGGAAGACCTGACCGTTCCCGGCGCGACCGGATCGCTGCGGGCGCGGCTGTATCGTCCGACCCAGGAGCGCCATCTGCCGACGGTCGTCTATCTCCATGGCGGCGGGTTCGTGATCGGCGATCTGGATACCCACGACAACATGTGCCGGGAGCTGGCGCGCGGCGCGAACGCGGTCGTCGTCTCGGTGGATTACCGGCTGGCGCCCGAGCATCCGTATCCGGCTGCGGCGGACGATGCGATCGCCGCGACCCGATGGGTGATCGCGAACGCGGGCGAGCTGGGCGGCAGCGACGTCGTGGCGGTGGCCGGCGACAGCGCCGGCGGCAATCTGGCCGCGGTCGTGACGCAGCAACTGCACGCCGACGGCATTGCGCTGTCCGCGCAGTTCCTGATCTACCCCGCGGTCGCGCAGGATCGCGCCGGCTTTCCTTCGTTCAAGGAAAACGGCGAAGGCTACTTTCTCGATCTCGAGACGATCGCCTGGTTCGAGCGACATTACGTGCCCGACGGGACCGACCGGGAGGATCCGCGTCTGGCGCCGATCCGTGCGAAGGACCTGGCCGGGTTGCCGCCTGCGGTCATCGTGACCGCCGAATTCGATCCGCTGCGCGACGAGGGCGAGGCCTATGGCCGCTTGCTCCACGCGAGCGGCGTCAAGGTCGACACGATCCGGTGCGACGGCATGATTCACGGGTTCTTCGACATGGGGGCGATTTCCCCGGGCGCCCAGGCATGGATCGAGAAGGGTATCGCGAGCTTTCGAACGTTACTCGGCGCCGCCCAACACCATTGATACGTCGGCGGAAGCGACCTGATTTCGCTTTTCGCCATTTCGTGGCCGCACGCGGTTCGATGGATGACCTCCAACGTTGCCGATGCGGCCGCGCAGTGCTGATGCATGACGGCATGACGCCGATCGCGCGGCGGCTCGCTGAGGCCGCGACGCGCGTGGCGGAATCGATGCATCAGGTAGTTGCTTGTGACGCGTGCAGGCATCTATCGAGGACACAGACCCGTGAAGAACTCATTCGATTACCTTGTTGTAGGCGGCGGCTCGGCCGGCAGCGTGCTGGCTTCGCGTTTGACCGAGGATCCCGACGTGACGCTGTGCCTCTTCGAAGCCGGCGGCACGGGCGATGGATGGCCCGTCACCGTGCCGGCCGCGCTGGTGCTGATGATCCCGTCCAAGCTGAACAACTGGGCGTTCGAGACGGTGCCCCAGAAGGGGCTGCAGGGGCGCCGCGGCTACCAGCCGCGCGGCAAGGCGTTGGGCGGATCGTCCGCGATCAATGCGATGGTGTACACGCGCGGCCATCATGCCGACTACGACGACTGGGCCGCGCTCGGCAACGAAGGCTGGGGCTGGAACGACGTCTTCCCGTATTTCAAGCGGAGCGAGCACAACGAGCGGCTCGGCAATGAATGGCACGGGCGCGGCGGCCCGCTGTGGGTCAGCGACCTGAGGACGGACAATCCATTCCAGGCGCGTTGGCTGGACGCCGCACGAGAGTGCGGCCTGCCCGTCACGGACGATTTCAACGGTGCGGAGCAGGAAGGTGTCGGCATTTACCAGGTGACCCAGAAGAATGGCGAGCGCTGGAGCGCGGCACGCGCCTATCTTTTTCCGCACCTGAAGACGCGCGGCAACCTGACGGTGGAGACGGGCGCGCAGGTCCGGCGCATCGTGTTCGACGGCAAGCGGGCCGTGGGTGTCGAGGTCACGCGCGGGGGGAATGTCGAGACGGTCTGGGCGAAGAAAGAGGTGATCCTTTCCGCCGGCGCGCTTCAATCGCCGCAGTTGCTGATGTTGTCCGGCGTCGGGCCGAAGGACGAACTCGAGCGTCTCGGGATCCCGGTCGTCGCCGATCTCCCGGGCGTGGGCGAGAACCTGCAGGATCACCCGGACTTCGTCGTCAGCTACAAGACGAACAGCCTGGATGCGCTCGGCGTATCGGTGCGCGGCGCGATCAAGACGCTCGGCGACATCCGGCAATACCGGAACTCGCGAACCGGTACCCTGACCACCAACTTCGCCGAAGGCGGCGCGTTCCTGAAGACGCGTCCCGATCTCGATCGACCGGACGTTCAGATGCACTTCGTCGTCGGGCCGGTCAGCGATCACGGCAGGAAGGTGCACCTCGGACACGGTCTTTCCTGTCACGTGTGCCTGCTGCGGCCGAAAAGCCGTGGGTCGGTCAAGCTGCGAAGCGCCGATCCGCTCGATGCGCCGTTGATCGACCCGGCATTCCTCGAGCACGACGACGATCTCGAGGTCCTGGTGGAGGGGTACAAGCTGACCCGGCGGTTGATGGCGGCGCCGGCGATGGCCCGGTTCGTGACGGAGGACGTGTTTGCGTCCCGGTCGCGATCGGACGACGACATTCGTGCGTTGCTGCGCGAGCGGACCGACACCGTGTACCACCCGGTCGGAACCTGTCGCATGGGGAACGACGCGCTCGCCGTCGTCGATTCCCAGTTGCGCGTCCGGGGCACGGAAGGCTTGCGCGTCGTGGATGCATCGATCATGCCGACGCTGGTGGGCGCCAACACGAACGCGCCGACGATCATGATCGGCGAGAAAGCCTCGGACCTGATCCGGAGGATCTCCCGATTCCCGTCCGCGGTGCCGGAAACGGCGGTGTGAGTGGCCCTCTCGTGCCGACGTTCGTCGGCACGAAGGCCACAACCGCACGTGAACGTCGCGAGCATGACGTGTGCAGCGACGTCCACGACCCGAACGCAACGGCTCGCCGGCCGGTCGCGGCAAGGCTGGACGCTGCGGGGCATCGCGCGCTCGAGTGGTGACGTCTGCTGACGCCGCCAGCCGCCGATCATGAACGCATCCTTGCTCTTCGAAGGGCAACGCGAGCACGAGGAAAGAGCGGTCGCCACCCGACGCGCGGATGCCGGGTGGCCACCGGTGTGCGTCAGCAACCGGAGAAAGACCGGTGCCTGCTTCGCGGCGATGAGCCGCGGCAACCAGCGAACCCGTCGGCCGATCGACCTTGCGCGGCGTCCGGCCCGGTCGGGGGGGGCAAATGTTCTCCACTCACCACTATCCCGACGGCTTCGGCGTGTGTCACACCGAACGCCGTTTTCCATTCGACGAGCGATGCCCGTGAACGGGGCCCCCTATGCGGCGCCTGAACGCTGTCCGGTAGGTGTCCGCGTGCACGCAAGGCAACGACCCGGATATTCAAACATGCACTCGCTCATACTCATCGCGGATGACGCACCGGAAATGTCGTCGACGCTCGATACCTGCCTGACTCGCCATGGCTTTCGAACATTCCAGACCCACCCCGCCCAGACCGTGCTGGCCGCGCAACTGAACCTGAAGCCGGATCTGGTCATTCTCGACGTCCGTGAACTGCGTGCGGATACCCTGGACCTGCTCGCCAGGCTTCGACGGCAAAGCGATACCCCCATCGTCGTCATGTCGGCGGGTGACCGGGACGGGGAGCAGCTGCGCGCACTGCACGCCGGCGCCGACGACTACCTCGCCAGGCCGTTCAGCATGGACGTGGTGGTCGCGCGATTGCTCGCGATTCTTCGCCGCTCCGGTGCGCTCGCGCCCGAACGTCGCCTCCGGTTGGGTGCGCTCGAAGTCGATACGGAGCGCTATATGGCGTGCGTGAGAACGTCCTCCGGCGAAACGCCGGTTTCCGTGACACTCGTCGAATTCCGCCTGTTGGCTCACATGGCCAGGCTGCCGAATCGTGCATTTACGCGCGTCGAACTGCTCGATGCGTGCATGGCGGACGTCGGCGCATCCACGCGCACCGTCGACAGCCACATGAGCCGGTTACGGAGAAAGCTGGTGGCCGCCGGTGCGTCGGGCGTTGTGGAAAGCGTGCACGGCATCGGCTATCGCCTTCGAAAATCCGGCTGACGGGAAGTGGGTATCGCTCGCGGACGGGATCCGCTGTTCGTCGAGTGTGCATGCGACGCTGACATGCATGCAGCAGAGCTGGGGGCAACGCGGGCAGATCGTCGGCTCCGAGCTGGTGTGGTGGCCGCGCGCATCATTGACCGTAAGCGCCTGACCGCCGGGCTTCCTGCGTGATACGGCGGTTCGTCGGTCAGCCGCTGCTTCTTCGAGTGATCCGTACTCCCGGGGTGGGAGAGTCTGATTGCCGTTTGGCGCACCCTCCATCCGAGGCCAGGCAGACTTCGACACAGCGGGCCGCGATTTACGATCGCGGCCCGCCGCGCGCATCAGACATCCGGTCGTTACTGCGCGACGATCCCGTCGCGAGAAAAGATCAGCCACTTGTCGCCGGTCGACGGGAGTGCCGCGGTGTACGTCGTCCCGGTCTGGGTGCGCAGGCGCTGGAACGTCTTGCCATCATCGGTACTTTGAGCCTGCAGCCCGTCGACCCCGACCGCCAATACCGTGGCGCCTCGGGACGCAAGCGCGGTAATGGAATTCCGGGTGTCGAGCGTCGCGCGCGACCAGGTATGGCCGTTGTCCTCGCTGCGCATCAGCGTGCCGCGCAGCCCGCCGACCAGCAGCACGCCGTTGGGCAGCGCCACGCCGCACCAGAACGACCCCTTGTAACCGGTCTCCACGCTTTCCCACGTGTTGCCCCTGTCGCGGGAAATCAGGAGTTGCCCCTTCTCGGCCGTGGCAAAGATCTCGCCATTGCCGTTCGAAAAGAGGCCGAACAGATTCAGGTCCGACTTCTTGCCGTTCGGGAGCACGGCTTCCTTTTTGGTCCAGGTCTTGCCGCCGTCATCGGTGACGAGGATGAGCGACCAGAGTCCGACGGCCACGCCGTGGTTCGCATCGATGAAGTGCACGCCGAACAGCGGGCGATCCTCGCTCGTCACGAGACGTTGGACCTCCCACGTCTCGCCGCCGTCGGTCGTCTTCAGGATCGCGCCCCAGTGGCCGACCGCCCATCCTGTCCTGGCGTCGATGAAACTGACGGACGTCAGCGTCGAGCTCACGGGCACGGACTTGGCCTGACGGTAGGTCGCACCGCGGTCGTCGGACAGCAGGACGATGCCGTTCGCGCCGACACTCACGACCCGCTGGCCGGCCCAGGTCGCATCCAGCACGGGGGACTGGGTCGCGATGCTGGACTGGACGGCCGGAACGGGCCGGAGTTCCGATGCGGATACCGCGCCTGGCATGCTGCCCAGCAGCGCGCCACAGACGACGGCGCCGGCCGACAGGGAGAGAACCTTGCGATACAGGGTCATGGAATCCTCTTCTTCTTCAATGGGCGAGCAGGCCGGGGGCACGGGCGGGCTTGCGCCGCGGGAAGATGCGCTCGAGCCAGACGGCGAAGGCGGGCAGAACCGTCATGGCCATGACCATGTTGACGATGAACATGAACGCCAGGAGCTTGCCCATGTCCGCCTGGAACTTGAGCTCGGAGAACGACCAGGTGGCGACGCCGATCGCGAGCGTGATCGCCGTGAAGATGGTGGCCGTCCCGATCTCGAGGATCGATTGTTCGAGTGCCTTGACGATGCCGACGCCGTTGGCGAGATGCAGCTGCAGCCGGTTGTAGATATAGAACGCATAGTCGACGCCGATGCCCACCGCCAGCACCATCACGGGCAACGTGGCGACGGTCAGGCCGATCTGCAGCTCCTTCATGAACCAATATCCGATGAACG
This sequence comes from Burkholderia sp. AU33803, assembly GCF_002223095.1. Taxonomy (NCBI): domain Bacteria; kingdom Pseudomonadati; phylum Pseudomonadota; class Betaproteobacteria; order Burkholderiales; family Burkholderiaceae; genus Burkholderia; species Burkholderia sp. AU33803. The sequence continues at coordinate 303,584 of NZ_NKFJ01000009.1, forward strand.
TGCCGATCGTCAGCGGCAAGCAGCAGGCGAGAACCGCGCGCAGGTCACGGTACGTGACGAGGACGAGCAGGACGATGGTCGTATAGACGTAAAGCATCATCGGCAATTCGCTGCGCTCGATTTCGTCGTTGACCGCGGCCAGCACGCCGGCGTTGCCGGACGCGAGCCGGATCTTCACGCCCGGCAGCTTGTTCGTATCGCGGAAATGCTTTGCGGCGTTGATCACCTGGGTGATCGTGGTCGCCTTGTGGTCCGCCAGATAGATGTTCACCGCGGTCATGCTGCAATCCTTGCGCATGACGCCGGGCGTGCGGGCCACCTCGCCGGCGAGCGATGAATAGTTGTCCGGATCGATGGGGATCGCGGACATCTTCGGATTGCCTTCGTTGTATCCCTCGTTGTATTGGCGCAGCAACGACGAGAACGATACGACCGACAACACGCCGGGGACGGCACGCATCGACCAGACGAAGCGATCCTGATAGGCGCCGACCTCCACGTTGTTGCAGGACTGGGGCGGCGCTTCGAAGACGATCGAAATCCAGTCCAGGCCGACGTCGTAGCTCGATGCAATCGAAACCGAATCCTGGTTGAACCGGGCGTCGGCACGCAGCTCGGGCGCGCCGGCCTGCAGCGTACCGACCACGCGGTCCCGGCTTTCCCAGGCCGCCACGGCGAACACCACGACGGCGGCCAGCAGGACGATCGCCGCATTGCGCGGAATGGCGACTTTGGCGAGCACGCGGAGCACGCGGCCCCGACGAACGGCATGCAGCTCCGCATTCTTCGCATAGTTGCCGTCGACCTTGAGCAGCGACGCCGCCAGCGGCAGCATCACCAGGTTCGTGACGATCTTGTACGCCACGCCGAGCGAAGCGGTGATCGCGAGCTCGCGCACCATCGGGATCGGAATCAGGATCAGCGTGACGAAGGATACGAACGCGGTCACCAGCGCGAGCGTGCCGGGGATCAGCAGCCCGCTGAAGCTGGAGCGAGCGGCTTGCTCCACCGACTTCCCGTGGGAAATCTCGCGCACGATGAAATTGATCTGCTGGACGCCGTGTGAAACGCCGATCGCGAACACCAGGAACGGAACCAGCACGCCCAGCGGGTCGAGCCCGTAGCCGAGCAGATGCAGCGTGCCGAACTGCCAGACGAGCGAGACGAGCGAGCAGGTCAGCGGCAGGATCGTCAGGCGAATGGAGCGGCAGTACCAGTAGACGGCCAACGCGGTCAGGAGCAGGGCGATCGCGCAGAACTTCAGGACGGACGACGCGCCGTTTGCAATGTCGCCGATCTGCTTCGCGAAACCGATGATCTGGATTTCATAGTTCGCATCCTCGAACTTGGCGCGCAATTGCGATTCGAGCGCCTTGTCGAATGCCACGTAGTCGACCCGCTCGCCTTTGGCATCCAGCTCGTTGAGATCGGCGGTGACCATGGCGCTGCTCTGGTCGCGCGACACGAGGCTGCCGACGAAGCCGCCCTGGGCGGTCGAGCGCGAAATGGCACCGACCGTGTTGCCGTCGAGCTGATCGGGCGTCACGGTGCCGGGAATGAGCGGGTCGGCCCGGAATCCGTCCTCGGTGATCTCGTTGACGAATGAATTCGGGGTCCAGAGCGACTGGACGCTGCTGCGGGACACGTTCGGCAGGAAGGTGACCGCCTGGGTGACTTCATACAGGCGCTTCAACGCAGCCGGCGTCCAGATGCTGCCCTTGCGGGCCTTGACGACGACGATCAGGCGGTTGGCGCCGAGCAGGTCGCCGCGATACTCGTTGAACGTCTGCGTGTATTCGTGGCCCAGCGGCAGCTGCTTCTCGAACCCGGCATCCATGCGCAGCTTGACGGCGAAGCAGGCCATGACGACCGTGAACAGCACCAGGAGCCCCAGCACGAGACGCCTGTGACCGAACAGCGTATTTTCCAGCGAATGAAGCATTCTTGGCAGCTTGCCGGGTCGGGCTGCGTCGGAAACAGGCGGTTGATTCATATTGACCTCAGAAATTTCGAGATGCGACGATTGCCACGAAGTCCCTGTCACGTAGCGGGTTGGCCAGCGGATTGGTCGGGCCCATGAAACGGGTGTAGTTCAAGCCGACCTGCCAGTTCGCCGGGTTCTGTACGAAGTTCACATACAGGTTCATGGCCGTCACGCCGCGCATGAACTGGGCATTCACGTTCGGCGTATTGCCGAAGAGGCCGTACCGGACGAAGATCCCCGGGTTGACCTGCCACCCGGGAATGACGGTGCCGTCGTAAACCCAGTTGAAATCGACGTCGATCCCGCCGGAGTATTTCGTTCCCTGGGCGCTCCCCGGCGTGTTGAGTGCGCCGGTCGCGAACAAGTCGTTGAATTCGTTCCCCCACAGCAGCGCGCCTGGCGAAATCGGCGATCCGCCGTAGCTCTTGTGAAGCCCCGGATAAGCAATGATCACCGTCTCGGTCGTCAGCGTGGCGGTCTGGGCGCCGAGCAGCTTCAGGAACGCCGCGGAATTGCCCGGCTGCAGCGAGTAGAGGGTCGTCAGGTGCCACTGGAAGCGCTTCTCGTCGACCCAGCAGTTCCCCCCTTGCGCGACGCATCCGCTGGCCGGATTCAGCGGAACGGCGTCTCGCGGCCGGTACGACAGCTCGGTGCCGATTGCCCAGTCGCCCACCGGGAAGTTGGCGCTGACACCGATCATGTGACGGTCTTCAGGAAACCGGAAGACCGTCCCGCCCGTCGAACTGAGCGAGACTTGCGGGAACTTGTCGTGGTACGCGATCGTGTAGAAACCGAGATTCAGGTCCGTTCCCGCCGGCTGGTAGCGAATGGAAAAACCGTACTGCCCGCCGTTCTTCGGATGGACGGTCGCGACGCCGTACGCGTTGTTGCCGGGCCCGACGATCTGGTTCGACCAATAGCTGCCAACCGGCGGCAGGTAATTCTGGTTCCAGTTGCTCTGGTAGTACCCTTCGACGTTCACGCCGTGACCCACGCCGGATGCGACGCTCACGATCGGCGCGGGCAGGATGATCTCCTTGACCTGCGCGCCGGGCTGGGACGCGCGATTCACGTCGATCGCATTCGTCGCGTTGACCCCGCCGACTTCCCAGATGCTTTCGCCCCAGCTGACGACCTGGTTACCCACGCGGACGCGGGCAATCTGGTCGCCGACGTTGAACTGCTTGCTGACCCACAGGTCGAGCAGGCGCGGCTTGAAGCGGATGTTCTTCTCGGCATCGGACGGCAGCCCGCCGCTCAGGTTGGGCGACGGGTTGTAGAACAGGTCCTGTCCGCTGGTCGCGCCTGTCGTGCGGGTGCCGGAGTAGTCGTACTGCCAGGTGCCCCGTGCCATGAACGTGAGCCCTTGCGACGGCATCTTCAGGACCAGCTCGTGGTTGCCCTTGAGGTAGCTCGTGAACGGATCGCCCTTGCCGTAGTTGATGTCGCCCTGATCGGAGAGGCCGCTCAATTGACCGAGCCGGCCGCCACCCGTCTGCGCGCCGGTGGCCACGTTGTAGGTCGGCGACACGAGATTGCTGCTCGGCGACGCGGTGCGAATGCCGACGCCCGCCGATATCGTCGAATCGAAACTGCCTTCGACGTTGCCGATCGTGAACGTGAAGGCGTGCGCGCTGCCGCACCCGACGGCGACGAGCGCCGCGATTGCCGCGCGCACGCGCACCACGCTGGAGCGGGGCTGTAAGGAGGAGGTGCTAGCCATTTTGTCTCGGCCCCTGTCAACGCTCGCTCAACGCACGGAGATTATCGGCGTTGTAGAAGCTCGGCTTGTAGTGTTGGTCCGCCGACGAGTCGACCGACCACTTCGCGTCCCGTCCGGCCGCGAGCATCGAACCGTCCACGAGATAGCGGCCGTCGACGAGGTTGTACTGCGCAAATGCGAGCGTGTCGCAGCTGCCCGTTTCGTACACCGGAATGATGTAGCCCTCGCGAACCTTCGAGATGTTGCCTTGCGCGTCGTAGTCCACCGCGCCGAGGTAGCTCCAGCTGTCTTCGTCGACGTAGAAGAGGCGCTTGGGCGCGGTATGGCGCATCCCCTGCTTGACCGTGGCTTCCACGACCCACACGCGATGGAGTTCGTAGCGACGCTTCGACGGGTTCACGAAGTCCGGGCCGTACGCGTCTTCGAATTTTTCCGAGAAGTCGTACATGCCCAGGTCGTTATAGGTAACGATCATTTCCTTCTTGCCGAGCAGCTTCCAGGAGAATCGGTCCGTCTGCCCGGAGAAGACCAGCGCTTCGTCCATGTTGTACTGGTTGTCGAAGCCGATCTGCGGCGCATCGTACGCATACGACGGCATGCGACGGGTGCGGCGCTGCCCCGGGAAGTAGTAGAAGACTTCGGTCGGCTTGCCGGCGTAGGTCGTGAAGATCGCGGCCTGGCCGGCAATGGCTGCCGGGGACTTGTACGCGTAGTAGGCGTTGCCTTCGACCTGGTTGACCTTCGCGAACGTCGTGCCGGCCTTGTCGCCCCACGGCTGGTAGATCCACGCGTCGGACACGTTCTTGATCCAGTCGGACGCGCCCTTGCGCGGCGACACGACGGTGATGATGTCGCGCATCTCGACGCCGGCGCCGCGGTAGTGCACCTTCGCGTTCCACATCACTTCCGCGCCGGTCTTGGGCGCAGGGAACGGGTAGCCGGGCAGGTGCGCGTCGGCGAGTTCCGATCCGTCCGCGGTCATCTTGGCGAAGCCCGCGTTGTTCTTCGTGTTCTCCGCGACGAAATCGGGGACGCCGCACGTGCGCCGGGACGGATAGACCGGCATCGTGAAGCCCTTCAGGTTCTTCAGCAGCGCGATCTGGCCCGGGTTGAGCTTGTCCGCGTACTTGTCGACGTTGCTGGCGTCGATCGTGTACAGCGGCTTGTCGGACTTGTATTTGAAGAAATCCGCGCGGCGCTTGCCGTAGCTCCAGCCCGCGCCGACGTTGCCCACGGGGGTCCAGGCGGGAATGCCGCTCGCGGTGCCGGCGATTTCGGCGCCCGACGGCGTATGTGAAGCATCCGTCCCTTCCGCAAGCGCACCGGTCAAGGACATCGCGACGGCGGAAGCGATGACGGACAACTTCGCTGCCGTTCGGATGAGCGAAGCGGATTTCTTGAAAGCATGAGTCTTGACCACGGCTATCTCCTTGACCTTGACCAGGTAACGTGCGCCCGCCAAAGGGTTGTGCATGGGTGAAAACGGATGAGGGTCCGATAGTCCCGTCCGTTTATTAGCTATGCGAAATGAATTGGGGTGTGTTCGTGCTTGGTTTTACTGAATCACCGAACTCCAGGTCATCGCTATAACGTAGAAGTTCGTATCGACCGGCGCCTGGATGGGGCGCCGGACGGGTTGTCAATGCATGCAGCTATTGGGCGCCCACCAGGGCCGGATGCGGCTCGTTAGACCGGGCCGGCTCCGTACGCGCACCGCTTCTGAGTGACTTCCGGCTTATGCCGGGACCGACGAGAAGTACTCGGCCGGCTGCGCGTGCCATCCTGCCCAGCGCTTTTCCCAGTAGAGGTTGTGAATCTTCTCGGAGATCGGGCCGGGGCCGTTGTGATTGCCGAGCGGTTGGTCGTCCACTGCGCTGACGGGCATGATCCCGCCTGCCGACGACGACGTGAATGCTTCGTCAGCCTCGCGCAGCTGGGTCGCGGTGTACGTACCGATATTCACCTTGATGCCGAGCTCGGCGGCGATATCGAACACGCTCTGGCGCGTGATGCCCAGCAGGCAGCCTTCAGCGGGCGTGTAGAGCTCCCCGTTCTTGGCGAAAAACACGTTCGCACCGGCTGCTTCGGTGAGGTTGTCGTGTTCGTCGACGAGCACCGCCCAGTCCTTCTCCTGCGTCATGGCTTCGAAGAGCGCGAGCTTCATGTCCATCCAGTGGAAGTTCTTCGCCGTGGGGTCGACCGCCTTCGCGGAAATGCGGTTGTATCGCTTGCTGATCAGCAGGTTCGAGCCGCGCGTGCGAACTTCGTCGTCGGCCTGGAAGAAGAACGGCACGGCAAACGCAAACATCGCGTTCTTCATTGCGCTGCGGTCGCGGCGGTCGACGCTCAGCGGGCCGCGGGTGACGCACCACCAGACGTACGCGTCCTTCAGGCCCGCGTTGCGCACGAGCGTGTGGAGAATTTCCCGGACCTGGTCACGATTGAACGGATTCTCGAGGAAGAACTTCGCCGACGACTCTTCCATGCGCGCGAGGTGATCGTCGAGCCGGAAGAAGTTGCCCCGCGAGACGGTGACGACATCGTAGGCCGCGTCGGCGTGCAGGAACCCGGCGTCGACGAGCGGGACGGTCGCTTCGGTGATGGGAACGTACTTGCCGTCACAGAAGGCGCTGCCATCTTCATAGCGGGGTTCATGCGGCGCGCGAGCATGCAGCGGATTCTCGTGCATGATCTGCTGGACTTGAATGATTGCCATGGTAATTACCCTTCGCTCCCGAGGGAGAGTTGTCGTTCGATGTTGACGTCAAAAGCGACCGGATCCCGGCGCGCTTCCTTGCGGATTGCTTGCTTCCTGGCTATCCGGCGTGAAGTCTGCCATATGACTTGATCAAATGACCGTGTAGTAGAAAGTATTGCTCGAAAAATTCCTTGTCGATGAAGGTTAACCCTCTGTGATGCCTGCCTGGATACGCGAGCGGCGAGCAGCCCTGTGCTTGCCGGCCGGTGATCGTCGAACGTCCGCTTCGATAGCCGAACCGATTCGCCTGAGAAAAGAGGCTTCGTCGTGTTGCGCGCTTCGCCGGAAGCCGCCTCGTGGTTTCGTCTCCGTCATCCGGTGACACGCACTGCAGATCTTTGCAGCAGCATGACGGTTCGTTCCCTGAAGCGTCTTACTTTGGCTTGCCGGTGGCAATACTGATTATTACCGAGTCATGTGACTTGGCCAAATGATCAAAAAAGACGTTAGTATGGATCTTCCCGGGCGATCCAGAAGGCTGAGGACTCGCCCTCGATACCCAATGACATGGAGCGAGCAGATGCCGATTTTCGAAGCAGACCATCTCCGCCAGGCGTTCATCGGCGGCCGTTGGGTCGAGCCGGTGAACGGTGGCGTGGAGCACGACATCATCAATCCGGCGACGGGCGAAGTCTCCGGCGTGTTGCTGTTCTCCGACGAAGCCGATGTGAACCTGGCCGCGCAGGCGGCGCGCGACGCGTTCGCGGCATTCTCGAACACGCCCCTCGTCGAGCGGCTCAAGTTGCTCGAGCGCGTGATCGGTGAATACACCGAGCGGTTGCAGGATATGGCGGACGCCATCACGCTCGAGATGGGCGCGCCGATGGACGCCATTTCCCGCCCGCTTCAGGCGGCACTGGGGCTCTGGCATCTCCATACGACGCTGGAAGTGGCGAAGCAGTATCCGTTCGAACGCACCCAGGGCACGTCGCGAATCGTGAAGGAGCCGGTGGGGGTGTGCGGGCTGATCACGCCGTGGAACTGGCCGATGAATCAGGTTATGTGCAAGGTGGCGCCGGCGCTGGTGGCGGGTTGCACGATCGTGTTGAAGCCCAGTCAGAATGCGCCGTACTCGGCGATTGTTCTCGCCGAGATCCTCGAGAAGGCTGGCGTTCCTCCCGGCGTATTCAATCTCGTGCAGGGCTCCGGGCAGCGCCTGGGCAGCGCCATTGCGTCCAGCCCGCTCTTCGACATGGTGTCGCTGACCGGTTCGACGAGCGCTGGCGTGGAGGTCGCTCAGGCCGCTGCGACGACGATCAAGCGGGTGACGCTGGAACTGGGCGGAAAATCGGCGAACATCATTCTGGACAGCGAAAACTTTCAGCAGGGCGTCACGCACGGGGTGCTCCAGATGATGGCCAACTCCGGCCAGACGTGCACCGCGCCTTCGCGCATGCTGGTGCCGGCGCACCGGCTCGAGGAGGCGGAGCGGATCGCAGTCGCGGCGTGCGCGCAGGTCGTCGTCGGCGATCCGCGCGATCCCGGTACGACCATGGGGCCGATGGCGAACCAGCGCCAGCATCGCAAGGTGCAGGAGATGATCCAGACGGGCATCGACGAGGGCGCGGTGCTCCTGTCGGGCGGGCTCGGCAATCCGTCGGGGCTTGAACGAGGCTACTACGTCAAGCCGACGGTCTTCAGCCGCGTGAACAATCACATGAAGATCGCGACCGAGGAGATTTTCGGCCCCGTCCTGGTGATCATCCCGTACCAGGACGAATCGGATGCGGTCGCCATTGCCAACGATTCGCCATACGGATTGTCCGGCTACGTCTATGGCGACTCGATCGAACAGGCGGAGCGCGTCGCGAGACAGTTGCGGACCGGGATGGTGCATTTGAACGGTGCGCCCGTCGACATCGCGGCGCCGTTCGGTGGGGTCAAGCAGTCCGGCAACGGACGAGAGTGGGGCTACGCCGGCATCGAGGAGTTCCTCGAGACGAAGTCGATGTTCGGTGCGGCGCCGGGCGCTGTCAGCTAGCGGGAAGCGACGACGGGCGTCCGGCGGTATGCGGACGTCCGTCTACGGAAAGGTGGCAGGATCAGAGGCCTGTCATGAAGCATCGTGTGGATGGGCCTCGTCGGGTTACGGGCAATGGTGCATTGACACGCCAGGGCGACGCTCAAGCCTGTACCGTCGAGTTCGAGAGAGAGGTGGCAAACGTCTCCAACGCTGAACTTACACTATCCAGGTTCGCCCTGAGCTCGCGGATATTCGTGTCGCCTTGCCAACTGTTCAGCAATCCATCGATCAGGATGATGCTCATTCTGGCGACGGATTCAATCGCGTCACGGTTGACTTGTGGCGCGCACTTGCCGAGGTAAGCGATCGTTCGCTCGATGGTCTCGACATAAGTTTTCAACGCGAAATCGGGGCGATGACGCTCTGCCCACTGGATCAGTTCAGACTGTGCCCGGGCGTACGACGGATGCTGCACGAGCCAGTCGACATTCTTGCGCAGCTGCCATCCGGCGAGTTCGCCGAAAGAATGAAATTCCCTGTCGGCGAGAGCATTCGCCGCGAGCAGGTCGAACAGGGATTCGTACACCGCTTCGAACAGATCGTCTTTGGTATGGAATACATAATGCAGCGATGCCAGCGGGCAACTCGCGGCTTCGGCGATTCGCCGCGTGGTGGCCCCAGCGACACCGTGCGCTGCGATGACTTCAACGGCAGCGTCAACGAAATCTTGTCGCCGCAACGCAGCGCGAACTCTTGTCATTGGTAAACTCCGGTACCCGCAAATCCTCTTGCGTCCACGTCATGCAGACGTGTAGCGTTTATTCGTGATACATGGTCAAGCGACCATAACGCTCGTGAATTATGTCGGCATCTTGAAAGTTTGTCCATGGACGGGGCTGGCCACGGGTGCCTTGAATATCCGGTGCGTCCGCTCAAGTCGATTTCTGAAATCCGATCTAATGACTTGATCATTTGATCGGCAAACGTTAAGCAGACAAAGATACGCTGTCGATGGAGGTAAACCCGCGAGCGCGAGCACTGCAACGCACGACCGCGGGCAGCCTGCCGGGAGCGTCAGGTTTTCAGGCGAATGGAAGCAGGGTGCTTGGCCGCAGCCGATGTGGATTCCCGGCGGCGCCGGTGACTTCACGTCGCACGTGTCGCGCTCGGATACGGGCAACGGTTGCTGAAAGCACCGTCGAGCGGAGCATGCGCGCAGGGCGGCGCATGGGCGAAATTGCAAACGTCATGCGCCGCGAGTCGAGCAGCCATTTGAAGCGGCGACGCGACCGCTTGGTGAGCACCGGGGGAGCCGGTGTGCCGGTCAGGCGGCAGCGGCTTAGTGCTTCCGTACCGATTTGCGAGGGGTCTTGGCGGCAGGACGGGCGTCTGCCAGTGTCGCCGCGTAGGCGGCCAGCATCGTGCTGGCGTGGTCGACATCGGCAGCCAGACGTTTCGAATCTTCCTGGGCAAACCACGAGAAGAGCAATCCGTCGATCAGGACGATGGTCAGCCGCGCGATGGCGTCCAGCGCCTTGGCATCGGCACGCGGCTCGGCGGCGGCCAGGTTGGCGCGGGCGCCTTCCTGGGAGATGCGAAGGGCGCCAATGGCCATGTCGGGCTGGTGTCGGAGCGCCCACGTATACAACTCCGACTGGGTCTTCGCGTAGGTCGGGTTGGCTTCGAACCAGGTCATCACGGAGCGCAGGTTGAACTCCGCCAGCTCCGACAGGGTGCCGTGCTCCGGAGGCTCGGGGCTATCCGAGCGGATCAAGTCGATCAGGGATTCGTAGACCGCGAACAGCAGTTCGTCTTTTGAGTGAAAGACGTAGTGCAGGGAAGCCAGTGGGCATCCTGCAGCCTCGGCGATGCGACGGGTCGTGGCACCCTTCACACCGTGCTCGGCAATCACCGCGACAGTCGCCGCTACGAGGTCCTGGCGGCGGACTTCAGCCCGTACTCGCTGCATAAGCCAGCGCTCCGTTTTATGTCTTCGTCCAAAGGCGCTACCCATGCAGGGTAGTCGAATCCTCGGATATTAGCATGACGATGAGCGGCATTTCGCAAGCAATACAAGGCATGTTCCCGCACGGATGTTGCGCCGCCAGGGCGACGTGAGACGTGCCATTCGCAGGCACGTGCCGGTCATGGTGGCGACGTCGATGCGTCGCGACGCCGGGCGAACATCGCCATGGTGGTGCGGTTCGGCGGCATGCTTCGTGAACCAGGAAGCGGATTCGCTCATCGGGGATCGGCCCGGCGCATCAAGCGTGGCTTCGCTCGTCGAGCGGCGCTTGCGTGCCTGTTTCGATGAGGCTGTCGCAGAGCGGCGCAGGTACGGTGACCCTCGCAAGTGCGCGGTAAAGCAGCCGTGCGGATCGTGGAACGGGCGCCACTGCATTGGCTCGTACGACACCTTCATGACGAGGCTAATGGAAACTCCGTATTCCCAATGTCCTGTCGAAGCATAAGACTCGTGCCTGTAGATTCGTGGTCATTTGATCAAGTCAACCGCCTGCACCGCGATCGTGACGCCGAGCATCATCTGGTGCGGCGAATTCCCCGCACCGGGGCATGCGCATCACCACCGTGCGCATCAGCCGCCCTTCACGAAGGGCGAACACCCGGATCCGATTGGCATACGGCTTGCTTGATAGTCATATGACCAAGTCTAATGACTCGTGTGGTTGACTTGAACGAAGGACATTTCTCGGTAGTGCGGTCAACGACAACGATAGGGAATACGAATGAGCCATGTGATTGCCGTCTTGGGCCTTGGGGTGATGGGGTCCGCCATTGCCGCCACGCTGATCGACGATGGCGCGGAAGTCGTCGTCTGGAACAGGAAGGCTGAAAAGGCGCAGCGTCTGCGCGAACTGGGGGCCCGGGTGGCCGAGCGTGCCACCGCCGCCTTTGACGAGGCGGACGTCATCGTCGTCGTGACGGCGACACCGGTTGATCTCGCGGCGGACTTCGAGGCGCTGGGCGAGCGCCTGAAAGGGAAAACGGTGGTCAACCTGGCCACGGGGCGCCCGTCCGAGGTCCAGAAGCTGGATCAAATCGTGCGCGGCGCCGGAGCAAACTTCATCAGCGGAACGATCCAGTGCTTCCCGCCGGATATCGGCCGCGAGAACGCCGTCATCCTTTTTGGGGGTGACGAGAAGATCTGGAGCGAACTGGAGCCTCTGCTCCGGAAGATTGCTCCGCAATCCACCTACGTCAGTGCACGACCCGACGTGCCGAACGTGCTCGATGCCGGGTTGACGGGCACGTTCGTTTTTGGTGCCGGCGCAGCCTTCCTGGAAGGTCTCAGATTCGTCGTGAACTCGGGCATTTCGATCGACGAGATTCGCGACCTGATTCCCACCTATCTCGCCGGTCAGACCCACTTCATCGAAGGTCTGTTCGAATCCGTGGCGGCGTCCGACTATCAACCGCGCGGCGCAGACCTCGACATCTACGCACGCGCAACCGAACTGTTTCAGCAGGCGCAGGAAGATATCGGGCAGCCGCCGCGAATTCTGAAGGCGCTCCGTGAGCGCATCCTGTCATCCATTGCAGAAGGCAGTGGTGACCGGGGATACGCTGCACTTTTTAATCATTGACAATTTGTTGGAGGATTCATCATGTCGTTGCAGTGCCTCTCAAGTGGTAGCACTCCTGAAGATCTCGCACATGCGGTTCGGCAGGATGGCGGAGCGATCGTCAAGAACTTTCTCGATTCCGATTTGCTTGCGCGAATCCAGCGCACGCTCTTTGACACGCTCGAATCCGCTCCGAACGGAGTCGACGACTACTTCGCAGGGACACAGACGCGTCGTGTCTCGCGCCTCTTCGCGCGTACCGACTGGATGGCCGAGGTTGCATTGCATCCGCTCTATCTGGGTGCGGCGCGCAGCATCCTGCAGACGCCGATCAAGATCTGGAGCGGCGAGAACCAGGTCGATGTCGCGCCCGATATTCAGGTGGGGGTGACGCAAGCCATCCAGATTCTGCCGGGTCAGGGCCTTCAGCCGTTGCATCGTGACGATTCCGTATGGCTCTGGCGGCACCCGAACTATGGGCGCGAGGCCCGGTTTCAGGTGATGGTGGCCGTATCGGACTTTACGGCGGAAAACGGCGCCACGCTCGTCATCCCGGGCAGCCACAAGTGGGACGACGAGCGCATGCCCAAGCAGGAGGAAGCCATTCCCGCGACCATGTCGGCCGGCGATGCGCTGTTCTTCATCGGCTCCACGTATCACGGCGGCGGCAAGAACACCAGCGATGCCCCGCGCACCGGCCTGACGATGTCGTATGACTTGGCGATCCTCCGGCAGGAAGAAAACCAGTACCTCACGCTGCCGATCGAACGCGTGAAGCGCTATCCGGAAGAGCTGCAGCGCCTGCTCGGCTGGACGTACGGCACGACTTTCGCCGGCTTCGTCGAGCGTAACGGTCAGATGTCGGATCCGAACGACCTGTTGAAGATGAAGGATTTCCTCGAGGTCGGCCATTTCGATTAACGCCCGGGTTGGGTGATGGAATCGTGACCCGGTTCTCATGCGGAGACCGGGCGATTCCATCATCGGGAGGCATCGTGCTCACTCGACGGGATGCCTGGATCGGTGCACAGCGAGCCGTTCTGATAGTGCGATTTTTCGGTTGGATGCAGCAGTCTTCGAAACAGTGCCGGTATGAATGCGAGCAAGAGGGCGATTCGATGCCACGCCGCGATCTCGTATTCATGCAAACGACAAGGAGTCGATCGTGAGTGTCGAAATCAAGGGAATCCGAAAAATCGCGCTGCTTTATACAGGGGCCGTGGTCTGGACGCCTACCTACCTGCTCCCATTCAGCATCGAGGAATCGATGGCCCGGTTCGGGTTGTCCGAAAGCACCGCCGGTTGGCTGGCGTCTGCGGTGCTGCTCTGTCTTTCGCTTTCCATCATCGTCTTCGGTCGTCACACGGCGACGTTGAACAAGAGAACGGGCGCGCTCGCTGCGGCAGCGCTTGCCGTCCTGTCGACGTGTGCGATGTTTTCACATGATTTCTATGTATTCGTCGCCGCGAAGCTGGTTCTCGGCGCCGCGTTGGGCGTCAGCTGCGTGTGCGCGTATGGGGTGATTGCACACGTCAAACACCCGGAGAAGATCGCGGCGCAAGTCGCCGTTGCGATGGCCGTCATATTTTCCTGTGCGATGTACGTCGTACCGATCCTGAATGTGAAGATGGGTCCTATCGGGGTGGATGCCGTCCAGCTCGCCGTGGTCGTGGCGGCGCTGTTTTTCGGCGCGTTCATGCATCCTGCCGTCAACGCAAGCGAGGAAGCGGTCGCGAAGGACGCCATCAAATCCAGTGACGTCCGAGGGATTCTGATCAGCGCATTCTTCATCTACGTCTCGCAGACGGCCCTCATGGGATTTGCCGCTGAGGTCGCCGCGACCCGGGGCGTCGAAGCGGAGCAACTCGGCATGCTGTTCATGCTCAATGCGGCCCTCCAGTTGCCGGTGGGGGTGGCGGTCAACTGGCTGGGCGATCGCCTGGGTCTGTTCAAACCGATCGCCCTGGGACTCGCGCTGTTGATCGCATGCAGCCTGGGCATGTATTGCGTGGGCGGCAAGTGGGCGTTTCTCGTGTCGACGGCGCTCGTCAGTGCCGGCGCCACGCTGGTGGCGCCTTATATGGTGGCGGCACTGTCGCAAATGGATGCCAGCGGAAGAAGCACCGCGACCTGTGCGTCGGCAATCAATCTTGGCCTGACGGTGGGCCCGGCGATTGCGGGCACGGTGTTCAGCGTGGCCGGTTTGCATGCGGTCGGCTGGCTCTCCGTCGGGTTGCTGGTGGTGCCGATGTTTCTGACCAGCGTGGCGATCCGGCAGTTCAAGGCAAGACATGCCGAAGCCGCGGTCGCCTGACGTGCGCGGCGAAGCGATCAACCGAGCGTGGCCGCACTGACCGCACCGGTACCTGGGCGGCGCCAGCATGCCTGACATGCCAGTGCGGAGCAGACATCGCTTGGAAGCGTCCTCACGCGCCGACGGGCAGCGCAAAAAACTGCCGTGAACGTGGATGACGAACATGGCGGCAGACAAATATTTCGACGATCACGGAGTTTTTTCATGGAACTCAAGTTCTATCTTTATTGCCTGGCTGATCTCGCGTTGATCGTGACTTCGTTCATTTGTGGCGTGAAGTACTTCCGGAAGCGCAATGGTCTCCTCGGATTCGAGTCGCTGGTCGTGACGTTCTCGGCAACGAATTTGATGATCAATGCATTGACCGGCAAGGCGATCTTTTTCAGCATCTCGCTTTTCTGCGACGCGTTTTCAAGAGGTTTCGGCGTGCCGATCATCATCGTTGCGGGCATGATGTCGGTTACGCATCGATATAAACCATCGATTGTCGGCGACGTGTTGTATGCGGTGGGTGCGCTGGTGGGGACGGTCATCTTGTGGACCGCGGATTTCATGATTGCACCCAAGCCGTACTTCTATCTGGTGATGTGGTCGTTGTTCTCGCTTTACCTCATTTACGTTGTCAAGAAACTGGCGAATGCCGGAGAGTATCGTAATGCTGCAAGTGTGATCCTGACACTCGTATCCACGCAGATCATTGCGACCGTCTACGACTTCTTTCATATCCCTGGCGACAGCGATCATATGATCTTCTATATATTTGCATTGCTTTCTTGGTCTTATATGTCGGTTTCGCTGTATTACGCCTATTGTGCGCTGGAACGGGTGCAGGAAAAGGAAGGGAATCTGATTCGGGGTTATGCCCTTGGTCGCCTGGAGCGAAAGCCGCAGTAATGGTCGCGTTCCTGCGGGAATGTATTTGAATCTTCATGCGAGAGATCGGATATGGCTACCTTGATCGTGAGTTATCCCGCTGTAGAGGGTATGGAATTTGATCGCGAGTACTATCTCGCCACCCACGCGTCGCTCGTTCGGGCGGCGTGGGGCGAATGTGGCCTGCAGTCGGTGGAGGTTCTGTTTCCGGCTCCGGGCCCGCAGCCCTTTGCCTGCGTCACGCTGTTGCGTTTCAGCGATCAGGCTGGAATCGACGCCGCGCTGGCTTCGGCCAGAACGGCGGAGGTGGTCGGCGATGTGCGGAACTTCACCCACGTCCAACCGACGATCTTCCGCGCCGGCGACTGACCGAGTCGTCGACGACCGAACCTGATTGACGAGGGCAAGAAGGTCTGAGGCAAAGTGTCTGCGTGGACCCATGCACTCGGGCCTTGACGACGAAGAAACAAGACCTTCGAAGCAGAATGCCGGTGGGCCGCGGGCGGGATGACCGACTGGAACTTGACGAAGACGCGGTTCGGGAGTGGATCGAGCCTGGCCTGAAGCCGGGCGTGTCGATTGCCCACGCGGCCGCTCAGGGTTTTGACGCCGGGCGAATGCGCTCGGCAATACAGCCTTCGGCCGCAGGCCGAAGGCTCATCCAGCATCCGGCATCAACGCTGCACGGTGTCCAGGATATCCAGGCGGCTCACTGCCACCGCCTTCTGCTTGATCGCACCAAACGCCGTTTCCGTCGCCTCGAGCGTCCGCGCGATGTCTTCGTCGGTATGGCTCGCCGTAAAGAACATGTTGTGCCACGGGTGGAGATAGGCGCCATTCTTGATGACTTCCGACGTCCACGCCCGCCCGCGCGACACGAGCTCGTCGTCACCCGCGAACAGCATCTGGGGCATGACGCTCGGCCCGGTCTGCTTGAGTTCGAAGCCATGCCGCTCGGCTTGCTCGGCGAGGCCGGCGCGCAGCATGTCCGCCAACCGCCTGGTGTGTTCGAGGTAGTCGGTTTCACGTACCAGGCGCAGCGTTTCGATGGCCGCGGCCATCGGCACGGCCGAGAGCCAGTAGGAGCCCGTGACGAAAATGTTCGTCGCCGCCTCTCGTGCCTTGTCCGAACCGAGCACCGCCGCGATCGCATAGCCGCCGCCGATGGCCTTGCCCCAGCAGCTGAGGTCCGGGTGCACGCCCCAGTCCGACCATGAGCAATCACGCGACAGGCGCAGCCCCGTGCGGACCTCGTCGACGACCAGAAGCGCTTCCTGCTCGTCCGCGAGGCGACGGCATTCCTTCGCGTACTCGATCGACGGGAAAAACTGGTCGTAAAGCACTTCGTGCCGGAACGGCGTTGCAAAGATGGCCGCTACGTCACCGTCGACGCTCTTGACCGCGGCATTGAGACTCTCGATATCGTTGTACTCGAAGTAGACGACGTGAGCGCGGTCTTCCTTGGTAATCCCCGTCGTATAGGGCACGTTCCACGGGGATGCACCATGGTACGTGCCGCGCGCAACGAGAATCTTCCGCTTCTCGCGATACGCGCGCGAGATCACCATGGCCATCGACGTGGCGTCCGAGCCGTTCTTGCAGAACATCGCCCAGTCGGCGTGGCTAACCTGTTGGGTGAGCGCCTCGGCAAGCTGAACCATCACCTCGCTCGGGCCCGTCGCCGTGTCGATCTTCTGCAGCTGCAGGGCCGCGGCTTGCTCGATCCGCTCGTTGCCGTAGCCGAACAGGTTCGTGCCGTAGCCACACACGTAGTCGATGTACTGGTTGCCGTCGACGTCCCAGAGATGGGCCCCTTTCGCTTTTGCGAAGTACAGCGGGAAATCTTCCGTCAGATACTTGACGCTCTGATGACCGTACATTCCGCCCGGGATGACCTTTTCGGCTCTTGCGAACCACTCGTTCTTCCTTGCCAGCCTGTCCATGTGCGACTCCTTGTGAAAAATTCGTTCTGGGAACGTCAGACCCGATATCAAGTCTCATGACTGAGTCATATGACCATTTACTTGAATCCCCGGGATGTTGGGGAATGCCGCATCCGAAATCTCGCGTCTCGTCGTTTGATCGACGTGCCGGCTAACTCGCTGCGCGAATGCAGCCTTGCTGCGTCACGCGGATCGCGTTCGACACGATCCGCGCGCGAGGCTACGCCGGCATGTTCGATCTTGCCAGCGGAAGCCTATTGGCTCGAGTCGTAGTGCTCGATATGGTAGAGAACCATGAATCCCGGACTTAATACAAGAAGGAGCCCGACAACGAGAGAGATTGCGACGAATAAACGCTTCACCATGATCACGCTCCTGAGTTGGATGAGGTGCAATAGAAAGTCGATTCTTGAGGGCCATCCCTGGAAAAGCGCGCAATCCCCGCATCGTTCTCAAGATCGCAACGCGATTCGTCAGGTCGATCTTCATGGGGTGTTTCGCTGGCGGTGATGCTGTCGTGGCCCGTGCATGTGCATTACGGAATCCGTGGAGGGGGATCCCCCTCCCGGACGGATGCAGGTGTCTGTTCGTGGCTCAGAGACCGAGATGCGTCGCGATATCGTCGTAGTCGACTTGCCACAGGCCCGGCGTGCCGGCCGGATATTGCGAGCGGAAGCCGATGATTCGCTGAACGCGTTTCGACAGGCGCCGCACGGTGTCCATCTCGACGATGAACGGATACGCTTCCTCCGGCGTCAGGTAGGACGGTTGCATCGGAATCGTGAGCCCGCGCCGGCGCTCGTTCTTCGTTACGTTCGCGCCGCCGCCGTGGATCACCTTTCCGCTGAACAGCAACGCGTCGCCGGCATCCATCTCGGCGGCAATGGTCATGTCGGGCGTGCCCTTGCTGTCGAAGTAATCCTCGTCCCAGTTCTGGCTCCCCGGAATGATTCGGGTGGCGCCGTTTTCCTCGGTGAAGCGCGTCAGCGCAATCATGAGGTTGGTGAATACCGTCGGCCCGTTGACGCCGAGCGCGCACAGGGGAGGGAAATTGCCGACGTCGCGATGCAGCATCTGTGCCGTGTTGCCCGGGCCGATGTCGATGACCTGCGCGGTCGAAAGCCACCAGTCGCCGGACTCTTCGCGGTACAGCACCTCGCCGAGTTCATGAAAGAGGTCGTCGTCCAGCACGTCTCCGAACGTCTTGCTGTGCGTGACCATGTTCGTCAGGCGCTTCGTATAGGTGCCGTGGAATTCCTTGATCAGTTCGTTGTCGTGCGACGACCCTTCGCGAAGCCGCTCGAGCGGCGCATCGACCTCGCGATTGATGTTCGCGACCTGCTCCTGGGTCAGATAATTCGTGATTCGGACTCCACCATATTGGTTCATGAGCGACACGATCTCTTGCGCGCTGGTCTGTTTGGGAACGGTGGGGAGCGCGTCCTGAATGGTCTGAATAGTTGCGTTCATGTTTGCCTCGAAGTTGCGTGGACGGGTGAACCAGACGCGGCGTCACGTTCTGATTCGGGTGGTGATCCGAACATCAAGTCGAATTTCTGACTGAGTCATTTGACTACGTATACCTTCGCTTACTGCCATTCGTTCCTGTTACGCCAGTTGACGGAACACGCACGTGGTTCCCGACGTTGTCGCCACCTCCGGGTGCTCCAGTACTGGTCCCGGAAGCGACAGACATGAAGGTATTCGCCGGGTTTTTCCGGTGACCCGGCGTATTCGCGACAAATCAGGTCAAGTGACCAAGTCGTATGATCGAGGAAGTTAACATGGCGTTTTTCGACGGTCGATCATGGTTAACCCGTCGCTTTTGAAGGGTGTTGCTGATGAAAGGAGAGCGGTCGTTCCGGCGTGGATGCGAAAGGTGTGATCACGCGTGGCGCGGTGTGACGAGGCGTGATTCGGGATCGAATGGCCACGCCGATGACGACGTTCCTCGACACGTTTAGGATCACGCTCCGGCCCGCCCATACGGGCTCGGTGTGGCGCGAACCAGACAACCGGGCACGCAAGCTGCTCGCTCGTCATAAGCGTCCTTGTACGGGACCGTTTCCCGTCCCCTTGCGGGTGCCACGATCGACATCCTTCCCGGCACGCGATCTGCGGACGATTTTTCAAGCCCTTGTCAATTCCGTCCCGACGCCGCGGCGCGTGACGGCTTTGGCACGACCAAGCGCCGTGAGATGCGCGAACGCCATGGCTTGAAGGCATGCCAGTATCGTCACAGGGGCTCGCGCGCCGAGCCAGGCACGGAAATCGCTCGGGCCCGCAATGAAACGCTGCACGACACATGCCCGTCGTGTCTCGGTGAGGCGCTTCACCCAGCGATTTCGCGATCTATTGTCATGAGGGCAACGCCATGCACACATTCACGAACTGGAGCCCATTGGTCTCGCTGATCGCCGGGATTCTCATTCTGGTGGTACCGCGCCTGCTGAACTACATCGTCGCGATCTACCTGATCGTCATTGGATTGCTTGGGCTGTTCGGCGGACATTTCCACTGACGCGCCGCGTCGGCGTCTAGATACGTTCGATGCGTACCTCGACTGAATCCCTGGGCACCGTCAAGCGCGTGCGGCCGAGCAGTGCATCCGCGGGCGCGGTGCCGTCCGGGTTCAACGGCTTCACCTTGTTGAACGTGACGGAAAAGTATTCCGGCGTGACGGTGGCCGATGCATAACCCTGCGCGTCGTGGTCGGCGTGGCACAGATCGGGGTTGTTCGCCGTCAGGAAGCGGTCGAGCCTGGCCGGGGTCGCCACGATCGACGCGAGCGGTGTGCCGTTCCATGCGGCTTTCAGGTACGTATAGAAGGACATGCTGCTGATGCCGGCGCAGACGAAATCGACGATGACCGGCACCCCCGTCGCGGGATCGGGATCGTCGCGCACGACGCCGCCCTGAAAGGCATGCAGGTCGCCGGTGATCGCGACGACGTTACGGATCCCGTGCTCCCTCAGGTATGCGAGCAGTTCGTGCTTGTGCGCGGGATAGCCGTCCCATGCGTCGCAATCCACCACGAGGCGGGCCGCCGGCGCCGCGGGTGCGCCCGGCATCACGAACCACAGACGGTTCAACATCACTTCGTTGCCCCATACCTTCCAGGTGGCCGGCGAGTCCTTCATCAAGGTTTTCCACCATCGTGTCTGTTCCGGGCCGAGCATCGACGGTGGGCGGCCGAACTGGCGGGTCTCGCGCGCCTCCTCACGTTGCAGCACGAACCCCATTTCGAATGCCCGAACGCCATCTGGCGGAAGGCTCCTGTCTGCAGGAACGCGCCTTGCTCGATACCGGGCAGCAAACTGGGGGAGTGAGCAATGCACATCGGCCACAGCGTCGGCAAGGCGGCCGCGTGGCTTGCCGTGAGCGTCGCCCTGGCGCTTGCCGCACTGGTGATCGTCATCGTGACGTTCGACTGGAATCGAGCCCGGCCCTGGATCGATGACAAGGTGTCGGACGCGATCGGACGGCAGTTCGCGATCAACGGCGACCTACAGGTCGGGTGGCGTCGGCCCGCGAGCGAGCACGGCTGGCGCGCCTGGGTGCCTTGGCCGCGATTCGTCGCACACAATGTCACGATCGCCAACCCCGACTGGGCGCGCACGAAGTATTTCGTCACGCTGGACGCGATCAGTTTCGAGGTCGAGGCGCTGCCGCTGCTGGCACGCCGCATCGTGATTCCGGCAATCGATCTGGTCAATCCGTCCGTCGACCTCGAACGCCTGAAGGACGGGCGAGCCAACTGGACGTTCAAGTTCAAGCAGTCCGCCCAGTCGGGCCGATGGGCGCTCGACCTGCATGAGATCGCGTTTGCCCAAGGCAATCTCGGCTACTACGACCAGCAAAAGCAGTTCGACCTGAGTGCGGTGATCGACACGCTTGGCCAGCCGATCCCGTTCGGCGCGGTAATGAAACAGCAGGAGGCGTTGGCGCACCACGAATCGGCACGGGCCGTCGGCCCGGCAGGTCAGAAGAAGCTCGCGGCCCAGGCGCACGCGGGTGCGGCGCAACCGGTGGTGCCTGCATCGGGTGCCGAAGCGGCGTCACGCGCATCGGCAGCGGCTTCGCAAGCCCTGGCCGCGGCTTCGCATGCTGTTGCGACGACATCCGGCACCGCGATCGCGCCGGCTGCATCCGGCCCAGTGGCGGTGTCGAACGCTCCCGCGACTGCCGCACCTGGGGCAGCGGCCTCGGCACCCGCGCCCTCCACCGGCGTCGGCACTTACACGATCGGCTGGACCGTCAAGGGGATCTACAAGAAGGGCAAGGTCGCCGGCACGGGCAAGATCGGCAATTTGCTCGACGTACGCGGCGCGCAACGTCCGTTTCCGGTTCAGGCCGATTTGCGCTTCGGCGATACGCACCTGGCGCTGGTCGGCACGCTGACGGACCCGTCTCACCTGGCCGCGGTCGATCTCAGGCTATGGCTGGCGGGCACCAGCATGGCGACGCTGTACGACGTCACGGGCATCACGCTGCCCGAAACCTCGCCCTATGCGACCGACGGCCGGCTGGTCGGCCAGTTCCGGGCGTCCGGGAACGTCTTCAAGTACGAGAACTTCACGGGACGCGTCGGCGGCAGCGATCTCGGCGGCACGCTGGTGTACGTGTCGCGCGAACCGAGGCCGTTGTTGTCCGGCACGCTGGAGTCGAGGCTGCTGCAGTTCGCCGACCTCGCGCCGCTCATCGGCGCCGACACGAATGCCAGCAAGGCGCGGCGGGGCGCCGCTGTCGCCCAGCCCACGAACAAGGCGTTGCCGGTCGAGACATTTCGCACGGACCGCTGGAAGAAGATCGACGCCGACGTTCGATTCACCGGTCGGCGCATCGTCAAGACCGCGAGCCTGCCGATCACCGACCTGTCGACCCATCTCGTGATGCGTGACGGCGTGCTGACGCTCAACCCGCTGAACTTTGGTGTCGCGGGCGGGACGCTGGCGTCGAACATCCACCTGGACGGCAGCGGCGTACCGCTCAAAGGGCGGTTCTCGCTGCAGGCGCGGCATCTGAAACTCAAGCAACTGTTCCCGACCTTCACGGTGATGCAAACGGCGCTCGGCGAGGTCAACGGCGATGCCGCGTTATCGGCCACCGGCAATTCGCCGGCGGCGCTGGCCGCGACTGCCAACGGCGAGGTGAAGACCTTGGTGACCGACGGGACGGTGAGCCTCTTGCTGATGGAAGCCGCGGGGCTGAACGTCGCCAACGTGGTGTACGAGAAACTGTTCGGCACACGCGACGTCAAGATCAACTGCGGCGTGGCCGACTTCGTGGCCACCAACGGCGTGCTCGACTCGCGCGTATTCGCGCTCGACACCGAGGATGCGGTGATCGGCATGGACGGCAACGTGAACCTGCGGGACGAGACCATGAATTTGACGATCCATCCGCATACCAAGGGATTCCGGGTGATATCGCTCCGCTCGCCGCTGTACGTCACCGGATCCTTCAAGCAACCGCACGTCGGGGTGAAGGCGGGCCCGCTGATCGCGCGGGGCGGCGCCGCGGTCGGATTGGGCTTGCTGAATCCGTTCGCCAGTCTGCTGGCGCTGCTGCAGCCGGGCCGCAGCCGTCCGTTGCCGTGCGGGCAGATGCTGGCCGACATGGAGCGGCGCCCGGTCGCGCCACCGCCGGGCGTTCGGCAGAAGACGAAGGCGGCGCCGGCGTACATGAATGCGCCGTCGGCGGCTTCCTCGGCTTCCGCGCCAGTGGGTGGCGAACTTCGGCATGCGAAGTGAGTGAGGTGTGCGATAGCAACGCGGATGCTTCGCGCCCACGTGGGTGCAGCCAGCGCGTGTCGTCGATACGCAAGCGTCGCGGGCGCATCGGCGAGGCCGCCTAGACGGCCCCGGCAAAGGTGCGGCGCAGGCCGACCGCGGCCTCCCACTGTGCGCCGATTGCCGTTTCCAGCGCGTCGCGGGACCGCAGGTGCGCGTGGCGTGCGGCGAGCACATCGCTCATGTCGGCCTGGCCAGCGTCATACAGTCTGGCCGCATTGCGGGCGGCGACCTTGCCGGCCGCCTCGGCGCGCTGCCACTCCTGCATCGAGCGATCCGATGCGGACCATCGGGCCAGGCTCGTCTCGACGTCGACGAGCGCCGCCAGCATGGCCTTTTCGTACTCGGCCATCGCTTCCTGCGCGCGCGCATCGTGCACCGCGACGTTGGCGCGAATTCGGCCGCCGTCGAGGATGGGCAGCGTCACCGACACGCCATAGCCGACCGCCACGCGAGGCGCGGCGCCGTCGCCGACCGCGGCCAGTCTTTCCTTCGTTCCGGCCCACTCGATCTGGAGGCGCGGATAGACCTCTTTCCGGGCAGCGCCGGCACGGGCGAGCGCGGCGTCGAGCGCACGCGCCTGACGCTGCACGTCGGGCCTGCGCTCGAGCAGCGTGGCGGGCAACACCGTCGCGGGCGGCGCGGGCAGTGCGGCCGGCACGGCTTGCGCGCCGAGCTCGGGCGCCTGGGGGCTGCCGACGAGCAGCGCGAGCTGATGCAAGCGCACCCGGTGTTCGCCATCGAGCTGGGCAAGCGACGCCTGTTCCTGCGCCAGTTCGGCACGCCAGCGCTCGACATCCAGCGCCGTCACCTGGCCCGCGGCGAATTTGCGCGCCGCCACGACCGCCTGCCTTTGCGCAACCTCGAGCGCCTCGCGCTTGAGCGCGGAGCGCCGCTCCAGCGTGCGCAATTCGAAGTAGGCGGTACTGACGTCCGCGGCCAGCGCGATGCGGGCCGCGCGGAGCGCCTCGCGAGCGACATCGCTGTCGGACCGTGCGGCGTCCACCAGCAACGCACCGCGCCCGAACAGATCGACTTCCCACGCGGCACGCAAGCCGACGCCGCTGCGCTCCGCACGCGGATCGACGCTGTTTTCGCGCCCGCGCTCGCCGCGCGCCATCGCATCCAGCCGCGGACGGCGCTCCGCCTCGGCGCTGTCGCCGAGCGCGCGCGCCTGCGCGAGGCGCGCCGCGGCGATCTTCAGGTCGCGGTTGGCATCGAGCGCGCTGTCCACGAGCCGATCGAGCACCGGATCGCCAAAATCCCGCCACCACATGTCGCCGAGGGTGCCCTGGTTCCCGGGGGACGTTTCGGCCCATTGCGAGGGCGCCGCAACGGCGGGCGTCGTGGCGACGTGGCTGGGCGGGGCGGTTGCACAGCCGCCGAGGGCGAGTGTCGCGGCAACGGCGAGACAGGTCAGCACTCGGTGCGCGGAAACGGGGCGGGAAACAGCGGGCGTCATGGATTTACCTTGAGTCTTGACATGGAGTTCGTGAAACTATACTGTACGTATAGTTAAGTTTCAATCCCAAGGAGATGCACCATGTCGACTTCCGAGCGACGAGCCGGCCGCAGCAGTTCACGCGACCGTCTTCTCGATGCCGCGGCCGAGCTCGTGGCCAGCCAGGGTATCCAGAACCTGACCATTGAAGCCGTGGCCGCTGCCGCGAAGGTCACGAAAGCGGGCCTTGTCTACCATTTCAAAACGCGCGACGACTTGCTGGCTGCGCTGATCGAGCGGGTGGTCGGCGAACTGGACATGCTGGACCTGCGGGCGCAGGAGGCACGTGACGCGCGTGAGGCGGACGCTTCCGCGAAGCCGTTGAAGTCGTCGATGGCCGAGCTGTCGAAGCTGACCTTCGACATGCCGGAAGACCGCCGCCTGCTGCTGGCCAACCTGCTGGCCGCCACGTCGTTGTATCCGCATCTGGCCGGTCCCGTGCGGGATTTTTTCTCGCGCAGCTATGCACGGGTTGCGCAAAGCGGCCCCGATGCGGGGCAGGTGCTCGCGCTGGTCGTCGCCCTCGACGGCATCGCCCTGCTCGAAGTGCTCAACCTGCACCGGTTCACGCCCGAGCAGCGCCAAGTGTTGCGCGACACGCTGGAAAGCGCGATTCGCAAGCTTCCCTGAGCTCCCTCATTCATTTCGAAGGTTTTACGATGCATTCCCGTTCCATGCCTCAAGCGGGCAGGCTGGTACTCTGCGCGCTCGTCTCGGCAACGCTGCTGTCGGCATGTCAGCCATCCGCCGCGCCGGTTGCCGACGTTCCGCGGCCCGTCAAGGTCGAAGTGGCCGGCGGTGCCGGCCAGGCACATGCCGACACCTTCGTCGCGACGCTTCGCGCGCGCCAGCGCACCGACCTCGGCTTCGAGTCGTCGGGCCGTGTCGTCGCGATGCTGGTCGACGTGGGCGATCGCGTCCGGGCCGGGCAGGTGCTCGCGCGACTGGACGAGTCGCCGGCACGCTGGCGGCTCGACAAGGCGACGGCCGATCGTGCCGCCGCCGCCGCGACCCTGGCCGAGCGTCGCACCCACCTGCGTCAGCAGGAGGAACTCGCCCGCGACGGAATCATTTCCGCGCCCGCTTTGCAGGCCGCGCAGGCGTCGCATCAGCAGGCCGCGAGCCAGCTGGGTGTCGCGGAGGCCGCGGTGGCGAGCGCCCGGCGCGATCTCGCGTTCACGCGCATCACGGCGCCGTTCGACGGCGAAATCGTCGCACGTCAGGTCCAGCCGTTCGTGGATGTCGCCGCAGGCCAGCGCGTGCTGCAGATGGAGGCCGGCCGCGCGCTGGAAGCCGTCGTGATGCTGCCGGACACGATCGCCGCGACGCTTGCACCCGGCGCCGAAGCCCACGCGGTCAGCGGCACGGATCGCGTGACGCTGACCATGGAACGGCTGTCCGGCCGGAGCGACAACGGTTCGCTGGTGCAAGCCATCTTCCGGGTCCAGGGCACCCCGTCCGGGCTGCGCAGTGGCGGCGTGCTGTCCGTCGCGCTGCCGCGCGGCGACGCGCATGACATCACGCTGCCGGCGGCGGCCGTCATGGCCGGCACGGAAGCCGGCCGAGGCAGCGTCTTCGTCGTCGACGGCGCCAGCCAGACGCTGAAGCGTCGCGCGATCCGCACGGACGGCCAGCTGCTTCCGGGCGGGCGCGTCGCCGTGTCGCAAGGCCTGCGCGCCGGCGAGCAGGTGGTGGTCGCGGGGACGGCCGTCCTGAACGAGGGCCAGTCCGTCGTCACGTATCGGGCGCAGACCCTTCTGCAGGGAGCGCGCTCGTGAAGCTGACCCAGGCCGCACTCAATTCCAGCCGGCTCACCTTCTTTGTCGCGCTGCTGATTCTCGTGACCGGCGCGTTCACCTTCCTCACGTTCCCGTCCCAGGAGGAACCTTCCACGACCGTTCGCGACGCGCTGGTGTTCGTCGCGAACCCCGGCGTGCCGGCCGAGCGGATGGAGCAGCTCGTCGCCCGGCCGCTGGAAGAGCGCCTGCGTCAATTGAACGAACTGAAGCACGTCGCGAGCACCGTGCGCGACGGCAGCGTGATCCTCCAGGTTTCGTTGCGTGAAGACGTGCATGCACTGATGCCGGTGTTGCAGCGCATGCGCGCCAAGGTCGAAGAAGCGGTGCCGCTGTTCCCGGCCGGCACGCTGCCTCCGCAGATCGACGACGACTTCGGTCGCGTGGCGATCGCGTCCATCGCGGTGACCGCGCCGGGGTTTTCGATGAGCGAGATGCGCGAACCGCTGAAGCTGCTGCGCGAAGGGCTGTACCGCGTGCCCGGCGTGCAGGGCGTCAGCTTCCACGGGCTGCAGGAGGAGCGCGTCTATATCGAATTCGACCGCGCCAGAATGGCGGGGCTGCATTTGTCCACCGCGTCGGTCATGCAACAGCTGCAGAAGCAGAACGTGGTGCAGTCCGGCGGCCGGCTCGTGGTGTCGGGCCTGAACAGCGCGGTCGTCAGCTCCGGCGAAATCCGCTCGCTGCAGGCGCTGCAGGATTTCACGCTCACTGTGCCGCCGGCCGGCGCGCGCGCGGACGCCGCGCCGGGCACCGTGCGCCTGGGCGACATCGCGCAGGTGCAGGTCCGGCCCGTCGACCCGCCCGAGTCCGCGGCGATCTACCGCGGCGAAGACGCGGTCGTCCTCGGCGTCTCGATGCGAAAAGGCCAGAACGTGAAGGCGGTCGGCCAGGCGCTGCGCGCGCGTCTGGACGAATTGAAGCAGCAGTTGCCCGCCGGTTTTTCGCTCGACTACGTGACCTTCCAGGCGGACGTGGTCGAGCGGGAAATGGGCCGCATGAACCAGGTGATGATCGAGACGATCGTGATCGTGATGATCGTCGTCGTGCTGTTCCTCGGCTGGCGCGCCGGCGTCGTGGTGGGCGGCATCGTGCCGCTGACCATCCTGGCCACGCTGCTCGTGATGCGCTCGCTGGGCATCGAACTGCACATCGTGTCCATGGCCGCGATCATCATCGCGCTCGGCTTGCTGGTCGACAACGGCATCGTGATCGCGGAGGACGTCGAACGCCGCCTCGCCGCGGGCGAGGAGCGCCGTCACGCGTGCATCGAAGCAGGCCGTACGCTCGCGATCCCGCTGCTGACGTCATCGCTGGTCATCATCTTCGCGTTCTCGCCGTTCTTCTTCGGCGACACCGCCACCAACGAATACCTGCGCCCGCTCGTGGTCGTGCTCACGCTGTCGCTGCTCGGGTCGTGGCTGCTCTGTCTGACGGTGACGCCGCTGCTCTGCTATTTCTTCCTGAAATCCGGGCATCACGGCGGAGGCGATGCGCACGAGCACGATGCCGACGCGACGGTCAAGCAAAGCCGCTTCTACGGTGCCTATGCGCGCCTGATTCGCCGCGTCCTCGACCACAAGGGGCGGTTCCTGGTCGTGATGACTGCGTTGCTGGTCGGCGCGCTCGCGATCCTGGCCACGCGTCCGGCCGGGTTCCTGCCGGCTTCCGACCGGCCGCAGTTCCAGGTCGAACTCGAGCTGCAGCCCGGGAGCGACGCGCGGCTCACGCGCGACGTGGTCCGCGACCTGAGCCGTTGGCTCGACGATCGCAAGCGCAATCCCGAGGTGACGACCAGCATCGGCTATGTCGCCGACGGCGGCCCGCGTGTCGTCCTGGTGCTCAATCCGCCGCTGCCTGCGTCGCATATCGGCTACGTCACGGTCAGCGTCGCGAAGCCGCAGGATCTCGACGCCGTGATCGCCCGAACCCAGGCGTGGATGACGCAACACCATCCCGAGGTGCGAACCGATGCGAAACGCTTCTCGCGCAGCGCCCACGACGCGGGCACGGTGGCGTATCGCGTGTCCGGTCCCGACGAAGCCGTGCTGCGCGAGATCGGCCGCAAGATCCAGGCGGCGTTGCATACCCAGCCGGGCATCGTGCAGATCCACGACGACTGGGGGCCGCGCGTGCCGCGTGTCGACGTCGAGATCGACCAGAACAAGGCACGGCGCCTGGGCGTCAGCAGCGAGGACATCTCGACGGCGCTGGCCACGCGCTATACCGGCGTCAACGTGTCGGTGTTGCGCGACGGCGATACGCTGGTGCCGCTGGTCGTGCGCGGTGCGCAAGCCGAGCGCACGCGGCCGGAAGATCTCGCCAATACGCTGATCCATCCGGCTGCGGGCGGCGCGCCGGTTCCGCTGTCCGCGGTTGCGACGGTCACGTTGAATACCGAGCCGTCGACGATTCGACGCCGCGACCTGATGCGCACGCTCACCGTGAAGGGCCGCAATACCCACGGCACCGCGCAGCAGGCGGTCGATCAACTCGCGCCGGCCATCGGCCGGATCGCGTTGCCGCCGGGGTACCGGATCGAGCTGGGCGCCGAAATCGAGGAGTCCGCCGAGGCCAACGTGGCGCTCGGCGAGTATCTGCCGCACGCGGTGGTCGCGATGCTGGTGCTGTTCATCTGGCAGTTCGGCTCGTTCCGCAAACTGCTGCTGATCGTCGGGATCATTCCGTTCGCGACGATCGGCGTCGGGCCCGCATTGATCATCGCCCGCGAACCGTTGGGCTTCATGGCGAACTTCGGCCTGCTGTCGCTGGCCGGGATCATCGTCAACAACGCGGTGCTGCTGCTGGAACGTATCGAGGTCGAGCTGGCGGCCGGCAAATCGCGCCGCGAAGCGGTCGTCGCGGCGGCCGTGGCGCGCCTGCGGCCGATCGTGATGACCAAGCTGACCTGCATCGCCGGCCTGATTCCGCTGCTGCTGTTCGCCGGCACGCTGTGGACCGGCATGGCCGTCACCATCATGGGCGGGCTGCTGCTCGGCACGTTGATCACGCTCGGCATGGTGCCGGTGCTGTATGAACTGCTGTTCAGCGACAGGCTGTCCGGCTGGAGCCGGAAGTTCTTCGGTTCCGGCGCTGTCGATGCGCCCGGGAAATGTTGAAACGGGTCGCCTGACCCTTTAGCGCCCGTCGATGCGGGCGCCTTGGAAACCCGGGTGCGACCAACAGCACGAGGTCCTCCCGGTGGCTGGCGGTTGCCGGCCGTTTATGAACGAGGTCGCGAGACCTGCCTCTTTTTTTGAATGGAGCTTCACGAATGAACAAGACGTTGATCGCTGCAGCAGTTGCAGTATCGTTCTCCGCCGTCGCACACGCGCAAAGCAGCGTCTCGCTGTACGGCGTGCTGGACGCAGGCCTGACCTATCAAAGCAACGTCCAGACCGCATCAGGCCAAGGCAAGTCGCGCTTCTCGATGGGGTCGGGCATTGACCAGAGCCGTTTCGGCCTGCGTGGCTCGGAAGATCTCGGTGGCGGCCTGAAGGCAATCTTCACGTTGGAAAGCGGTTTCAACCTCGGTAACGGCAAGTTCGCGAACGGCAACGGCGGCATGTTCAACCGCCAGGCATTCGTCGGCCTGTCGAGCCAGTACGGCACGGTCACGCTGGGTAAGCAATACGACGCGACGCAAGACTACCTGGCGCCGCTGACGGCAACGGGCTCGTGGGGCGGCACGTACTTCGCACACCCGCTGAACAATGACCGCCTGAGCACGAACGGCGACGTCGCGCTGAACAACACGATCAAGTACACGAGCGTGAACTATGCCGGCCTGCAATTCGGCGGCACGTACTCGTTCTCGAACAGCACGAACTTTGCGAACAACCGCGCATACAGCGCCGGCGTGTCGTACCAGTTTGAAGGCCTGAAGCTGGGTGCGGCGTACTCGCAAGCGAACAACGCCGGGCTGTCCACGTCGGGCGCGGTGAACCCGTCGGTCGATTCGATCAATGGCACTGCATACGGAATCCAGGGCCGCAGCCGCACGTATGGCATCGCGGCAACGTATGCATTTGGCCCGGCACTGGTTGGCGCGGCATGGACGCAATCGCGCCTCGACAACCAGACGAACGGTGCCGGTACGCTGCGCGCCGACAACTACGAAGTCAACGCGAAGTACAACCTGACGGCGGCACTCGGCCTGGGCGCAGCCTATACGTATACGAATGCGAAACTGAACGGCAACAGCACGCACTGGAATCAGTTCGGCGTGCAAGCCGACTACTTCCTGTCGAAGCGTACGGACGTCTACGCTCAGATGGTGTACCAGCGTGGTACGAAGGGCGCCGGTTTGGGTTCGTCGATCTACAACGGCGATATCAACGCGTTCCCGAGCTCGAAGGTCAGCCAGACTGCCGCGACGGTCGGCCTGCGTCACCGCTTCTAAGCATCACGGCGGTCGTCCTGCATGGGCTGAATAAACGTACACGATGTGCGTTTTGACGGACGCCACGAGCAACCTCGACGAACTTCGACACCGATGGCCCGGGCTTCGGCTCGAGTATGGCATCGACAAGTCCCGCGTCGCAGCCTCGTGCAACTACCAAGTTGCTGCAAGCTTCCCTGTATGGTCAAATGACCATATCAATTGACCAATTTTGGCGTGTCCCCCCCGACTCGGAAGTCGCGTCTCGGGGGGACATGAGTTTGCCTGCCAGGCAGGGTGCGATGGAGGCGAAACAAACAGGATGGTGGCCGTCGCCCGTCAACGGTCTGCCGACAACGTGATCCACGGCGTCGCTGACTGGCGGTCGACCACGCAGCCCTATCGTTGCGACGAGGGATGAGTCTCGTGGGTTCGAGGCGTCCCGGCATATTCACGCGCGTGATGAGATTGGCGTCGCGCAGTTATTCAAACGGGACAGAGGAGATTGGGTATGGAAAGGATCTGGCTTGATGCCTATCCGCCGGGCGTTCCGGCAGAGATTGATTCCAGCGCGTATCGAAACATCAGTGCATTGATTGAACAAAGCTTCAGCAGGTTTCACGCGAAGCCGGCATTTGCGTGCGATGGCAAGCAGATCACCTATGGTGAACTCGACCGCATGTCCGCAGCACTGGCCGCGTGGCTGCAGTCACGCGGCCTCGAGCGGGGTGCGCGGGTCGCCATCATGATGCCGAATGTGTTGCAGTACCCGATCTCGATTTGTGCAGTCCTGCGCGCCGGCTACGTCGTCGTCAACGTCAACCCGCTCTATACGCCCCGCGAGCTGCAACACCAGCTGAATGACAGCGGCGCGGAGGCGATCGTCATTCTCGACGGCTGCACGGCAACGCTGGATGCAGTCCTTGCGCACACGCAGGTGAAGCATGTTCTGGTGGCCGCGCAGGGCAACGCTTGCGGCGCGGAACAGAAGCCGAGCCCGTATGCGGCATTTGACGATGCGATCGAGGAGGGACGTCGGGGCACATTCGTACCGGCTTCCCAGTCGCCGGACGATGTCGCTTTTCTCCAATATACGGGCGGGACAACCGGGGTGTCGAAAGGCGCGACGCTGTTGCATCGGAACATCGTCGCGAATGTATTGCAGTCGGACCTCTGGCTCAAACCGGCTCGCGATTTGCGCCCTGACGTGACGCAGCTCGTCACGGTGGCGGCGCTTCCGCTCTATCACATCTTTGCGCTCAATGTTTGCTGCCTGTTGACGATGCACATGGGTGCGCTTTCCATCCTGGTGCCGAATCCGCGGGACATCGGGGGGATGATCGAGTCGCTCGCCGGATACAAGGTCACGAATTTTCCGGGCGTCAACACGCTCTTCAACGCGATGCTCCATCATCCTGAATTCTCGCGCCTCGATTTCTCCAATCTGCTGCTGGCCAGCGGTGGCGGGATGGCCACGCAAGAAGCCGTCGCCAGGCGCTGGAAGGAGATGACCGGCGCGACGATCATCGACGGATACGGGTTGTCCGAGACATCTCCTTGCGTCGCGATCAATCCCGTGACCGGGAGTGAGTTCAACGGCACCATCGGCCTGCCGTTGCCCTCCACGGAAGTGTCGATCCGGGACGACGACGGCAACGAATTGCCGCCCGGCGTAGCCGGAGAGCTGTGCATTCGTGGTCCGCAGGTGATGGCGGGTTACTGGCAGCGGCCGGACGAGACCGCGAAGGTGATGACCGCGGACGGCTTCTTCAGGTCGGGTGACATTGCGTCGATCTCCGAAGCGGGCTTCGTGCGAATCGTCGATCGCAAGAAGGACATGATTCTCGTGTCCGGTTTCAATGTCTACCCGAACGAGATCGAAGAAGTCGTCGCCAACCACCCCGGCGTATACGAGGTCGCGGCGATCGGCGTGCCCGACGAGCATTCCGGAGAAGCCGTCAAGCTGTTCGTGGTCAGGAAAGATCCGGCGCTGACGTTCGAAGACCTGATGGCGTTCTGTAAAGGCCAACTGACGGGTTACAAGCGCCCGAAGAGCATCGAGTTTCGCGACAGCCTGCCAAAGAGCAACGTCGGGAAGATCCTTCGGCGCGAGTTGCGGGCGTCGAACCATTGACGTGATCGACCGAGGTGATGCCGGAAGATTGGGCGGTCGGCATCACCCGTCTCTTAACCGGCACGCGAATGGCAGCACGGAAAAAGCCCGGCGCGCGTCGGCGTCTGGTGCGATGGCGCATCAGGCGCGCTTGCGACACAAGGTCCGCTCACGCATCCCCGGATAGGTCTGCAAGGCCCGCAAGAGCGGGGCTGCCGCCCCATTCGCTCTGCGGGTAAAGGCGCGTTCCGTCAGACGACTTCGAACAAGCCGGCCGCACCCATGCCGCCCCCCACGCACATCGCTACGACGACGTAGCGCGCGCCGCGTCGTTTGCCCTCGATCAGGGCGTGTCCGGCCAGGCGGGCGCCCGTCATCCCGTACGGATGGCCGATCGAAATGCTGCCGCCGTTGACGTTGTATCGGGCCGGATCGATTCCCAGCTTGTCGCGACAGTACAGCACCTGGCAGGCAAAAGCCTCGTTGAGCTCCCACAGTCCGATGTCGTCGACTGTCAGGCCATGAAGCTTCAGGAGTTTGGGGATCGCGTAGATGGGGCCGATGCCCATCTCCTCGGGCGCATTGCCGACGACGGTCATGCCGCGATAGATGCCGAGGGGCGTTGCGCCGATCTGCTCCGCGGTCTTGCCGTTCATCAGCACGCAGGCGCTTGCACCGTCCGACAGCTGGCTGGCGTTCCCGGCGGTCACCACGCCACCGTCAACCACCGGTGCAAGCGCGGCAAGCGATTCGAGCGTCGTGCCGGGACGATTGCCCTCATCCTGCGAGAGCGTGACTTCCCTCCGCCACGTTTCGCCGGTCGCCTTGTCGACGACCAGCATCTGTGTCGTGATCGGGACGATTTCGTCCGAGAAGCGGCCTTCCTTTTGTGCGGCGGCGGTGCGCAGCTGGGAATCGAGCGCGTACTGATCCTGCACGTCCCGAGCGATCCCGTACTTGCGGGAAACGAACTCGGCGGTCTCGAGCATCGGCATGTAGGCGGCCGGTTGCACGGCCAGCACGTGGGGATCCTGGTCGGCGCGCGTCCACTCGAAGTAGCGCGTCTGTACCGCCGAAATGTTTTCCTGGCCGCCCGCGACCACCACCTGCATTCCGTCGCACATGATCTGTTTGGCGGCCGTGGCGATCGCCATCAGGCCCGACGCACATTGCCGGTCAAGCGTTTGCGCGCCGACCGAAGCAGGCAGCCCGGCCGCCAGCACACCTTGGCGGGCGACATTGTTGCCGGCGGTTCCCGCGTTGAGCACCGAACCGATGACGGCGTCCTCGATGCGATCCGGTTCGATCCCGGCGCGCAGCACGGCATGCCGGATCGCGTGACCGAGCAGGGTGGGCGAGTGCGTGAGGTTGAATGCACCACGATAGGCCTTGCCGATCGGCGTGCGCGCGGTGGAAACGATGACGGCATCAATCATATGACATCCTCATGAATTAAACGAAAGCAACGAAATGGGGGCTGCGCGCACGGGTCAGAACCAGTGCTCCGGCATCGTCAGGGGCGTGGTTTCCACGGGATCGAGCACCGCCAGCCACGCGGCCACCTTGGGCATTTCCCACCCGAAGAAGTAGTCGCACGCGGCGAGCTTGCCGCGATGGAAGTCGCTCCCGGTGGGGCCGCTTTCGAGCGTGCTGGCCACGATCGCCTGATCGAGCCAAAGCCAGCCGACGACGACATGGCCAAATGCTTCGAGGTAGGCGGCCGCATTTGCCAGCTGGAGCTCCGGGTCGTCGAGCCGGTGCAGCTCGGCGGTGACGAGTCGGATGCGCTCCCACGTGCATTCGAGCGTGTCGGCATGGTCGTGGAGCGAGCCGATCGACCGGGCCTTGAATACCGTCTCGGCGATTTTCCGGTCGAGCGTATTCATCGCGGCGCCGCCGTTTGCACGCGTCTTTCGACCCAGCAGGTCGAGCGCCTGGATACCGAATGTGCCTTCGTGTATCGGGTTGAGCCGATTGTCGCGATAGAACTGCTCGACGTTGTATTCGCGTGTGTAGCCGTAGCCGCCATGAACCTGAATGGCGAGATCGTTGGCGACGAGACCCCATTGGGACGACCAGCTCTTGACGACGGGCGTGAGCAGGTCGAGCAGGCCATGCGCGTCTTCGCGATCGCCGGCGTCTTCTTGCGAATGGATATCGTCGCTCAGTCGAGCCGCATACAGGCACAACGCGAGTGCACCCGACACATAGGCCTTTTGCGCGAGCAGCATGCGCCGGACGTCGGCGTGACGAATGATGGGGGCCTGTCCCGCTGCGGGCGACCGGTCGCCGCGTGTCCGGCCCTGCAGGCGCGTCTTCGCATAATCCAGCGAGTGAAGGTAGCCGGTATA
This sequence comes from Burkholderia sp. AU33803, assembly GCF_002223095.1. Lineage (NCBI taxonomy): Bacteria > Pseudomonadati > Pseudomonadota > Betaproteobacteria > Burkholderiales > Burkholderiaceae > Burkholderia > Burkholderia sp. AU33803. The sequence continues at coordinate 338,660 of NZ_NKFJ01000009.1, forward strand.
GCCGATTGCGGCGGCGCCGAGGCCGACCGAGATACGCGCTTCGTTCATCATGTGGAACATGTAGGCCAGGCCTTTGCCGGGCTCGCCGACGATCTCCCCGATCGCGCCCGCTTCGCCTTCCGGGCGGTAGCGACCCTCACCAAAGTTCAGCAGGCAATTGACGGTGCCGCGGTACCCCATCTTGTGATTGATGCCGGCGAGGACGACATCGTTTCGCTCGCCGGGCAGCCCATCGGCGTCGATCAACTTGCGCGGGACGGTGAAGAGCGATATCCCTTGAACGCCCGGAGGAAGCTGGCCGTTTTCGTCGGGAATCTTGGCCAATACCAGGTGGACGATGTTCTCCGATATCTCGTGATCGCCACCGGAGATCCACATCTTGTTGCCGAACAGGCGGTAGCGGCCGTCCCGGCCCGGAACCGCGCGCGTGCGGATATCGGCAAGACTTGACCCGGCTTGCGGCTCCGACAGGCACATCGTGCCGAAACATCGCCCTTCCGCCATGGCGTTGACGTAGGGCTCGACCCGCTCGCGCTCGCCGTGGGCCATCAGCAAATTGGCGTTGGCGATCGTGAGAAAGGCGTAGCCCGCGGTTCCCGGATTCGCTGCGAGCAAATACGCCATGCCGGCCCGTTCCACGGTGCTGGGCAGGCTCATGCCGTTCCACTCGTTGGGGAACGACGCGCTGATCAGCCCGGCGGCCGCAAATGCACGCAATGCGACACCCACTTCCGGGTTGACGGTGACGCGTTCTCCGTCGAATGCGGGTTCGTTGCTGTCGTTCTTCTTGTTATGCGGCTTGAAGAGATCCGTGGCAAGCGATTCGTACACATCCAGCACGGACGTGTAGTCGAAGCGGTCCTGCCCGGCAAATCGTGGCCGGCGCGTAAGCGATTCGACCTGCAGCCAGTCGAAAAGAATGAACTCCACGTCGCGACGGGAGAGGGTGAGTTCGCTAGTCATGGAATCGAATGAGTGTGTGTCTGGTGTCTTGGCGCGATTTCGAACTTCTTCAATAAATTCTGGAATGCGAAATTAATAGTGCGAAGCGATCGCGCTCGGAAACACTGAAGGGCATCATGGGGTGATCGGCATCGGCCACTCCGCCACGACATCGGGGGGATCGGTCATGCCTATCCGGAGGCGGTATGCATGGAGCGATTCGCGTGGCTTACAGTGGGACGGCATGTCCATATCAATGTTGATCAAATGACCAAGTCAGATGGACGATGAAGTTAGCATGGTGTTCAGCGACGGTCGATCGTGGTTAACCCGTCGCTTTCCGAACCGTGCCGACATTGAAAGACGTGGGTCGATTCGACGTAGTCATGCGGCGTGTGATCAACCCCCGGTTCCGGTCGGAACTTGACCGGAACCAGGGTGAAGGACGCAAGGAAAAGAGGGCGCAGGCCGGAATCGAAGTACGTGTCGCATCCGTTCAGGAAAGCGGAGGCGGGGCAGGTCAGCTGTCTGCCGCAACCGGACGCGACAGGATCCCGTCACCGTCACGCAAACACGTCGGCAACATATCTGCCATGCTCCCGCTCCATCGTGTCGATCCACGCGCTGGCGCTTTCGTCGTTCGCTCCCGTTGCCTCCTGATAAATGCGGGCAAGCGTGGCGCGTACGGCAGGCGCCATGTTCTTTCCGTCCCCGCAGACGAAGACGGTGGCGCCTTGCGCAAACAGTGCGGCGATCTTATCGCGCTCCAGCCAGACTTTGTCCTGAACGAACCGGGCGCCTTCCTCCGGGCGGTTCGAGTAAGCCGGCATTACTTCGACCACACCGCATCGCGCCCATTCGTTGAGTTCGTCGCGATACAGAAAGTCGACGTCGGGGTCATCGATGCCGAAGAAGAGCAACGACGTGCCGACGTTCTCCCCCTGCTGCTTCTGTAGTGCGCGTTCTTGCAGAAAGCCGCGGAATGGGGCGATACCGGAACCGGCACAGATCAGGATCATCGGAAGGCCGGTCTCGGCGGGTGGCCGAAAGTATGCATTCGATGGCCTGACTGCAACGGACAGGCTGTCCCCGGTGTTGAGTCGCGCGAGATACGACGACGCCACCCCTTCATGGCGACCATTGCCGGAGAGCGCCGGTGCATCGACCACGGCTACCGTCAGCGTGACATGATCTGCTTTCCAAAGCGGGGAAGACGAGATCGAATACTGGCGTGCTTTCAGCGCGGGCAGCATATCGAGGAATTTTTCGAGCCGCAGATCGACGGATCCGAAGCGTTCGAGCAGATCCATGACGGTGGTCCGCTTTCCGAGGATCTCGCCTTCGAAATCGTCGGCGCTCAGGCGCTCGAGCTCGACCTTCTCGGGAGGGCAACGCGTGGCGGCAGCCAGGGTCGATACTTGTGATCGGGTGGCAGGAACGGCGAGTTCGACATAGCTCGAGAACAGGTCGCCACAACTGATGGGCTGGCCGAGCGGAAGGCGCGGATTACTTGACGTGCCTTCAATCACCACCGGCGTGTCCCAGCTCACGCGAAACCGGCGCAAGACGCGATCGACGTTGTTTTTCGAGTTGCGCGGCAAAACGGCCAGGTAATCTCCCGATCGATACGTCATCGCTTCCGGCAGTTTCAGTTCGATATGCTTTTTGGAGCGGCTGCCGGCCACGCTGATATCGACCAGTTCCCTGTTGTCGACGATGGACGCATGCGCCATGTCGCCGAAGTTCAGCAATTTTTCACGGGTGTTCTCGGCGAAACTGACTTTCAGTGCGGTATCGCCATGTTGCACGGTCGAGACTTCCTTCCCGGCGCTGATCGCAAATCGGTCCCACATTTCGGTGTACCAATTGTCAAATTCACCGAAGAAGTCGCCACCGGAATCGAGTTCGCCTCTGACGTGCACTCTCGTGGCGCCGGCCTTCTCGAGCGCCTCATCGACTCGCTTGGGAATCGCCTGGTAAGTCCGGGCCCATTGTTTGTTGCCGCACCCGAGCACCGAAAAATGGACACCGTGAAGCGCGCCTTCTTCGAGTGCTTCGACATACGGGACGAATGATCGGGCGTTGTCGGGCGGCTGTCCTTCGTAGGAAGCGGTGACGATCACGATGGCCGGATACCCGTCGAGTTTTCCCGCGAAATCGTCGAGGGGCGCACACGTGGCGTGAAATCCGTGCCGACTCGCGTCTCCTGCAATGCGTCTTGCAAAGGATTCGGCGGACCCCGTATTTCCCCCGAAGAGGACGAGCATCGTCGACACATCTTCGCCGGAAGGGGCCGACTGAACCGGGGCGACGCTCGGGCTTTGCGCGCTCGGGCGGGCGCGAACGGCCGTATCGGGCACTTTGAGCGCACCCCGGGCCCGCGGTTTCACGTTGATCCGGAAACCGGTCGGCTTCAGCGTAAGCGTTTCGGCGACGTCCAGCTCGTAGTCCGGATCGGCGAAAGAGAAATCGAATCGCTGAAGCAGCATGATCAGGACGAGATGCGCTTCCTGCATCGCAAACGGGCGGCCGATACAGGCACGTGCCCCATTGCCGAAGGGCTTCCATGCATTGGGCGGGAGTTGCTCCGCATTCTCCGGGGCAAATCGCTCCGGACGAAACGCCTCGACGTCCTCGCCCCAGACGCTCACATCCCGATGCAACATCGGCGTCAGGATCATGATGATGTCGTCGGGAGAAACGGCATATTTCCCGCCGAACGTGGTGTCGGCGAGCGGCGACACGGCGAATGCCGGCGCGGTCGGCCAGATTCGCAACGTCTCCATGAGGATGTGTTCGATGTAACGCAGTCGTGCGAGATGCTCGATCCGCGGGGTCTCGCTGCCCACCACCTCGTCGACCAGGTCCCGTGCTTTTTGCAGGATGTCCGGGTTCTTGAGGAGGAAATAGGTGGCAAAGGACAGGAGCCCGCTGGTCGTTTCATGTCCGGCGATGAGAAAGGTAATCATCTGGAAGACGATGTTCTCGTCATCGAGTTTTTCTCCCGTCACCGGATCGACGCCGTTCAGCATGCGGTCGAGCAGGTCCATCGACGCTTCGTTGTCGTGCGGATGCTTGCGCCGATCCTCGATCATCTTGGTCGCGAGCGATCGCATGACTTCGATGTCTGCGTCGAACTTTCGACTGCGATTGACCATCAGCTTCGACACCAGCTTGGGTCGCAACTCGCGCTTTCCGGCCTCGCTGAGGGTGTTGACCATGGCATCGACAAACGGATGCTGATCTTCACGGTAGAAGCTGTTGAAACGACAATCGAACGCACACAGGGCAATCGTATCGAGCGTCAGCCGCGTCATGTGATCGGACACATCGACCGGCGTCTCCGGGCCGAACCGCTCCCAATGGAGAAACATCTGGTCGGCGATGTCGACCATTTTGTCGAACATCGACCAGATACTGAGCGGGCCGAACGCCTGCATCAGCACACGATGCGCCTTGGCCCAGTTGGGTTCATCACCGAATGCCGTAAATAACCCGTCGCCGATCGCAGGCCTCAGTTCGAGCAGCGACTGGTGCACGCACTTCTGAAATCGGCTTTCATCACACACTTCATTCACGAGTGTTTGGCCGCTGACAACGTAGTAACCTTGGCCGAACACCTCGAACCAGTAGACCGGCCCGTACTTGCGCGCGAGATCCATCATCTTGGCAAGCGGAGACGGCCCGAGGACCTCCATCAGATGACCGATGACGGGTTTCAGGGGCGGCTGGGGGACGAGGGATGAGGATTTCATTTCAATAGCCTTTCAGAGGTATGTCGACGCATCACATCTCAATCTATTGAACGAATGTAAAATAGACAAAACCACGTGTCCAGAGCTTTTTATGCCACCTGATGTAAGCCCTAATCCCGCCGATCCCCGCTTTCAACGGAGTTACGACGCGCTCGTTCGCGCCGCGACCGAGCTGCTCGACGACGCGCCGCTGAACACGCTCAGCATTGCCCAGCTGGTGCAGCGCGCGGGCGTCGCGCGTCCCACGTTCTATCAGCACTTTCCCGACCTTCAATCGGCCGCCCAGCGGGCAGCGCTGGTGAGGCTCGACAACGCGTTTGCGTTCGTCGAGGAGCAGGGCAAGCTGATCAACCCGCCGAATGCCACGTTCATCAGGTCAATGGAGGTGGAAACCGCGCTGATTCTCGAGCATCTGAATGCGCATCAGTCGTTCTATCTGACCGTATTCAACGACGCGGCAACATCGGCGTTTTTCGATGAACTGGTGACCTTCGTTTCCGGCCGGATTCTTCCGCCTTATGAAGGCGTCCGTACGGAAGCAGAGCAGGATTGCCTGACGGTGCTAGGCGGGGGATTGGTCTGGACGGCGGTGCACTGGCTTCGCCAGGGCGCCATGCGCGAAACGCCGGAGGCCATGGCGAAGCGCATGGCCCGCACCGCGGCGACGATCCTCGACGCGTTCGGGCTGACGCTCGGGTTCGCTCAGGCGGATTCGGAGTAGCGAGAGAGGGCGCACGGGAGGCGGGCGGGTTGATCGACATGCGCCGCCCGTGTGCCGAAGCGACTCGGATCGAACGCGTTGCGCAGGAATGGCATCTTCGGTCGTGTCACCAACCGGCAGTTATTGGCCGATACCGATGATCGCGAGGCTCAGTTGGTGTGATCTTCGCTTTGAAAAGCAGTTTGCATTGCTTATTGTGCGTGCGTTGGCTGCGACGACTCATTGCACTGCTTCCACATGCTCCGCAAATGGAATGCGGTGGGGAATGCTGGCGCAGCGTGCCGAGGCGTCGGCGCGCTTCCGCCAGTGGTCACCGATTACCGCTTCATCGCCTCCGCCTTTTCGTGCCCACGTCGCGCTCACATCGGCTGATGAAATCGCCCGCGAGCGGCCGGATCGGGAAGCCATGCCCATATTGACTCGCGGCGCGGGCGCCGGCAAAAGCTGGATGAAATGTGACGTCCGTAGTGTTCCGTGGGGAGGGCGGCGGAATCCGTTGACGCTCCGACTGGCAAGGGCCTTCGAATGGGTGAGCGGTTGATGTTTGCCGAGCACCTGTTCGCGCCGAGATTTTCAGTGCTCGCCGGGTGGCACGGCGAATCCGGACTTTGGTTGGCCAATTGAATCGACTGGGACACGAGCGTTGTTTGACTATGGATGCGAATCACACCGAGCGTCTGATGTGCATTGATGGACGGAACCTTACCCCTGCGGCACGATCGTCCGTTCAGACTCAGGCTCCGCACAACGCGTGGCACCGGCTATCGGCGCTCCGGGGGGGGACACCGGTCTCTGCGACGCCGGGCTCGATGGCAACTTTAATTCTCGTCGGACAATCCCTTGATTCACAAGGGTCTCGCGTTTCTTGGTCGGCTGAGACCGGCGCAGTGACATTTTTCCTTCGCAAGCGGCGACGACTTTATTTTGGTCTACGCACGATGTGCCGCGTTCCGTGTTCATCGTCATGCGCCGCTCAGCCGTCGCGCTCGATCGCCGCGCCGCCGACAGCCTTGTGCAGCGCGACAACCGCGAGGCTTTGCTTCTCGATCGCCTCTACCGAGGCCAGGTCGGCCTCGCGGGTCGCCAAGCCTGCTTCAATGCGCTCGATCCGGCTTGTCATCCCGCGTTGCCAGAGCAGCGCGGCGTGAGCGTCCGTGCGCCGCGCGGCGTCGACGTGCAGTGCGAGGTCCGCCGCGCGGCGCCGCTCGGCCGCGAGCGCGTTCAGCGCGTTTTCGGTTTCCTCTATGCCTTCGAGCACGGCGTGCCGGTACGCGACGATCGCGGCAGCGAGTTCCGCTTCGCGTGCACGCACGGCCGCGCGGCGCGCGCCCCAGTCGAGCAGCGGGATCGTCACGGAGAGCGCGCCCGAGCCGACCGTGTTGCGTCCCGGCAGTGGCATGCCGACCAGATTGCCGCTGATGACGATGTTGCCGACCAGGTTCAGGCGCGGATAGAGTTCTGCGGTCGACACGCGCAGCTCGGCCGCCGCCTGCTCGACCGCACGCTCAGCGCGGCGGATGTCGGGCCGTGTGCGCAACAGGTTCGCCGGCACGGCCTGTAGCGCGATGGGCGGCACGGCGGGTTGTGCGCGTGCGGCGAGCCAGCGGTCGTCCGGTTCCGGCTCGCCGGTGAGCAGCGCAATGCGTTGCGCTGCTTGCTGCTCGACCTGATCCGATGCCGCGCGGCGGGTCGCGAGCTCGGCGGCGCTGGCGAGCGCGCGCTCGACGTCGAAATCGCTGGCGACGCCCGCCTTGCGTTTCTCGCGGGTCAGCACGATCCGTTCGCGCTGGTCGGCAACGCTCTGCGCGAGCAGCGCGCTGCGGCGCTGTGCACCGCGTAGCTCGATGTAACAGCGCACCAGCTCGGCGACAACCGTCATGCGCGCCTGCTGCCAGTCGGCCTGCGCGATACCCACACCCGCGCGCGCCGACGCGGCGGTGGCCGCGAGACGGCCGAACAGGTCGATTTCCCACGACGCATCGAAGCCCGCCTGGTAGTAGCCGCTGGCGCGGTCGGATGGCACGAACGGCGCGTCGTCGGACGGAAATGCCGTGCCGCCCGCTTCGCTGGCGTATTCGCGGGATCCGTCCGCGCCCGATATGCGCTGCTGCCGCTGCAGCTCGCCGCTCATACCGATCTGCGGCAAGCGCGACGCGTCCGCCTGCCGGGCGATCGCGCGCGCGGCCTGCAGGCGATAGCCGGCCTCGGCGAGCGTCAGGTTGCGTGACAGCACGGCGGCGACCAGCGCGTCGAGCGCCGGATCGCGGAACACGGCCCACCAGTCAGCGGGCGCAGGCGCGACCGTCGGCGCGGGCTCGCCGCGATTGCGCCAGTCGGCCGGCACAGGCTGATGCGCATCGGGCAACAGCGCCGGTTGGACGCAGCCGGAAAGCAGGCCCACACCAACCACCAGCGCGAGACCGCGCATCCACAGGCCGAGCAGCCGGCCTGGCTTCCTGTCATCCATGACGCTCATGTTCGCACTCATTCTCGGCAACGCGGCTTGACGCATCGACCCAGCCGCATAATAATAGATCGAGTAGTCAGTCTATTAAATATTCGAAGCAACGTCCAGTGCGGAGTGCATGGTGAGAAAGGTCGATCCGGAAAAAGTGGAAGCGAAGCGGCGTCAGATTCTGGACGCGGCGATCGAATGTTTTGCGCGCAACGGTTTCCATGGCACATCGACGGCGGCGATCTGCGCCGCCGCAGGCATGAGCCCCGGCAACCTGTTTCATTATTTCCCGACCAAGGCGGCGATCATCGAGGCGATCGCGCAGGAAGACCGGCAGGAGTCGGCCGAGCTGTTTGCGCGATGGGCGGACGCTGACGACGTTGTTGCCGCGATCGAAGCACTGGCGCTCGAAAAGATGAAGGCAGCCAGCGAGCCAATCTATGCGCGCATCAGCATCGAGGTCGCGGCCGAGGCATCGCGCAATCCGGAGATTGCCGCGCTGTTCGCCGAAAACGAGGCGCATGAGAAGGGCTTGCTCGCCGCGTTGGTCAAGCGCGGCATCGCGCAGGGGCAGATCGACCCGACGCTGAAGCCGGATCTGGTCGCTACGTGGCTGATCGCGCTCGCGGAAGGCGCGGTCGGTCGGGTCGTGTTCGAGCCCGGCTTCAAGACAAAGACGCATGCACCGATGTACCTGCTGATCATCCGGAGAATGCTGCAGCCGCAATGACGCGCGCGGCCGTTCGCCGCGTGACTCCCTTCCTCTGAAGACTCCCATGATTCGGAAACAACCCGCGACGGGTGCCTTGTTGTGCTGGAAAGCCGTTGCGCGCGTGCGCTGCGGCCTCGTCACGTACATGCTGCTGATGGCGCTGGTGGGCGGCGCAGTGAGCCTGATGCCGTCGCTAGCGCATGGCGAGGTCGCGCCGCGACCCGCGCCGGCCATGCAGCGCGTTACGGTCGCGACCGCCGGGCCGGCCGTGTTCGCGCGCACGATCCGGCTGACGGGCACAGTCGTTGCGCGTGACGACATCGCGATCGGTACGCCGCTGCAGGATCAGCGCGTGACGGCCGTGCTCGTCGAGGAAGGCGATCGCGTGAAAGCCGGCCAGATCCTCGCGAGGCTCGACGCCACGACGCTCGACGCGCGGGTGCGCGACGCACGCTCGGCCGTCGATCGCGCACGTGCCGCAGTCGCGCAGCAGCAGGCGCTCGATGCCGACGCGCAGGCCGTGTGGCGCCGCATCGAGCCGCTGGGCCGGTCCGGCGCGGTGAGCGACCAGCAGGTCGACCAGCAGCGCGCGCAGGTCGCGGCGGCAGCGGCAAACCTGCGCGGTGCGCGCGCGGACGAGGAACAGGCGCTCGCGCGGCTCGCCGAGGCGCGCGCGGAACGCGACAAGGCCATCGTCAGCGCGCCGACCGATGGCGTGATCGCAAGCCGCGCCGTGCGCGCCGGGGCGCTGGCCGGCGGCGAGCCGCTGTTCCGGCTGATCGCCCGCGGCGAACTTGAATTCGATGGTGACGTGGCCGAACGCGAGTTGGGCGCGATCCGCGCCGGGCAGCGCGCGACGATCGTGTTGCCGGACACGCCAGGCACCGTCGACGGCACCGTGCGTTTCATCGCACCGCGTATCGACCCGCAAACCCGGATGGGCAAGGTGCGCGTCGCACTGGGCGATGCGTCGCGTTTGCGGGCCGGCGGCTTTGCGCGCGCGGAGCTTGCGGCCGATCGTATCGAGGTGCCGGTGGCAGTGCCGCAACGCGCAGTCACGTTCGGCGCGCAGGATGCGGCATTCGTGTCGCAGGTCGACGCGGCGGGCCGCGTGACCCGCCGCGCGATCGTTGCGGGACGGCGCGACGGTGCATGGATCGAGGTGCGTAGTGGCCTCAAGGCGGGCGATCACGTCGTTGCAGTGGCGTCGGCGCTGGTGCGCGACGGCGACATCGTGCAGGCAGCCGGCAACGGCGTGGCGGGGGCGAAATGAGTCTCCGGCTGTCGTCGTGGGCGATCCGCCGCCCGATTCCGACCATCGTGCTGTTCGTCGTGCTCGCGGTGGCGGGCTGGATGGCGTTCCTCAAGCTGCCGATCAACGCTAATCCGCGCGTGGATTTTCCGATCGTCGCGGTGGCGATCGCGCAGGCGGGCACCGCGCCCGCCGATCTCGAACATGCGGTCACGCTGCCGGTCGAGCGTGCGGTGTCGGGGCTCGCGGGTGTGCGGCACATCACGTCGACGGTCGGCGACGGTCTGTCGGTCACGGCCGTCGAGTTTCAGCTCGGCGTCGATACGGCGCGCGCGTTCAACGACGTGCGCGAGGTCGTGGCGCAGAACCGCGCGAACCTGCCGCAGTCGATCGAGGAGCCGATCGTCACGCGGTTCGAAGTCGAAGGCGGCGCGATCCTCAACTATGCGCTGCGCGCGAAAGGACGCAGCGTCGTCGAGCAGTCGTGGTTCGTCGACGATACGCTCAGCCGCGAATTGCTGGCCGTACCGGGCGTGCAGCGCGTGCAGCGGCTCGGCGGCGTCGACCGCGAGATCCGCGTGCAGCTGCGCCCGGAGCGGCTCGAGGCGCTCGGCGTGACGACCGACCAGGTCAATGCGCAACTGGTGCGTACCAGTGTCGACGTGCCGGGCGGCCGCGCGGTACTGGCCGGCAGCGAGCAGTCGGTGCGCACGCTCGGCGGCGCGACGTCGGTCGACGCGCTCGCTGCAATGCCGATCGCGCTGTCCGACGGGCGCTGGGCCAGGCTGTCCGACCTCGCGACGATCCGCGATGGCGCGAGCGACGCGCGCTCGCTCGCGCGGCTCGACGGCGCGGAAGTGGTCGGCTTCGCCGTGTATCGCGCGAAGGGCTCGAGCGATACGATAGTCGCGTCCGGCGTACAGGCGGCGCTCGAACGCCTGCGGCGCCAGCACCCAGACATCGAGATTCGCGAGGTGGCGTCGATGGTCGACTACACGCTCGCAAGCTACGACGCGACGATGGCGACGCTGATCGAAGGCGCGGTGCTCACGGTGCTGGTGGTGTTCTTCTTCCTGCGCAGCTGGCGCGCGACGCTGGTCGCGGCCGTCGCGCTGCCGCTGTCGATGCTGCCGACTTTCGCGGTGATGCTAGGGTTCGGCTACAGGCTGAACAGCATCACGCTGCTGGCGCTGACGCTCGTGATCGGCATCCTGGTCGACGATGCGATCGTCGAGATCGAGAACATCGAGCGCCATCTGGATCTCGGCAAGCGGCCGTTTCAGGCCGCAATCGACGCGGCCGACGCGATCGGCTTCGCGGTGGTCGCGATCACCGCGACGATCGTCGCGGTATTCCTGCCGGTGAGCTTCATCGGCGGTATCGTCGGCCGGTATTTCACGCCGTTCGGCGTTACGGTGTCGGTCGCCGTGCTTGCGTCGCTGTTGGTCGCGCGGCTCGTCACTCCTTTGCTGGCCGCCTACCTGATGCAGCCGAAGCCCGCCGGCGCGCTGGGGCACGCATCGGCTGCCGGTGCGCCGCCCGGGCGCGTGCTCGGCCGCTACCTGGCGCTGCTGGACTGGGCGCTTCGGCACCGGCGCACATGCGTGTTCGCGGGCGCGGCGTTCTTCGCCGTGTCGCTCGCGATCGTGCCGCTGCTGCCGTCCGGCTTTCTGCCGACCAACGACGTCAGTCAGTCACGGATCGAGGTGACGCTGCCGCCGGGCACGCCGCTCGCGAAAACCGACGCGGTGCTGCAGCAGATCGCCGCGGAGGCGCGTCGCCGCCCCGAAGTGCTCGCCGCGTTCACGACGGCGGGCGGCGAAGATGCGTCGGGCACTACCGACGTGTCCACCGGCACGGTGATGCTGAGACTCCTGCCGGCGGGGCAGCGCGAACTCGGCCAGAAGGCGTTCGAGCAGTCGCTGCGCCCGGCGCTCGACAAGCTCGCGGACATCCGCTACGCGTTCCGCGCGGACGGCGCCGCGCGTGACGTGTCGATTATCCTCGTCGGTGCCGATCCGGCGCGACTGTCGGCAGCCGCGTCGGCGCTGCAGCGCGACATGCGCAATGTGCCGGGCATCGCGAACGTGCAGGTCAACGAACCGCTGGCGCGCCCCGAGATCCAGGTGCGGCCGCGTTTCGACGAGGCGGCGCGCGCGGGCGTGACGACCCACGCGATCGGCACCGTCGCGCGCATCGCGACCGTCGGCGACATCAATGCGAATTCGGCACGCTTCAACCTGCGCGACCGGCAGGTGCCGGTGCGCGTCGCGTTGCCGGAGGCCGAGCGCGGCGACCTGAATACACTGCGGCAACTGCGCGTGGCGACCGACGGCGGAACGAGCGTACCGCTGCAGGCGGTCGCGGACGTCGATTTCGGCAGCGGGCCATCGCGGATCGAGCGTTTCGACCGCTTGCGGCGCGTGTCGGTGGATGCCGACCTGACGAACGGCATGACGCTAGGGACGGTGCTCGATGCGGTCGACACGCTGCCGTCGATGCGCGCGCTGCCCGACGGCGTGCGCCGCGCTGAGTACGGCGACGCCGAGTACATGAGCGAGATGTTCTCCCGGTTCGGTGCGGCGATGACGTTCGGTATCCTGATGGTGCTCGCAGTGCTAACGCTGCTGTTCCGCGACTTCCTGCAGCCGCTGACGATCCTGACGGCGCTGCCGCTGTCGGTCGGCGGTGCGCTCGGCGCGCTGCTGCTGTATGGCGCCGCGATCGACCTGCCGGTAGTGATCGGCATGCTGATGCTGATGGGCATCGTCACGAAGAACTCGATCCTGATGGTCGACTTCGCGATCGAGAAGCGGCGCGAAGGCATGCCGCGCCACCAGGCGCTGCTGCAATCCGGCGCTGAGCGCGCGCGGCCGATCATCATGACGACGATCGCGATGGTGGCCGGCATGGTGCCGTCGGTGATCAGCACGGGTGCCGATGCGGGCTTTCGCGCGCCGATGGCCGTCGCGGTGATCGGCGGCCTGATTACGTCGACGCTGCTCAGTCTCGTGTTCGTGCCGGTCGCCTATACCTGCATGGACGACTTGCGGGCCTGGTTCGCCGTGCGGCTCGCGCGACTGACGTCGGTGGCGGCGGATGATCGCGCGCAAGCTGACCGGCGTGGAGACTAGCGAAGCCCCCAGTTTCGAATAGGCTGCAGGGGAACATGGGCATGCGCGGCTCTGCCGCCGTCGCAGTTGCCGAATAGGTCCGACGCAGCGGAATCGATCCACGCCTGATCGAGGTGCGCTATTCGGCAACGTAGGTCTTGCCTCTCGCTCATACAGTCTGATGCCAGCTGTTCACGTAGACACGTAGCATCAGAGTGTCGCGATTTCTACACAAGAGTGTCGTTGCTCGATCGCTTACGTTGCGATTCGTATTGACCTCAGAAATTTCGAGATGCGACGATTGCCACGAAGTCTCGATCACGTAGCGGATTGACCAGCGGGTTGGTGGGACCCATGAAGCGGCTGTAGTTCAATCCGACCTGCCAGTTCGCCGGGTTCTGTATGAGGTTCACGTACAGGTTCATGGAGGTAACACCTCGCATGAACTGGGAGTTGATGGACGGCGTGTTACCGAACAGGCCATATCGGATGAATATCCCCGGATTGACCCGCCATCCAGAAATGAGTGTGCCGTCGTAAACCCAGTTGAAGTCGACGTCAATCCCGCCGGAGTATTTCGTTCCTTGTGCACTACCCGGTGAGTTGGGTGCGCCGCTCGAGGACAAGTCATTGAATTCATTTCCCCACGCGAGCCCGCCCGACGCGATAGGTGATCCACCATAGCTTTTGTGAAGCCCGGGATAACCAATGATCACCGTCTCGGTCGTCAGCGTAGCGGTTTGGGCACCGAGCAGCTTGAGGAACGCGCCGGAATTGCTTGGCTGGAACGAGTAGAGTGACGTCAGATGCCACTGGAATCGCTTCTCGTCGACCCAGCAGTTTCCACCTTGTGCGACGCATCCACTGGCCGGATTCAGGGGAACGGCATCTCGCGGACGGTACGAGAGCTCGGTGCCGATCGCCCAGTCGCCAACGGGGAAGTTGGCGCTGAGACCGATCATGTGACGGTCTTCCGGAAATCTGAAGACCGTCCCACCCGTCGAGCTCAGCGAGACTTGCTGGAACTTGTCGTGGTACGCGATCGTGTAGAAGCCGAGATTCAGGTCCGTTCCAGCGGGTTGGTAGCGAATGGAAAAGCCATACTGCCCGCCGTTTTTCGGATGGACGGTCGCAATGCCATACGTGTTGTTGCCGGGCCCTGTGATCTGATTGGACCAATAGCTGCCAACCGGGGGCAGATAATTCTGATTCCAGTTACTCTGGATGTAACCCTCGACGTTCACGCCGTGACCCACACCAGACGCGACACTCAGTATCGGTGCAGGCAGGACCGTTTCCTTGACTTGCGCGCCTGGTTGGGCAGCGCGATTCATGTCGATGGCATTTGTCGCATTGATCCCCCCGACTTCCCAGATGCTCTCGCCCCAGCTGACGACCTGATTACCCACACGGATGCGTGCAATCTGGTCGCCTACGTTGAACTGTTTGCTCACCCACAAGTCAAGCAACCGAGGTTTGAACCGGATTTTGCTCTCGGCGTCGGGCGGGAACCCGCCGCTGAGGCTGGGTGGGGGGGTATAGAAAAGGTTCTGTCCGCTGGTTGCGCCTGTCGTGCGGGTGCCGGAGTAATCGTATTGCCAGGTGCCTCGCGCCATGAACGTCAGCCCTTGGGAGGGCATCTTCAGGAGCAGCTCGTGGTTGCCCTTGAGATAGCTCGTGAACGGATCTCCCTTGCCGTAGTTGATGTTGCCTTGATCGGAGAGGCCACTCAACTGGCCGAGCTGACCGCCACCGGTCCTTGCGCCGGTGGCCTGGTTGTAGGTCGGCGATACGAGATTGGAACTTGGCGAGGCAGTTCGAATGCCGATGCCCGCCGATATCGTCGAATCGAAACTGCCTTCAACATTCCCGACCGTGAAAATGAACGCGTGCGCGCAGCTGGACCCGAGGGCGACCAGCGCCAAGATCGCCGTGCGTACGAAAGCCATGCTGGGCCGGCGCTTAAATGAGGACGTGATAGCCATCTGGTTGTCGGCTCCTGTCAACGCTCGCTCAATGCACGGAGATTACCTGCGAGCGTCCATGCGGGAATGCCGCTCGCGGTGCCGGCGACTTCGGTGCCCGACGGCGTATGAGCCGAATCCGTACCTTCCGCCAGCGCACCGGTCAAAGTCATCGAGACCGCGGAAGCAATGAGTGGCAATTTCGCTGTCGATCGGACGTGCGAAGCGGATTTCTTGAAAGCATGAGTCTTGACCACGGCTATCTCCTTGACCTTGACCTGGTAACGTGCGCCCGCCAAAAGGGTGCGCATAGACGAATGCAGATGAACGATCTGAAAGTTCAGTCTATTTATTAGCTATGCGAAATTATTAAGGGTGTGTTTTGCTTTATTTTCTTGAATCTGCTGACTCCAGGTCATCGTCATGACGTAGGAGTCCGCATTGCCGGGAACCCTGATGGCGTGCCGACAGTTTGCTAATGCATACAGCTATCGTGCGCTGGCCGGCCATGGTGATTACCTTTCGCGCACGAGGGGAAGTTGTCGTTCGGCGATGACGTCTATAAGCGACCGTGTCGAAGTGCAGTACTTTGCGAATTGCTCACCGCCTGGCTATCCGGGACAAAGTTTGACAAATGACTTGGTCAAATGACCATAAAGTAGAAAGAAATCGGAAAGAGATTGGAAAATATTGTCATATCAATTCCGTGTCGATAAAGGTTAACCCTCTGTGGTATGAAGTCATCGTCTACAAGGCCGTTGACCTGCTCCCCGCGTTTAGTGCGGTGACGGTGGAGAGTC
This sequence comes from Burkholderia sp. AU33803, assembly GCF_002223095.1. Lineage (NCBI taxonomy): Bacteria > Pseudomonadati > Pseudomonadota > Betaproteobacteria > Burkholderiales > Burkholderiaceae > Burkholderia > Burkholderia sp. AU33803. The sequence goes on from NZ_NKFJ01000009.1 coordinate 354,374, forward strand.
CGTTCCGGAGTGAGCGGTCTGAATCTTGATGACAGAACGCGCTGTGGGTGTTGTGCGGGCCTGCGGGCCGGGAGGGATGTCGCGCTCGCTGGTTCACGACGAATCACACCGCCGAATTGACGACGAAGCGCTGACTGGCTGGATGATGGCCATCGCCGCGCAGAAGCGCCGCTACGATAGAAGAAGCGGGAGGACCATACGATTGGTTTCTGGCGGGCCGGCCTTTGGTCGGCGGTTTCGATGCCTGAACGTGGTCGACGATTACACGTGCGAGTGTTTGGTCATCGAAGTCGATACTTCGCTACCGGGCTGACGAGTGCAGCAAGTGCTCGAGCGGCTCACGGTGATACGAGGCTTGCCCGGATCAATCACGGTCAAAAACAGGCCGGGGTTCGTTGGCAAGGTCTGGTGCACGCGCCTACGAAGCCGGTGGAGAATGCCTATGTCGAGAGCTTCAACGGGCGATTCCGCGATGAATGCCTGAACGAGCACTGGTTCGTCTCAATGCGGCACGCCAAGCGGTTGATTCAGGAGTGGCGTAGCCGCGACGAAAGTGGCGAGAACCTGAATAGTCAGTGAGGTCATTTCACCAATCCGGATTGGTCTGTCTTGAACAAGAAGACAGCGTTTTCACGATACACGTGCAAAAATTCAGGAAGCTAGTTGAGCAAGCACGGGGCTGACCATGCAGTCAGCTGAAAAGGTGATACTGACGACGCGCGAGCTGGACAGGTTACAGGTCTTCGGCACATGCCGGACGGCAAGGCCAAACCATGGCGTGCGGCGGAACGACCGGGATTGACGCCACGGCAGACAGTACGGCTGATCATCGGGACGCGCGGGCTTGTATCGTCGCTTGGGACGTATCACGTCCGCTTTTTCGTGTTCGGACTGGAGTGAGTAGCGATTCATTTTTGGGGCCGGCCTTGGAGACCTTGCGGGCATTGGTTCACAGCGCCGGCACAATCCAAAGTTAAATGAAATGTGATCACTCCCCGCCGCGCCGAAAAATTTTGCACAATGGCGGCAGCGCGGCCCATCGCCGCGATTTCCCCCGGAGAAACCGGCCAGCCGGACCGGGGCCGGCCCGAACCGATACGCGGCACCGACGTGCCGCCGCCCGCCGCCATGGACCAACCGAAACGCATCCTGATCGTCGAGGACGACGCCGATATCGCCGACGTACTGAGCCTGCACCTGCGCGACGAGCGCTACGAGGTCGTGCACAGCGCGGACGGCGCCGAGGGGCTGCGCCTGCTCGAGCAGGGCGGCTGGGATGCGCTGATCCTCGACCTGATGCTGCCGGGCGTAGACGGCCTCGAAATCTGCCGGCGCGCGCGTGCGATGACGCGCTACACGCCGATCATCATCACCAGTGCGCGTTCGAGCGAGGTGCATCGGATCCTCGGCCTCGAGCTCGGCGCCGACGACTATCTGGCCAAGCCGTTTTCCGTGCTCGAACTCGTCGCGCGCGTGAAGGCGTTGCTGCGTCGCGTCGATGCGCTCGCGCGCGATTCGCGGATCGACGCGGGCACGCTCGACGTCGCGGGGCTGGCGATCGACCCGATCGCGCGCGAGGCGAGCGTGGACGGCGCGCGCATCGACCTCACGCCGCGCGAATTCGACCTGCTGTATTTCTTCGCGCGGCACCCGGGCAAGGTGTTCTCGCGAATGGATCTGCTCAATGCCGTGTGGGGTTACCAGCACGAAGGCTACGAGCACACGGTCAACACCCACATCAACCGGCTGCGCGCGAAGATCGAGGCCGATCCGGCCGAACCCGTGCGGATCCTCACCGTGTGGGGCCGCGGCTACAAGCTCGCCGCACCGGGCCAGCGGGACGCATGATGAAGCTCACCCTCACCCAGCGGCTGTCGCTCGTGTTCTCGGTGCTGCTGCTTGCGTGCTCGGGCGCGTCCGCGTGGCTGCAGATCCGCGCGAACGACATGCGCGAGCAGGAAGTCGTGCAGGGGCTGTCGCGCGACCTGGCCGCCAACATCGTCAACAGCGTGACCCACAGCGCGCCGCTGATGGACGCGAACGGGCTGCGCCCGGACGCCGTGCGCACGCTGTTCGGGCAGTTGATGGGCGTGAACCCGAGCGTCGAGGTGTATCTGCTCGACAACGCGGGGCGGATCAAGGGCGACGATGCGCCGCCCGGCCACGTGAAGCGCGAGCGCGTCGATCTCGCACCCGTGCAGCGCTTCATCGCGGGCGAGCCGCTGCCGATCCTCGGCGACGATCCGCGCAGCCCCGATGCGCGCAAGGTGTTCAGCGCCGCGCCGCTGCAGCTGGCGGGGCAGCCGCCGTCCGGCTACATCTACGTGGTGCTGCTCGGCGAGGCGCACGACCAGCTGGCCGCGCGCGTCGACGCCGGCAACGTGTTGCGCACGACGCTGTGGTCGATGGCGCTGGTCGCGCTGCTCGGCCTGCTCGCGGGTCTCACCGCGTTCAGCTTCATCACGCGTCCGCTGCGCCGGCTGACGGACGCGATGCGCCGCTTCGACGCGAACGGTACGCCCGACACGCAGCCGCCGGTGCCGCGCTCGCGGCCGGGCCGGCGCGGCGATGACATCGTGGTGCTCGAATCCGCGTTCGCGCAGATGGCCGACCGGATCGGCGACCAGTGGCGCGCGCTGACGCACCAGGACCAGCAGCGGCGCGAACTGATCACGAACATCTCGCACGACCTGCGCACGCCGCTCACGTCGCTGCACGGCTACCTGGAGACGCTGTCGCTGAAGTCGGACACGCTCGCCGAGAACGAGCGGCGGCGTTACCTGTCGATCGCGCTCGCGCAGAGCGCGAAGGTCGGCCGGCTCGCGCAGGCGCTGTTCGAGCTCGCGCGGCTCGAATCGGGCGGCGTGCAGGCCGAGCGCGAGCCGTTCTCGCTCGTCGATCTCGTGCAGGACGTGTTCCAGAAATTCGAGTTGACCGCGCAGGCGCGCGGCGTCGCGCTGCATGCGCGGATTCCGCCGCGGGTGCCGGTCGTGTCGGCCGATCTCGGGATGATCGAGCGCGTGCTGACCAACCTGCTCGACAACGCGCTGCGACACACGCCCGCGCACGGCGAGGTCGAAGTCGCGCTGGAGCCGCGCGGCGACCGCGTGCTCGTGACCGTGGCCGATACCGGCGAAGGGATTCCGGCGGCGCGGCGCGAAGGGTTGTTCCAGCGGCCGCAGCGGCCGATGAGCGGCGGCGCCGTGACGAGCGGCGGGCTCGGGCTGCTGATCGTGCACCGGATGCTGGCGCTCAACGGCAGCCATATCCGGCTGGTCGACCGGGCCGGGCGCGGGGCGGTGTTCGAGTTCGCGCTGGCGGTGGCCACGCCCGCGGCCGGCGACGGGCGCTGACCGTCTACTACGCAATGCCGGCGTTCATCCGCCGCGCTTGCGCCGCACGTCGCTCGGCGTCATGCCGGTCCAGCGCTTGAACGCGTGGCGGAAACCCACCGCGTCGCTGAAGCCGAGCGTCGATGCGATGTCCTCGGTGCTGAGCGTGGTCGTGCTGAGATAGTCGATCGCGAGCGCCTTGCGCACGCTCGCCAGCAGTTCGCTGTATGACGTGCCTTCGGCTTCGAGCTTGCGGCGCAGCGTGCGCGACGTGATGCACAGGATCGCCGCGATCGCGTCGATGTCCGGAAACTGCCCGGGCGTGCGCGTGAGTTCCTGGTACACGCGCCGCGTGACACCCGCCTGGCTGCGCAATTCGTCGAGCAGGCTCGCGCAATGCGACGACACCTGCGCGGCGGTAATCGGATTCGCGAGCTGCGGCGCGCGCGTGAGCCACGCGGCCGGGTAGCTGAGCACGTGATGCGGCTGGTCGAAGGCGATCGGGCATTCGAGCGCATCGGCCAGCAACGCCGCGTGCGCCGGCTGCGGCTGCGCGAACTGCGCGCGCGCCGGCACGCACCACGCCCCCATCACGTCCTTGATGATCGTCACGTGCAGCGCGAACTGCATGTCGATCAGGAAACGGTACAGCGGCTCGTCGAGGTCGGGGAGCGCGACTTCGTGCCGGTCGGGAAACTGCCACGACACGATGTCGCCCTGTTCGACCCAGCGGATCGCGAGCATGCCGTTCGCGAGCCGGTGATATTTGACGGCGGATTCGAATGCGTGCGCGAGCGATTCCGAACACAGCATCGCGTAGCCGTACATCCCGTAGCTCGACGCGTGCAGCCGGTGGCCGACGCGCACGCCGAGATCGGTGCCGTCGTAGCGGCCGATCGCATTGCGCGCGGCCGTGAGGAACTGCAGCGGCGACGTGAGCGTGAACGGGTCCGCGACGGCGGCCGGCGTGAGGCCGGTGCCGTCGAGCACCGCGACCGGGTCGAGGCCGGCTTGCGTCGCCACGTCGAGCAGCACGGCCAGCTTGGCCGGCGTGAAGCGCTGCTGGCGCAACGCGTGGGTCGGCTCGACGTCCGGCAGGCGGGCTGCGCGGGCGGTCGTCGGGTTCAAGAGCGCACTGCGCGGCATGGGAGCATCCTGCGTCCGAATCGATATCGTTGACGGGACGCAATTCTGCTCGGGATCGGTCCCATGCGCCACAGGGTTCACCCTGATGCGCGCGCCGGTGCGACCCGGTGCAGCGGGGGCTTCGGTGGCACCCATGCCGCCGCAGCCGGCCTGGCGCGTGCCGGCCGGGCAGGGCGGCGGTGCCCGGCGCAGTGACCTGGACAGATGCGGCCCACCTGTCCGTTTCGATCATCTTTTCGGCCGCCCGGATCATTTTCAAAGTGCGCCGCGCGGGCGATAGTCGCCGATCAGGCGATGGTCCGCGCTTCTCCGGCGTGCAGGCCGTCGTGCGAACGGCGCGGCCGGCGCGCCGTCCCCCGTGGAGTGAGACATGACGAAGAGACACTGGACCGGGTCGTATGGCTCGATCCCCGCCGAGATCGATCCCGATCGCTTTCCTTCCGTAACCGCGTTGCTGGACGACGCGATGCGCCGATTCGCCGATCGCCCGGCGTTCCACTCGTATGGCCGCACGCTGACCTATGCCGACGTCGACCGCCTGTCGACCGCGCTGGCCGCCTACCTGCAGCAGGTCGTGGGCGTGCGCAAGGGCGATCGCGTGGCCGTGATGCTGCCCAACGTGCTCGCGTTTGCGGTCGCGTTCGTCGCGGTCGCGAAGATCGGCGCGATCCAGGTCAACGTGAACCCGCTCTATACGGCGCGAGAGCTCGAGCATCAGCTCAACGACGCGGGCGTCGAGGTCGCGCTGGTGTGCGGCGGGTCGATGGGCACGTTCGCCGAAGTGGTCGGCGGCACGCGCGTGCGCACCGTGCTGAGCGTCGGGCGCGGCGATCTCGGTGTCGTCGATGCGCCGCCCGGGACCTGCGACGCGCTGCCGCCCGGTTCGATCCCGCTCGCGCGCGCCATAGCCGCCGGCGAATCGCTCACGCTCGAACCGGTTGCGCTGGGCGGCGACGACCTGCTGCTGCTGCAGTACACGGGCGGCACGACCGGCCTGTCGAAGGGCGCCGCGCTGTCGCACCGCAACCTCGTCGCGAACATCGAGCAGTTCGGGGCGATCGTGCCGGCCGCGCGAGTACCGGGCGAGGAGGTCGTCGTCACGGCGATCCCGATCTATCACATCTTCGCGCTGACGGTGAACTTCCTGTCCTACTTCGCGATCGGCGCGCAGAACTGGCTGATCGCGAACCCGCGCGACATGGACGGCTTCATCGACGTGCTGAAGGCCGCGCGGCCGACGGTGTTCGTCGGCGTGAACACGCTGTACGCGGGGCTCGCCGGCCATCCGCGCCTGGCGGAAGTCGACTGGTCGCGGCTGAAGCTGTCGGCCGGCGGCGGCGCGGCCGTGATCGACGTGATCTCGTCGCGCTGGAAGGCGGTGACGGGCAACTTCATCCGCGAGGGCTACGGGCTGTCGGAGACGTCGCCGGTCGTGTCGTTCAACCCGCAGTCGATCGACTCGTTCACGGGCACCACGGGCCTGCCGCTGCCGTCGACCGACGTGAAGCTGCTCGACGACCAGGACAACGAGGTGGCGATCGGCGGCGCGGGCGAGATCTGCGTGAAGGGGCCGCAGGTAATGGGCGGCTACTGGCGGAAACCGGAAGCGAATGCGGCCGCGTTCACGGCCGACGGCTATTTCCGCAACGGCGACGTCGGCGTGTTCGACGCAGCCGGGTTCCTGCGGATCGTCGACCGCAAGAAGGACATGATCATCGTGTCGGGCTTCAACGTGTATCCGAACGAGGTGGAAGCGGTCGCGACCGCCGTGCCGGGCGTGGCCGAATGCGCGTGCATCGGCGTGCCGGACGCGCGCACGGGCGAGGCCGTGAAACTGTTCGTGGTGCTGGCGCAGGACGCCGACGTGACGGAGGAACAACTCGTCGCGCATTGCCGCGAGAGCCTCGCGGGCTACAAGGTGCCGAAGCTGATTCGCTTCGTCGACCGGCTGCCGAAGTCGACCGTCGGCAAGATCCTGCGCCGGGAACTCAGCCGCACCGACTGATGGCGTCGGCGCGCCGCGCGGCACGCGGCGCGCCGACGGCCCGGAAGGCTCCGCGCGGGCCGCTCAAGTACAATGCGAGCGGTTCGATCGACGGGGACGCGATGACCGGTTCAGATTCACTTTCCGCCCAGCCCGGGCCCGCACCCGGGCGTGCACTGCCGTCGCCGAGCGCGACGGTGCCGATCTCGCTCGTCAACGGCTTTCTCGCGAGCGCGGCCGTGCAGCGCGACGTGGTCGAGCGCTACCTGGGCGGCGCCGGCATCCCGATCGAGCTGCTCGGCGAACCGCATGCGCGCGTGACGGAGGAACAGTTCTCGACGCTGTACCGCACGCTCGCGATCGAACTCGACGACGAGATGCCCGGCATCTTCTCGCGCCCGCTGCGCGGCGGCACGCTGAAGTACCTGTGCCTGAGCCTGCTCGATGCGCGCAACCTCGAAACGGCGCTGCATCGTTTCGGGCAATTCTTCCATATCCTGCTCGACGATTTCTTCGTCGAATCGAAGCGCGACGGCCTGGTCGCGCAGACGGTGCTGCGCCCGAACGACGCCATCGGCCCGATCGGCGCGCTCGGCCAGGAGCTGATGCTCAAGCTCGTGCACGGCGTGTGCTCCTGGCTGATCGGGCAGAAGATCCCGCTGCTGCAGATCGAGTTCGCGTGCCCGCGGCCGCGCCATGCGGTCGAGCACCTGTACTTCTTCACCGGCGCCGTGCAGTTCGACTGCGAGCGCACGCTGATGCGTTTCAGCGCGGATTACCTCGACGCGCCGATCCGGCAGAGCAAGCGCAACCTGCGCAAGTTCCTCGCGCGCGCACCGGGCGACTGGATCTTCGAATCGTTCAGCGAACAGCTCGTGTGCCATCGCGTGCGGCAGTACCTGTCGGAAGCGTTGCCCGACCTGCCGGTGATCGACCAGGCGGCCGAGCACCTGCATTGCTCGGTGCGCACGCTGAGCCGCCACCTGGCCGCCGAAGGGACGACGTTCCAGGCGCTCAAGGACGAACTGCGGCGCGACATCGCGATCCAGCGGCTGACCGATACGCCCGACACGATCGCGGCGATCGGCGCCGACATCGGCTTCGACGATCCGAGCGCGTTCCATCGTGCGTTCCGGCACTGGACAGGGAGCACGCCGGGCACTTACCGGCGGCGCGCGTAACGCGTCACGCGTCTTGCATCGCTTCAAGGTAGCCGGTTCCCATAACCGGATACCTTCGCGCGCTCCCATGGACGGCTCCCCTGGGCGGGACGGTTTTACGAATCGGCGGGACAGGCAGGGCGCCCGTTGCCGAAGCTGCGCACCGTGCTCGCGATCCGCGTGGCGAACTGCTCGATCATGCGCTGTTGCACCCGCACCATGTCCGCGTAGCCGCCGGGTGCCGCTTCGTTGAGCCGCGTGCTGCACGAAATGCGCGTGCCCGGGGTGCCTGGTGTACCCGGCGTGTCCTGCTGCACGCCGACGACCCAATCCGCTTCGAACTGGGCCATGCTGCCGGGCCACGCATCGAAGCGCCGCACCTGCGTGCGGATGCTCATGACGGTCTGGTTCGACGGGCGCGGCAGGCCGGTGACGTTGCGCGCGCCCAGCTGCTCGACGAGCGCCGACGAAAGCGCCGCGCGCAGCTCGTCGCCGAGCGGCGCGACCCAGCGTTCGTTGTCGAGTATCCGCGCGGCGCCGGTCCCGCTGCGCACGACCATCTGCTGCTGGTCGAGCTGGGCGGGGATGCCGACCGGCAACACGTTGATCGCCAGCGGCGCGGCGGCGCGCGCGGTGGTCGACGTCGTGGAGGTGGACGTGGCCGGCGATACCAGCGTGTAGTAATGCACCGGGTTCGACGCGCAGGCGGTCAGCGCGATGACGGCGCCGGCGCCCAGGGCGATCGTCCTGGCGCGAATCGGGAAGCTCATGGTTGTCGTGGCTCCTGCTGGACAGGCGAGGTGGAAGGGGCGACCGGCGCGATCGGCGCATGATCGGCGCCGGTGCCCCGCAGCAGCGCGTCGGGACGGCGGCCCAGCATGTCGGTGAGCGTGCGCAACGAGCGCGCGGTACGCTGGACCTCGGTCAGCGTGTTCGCGAGGTTTTCCTGAAGCGGGCTGTCCTCGGCGATGCCGTGGCGCAACGCGCCGAACGTCTGGTTCGCCTGGTCGAGCGCGCGCGTCGTCGACGGCAGCACCTGGCCGTTGACCTGCCTGAGCGTCGCGTCCAGGTTCGTCAGGCTCGAATCGACATGCTTGCCGATCGACGCCAGCGGCAGCTTGTTGATCTTGTCGACGATGTCGGCGAGCTGCTCCGGCAGCTTGTCGAACGTACTCGGCACGGTGGGCAAGGTCAGCGGCGTGGCATTCGCATCAAACGGCACCTTTGGCGCGTTCTTCACGAAATCGAACGAAATGTAGAGCTGCTCCGTCAGCAGGTTGCCGGTACGCGCCTGCGCACGGAGCCCATGCTCGGCCAGGCCCGCGAGAAACTGGGCCGCGCGCGGATTGCCGTTGCCTTCGGTCTTCTGCAGCTTCTCGATGACGGGGCCGAGCCGATACGGATAGACCTTGACCATGACGATGGACTGGAAGCGTCGGGTGGTGCGGTCGAAGTCGAGCTGGGTCGACACCACCTTGCCCATGTTGATGCCGGAGAATTCCACCGGCGCCCCGACCGCGAGGCCGCGCAACGGCTGCTCGAAGCGGAGTCGAATGAGCTGGGATGGGCCGTCCGGGGCCGCCATCGCGGACGTTTCATTGTCGGCGAGTGTAAACAGGTGGTTTGCACGGGCCGCCGCCGCGTCGCTGTCTTCCGGCGTCGCGAACGCGATGCCGCCGCCCACGATCGTCGCGACCGACTGGGTCTTCAGCTTCAGGCCGTTCGCGTCGAGCGACAGATCCATCCCGCTCGCGTTCCAGAAGCGCGTATCGGTCGTCACCAGCCGATCGTACGGCGCATCGATGAACACCTGCAGGTTCATGTCGCGGCGCTGCATGTCGAGCTTGTACGACGCGACGTGCCCGACCATCAGGTGGCGGTAATAGACCGGCGAGCCGATATCGAGCGAGCCGAGATCGGTGGCGCGCAGCGCGAAGCTCGTCCCCGGCATGCCGTTGATGACGGTGGGCGGCGTCTCGAGCCCGGTGTAGGCCTTGCGCGATTGCGTCGAGCCGCCCGTGTCCATGCCGATATAGGCGCCGGAGAACAGCGTGTCGATGCCCGATACGCCGCTCATGCCGACGCGCGGGCGCACGACCCAGAAGCGCGTGTCGTCGCGAATGAGGTTGCGCGCATTCTTCACGAACGAGACCGTCGCGACGACGTGCGAACTGTCGTCGCTCAGCGAGATGGCGGTGACGGTGCCGATCACGACGTCCTTGTACTTGACGGGCGTCTTGCCGGCTTCGAGGCCTTGCGCGGTGTTGAACGTGATCGTGATTTCCGGTCCGACGGACAACCACGCGTGGATCACCATCGACAGGCCGATCAATGCCGCGACGAGCGGCACGAGCCAGACGAGCGACAGCCGCAGGCGGTTGCGCGTCACGGGCGGGTCGTGGGGTTCGAGGCCTTGCGGGCCGGATGGAGGATTCATGCTTCTTCGGCGTCCCAAATGAGGCGTGGGTCAAAACTCATCGCGGACAGCATCGTGAGAATGACGACCATGCCGAAAAACAAAATGCCGGCGCGCGGCTCGATCTCGGACAGCGGACCGAACTTCACCAGCGCACAGATGATCGCGACGACCAGCACGTCGAGCATCGACCAGTAGCCGACCAGCTCGACCGCGCGATACAGCACGGCCCGCTCGCGCATGGCCGACACGCTGCGCCGGCCCGTCGTGACGAGCAACGTGCCGAGCGCGAGAAACTTCGTGCACGGCACGACGACGCTCGCGATGAAGATCACCGCCGCGATGCCGTACGAGCCGGCTTTCCAGAACACCACGACGCCGCTGAGAATCGTCGATTCGCTGTGGCTGCCGAGCAGCGTGGTGCGCATCACCGGCAACAGGTTGGCCGGCAGATAGAAGATCAGGCTGGCGATCAGCAGCGCCCACGCGCGCACGAGGCTGTCCGGGCGACGCGCGTGCAGCGCCGACCCGCAGCGCGGGCAGCGTGCCGCTTCGGCGGCATGCTGCGCGTGCGCATCCTGCGCGGCGCAGGCAGGGGGCCGGCAGACGAGGCCGCACGCATGGCACCCGACCATGCCCAGCTGACTGGCGCGCACGGGCAGGCTCACGAGCGGCCTCCGGCGGGTTCCACCGGCACGACCCAGTCCCACAGCTGGCGCGCATCGTGGCCCGCGATCAGCGGGATCAGCACCATCAGCACGGCCGTGGCCCACAAGCCCGCGCCGGGAATGATCTGCATGATGCTGGACAGCTTGATGATGGCGATCAGGACGCCGAGCAATCCGACCTCGATCATGCTCCACGGTCGCAGCGCGACGAGCAGCCGCATCAGCGGGCCGAACGCGGGTGCGCGACGTCCCGCGCGGGCAAAGGCCAGCAACCAGATCAGCGTGGCGATCTGCAGGAACGGCACCACCACGATGGCCAGCGCCGTCGGAATCGCGATCGGCGCGGCGTAGCCTTTGGCCAGCGCGAGCGCGGATTGCCACAGCGTGGCTTCGCTGTGCAGCCCCTGCACGCTGATTCGCATGATCGGGCACAGGTTGGCGATGGCAAACACCACGCCTGCCGCCATCGCCAGCGCGAGCCACCGGTCGATATCGAGCCAGCTCGAACGAAACAGCACGGCCGAACAGCGCTCGCACCGCGCGACTTCGTGCGGCGCGAGCGCGCGGCGTCGGTAGACGCTGTCGCAATGCTCGCAGGCGATCAGGGCCGGAAACGTGTCCATGGGTTCGTGTTGCTCGCGCATGCGGTCTCGATGAGGGGCTTCGCAGTGTGCTGGGCGTCGATGGACGCTTTTATGCGGTTTGATGGAGAAATGATGGAGCGGTAACGGGCCTGAAGGCGTTGCGTCTCCATCGATGGCGATCGCGTCACGCCTTCGCGGAAATGGCGCGGAGTTCCTCGAGATCGAGGTCGCGCGTCAGTTCGTGCAGCGTGTGCTCGTCGATGTCGCCGGCGCGGTAGAGGCGCATGAGCTCGGCCCGTCCCGCCGCGATCAGTTCCAGCACGGTGTCCGAACGCGCCACGAGGTGGGGCTTGTATTCGTCGGCGTGCCGCGCGTAGCGGGCCATGTCCTCGGCCTTGTGCCGGTGAATGTCCAGGAGCATCGGGTGAACGAGTTCGCCTGCCGCGTTGTAGGCCCGTTTTGACATCAACTCGTACTGCACCTTGGCAATCACGGCCTGCGCCTCGCTCATGCTCAGGCGAGGCTGGTCGCTTTTCGGCGCCGCGAGCCCGGTCCAGCGGATCACGGCGCCGAGCGATTGCCCCTGCACCAGCACGGTGGCGAGGATGACGGCGATGGCGGTGACGAGGATGAAATCGCGCCCCGGAAAACTCTCCGGCAGGCTGGCGGCGAGCGCCAGGGTGATCACCCCTCGCATGCCGGCCCAGCTCAACACCGTGGCATCGGCCAGCCCGAGCGGATGAAAGCGCGTCACGCCCAGCTTCCGCAGCAGGATGAGCGCGCCGTCCGACACATACACCCAGGCAAACCGCGCGAGGATGACGGCCAGCACGACGATCAGCACCGGGATGCCCATCTCCGCGAGCATCGAGTCGAGCCCGTCGCCCCGCTGGATCAACTCATGCAGCGAGGATCCGATGATCAGGAACACGAACGCCTCGAGAATGAAGATCGTGACGGACCAGAAGCCGGTGCCGTACAGGCGCGCCGACGCGCCGAGCACGCGGTGCTGGAACCAGGCGCAGATGAGGCCCGTCGTCACCGTGGCGATCACCCCCGACACGTGGAAGCGCTCGGCCAGCAGATAAGCGCCCCACGCACACAGCGGGCCGGCGGCGATGATCAGGCTGTCTTCGTCGAGATGGCGCATCAGGATGACCCAGGCGCCGCCCACGAACGCGCCGACCAGTACGCCGCCCAGCGCCAGCAGGGCGAAGCTGCCGAGCGCTTCGGCCGGACTGAACAGGCCCGTCACGCCCGCTGCCACCGCGAAGCGGAACAGCACGAGGCCCGTTGCGTCGTTGAACAGGCTCTCGCCCTCCAGGAGGATCAGGAGGCGGCGCGGCAGTTTCACCTGCTGCAGCGCGGCGCGGGCCGACACCGCATCCGGCGGCGCGACCAGCGCGCCCAGCGCCGCGCAGGCCGCCCAGGGCAGGGCGGGCACGAGCCAGTGGGCGACGAGGGCCACCACGACCGTGGTGAAGAGCACCGCCCCGATCGCCAACGCGCCGACACCCAGCATGTGCCGGCGCAGATGGTCGAGTGAGATGCCCAGCGCGCTGTCCATCAGCAACGGGGGCAGGAAAATCACCAGCACCAGTTCCGGATCGATATGCACCTCGGGCAGGCCGGGCAGAAAGGCGATGAAACCGCCGCCGATGATCAGGGCGACGGCAGGCGGCAGCCCGAGCTTGTGCCCGACGTAGTGCAAGACAAGGATCGCCAGGAGCAGCGCGATCATCAATTCGAAAATAGCCATGGTGAGGGTTCTGTAGTCGGCGCTTCAGCGCTTCGGTGATGAGTGGCCCATGAGCGCTTCGCCCGGGTGGAAGGCGCACTGAGCGGCCCGTTTTCCAGGACCCGGACAACGCCAGCGCCAGGCCGGGAGGGGGAGTAGCGCCACGTCTATGTCGTGATCCGCGCAAAGTCGATACAGGCGATGTGAATGGCGAGAATCATCGCGGACCCGTTCGTCGGTCGGCCATTTCGCGCGCTTGGCCGAAAAATCTCGTCGCCCGGGTTGATGGGCATCCCGCTCATCGCGCATAACCCTGGCCGTCGGGCAAATCCTTTGTGCCAGTTTTGATAGCCGTAATGTCCGCCCGTCGAATCCCGCCACGACAGCACCACCGTGCTGGCCGTCGGTTGATCCAGGAAATCGATCGTCGCGCTGCACCTCGATCGATCGCCCGAAGTCATTTTTCTGCGTGAATCGACCGCGCCATCCTTGCGTTGCCGGTTGAGGCGCGCGCCGTCGCTGCATGCGTTGAGCGAGTGCATCATGTGGCGCCAGCGTTCCTCCGGTTCGATTGCGTCGGTCGGAATCAACGTCACGCGGCCCGTCCGTGAATCGTCGCTTCTTTCCGGTTCGCGCGCATCGCCATCGATCGACGAAGAGACATTGTCCTGATTGCTCATTTCGACCCTCGCTGCGCGCATGCGGTTGATCAGATCTCTGGAAAAGACGTTTTACCGATAACGCTTCGAAAGCAACGGAATCACAGCGTGGCCTCGAGCGTGCAATGCGCGTCGGCCTGTTGCTATGAGCCCGTTCTGCGCGCCAGTCTGACGAGATCGACGATCGTCGCGACCAGCGCGGCCAGCAAGACGGCCGCCAGCATCAGATAGCTCGGCGTCTCACGGATCACCACCACGATCGGGTTGTCGGTCGCGGAAGACGACACGGCCACGAACAGGCCGTAGGCGACGAACCATCCGGTCGCGATCGTCAGCACGCCTGCGACCGTCAGGAGTCCGACGATCCGCGCCATGTGCCTTGTGCCGCCGCGATCCATGACGCGCATTCACTGGGTGCTGCGCAGCCGGTAGCCGACCCCGCGCATCACCTCCGGCATCCCGGACGCGCCCGCGCATTCGAGCTTCTTGCGCAGCCGGCTGATGTGGCTGTCGACGGTGCGCTCCAGCGCATCGACGTCGGCGAGGCAGGCATCGATCAGTTCGCTGCGCGTGAACACGCGGTTCGGCGAGCCGGCCAGGTGCGCGAGCAGCCGGAATTCGGTCAGCGTCAGCGAGACGCCGGTTGCTCCGGTGTCGGTGCGGACGGTGGTCAGATAGCTTTGCGTGTCGATTTCAAGGTTGCCGACCTTGATGAAGCGCCCGGACGTGGCCGTTTCGAAACGACGCAGGATCGCGCGGATGCGCGCGACCACCTCGGCCGGGTTGAACGGCTTCGTGATGTAGTCGTCCGCGCCGAAACGCAGCCCCTGCAAGCGATCGATCTCGCGGTCGAGCGCCGTGATGATGACGATCGGCGTGTCGTTGCGGCGGCGCAGTTCGACCAGGACTTCCCAGCCGTCCTTCTTCGGCATCCTGACGTCGAGCAGGATCAGGTCGGGTTTCAGGACGGGCTCCACGTCGAGCACCGCCTGGCCGTGATCGACGCGGTAGGTGCGAAAGCCGTCGTGGGCGAGGTACGCGTCGAGTATGTCGGCGATCTCCGGATCGTCTTCGGCAATGAGTATCAGAGGGTTCATCGGGTTCACTGGAAGTGAGCGTGACCGTGGGCGATCCGGCGGCGCGGCACGTGCGCCGCCGGACTTCACCGTGCTTTCGGTCGTCGCGAACGGATGGGCGACGGCCCATTGCTCAGTTGTTTGCCACGCTGTTGGCGGGAGGCACGTCGGTGTCGGTCAGCCCGCCACCGAGCGCCTTGTAGAGCGCGACCGCGTTGCCCAGTTCGGCGTTGCGCAGATCCAGCAACGTCTGGCGCGCGGCATACAGCTGGCGCTGCGAGTCGAGCAGTTCCAGCCGGTCCTCGATGCCGGCGCGATAGCGCAGGTTCACGAGATCGGTGCGGCGCTCGGCGCTCTTGACGACCTTGGTCTGCGCGTCGATCTGGCGGCTGAAGGTCTCGCGCCCGGCGAGGCCGTCGGCCACTTCGCGGAACGCGGTCTGGATCGAGCGTTCGTACTCCACGACCGCGCTGGACTTGCGCACTTCCGCGAGATTCAGCTCGGAACGCAGCCGGCCGCCCTGGAAGATCGGCAGCGTGACCTGCGGTGCGAAACTCCACACGCGCTGGCCGCCGTCGAACAGGCTGCCCAGCCCCGGGCTGAGGAAGCCGATCGACGACGTCAGCGACAGGCGCGGGAAGAACGCCGCGCGCGCCGCGCCGATGTCGGCGTTGGCGGCGACGAGATTCTGCTCGGCCTGCTGGATGTCCGGCCGGCGGTACAGCAGTTCCGACGGCAGGCCGGCCGGCAGTTTGGTCATCACCGGCTGGCGCTCCAGCGACAGCGGATCGGGCAGGTTCTTCGGCAGGTCGGTGCCGACCAGCAGCCGCAGCGCGTTGCCCGCTTGCTCGACGGCGCGCGAACGCGCCTCGAGATCGGCGCTGGCGCTCGCGACCTGGCCTTCGGCCTGCGCGATGTCGACGCCGCTCGCCTGGTCGGCGAGCTTCAGGCGCCGCGCGAGGTCGAGCGACTGGCGCCAGTCGTTCAGCGTGCGTTCGGACAGCGCGCGCTGCTCTTGCGCGAGACGCTCGGCGAAATACGCGTTGGCCACGGAGCCGACGAGCGCGATCTGCACTGCCCGGCGGCCGTGATCGGTCGCGAGGTAGCGCGCGAACGCGGCATCCGACAGCGACTTCACGCGGCCGAACAGGTCGATCTCGAACGCGCTGAGACCGATGTTCACGCCGTACTGGTTCTGCGTGTTCTCGAGCAGCGGCGGGTTCGACTGCGAGTCGGCGGCCGTGCGCTGGCGCGTGAAGCTCGCGCCGGCGCCGATCGACGGCAGGCGCGCGGAACGCTGGATGCCGTACTGCGCTTCGGCGGCCTGAACGTTCAGCGCGGCCAGGCGCAGGTCGCGGTTGTTCTCGAGCGCGAGCTCGATCAGGCGCTGCAGGCGACGGTCGCCGAACATCGAGCGCCAGCCGAGATCGGCGGCGTTCGCGTGCTGGTCGGCCGCGACCGCGGTCGTATAGGCGGTCGGCACCGGCAGCTCGGGCTTGACCAGCTTCGGCGCCATCGAGCACGCCGACAGCGCGAGCGTGGCGGAAACCGCTGCGGAAAGAATGAGTAATCGCATGGCATCAACCTTCATGTTCGTGGGTCACGGCGGCGGGCTTCTTGCCGGAAGCGCGCCATGCCGAGAGGCGTTCCTGGATGCTCATCACGAACACGTAGAAAACCGGAACGAAGAAAATGGCCAGCACGGTGGCGGTCACCATGCCGCCGAACACGCCGGTGCCGATCGCGTGCTGCGTCTCGGCGCTGGCGCCGGTCGCGATCATCAGCGGAACGACGCCGAGGCCGAACGCGAGCGAGGTCATCAGGATCGGGCGCAGCCGCAGCCTGGATGCCTGCACGGCCGACTCGATCAGCCCCATGCCTTCCTCGCGCAACTGCTTCGCGACTTCCACGATCAGGATCGCGTTCTTCGCCGACAGGCCGATCACGGTGATCATCCCGACCTTGAAGAACACGTCGTTCGGCATCCCGCGCAACATCACCGCGGCGAGCGCGCCGATCAGGCCGAGCGGCACCACCAGCATCACCGACAGCGGAATCGCCCAGCTCTCGTAGAGCGCCGCGAGCACCAGGAACACGACGACCATCGACAACGCCATCAGCATCGGCGCCTGCGAAGCCGACTCACGCTCCTGCAGCGACTGGCCGGTCCACGCGACCGTGAAGCCCGGCGGCAACTGCGCGGCCAGATGCTCCATCTCGGCCATCGCCGCGCCGCTGGAGTAGCCGGGGGCCGAGCCGCCGGAGATCCGTGCGGACGGGTAACCCTGGAAGCGCACCAGCTGCAGCGGGGTTTCCGACCAGACCGGACGCACCACTTCGGACAGCGGCACCATGCCGCCGGTCGCGTTGCGCACGTAGAGCTTCATCACGTTCTCGATCTGCATGCGGGCCGGCGCATCCGCCTGGATGATCACCTGCTGCATGCGGCCCGCGTTCGGGAAGTCGTTCACGTAGGTCGAACCCATCGCGGCCGACAGCGTGTCGCTGATGGTCGTGAACGACACGCCGAGCGCTTCGGCCTTGTCGCGGTCGATGTCCAGCTTCACGCTCGTGCCGGCCGGCAGGCTGTCCGGATAGACGCCGGTCACCACCTTGCTTTGCGCGGCCAGTTCGAGCAGCTTGGCTTCAGCCGCCTTGAGCGCCGCGTAGCCCTGGTTCGCGCGATCCTGCAGTCGCATCGTGAAGCCCGAGCTGGTGCCCAGCCCGTCGATCGCCGGCGGCAACAGGCTCATGACCGTGCCTTCCGTCACGCCGCCCATCGCGGCCTGCGCGCGCATCGCTTCGTCCATCGCGTTTGCCCCGTCGCGCTTGTCCCAGTCCTTGAGCACCGCGTAGTTCAGCGCCGCGTTGGAGCCGAGGCCCGAGAAGCCGTAGCCGATGATCGAGATGCTCGACTCGATGCCCGGACGCGACGCGAGATGCTTCTCGAGGGTCTTGACCACGTCGCCCGTGCGCTCGACGGTCGAATCCGACGGGAGCAGGAAGCCGGTCATGAAGTAGCCCTGATCTTCCTCGGGCAGGAACGACGACGGCAGCATGCGGAAGCCGAACACCAGCGCGGTGGAAATCGCGACGAACAGCAGCATCACCCGGCCCGTGCGGCCGACCAGCTTGCCGACGCGCGTTTCGTACCAGCTCGTCATGCGGTCGAAGCGGCGGTTGAACCAGCCGAAGAAGCCGCGCTTCTCGTGGTGGCCATGCTCGATCGGCTTGAGCATCGTCGCGCACAGGGCCGGCGTCAGCGTCAGCGCGAGCAGGGCCGAGAACATGATCGACACGGCCATCGACATCGTGAACTGCTGATAGATCACGCCGACCGAACCGCTCGACATCGCCATCGGCAGGAACACGGCCGTCAGCACCAGCGTGATGCCGATGATCGCGCCGGTGATTTCCTTCATGGCCTTGATCGTCGCGTCCTTCGGCGACAGGCCTTCTTCCACCATCAGGCGTTCGACGTTTTCCACGACGACGATCGCATCGTCGACGATGATGCCGATCGCGAGCACCATGCCGAACATCGTCAGCACGTTGATCGAGAAGCCCGTCATCAGCATGACCGTGAAGGTGCCGAGCATCGCCACCGGCGCGACGATCGCCGGGATCAGCGTGTAGCGCACGTTCTGCAGGAACAGGTACATCACCAGGAACACGAGCACCATCGCTTCGATCAGCGTGTGAATCACCTTCTCGATCGAGATCTTCACGAACGGCGCGGTATCGAACGGGATCGAGTACGTCATGCCGGCCGGCATCGTCTTGGCGATCATGTCCAGCTGCTCGCGCACGGCCTCGGCGGTCTTCACCGCGTTGGCGCCCGGCGCCAGCTGCACGCCGGCGAAGGTCGCGGGTTTGCCGTTCTCGCTGTTGACGAAGGTGAACGACTGCGGGCCGAGTTCGACCCGCGCGACGTCGCCGAGCACGACCTTCGAGCCGTTCGCGTTCGCGCGCAGCACGATCTTCGCGAACTGCTCGGGCGACGTGAGCTGGCCTTGCGCGGTGAGCGGTACCGTCACGCGCTGGCCCGGCAGCGCGGGCGCCGCACCGAGGCTGCCAGGGGCGATCTGCACGTTCTGCTGCGCGATGGCCGTCGTCAGGTCGTTCATCGACAGGCCGTAGGTGATCAGCTTCTGCGGATCGACCCAGATGCGCATCGCCTGTTCGGAGCCGAACAGCTGCACCTTGCCGACGCCTTCGACACGACGCAAGTCCTCGACGACGTTGCGCGCCATGTAGTCGGCCAGCGCGTTTTCGTCATAGCGGCCGCTGTCCGACTTCAGGCCGACGAACAACAGGAAGCCGGTGGAGGCAGACTCGACGATCACGCCGTTTTGCCGCACGACGGGCGGCAGGCGCGGCTCGACCGACTTGAGCTTGTTCTGCACTTCGACCTGCGCCATCGCCGAATCGGTGCCGGGCTTGAAGGTCGCGGTGATCTTCGCCTGGCCGGACGTATCCGACGCCGATTCGAAGTACAGCAGGTTGCGGACGCCAGACAGTTCGCGCTCGATGAGGCTCAGCACGCTGTCGGTCATCGTCTGCGGCGTGGCGCCCGGATAGGTGGCGGTAATGGTGACGGTCGGCGGCGCGACCGACGGATAGCGCGCAACCGGCAGTTCGGGGATGGCGATCAGGCCCAGCAGGATGATGAAGAGGGCGATCACCCACGCGAAGACCGGGCGCCGGATGAAGAATTGGGACATGACTGGATGCTCCCCGTGACTCAGTGCGACGAAGCGGTCTTGACCGCTTCAGGCGCCTTCCAGGCGGTCGCCGTCACGGGCGCGCCGTCGCTCAGGCGCTCCATGCCTTCGACGACGATCTTCTGGCCCGCCTGCAGCCCCGACTTGATGCGGTAGCTGCGGTTCGTCAGCTCGCCCACCTCGACGGCCTTCAGGTGCGCCTGGCTCTTCGCGTCGAGCACCCAGACCTGCGGCTTGCCGCCCGCGCGGACGATCGCCTGTTGCGGCACGGTCAGCGCGTTCTCGAAGTGCCCACGCGGGATGCGGGCACGCACGTACATGCCCGGCAGCAGCTCGCGCTTCGGGTTGTCGACCAGCACGCGCAGCAGCACGTCGCCGGTGCCCGGGTCGACGTTGACGCCCGAGAACAGCATGCGGCCCTTCACGTCGTAGCGCGAGTCGTCGTCGCGCAGCACGTCGACCGGCAGGCCGTTGCCCGCGGTGTCCGGCTGGGCCGCGAGCGCGCCGCGCAGCGCTTCGAGCGATGCGGCCGGCTGACGCACGTCCACGTAGACCTGGTCGATCTGCTGGATGCGTGCCATCGGCTGGCTGTCGCTGCTCGCGACCAGCGCACCCTCGGTCACGAGGGCCTGGTCGATGCGGCCCGTAATCGGCGCTTCGACGGTCGCGAACTTCAGGTCGAGCTGGCGGCGGGCGAGCGTCGCGCGCGCCTGCGCGACGTCGGCGGCCGCCTGGTCGCGTTGCGACACCGAGTCGTCGTACACCTGACGGCTGATCGCGTCGGCCTCGACCAGCGGCTTGAGGCGGGTGGTCTGCACCTTGGCCCGCGCGAGCGCGGCTTCCGCGCGTTGCAGGGCGGCCGCGGCCGTGTCCATGTCGGCCTTGAACGGCGCCGGGTTGATCTGGAACAGCGGCTGGCCGGCACGGACTTCCGTGCCCTGCTCGAACAGCCGCCGCTGCACGATGCCGCTGACCTGCGGCCGGATCTCGGCGATCCGGACGGCCGCGACGCGGCCCGGCAGGTCTTCGGTCAGGTCGAGGGGCGCGGCCGCCAGCGTCATCGCCGCAACCGGAGTGGCCGGCGCGGCCGCCTGCTGTTCGGTGGGCCCGCAGCCCGCCAGCATCGCCGCCACCAGCGCGCACACGGCACCGTAGCAGGCTCGTTTCTGATTTTTCATGTGGACTCCATGTGACGCAGGCATCCAGTGGCCCGCATTTTCGGATCGAAGTGTGCGTGCGCCCGATGGAGTTTTTTGTGCGGAAAGATGGAGGTTTGATGGAGGGCGTGAAAGAGTGGCGGGAGGGGGATTCGCAGGCGGAGTGAGCCGGACGATGATGGGCGCCGGGGGGGCTTGGCGCTATCTGGAAGCGGGATGGGCGGCGCGGGCATCCCGGAATGGCGCAATCGTCTGATGAAATGCCGGTGGCTGTGTGTGCCATCGGCATGCCCGGGCCGGCGCGCGGGGGATGCGATTGCGCGGTTCGCTTGGGTGGGCGGCGGCGCGGGATGGATCAGGGCCGGCGCGCCTCCCGTTCCGCTGCCGGAGCGGCCGGGGGGGCGAGGAGGCGGGGCGGCGCACAAGGCGTGTCTACCGCTCGCCGAGAGGCCTAACGCGGGTCTGTGTCGGCGGTGCGCTGCGTCGTGGACGGCAGGTCGTTCCGGCTCGGCGCGGCCGTGCGCGCCGATGCGGGGCTGTCGGGCCAGCGCAACGCGAACGACGTGCCGCCGCGCGCGGTTGGGCGACACGATGCTTCTCCGTCGTGCGCCTGCGCAATGGCCGCCACCACGGCCAGCCCCAGGCCGCTGCCGCCCTTCTGGTCGGAATGCGTATCGTCCACGCGCCGGAAGGCATCGAAGATCCGGGCCGCGCAATCGGCGGGGATCCCCGGGCCTTCGTCTTCGACCACCAACTGGCACGCTCCGTTTTCGATCCGAGTGCGAATGCGGATCGCACCGGGCACCGCGTAGCGCCGTGCATTCTCCAACAGCGCAAGCAGCGCCTGGCGCATCCGGAAAGCGTCGCAGCGCACGGGCCGCGTATCGAGATCGAGCACCATGTGTTGACCGGCCGCGGCCAGCGAATCCTCGAACATCTCGACGACCGCCTTGACGTGCATCGCCAGGTCGGTCTCCTGGATGTTGACGCTCAGATGCCCGCTTTCGGCGAGGCTGATCACGCGGAGATCCTCGATCAGGCGCGTCAATCCTTCCGCCTGGATCAACAGGCTACGGAACAGCGCCTCGCCCGGCTGGAAGACGCCTTCGGCCAGCCCCTGCAACCGTCCGCGCAAGACCGTGACAGGCGTACGCAGTTCGTGCGCGATCGCGGCGTTCCAGAATGCTTGCTCGTCCGTCATCCGCTGCAGCTGGGCGGCGAGCGCATTGAAGTCGTCCGCGATCAGCGCGGCTTCGCGAATCGATCGATCGCCGGCGACGGCGCGCGCGGTCAGGTCGCCTCTGGCGACGCGGCGAATGCTGTCCGCAACCGAGTTGAGCGGCACGAGGATCCGATGCGCGAGCCGGGTCGACACGACAACGGCGAGTATCAGGCCGATCAGGAGCGTGATGCCCAGGCATATCCACTCGGGGGTGGATGGAATCCAGCTTGCCTGGTGGCAGAACTCGCCCCAGTGCCGGAGCATCACGTAGTAGAACACATAGGTCATCAGCACGACGATCAGCATGATGCCGAGCGCCAGCTCCGCCATCGACACCGCAATCTTGCGGCCCAGACCACTGAGTTTCATTTCGTTCTCCCAAGCGTGGCGTTGCGTCGATTCACGACGGGACAGTCATGCGATTGGATAGCTGTGGCGTCAAGGGAGGGGTGTGATCGTGGCGGGCAAGCCGTATGCGTCGGAGCGTCGAGGTTTCCCGCGGCAGGTATGCCGGAGGGGTGATGTCGCTTTAGGCCGGAAAAGGCCGGGCTGGTATCGACGGGATCGTTCCCGGCCGACAGAGACAGCGGCCAAACAGCGCGATGTGTGCGGGACGGTATGCGTTCTTCAATCATGGTGTCCGCTCGGGATTCTGCTATTCACTTCATCGAGTCGCAATATTACCGCACGTAATTGGCCATCGGATGACACGATGATTCGGTGTACGTTGGAACGCGCGCGGCGAGATCGTCGTTTTCACGCTGCTGTTGGGGATGGTGAGGTTCGGCTTGAAGTTGCGGCGCCGGTCTATCCGCCCGTGACTGACGCCGCCGCAACATGCACCTTCGCCGCCCGGATACACTGACGCCTTCGCCGTAGGCATCGCGGCAGCGTGGGCCGTCGGCTGCGGATTCGTGGAGAGATCACCCATGAGCATCGTCGTTCGTCGAAACCGGATCGCTAGCCGATTAGGCCGGGTGCTCATCTTGGGCGCGTTGATCGCTGCCGTCGTCGGCTGTGCGGCGACGGCGGTCGACGACACGTCCATCGCGCCGGATCTGCATGAAACCGTCGTCAAGGTGCCGGTCGACGAGGGGGCAAGCACGCGCGACATCGTCGCCACCACCTACATGCCGGATGGCCCCGGCCCCTTTCCGCTGATCGTGCTGAGCCACGGCAGCCCGCCCGATCCGCGCGACCGGCCGAAGGTGCGCCGCTATCGCGCGTTGCCGCAGATCCGGACGTTCGTGAAGCTCGGCTTCGCGGTCATCGTGCCGATCCGCCGCGGGTATGGAGCGACGGGCGGGGTCGATGAAGAGGATGCGGGTTCGTGCCGGCATCCCGATTACCTCGCTGCGGGGCAGCAGGCCGCGCGCGATGTGCTCGCAGCCGTGCGGTATGCGCAGACGTTACCGCAGGTGGATCGAAACCGCGTCGTGCTGGTCGGGCAATCGGCGGGTGGGTTTGCTTCGCTGGCGGCGGCGAGCTACGCGCCGCAGGGGGTGGTTGCGGTGGTGAATTTCTCGGGTGGGCGTGGCGGGAACCCGACGACTCATCCCGGCATGCCCTGTGATCCGAAGCAGATGGCCGACACGATCGGGCATTTCGCGAGTACGACGCGGGTGCCGGTGCTGTGGCATTACGTGCAGAACGACAAGTATTTCGCGCCGGAGGTCGTGGCGACGTGGTTTGCCGCGTTTCAGGGGGCGGGTGGGCGCGGGCAGATGATTGTTGAACCGCCGTTTGGCAAGAACGGGCACGGGATGTTTGCTGTTAAGGACGCGATTCCCATTTGGTTGCCGCACTTTGAGGCGTTTGTGGGGCCGTTGATGGCGGTGAAGTAGGGGGAATCGGGTCAGGCGTCCTGTTTGAGGCAAGGTCTGGCAGCGGCCGTTACCGACCCGGAGCGGGCTCCTGGCATGTCAAAGCATCAACGACTCTTTGCAAAGTGAAGCTGCCGTTCGTGCGGCGAGATCCGCGGTCGAGTCATCGGCGTCAGCTGACGTTCGTCGATCAATGCTAGGGTAACTGCATACCAATCCAGATCGGTTCTTCGTCACGCGAGAACATCGAATAGTACCTATCCACTGTACACTCCTCATTCGCCTATCGCCGCTCACCCCAGAAATCGCATACCGTCCGCACTATTAGCTGAGGCGCCATCAAATCCAAGCATTCACCTGTGGGGGCAATCACCCTTTTTTGTGCGTAAAATGTCGGCTAGCGTTGAAAAGATCCAGAAGATCAAAAGCTCGTGGCTGGCCGACCTTCCACTCACGGTCTCTATTTAATTTTACTCACCATTCACAAGAGAAATAAATTGGCAAAATTATCCGAGACCTACATTAAATATGGAGTATCGATAGACTTAGCTTTGAAATATGAGGGATTGAAACTTTCGGTCTCAAGCTGCAGAGCACTGAGTTCAATAGTGTTATCAGAGAGATTCGGGATTGACGAACACGAGTCTGCCTTCGTTAAACGTTGCATCAGCCGACAACCCATAGATGAAGATGTAGTGCATAAATTGCTTGAGGCAAGCAACTACTTGTGCTGCTGCTGTAAAGGCAAGAAATCTGATTCTTACATAATTCATCATATTGAAGAATACGAAAAATCACAGAATAACAGCTATGAAAATCTGGCTGTTCTGTGCCCTAACGATCACGATTTAGCGCACAGTCAATCAAATCTTACAATTCGGCTAACACGTGAACATATCCGGAAAAGCAAGTTAGCGTGGGAATTACAGGTTCGCTTGCACAACGTCGCCGCAGCTGACAGCTTGCAAAGAGATCAGGTACTACTGAAGCTTCCGAGATATGTTGAGCTTACACAGGAAATTGAGAGGCTCAATGTTGTTGCCGAAGATCGAAAGAAAATAATCGACCGGACTGACGCATACTTTCAGACGGAGATCAACCAGTATCAATTCCGACTGGATACTCTCGAGCGCGAAAAGAGCTCCATTGAAGAACAGGTTGAGAAATTGGCCACCCAACTGGCGGCCATGGACTTTGACAGATCATCGAGTTTGACTTTAAAGGCTTCGAGTTACTTTTTGTCCGGAAATCTTGAAGCAGCTCTGGCAGTATTGAATGAATCAGCACTCGATGAAGAATTTGCGGAAATGGAAGGGCAGGAACAGAGACTTGCATCGTCAATGCTCAGTAACGCCCACGCTCGGCTTCTACGCGCCAAACTGCTTTTCATTGACGGCTCGACTGAGGATGCTGCAAAAGCAGCAGACTATGCATTGACACATATTGAAAAACTCGCCTCAACGCATCAGGCGAATTTCAATTTCGAATTGATTAGCGCACTAGAAGAAGTGGGATCGCTACATTATAACATTTGCAACTATCAAAAAGCCTTAGACATTTTCGAGCAGGGGGATACGCTTAGCAACAAATTGTACGGTGAGGGGGAAGTCGCTCATCTTCCGGTGCATATTCTCATTGTTCAAAATATTGGCGCCTGTTACTACAGCATGGGCTTGCCACAGAGAGCCTTAGAGTATTTAGAGCAGGCTTACGGCGATACAAGTAAGCTACTTTCCACCTATCGACCTGGTGACAAAACTACAGGGAGCCAGCCAGCACTGATTGAGTTGTTTGAAAAAAATAAATTGATGATATTGACCAACATCGGGGCATCGCGCTGGCAAACTGGTGATCACGCTGGAGCTATTTCTGCCTATCTGCAGGCCAAGGACGTCTGTGAAAGATTGATTCAAAAAAATGATGCAAAAGATAACGAGGCAGTATTCAGATACTACCACGGATTGGGTGCAAGTTACTTCCAAACGAGTAACTATCAGGAAGCTTTGAATGCTTATCAACGAGCAGTGGATGTTTCCGATAAACTGACCGACAGAGAAAAGAGAGTTCTCATATGTGAGCTGGCGGACCTGTATCGGGATGTATGCTCGTGTCACCTGCAGCTAAATGATGCAGCTCTAGCCATGCGTTACTGCGATGCGGCAAATGATTTGTACGATCGGATGGACCCACGTTTCTCGACGGCCATGTCGATGCATCATGTAGATGCTATTCTTTACAAGATTATCCTCACCAGAATAGATCTGGGAGATGAGATGGATGTAGAGTTTCTTCGGGACAAGGCGTTGGCTATTTGCGATCGGTATCCGGATGAGGCCAACAAGCATGGGTACAGGCAGATCATCGACAACGTAGCGCAGAAACCGGGACATCGAATAATAGATAGCAAGGAGTAGGGGCAAGAAAGCGATCGGGCGCGAGTACTCGCGTTTGGAAATGAAAGACCGTTTACGGATGCGCAGCGGTTGCACGAATGTCCAGACAGAGATCGAGACAAGTGACTCCCCGTGGCCGGTTGCCGTGTTTGGGCAACGATTCCGCGGAAGATCTCTACCCCGACGTCGTGCCATGCCTGAAACAGTTGCGCGAAGCCGGAACTCTGGTCGGTATCGCAGGGAATCAACCCGTCGGAACGGAACACGCGCTCCGCGCACTCTGCGTGTCGACGGATATCGTCGCGTCGTCCCCGTCCTGGGGTGTCGAAAAGCCGGACACACGCTTTTCGAACCCATCGTTGCCGAAACGATCGAGCTCGATCCGTCGCATTTACGTCGGGGATCGGCTCGACGACGATGTCGAACCGCGCGTCTGGCAGGCATGGTTTCGGTGTTTTTGCGGCGCGGCCCGTGTGCACGGATCCAGTCGCGCTCAGGACGGTTCGCGACCCCGACCCACGTCATAGACGATCTTTCGTCACTTCCGTGTGTGTTGCTCGGAAATTGGGCGCTCTATGACCTCCGCGTGATCGTTTCCACACTAGGTGCTTCCCGGCTTCGCGCCGGAATCGTCTACCGGCGCGCGGCCCACGTCGCGGCTCAAGGTAAACCCTTGTCCCGGAAATCCCCACACAAACCTGGCCGCCTCGACCGCACCCTCCCGCCAACGCGGCACACCGTTTGCTCGCCAATCCCCAAACCGCCAAACGAGAATCCGCCCAAACCCCCACCCAGCCGGCCTTCCCCCGCCCAACCCCCCCCAATCCCGTGGCCGATTTTGTCACCACATGGGCCGGATATGACAATAAGAATCGCCTGCCCTAGGATTACGATGCCTCACGTCGACGCCCGGGCCTGAGCCGTTTTTCCCGCCTCTCGCCCGATAGCGCCCCTCATATACCGTCTGATTGGAACATCGACCATGAGCTATCACGCCCCCGTCAAGGACATGCTGTTCGTGCTGAAGGAACTGGCCGGCATCGACGCCGTTGCGCAGTTGCCGGGCTTCGAGGATGCCGGTTACGACACGGCGCAGGCCGTGCTCGACGAATCCGCGAAGTTCTGCGGCGAGGTGCTGGCCCCGCTGAACGTCGAAGGCGACCGCAACCCGAGCAGCTGGAAGGACGGCGTCGTGACCGCAACGCCGGGCTTCGGCGAAGCATTCCGCCAGTTCGTCGAAGGCGGCTGGCAGGGGTTGCAGCACCCGTCCGAATACGACGGCCAGGGGCTGCCGAAGCTGATCGCGACGCCGTGCATCGAGATGCTGAACGCATCGAACCTGTCGTTCGCGCTCTGTCCGCTGCTCACCGACGGCGCGATCGAAGCGCTGCTGACGGCCGGCACCGACGAACAAAAGCAGCGCTACGTGCCGAAGCTGATCTCCGGCGAATGGACCGGCACGATGAACCTGACCGAGCCGCAGGCCGGCTCCGATCTCGCGCTGGTGCGCTCGCGCGCGGAGCCGCAGGGCGACGGCACGTACAAGGTGTTCGGCACGAAGATCTTCATCACGTGGGGCGAGCACGACATGGCGGACAACATCGTCCACCTGGTGCTGGCGCGCACGCCGAACGCGCCGGAAGGCGTGAAGGGCATCTCGCTGTTCATCGTGCCGAAGTTCCTCGTCAACGACGACGGCTCGCTCGGCGCACGCAACGACGTGCACTGCGTGTCGATCGAGCACAAGCTCGGGATCAAGGCGAGCCCGACGGCGGTGCTGCAGTACGGCGACCACGGCGGCGCGATCGGCTACCTGGTCGGCGAGGAAAACCGCGGCCTCGAATACATGTTCATCATGATGAATGCGGCGCGCTTCGGCGTCGGCATGCAGGGGATCGGCGTGGCCGACCGTGCCTACCAGAAGGCCGCGGAATTCGCGAAGGAACGCGTGCAGAGCCGTCCGGTCGATGGTTCGGCCAAGCAGTCGGTGACGATCATCCATCACCCGGACGTGCGTCGCATGCTCGGCACGATGCGCGCGCTGACCGAAGGCGCACGGGCGCTGGCCTACGTGGCCGCCGCGCACAGCGACATTGCCCACCGCCATTCGGACGAGGCGACGCGGGCGCGTCATCAGGCAATCTACGAGTATCTGGTGCCGGTGGTGAAGGGCTGGAGCACGGAGATGGTGAACGACGTGGCGAGCCTGGGCGTGCAGGTGCACGGCGGGATGGGCTTCATCGAGGAGACGGGTGCAGCGCAGTATTACCGCGATGCCCGTATCCTGGCGATCTACGAAGGCACGACGGCGATCCAGGCGAATGACCTGGTGGGCCGCAAGACGATGCGCGACGGCGGCGCGGTGGCGAAGGCGCTGATCGCGGAGATCGGCGACACGGTCGCGGCGCTGGGCAAGCTGGACGGCGCGGCGGCCGCGTCGGTGAAGGCGCAGCTGGAGAAGGGCGCGAAGGCGCTGTCGTCGGTGGTCGATTACGTGGTGGCGAACGTGAAGCAGGACCCGAACGCGGTGTTCGCGGGCAGCGTGCCGTACCTGAAGCTGGCGGGCGTGGTGCTGTGCGGATGGCAGATGGGGCGCGCGCTGGTGGCGGCGCACGCGAACCGCGCGAGCGATCCGGCGTTCTTCGATGCGAAGATCGCGATCGCGCAATGCTATGCGGAGCACGTGCTGGTGCAGGCGGGCGCATTCGAAGCGTCGATCGTCGGCACGAAGGGCAACGAGGGCGTGCTCGCGTTGACGGAAGACCAGTTCTGACCGGCTGACGGTCGGGACGCAGGAGGAGACAGGATTTTGACCACACAGGAC
This sequence comes from Burkholderia sp. AU33803, assembly GCF_002223095.1. Taxonomy (NCBI): domain Bacteria; kingdom Pseudomonadati; phylum Pseudomonadota; class Betaproteobacteria; order Burkholderiales; family Burkholderiaceae; genus Burkholderia; species Burkholderia sp. AU33803. The sequence continues at coordinate 383,280 of NZ_NKFJ01000009.1, forward strand.
TTGCTCGCGCAGTACGGCCCGCGCGAATCGATGGAATACGACGTCGTGATCGTCGGCGGCGGCCCCGCCGGGCTGTCGGCGGCGATCCGGCTCAAGCAGCTGGCCGCCGAGAAAGGCACCGAGATCGGCGTGTGCGTGCTCGAGAAGGGTTCCGAGATCGGCGCGCACATCCTGTCGGGCGCGGTGATGGATCCGCGCGCGATCACCGAGCTGTTCCCCGACTGGAAGGAACGCGGCGCGCCGCTCGACGTCGAGGTGACGGAAGACCGCTTCCTGTTCCTGTCCGAGAAGAGCGCGGTCACCACGCCCAACTGGGCGCTGCCCGCCAACTTCCAGAACCACGGCAACTACGTGATTTCGCTGGGCAACGTCACGCGCTGGCTTGGGGCACAGGCCGAAGCGCTGGGCGTCGAGATCTTCCCGGGCTTCCCTGCCGCCGAGATTCTCTACAACGACGACGGCTCCGTGAAGGGTGTCGCGACCGGCAACATGGGCGTGGGCAAGGACGGCGAACCGACCGAGAATTTCCAGCTCGGCATGGAGCTGCACGCGAAATACACGCTGTTCGCCGAAGGCTGCCGCGGCCACCTTGGCCGTCAGCTGATCTCGAAGTTCAAGCTCGACGCGAATGCCGATCCGCAGGCCTACGGGATCGGCATCAAGGAACTGTGGGAGATCGATCCGGCCAAGCACAAGCCGGGCCTCGTGATCCACACGGCCGGCTGGCCGCTGAAGTCGGATACGTACGGCGGCTCGTTCCTGTATCACATGGACAACAACCAGGTCGTGGTCGGCTTCGTGGTGGGCCTCGGCTACACGAACCCGTACCTGTCGCCGTTCGAGGAATTCCAGCGCTACAAGACGCATCCGTCGATCCGCGCGTTCCTCGAAGGCGGCAAGCGCGTGTCGTACGGCGCGCGTGCGATCACGGCGGGCGGGCTGCTGTCGCTACCGAAGACGGTGTTCCCGGGCGGCGCGCTGATCGGCGACGACGCGGGCTTCCTGAACGCATCGCGGATCAAGGGCAGCCACGCGGCGATCAAGACCGGCATGCTGGCCGCCGACGCCGCGTTCGACGCGGTGCAGGCCGGCCGCCAGAGCGACGAACTGAACGCGTACCCGGATGCGTTCAAGCAGTCGTGGCTGTACACGGAGCTGTACCGCGCGCGCAACTTCAAGCAGTGGATGGCGAAGGGCCTGTACCTCGGCACGCTGATGGTCGGGCTCGAGCAGAAGGTGATGGGCGGCAACGTGCCGTGGACGCTGCACCACAAGCATGCGGATCACGAGATGCTGAAGCCGGCGTCGCAATGCCAGCCGATCGAGTATCCGAAGCCGGACGGCAAGCTGACGTTCGACCGCCTGTCGTCGGTGTTCATCTCGAACACGAACCACGAGGAGAACCAGCCGGCGCACCTGACGCTGAAGGACGCGAGCGTGCCGGTGAACGTGAACCTGCACACGTACGCGGGGCCGGAGGGGCGTTTCTGCCCGGCGGCGGTGTACGAGTTCGTGAAGAACGACGACGGCAGCGACCGCCTGGTGATCAACGCGCAGAACTGCGTGCACTGCAAGACCTGCGACATCAAGGACCCGACGCAGAACATCGTGTGGGTCACGCCGGAAGGCGGCGGCGGGCCGAACTACCCGAACATGTAACGCAACGCATCCCCGCGCCTGCGGGCGCGAACGAACCGGAGTGAGACGATGAGCAATGCAGCGAAAGAAGTCGTGGTGGTGAGCGGTGTTCGTACCGCGATCGGTGATTTCGGCGGCAGCCTGAAGGATTTCTCGCCGACCGACCTCGGTGCGAAGGTGGTGGCCGAAGTGCTGTCGCGCGCGAACGTGCCGGGCGACGCAGTCGGGCATGTCGTGTTCGGCCACGTCGTGAACACCGAGCCGAAAGACATGTATCTCGCGCGCGTCGCGGCGATCAACGGCGGCGTGGCGCAGCACACGCCCGCGCTGACCGTGAACCGCCTGTGCGGGTCGGGCCTGCAGGCGATCGTGTCGGCCGCGCAGACGATCATGCTCGGCGACGCCGACATCGCGATCGGCGGCGGCTCGGAAAGCATGAGCCGCGCTCCGTACACCGTGCCGGCCGCGCGCTTCGGCCAGCGCATGGGCGACGGCAAGCTCGTCGACATGATGCTCGGCGCGCTGCACGATCCGTTCCAGACGATCCACATGGGCGTGACGGCAGAGAACGTCGCGGCGAAGTACGGCATCTCGCGCGACGCGCAGGATGCGCTGGCGCTTGAATCGCATCGTCGCGCGGCGCGCGCGATCGCGGAAGGGCGCTTCAAGGATCAGATCCTGCCGATCTCGATCCGCACGAAGAAGGGTGAGGTTGCGTTCGACACCGACGAGCACGTGCGCCTCGAAGCCAGCGCGGATGATTTCACGAAGCTGAAGCCGGTGTTCAAGAAGGAAGACGGCACCGTGACGGCCGGCAATGCGTCAGGCATCAACGACGCGGCTGCCGCCGTCCTGATGATGAGCGCGGACGCCGCGCGCGCGCAGGGTGTGAAGCCGCTCGCCCGGCTCGTCGCGTATGCGCACGCGGGTGTCGATCCGGCGTACATGGGCATCGGCCCGGTGCCGGCCACGCAGAAGGCGCTCGAACGCGCGGGCCTGAAGATCGGTGATCTCGACGTGATCGAGGCGAACGAGGCGTTCGCGGCCCAGGCGTGCGCGGTCACGCAGGAGCTTGGCCTCGATCCGGCGAAGGTCAACCCGAATGGTTCGGGCATCTCGCTCGGCCACCCGATCGGTGCGACCGGCGCGCTGATCACGGTCAAGGCGCTGTACGAACTGAAGCGCATCGGCGGGCGTTACGCGCTCGTGACGATGTGTATCGGCGGCGGCCAGGGGATTGCTGCGATCTTCGAGAACATCTGATAATCGAACGCTCAGCACCCGAACACACAGGAAATTTCATGGCCATCGAAATCGTCGGCGTCGTGGGCGCCGGAACCATGGGCAACGGCATTGCGCAGACCGCCGCCGTTGCGGGTCTCAACGTCGTGATGATCGACGTCAGCGACGCGGCGCTCGAGAAGGGCATCGCGACGCTGAAGGGCAGCCTCGAGCGGCTCGTGTCGAAGGACAAGCTCGACGCCGCCACGCGCGATGCGGCGCTGGCGCGCATCACGACGTCGACCGACTACGCGAAGCTCGCGTCGGCCGATATCGTGATCGAAGCGGCGACCGAGAACGTCGAGCTGAAGGGCCGCATCCTGAAGCAGATCGAGGCCGTCGCGCGGCCCGAAGCGATCATCGCGACCAACACGTCGTCGATCTCGATCACCGCGCTCGCGGCGCCGCTCGCCGATCCGGCGCGCTTCGTCGGCATGCACTTCTTCAACCCGGTGCCGCTGATGCCGCTCGTCGAGATCATCCGCGGGCTGCAGACGAGCGACGCGACTGCCGCGGCGGTGCGTGAGCTGACCGAGCGTTTCGACAAGTCGCCGATCGGCGTGCGCAACTCGCCGGGCTTCGTCGTGAACCGGATTCTCGTGCCGATGATCAACGAGGCGTTCTTCGTGCTGGCGGAAGGCATCGCGTCGGCGGAGGAGATCGACGCGGGGATGAAGCTCGGCGCGAACCACCCGATCGGGCCGCTCGCGCTGGCCGACCTCGTCGGGCTCGACGTGTGCCTCGCGGTGATGGACGTGTTCGTGAAGGACTTCGGCGATCCGAAGTATCGCGCATGCCCGCTGCTGCGCGAGATGGTGACGGCCGGCAGGCTCGGGCGGAAGACGGGGCGCGGGGTGTACGACTACAGCAAGTAAGCGGCAAGTGTTGCCACTTCGCGCGGCCGCCTTCGGGCGGCCGCGTGCATTGAAAGGCGCGACTACGCGCCCAGCACCGACAGATCGCGCGGCAGCGCACGCTTGAACATCGCGAGAATCTGCTGCGCCGCCTTCGGCGGCAGCGTGATCGCATGGCGCACGGCCGCCGCGATCTGGATCATCATCAGCTCGGCGAATGTGCTCCGTTGCGCATGCGGAATCTCGGGCGCCACTTCGCCCAGCGCATCGGCGAACAACCCCGCCAGGAATGCCCCGTCCGCCCGGTCGAGCGCCTGCAGCGCGCGGTCGGCCTGCGTGGCCCGCCAGATGTCGCGCATCAGCGGCTCGTCGACGAACATCCGGTAGTAGCTGTCCGTGATGCGGGCGAGCGTGGCGTGCAGGTCGTCGAGCGTCTTCATCGTCGCGAGGTCGCGTCGCACGCAGACGTGGCCCGCTTCGTTGTAGCGCTCCGCGAGCGTGCCGATCACGGCCGCCTTGTCCGGGAAGTACTGGTACAGCGAACCGAACGAGATGCCCGTGCGTTCGACGATGTCGCTCATCCGGAACGCATCGCAGCCTTTCTCGATCATCACCTCCGACGCGCACGCAAGGATGCGCTCGAACCGCTCGCGGCTGCGCTGCTGCGTCGGCACCAGCCGTGCGCGCGCCGGCGCATCCGCCGTGTCCGCTGCCGCTTCGGGCCTGTCGTTCTGCCCCGATTTTTGTCGGCCCATGCCGCCTCCAGAAAAACTTGACGTTGCTAATGCGAGAGTCTATCGTGTTTTTAAAACGCGAGACATTCTCGTATTTTAGCCAAAGGAGACGGTCATGTCGGCACTTCCCATCCTCATCGTCGGCGGTTCGGGCAAGACGGGCGCCCGCGTCGATGCCCGGCTGCGTGCGCGCGGCATCGCGACCCGGCCCGTGTCGCGCACGTCGGCCGTCCGCTTCGACTGGACGGCGCCCGACACGTGGCCGGCCGCGCTCGACGGCGTATCGGCCGCGTACGTGACCTACCAGCCCGATCTGGCCGTCGAAGGCGCGGTGGACGCGATCGCCGCATTCGCGCGGCTGGCGCGGGAGCACGGTGTCGAGCGCGTGGTGCTGCTGTCCGGGCGCGGCGAGCCCCGCGCGCAGGCCGCCGAGGCCGCGCTGCAGGCGTCGGGCGTGGGGTGGGGCGTGGTGCGTGCGAGCTGGTTCAACCAGAACTTCTCCGAGGGCTACCTGATCGACGGCGTGCTGGCCGGTGAAGTCGCGCTGCCGGCCGGCGCGGTGCTCGAGCCGTTCGTCGACGCGGACGACATCGCCGATGTCGCGGTGGCCGCGCTCACCGATGCGCGGTTCGCGAACCGCGTGATCGAGGTCACGGGGCCGCGCGCGCTGACGTTCGCCGAAGCGGTCGAAGAAATCGCACGGGCCGCGGGCCGGCCGGTCGTCTATCGCGAGATTCCGGCCGATGCGTTCGTCGCCGGATTGCGCGAGGCGGGCGTACCGGAGCCGATTGTCGCGCTGCTCGACGATCTGTTCAGTGTGGTGCTCGACGGGCGCAACAGCGCGGTGACGCCCGGTATCGACGCGACGCTCGGGCGGCCGGCACGCGATTTCGCCGACTATGCTCGCGCGACGGCCGCCACCGGCGTGTGGGGAGCACGATCATGATCGCATTCGCGACCACCGCCTTGCTGTGGGGCTCGGCCGTCGGCTGCGGGCTGATGGCCGGCGTGTATTTCGCGTTCTCGACGTTCGTGATGACGTCGCTCGGACGGATTGCGCCGCAGGCCGGCGTGGCTGCGATGAATGCGATCAACGTCGACATCGTGCGTTCGCCGTTCATGCCGCTGTTCCTCGTCACGACGCTGATGGCGCTCGCGCTGGTCGTGCTCGCGTTGTTCCATCGCGAGCAGCCGGGCGCGATGCTGGCGGTCGCGGGCGGCGTGCTGTACGTGGTCGGGATGTTCGCGGTGACGATGGCCGTCAACGTGCCGCTCAACGATGCGCTCGCCGCGGCCGATCCGGCGACCGCGCAGGGCGCGGCGCTGTGGTCGCGCTACGTGCACGACTGGACGATGTGGAATCACGTGCGCACGGTGGCGTCGGCAGCCGCGTGCGTGTGCTTTATCGCGGGGATTGCCGTGCGCTAGCGGCGGTCGTCAGGCGGTGGGCCAGGCCTGCGCGGGCAACCGGTGTTCGGCGAGCGTGCCGCGCACGAACCCGCCCTACGCATAAAACGCCGACGGCGACACGCTGAAATGCCGCTTGAACATCGCGGAAAACGCGCTCTGGCTGCTGTAGCCGTGATCCATCGCGACGGTCAGCACCTTCTCGCCGTGCGCGAGGCGCTTGAGCGCGAGCAGCAGCCGCGCCTGTTCGCGCCAGCGGCGGAAGCTGAGCCCCGTCTCGCGCCGGAACGCGCGATGGAGCGTGCGGACCGACAGCCCGAGCAGGTCGGCCCATTCGGCGACCGTGCGCAGGTCGTCGGGCGCGGCGACGAGCGCGTCGCAGATCGTGCGCAGGCGCGGGTCGTGCGGCCACGGCAGGTACAGCGGCAGCAGCGGCGCGACCGTCACCTCGGCGAGCAGCAGGTGCATCAGGTGATCGTGGCGCGAGCCCGGCGCATAGTCGAGCGGCACATCCACGGCGGCGAGGATCAGCTCGCGCAGCAGCGGATGCACTTCCACGACACAGCTCCGCGCGGGCAGGTGCTCGACCGCGCCCGGCTCGACGAACACGGTGCGCATCTGCACGTCGCCGCTCATCTGCACCGTGTGGTCGAGACCGGCTTCGAGCCACACGCCGCGCGTCGGCGGCACGACCCACGACGCGCCTTCGGACTGCACGTGCATCACGCCCTCGATCGCATAGAGCAACTGCGCGCGGCGATGCCGGTGCGGCGCGATCGACGTGCCGTGCGCGTACGTCGCCGCCATCGCCGATACGGGCATCGGCGTCGATTCGAATGGCAGGTGAGCGCCGGGCGGGGTGGACTCGAGTGTCCGATTGGCGACAAGTCGTGACATTTTGGCGTGAGACAGGCAGGTGGACGGGCGGGCACGATGGCGTTCCCATCCACGCCAACCCCCTGTCAGGATAGTAATCCGTCGAATGCGATGAACAAGTCTCCTTTTCTGTTTCCCTTCTGCGCGATCGCGCTGTGGGCCGGCAACGTGGTCGTGTCGAAGCTGTCGGCGTCGACGATCGACCCGTCGGCGATCACCTTCTACCGGCTGCTGCTCGCCGTCGCGCTGATGAGCGTATTCACGCTGCGCCCCGCGTGGCGCAATCGCGCGGCGCTCGTCGCGCACCTGCCGCAGCTCGCGGTGCTCGGCTTTCTCGCGATGGCGCTGTTCCAGAGCCTGTCCTACGAGGCCGCTAAAACGACCAGCGCGACCAACATGGCGATCATCACGGCGCTCGTGCCGCTGATGACGATGGCGCTCAGCTCGCTGTTGCTCGGCGATCCGCCCAGCGTCGGCATGATCGGCGGCGGGGTGCTGTCGCTCGCGGGCGTCGTCTACCTGATTGCGGAAGGGCACCCGACGACGATCGCCGCGCGCGGCGTGCATACGGGCGACCTGCTGATGCTGGCCGCGTCGGCGGCCTATGCGCTGTATGGCGTATTGCTGAAGCGCTGGCGCATCGGTGCGCTGCCGGCGTGGCAGTCGACCTACGTGCAGGCGCTCGCCGCGCTCGTGTTCATGGTGCCGATGCTGCTGCGCTTGCCCGCGCAGGCGGCATGGCCGACGCGTGCGAGCGTGCCGTTGATCCTGTATGCCGGCGGGCTGGCGTCGGTGGTGCTGCCGTATCTGTGGATGCAGGGCGTGCGGCTGCTCGGCCCGAGCCGTTGCGCGATGTTCATGAACCTGCTGCCGGTGATGACGGCCGGCGGCGCGATCGTGCTGCTCGGCGAATCGCTGAAGCTGTATCACCTGATCGGCGGCGGCGTGGCGCTCGTCGGCGTGGCGATCGCGCAGCGGTTTCCGTTCCAGGCGAGCGCGTCGCAAGGGGTGCGGCAATGAGCGGCGATCGCGACGTGCAGAACCTGATGGCCGCGCTGCCGGACGCGCGTGCTTCCGTCGATGCAACGGCGCTTACGCATCTGCTCGAACGGATCGCAGCCGCGCTCGAAGCGCTGGCGGGCACCGGCCAGCCGGCGCCCGTCGATTTCGACGCGGCCGTTGCATTCCGTTGGCGCGGCTTCGACGGCGGGCCGCGAGCGGCGCCGCTCGAACCGATTGCGGCGCCCGCGCTCATCGCGTTCGATGCGCTGCGCTACGTCGAGCGACAGGTCGCGATCGTCGAACGGAACACGCGGCAGTTCGTGCGCGGGTTCGCGGCCAATCACGTGCTGTTGACCGGCGCGCGCGGCACCGGGAAGTCGTCGATCGTGAAGGCGTGCCTGCAGGCGTTCGCGCCGCAGGGGCTGCGGCTGATCGAGGTCGGCAAGGAACGGTTGAGCGATTTGCCGGTGATCGTCGAGCTGGTGCGGGCGCGGCCGGAACGATACATCGTGTTCTGCGACGACCTGTCGTTCGAGGCGGGCGAGACCGGCTACAAGGAACTGAAGACGGTGCTCGACGGCTCGGTCGCGAGCGACCTGTCGAACGTGCTGGTGTACGCGACGTCGAATCGCCGCCACCTGATGCCCGAGCAGGCGAGCGACAACGCGAACGTGTCGCGTGCGGAGAACGGCGAGCTGCATCCGGGTGACGCGGTGGAGGAGAAGATTTCGTTATCCGAGCGATTCGGGATCTGGGTGACGTTCTACGGGTTCACGCAGGACGCGTATCTGGCTGTTGTCGACAGCCGGCTCGGAGAAGCCGGCTTCGATGCGGAGCGGATTCGCGCGGCGCGCGAACCAGCGCTGCAGTGGGCGCTGGAACGCGGCGCGCGGTCGGGGCGGATTGCCGTGCAGTTCGTGCGGGATTACATCGGGCGGATGGCGGACGAAGGTGACGCGGATGAAAGCGCCCGCGCATTGCGAGCGGGCTGATGCCGCGCGTTGATCAGTCGACTTCCCCTTTTCGGCTTCCCGTTTGTACGATCGTGCCGTGGGCAGGCGACATCGTCGGATCCGCGCGCCCGGTGCTTGCCGCGGGCCCGAAGCGCGTCTCCCAGCCGCCGCCGAGCGCCTTGCACAGCGTGACGAGATGCATCGCCGCGTCGGCCTCGCTGGTCTCCTGCTGGCCTTGCGCGTCGAACAATTGCCGCTGGGCGTTGAGTACGTCGAGATAGTCGGCCGCACCGGACCGGTATTGTTGCTGCGCAATCGCGAGCGCGCGCTGGTTCAGCGTCACGATCGCGACGAGTCGATCGTGGCGCTGCTGTTCGGCGTGATAGACCACCAGCGCATCGTCGACCTCGCGCCATGCTTCGAGCACGGTGCGCTGATAGACGATCGCGGCTTCCTGCTGCTGTGCCCGGCGCAGGTTCAACATGCCCGTCAGGCGCCCGCCCTCGAAGATCGGCAGCGAGATCGACGGCCCGATCACGAACTGACCCGACGCCCAACTGGCGAGACTCGACAGCTGGAGGCTCTGGAAACCGGCGCTGCCGTTCAGCGTGATGCGCGGATAAAAGTCGGCCTGCGCGACGCCGATGGCGGCGGTCGCCGCGTGCAGCTGCGCCTCGGCCTGACGAATGTCGGGCCGGCGTCGTGCGAGTTCGGACGGAAAGCCGATCGGCACGCTTGCCGGAAGCCCGGGCACCGCATGCGGTGCGTCGAGGATCGGGGCCAGCGCGCCGGGCGGTTGCGCGAGCAGCACGCCGATGGCATTGGCGCGCGTTTCGCGGCGCGATTCCAGCATCGGCAGCCGGCTTTCGATCGAGGCCACCTGCGCGGCCGCATTGGCCACGTCGAGATCGGTCGTCACACCGTCCGTGCGGCGAATGCGCACGAGTTTCTCCAGGTCACGCGCGATGGCGAGGTTTTGCCGGGCGATCCGCAACTGGGCCTGTGCGTCGCGCAGTTCGAGGTAGTCGCGTGCGAGTTCCGCGCGGGCCGACAGCAAGACCGCGTTGCGCGCTTCGTACGAGGCCTGGGTCAGCGCGTCGGCCGCTTCGACGCCGCGCCGCACGCGCCCCCAGAGGTCGAGTTCCCACGACGCATCGAAGCCGGCCTGGTAGAGGTTATAGGCAGGCGAGCCCGACGAGCCGGGCGCGGCGGCCACGCCGAACGGCGTATCGCCCGAGGCCGACTGCGTGGGCGGCGCGCTCGGCGTGACGCCGAGCAGCGACAGGATGCCGTTCTCGCTGCCGCGCTCGCGGTCGTACGACCCGGCCGCGGCGAGCGTGGGCAGCTCGGCCGCGCCGGCGACGCGCCGTTCGGCCCGGCTCTGCCGCAGCCGTGCCGACGCGGCCGCGACGTCGAGGTTGGCGTCGGCCAGGCGCTGTTCGAGCGTATTCAGCACGGGGTCGTCGAACAGGGTCCACCAGTCGGCGTTGAAGGCGGCCTCGACGGGCTGGCTGGGGGCTCGCAGGGTTTGCGTGCGTGCGAACACGGGCGGCACTGTGCTGGCCGGCGCCTCGAAGTTCGGCCCCATGGTGCAGGCCGTCAGCGCGGCGCCGGCGATGAGCGCCAGCGTCGCCGCGCGCAGGATCCGAATCGGGTTCATCGTTGCGCCTCCTGCCGGGTCGCGGCCTCGCGATGCGCGCCGGTGTCGACGCTCGCTTCGACGGACAGGCCCACGCTCAGCGCGGCGGCCTGCTCGTGCGGCCCGTCGATGGCGATCTTGACCGGCACGCGCTGGACGACCTTCGTGAAATTGCCGGTGGCGTTGTCGGGGGCGATCGGCGCGAAGCTCACGCCGGTGGCCGGCGCGAGGCTCGCGACATGGCCCGCGATGCTGACGCCCGGCAGGCTGTCGACGCGGATGCGCACGCGGTCGCCCGGATGCATCGCGCCGATCTGGTTTTCCTGGAAATTCGCGATCACGTAAGCGTCGGCGAGCGGCACGATCGCGAGCAGCGGCGCGCCGGGCGTGACGAAGGCGCCGACCCGTGCGGTGCGCCGGCCCACCTTGCCGTCGACGGGCGCGCGGACTTCCGTGTACGACAGGTTCAGCTTCGCCTGGTCGAGCGCGGCCTCGGCGCGGGCCAGTGCGCCGTTTGCCTGGTCGCGCCGGGCGCGCAGCACGGCAAGGTTCTGGCTGATCGACGCCAGCGCGGCCGCGTCGCCGGCACGTTTCGCCAACTGCCCGGCCAGCGTGCTGGCCGCGCGTTGCTGTTCCTGCGCGGTGCCCGCGCCGTTGTCGGCCAGGTCGCGGTAGCGGGCGTCGTTGGCCTGCGCGAATTGCACGGCCGCGTCGTCGGCGCGCAGTGCGGCGCGCGCCTGGTCGACGAGCGCCGGCTGGCGGGCGATCTCGGCGTCGTCGTTGGCCACCGCCGCACGGGCGGCTTCCACGTCGGCCTGCGCGCTCGTCAGCGCGGAACGAAAGTCGCGGTCGTCGATGCGCAGCAGCAACTGGCCGGCCCGCACATGCTGGTTGTCGTCGACGAGGACTTCGACGAGCGGCCCGGCGACGCGCGGTGCGACGAGGGTGAAGTCGGCCGCGACGTACGCGTCGTCGGTCGTTTCGGTATGCGAATCGATGAGGCGGTGCGTACCGGCGCAGGCCGCGACGCCGACGGCGATCACGAGCGCGGCGGCGGCAAGCGCCTTGTGCTTGGGGGAGATGGCGGATGACATGGCGATCGTCTCTCAGTGCGAGGAAGGAGGTTGGGGGGCCCACGGCGGTGCGATCCGCACCGGCAGCAGCGGCACGAGCAGCAGCAGGGCGAACGCGACACAGGCGGCCAGCCGGTACAGGTCGGCCGAGGCCAGCACCAGCGCCTGCTCGTGCAGCCGATGCGCGAGCGGGGCGACGCCGCTTGCGTTGTCGAGCACGGCCGCGGCGCTCAACTGCGCCCGGTTGCCGAGCTGGTCCGCCAGCTGGTTCGAATGCAGGTGTTCGCGGGCCGTGCCCAGCGTCTCGAGCAGGCCGGTGGCCAGCGCGGCCGAAAAGGTTTTCAGGGAATTGAACATCGCCGACGCGAACGGCCCTTCGGCGGGCGGCAGGCCGGTGGTGACGCCCATCAGGATCGGCAGGATCAGCATCGGTTGCGCGACGATCTGGAGCGACTGGAGCCAGTAGAAGTCGTCGCGGATCCACTCGGCCGTGATCCGGCTGCCCGCGACGCAGGTGAGCGCCATCAGCAGGCAGCCGGTGGCCAGCACCCAGCGCGAATCGACCCACCGCAGGTTCAGGAGCGCAGCCGTCAGCGGCAGGCTGAGCAGCAGCGGCACGGCGACCAGCAGCGACAGCGGCGCGGTCTGCAGCGGCCGGTAGCCGTGCACGCCGGCGAGATGGTGGCCCGGTATCGCGGCCACCGCGGTCAGCAGCGTCACCGCGCCGGCCAGCGTGAGCAGTCCGTGCGTGAAGTTGCGGCGCGCGAGCAGTTGCAGCCGGAAGAACGGCAGCGGATGAAACCATTCGTTGACGAGGAAGGCGGCGAGCAGGATCAGGCCGCCTGCCGTGAGTGCGCGGATCGTCGCCGACTCGAAGCCGTCGAGCCGGTCGGCCTGCAGCAGCGCGACGACGAGCATCGCCACGGCGGGGAATCCGGTCAGGAATCCGGACCAGTTGAACGCGCGTAACCGTTCGGGTTTCGGTGTATCGGCGGGCAGGCCGTAGCCGATCGCCACGCAGCACGCGATGCCGAGCGGCACGATTTGCCAGAACACCATGCGCCAGTCGGCGAACTCGGTCCACAGCGCGGCGAGCGGGGTGCCGAGCGCAGGCCCGAAGGTCGCGGTCATCGCATAGCCTGCGAGCCCGTACAGCTTCGCCTTCGGCGGCAGGTAGCGCAGCGCCGCGATGATGAGCATCGGCGGCAGGCAGCCGCCCGCGATGCCCTGCAGCACGCGCAGCACGGTCAGCGCGGCGAAGCCCGGCGCGAACGGGCACAGCACGCCGAGTATCAGCGTCGCCAGCACCGCGCCGATCGTGAAGCGCTTCAGCGTGAAGGTGACGCCGAACCACGGCGCGAACACCATGGTCGCGACGTTGGCCGCCTCGAACAGCGCGGTCAGCCAGGTGCCGTCGTCATGGCCGATGGAGAACGCGCCACGGATGTCGGCCATCGCGGCGGCGGTGACCTGTTCGTTGAGGATGGCCAGCAAGGACGCGAGCAGCATGCCGGCGAGGCCGGTCGCAAGGCGAGGCGTCAGGGTGGGCGGCGCGGCGGCGCCGGGCTGGGGCGCAGGCGTCGCGGCGATGACCGGCAAGGAAACGGTATTCATGATGTCGAGTGTTTCGAATGGGTTCGGATTGCGCGGGGTCTGGCGGGCGGCGATCACGAAATCGCCACCGTGAAAGCACGATACATCCTTCAGGATTTGCCGATAATTGATCTGATTCGAGAATCATCCTCTCGTAAATCGGGAGGGCGCTCGCGTAAAAAAACGCCGACGGATTCCCGTACGGCGTGTGTGTCGCTCGATGAAAAAAGCGCAGCCGGATAGATGCCGGCGCGTGGCGAAACGGCGGCGCGGTGCCGCGAGTCAGAGTTCGCTGACGATGCCGGCGATGAACGCGACGATGGCTGTCTCGTCGCGGGCGACGAAGCGCCACTGACCGATCGTCGTCGCCACGATCAAGCCGGCCTCGCACAGCACGGCGACGTGCGCCGACACGGTCGATTGCGACAACCCGCTGCGTGCCACGATCGACGAAAGCGGCACGCCGTGCGGCGAGCGGAGGCGCGCGGTGTCCGCCAGCCATGCATCGGGCGCCTTCAGCCAGCGCAGCACATTCCGCCGAAACGGATGCGCCAGCGCCTTGTGAGCGAGATCGACGTCGATCATGGCGCGCGCCGGCTCAGCGCCGTTCCCCGCAGCGATGTACGAGCGCGGCGGCGAGCCCGGCCGCGATACCGAACACGACCACGCCATGCCAGCCGAACCGGGCCATCAGCGCACCGCTTACGGTGGCACCGAGCGCGCCGCCGACGAAGGTCGCGGTCATGTAGAGGCTGTTGATGCGGCCCTGTGCTTTCGGATCGGCGGCGAACGCACGCGTCTGGTTCGCGACCAGGCCGGCCTGTACGCCGATGTCGAGCACCACCACGCCGATCACGAGCAGGGCGAGCGAGCTGCCGGCGCCGGCGAGGATCAGGTAGGACACCGTCACGATCGCGATGCCCAGGCCGATCACGCGGCGCGTGCCGATCCGGTCCGACGCCCGGCCACCGATCGTGGCGGCCAGCGCGCCTGCCGCGCCGATGAGGCCGAAGCCGCCGGCCCACGCGCTGCCGAGATGCCACGGGCCGTCGGCGAGCAGCGCCGCGAGATTGACCCAGAACGCATTGAACGCGGCCCACAGCAGCGCCTGCACGACCATCGATTCGCGGATTGGGCGATGCGCGCGCGCCAGCGTCCACAGCGACGCGAGGAGCCGACCATACGACAGTGTGGTGCTCGGCACGCCGCGCGGCAGCAGCCACGCGGCGGCGATCCCCACCGGCACCATCGCGCCGGCTTCGACCGCATACACCGCACGCCACCCGGCATGCGCGGCGATCAGTCCGCTGACCGCGCGGCCGAGCAGGATGCCGACCATGATGCCGGTGACGACCGTACCGACGTTGCGCCCGCGTTCATCGGGGGCGGACATCACGGCCGCGAACGGCACCAGTTGCTGCGGCACGCAGCTGACCACGCCGAGCGAGAACGCGGCGCCGATCAGCGCCCAGACGCCCGGCGCGAGTGCGGACGCCGCCGCGAACGCGAAGGCGAGCACGATCTGGCCCAGCACCAGCTTGCGCCGGTCGTAGCGATCACCGAGCGGCAGCAGCAGCGCCAGCCCGGTCGCGAAGCCGAGCAGCGCCGCGCCGGCCACGAGGTCGGCCGTTGCCGGGGCGACATGCAGGTCTTGTGCGATCAGCGGCAGGATCGGCTGCGTGCAATAGATGTTGGTCACGACCGCGCCGGCGATGGCGGCCATCGCGACGATCTTGCCGCGCGACGCGGTGGCGGGCGGCGTGGCGGCAGGCGGCGCGATGGGCGGCATGCCCGACGCGCCAGGGAATTCGTTCATGGCAGGCTCCTTTTTCATGGCGATCGGCCGCCGCAGACAACGGAATCGGCCGGCGACGACGCGGTGAAAGAAGCGTACTGCCTTGCACTGGTAAAGATAATCCACCAGAATCTGGAATCATCTTTCCGAAATTCGAGAGGCAATATGAATCGTCTCGAATCGATGTCCATGCTGGTCGCGGTCATCGATGCCGGCAGCATGTCGGCCGCCGCGCGCCAGCTCGGCGTTCCGCTGGCGACCGTGAGCCGCAAGATCGCGGATCTCGAGGCCTACCTGAATACGCGGCTGTTGCATCGCACGACGCGGCAACTGTCGCTGACCGAGGCCGGCGAATCGTATGTCGCCGGTTGCCGCCGCATCCTCGACGACATCGCGGAAACCGAACGTGCCGCCACCGGCGAATATGCGGCGCCGCGCGGCGAGCTGATCGTCACCGCGCCGATCGTGTTCGGGCGTCTGCATATCGTGCCGGTGCTGGCCGCGTTCCTCGCCCACTATCCCGAGATCGACGTGCGGCTGGTGCTGACCGATCGCGTCACGCATCTGATGGAAGAGCAGATCGACGTCGCGCTGCGGATCGGCGAGTTGCCCGACAGCAGCTTCATGGCGACCCGCGTCGGCAGCGTGCGCCGCGTGATCTGCGCAAGCCCGGCGTATCTGGCGGCGCATGGCACACCCGCCGAACCTGCCGATCTGGCGCGGCATCAATGCATCACGTTCGAGGTGCTGGCGTCGCGGCGCGCGTGGGTGTTCGACGGCGAGAAGGGCGAGCTGACGGTGCCCGTGCATTCGCGCTTCGCGGTCAATACGGCCGAGGCGGCCATCGATGCCGCGGTGCTCGGTGTCGGGCTGATTCGCGTGCTGTCGTATCAGGTTGCGCAGGCGCTGCGCGATCGCACGCTGGACGTGGTGCTCGACGCGTTCGAATCGCAGCCGTTGCCGGTCAGCCTGGTGCACAAGGGGCAGGCGCCGATGCCGCTGAAGCTGCGCGCGTTTCTCGATTTCGTGGCGCCGCGGCTGCGTGAACGGATCGCGGGGGTGGGGGCGGGTGGTTGAACGAGCGGTAATGGTGATGGGTGTCACGGCCTCTGGGGGATCGGGCACCGGCATGGTGTCTAAAGCGACTAACGTCCGATAAGATTGACCGCCACGGCCGTACCCGGCCGGCATAGGGGAGTGTGGTAAGTGATTGTCATGCAAGAGAAAAATGACTGATTCATAATAAACCGCATGAAGATTCGAGAGCGTATCCTGCAATCGCTTCGCCCCCGACGCGACGGCGTGCTGTTGCGCGCGGACGTCAATTCGATGGGCAGCGCCAGCCAGGTGTCGACCGCCTTGCGGGAACTGTGCCGCACGGGCCTGCTCGAGCGTCTGGCGCGGGGTGTCTACGCCCGCCCGGAGAAGGTCGCATCCCTCGGGCGCGCGGCATTGCTCGCGCGTGCCCAGGCGCGGATGAGGCAGCGGCAGGGTGCCGCCCAAGGGCGCCCGCGCCGCCGGAGCCGAACCACCCCCACGGCCCGCCACGTGAAGGCGCTCGCCCGCGAAGCCGGTTTGCAGTACGTGCCGACATTCGGAGATCACTGGGCCGCCGCCGTCACGCGTCTGGCCGGTGATGAAGTCACCAGCGATGCGACCGATGACCTGCTGGTGGCGCTCACCCGCGCGGGCAAGCTCTCCCCGAGCGACATGGTCCGGTTAGTCATGGCGCATCACCGTGGGCTCAAGACTCATGTGTGACCCGTTCGGCGACTTCGCCACGGCGGGGTATCTGCGCAACACAGCCGCGGAAAAAGACCTGACCTTGGTCAAGGTGGCCGAGCATGCGCTGTTCCGTGCCCAGTTGCCGCAGGCGCTGACCTTTCTCGCCCGGTGCCCCCGTATCGGCTACGACGACTTCCTCGCTGTCCACCGCATTCTCTTCGGTGGGCTCTACCCTTGGGCGGGTACCGACCGCGTCGAACTTATCCCCGATAAAGCCATCACCAAGGGTGACGTGTACTGTTGCCACCCGCGCGACTGCCGTCGGGCGATCGAGGACGGCTTGGCACGCGCGCAGGAGCGCGGCCAGATGGCCGACCGGCCCGGTCTGATCATGGGCCTGTTCGCTTACGGCCATCCTTTCCTGGATGGCAATGGCCGCACCATGCTGCTTGTCCATGCCGAGCTGTGCAGGCGTGCCGGTATGTCAGTGGACTGGACCCGTACCCGAACGGACGATTACCTGCGCGCACTGACCCGCGAGATCGAAGATTCCAACGGGGGCCATCTGGATGCCTACCTGACGCCCTTCATCGGCGGAGTGATCCCTCGCCAATACTGGGAGACATCCGTGGCGGCATTGCCAGGGCTGGACGGCACCGACATCCCGGACGATACCGCGGCGGGGTATGCCGACCCGGCCGTTGCCGAGGGCTACGCGGCATTCGAGCGCAAGCGCGACTATCCGCTTCCCTGATCCCGCGTTGATCGTGGGTCGGCGACTGTCGGATACCGGCGACGAAGCCGGGATCGAGGATCGCGGAGTTCGCGTCCGACCGTCGATTGTCCAGCCAGGTCTACAGGCGGGCGGCCGTTGGTGGCCGGTGCCGTCAGTACCCCGCCGCGCCACCTCCCTGATCCGTCACGATCGCCACCCCCGAGCTCGTGCCGAGCCGCGTCGCGCCGGCCTCGATCATCGCCAGCGCGGCCGCGCGGTCGCGCACGCCGCCCGACGCCTTCACGCCGAGCACGGGGCCGACCGTGCGGCGCATCAGCGCGACATCGGCGAGCGTCGCGCCGCCGTGGCCGAACCCGGTCGACGTCTTCACGAACGCGACGCCGAGATCGCGGCACATCTCGCACACGCGCACTTTCTCGTCGTCGGTCAGCAGCCCCGTTTCGAGGATCACCTTGAGCGGCACCGCGCCGCATGCCTGGTGCACGGCGTCGATGTCGGCCTTCACGTCGTCGGCGCGGCCGCTCTTCAGCGCGCCGATGTTGATCACCATGTCGATCTCGCCGGCGCCCGCCGCGATCGCGGCGGTGGCTTCGAATGCCTTGGCGGCCGACAGCCCGGCGCCGAGCGGAAAGCCGACCACCGCACAGACGAGCACGCCGGTATCGGCCAGCTCGCGCGCGGCGAGCGGCACGTTCGCCGAATTCACGCAGACCGAGTAAAAGCGATGCCCGGCCGCCTGGCGGCAGAGTTCGCGGATCTGCGCGTCGCTCGCGTCGGGCGCGAGCAGCGTGTGATCGATGGTTTGAGCGAGTTGGGCGTTGGAAAGCGGCATGTTTCAGGACTCCACGGAGCGTGTGCCGGAGGGGCACACGTAAAGTTGATGTTTTCACATCGGTTTGTTACAAATACGACATTCCGGCCGGGCCCGCGCGCCCGGCACGACGAGCGACGGATGCGGCGGGCACGCAGGATACTGGCATGGAAACGAAGAAAGGCGAACGGATCAAGACACTGATGAACGTGCTGCAAGGGCAGAACGCGATTCATCTGAAGGAAGTGGCCGAGCTGTTCGGTGTATCCGAGATGACGATCCGCCGCGATCTCGCGGACAACCCGCACGGCTTGAGCCTGATCGGCGGCTACGTGACGCGCCACTTCGCCGCGCAGCGCAGCGACATCGGCGAGTACGTGATCAGCGCCGAGAACAACCGGCAGACCGAGGAGAAGCGCCGCATCGGCAAGCTGGCCGCGCAGTTCGTGACGACCGGCGACACGATCTTCGTCGACTGCGGCTCGACCACGCCGTTCGTCGTCGACTTCATTCCGGACGACCTCGAATTCACCGCGGTCTGCAATTCGCTGAACGTGTTCGCGAAGCTGCAGCAGAAGCCGCATTGCAGCGTGATCCTGTGCGGCGGCGCGTACCACCGCAAGAACATGGTGTTCGAGTCGGTGGCCGAGGCGGGCATCCTCGACACGGTGCGCGTGTCGAAGGCGTTCATCTCGGCCGCCGGCGTGAGCGATCGCTGCGGCGTCACGTGCTTCAATTTCCACGAAGTCGACGCGAAGAAAAAGGTGATGGCGCGTGCGCAGAACCGCTTCCTGCTCGTCGACCACACGAAGTTCGACGAAGTGCGCGCGGCCTACTTTGCCGAGCTGACCGACTTCAACTACGTGATCTCGGACGGGCAACTGAGCCGCCGCTACGAAACGGCGATCCGCGAACACGGGATCGCGCTCGTGACCTGACGCCGCGCGGCCGCGCATCGCTTCACGCACGGCGGGCTTCCGCCGCGCTCAGGTAGCCGGTGACGACTTCGAAGCGGCGCGTCGCACCCGGTGCGAGCGCCGCCACATGGCCCTTGCGGCGTTCGGCTTCATACCCCTCCGGTTCGCAGGTCGACGGCAGCGCGAACGCGGCGACCTGCTGGTCCGCGTTGTGCAGGATCCAGCGAGTCGCATGCGGGAATTGCTCGGGGCGGTATGCGGTATGGAACGCGCCGCCGTCCGGATGTTCGAGCCGGAAATGTGCGACGCCGTCCGCATCCGTTTCCGCCCCGTTCATGAAGAACACGATCTCCGGGTCGTACAGCGGGGGCGCATCGAGCGTGTGAAGCCGTTCTGGCTCGTGTGCGAGCGTGGCCGTGTAGTCGCGCCATGCGGCGGTTGGTTTCACGTGCGCGGGCACGCTGTCGCGCAACCGCAACCCGCCCGGAGGCAACGCCTGCACGAAACGACCGCCCGGCACGTACGCGTAGTTCAGGTGCGCCATGTACATCAGGTCCATCGACGTGCCGCCGAGATTCGTCACGTCCATCGCGATCGTCATCTGCGCGTCGTGCTCGGCTAGCCGTACCGACGGGCGCGCCACATAGTGGCTGCCGAATCCCTGTACGTATTCGTATTCGCCGTTCACTTCGACGAACGCGCCACGCGCATCCGCGCCCACGACGACGCTCGCGCGATCCATCGGCGCGCACGGCATCTCGCCGTGCAGCGCATGCGTGTCGTCCGGCCCCGGGCAGCCGTTGCGCAGCAGCCCGCTGTGGAACATGAAGCAGCCGTAGGTATCGATGATCGACGCCGCGCGCTTCGGCTGCCGGAACATGTGCTTCATCGTCAGGTCGCGGCCGTCGAACGCGGCGGCCCAGATCATCTGGCCGAGATACGGCAGCACGACGAGGCGGCCGCGACGGTTCTCGAGCGTCAGCGCCTCGACGCCGGACGGATACGCGAACGCGGTGACGGTGAGCCCGTCGGTGCGATACAGCGTGCGCGGCGTGTCGCGGAAGTCGTCGCGGCGCAGTTCGATTTCGCCTCGCATGCTCACGCTCCCGACGTGTTGCGCGTGGCGGCGTAGCGCGCGGGCGCGTGGCCGTCGGCGGCTGCGTCGGGTGTCGCGGCCGGCAGGTGGCGCAGGCAGTAGAAGCCGTAGTAGACGATCACGACGAAGCACGCGAGCGGCACGACGAACGCGAGCTGCATGTTGCCGCCCGTGTGATCGGAGATCAGCCCCTGGATCAGCGGCACGACCGCGCCGCCGACGATGCTCATCACGAGGATCGAGCCGCCGTATTCGGTGTCCTTGCCGAGCCCGTCGATCGTGAGGCCGTAGATCGTCGGCCAGCACGGGCCGAGGAACACGCTCACGCCCACGGCCGCATAGACGGCGGTGATGTTGTGCACGCTGATCGTGTACGCGAGCAGCGCGATGCACAGGATGCCGTAGACGATCAGCACCTTGGCCGGGCCGACGCGCTTCATCACGAGCGTGGCGACGAGCTTGCCGACGAAGAACGCGAAGAACGTCGCGAGCAGGTAGTGCGACGCGCCGCGCTCGGTGAGGCCGCCGATCTGCATCGCGAGCCGGATCGTGAAGCTCCACACGCCGACCTGCGCGCCGACATACAGGAACTGCGCGACGACGCCCGCGACGAAGCGCCGGTTGCCGAACAGGCGCGCGAGCGTGCCGCGCGCGTCGATCCGGTGCGTGGCCACGCTCGGGCCGTTGCCCTTGCAGGCCGGGTAGGGCGTGAGCGCGAACACGATGAACACGGCGACGAGCACGACGATCAGCCACTTGTACGGCTCCAGCGTGGCCTGGATCATCTCGAGCTGGTGCACGTGGGCTTCGGCGGCCGACATCGCGGCGAGCTGCGCATGCGACGCATCGCCTTCCTTGAAGATCAGGAAGCTGCCCATGTACACGCCGGCCATCGCGCCGAACGGATAGAACGTCTGCGAGATGTTCAGCCGCCGCGTGCTGGTTGCGCGCGGGCCCATCAGCGTCGAATACGAGTTCGATGCGGTTTCGAGAAACGACAGGCCGGCGGCGATCACGAACAGCGCGACGAGGAACATCCCGTACTTCGCCATCGATGCTGCCGGAAAGAACAGCAGGCAGCCGGTCGTGTAGAGCAGCAGGCCGACGAGGATCGTCGTCTTGTAGCTGAACTTCTTCACGACGGTCGCGGCCGGAATCGCGAGGAAGAAGTAGCCGAGATAGAACGCGGACTGCACGAATGCCGATTCGAAATCGGACAGGAAGAACGACTTCTTGAATTGCGCGATCAGCACGTCGTTCAGGTTCGCGGCGGTGCCCCACAGCGCGAACAGGCAGCACAGCAGCGTGAACGCGAAGAGCGGCGTGCGGTTCAGGTAATAGCCGTCGGGGGTGTGTTCGATTCTGGCTCGGCCCATGGGTGTCTCCTTCCCGGTTGTCTCGTCGATGAAGGCGCCGCTTACATGCCGGCGTCGCGGAGGAAGCGTTCGAACGTCGCGGTGTCGGCGTACGACTTCTGCGTGCCGAGGCCCGTGACCGAATGCGCGGCATACGCGGACGCATAACGCATCGCGTCGAGTGCGTCGCCGGACGCGGCGTAGCAGCGCGCGAAGCAGCCGATGTACGCATCGCCGGCGCCCGTCGTGTCGCGTGCGTCGACCGGCACGCCCGGCACATGCCGCACGTCGTCGCGCGAGACCAGCAGCGAACCGTTGCTGCCGAGCGTGACGAGCACGTGCTTGAGCCCGCGCGCGACCAGCGCTTCGGCGGCGCGCGCCGCGGTGTCGCGCGAATCGACCGGCATGCCCGACACGATCGCGAGTTCGGTTTCGTTCGGCACGAAGAATTCGACGGTGCGGATCCGCTCGAAATCGAGATCGGCTACCGCGGGCGCGGGGTTCAGCAGCACCGGAATGCCGTGGCGCGCGCCGAATTCGATCGCGTGATAGACGGTGTCGAGCTCGATCTCGAGCTGCAGCACGATCAGCGCGCATTCGGCGAGCTGCGGCGCGGCCGCGTCGATGTCGGCCGGCGTCAGGTGGCGGTTCGCGCCCTTGACGATCAGGATGCTGTTGCTCGAATCGGGTTCGACGAAGATCGGCGCGACGCCGCTCGGCACGCCGGCGACCTTGCGCACGTGCGTGGTGTCGATGCTTTCGCGCGCGAAGTTGCGGATCGTGTTGTCGGCGAATACATCGTCGCCGACCTTCGTGACCATCACGACGCGCGCGCCGAGGCGGGCGGCCGCGACGGCCTGGTTCGCCCCCTTGCCGCCGCAGCCGAGCTCGAAGTTCGGCGCTTCGAGCGTTTCGCCCCGGGCGGGCATGCGTGCGACATAGGTCACGAGGTCGACCATGTTGCTGCCGATGACGGCGATTGTCTCCATCTGCGTCTCTTCCTTGGTATGGGTGCGCCGCGCGTGGTTGGCGGCGGCGTGCGACAGGTGGTAATAAAATCACATTAAATGTGAAAATGCAATCTTATGATGTTAATGGGGTCACTTTGTGTCAGGGGCGCGGCCGCATCCGTGTGTGCTTTTTATGCGGCTGGATGCAAGCCCTGAGCCGGCCGGGTCGGCCCGTGACGGAACGGCTCGACGAGGCGGCGCTCGGCACGCTCAGCCCCGCTCAAGGGGTGCGGCGTGCGGGCATGAAGGGACCCGAACGGACGCGGAAAGGGATTGCCTCGCCGTGCCGGGCGGCGGCCTGGTGTCGACGGTGCTGCACTGGCTTCGTCAGGGCTCGCGCGCGAAAATCCGGACGCGATGGCCACGCGAATGGCCGGCACGTCGGCGACGATCCTCGACGCGTTCGATTCGACGTGCGGGTTCGCGCAGGCCGGTTTCAAATAACGGCAGCAGCGGCTCGGGAAGATGCCTTCACCTTCGTTTGCGTACGCGTTCGCGACGTGTGCGACGTGCGGACATCGCCGTCCAGGTCGTCCTCAGTTCTCGGCATCCGTACCGCGCCCGCGTGCGTCGGGCTACTCGCCCCGGAATACCTATCGGCGCCGCCAATTGGGTTTCGGGGGGGCGCCACCGCACGCCACGCTTACCCCCCGATTACAGTTTTGTCATCAACCCCGTTCCCGCTTGCACCGTGCGGTGCGCCGTCGGCGTTTCCCGGTAACATCGCCGCATGTCACCACGACCGCGACGGAACCGCCATGCGCATCCTGATAGTTGAAGACGAGCCGAAGACGGGCGCGTACCTGAAGAAAGGTCTCGAGGAATCGGGGTTCAGCGTCGATCTCGCGAAGGACGGCGGCGAAGGGCTGACGCTCGCGCAGGAAGAGCGCTACGACGTGATCGTGCTCGACGTGATGCTGCCGGTGCTCGACGGCTGGGGCGTGCTGAAGCGGCTGCGCGACACGCATACGACGCCGGTGCTGTTCCTGACCGCGCGCGACGACGTGCAGGACCGCGTGCATGGCCTCGAGCTCGGCGCCGACGATTACCTGGTGAAGCCGTTCGCGTTCGTCGAGCTGCTCGCCCGCATCCGCACGCTCGCGCGGCGCGGGCCGCCGCGCGAAACCGAGCATCTCGCGGTGGGCGACCTCGAAATCGACGTCGTGCGCCGCCGCGTGAAGCGCGGCGCCACGCGGATCGACCTGACGCCGCGCGAATTCTCGCTGCTGCAGTTGCTCGCGCGCCGGCAGGGCGAAGTGCTGAGCCGCACGCAGATCGCGTCCTACGTGTGGGACATGAATTTCGACAGCGATACCAATGTCGTCGAAGTCGCGATCCGGCGCCTGCGCGCGAAGATCGACGACGCATTCCCCGTGAAGCTGATCCACACGGTGCGCGGCGTCGGCTACGTGCTCGAACCGAAGGACGACGCATGAGGTGGCCGCGTTCGCTGGCCGCGACGCTCGCGCTCGCAATCGCCGCGACCACGCTGGCCGCGTTCGCGCTCGTCGGCGTGTACGTGTACGCGAGCCTCGAGCGGCAGGTCAATACGCAGGACGACCTCGACATCGTGCTCGCCGCGCGTCATACGCGCCGGCTCGCGGGCGAGCTCGAATCGCTCGACGCGGTGCGCACGCATACGGAGCGGCTCACGAGCCAGGTGCTCGGCAACGAGGCGCTGTCGATGGTCGTCACCGATGCGCAGGGTGACAGCCTGGTGCGCCACAACGTCACGCTCGCGCCGCTCGACGACGCCCGGGCGGCCGCGTCGGCGCCGCTGGCCGACGCGCAGCTGGTTGCGCCGAACGCGACGCCGATACCCGCGAACGACCGGATCACGGCCGATCAACTCGTCACATGGATCGCGGCGGGCGGCACGCCGATGCGCGGCGTCGTGATCGAGGCCGTGCTCGGCGACCGCACGCCGATTCACATCGCGATCGCGCGCAACATGCGCGACCGGGCCGCGCTGCTCGACAGTTACCGCGATCGACTGAAGCTTGCCGGCGGCCTCGGCGCGTTGTTCGCGCTGCTGCTCGGCTACGGGCTGATCCGCACGGCACTCGAGCCGCTGCGCGAGATCGTCGACAACACCGGCCGGATCACGGTCGACAAGCTCGACACGCGGCTCGACGCGTCGCGCGCGCCGCGTGAGCTGCGGGCGCTCGTCGATGCGCAGAATGCGATGCTCGGCCGCCTGCAGCAGGCGTTCTCGCATCTGTCGCAATTCAGCGCCGATCTCGCGCACGACCTGCGGACGCCGCTGAACAACATGCGCGGCGCCACCGAAGTCGCGCTCGCGCGGCCGCGGCCGGCCGATGAATACCAGGCGCTGCTCGAATCGCATCTCGAGGAATACGATCGGCTCGCGCGGATGATCGACAACGTGTTGTTCCTCGCGCGCGCCGAGCATCCGAGCTTCGTCACGCGGCAGCGGGCGTTCGACGTGCGAGACGAACTCGAACGCATCGCCGGGTATTTCGAGGGGCTCGCTGACGAAGCAGGCTCGACGCTGCGCGTCGACGGGCAGGGGCGGCTGACCGCCGACGTCGAGCTGTTTCGCCGCGCGATCGGCAACCTGCTCGCGAACGCGCTGCGGTATACGCCGGCTGGCGGGGTCATCACGCTCGCCGTCGACGAAGCGCCGGATGCGGTGCGCGTCGTCGTCGCGAATCCGGGCGAGCCGATCGATCCCGCGCTGCTGCCGCGGATCTTCGACCGGTTCGTGCGCGGCGACCCGGCGCGCAGCGGCGGTGCGCCGGGCGGCACGGCCGGGCTCGGCCTCGCGATCGTGCGGTCGGTGATGGAGCTGCACGGCGGTTCCGCCCGCGTCGAAAGCGATGCGGCCGGCACGCGTTTCATGCTCACGTTCAGCCGGCCGTCGGCAGCGTGACGGCGGGTTCGTGCGGCGCGGCGGCCGCGCCGTTTGCGATGCCCGTCTGCGCCTGCGCCGCCGCGCCGGGCGCCGGCTCCGCCTGCCAGCCACCGCCCAACGCCTTCAACAACCCGACCTCGGCCTCCATTCGCCGCGCGGCGATCTGGTCGGCCGTGCGCCGGTTCGTCAGCGCGATCGTCTGTGCGGTGACGACATCCAGATAGCTGACGGCGCCTGCATTGAACCGGTTCGTCGTCAGCCGCAGCGACAGGTCGGCCGCATCGGTCGCGCGCTGCTGGCTGCGCGCCTCCGACGCGAGCGCATCGAGCGACGACAACTGATCCTCGACCTGCTGGAACGCCACCAGCACGGTTTGCCGGTAATCGGCGACCGCGCCGTCGTATTGCGCATGCGCGCCGCGCAGCGACGCACTGCGGCGCCCGCCGTCGAACAGCGTGCCGGCGAGCTGCGGGCCGAGCGACCAGAACAGGCTCGGTGCGGTGAGCCACGGCGCGAAGAACGAACTTTCGAGCCCGGCGCTCGCCGACAGCACCAGGTCCGGAAAGAACGCCGCGCGCGCTTCACCGATCTGCGCATTCGCGGCCGCGACGCGGCGCTCGGCCGCCGCGATGTCGGGCCGCCGTTCGAGCAGTTGTGACGGCACGCCGGGCGGGATGGCCGGTACGTCGTACGACTGCACGCGCGGCGGCAGAGCGAACGTCGACGCGCTTTCGCCGACCAGCGTTGCAATCGCATGCTGGAGCTGCGCGCGCGCCGCGTCGATGTCGGTGTCCTGCGTGCGCGTCGCTTCGAGCTGCGTGTCGGCCTGCGCGACCGCCGACGCGTCGATCGCGCCGGCCGCGAGCTGCTGCTTCAGCAGCGCCAGTGCGTCCGCGTACGCGTGCACCGTGTCGTCGAGCAACTGCTTCTGCGTGTCGAGCGAGCGCAGCGCGAAATAGTCGGTCGCCAGCTCGGCAGTCACCGACAGCTTCACGGCCTGCAGGTCGGCCGCGCTCGCGGCGGCGTTCGCCTGCGCGCCCGCCACCGCATCGCGCACGCGGCCGAAAACGTCGGGCTCCCAGTTCGCGGCCACGCCGGCCTGATAGTCGGGCGTGGTCTTGCCGGCCAGCGACGAGCCGAGCCGGTTCTGCGACACGCGTGCGCGGCTTTGCGCGGCGCCCGCGGTGATCGTCGGCAGGAACCCCGCATGCTGGTAGTCGACCATCTCGCGGGCCTGCTGCAAATCGGCGAGCGCTTTCTTCACCGTCTGGTTCGATACGTCGACGCGCGCTTCGAGCGCGTTCAGGTCGGCGTCGCCGAACACGGTCCACCACGCGCCGCGCGCGGCGGCGTCGGCCGGCATCGCGACGTGCCAGCCGGCTTGCGTGGCCGGTGCGCCCGCGTAGTGCGCCGGCACGGCGACCGCGGGCGGTGAATACGGCGGCAGCGTCGTACAGGCGGTCAACGCGGCCAATGCCGCGGCGGCGCCGAGCGCGACGGCGCGGCGGGCGAACGGGAGCGGATGAGCGAGGCGCATGGCAGATCTCTCGTCAGGGGGCTTCGATAGGTCAGCCGCGTGCGGGCGCCGCGGCGGGTGTCGATGCGGCCGGCGCGGCCGGTGCTGCGCTGCTCGCGCGCATCGGCGGCAAGCCGCCCGCACCGCTCGCGGGCACGGGTTGCGCGCTTTGCGCGGACGAAGCGGCAACCGGTGCCGCCGCATGCGCGATCGACACGATCTTCACGACTTCGCCGGCGGTGATCGCATCGCCCGGGTTGTCGATCACGCGATCGCCTGCCGCGAGCCCCGAGACGATCTCGACGCGTGTGCCGAAATCGCGCCCGATCTGCACGCGCTTGAGCGCGGTGCGTCCGTTCGCGGCGACGGTCGCCACCGTCACGCCGTCCGGCCGGAACAGCAGCGCGCTGACGGGCAGCTCGAGGGCGGGCGCGGCGCTCGCGACGACGAGGTGCGCCTGCGCATACGCACCGGGTAGCAGCGCGCCGTCGGCGTTGTCGACGTCGATCTCGACGCGCAGCGTGCGCGTGACCGGGTCGATCGCGCCGGCCGTGCGGGCGACGCGCGCGGCAAAGTGCCGCCCCGGATACTGCTGCGTGGTCAGGTAGACCGGCGTGCCGGTCGAGACGTCGGCCGCGCTGTCCTGCGGCACGTCGACGAACACGCGCAGCGTGCCGGTTTGCGCCAGATGGAACAGTTCGCCGGACAAGCCGGGGCTGCCCGGCGTACCGCCCGCGGTGACGAGCGTGCCGACGTCGACGTTGCGCGCGGTGATCACGCCGTCGAACGGCGCGCTGACCGCTTCGTACGACACCAGCTCGTTCAGGTGCGCGACGTTCGCCTGCGCGGACGCGAGCATCGCACGCTTCGCGTTCATGTCGGCCACCTTCGTATCGGTGTCCTGCTGCGACACCGATTGCGATTTCAGCATGTCCTGCCAGCGCTGCGCGGTCGATTTCGCATAGTCGTAGTTCGCCTGCGCGGTGGCCGCGTCGGCGCGCGCCTGGCGCAGCTGCGCGTCGAGATCGGGCGCGGCGATCTGCGCGAGCGGCTGGCCGGCCTTCACGTGCGTGCCGAGATCCGCGCTCCAGTGCGCGATATAGCCGCTGGTGCGCGCGTAGATCGACGCTTCCGCGAACGGCATCACCGAACCGGGCAGCGTCAGCGTCTGGTCGGCGGGCGCCGTGCCGGGCGCGATCACCGATACCGGCAGCGCTTGCTGCGCGGCCACCTGCGCGCGCTGCGCGGCGCGCGCATCGATGCGCGGCACGATACCGGTCGCGAGCAGCGCGACGGCGAGCGCGATGGCGGCGAGCGGCACGGTCAGTCGGCCGGCGCGTCGGCGGCGCGGCGCGTCGGGCGCCGCCTCGCGGGAGTCGGGCGGGACGGCCGCGCGTTCGATCGTGCTTCCGGCAGGGTGGGCCGCGTCGGCGGCCGGCGGGGCGAGGGGTTCGATCGAGTCGTTCATGATGGGGGCTCGAGGGTGGACGAATCGGATGAAAGGGCGGCGGCGCGATCAGCCGAGCGCCGGCGTATCGGGGGTGGGCTGCGCGCGCCGTGCGGCCGCAGCCTCGCGACGCCGGTCGAGCCACGCGTGGACGAAGCCGAACACGACCGGCACGAACAGCAGCGTCGACACCGTGCCGAACGCGAGCCCGCCGATCACCGCGCGGCCGAGCGGCGCGTTCTGCTCGCCGCCGTCGCCGAGGCCGAGCGCCATCGGCAACATCCCGATCAGCATCGCGAGCGCGGTCATCAGCACCGGGCGGAAGCGGCTGAACCCGGCGTCCAGCGCGGCCTGCCACGGCGGCGCGCCGCCGGCGAGCAGTTCGCGCGCCGTGTTCACGACGAGGATGCTGTTCGCGGTCGCGATGCCGATGCACAGGATCGTGCCCGTCAGCGCCGGCACGGACAGCGTCGTGCGCGTGACGAACAGCATCCACGCGATGCCGGCGAGCGACGCGGGCAGGCCGCCGACGATCACGAGCGGGTCGAGCCACGACTGGAAATTGACGACCATCAGCAGGTAGACGAGCGCGATCGCGAGCACGAGGCCGCCGAGCAGGCCGGCGAACGATTCGTGCATCGCCTGCACCTGGCCGCGCAGCACGATCGACGAGCCGGGCGGCAGCTGCGCGCGGGCTTCTTCGACGAGTGTCGTCACGTCGGCTGTGACGCCGCCGAGGTCGCGCCCCTGCACCGACGCGAAGAGGTCGAGCACCGGCTGCACGTTGTAGTGCGACACGACCGCCTGCTGCGTCGTGCGCGAGAAGCTGCCGAGCGTGCCGAGCAGGTTCTGCGCGGGTGCGCCGGCCGCCGGGCCGCCGGCCGGCGTCTGCGGCGCGCGGGCGGTGCCGGCGGGCAGCGGCACGTTCGCGAGCGCCTGCAGCGAATTCACCGTGTACTGCGGCGTCTGCACGAGCACCGGATAGCTGACGCCGTTGCGCGGATCGAGCCAGAAGTTCGGCGTGGTCTGCGAGCTGCCGGACAGCGCGATCAGCAGGTTCTGCGCGACGTCGCGCTGCTGCAGCCCGGCCAGGATCGCCTTGGTGCGGTCGACGTTCACGTCGATCGCCGGTTCGTCGCCGGGTTGCTGGATGCGCGCGTCGACGAGCCCGCGCACGCCGCGCAGTTTCGCGAGCAGCGCGTTCGCGACCGCGCGGTTCTGGTCGAGCTGGTTGCCGACGATCTGGATGTCGATCGGCGCGGGCAGCCCGAAATTGAGGATCTGGCTGACGATGTCGGCCGGCAGGAACGCGAACGTCACGCCGGGGAACGACTGCGCGAGCACGTTGCGCAGCTTCGCGACGTACGCAGCCGTGGACGCATGGTTCGGCTTCAGCGTGATCAGCACGTCGGCGTCCCCGGCGCCGATCGGGTCGGACGCGTCGTACGTGAGGTTGATCCCGCTCACCGGCACGCCGATGTTGTCGAGCACGCCTGCGAGTTCGGTCGTCGGAATCACGTTGCGGATCGTTGCTTCGACTTCGTCGGTCAGCCGTGCGGTTTCCTCGATCCGCGTGCCGGTCGGCGCGCGCAGGTGCAAACGGATCTCGCCGGTATCGACCGACGGAAAGAAGTCCTGGCCGGCGAACGCGAACAGGCCGGTCGATGCGACGCAGGCGAGCAGGAACGCGGCCGCAAAGCGGCGGCGCCGCGCGATCGCCGCGGCGAGCAGCGCGCGATAGCGCAGCCGGACGGCCTCGAAGCGATGTTCGAACGCGGCCTGGAAGCGCACGAGGCGGGCGAACACGCCGCGCGGCGGCCGGCCGTGGCCCTTTGCGCGCATCAGCGCCATCGCGAGCGTCGGCACCAGCGTGCGCGAGAAGAAGTACGACGCGATCATCGCGAAGATCACCGCTTCAGCCAGCGGCACGAACAGGTAGCGTGCGACGCCGGTGAGCAGGAACATCGGCACGAACACGATGCAGATCGACAGCGTCGACACGAAGGTCGGCACCGCGATTTCGCCCGCGCCAGTCAGAATGGCCTCCTCGAGCGGCGCGCCCCCTTCGAGATGATGCGTGATGTTCTCGATCGCGACGGTCGCGTCGTCCACCAGGATCCCGACCGCGAGCGCGAGCCCGCCGAGCGTCATGATGTTGATGGTCTGGCCGAGCACGGCGAGTGCGAGCAGCGACGTGAGCACCGCGAGCGGGATCGTGATCGCGATGATCAGCGTCGCGCGCCAGCTGCCGAGGAACAACAGGATCATCAGCGCGGTCAGGCAGGCGGCGATCAGCGCTTCGCGCACGACACCCTGGACCGCCGCCTTCACGAACACCGACTGGTCGTCGAGCGGCGAAATGTGCAGCGCCTTCGGCAGCCCGGCCGCGATCTTCGGCAGCATCGCCTTCACCTGGTCGATGATCGTCAGCGTCGACGCGCTGCCCGTTTTCTCGACGGTCAGCAGCGCCGCGCGCTTGCCGTCCACGCGCACGATGTTGGTCTGCGGCGCGTAGCCGTCGCGCACGTGGGCGACGTCGCGCACATAGACGACGTTGCCGCCGATCGTCTTCACCGGCAGGTCGTTCAGCGCGGCCGCCGTCTGCGTGCTGCCGTTCATCTGCACGTCGTACTCGTGCGTGCCGATCTTCGCGGTGCCGCCGGGCAGGATCAGGTTCTGCGCGTTGATCGCGTTCACCACGTCGATCGGCGCGAGGCCCTTCGCCTGCAGCGCACGCGTGTCGAGATCGACGACGATCTGGCGGATCTTGCCGCCGAACGGCAACGGCACGGCCGCGCCCTGGACGGTCGCGAGCTGCGTGCGGATGAAGCTGTTGCCGAGGTCGTACAGCTGCTGCTCGGCGAGCGTGTTGCTCGACAGCCCGAGCTGCAGGATCGGCACCGTCGACGCGTTGTACGTGATGATGTTCGGCGGCAGCGTGCCGGGCGGCAGGATGCGCAGGATCGACGCGGCGTTGCTCGCGGCTTCCGCGATCGCGCGATTGATGTCGGCGCCGGGGTGGAAGAAGATCTTCACGACCGACACGCCGTTCAGCGACTGCGATTCGATGTGCTCGATGTCGTCGACGTCCGACGTGAGCGCGCGTTCGTAGTTCGACGTGATGCGCTTGGCCATGTCTTCGGCGGAGAAGCCGTTGTATGACCACACGATGCTGACGACCGGAATGTCGATGTTCGGGAAGATGTCGGTGGGCGTGCGCAGCAGCGCGAGCGGCCCCGCGATGAAGATCAGCAGCGCGAGTACGACGAACGTGTAGGGCCTGCGTAACGCCAGCCGGACGATCCACATGATGGTGCTCCTCGAAGCGGGGAATGGACGCGCATTCGATGCGACGAGCACGCAGTCTGCCGGCGCGGCGTTGACCCGACCCTGACTCGAAGATTACGACGCTGTTATCTGCGCGGGCGCGGCGGCAGGGCGCTGCTTCATCCATAATGTCCGGCGGCAAACCTTCGCTCATTCGCGTATCTCGCCGATTTCAGGAGCCAGACCGATGTCGTTGCGCACCGATGCAAACTTCTTCTCCCTTCTTGCCGACTCGTATCGCCGGCTCGTGAACCGGCCGCTCGTGCCCGACGGCATGAGCGCCTCCGACGGCGCCGAGTGGCTTTACGAGGCGGCGCCGTTCGGCATCCTCGCGCACGACACGTCGGCCGATCCGGTGTTCGTGTACGGCAACCGGCGCGCGCAGGCGATTTTCGAATACGACTGGGATGAACTGACGGCGTTGCCGTCCCGTCTGTCGGCGGAGCCGATGGAGCGACACGAGCGCCAGGTGTTTCTCGACAAGGTGATGCGCGACGGCTTCGTGTCCGAATACCGCGGCGTGCGCGTGACGAAGTCCGGCAAGCGGTTCTGGATCGAACGCGCGACGGTGTGGCAACTGATCGACGCGGAGGGCATCGTGCGCGGCCAGGCCGCGATGATTCCGGAAGTACGGCCGCTCGACGTGCCCGCATGAACGCGATGCTCGATTGGCCCGCGCGTCGCGTTGCGGGCCCGCGCCGCGTGCGGCGAACCGGGTCGGCCCGCGCAGGACGGGCGCGGGCGGTCGGATAACGAAACCGTAATCGAAGCCTCACCTTCAGGAAAGCGCGCGAATCGCAGAATGAATCCAACTCTTCATCACATCGATGGGGAGCGGATGTCCGGCCTGATCTGCGGACGCGAACACGCCATCATTGAGAGGTGAACATCATGAACAACCTGATTCGTGCAGTCCTGCTTTCCTGCGCACTGAGCGCACCGATCGTCGCATTTGCGCAAACCACCGACCATGCGCTCACACGGGCCGACGTGCGCGCCGATCTCGTTCGCGTCGAACAGGCCGGTTATCGGCCGGTCAGTAACGATCCGAACTATCCCGAAGATATCCAGGCCGCCGAGGCGAAGGTCGCCGCGCAGCAAGCGCAACCGGCCGCCGCACCGAGCGTCGCCGCAAAGCGCATTGATGCGCAATCGCTCGCGTCGCTCGACGAGCACCCGCTGTACGACCATCACTGAGCGCGATTGGCGACCGCCGTCCGCGGCCCGACGGCGGTTCCTTCGACAGACGGCACGCATGCCGTAGCGAGTCAGCCGTCGCCCTTCTCGAGTACGTTCTGCGTGAGCGCGATCGACGGAATCGTCGGCTTCAGCAACGCGCGGCGCGCGCGACGGCTCAGCCATTTCCAGCCGGCCACGAGCAGCAGCGCGACCAGCGGGATCGACGCGATCGTCCAGGTCCCGTTCGGGTAGTCGAATGCCATCAGCACCAGCACGCCGAGCAGGAACAGCAGCGTGAGCCACGACGTCACGGGCGCGCCGGGCATCCTGAACGATACGTCCTCCACGTCGCCGCGCCTGACCGCGGCGCGGAACTTCATCTGGCACACGACGATGAAGCCCCATGTGCTGATGATGCCGAGCGACGCGATGTTCAGCACGATCTCGAACACGCTCGACGGCACCAGATAGTTGAGCAGCACGCCGACCACATAGATCGCGACCGTCACCAGAATGCCCGCGTACGGGACGGATTGCCCGCTCATCCGCGCGAGGAACGCGGGGGCCGAGCCGCCCATCGACAGCGAACGCAGAACACGCCCCGTCGAATACAGGCCGGAGTTGAGGCTCGACAGCGCGGCCGTGAGCACCACCAGGTTCATCACCGAGCCGATGCCCGGCACACCGAGCGCGCCGAAGAACGTGACGAACGGGCTCTGGCCCGCCTTGTACGCACTCCACGGCAGCAGGCAGACCAGCAGAACGACGGATGCGACGTAGAAAATCGCGATGCGCCAGATCACGTTGTTGATCGCGCGCGGCAGCACCTTGCGCGCATCCTTGCATTCGCCGGCGGCCGTGCCGACCAGTTCGACGCCCGCGAACGCGAACACCACGCCCTGCACCAGCACCAGCGCCGGCATCAGTCCGTGCGGAAAGAACCCGCCGTTGTCGGTGATCAGATGCAGGCCGGTGCCATGGCCGGCCACCGGCATGCCCGTGCCGAGGATCGCCGCGCCGATCACGAGAAACAGCACGATCGCGGCGACCTTGATCAGCGCGAACCAGAACTCCATTTCCGCGAACCATTTCACGCCGATCAGGTTCATCGTCGCGACGATGCACAGCGCGACGAGCGCGAAGATCCACTGCGGCACGGCCGCGAACGGCGCCCAGTAATGCATGTAGAGCGCGACGGCGGTGATGTCGACGATGCCGGTCATCGCCCAGTTCAGGAAGTACATCCAGCCGGCGACGAACGACGCCTTCTCGCCAAGGAATTCGCGTGCGTACGACACGAAGCTGCCGCTGCTCGGGCGATGCATCACGAGCTCGCCGAGCGCGCGCAGGATCAGGAACGAAAACGCGCCGCAGACGAGATAGACGATCGCGAGCGCCGGGCCGGCGGCCTGCAGCCGGGCGCCGGCGCCGAGAAACAGCCCGGTGCCGATGGCCCCGCCGATCGCGATCATCTGCACCTGTCGATTGCCGAGGGTCTTGTGATAGCCGGCTTCGTGCGATTCGAGCCAGCTGCGTTTGTCGGTTTCGCCGGTTGTCGACGGGTCGGGAATCGATGCCATGACGGGTTCCTCGCGCAGGGAGGGGATGGGATTCATCCCGATCGCGGACGATCGGGACCACCGGTACCGGAGGTCCGGCGCGCGCAATCGCGCGCGCCCGCCCTGATTGCGAGTCGTCGGACGTGACGAAAGGCACGGTACGTCGCGAACGTATTCAGCCGTAATTCCGGTCACAAACGGAATGCAAATTTGGACTGGGCCTGTTCGAATCCATGCATAGGGTTTCGGCGCCGGGTGAACCGGATAGGTAATTTGGTGCGCCGGCGCGCGCTGCGGGGGCAACCGTTACCGACGGCGCCGGCTCATGCACCGAAATGAGGAATCCTGCTCGCCGAAAGGTCGCCGAAATTTCCGTCTCGCGCCGGTGCGGCAAGCGTTTCGCGGCGATGGCCCGGTTTTTGCTGGTGTGGTGTTGGCCGCGCAACGGTTGCGCGCTGCCCGACGACATACCAGACAAGGAAGATTCACCGTGAGCCCGACGACCCGACCGTTCCCCCGACGCACCTGGCTGGCTGCGCTGCTTGCCGCCCCCGTGATCGCGCTGTTCGCCGCCGCGCCGGCCCATGCCGATGCGCTCGACACCATCGCGAAAAACGGCACGCTGCGCGTCGCGGTGCCCGAGGACTATCCGCCGTTCGGTTCGGTCGGCACGGACATGCAGCCGCAGGGCTACGACATCGACATGGCAGGACTCCTTGCCAAGGCGCTCGGCGTCAAGCTGAAGCTGGTGCCGGTGAACAGCGCGAACCGGATTCCGTACTTGACGACCAACAAGGTCGACATGGTGATTTCGTCGCTCGGCAAGACGCCGGAGCGCGAGAAGGTCATCGATTTCTCGAGCGCGTACGCGCCGTATTTCCAGGGCGTGTTCGGGCCGTCCGACGTGAAGGTGAGTGCGCCAGCCGACCTCACCGGCAAGACGGTCGGCGCGACGCGCGGCGCGCTCGAGGAGATCGCGCTGTCGCAGCTCGCGCCGAACGCGACGATCAAGCGCTTCGAGGACAACAACGCGACGATCCAGGCGTTCCTGTCGGGGCAGGTGCAACTGATCGCGGCCGGCAACATCGTCGCGGCAGCGATTCTCGCGAAGAATCCGCCGCGCCGCCCCGAGGTCAAGTTCGTGATCAAGAATTCGCCGTGCTTCGTCGGCGTGAACAAGAACGAACCGCGCCTGCTCGCGAAGATCGACGATGCGATCGCGCATGCGAAGCAGGACGGCTCGCTCGGCGAGCTGTCGCGCAAGTGGCTCGGCCAGCCGCTGCCGGCCGGGCTGTGACGTATTGCAGTGCAGCCTGACACGTGGCCGCGGCCGGGATGCCCGGCGCGGCGCGTGTCGTTGTCCGAACCTGAATTTATCCGCTTCCCATGAGCTACCAGCTTCAATTCGGCGAACTCGCCGAGTACGCCGGCGTGTTCGCGAGCGGCGCGGCGATCACGCTCGCGCTGACGGCCGTCGCGACCTTGCTCGGCGTGGCCGTCGGCGTGCTCGGCGCGGCCGCGTACAGTGCCGACGCGCGTGCGGCCGTGCGGTTGCGCCCATTGATCGGCGCGTACGTCGAGGCGATTCGCAATACGCCGTTCGTCGTCCAGCTGTTCTTCATCTTCTTCGGCTTGCCGACGCTCGGCGTGCACATCGACGAATACACGGCCGCGATCCTCGCGATGACGCTCAACCTCGGCGCGTACTCGGTCGAGATCGTGCGCGCGGGCGTGGCCGCCGTGCCGAAAGGGCATCTGGAGGCGGCGTCCGCGCTGGCGATGTCGCGCGCGCAGATGCTGCGCCACGTCGTGCTGCCGCAGGCGCTCGCCAAGGTGTTTCCCGCGCTGTCGAGCCAGATCGTGATCACGATGCTGGGTTCGGCGGTCATGTCGCAGATCTCGGTGGCCGATCTGACCTATGCGGCCGGCTACATCCAGTCGCGCAACTTCCGTGCCTTCGAGACGTACTTCGTGATCACGCTCGCGTATCTGGCGATGGCGCTGCTGATGCGCGCCACGCTCGGCGCGATGGGCCGCCGCCTGTTCTCCCGACGCGTGCGAGGTGCGCGATGACCGATTTCACGTTCGGGCAGATTCTCGCGAACCTGCTGCTGGCCGCGCGCTGGACGATCGTGCTGTCGATCGTGTCGTTCATCTCCGGCGGCCTCGTCGGCCTCGGGCTGCTCGTGATGCGCGTGTCGAATTCGACGGCGCTGCGCGGCGTCGCCAAGCTCTATATCGAAGTGTTCCAGGGCACGCCGTTGCTGATGCAGCTGTTCATCGTGTTCTTCGGCCTGCCGCTCGTCGGGCTCGACGTGCCGCCATGGGTCGCGGCCACGGCGGGGCTCACGTTCTTCACCAGCGCCTATCTGGCGGAGATCTGGCGCGGCTGTGTCGAGGCGGTGCCGAAAGGGCAGTGGGAGGCGTCGGCCAGCCTGGCGATGAGCTATGTCGAGCAGTTGCGTCACGTGATCCTGCCGCAGGCCGCGCGCATCGCGATCGCGCCGACTGTCGGCTTCGGCGTGCAGGCGGTGAAGGATACGGCGCTCGTGTCGATCATCGGCTTCACCGAGCTGACGAAGGCCGGTATCGCGATCTCGAACGCGACGTTCCGGCCGTTCGTCGTGTATGGCCTCGTCGCGCTGATCTATTTCGCGCTCTGCTATCCGCTTACCCGTTATGCGCGCACGTTGCAAAGGAGATGGCATGCCGCTCGTTGAAACCCGGGGTCTCGAAAAGAACTTCGGCACCCATCATGTGCTCAAGGGTATCGATCTGTCCGTCGAGCGCGGGCAGGTCGTGTCGATCATCGGCCGCAGCGGCTCGGGCAAGAGCACGCTGCTGCGCACGCTCAACGGGCTCGAGAGCATCGACGCGGGCACGATCTCGGTCGACGGCGAACGCGTCGATGCACGACATGCGGACTTGCGTGCGCTGCGGCTGAAGGTCGGCATGGTGTTCCAGCAATACAACCTGTTTCCGCACCTGAGCGCCGGACAGAACGTGATGCTCGCGCAGTCGGTGGTGAAGAAGTCGCACCCCCAGCAGGCGCGCGCGATCGCGGAGCTGATGCTCGAGCGCGTCGGCCTCGGCGACAAGTTCGATGCGTTCCCGGAACACCTGTCGGGCGGCCAGCAGCAGCGCGTCGCGATCGCGCGTGCGCTCGCGATGAAGCCGAGCGTGCTGCTGTGCGACGAAATCACGTCGGCGCTCGATCCCGAGCTCGTCGGCGAGGTGCTGGGCGTGATCGAGCAGCTCGCGCGCGAGGACATGACGCTGATCATGGTCACCCACGAGATGAACTTCGCGCGTGCGGTGAGCGACAGGATCGTGTTCATGCACCAGGGGCGCGTGTGGGAGACCGGGACGGCCGACGAGATCTTCGAGCGTCCGCAGACGGTGGAGTTGACGCGGTTTCTGGGCAGCGTGCGGAACCCGGAAACGGTTGCGCGCTGACCGACACCGCCCTACGGCTGGGCCGCGACTCGATGACACGACCGTAATCGAAGCCTCACCTTCCGGAAAGCGCGCGAATCGCAGAATGGACACCACTCCTCATCGCATCGATGCGGAGCGGATGTCCGGCCTGATCTGCGGACGCGAACACGCCATCTCGAGAGGTGAATGTCATGAACAACCTGATTCGTGCAGTCCTGCTTTCCTGCGCACTGAGCGCACCGATCGTCGCATTGGCGCAAACCGCCGACCATGCGCTCACCCGCGCCGACGTGGTCGCCGACCTGATTCAGGCGGAGCGCGACGGTACGCTGCCCACACCGAACTGGGACTATCCGCCGAGCGCGCAGACGATCGCGCGCAATCGCGAGCTGTATGCGATCGCGCACGGCGAGCCGCGCACCGCGACGGCGAGCGTGGGTACGCCCGCGGCACCCGTCTCGACGGCGAGCGCGCGATGAAGCGGGCCACGGTAACGGCACGCGTGGCGGGCCTGGCGCTCGCCGCGTGGCTCGCGGCGCAGGGCGCGCCGGCCGCGGCACGCGGCCAGCCGCAACTGCCCGACGACGATGGCGGCCGCGCCAGCGTGCTGCGCGCGCTCAACCCGTCGAGCGAGGCGCTGCGCCGGCCCGCCGGCACGCGGCCGGCCCACGTTCAGGCCGCGCCCATCAAGCGGGCGCCCAATGCGATGCCGCGCGCGGCGATCACTGCGCTCGCGGCGCGCTGACGGGCGTCCCAGCCCGCCAGCGCGGCGTCGAACCCGCGGCCGTGGCCGACTTCACGCAGCGCTTGCGCGAGGCCGACCGCATCGTCGGCCGCTTTCGCGACACCGGCTGCCGTGTGCGGGCGAACGAGGCATGCGGCGTCGCCCAGCAGTACCGCACGCCCCACCGCCATCCGTTCGACCGCGAGATCCTGGATCGCCTGCGCGAACGGCGCGGGTGTCGCGTCGACGAGCGCGGCGAGCGTCGGCGCGAGCATCCGGCCACCGGCGTCGACGAGTTCCGCGCGGCTGTCGTCGCGCATCGCGCCGGGCGGCAGCGATCCGTCGCGCTGCGTGCCGTCGCGCGCGACGAACAGCGACCGCAGCCGGTCGGGCGCGAGACGCCGGTACCAGACCCAGTTCACGCGCCGCTTGCCCGCCTCGATCGCGCCGTCCGCACCGGGCACCAGATAGGCGAGGAACAGGTG
This sequence comes from Burkholderia sp. AU33803, assembly GCF_002223095.1. Lineage (NCBI taxonomy): Bacteria > Pseudomonadati > Pseudomonadota > Betaproteobacteria > Burkholderiales > Burkholderiaceae > Burkholderia > Burkholderia sp. AU33803. The sequence goes on from NZ_NKFJ01000009.1 coordinate 422,325, forward strand.
CGCGTCGCCTTGCTGGAACGTGAAGCGCTCGCGCAGCAGATACAGCACCTGTTCGGGCAGCACCCGCTCGTCGACGAGCCCGCGCCAGGCGACATAGCCCGCATACGTCGGCCGCACGTCCGGCATCAACTGGGCACGCACCGCCGAGCGGCCGCCGTCCGCACCGATCAGCAGGTCGGCCGCCTCGGCGTGGCCGCTCGCGAAATGCGCGACGATCCGCTCGCCGTCCTGCTCGAATCGCTCGAACGCGTCGCCCGCACGGACGACGCCGGCCGGCAGCGCGCGCTTCAACGCCGTGTAGATCACGTTCCACGCGGTCTGCGTTTGCGGCATCGCGAAGCGTTGCACGATGCGGTCGTGCGCATCGACGTAGATCCGGTCGATCGAATCGACGGCGGCCTCGCGCGGCAGCGGTACGTTGCCGAATGCGAACGCCCGCTCGATCGGCGGCTGCAGCACGATGCCGCCGCCGCGGCTGTCCAGGTCATGCGGTGATTGCTCGAATACGCCGACGTCCCAGCCGGTGGTGCGCAGGGCGGTCGCGGCGAACAGCCCGCCGACCGACCCGCCGACGATGACGGCCTTGCGACCCGATCCGTGTTCCATCCGATGTCTCCCGATGATGGTCGAGCATAGGGCAAGCCACGGACGCAACGGTTGAATCGTTCTGAAGCGGCCTGAGTGACAGCGTGACGCGTGCGCCGCCGCTCAACCTCGGCGCCGTTTGGCGGGGCGGCGGAGGCGCCGGATGCCACGCGGTGCGGTGCGGCCGGCGTGCCGTTCGGGAACGCGTCGACTTGCCGTTCGATTTCGGTGTCGAGATCGTCGGGCACCGGCAATCCGCATACCCGCTTGCGCACGCCGGGATGGAAGAGGCTCGCGTGCAGGCTCAAGTCCGGTTCGATTTCCGCGATGCGTTGCGCTTCCGACGCCACCGCTGCTTCAGAAGAATTCAGTTCGCCGCCATGACTTTCAGGTCCGCGCCCCCTAGTCTTGCTACCGAACCGCCGCAAGGGCCGGGCGCCGTCCGGCCGGCCCGGCGCGGCGGCGCAACCGGAACGGACCATGCCCTATCTGAACCCGCTGGGAGCTGGCATCGCAGTCGGCCTGCCGGACTACCGCGTGCGCGTGCAATCTCCCGCGTCGCTGCTGATCGCGCTGGCCGGGTTGCCCGGCATCGTGCTCGGCGAGCATGCAATTCCGTTCGCGCAGGCGCGGTTGTGGCCGCCGGCCCCGCAGGTCCAGGAAGCGGACTCCACCGGCAAACCCACGGAAACCACGACATGCAACCTGGACAAGTAACGGCCGCCGGTGCGGCCGCGCCCGATCGCCTGCCCGGCGAGGACGTCTTTCTCGCATCGATCGCAGGCTATGTCGACACGCTCGGCTTCGTCGCGCTGTTCGGCCTCTTTACCGCCCATGTGACCGGCAACTTCATCCTGATCGGCTCGGGCCTGGCCGGGGTCGGGCAGGGGCTGCTGATCAAATGGCTCGCGTTTCCGGCCTTCATCGCCGGGATCGTGGCCGCCCGCCTGCTCGACCACCGGATGCGCGTGCGCGGTCACGGCGCGCGGGCCGGTTCGCTGTACGCGTTGCAGGCGATCCTGCTTGCCGGCTTCATGTTCGCGGGGATCGCGGCGTCGCCGATCGGCAGCGCCGACGCGCCCGCGACGATCGTCTGCGGGCTGCTCGGCGCGGCGGCGATGGGCGTGCAGAACGCGCATGGCCGGCTGACCGCGCGCTCGGTGGTCGCCAACACGGTGATGACCGGCAACGTCACGCAGGCCGTCATCGATGCCTTCGACTGGCTCGTGCCGATCGCCGCGCCGGCCGAACGGGACGCCGCCCGCGCGCGGCTGCAACGCACGCTGCCGCCGGTGGCCGGTTTCGCGCTCGGCGCGGGCGCCGGCGCGACGGCGTACCTGTATGCCGCGTTCTGGGCGCTCGCGCTGCCGCTCGCGGTGCTGGGCTTTCTCACGTATCGATCCGCACGCGCGGCCGAGCTGCCGGCCGCGCGCTGAACCCGTTTTCGCGCGCGGCGTGCCGCCGTGCGCCACCTTCAAGGAGAACCCGATGATTTCACCGAACCTGCGCCACGTGCTGCGCATGACGACTGCGTCTGCGGCGATGCTCGCCGCGTTGCTGGCCGCCGTCCCGTCGCATGCCGACGAAACGCATCTGGACGACACGGCGCGCCAGCCGGCCACCGCGCGCTTCCCGGCGGTCGCGGTCGGCCCGCAGTACGACACGACGCACGTGTGCGTCGCGCCGGAGGACTTCGACCGCTTCACCGACAGCTTCGTCGCGACGTTCGGCGGCAAGAAGTCGAAGCAGGGCGTGTTCCAGGTCACGCCGACGCCGAGCCAGACGATGTCGCAACTGGTGCTCACGCCGGTCGGCACGATCTCGGTGTTCGGCTTCAAGACGCCGATCCCGTATCCGTTCTGCGAGGAGCGCACCGGCTATCTGGTGACCGACATGGACGTGGCCGTGAAATCGGCGCGTGCGCATGGCGCGGACGTGGTCGTCGCGACGTTCCCCGATCCGATCGGGCGCGACGCGATCATCCGCTGGCCGGGCGGCGTGAACATGCAGCTGTACTGGCACACGCAGGCGCCGAATTACGACCCGTTGCAGACGGTGCCGGAAAACCGCGTGTACGTGTCGCCGGAACGCGCGGGCAAGCTCGTGCACGACTTCGCCGCGTTCTCGCACGGCAAGATCGTGTCGGACGTGCGCAAGGCGCCGGGCATCGAGATCGGCCGGCCGAACGACACGTACCGCCGCATTCGTATCGAATCGGGCTTCGGCAAGATGACGGTGCTCGCGACGGACGGCCATCTGCCTTACCCGTTCGGGCGCGAGATGACCGGCTATGAAGTCGCCGATCTGGCCACGACGCTGAAGCAGGCCGAAGCCGCGGGCGTGACCGTGCTCGTGCCGCCGTTCACGTCGGACGGCCGCGACGCGGCGCTTGTGCAGTTCCCGGGCGGCTACGTCGCCGAAATCCACGCACGGTCGAAATAACGGTGCGCCGGCCGATCAAACCATCGTGGCGCGGCGCGCTGCCGGGCGTCGTGCTGGCCGGCGGCGTCGCGCTGCATGCCGGGACGGCGGCCGGTGCCGATGCGCCGGCCGTCGCCGCCGCAGCGGCGGCCGCCGCTCAGCCGCCGGCGGCCGCGAGCGCCGCCGGGTCGTGCACCGCGAAGCGTCCGACCGTGCTGTTCAACCGCTGGCAGGAGGACTGGTCGGTACTCGCGAACCCGTGCGTGCCGCGCAAGCCGTTCGACGCGCTGAAATACGTGCCGCTCGGCGACGACCCGTCGACCTACCTGTCGCTCGGCGCGAACCTGCGCGAGCGTTTCGAGCTGAACAACGCGCCGCTGTTCGGCCTCGGCTCCGCGCACGACGACAACTACGTGATCCAGCGCACGAACGTGCACGCGGACCTGCGCTATCGCGGCCATCTGCAGGCGTTCGTGCAGTTCGTCGATGCGCGGCCGTTCGGCAAGAATACGGTCGGGCCGGTCGACAAGGACCAGCTCGACATCGAGCAGGCGTTCGTCGCGTATGTCGACCAGATCGGCCCCGGCACGTTGAAGACGCGGGTCGGCCGGCAGGAGATGGCGTTCGACTTGCAGCGCTTCGTGTCGGTGCGCGACGGCCCGAACGTGCGGCAGGCGTTCGACGCACTGTGGGCCGATTACGAAATCGGCAAGTGGCGGCTGATCGGTTACGTGACGCGCCCGGTGCAGTATCGCGACGCCGCCGCGTTCGACGACGTGTCGAACCGGCACCTGCGATTCGACGGCGTGCGCGTCGAGCGCAACGGCACGGGGCCCGGCGACCTGTCTGCGTACTGGTCGCGCTACACGCGCGACAACGCGCGCTTTCCGGATGCGTCGGGCACCGAGCGGCGCGACGTATTCGACATGCGCTATGCGGGCAAGGCCGACGGGCTCGACTGGGACGTCGAGGCGATGCTGCAGACGGGCCGCGTCGGGCAGGACACGGTCGGTGCATGGGCGTTCGGCGCGCTGGGCGGCTATACGTTCGCGAAGACGGCCGGCACGCCGCGCATCGGGATCCAGGTCGACGGCGCGTCGGGCGATGCTCACCCGGGCGACCGGCGCGTGGGCACGTTCAACCCGATGTTTCCGAACGGCTATTACTTCACGCTCGCCGGTTACACCGGATACAGCAACCTGATCCACGTGAAGCCATCGCTGACCTTCAAGCCCGCCAGCTCGGTCACGGTGCTCACCGCCGTCGGCTTCCAGTGGCGGCAGACGACGGCCGATGCGATCTACGGGCAGGGCATGTCGGCGGTGCCGGGGACGGCAGGCAAGGGCGGCGCGTGGACGGGGATGTACGCGCAGGCTCGCGTGGACTGGCTCGTCAACGCGAACACGGCCCTGGCCGTCGAGGCGGTGCACTTCCAGCTCGCCGATTCGATTCGCGCGCTGGGCGCGCGTAATGCCGACTATGTCGGCGTGGAAGCGAAGTTCGGTTGGTGACGCGGCGCGCGCCGCCGCTTCTGTCAGGGCGGCGCGCGCATGACCGAACAACGCCAGGCACGGGCAGGTCGGCAACGGCCTGCGCGCACACGCCGTTCACGCAGGCCATTGACGAACATCTCGAAACACACGCGAGCGCCTCGACCGTCCTGGTCGCATGCGCTCGAGTTTTCCGATCACAGCGGTGTCGATTCGCGACGCTTCGCGGCCGCGTCGGTTGCTTGGGCGCCTGGCAGCGCACCGAACATGTGCTGGCTGCACTTCGCGTCGCGCCATGCGGTTCCCAGCCGGATTCCGCTGAACACGCGTCGCGCCAGCGGAAGAATCTGTTCGCCGGCCAGAATGCCAAGCAGGCCCACCAGGGCGACGGCAGGCGGCGCCGGCGATTGCACGCCGATCAGCGCGTAAACGATGCCGGCGAGGAGGCCGGCGAACAGCGAAGCAGTGTACGGTTTCATAAGCATGGAATGGTGTGACGGCAGTTGGAAATATGGACAACTACCGATCTGGAATCGATCCGACAGTCCCTGGGTCAGCCTATCAGTTCTGCCTGTTCGTTGTGGGTCCATTCAATGAAATTCAGATCTTTTCAGCCTGGATTCATGAAGGCCGCGAGCATCAGAACAATTAACTGGTGTGGTCGCTCATTAGCCTATTGAATGACGCAGGCCGGCTGCCGAGTTTTCCGCCCCAGCGTATTCGACGCGTCGCGGATTCGTCGGCCCGGCGAGCCTTATTTCTCCCTGCGTCAAAGGACATCACCGCCATGAGCAACCCGAAGCTTGAAGTACTTACCCCGCACAACAGCCAGCTGATCTTCATCGACCAGCAGCCGCAGATGGCATTCGGCGTGCAGTCGATCGATCGCCAGACGCTGAAGAACAACGTCGTCGGGCTCGCGAAGGCTGCGAAGGTCTTCAACATCCCGACCACGATCACGACGGTCGAAAGCGAGAGCTTCTCCGGTCACACGTATCCGGAGCTGCTCGACGTGTTCCCGAACCAGAAGACGCTGGAACGCACGTCGATGAATTCGTGGGACGACCAGAAAGTGCGCGACGCGCTGGCCGCGAACGGCCGCAAGAAGGTGATCGTGTCCGGTCTGTGGACCGAAGTCTGCAACACGACCTTCGCGCTGTGCGCGATGCTCGAAGGCGACTACGAAATCTACATGGTCGCCGACGCGTCGGGCGGCACCACGCAGGCCGCGCACGACTTCGCGATGCAGCGCATGGTGCAGGCGGGCGTCGTGCCCGTCACGTGGCAGCAGGTGCTGCTCGAGTGGCAGCGCGACTGGGCGCACCGCGAGACGTACGACGCGGTGATGGCGATCGCGAAGGAGCATTCGGGCGCGTACGGGATGGGCGTCGACTACGCGTACACGATGGTCCACAAGGCCGCGCCGCGCACCGCGACGCCGCACGAGTCGATCGCGCCCGTTCCGGCGAAGTAAGCGCGGACGGCCTGCGATCGCTGATGCCGGTGCGGCGGGTTCGACGCGAACGCGCCGCATCGGCGCCCTTGCGCGGGCAGCGGACGTGACCGAAGCACGCATGCCGCCCGCAGCAGGCTGATCGGAACACGGCCGCCGCATTCGAATTTTCCGGGAGATTGATCGCATGGAACCTTATCTGGTTTCCCTTGGTGCGGGCCTGCTGATCGGCGTGATTTACAGCGCCATCAAGGTTCGCTCTCCCGCACCGCCGCTGATTGCGCTGGTCGGGTTGCTCGGCATGCTGATTGGCGTGCAAGCGTTGCCCACCGTGAAACAGCTGCTTGGCTTCTGATCAACAAGAGGTGATGCATATGACCGCAACCGTGACCCAGCCGGATCTGATCCTGCACAACGGCAGATTCACGACGCTCGATCGCGCGAACCCCGTCGCGACGGCGGTCGCGATTGCCGCCGGCCGCTTCGTCGCCGTCGGCAGCGACGCGGACGTGATGCCGCTCGCGGGCCGCGCGACGAAGGTGGTCGATCTCGGCGGCCGTGGCGTACTGCCGGGTCTGATCGACAACCACTGCCACGTGATTCGCGGCGGACTGAACTACAACATGGAACTGCGTTGGGACGGCGTGCCGTCGCTCGCGGTCGCGATGGACATGCTCAAGCGCCAGGTGGCCGTGACGCCCGCGCCGCAGTGGGTCCGCGTGGTGGGTGGCTTCACCGAGCATCAGTTCGTGGAGAAACGGCTGCCGACGATCGACGAACTCAATGCCGCCGCGCCGGACACCCCGGTTTTCATCCTGCACCTGTACGATCGCGCGCTGCTGAACGCGGCCGCGCTGCGGGTGGTCGGCTACACGAAGGACACGCCGGAGCCGCCGGGCGGGACCATCGTTCGCGATGCCGCCGGCAACCCGACCGGCCTGCTGCTTGCGAACCCGAACGCGACGATCCTCTACGCGACGCTCGCGAGGGGCCCGAAGCTGCCGTTCGAGTATCAGTACAATTCGACGCGCCATTTCATGCGCGAGCTGAACCGGCTCGGCGTGACGGGCGTGATCGACGCGGGCGGCGGCTCGCAGAATTATCCCGACGACTACGAGGTGATCCGCAAGCTGCACGACGCGGGCGAGATGACGATCCGGATCGCCTACAACCTGTTCACGCAGAAGCCGAACGCGGAGAAGGAAGACTTCGTGAACTGGACGAAGAGCGTCAAGTACCACGACGGCACCGACTATTTCCGCAACAACGGCGCCGGCGAGATGCTGGCGTTTTCCGCGGCCGACTTCGAGGACTTCCGGGTGGCGCGCCCGGACCTGCCCGAGCAGATGGAGGATGATCTCGAGGGCGTGGTGCGCGTGCTCGCGGAAAACCGTTGGCCGTGGCGCATGCACGCGACCTATGACGAGACCATCAGCCGCGCGCTGGACGTGTTCGAAAAGGTGAACCAGGACATCCCGCTCGAAGGGCTGAACTGGTTTTTCGATCATGCGGAAACCATCACCGAGAAATCGATGGACCGGATCGCCGCGCTCGGCGGCGGTATCGCGGTGCAGCACCGGATGGCGTACCAGGGCGAATACTTCGTCGAGCGCTACGGCGCGCAAGCCGCGGAGGCCACGCCGCCTGTGGCGAAGATGCTCGGCAAGGGGCTCAAGGTCTCGGCCGGCACCGACGCGACCCGCGTCGCGTCGTACAACCCGTGGGTGTCGCTCGCATGGCTCGTGACCGGCAAGACGGTCGGCGGCCTGCGGATGTACCCGCAGCGCAACCTGCTCGATCGGGAGACGGCACTGCGCATGTGGACCGAGTACGTGACGTGGTTCTCGAACGAAGAAGGCAAGAAAGGGCGCATCGCGGTGGGGCAGCTGGCCGACCTGGTGGTCCCGGATCGCGATTTCTTCGGGTGTGCCGAGGACGACATCGCCGGCACGACGGCGTTGCTGACGGTCGTGGACGGAAAGATCGTGTGGGGCGCGGGGCCGTTCGCGTCGCACGACGCACCGATCCCGCCCGCGATGCCCGACTGGTCGCCCGTGCGCGAGTTCGGCGGCTATGGCGGCTGGGGCGCGACGCAGCGCGCCGGCGCGCCGCTGCAACGGGCGGCCGCCGCTGCGATGTGCGGTTGCGCGAACGCGTGCAACGTTCACCAGCACGCGCACGCGAGTGCATGGGCGAGTGCGCTACCGACGTCCGACGCAAAGGGCTTCTGGGGCGCGTTCGGGTGCTCCTGCTGGGCGGTCTGACATCGCGACGCGGACCCATTGCGACTCCCTGACGTGGGCCCGCGCGCTTCATCGCCCTTGACGCTTTTTCCGAGCGCCTGGGGGCGGGGCGGCGGCCTCGTCCTCGTCACTTGTGCTCAACCATGGACGAGACCCGGCTGGCAGTCGTCCCGCCGTTCGGTGACGGTACGACGACCGGGATAAAGCGATGAGCCCGCTCCCTCCACAGAAAAGGTGGAGGGAGCGGGCTGACGCCGCAATCTGTCGGATCAGACGGATGGCGGCATGAACCTCGATTGAACAATCGGCCGGGCGGTCGGCGCGCGACCGCGACCGCGCAGACGCTTCAGCGCGAGCGTGCGCGCCGCCACGCGCCGGGCGGATGGCCGACGATCCGCGCGAAGACGCGGTTCAGATGGCTCTGGTCCGCGAAGCCGCACGCGATCGCGATGTCGGCGAGCGTCATGTCGGACGTCTCGATCAGTTCGCGCGCACGCGTCACGCGCTGTTCGAGCAGCCACTGGTGCGGCGTGCGGCCGGTGGTGCGCGAGAACGCGCGAATGAAGTAACCGCGCGACAGGTCGCATTCGTTCGCCACTTCCTCGATCGATACGCCGAGATCCGCCTTTTCCAGCAACAGTTCCTGCGCGCGCGCCAGTTTCGCCGGCGACAGGCTGCCCTTGTGGTCGAGTTCACGCGTGCTCGCGTTGCCGTAACGGCGCACGAGGTGCGTGCCGATCGCGAGCCCCACCTGCTCGATGAACAGCGCGTTCAGCGGGCCGGGCGCGTCGAGGCTGTCGGCCACCGCGTGCGCGAGATGGCCGAGCACCGGATCGCGCACGTCGGGGCGACACGTGAGGCCGCCGATTGCCTGCCCGCCGTGCTCCGGGCCGACGCGCTCGAGATACGCATGCGGCAGCTCGACCAGCAGGAAGTCGAAGTTGCCGTACAGGTCCGCATGGAAGTGGCGCGAGAAATCGCGAATGTAGATCGAGTGATGCTGAAACCGGCGCTCGCTTGCGCCGGCGCGCCCGTAGAGCGTGCGGCGATGGCCGCCGGCCAGCGACACGCCGACCAGGAAGCCGCGGTCGCACGCGGGCATGTCGATGTGCTCCACGTGCGCTTCGCGCATGCATTTGCGGTGAAGCCGCAGGCCGCCGGTGGCGGTCTCGACATCCTTCGCCAGCAAGCTGGCCACGCAGCCGAGCGTGTCCTTCGGCGGTGGTGGCGGGGATACCGCCGGCGCTGCGGTAACGGAGTCTGACATGAAATTCCCGGGCAAGTGACTCGGCGCGCGAAATGGCGAGTCCAGTTTAGCGACGCATGTGAACATTCAAAATGAATTTGCACAAACGTCCGCTCGTGAATCTGACGAATTGCTTTCAATGGTGGCGCGCAGCCGCCGCATCGCCCGTCACGACAGGCGTGCGAGCGGCCCGGCAGAGTATCGCGCCCTACTTTTACATGCAAGCGAATGCGCCGGTCGCGTGATCCGGCCGCCGCCCACAGCGCATTTTCCTTCAAGATTTTCGTCGCGCGCCCGTCTACACTCAGCGCGGAATTCAACAGTGTCCGGCCGGCGCCACGGTGCGCCGGGGCCGGACATCCTGCCGGGTGGACTGCCGCGTTCGCCGGGCGGTCATCCTGAGGGACCCGGAGGCGGCCATGATCCAGATCGGAACGTTGTCGGTGGATTTCGAGCAGCGCGACATTCGCCGTCAGGGCGCGTCGTTGCGCATCGGTGCACGCGCGCTCGACATTCTCGAAGTGCTGCACCGCGCGAGCGGGGCGGTCGTGTCGAAAGACGACATCATGGACGCGGTCTGGCCCGGGCTGATCGTCGAGGAAAACCGCCTTCAGGTGCATGTGGCGACGCTGCGCAAGGCGCTCGGCACGAGCCGCGATCTGATCAAGACGGTGCCCGGGCGCGGCTACCTGCTGGTCGCGTGCGCGTCGCCCGGCCCGGAACGCGTGCCCGCGGCAGACACGCCGGCCGCTATCCCGGCCGCCGCACCGACCGATGCCCACGCGGCGTCGCTGCCCGCGCCGCTCGTCGGACGCGACGCCGAAATCGCGCAGATCGTCGAGATGCTCGAACGCACGCCGGTCGTCACGCTCGTCGGCGCGGGCGGGATCGGCAAGACGAGCCTCGCCGTACGCGTGGCCCACGCGGTGCGCAGCCGCTCGCGTGAGCGCGTGCTGTTCGTGGAGCTGGCGCGCGCGGGGACGCGCGCCGACATGCTGCTCGCCGTCGCGGCCGAGCTCGGCCTGGACACGCAGCGCGTGCCCGCCGTCGAGGACATCGGCGCCGCATTCGCTGCGTCGCGCTACCTGCTCGTGTTCGACAATGTCGAGCACATCGTCGATCTCGTCGCGAGCCTCGTCGAAACGCTGACGTCGTGCGCCGGCTCGCTGCGCGTACTCGTGACGAGCCGCGAGCCGCTGCATATCTCGGCCGAAGCGGTGCTGCGCATGAGCCCGCTCGCGGTGCCCGGCGACGACGCGCGTACCGACGAGATCGTGCGGTGTTCCGCCGTCGAGCTGTTCCTGGAACGGGTTCGCACAGCTGCGCCGGATTGTCCGGTCGACGAGGCCGGCATGCGGCTGATCGCCGATATCTGCCGGCGGCTCGACGGGTTGCCGCTCGCGATCGAACTGGCCGCGGCGCGCGTCGCGACGCTGGGGCTCGCGGTCGTCGCATCGCGGCTGGACGACCGGCTGAACCTGCTGACCGGCGGGCTGCGCTCGGCGCTGCCGCGTCATCAGACGCTGCGGGCGACGTTCGACTGGAGCTACGTGCTGCTCGACCCGGCCGCGCGTGCGCTGTTCCGCCGGATGGGATGCTTCATCGGGCCGTTTTCGTTCGATGCCGCCCACGCGGTCGCCGCCGAGCCCGGCACATCGGCCGCGGACATGATCGCGGTGCTCGGCGAACTGGTCGCGAAGTCGCTGGTGACCGTCGAATTCCACGGCGCATCTGCGCGGTACCGGCTGACCGAATCGACGCGCGCGTATGCGCTGGAAAAACTGCACAACGAGGGCGAGTTCGAGCGCATCGCGGCGCGTCACGCACGGTACGCGCGCGAGCAAGGGCGTGAACACGGGCACGAGCACGAGCACGAACATGCGGCGGTGAGCATGGACGCCGCGCGACCCGACGAGGCGCCGGCCGACGGGCTGACTGAAGCGTTGACCGACGCACCGACCGACACACCGACCGACGCACGCGTCATGGCCTTCGACGAAACGCGTGCGCCGGTCGTGGCCGTGCCCGAGGCCGAAGCGGACAGCCTGGCGCGCGCGCTGCTGGAGCCGGCGCGGATGCACGAATGCGCGGCGCGGGCGCGCCAGATGCTCGACGCTTTCGACACGGCCGCGGCCGACCCGGTCGATGCCGCGCGTGAGATGCGGTTGCGCGCGGCCTGCGCGTCGGCGCTGCTGCATACGGACGGCGACGCCATGGCCGCGGCCGCGATGTGGGACCGCACGCTCGGTCTTGCCGCCCATGTCGGCGACGCGACGTTCGATGCGCGCGCGCTGGTCGGGCTGTGGAATACGATGCTGACGCTGTCGGACATTCACGAATCGCTGCGTTACGCGACCCGCTTCGAGCGCGCGGCCGAGCGGCGCGGCGACCGCTCGCAGCGGCTCCTGGCCAACGCGATGGTCGCAACGTCGCTGCACTATTTCGGCGAGCACGCGCAGGCGCGCGAGCGGCTCGAAGCGGCGACGGCCGAACTCGGCGAGGTGGGCGAGCCGCCGTGCGCGCAGGCAGCGCTCGGCGTCGACATGACGACGCTCGCGCGTACGATGCTCACGCGGCTCGTGTGGATGCAGGGCGATCCCGACCATGCGATGCGCATCGCCGCGCAAGCGGTCGAGTGCGCGCGCCGCGGTCCGTCCGCGCTCGCGCTGTGCGTGGTGCTGGGTGCGGCCGCCGTGCCGATCGCCCTGCGCTACGGCGACCACGACATCGCGTCCGACTATCTCGCGACGCTGCGCGCGACCGCGAGCGCGCACGGCTTCGACATCTGGCGCAATCACGCGGAATGCCTGACCGGCCAGTTCGACATCCAGGCCGGTCATCCCGGCGCGGGCCTCGCGCGGCTCGAACCTGCACTGCGGCGTGTCGAGGCGAGCGGGTTCCGGCGGCTGCTCGCCCCGTTGAACGTCGCGTATGCGGAGGGACTCGTGCGCGTCGGCCGCGCAAGCGAGGCGCGTACGCGGCTCGAGGCGACGCTCGCGCGCTGCCGCGCGCACGGCGAGCATCTGTTCGTGCCGGAACTGCTGCGCGTGACGGGCGTCGCGATGCTCGAACAGGCACGGATCGCTGCCCCCGATGTCGCGCTCGCGTACGAGGCCGACGGCCATCGTCATCTGCAGATGGCGATCCAGACCGCGAACGGGCAGGGCGCCGCGATGTGGGCGCTGCGCGGCGCGCTGGATCTCGCCGACCACCTGATCGAGCGCGGGCGCACCGCACACGCGTCGACGCTGGTCGCCGGCGTCGCGCGGCACTTCGATCCGCATTCGCGCGCCCATGATGTGCGGCGCTTGTTGCGCGTGCAGAATTTCGTCCGCCAGGACGCGCCGCCGCCGCCGCCGTCCCGCACGCCTGCGCGCCACGACGCCGCCGACGCGGCGCAGCAGGCCGCATAGCGATGCGCGCGTTCCAGGCAACCGCGCGACTGCGCGATCGCGACATGCATGCCGATGCGGGCGATGCAGCGGGTTTCCGTCGTTCGACGATGCGACGCACGCGCGCTGCGGCACGGCGTGCGCGTCCGCACGGGAGGTCCGACGGTGCTTAGAGCGACGGAACCCGCCCGCGCGGCGGACCTCGTCGTCTTCAACGGCAAGATTGCGACCCAGGACGAGCAGCGCTCGTTCGTCAGCGCGCTTGCGGTAAAGGACGGGCGCATCGTCGCGACCGGCGACGATCGCGACGTGCTGCGTCATGCGCACGGTGACACGGCCTGCCTCGACCTGAACGGCCGCACGGTGATCCCCGGCCTCGTCGACGCGCACCTGCAGGCCATCCGCGGCGGCACGCACTTCAACCTCGAGCTGCGCTGGGACGGCGTGCCGACGCTCGCCGCCGCGCTCGAGCTGCTGCATCGGCAGGCCGTGCGCACGCCCGCGCCGCACTGGGTGCGCGTGGGCGGCGGCTGGACCGCGCTGCAGTTCGCGGAAAAGCGCGGCCCGACGGTGGCCGAGCTCAATGCGATCGCACCCGATACGCCGGTGTTCGTCCAGCATCTCGGCGACAGCGCGTGGCTGAACGCGGCCGCGCTGCGCGCGATCGGCTACGGGCGCGACACGCCCGATCCGCCGGGCGGCGAATTGCGGCGCGACCGTCATGGGCGGCCGACCGGGCTGCTGCTCGCGCGCTCCGATCCGGCCGTGCTGGCCGCGGCGCTCGCGCGCGCGCCGGTGCTCGGCGCGGCCGACCGGATCAACTCCACGCGGCAGTTCATGCGCGCGCTGAACCGCGTCGGCGTGACGAGTGTGATCGACGCCGGCGGCGACGGCCTGGCGTATCCGGACGATTACGCGGCGGTCATCGCGCTGGCACGCCGCGGCGAACTGACGACGCGCATCGCGTACGCGCTGGGCGCACGGCACGCCGGCCGGGAAATCGACGACTTCGCGCAGTGGATCGCGCTGACCTCGCCCGGCGACGGCGATGCGTTCCTGCGCGCGAACGGCGCGGGCGAGCGGCTGCTGTTTTCGGCGGTCGACCTGGGGAATTTTCTCGACCCGCGCACCGAACTGCCCGCGTCGGTCGAAGCGGAACTGACCGCCGTCGTCCGGCTGCTGGTCCGCCACCGCTGGCCGTTCCGGCTGCAGGCGACCTACGACGAGTCGATCGGCCGCTTCCTCGACGTGTTCGAGGCGGTGAACCGCGATACGCCGTTCGCCGGGTTGCGCTGGTGTTTCGACCGGTGCGAGACGATGTCGGATGCGAACATCGCGCGCGTGGCGGCGCTGGGCGGCGGCGTGACCGTGCAGCCGCGCATGGCGTTCCAGGGCGAGGCGTTCATCGCGCGCGACGGTGCAGCCGCGGCGACGCGCGCGCCGCCGATCCGCGCGATGCTCGCGGCCGGGCTGCCGGTCGGGGCAGGCTCCGGCGCGCTGGATGCGGGGAGCTACAACCCGTTCGTCGCGCTGTACTGGATGGTGTCGGGGCGCAGCGTCGGCGGCACCGTGCTGTATCCCGCGCGCAACCGGCTCGGCCGGATGGAGGCGCTGCGCCGCTACACGGTCGGCAGCGCATGGTTTTCCGCCGACGAGCATCGCAAGGGGGCGCTGGTGCCCGGCCGTTACGCGGACTTCGCGGTGCTCAGCGACGACTATTTCACGATCGACATGGCGCGCATCCCGCAGTTGTCGTCGGTGCTGACCGTCGTCGACGGCAAGGTCGTGCACGCGGAACGGGAATTTGCGTCGCTCGCGCCGCCGCCGCCGCCCGTCAGCCCCGGATGGTCGCCGGTCGCCGACGGCGCGCCTGCAGACGGTGCGAACGGGCACGGCAGCCCGCGCGCATCGGCGGCGGGCGACGCGTGCATGAACCCCGGCACCGATGCGTGCCGGGCGCGCGGCCCCGGGCGCCGCTTCGCGCGGCCGCGCTATCCGACGGCCAGCGCGGCCGGCGGCCGCTGCGAGGCGTGCGGCCGCCGCTGCGCCGTGTGCTAGCCGGCACGCACCGGCGCGCGTGCCGCCGCGACCGCGGCGCGGCATTGCCTTGAACGATTTTTCGTCCCGTGCACGGGACAGGAAGGAGACACGATGAACGTTGCGCACACGCGCGCACCGTCGACCGCCGACGAAGTGGCCGGCGTCAGCATTCCGCGCACGACGCTTGCGGTCGAGGCGGCCGACGCGGCGCGCGCATCGTTGCCTGCCGCGCTCGCCGATCATGCCGCGCGCGTGTTCGTGTTCGCGTCGCTCGCCGCGCGGCGAGCGGGCGAAGGGTGCGATCCCGATGCGCTGTACGTCGCCGCGATGTACGCGAACATGGGGCTGAGCCCTGCATACTGCCGCTCGCCCGAACGTTACGAGCTCGACGGCGCCGATGCCGCGCACGCGCTGCTGGTGCGGCATCGACGCTCCCGCAGCATGCGCGACGACGTATGGCACGCGATCGCGCTGCATACGACGCCCGGTGTGGCCGCGCGTGCGTCGCCGCTCGCCCGCGCGCTGGCCCGCGCCGTGTCGACCGATTTGATGGCAACCGATTTCGACAGCTACACCAACGACGAGCGCACCGCGCTGCTCGCCGCGTACCCACGCGGCAGCGGATTTCGCGAAACCTTCCTTGCCGCGGTCGCACGCGGCGTCGAGCATCGGCCGCAGTCGACGTTCGGCACGTGGAGCGCCGACGTGCTCGAACGCGCGGACCCGGATTTCCAGCGGCCGAATTTTTGCGGGCGCGTGCTGGGGGCGCGCTGGAACGACGCGTGACGGCGCCGTTGCACCGCGCGGGAATCGGCCGCGCGGGCCCGGTATCGCAAGGGGGGGCGTGACGCCCCGTGCCGTGCGCGGGGCATTCGCCGGTTACGCGGGCGATTCGGCCGCGTCGTGCCGCGCATAGTCGACGTAGCCCGCGCGGTCGCCGCCGTACCAGCCGACGTTTTTCGGCTCCGCGAGCGGGGCGCGTGCGGCGAGGCGCTCGACGAGATCGGGGTTCGCGATATAGGCGCGCGCGAACGCGACGAGATCGGCGTCGCCTGCGTCGATCAGCGCGTTCGCCGCGTCCGGCGAAATACCGCCGTTGACGATCAGCGTGCCGCCGAATGACCGGCGCGCGTGCTCGACGATACGCGGCAGGTCGGGCTCGCCGCTCCAGCCGTTGGTGTCGGCCGCGTGCAGATAGGCGACACCCGCGTCGTCGAGCATCCGGCCGACGTACGCGAGCGTCGCATCCGGATCGGCATCGCGCACGTTGTTGTACTTCGCGTACGGCGAGATCCGCACGCCGACGCGGCCGAGCGGCATCACGCCGCCGACCGCGTCGACGATTTCCGCGAGAAAGCGTGCGCGGTTCGCAACCGAGCCGCCGTAGCGATCGTCGCGGCGGTTCAGCGTCGACGACAGGAACTGGTGCGGCAGGTAGCCGTTGGCCGCATGGATCTCGACGCCGTCGAAGCCGGCGGCCATCGCGCGCGTGGCCGCTTGGCGGAATTCATCGACGGCCGCGACGACTTCGTCGGTCGTCATCGCGCGCGACGGCGTCGCGTGAATCTTCGTGTAATAGCCGTTCTGCAACTGCGCCCATACCTGCAGCTGTTCGAGGTCGTCGTTCACGCCGGACGGCGACAACGGCGCGGCGCCGCCGAGCAGCGTCAGCGAGCTCACCCGGCCGCCGTGCCACAGCTGCGCGAAAATGCGGCCGCCGCGCGCATGCACGGCATCGGTGACGATCTTCCAGCCGGCGGCTTGCGCATCGTCGACGAGCCCCGGTGTCAGCTCGAACGCGGCGGACGCGCGGCTGACGTTGGTCGCCTCGGTCACGATCAGGCCGGCCGACGCGCGCTGCGCGTAGTACTCGGCCATCAGTTCGGTGGGCAGCCCGCGCGACGGCGCGCGCGAGCGCGTCATCGGTCCCATCACGACGCGGTTCGGCAGCGCGAGGCCGCGCAGATCGTAGGCACTGAGCAGGGAAGACATGATGGACTCCTTTTCTTCGGCGTGGAGCGGGACGGCGACGCGCCCCGCGAACGAATCGGTTTGAAGTTTGAAGGGGGCGGCGGCGGGGTTCAGCCGAGCGCGTGACGTTGCGCGTGCGGCCGCCCGACGAGCAGGTAGTGCGCGAGCGCGACGATCGGGAACGCACCGGCCACCGCCGCGACGAGCGACCAGCCGCCATGCTCGTACAGCGGGCTCGCAAGCGCCGAGCCGACGGCGCCGCCGACGAAGATGCTCGTCATGTACAGCGCGTTCAGCCGGTTGCGGCTTGCCGCGTGCAGCGCGTAGATCTCGCGCTGGCCGAGCACCATGTTCATCTGCACCGCGAAGTCGAGCACGATGCCGGTCACGACGAGCCCGTACAGGCCGGTGCCGTGCACGAACCCGATCGCGTACGACAGCGTGCCGGCGACCAGCGCGATCAGCGTCGCGCGCACCGTATGGCCGGCGTCCGCGAGGCGCCCGGCCACCGGTGCCGACGTCGCGCCGATCGCCCCGACCAGCGCGAACAGGCCGATGGCCGACTGCGACAGTCCGTAGTGACGCGTCAGCTCGACCGGTACGGCGGTCCAGAACAGGCTGAACGACGCGAACATCAGGCCCTGGTAGAACGCGCGATGGCGCAGGACGGGCATCGTGCGAACCAGCTGCAGCAGCGAGCCGATCAGCTCGAAGTAGGTCGCGCGATGGTCGGGTTGGCGCTGCGGAATCGTCAGTGCGAGCACGGCCGTGACGAGCGTCATCAGCACGGCGGCCGCCGCGAACACGACACGCCAGCCGAACGCGTCGGCCACGACGCTCGACAGCGGGCGGGCCAGCAGGATGCCGAGCAGCAGCCCGCTCATGATCGTGCCGACCACGCGGCCGCGCGCATGATCCGGCGCGAGATGCGCGGCGAGCGGCACGAGGAGCTGCACGGCCACCGAGCTGAAGCCGATCAGCAGCGAAATCGCGAGAAAGAGCCCGGGGGTGCGCACGAGCGCCGCCGCGGCGAGGCTTGCAATCGACACGACGGCAGTCACGATCATCAGCTTGCGGTTCTCGAGCAGGTCGCCGAGCGGCACGATGAAGAACAGGCCGAGTGCATAGCCGATCTGCGTCAACGACACGATCAGGCTCGCCGTGCCGCCGGACATGTGCAGGCCCGGCGCGATGAGTTCCGTGATCGGCTGCGCGTAGTACAGGTTCGCGACGATCGCGCCGCAGCTGAATGCGAACAGCAGGATCAACCCCTGCGTGAGTTGGGTGCCGTGCGCAGGCTGCGCGTGCGGCGTTGAATCTGCGGACATGGTGGGCTCCTTGAGAAGAGAGAGGTGGGTCCCCGTGTCGCCGCGCCTGCATGGAGTTCGCCGGGGGCGCGATACGGTGCACCGCGTTGCCGCCCATACTATTGACCGGTCGATAAAACCGGAACCGGGCCGCCGCGCAATCGAGCATTGCGCGGCACGCAAAGGCGCCGCTCCCGATCAGCCGCGCTTGCCCTGCAGCGTCGGAATCTGCTCGAACAGGCCCGCGAGCCAGTCGACGAACACCTTGAGCTTGACGGGCACGTGGCGATTGGGCGGATACAGCACCGAGATTGGCCGGGCCGGCGCGTTGAAATCGGTCAGCACTTCGCGCAGCCGGCCCGATTTCAGATAGGGCTCGACGAGGTACAGCGACGTCTTGATCAGGCCGATGCCCGCGATGCCGCACTCGATGTAGTTGTCCGCATCGTTGACGGCGACCGTGCCGCACATCTGCACGACGCGCGGCTCGCCGTCGACGACGTAGTCCCACACGCGGGGGCGCCCGGTATCGGCCGAGATGTGGCTGACCGCCACGTGCTGCGCGAGATCGTCGACGGTCTCCGGCTCGCCGCACCGTGCCAGGTACGCGGGCGACGCGCACGTGCAGGTGGTCAGGCTGCCGATGCGCCGCGCGATCATCCCCGAGTCGTCGAGCGCGCCGATGCGCACCACGCAGTCGACGCCTTCGCCGACGAGATCGATCTGCCGGTCGGTCACGCCGAGCTCGATCATGATGCCGGGATGGGCGTCGAGGAATGCGGGCAGCGCGGGCACCACGACCTGCTTGGCCATCGCCGGCGGCAGGTTCACCTTCAGCCGGCCGCGCGGCACGTTGCGCGCCTGCGAGACCGACGCCTCCATGTCGTCGATTTCGCGCAGCACCGCGACGGAACGTTCGTAGTACGCCTGGCCGTCCTCGGTCAGCGAGATGCGGCGCGTCGTGCGGTTCAGCAGCCGGCAGCCGAGGTGCTGTTCGAGCGCGCTGAGCAGCGCGGACACGCGCGGCGTCGTGAGGCCGGTCGTGTCGGATGCGCGCGTGAAGCTGCCGGTTTCGACGATGCGCGTGAACACGCGCATCGAAAGCAAGGTATCCATCGTCGGGAAGGCTCCAGTCCTGTTGGGTTGCGGCGCCGGTGCATGCCGGCGCCGTCCGTCTTGTCGGGTGTGTCGGTCGCGCGTAGCGGGCGCGACCGAATGACTATGCGTCGATGCGTTGTCTCAGCGCGTCGCCGGCGAACGGCATTTCGCGCATGCGCTGGCCGGTCGCGTCGAAGATCGCGTTGGCGAGCGCGCCGGCGGTCGGCCCCATCGACGCCTCGGCCGCACCGAGGAACGGCGCGCCCGGGCGATTGATCAAATGGACCTTCACGCTCCGCGGGGCGGCCGAGAAGCGCAGGATCGGGTAGCTGCTCCAGTCGAAGCTGCGAATCCGTTCGGTGTCGTACTTCAGCGCCTCGTACAGCGTCCAGCTCGCGGCCTGCACGATGCCGCCCTCGATCTGGTTGCGGATCCCGTCCGGCGACACGACCTGCCCCGCGTCCACGGCGGCTTCCGCGTGCTCGAGCGTCACCTGGCCGGTTTCCGGCACGACCGACACCTCGACCGCGATCGCGACGTACGCCATCAGGTTCTTGTACTTGCCGAACGCGAAGCCGACGCCGCGGTTGCGCGCACGCGGCGGCCGCGGCCAGCCGAAGTGCTGCGCGGCGAGTTTGATCACCTGAAGCGCGCGATGGTCTTCCATGTGACGCAGCCGGAATTCGACCGGATCGATGCCGGCCGCGTGCGCGAGTTCGTCCATGAAGCTTTCGATCGCCCACACGTTGGTGTGTGCGCCGAGCGAGCGCATCGCGGACGTCTGCAGCGGCATCGTCGGCGAGAAATTGTTCACGATGTGCTGGTTCGGCAGCGCGTACAGCGGAATCGCGTTGCGATCGGCGCCGCCTTCCGGTTGCAGCATCGGCGTCGACGGCGCGGGCACGAACGGCGGCTCCAGCATCCGCGCCGGCAGCAGCCGGCCGGCGTTGACGATCCGCTCGTTGTGCGAACTGCTCCACAGCGCGTAGTTCCAGTCGACGATGTGGCCGCTCGCGTCGAGCGAAGCGCTGACCTCGGTCACCATCGCCGGCGTGAAGTGATCCCACGTGTGTTCCTGCTCGCGCATCCACTGCACGCGAATCGGTTTGCCGGGCATCGCGGCGGCGATCAGCGCCGCGTGCGCGGCTGCGTCGTCCGCCGCGTTGTGTCCGTAGCAGCCGGACCCTTCGGTGTGAATGCAGCGCACGCTCGCCTTCGGCATCGACAGCATCTCGGCCAGCGCGTCACGAAGCGGGTAGACGCCTTGCGAATGGGTCCACACCGTCATCGTCCCGTTCTCGAGGTGCGCGACCGCGCACGACGGCCCGATCGAGCCGTGCAGCAGGTAGTTCTTCAGGAACGTCGCGTTCAGCGTTTTCACGGCCGGCGCGGTGGCCGTGTGCGTGTTCGCGATCTCGATGCGCTGCGTCGAGATCCGCTTCAGGTCGGCGTGAACGGTGGCGCGATCGGGCAGCGTGCGGCCGGGCGACCAGCGGCACGCGGCGGCCAGCGCGCGCTGGGCGACCACCGCCTGCCATTCGCCGTGCGCGACCACCGCGAGCATGCTGCCGTTGCGCACGATCCGCACGACGCCCGGCAGCTTCAGGATCGCCGCTTCATCGAACGACAGCAGCTTCGCGTCGTACACCGGCGGCATCGCGACGCGTGCGTGCAGCATGCCGGGCAATTGCATGTCCTGCACGTAGCTGACGCCGCCCGTTACCTTGTTCGGGATGTCGACGCGCGGCAGCGACGTGCCGATCACCGTGAACGTCGCCGGGCTCTTCAGCGGCGACGCGGGCGCGGCGTTGCGATGCAGGTCGACGGTGCGGATCGCGTCGCCGTAGGTCATCGTGCGGCCGTCGGGCGCCTTGATGACTGCGTCGGCGGTCGTCAGCGTGCGCGCGTCGACGCCGAAGCGCTTCGCCGCGCCTTCCACCAGCAGCGCGCGCACTTGCGCGGCCGCGTTCAGCAGCGCGGAACCGCTGTCGGCCATCGTGTGGCTGCCGGCGGTCAACCCCTCGTCGGGCGATGCGCCGGTGTCGGCCGTCAGGAAGGTGATCAGCGACGGCGTCATGTCGAGTTCCTCGGCGGCCACCTGCAGCAGCGCGGTGCGCACGCCGGTGCCGAGCTCGACCTTGCCGGTAAATACGGTGACCTTGCCGTCCGGCGCGATCTTGATCCACGCGTCGAGCAAGGGATTAGTCTTCAGGCTGCCCGCGAGCGTCTGGGTGGTTTTTGCCACATGCACGGCGGCCCCTTCGTCCGCGATCACGAGCTGTGCGGCCGCGCGCGCGGCCGGCGCGAGCGTGAACGCGACGAACAGCGCGCCGGAGACGATGAAGTGCCGGCGGCCTTCGTCGATATCGTCGTGGGAATTCATTACAGCCCCTTGCTGATCGTGACGGGAGCGGAAGCCGGTTCGGGGGGCGGCAGCCCGGCGACCGAGCGCACGGCCGCGAGGATCCGCATGTGCGTGCCGCAGCGGCACAGGTTCGGCTCCATGTGCGTACGCAGTTCCTGTTCGGTCGGCTTCGGGTTGCGCTCGAGCAGCGCCTGCGCGCGCATGATCATCCCCGCGATGCAGTAGCCGCACTGCGCGGCCTGATGCTCGACGAACGCGCGCTGCAGCGGGCCCGGATGCTCGGCGGCGCCGAGACTCTCGATGGTGCGCACGCTGCGCGCGCCGACCGCGGCCACCGGCATCAGGCACGAGAAGGTCGGCTTGCCGTCGACGATCACCGTGCACGCGCCGCATTGGCCGAGGCCGCAGCCGAACTTCGCGCCGTGCAGGTGCAGGTCGTTGCGCAGCGCGTACAGCAGCGGCGTGGACGGATCGATGTCCAGCGTGTGCCGCACGCCGTTGACGGTGAGGGTAATCATCGGGCGGTGTCCTCTTTTCTGAGCGTCGCGGCCATCGCGTCGACGCCGGACCATGCGGGGCGATCGGTGTAGGTCGCGCGCACGTACGCGGCGAGATCGGCGATCTGCGCGTCGTCGTACTGGTCGATGAACGACGGCATGTAGTTCAATGTGTCTTCGCCGTGCCAGCCGATGCCGTTGAACATCATCTGGATCGCATTGCGTGGCGTATCGGCGTTCACGGCTGTGCTGAACGAAAGCGTCGGCCGCTCGCCGATCGACTGCATCGGCGCGCCCGGCCCGTGGCACTGCGCGCACGATGCCTGGAACAGCACCGCGCCGCGCTACGCGGCGGGCGTCGTCGCGGCGCGTTCGGCCGGTGCGGCGACCGCGGTCGCATGCCCGTTCGCCGGCTTCTGGATCGACAGGATGTATGCGGCGATCGCTTCCACGTCCTCCACCGGCACCGTCGCGAGATCGCGCGTGACCGGCAACATCGGCCCGGCCGCCGCGCCGTGCTCGCTCGCGCGGCCGGTGCGCAGGTACGTGACGAGCTGCGCCTGCGTCCACGGCCGTGCGGCACGGCCGAGCGTATTGAGCGGCGGCGCTTCCCAGCCGTCGACGATGCCGCCGTCGAATGCACGGCCACGCTGCTCGCCGCCGATCGCGTTCAGCGGCGAATGGCACGACGCGCAATGGCCGAGCCCGTCGACGAGCATCCGGCCGCGGTTCCATTGCGCGGACTGCGCGGGGTCGGGTCGATACGCGCCTTCGCGCAGGAACAGCACGTTCCAGAACGCGACCAGCGGCCGGAAGTTCAGCGGAAACACCAGGTCGTTGGCCGGTGTCGTCGCGCGAACCGGCGTGCGGGTCATCAGGTACGCATACGCGGCGGCGATGTCGTCGTCCGACATCTTCGTGAAATGAATGTACGGAAACGCCGGGTACAGCGGCTGGCCGTTGCGCCCGATGCCGGTGCGCAGCGCACGGGCGAACGCGTCGCGCGACCAGCGTCCGATGCCGGTCTCCGGATCCGGCGTGATGTTGGTCGCATAGATCGTGCCGAACGGCGTCGCGAGCGGCAGGCCGCCGGCGAACGGCCTGCCGTCCTTCGCGGTATGGCACACGACGCAGTCGCCGAGTGCAACGACGCGCGCGCCGGCGCGCACCAGCTGCGGATCGAACGAAGCGGGGGCGGGCGGATCGATCGGCGCGATCGACGGCCGCACCATGATGCCGATCGCGACCGCGACGCCCGCGATCGCGATGCCGGCCGCGCCGATCCAGAGTCGTTTGTGCTTCATGCGCGCTCCAGGCGAAGCGGTGCGGCGCACGTGATGCGATGCGCGGCAACACCGGACGATGCGCATCGGCCGTGCGTGGCCGTGCGGTGCGGCCGCGACCGTCTTGCGGCGCGGCGGTGATTGGCGACGGGAATCAAGTTGTCACTCCAGCAGTCGATAACGGGCGCCGAGCGCCGTCCTGCGCGGCAGCTCATGAACGCAGTCTACGCAGCGGCCGCGATCGTGGCCTGAAGCGGCGCTGAAACGTTCTGAACGGTGTCCGGCCCCGGATCGACCGGGTGCGGCGCGCGGCGCCGATGACAGGCGCGCCGTGTCGCTGCGGCCCCGCGCGTCGCGTCAAGACGGAATCTCGCCGGCGACGACTTCGTCCGCGTAGCACCAGATCCAGCGCTCGCCGGGCTCGATCGAGCGGACGAGCCGATGGCCGGTGTCACGGAAATGCCGGCTCGCATGGCGATTCGGCGACGAGTCGCAGCAACCGACGTGCCCGCAGGTCAGGCACATTCGCAGATGCACCCAGCCGCTGCCCGATCTGACGCATTCCTCACAGTCGTCCTTGTCGGTGTCGAACACGCGTGCTTCGTCGAGATGCGTACAGGCGTTGGCCATCTTGCGCTCCGATGCCGGCGCGGGAGCGACGCTCGCGGCACGGCCGGCATGCGGCCGCAAGCGGGAGGGATACGCGGCATTGTGCAGCGTCGCGTCGGGGCCGGACCTTAATTGTCATGAAGCGGCCCGCGCGGCCCGCGGCGGCGGCGTACAGTCGCGAATGCGTCCGGCCACGCCGCGGCACCGGCCGAACCGCATCCGACATCGACATCATCGGGAGGCGCTCATGGATCAACCGCAACACGTGCGGATCGTCGGTCTGCCGCGCAGCAGGGACGCGTACGCGATCCGCGATTTCCTGCAGCGGCGCATGATTGCGTACGACTGGTGCGAGCTGACCTCCGACGCCGACTGCGCGCAGGTGCTCGGCATCGCGCCGCTGCGCGACATCCGGCTGCCGGTCGTGATCTTTCCGGACGGCTCGCGCCTGTACCAGCCGACCCTGGCCGAGATCGCCGCGCGGCTCGGCTGGGTCGCGCGCCCGCGCTTCGTCGAATACGACGTGTCGATCTACGGTGCGGGGCCGGCCGGGCTGTCGGCGGCGGTCTACGCGGCGTCCGAAGGGCTGCGCGCGGTCGTGATCGAGCGCGGCGCGATAGGCGGGCAGGCCGGCACGAGTTCGCTGATCGAGAACTACATGGGCTTCCCCGACGGCATCCCCGGCGCGGCGCTCGCGGAACGCGCGCGCGAGCAGGCGGTGAAGTTCGGCGTCGAACTGCTGACGATGCGCGAGGGCGTGCATGCGACGTTCGTCGACGGCAAGATCCGCGTCGAGCTCGCCGACGGGTCGATCCTGGTCGCGCGCGCGAACATCTGCGCGACCGGCATCGAATATCGGAGCCTCGGGCTACCGGAGGAGCCCGCGTTTCTGAATGCGGGGCTGTTTTACGGCGCGGGGTCGAGCGAAGCGCCGATGTGCGCGGGCGAGCAGGTATTCATCGTCGGCGGCGGCAATTCGGCCGGCCAGGCCGCGATGAATTTCTCGCGGCACGCGCGCCAGGTGACGATGCTCGTGCGCGGTGCGTCGCTCGCGGACACGCTGTCGCGCTACCTGATCGACCGGATCGAGCGCACGCCGAACATCGAGGTCCGCTACCGGTCGAGTGTCGCCGCGCTGCACGGCGACGGCTGGCTCGACGCGATCGAGCTTCGCTCGGCGGACGGCACGCGCGAACGGCTGCCGGCCACGCGCCTGTTCGTGTGCATCGGCGGCGCGCCGAATACCGACTGGGCGAAGGACACCGACATCATCCGCAATCCGGACGGTTATCTCGTCACCGGCGGCGACCTGTACGACTGTCCGGCGTTCGAACGCGTGTGGCCGCTCGAGCGACGGCCGTACCACCTGGAAACCAGCGTGCCGGGATCGTTCGCGGCCGGTGACGTGCGATCGGGATCGGTCAAGCGCGTCGCGTCGGCGGTCGGCGAAGGCGCGATGGCGGTGACCTTCGTGCACCGGTTTCTCGGAGAGGATGCGCATCGGCTCGCGAGCGCGTGACGCAGGTGCGGGCCGCTCGATGGATTCATCGCGCGTCCGCCTGCGGCGCGTCGCGCCGCGGCTGAATTTTTCTGAAGAATCCTGAACGGCACGTCTGCCGAAGCGGTATGCGCACCGCGACGGCAGACGGCGCGCTTACGCCTGCAGGAACGCGAGCAGCTCGGCGTTGATGCGATCGGCGTTCACGACGCACATGCCGTGCGACCCGCCTTCGATCACCTTCAACTGCGCGTGCTTGACGATCTTCGACGACAGCCGGGCCGAATCGTCGATCGGCACGATCTGGTCGTCATCGCCGTGCAGCACGAGCGTCGGCACGTCGATCTTCTTGAGATCGTCCGTGTAGTCGACTTCGGAAAACTCCTTCACGCACAGATACTGGCCGTGAATGCCGCCCATCATGCCTTGCGACCAGAACGCGTCGATCGTGCCCTGCGACGGCTTGGCGTTCGGGCGGTTGAACCCGAAGAACGGCACCGCGAGATCCTTGTAGAACTGCGAACGGTTCTCGGCGACGTTCCTGCGGATGCCGTCGAACACGTCCATCGGCAGGCCGCCGGGGTTGGTCGGCGACTTCACCATCTGCGGCGGCACCGCGCCGATCAGCACGGCCTTCGCCACGCGCTTCGTACCGTGGCGGCCGATGTAGCGCGCCACTTCGCCGCCGCCCGTCGAGTGGCCGACGAGCGTGGCTTCGCGCACGTCCAGTGCGTCGAGCAGGGCGGCCAGATCGTCCGCGTACGTGTTCATGTCGTTGCCGCGCGACGGCTGGCTCGAACGGCCGTGGCCACGACGGTCGTGCGCGATCACGCGATAGCCGTGCTGCACGAGGAACAGCATCTGCGCGTCCCACGCGTCCGCACACAGCGGCCAGCCGTGCGAGAACACGACCGGGCGGCCGGTGCCCCAGTCCTTGAAGTAGATCTGCGTGCCGTCCTGGGTGGTGATCGTGTTCATCGAATGGGCTCCTGGGTGGGCTGAAGCGGCGCTGCGGGCGGGGGTGCCGGCCGCGGCCGCCATCGCGGGCAGCGCGGCGGCCGCGACGGCCGTCGCGCCGGCAAGCAGCATGTCGCGGCGGCGCGCCGACGAAACGGCGTCGGTCTGTTCTGGGTGCATCTGGACTCCTGAAATATGCGGCGCAACGATGCCGCGCGGGATGGTGGATCGGTGACGACCGGCCGCGGCCATCCCGCCGGCAGCCGGTTTGCTCGCGTCGTCGCGCGCCGATTCGTGCGGCGCGGACGAACGAATGCCGTCGGGAGCGTATCGCGGTGCAACGTGCGCCGTACTGAAATCCGGCTGAATTTTCTTGAACGCGCCGCGTCGCGGAGGGAAGTCCGCCGGGCTGCAGAAGAATTAAGCGCGCGACCGGGACTCTTCAGCGCGCGGCGACTATCGTCGACATCGGATCATCCGCGCACGTTTCGCGTCGCGCGCACGGATCCGCCCGCACCGTCCGTCACTCGCCTGGATATGCCGCCATGGATGCCTTCAATCGCTGGGAGCACATGATCACGTCGCTCGGGCCGCCTTCCGGGGCGGCCGTCCGGTCGATGCCGATGCCGCGCGCGCGACCGGCGGACGGCCCGCGCCGCGGCCATCGCGGCGAGGCGCCGACGCCGTCGAGCGGCGACATACGCCGCCGCAGCGCGATCGTCACCGCCGAGCGGCAGACCGATTCGTCGATGCTGGTGTCGTGGAGCGACCCGACGCACTGCCGCTACGACGAGCAGCGCTGGATCAGCGCGAAGGCGCGCGGGCTCGGGCGATGCGCGCTCACCGGCGGGACGATCCGGGTCGGCGATGCGATCTACAAGCCCCAGTGGCGCGGCGCGAAACGGCCGGCGAACTGCCGCGAAATGATCCTGGCGTCGGCGCTCGACGTATTCGCCGCGCGACAGTCCCGGCCATGACGCCGGCAGCGCGGCGCTGAGCCGGTTGCGACCGGCGCGATACATCGTGAAGCCGCCAACCGCGGAACGGAGGCGACTGCGACACGCTCGCCGATACCGCGCGCCGAATGGCCGCTGTTCGCCCAGGCCCGATCGCACGCCCCCTCGAAGCGGGAATCGTTCCGCCATCGGTGCAGAGCGGTGAGCGACCGGCGCAACACGCGGTGCCTGCACGCCTTCGATCGACCGGCGAATCAAAAAAAGGAAAATACGTCGATTTTTTCAGAACCGGCAGTCGTATCGTCTGATATATGGAAATCACATTTACAAACGAATCGGCAATTCGCACGTGAATCGTGCGCTGCCGTGCTGTTCCTGCCGCATGGCGGTGCGTGCGGCCACGCGCGTGCGGCACATCGTCACGGCGTTTTTCGTCATTTCAAAAAATTCGATCGCTTCATTCTGATAATTTGAATCATTCTGCTACGCAAATACCGTAGCATTGACGCGAAAGCGGTGAACGGGTTTAAATCGTGCGCCGTTGAATGTCACCATCAAGAAAATGCGATGATCCGAATTGGAACACTTCACGTTTTTCTCGACAGACGTGAAATTCGTTCGAACGGCAAGCTGTTGCGCATCGGTAGCCGCGCATTCGAGATTCTCGAGCTGTTGATTCGGGCGAACGGCGCACTGGTATCGAAAGACGAAATCATGCAGCGCGTGTGGCCGCACACCGTGGTGGAAGAAAACAACCTGCAGGTGCATATCGCGTCGCTGCGCAAGGCGCTGGCCGACGACCGGAACCTGATCGTGACGGTGCCGGGCCGCGGCTATCGGCTCGTCATCGAGCAACCTGACGACGACGGTGCGCCCGTGCGCCCCGCGATGTCGCGGCCGTCCATCGCGCCCGGCGCGCTGTTCGGCCGCGAACGCATGGTCGACGAGGTGCTGGCCGCGTTGCAGGACGCACGCATCGTGACGCTGGTCGGCGCGGGCGGCATCGGCAAGACGCGCGTCGCGATCGAAGCGGCCGCGCGCGCGGATGCGCGTTTTCCTGAAGGCACCGTGTTCGTGTCGCTCGCGACGGTCGCGTGCCCGCGCTTCGTGCCGGATGCGCTCGCGGGCGCGTTCGGCATCGCGCAGCCGACCGGCGCGCTGACCCTCGAAGCGGTGCTCGCCGCGGTCGCACGCCGCCGGATGCTGCTCGTGCTCGACAATTGCGAGCACCTGCTCGATGCCGCGGCGCGGATCGCGAGCGCGCTGACCGATGCGGACGACGGGCTGTGCGTGCTCGCGACGAGCCGCGAATCGCTGCGCATCCACGGCGAGCGCGTGTGCCCGGTGCTGCCGCTCGACGTGCCGGACGAAGGCGCGGCCGAACACGATGCGATGCGCGCGAGCGCCGTGCAGTTGTTCGCCGCACGCGCCCGCGCGGCCGATCCGCGTTTTCCGCTCGATGCGCGCAGCCTGTCGCTGATGGCGTCGGTCTGCCGCCGGCTCGACGGCCTCCCGCTCGCGATCGAACTGGCCGCGGCGCGGGCCGCCGTGCTCGGCATCGACGTGCTGGCCGCTCATCTCGACGATCATTTCCGGCTGCTGACGGGCGGGTTTCGCACCGCGCTTCCGCGCCATCAGACCTTGCAGGCGATGTACGACTGGAGCGACCGGCTGCTGGGCGATGCCGAGCGCCGGCTGTTGCGATGGCTCGGCGTGTTCCGCGACGGCTTCTCGATCGAGGCCGTGCGCGCGGTGGTCGGCCCGAACGGGCTGGCCGGCGCCGACCTGCTCGATACGATCGCGGGCCTCGTGTCGAAATCGCTGCTGATCCTCGAGACCGCGCACGGCGCGCCGCGCTACCGGTTGCTGACGACCACGCGCGCGTATGCGCAGCAGCAGCTCGACGCGCACGGCGACGGCGCTGCGGCCGCGCGGGCGCACGCCGGCTATTTCCTCGAGTTGTTCCGGCAAGCGGCGCATGGCGGTGGTGCGCAGGGCGGCGATCAAGGCGGCTCCACGCGGCTCGAGGCGGTACGGCGTGAGCTCGGCAACCTGCGTGCCGCGCTCGACTGGGCATTCTCGGCGAACGGCGATACGGCGCTCGGCGTCGCGCTCGCGGCGGTGGCGGTGCCTTGCCTGTTCGACCTGTCGCTCGTCGACGAATGCAGCGAACGGGCGCGCGTGGCGCTCGATACGATGCGCGACGCCGACACCACGGCAGAGGCCGCCGATGCGCGCGTGCGCTTGCTCGCCGCGTATGCGGCCGCGCTCGCGCATACGGCCGGATCGACGCAGGCGGTGCACGACGCGTGGTCGGAAGTGCACGCGCTCGGCTTCGATGCGGCCGAGGCGGAGCTGCCGGCGCGCGACGGCTGACGGTGGATCGGCGGGGTGCCTGCCGCGCTTCAGAACGTTTCAGCGCGGCGTAAGGACACAGGCGCGCGGCACGCGTAGATTGCGAGCGTAAGGCGCGGCCACCCCGCACGCTTGCGTGGCGATCCGGTGCGCGCGCCGAGATATCGCGACGCCATCCGCCAAGCGGGCGTCGCGACACGAGCGGCGCCTCCCGCGCCGCCGCGTGCCCGCTCAACCGGACGAACCGCCGCATGAAACTTCCCGAATCCGACCTTTCCCGCCACGCGACCGACCTCGGCCTGCTGTTCCTGCGCGTCACCGCCAGCGTGCTGCTGCTCGTGGTTCACGGCTTGCCCAAAGTCCTTCACTACACGTCGGAAGCCGCCGCCATCGAGGATCCGTTTCATCTCGGCCGCACGCTGTCGATCCTGTTCGCGATCTTCGCGGAAGTCGTGTGCCCGGTCTTCATGATCGTCGGCGTATGGCCGCGGCTGGCCGCGTTGCCGGTGATGATCATCACGCTCGTCGCGCTGGTGTTCGTCCATCCCGACTGGTCGCTGCGCGACGCGCAGTTCGCGTGGATGCTGCTGATCCTGTTCGGCACGATCGCGATCGCGGGGGCCGGCCGCTATGCGTTGCCGGGCGTGGTACGCCGGCACGAATAGCGTGGCCGCGGGCGCGCCCGCGCCCAGCCTCTCGTCGCAGCGGCGCCGGCCCGACCGTCATGCTGCCGTCGCCATCGTTCCATTCCGTTCCGCTTCGTTTCGACATGCTGAATCTTTCCGACACGGCGCTCTACGGCGCGCCGATCGTGCTGGCCGATCTCGTCGCTTGGCGTCTGTTCGGGCGCGGTCGCGGCGCGATGCGGGCCGCGTGGCGCTGCGCGGCGTTCGCCGCACTGACCGCCGTGCTGTTCGCGCACGGCGTGAGCCCGCTCGCCGTTCCCGCGTCTGCCGCGGGCCTCGACCGCGTCGCGCTCCAGGCCATCTGCATCGCGTGGTGGCTGCAATGCGCGATCGTCTTCAGCCTGCTGCTCGATCATCTGCTGTTGCCGCCCGCGTGGCGCAGCCAGCGGCTCTTTCATGACATCGCAGCGGGCGTCGTGTTCGGCGCGGCCGTGGTCGCCGCGCTGGGCTACGTGCTCGGCCTGCCGTTGAGCGGCGTCGTCGCGACGTCCGGCGCGGTGGCGGTGATCCTCGGTCTCGCGCTGCAGAACACGCTGAACGACGTATTCTCCGGGCTCGTGCTGAACACCACGCAGCCGTTTCGTCTGAACGACACCGTGGCGATCGGCGAGATCGAAGGGCGGATCGTCGAGAGCAACTGGCGGGCGACGAAGCTGATCGACAGCCTCGGCAACCTGGTGGTCGTGCCGAACAGCGCCGCGGCCCGCGCCACCATCGTGAACCTCAGCGAACCGTCCGGCCTGCACGGCGTGACGCTCACGCTCGACGTCGATCCCGCGGTGCGGCCGGCGGTCGTGGTCGGCGCGCTCGAGCGCGCGGCGGCCAGTTCGCTCGACGTGCTCGCGCGCCCCGCGCCCGTTGCCGTCGTGAAGGCATTCGGCACCAACGCGATCCGCTACGAGCTCCTCGGTTACGTCGACGCGCTGCAGAAGACGACGGCCGTGCGCAACGCGCTGTACGATCTCGCGCACCGGCATCTGGCCGCGGCAGGCACCGCGTGGCGGCCGCTCGCGAGCACCGTGCCGGCAGCGGCGGCGGACGGGCGCGATGGGCACGACGGGCACGATCGGCGTGACGTATCGCGCCGGTTGCTGCTGTTGCGTGCGGTGGACCTGTTCGCGCACGTCGACGGTGACGATCTCGCCGCGCTGGCCGATGCGCTGGTCTCGCGTTCGTTCGGCCAGGGCGACGTGATCTATGCGTCGAATTCGGATACGCGCGTGCTGACGATCGTCGAATCCGGCGTCGCGGCCGTATTCGTGCCGGGCCCGGCGGGCGACGTCGAGGTGCGGCGCATGGCGCCTGGAGACGCGATCGGACAATCGGTCGTGCTGGCCGGCACGCGCCTGCATGCGACCGTGCATGCGGTGACCGCGATGACCGTCCTGCAACTGCGCAGCGACGACCTGTCGGCGCTGATCCGCAGGAAGCCGGAGCTCGGCAGGTTGATGTGCGAATCGGTGACCGAGCACATCGCGGCCGAGGAAAGGATGATGATCCCGCCGGTCGAGAAGGCACACGCGTCATTCAGCCTGATCGCGTGGCTCGAGAAGGAAATGAAACGCGTGCACGATTCGATCGTCTGACGCGGGGCAGTGACCTTCGCCGGCGCCGAACGCGATCAGGTGAGCTGCAAGAGGCGATCGACGAGGTCGGGGCGATCGAGTTGCTCGACCCACCACAGGAGTGCACGGCCGGCCTCGTCGCTGCGCCACGCGAGATAGCAATGCGTGGTGTCGCGCATGCCGGTCACACGGCGGGCGACGAGCTTGCCGTCGGCGATCGCGCGGGCGGCGAGGCATTCAGGCAGCGTGCCCACCGCCAGCCCTTCGCATTGCGCATCGAGCTTGGCCGCGAGCGTCGGCACCGCGAGCGTCGGCTGGCCTGCATCGATCGCAACCGATTGCGGCGGCAACTCGCGCGACGTATCGCTGATCACCGCGCCGCGATACTGGACGACCGTTGCCATCGACAGCGGCTCGGGAAGCGCGGCGAGCGGGTGGGTCGGCGCAACGGCGAACACGTGTTTCAGCGCGCCGATCGGGCGCGCGATGATGTTCGGCAGTTCGGGCGGCGCGCCGGCGGCGCCGACGACGAGATCCGCGCGGCGCGAGATCAGCGCGTCCCAGGCACCGCCGAGCACTTCGGTCGACAGTCGCAGCCGCGTGTCCATCTCGAGCGCATAGAACCGGTGCACGAACGGCCACATCGCATCGAACGGCAGGATCTCGTCGATACAGATGCGGACCTCGGTTTCCCAGCCTTCCTGCGCGCGCTGCGCCTTCATCTCCAGTTGTTCGGCCGCATGCAGGAGCCGCCGGCCTTCCTCGACGACGATGCGACCCGCGTGCGTGAGCTTCGCGCGTCGTCCGCTGCGGTCGAACAGCATGACGCCGAGATCGCTCTCGAGTTTTTGAACCAGATAGGTCAGGGCGGACGGCACGCGATGCAGCAGTTCCGCGGCTTCGGCGAACGTGCCGGTACGGTCGATCGCATCCAGTGCTTCGAGCGCTTCGAATGACAGCTTCATCGCGAGTTCCGGTAGGGGCGGCTGGCGCATCATACCAGCGCGTGCCGCGCGAGGGCAGCGCGCGTCATCGTGCTTTGCTAGACTGACGCGCGTCGTCGTTCATTGCACGCCTCCATTCATGACTGCCCCCCAGCCGGACAACGCTTCTTCCGATTTCATCCCGGCCGATGTCAGGCAAACCATCGTCGCGCAAGCGTTGCCGAAGGGGCAGGTCGGCATCGTCCGGCTGAAGACGCTGCGGCGCAACAGCGGGCTCACCGCGCCTTACGAACTCGAGCATTCTGATCTCATCGTGCTGCAGTTGCGCCCGTTCGGTGAACAGGATCTGTGGCTCGACGGCCGCCGCGCGCCGTTCGTCCCGTATGGCGCGGGCACGGTCACGATTCACGATCTCGACCGCAACTGGGTGGCCGATCTGAAGGGCGCGTTCGACTGCATGCATTTCCACATGCCGCGCCCGCTGCTCGAGGAAACGGTGGACGACCTCGGCGGCCGGCAGCGGCCGCGGCTTTACCTGCCGCCTCATCTGAGCGCGCACGACCCGATCATCCATTCGCTCGGCCAGTCGCTGCTGCCCGCGCTCGCGCGGCCGGGCGAGGCGTCGCAGATCTTCATCGATCACGTCGGGCTCGCGTTTCAGGCGCACGTGGCCCACCGTTACGGCGGCGTCAGCGAGCGACGGGAAAAGACGTACGGGAAACTCACGCCGTCGCAGGCGCGCCGCGCGAAGGAATTGCTGCTCGAGCATCTCGACGGCAACCTCGGGCTGGCCGACGTGGCGCGTGCATGCGGCCTGTCTCGCAGCTATTTCGTGAAGGCGTTTCATCAGACGACCGGGCTGCCGCCGCATCGCTGGCTCATCGTGCAGCGTATCGAACGGGCGAAGGAGTGGATGCGCAATCCGAACCTGCCGTTGAGCATGATTGCCGACGCGTGTGGTTTTGCCGATCAGAGCCACTTCTCGCGGACTTTCACGCGCCTGACCGGCGTCAGCCCTCGCCGCTGGCGTGCGGACAATACCTGAGCGTCGTGATGCGGGGCCGGGCAGGTTTCCGTGATGGCGGGTGGGCCGTTGCCCCGGGCAATCGAACCTGCCAGGCGCGCGCCCATTCGAATGCGCAGCAGACGCTGAGCGCAGCGTGCTTATGCGTAAAAGCCGATCAGCATGTCGAGATTGCGTTGCGCGTGCGGCTCGAGCGGCGCGAATTCCGCCGATCGAAACAACGGGGCCTGCGCGCGCAGATGCTCGAGCGCCTGCCTGCGGCCGGCGCGGAAGGCTGCCGACGGCGCATCGGGATCCTGCGCCCACTCGCGCGCGATCGCGCGGTCGTATTCACGGAGCCGGTCGGGTGCGGCCGCGAGGATCGCGAGATCGGCGTCGAGAAAAATTTGCGCGGCGCGCTGCAATTCCGGATCGACGGCGAACCTGTCAGGCAGCCGGTGCGACTTCGTCGCCAGCACCAGGTCGCGGGCCACGGACACGTGCGATGCATGCGCATGCAACCACGCTGCGTCGCAATGCGCGTGCGTGACCTGCGCGAGCCATTGCGCGCTGAGCGCTTCGTTGTCCGCATACGCCGGCAGTGTCGTCGCGTAGACGATATCGTGCGCCCATACGGCGAGCTCGATGGCCGGCCACAGCGGGTCCGCACGATACGGCGCGAGGTGCGCGAACAGTTCCGCCAGATGGGCGAGCGTGTGATAGAAGCGCTGCGGCTCGCCGTACGCGCGCTCGACGAGCGGCCACACGGCCGTCGTGCCGAAGCAGGCGTCGCAGGCGGCGCGCAGCGTGCGCGCGATATCGGGATCGAGGGCGTTCATGGCGGCGATCGGCTCGGGCGGGCGATGCGCGCAGCATAGCAAACGTGGCCGCGAGCAGGCATGCCGCTTGCTCACGCGCAGGGATTGCACCGTATCGGAGGTTGCCATGAAACGAATCTGGCCGCGCTGCCCGCTGCTCGCGATCTGGGCGGTCGGGGCGCTCGCGCTGTCCGCGGACTTCGCCTCGGCGGCGCCCGACGTCTCGATCAGCCGCGCGGATGACGGAACGACCGCGACCGGGCAGCCGGTGAGCCAGTACACGCTGGCGAACCAGCGCGGCGTGACGCTGAAAGTCATCACGTACGGCGCTATCGTGACCTCGCTCGACGTGCCGGACCGTGCCGGCCACGTTGCCGACATCGTGCTCGGCTTCGATTCGCTGCACGACTACGAAGCGTACAACGGCAACATCCATTTCGGCGCACTGATCGGCCGGTATGCGAACCGCATTGCCGGCGGGCGGTTCCCGCTCGATGGCCGGACGTGGACGCTGCCGGTCAACGACGGGCCGAACACGCTGCACGGCGGCCCCGGCAGTTTCGACGCGAAGGTATGGACGGTCACCGGCACGCACAGCGACGCGAGCGGTTCGAGCGTCACGCTGCGCTACGTGAGCCCTGACGGCGAGAACGGCTTTCCCGGCACATTGACGACCGACGTGACCTACACGCTGACGCGTGACAACCAGATCCGCATCGACTATCGCGCCACGACCGACAAGGATACGGTCGTCAACCTCACCAACCACAGCTACTTCAATCTGGCCGGGCACGCCGGCGGCAGCGTCGAGCGGCAACTGATCGAGATCGCCGCCTCGCGCTTCACGCCGACCGACGAGACGTCGATCCCGACCGGTCAATTGGCGAGCGTGGCGGGTACGCCGATGGATCTGCGCCAGCTGACGCCGATCGGTGCGCATTTGCGCGACGCGGATCCGCAGCTCGTCATGGCACATGGGTACGACCAGAACTGGGTGCTCGACCAGGGCGGCCAGCCGGCGCCGGCGTTTGCCGCGCGCGCCTATGACCCGGCGTCGGGGCGTTTTCTCGAGTTGTACACGACGCAGCCGGGGCTGCAGTTCTACACGGCCAACGGATTGAACGGCAGCGTCGCGGGCAAGGGCGGGACGGCCTATCGGCAAACCGATGCGTTCGCGCTGGAGGCCGAGCATTTTCCCGATTCGCCGAATCATCCGGCATTCCCGACGACGGTGCTCAAGCCCGGCGAGACGCTGCACGAAGTGACGGTGTGGCGGGTGGGGGCGCGATGAGCCGGGGCGCGGCCCGGATCGTCTCCGCTACAGGTTGACCACGCCGCGCCCGAGTTCGATCACGCGCCCACCCACGCCGATCTCGCCGCTCGCACTGACCGACAACCGCAATCGACAAGGCCGGCCGATAGCGTCCCCCTGTTCGACCTGAAACGCGGCCGGCAGGTCACGCTTCATCGCAAGCAGCCACCCGCCCAGGTTTGCGCAGGCCGACCCGGTGCCCGGGTCTTCCGAGACGCTGCCTTGCTTCACGAAGAAGTAGCGTGATACCACCGTCCCCGGGCGCTCGGCATCGAACGCGAAGACGTAGGCGGTCTTGCGGCCGAGGCTACTGGTCGGCCAGATATCGAGGCAGGCGCCGTCGGGCTGCGCGCGGCGCACGGCGGCGGGATCCTTGAGCGCGACCAGCATCTGGTCGGCGCCGGTGTCGACCCAGATCGGCGACGTGAGCAGATCGTCTTCCGCGAGCCCCAGCAAGGTCGCCGTCCGGGCGTCGGACAATTCGCACGGCGCCGTCTTCGGCATGCCTGCGTGCGGCGCGGTGAACGTCCACACGTCGTCATGCGCGCTCACGTCGACCACGCCGGCATTGAATTCGAGCGCGAGCGCATTGCCCGCACGCTGCAGGTCGCGCACGACATGCGCGGTGCCGAGCGTCGGATGACCCGCAAAGGCCATCTCATGGCCCGGCGTGAAAATGCGAACCCGCGCATGGGCGCGCTCCGACGGCAGCACGAAGGTCGTTTCGGACAGGTTGAACTGCACCGCGAGCGCCCGCATGGTCGCGTCGTCCATGCCGCGCGCATCGTCGAATACGCAAAGCGGGTTGCCGCCGAAAGTCGATTCGGCGAATACGTTCAGCAGACGAAAGGCGTAGGAAGGCATTTGAATCTCGTGTGGGTTCGGCAGTCGACGGACCGAGGGGCCACGTTTATCGACGGCTCGCGGCAGAGCGGCGGCGGCATGCCGTCGTGATGCAATGCGTCATTGTGCCCGCAAGATGCGATGAAGGGGCGGCATACGGGCGGTCCGCAATTCATGCATGATCAGGGTTCTCCGGTTGGCCGACGGAGATTCGATTTGATCGTTCAACTATCCGCAACGTGCAGGTTCAAGCGTGGAAGGGGAAGACATGGGATCTGACGAAGGCGCTTCGAATACTGGTGGCGCTCAGGTGAGTACCGGCTCGCCCCAACCGCTCCTGGACGCGATCGTCCGTGGCGTCGAAGGCCACGGCATCCCTGCCGACACCGATTGGCCGACCGCGAAGCAACGCCTCGCGGACAACGATGGCCAGTGGAAATTCTCGGCAGTGCTGGTCGCGATCGTCGCGCGGCGCGAGCCGACGATCCTGTTGACCCTGCGCGCGTCGGACCTCAGCGAATACTCGTCGCATGTGAGTTTCCCCGGCGGGCGCCCGGCCGAGTCCGACCGCGATATCGGCACGACCGCCTTGCGCGAGGCATTCGAGGAAATCCGCCTCGCGCCTGACGCGGTCCGCGTGGCCGGCAGCTTGCCGATCCACAAAACCAGAAAGCGCCATCACGCGATCTTTCCCGTGATCGGCATCGTGCCGGACACGGCGAAATGGGAGGCGGCGCCTGCGGAGGTCGCGGAGATCTTCGAGTTTCCGTTCGCTGTGCTATTGAATCCGGATCTGCTGCGGCAATACACGGACGGCGAGCGCGTAGGCGCATGGTACTGGGCGGAGCAGACGCAGGACATCTGGGGCGTGACGGCGCTCATCCTGAGATCGCTCGCCGCTCTGGTACGCGATGCCATGCGTTGACGCCATGCGTGACGGTCGCCCGCCGACGCACGTCAATGCGACGACACGAATGGCGCATCCTCGAAGGCTTCCGGAATCGCGAAGCTGTCGCGCATGCGCTGCGTTTCCTTCGCCGGCGTCAGGCCGAACAGGCGCTTGAATTCGCGGCTGAACTGCGACGGGCTCGCATAGCCGACCGCGTAACCGGCCGCCTCCGCCGTCAGGTCCTCGCGCACCATCAGCAAGCGCGCCTGATGCAGCCGCGTCGACTTCAGGTACTGCATCGGCGACACCTGCGTGATCGCCTTGAAGTGACTGTGAAAGCTCGGCACGCTCATGCCGGCTGCGTCGGCCAGTTGCGGCACGTCGAGCGGCTGCGCGTAATCGGCATGGATCACGCGCAGTGACCGGCCGATCCTTCCGAACTGCCCGCGCATCGCCAGCGCGCTGCGCATCGCGCTGCCCTGCGCGCCGGTGAGTACGCGGAAATACAGCTCGCGCAGCAGGGCCGGGCCGAGCACCGCGGCGTCGAGCGGCCGGTGCATCGCCTCGACGAAACGCAGTACCGACGCGTGCATCGTCGCATCCATCGGCGTCGACATCATGCTCCTGGGCGCCTGCACGGGCTCCGCCGTCCCTTCGCGGTCGATCTGCGCCGCGAGTTCGGCGGCCATCGTGAAATCGAGGTGCAGATACAGCGCGAGCAGCGGGCGCTCGGGCGTGGCGTCGGTTTCCATGCTGAACGGCACGGGCACGGACACCGCCAGGTAGTGATGTTCGTCGTACAGGTAGCGCTCGCCGCCGAAGTAGCCGCGCTTGCTGCCCTGGCACACGATCACGATGCCCGGGTCGTACAGCACCGGCGTGCGCGACAGCGCGCGGTTCGAACGCAGGATGCGCACGCTCGGCAGCGCCGTCAGGTTGTAGCCTTCGTCGGGCGCCAGCGTGCGCAGCAGCGCCACCAGGCGCTTCCGGTCGCGCGGCGGCAGCGACGGGGATCGGGCAGGAATGGGATCGGCGCTCATAGTTTTGTGCAAGAAAATCAGCGGAATCGGGCTTATTCGACAGAGTTCGTCAGACTAGTATGCATGCTCCAATCGACATTCGGGAGAAGCTCACATGGCATCCGGCAAGCTCATTCTCATTACCGGCGTCAGCAGCGGCTTCGGCCGCGCGCTCGCGCAGGAGGCCCTCGCGGCCGGCTACACGGTGGTCGGCACCGTGCGAAGCGCGCAGGCGGCGCAGGATTTCGACGCGCTGTCCGCACAGGCGTTCGCGCGGGTGCTCGACGTGACCGACTTCGACCGCATCGACGGCGTCGTGGCGGAAATCGAGGCGAACGTCGGGCCCGTCGACGTCCTGGTGAACAACGCCGGCTACGGGCACGAAGGGATCATGGAAGAGGCGCCGCTCGCGGAGATGCGCCGGCAGTTCGACGTGAACGTGTTCGGCGCGGTCGCGATGATGAAGGCGGTCATACCTTACATGCGCGAACGGCGGCGTGGCCACATCCTGAACATCACGTCGATGGGCGGCCACATCACGATGCCGGGCATCGCGTACTACTGCGGCAGCAAGTTCGCGCTGGAAGGCGTGACCGAAACCGTCGGCAAGGAGCTGGCGCCGTTCGGCATCGCGGTGACGGCCGTGGCGCCGGGGTCGTTCCGCACCGACTGGGCCGGCCGCTCGATGGCGCGCACGCCGCGCTCGATCGCCGACTACGACGCGCTGTTCGACCCGATCCGCCAGGCGCGCGAAGAGAAGAGCGGCAAGCAGCTGGGCGATCCGGCGAAGGCTGCGCGGGCGATGCTCGCGGCGATCGCGGCGGACCATCCGCCCGCGCACCTCCTGCTCGGCAGCGACGCGCTGCGGCTCGTACGTGGAAAACTGGCGGCGCTGGACGCGGAAATCCGCGCGTGGGAGGCCGTGACGGTGTCGACGGATGGTTGACGCGCGGCCCCGCACGATCGTTCGCCCGTAGCGGGTTCGTCCACGTCGTCGACATCGTCGACGGTCATTCGCAACTTGGCATCCTCGTTTAACAAACCTGTCCGATAATGGCTGCCGGCCAGTGCGCCGTTCATCCACCTCACAGGAGTCATCGCGATGCCATACGTCACAACGAAGGATCACGTCGAGATCTTTTACAAGGACTGGGGCCCGAAGGACGCGCAGCCCATCGTCTTCCATCATGGCTGGCCGTTGTCCTCGGACGACTGGGACGCGCAGATGCTTTTCTTCGTCCAGAAGGGCTATCGCGTGGTGGCGCACGACCGGCGCGGCCACGGCCGGTCTGCGCAGGTGTCGGACGGCCACGACATGGATCATTACGCGGCGGACGCTTTCGCGGTCGTCGAGGCGCTCGACCTGCGCAATGCGGTGCACATCGGCCACTCGACCGGCGGCGGCGAAGTGGCGCGCTACGTCGCGAAGCACGGCGAGCCGGCCGGCCGCGTCGCGAAGGCGGTGCTGGTCAGCGCGGTGCCGCCGCTGATGGTGAAAACCGCATCGAACCCGGAAGGCTTGCCGATCGAGGTGTTCGACGGCTTCCGCAAGGCGCTCGCCGACAATCGCGCGCAGTTTTTCCTCGATGTGCCGAGCGGCCCGTTCTACGGGTTCAACCGCGAAGGTGCAACCGTGCATCAGGGCGTGATCCGCAACTGGTGGCGACAGGGGATGGAAGGCAGCGCGAAGGCGCATTACGAAGGCATCAAGGCGTTTTCGGAAACGGACCAGACCGAGGACCTGAAGTCGATCTCCGTCCCGACGCTCGTGCTGCATGGCGAAGACGACCAGATCGTGCCGATCGCGGATGCCGCGCTGAAGTCGATCAAGCTGCTGAAGAACGGCACGCTGAAGACGTACCCCGGCTACTCGCACGGGATGCTGACGATCAACGCGGACGTTCTCAACGCCGACCTGCTGGCTTTCGTGCAGGCGTAACAGGGTTGGCGCAGGCCCGCTTCGGCGGGCTGCGCCGCCATTGCGGGCCGGCGGCGCGCGGTCGCGCCCCGTCGCGTTGTCGGCCACGCGGCCGGATTGCATGCCTCAGCCCGGGCCGTTGAAGCGGATGCCCGGAAACGTCAGGCGCGGCCTCCGGCTCTCCAGGAACGCCAGTAGCTCGCGCACCTGCGCGGCCTTGGCGGAGTCGTCCGGCCAGACGAGGTAGTACGCGTCCCCCGTATTGACGGCGGTCTTGAACGGCAGCACGAGCTGCTTCTCGTCGATGGCCGTCGCGCACAGCGCGAGATCGCCAATCGAAATGCCGTGGCCGGCAATTGCCGCCGCGATCCCCTGTTCGAGCATGTCGAACACCTGCCCGCGCGTGATGTCCACCTCGAGATCATGGCCGCTGCCCTTGAGCCAGCGGCGCCAGTCGCGCCGGTCGGGCGACGGGTGGATCAGCTCGCACGCCGCCGGATTCGTGCGAGCGA
This sequence comes from Burkholderia sp. AU33803, assembly GCF_002223095.1. NCBI lineage: Bacteria > Pseudomonadati > Pseudomonadota > Betaproteobacteria > Burkholderiales > Burkholderiaceae > Burkholderia > Burkholderia sp. AU33803. The sequence goes on from NZ_NKFJ01000009.1 coordinate 463,600, forward strand.
CCGTTGCCGTCGCTCGCGAGCACACCGGAATCAGCCATTCGTCGAACAGCTTCACGCACTGCGTGGCCTCGCCGAACCTGCCTGCGCCGAGCAGGATCGCGCAATCGTAGGATTCGCTGAAGAAATCGACGGTATCGACGTCCATCCACACGCTCGCGATCTGCACCTCGAACGCGGGCCGCGTGGCGCGAAACGCGGCCAGTGCGTCGAGCAGCCAGCGCATCGTGAGCGTGGACGGCGCCTTGAGCCGCAGCACGTCGCGTTGCGACTGGAACAGCACGCAGGCTTCCTCGATCTGCCGGAAGCCGCGCCGCAGGCCCGACGCGAAGATGTGCGCTTCCGCCGTCACGGTCATTTTCGGGCCGTGCCGGACGAACAGCTTCCGGCCGAAGTACGCCTCGAGCGTCCGCACGTGCTTGCTCACCGCGCTTTGCGTGAGGCTCAGTTCTTCTGCGGCCAGCGTAAACGAGCCGGTGCGTGCGGCGCTTTCGAACGCGCGCAGCGCGTAGACAGGCGGGAGCGGTTTGGCCTTCATGGGTTTTGAGCAGGAATAAAACTCATGTCATCCGGCAGGATTTTCCGTTTTTCAACAGCGCGCAGGGTACGCAATACTTCGGAAAGCCGTGCACTCCCGTGCGCTGAAGCACGATGATGCCACCGTGGCGGGCACGCGCGTCAATCCACCCAACAACTTTTTGTCATGGCACTTCATTACCCGCTGCTGTTCGCCTATCTCGCCGCGATCGTGCTGCTCATCGCGACGCCCGGCCCAGTCGTCATGCTCGTGGTCGGCACCGTCGCGCGACGCGGCTTCCGCCAGGGGATGCTGACCGCGGTGGGCGCGAATGCCGCGAGCCTCGTGATGATCGCGGGGGCGATGCTGATGGTGTTCGGCGTCGTGCTCGTCAGCGAGCGTCTGTTGACCGGGTTGCACGTGGCGGGGTGCGTGTTCATCGCGGTGCTGGCCATCCGGACGCTGCTCGGCGAATGGCGCGCCGGCCGCACGCGCGACGGCAATGACGCGCGGGAAGGAGAACCGGCGTCGCAGGCGCGCGGCTTGCCGGGCGTCGTGCGCGGCTTTCTCGTCGGCATCGCGAATCCGAAGGACCTGCTGTTCTTCGTCGCGTTCTTTCCGCAGTTCGTCGGCATCACGCCGGATTCACGCGTGAGCCTGGCGATCCTGGCCGCCCTGTGGATCGCGGTCGATTTCACGATCCTGACCAGCTACATGGCCGCGATCAACCATCCGCTGATTCATCGCAAGCAGCGCTGGATCACGGCGTCGTCGGCGGGCGCGCTGCTCGTGATTGCGCTCGCTGGGCTCGGCAGCACGATCGCGGGCGCCGCGTAAGCGGTCCCGATTGACCGCGCGAGTCATATCAGTCGTTGCGCAGGAACACGACGTAGCCGCGGAACCACGGATTCGTCGCGAGGTACGGCGGCGCGTCCCATTCGCCGCCCTGGATGATGCCGATGCGAAACGGCAACTGCAGCCGCGCGACGCGCGGCAGGTAGTCCGCATAGTCGGGGATCGTGCGGCGGCCCTGGTAGGTCTGCACGACCACTTCGTCGACGATCCCCCTGAGCTGGTTGACCTGGTCGGTATCGATGCGGCTGCTCCAGTCGAGCAGCCCGGTGATGCTCAGCCGATAGTCGGCGGGCAGCGTGTCGCGCAGCGACCGCAGGAATGCGAGGTAATCCTGCAGGTGGCGCGTGCGCGCATCGAAGTCGATCTGGACGCCAGTGATCGTGCGGCCCGACGCGCGCCAGCGCGTGAGCTGCGCGAGCATGATCTGCGTGACGCGCGGCGTCCAGCGCAGCGTATGCGCGCGATAGACGAGCCACACGCGTGCCTGCGGCGCGGGCGGAAATGCCACGCCCTGCGCGATCACGCGGACCTGTGACTCGTCCCGCGGCGACGCCTCGATCTGCCCTTGCAGCACGTACACGGTGCGCGCGCCGTGCACGACCGCCTGCGGCTTCACGCCTGCCCACAGCCAGAACGCGTCGTACCGCGCGGCGTCGACGGTGCCGGCGAGTGCGACGCGTCCGGCCAGCAGCAGTGCGATGCACGCCACGCGCGCGATGCGCTTCACGCGGCGCTTACCAGTAGTAGCGAAGCTTCTGCGCCCACGGGCTGCCCGCGTAGCTGGCCTTCAGCGTATCGAACCAGCGCTTGCGCACGTTCTTCGGCACGTCGTTGCCGCCGCATTCGTTGGTGCCGCCCGGCGCATAGCACTTGATCGCACGATAGTACGCGTAGGCGCGGTCGTTCGGGTTCGCCTGCGCATCGGCCATCACCGTCACGTAGCTCGACATCCGCTCGTACGGTTTGCCGTCGAACTGCGACGGCCCCGCGCCGAGCGTCGGCGGAATGCCCGTGGCGGCCTTCGTCGCTGCGTTGCGGATCCACATCGGCACCGGATCGCTTTCGACGCCGGGTGCGGGCGGGTGCAGGCGCACGAAATCGGCGAGGCAGTTCAGCCCTTTCGCATCGGCGGGATTCTGCTGGAGCGCCGTGGCGATGTCGTGCGCGGACGGGCACGTATAAGCGTCTTCGTTCCTCGCGCCGGCCGCGACGAACGGCTTCAACCGATCGTCCGGCTTGTCGGACACCAGCGCGGCATCCGCGATGAACTCGGCGTAATGCGAGCGCGTGAGCTCCTTGTACAGCAGTGTGGTCAGCGCGGTGTCGCGCAGCGCGCCGCCGTTCGCCTGGCTTTGCGCCTGCGCGCGCAGCAGGTCCGCATGGGCCGAGCGTTGCAGCAGCACGGCGCGGATCGCGGCGTTCTGCACGGGCGAATCGTCGGCGAACGCGTCGTTGACGAGCCCGGCCTGCTCCAGGTTGATCGCGAGCGCGAGTTCCAGCGCCTCGCGCTGGAACCGGAAGGTCGCGTGCGGGATCAGGTCGCGCCACAGCTGGCGCGCCTTGTCGGACTGGCCGCTATCCTCCAGCGCGAACCCGCGCAGCGCCTGCTGGCTCAGGCCGAAGTAGTCGAGCGGCTCCGCGGGCGTCTGCGGCAGCAACGCGAGCGCGGCGTCCGGCTTGTGCCCGATCTGGACGTACCAGGTCGCGAGCAGGTAGTCGTAGAGCGCGGGCGCGTTCGCGAAGCGCGGCTTCTGCGCCTGCAGGTCGTCCAGCGTCAGCGGCTTGCGGCTCGAATCGCTGCTGTCCGACGTGCGCATGCGCAGCAGGTCGACGGTCGCGAGCACGGTCGGCGACTGGATCTGGCTCGCATCGAATTCCGACCCGAACAGCAGCTTGCTGTCGAGTTCGTTCGCCAGCTGGATCAGCGGCACGTTCGACGTCGCCGGCGACCAGCGCGCGAGTGCGTGGCCGTACAGGTCGGCCTGCTGCGTGACGTTGCCGCCGAGCCACGCGACCCGCCGCAGCAGCCCGTTTGCGGAGGTCGCATAGCGCCCCTGCGGATACACCTTCAGGTAAGTGCGAAACACCGTATTCGCGGCGTCGAGCGACACCTTCGTCACGCGGCCGCGCGTCGGCGTGGGGCTGTCGTGGTCGAACACGTTGGCCTGCGCGGCGTTCAGCTGCGCGCGCCCGGCCATGTAGAGCCCGGTTTCCTTCAGCCACGGGTTCGCGCTGTGCGACGCGCTCGCGAACGCACGGGTCGCGGTGAGGAAGTCGGCGCGGTAGAACGCGTTCGTGCCGTCGAGGTACGCGGCGAACTGCTGGCCGAGCGGCGACTTGACCGGCGGTTTCGTCCACGCGGCGCTCGCGCCGCCGGCGGCGCAGGTCTTCTGCGCGATGTCGGCGCGTGCCGCGCGCAGGCGCGCGGCTTCATCGGCGGGGAGGCCGCCGGCACTGCCCAGTGCGTCGTTGAACGCGTCGGCGCCCGAGGCCATGCTGCGGCAGATGCTGCCTTCGCCGTCGGCGTACTGGTTCGACGGCGCTTCGGCATCCGTTGCGCTGCCGGTCTTGTCGGGCTCCTTCTGCCCGATATAGATCCATCCGGAGAAGTCCATCGGGAACGGCACGATGATCTGGTGGATCCGGTCTTTCGCCGGGATCGTCTTCGGGTCGGGAAATGCCTGCGCGACCTTGGCGCTGTCGACCATCATCAGCATCGCGTTGATGCGTGTGTCGTTGGCCGGGCTCAGCATCGGCACGTTGGCGCAGGAGTAGGTGGTCTGCCGGAGCGTGGTCGGTGAATAGCAGCCGTCGTCGCCGCTGGCATGGGCAACAGGAATCCAGAACAGGCTGGCCGCCAGCGCGGCGAACAGGTGGCGGTGCAGCATGGGGCTTTTAGGCATTTCTTTTTGTGCCGGGTAGGGGGCCGCAGCGGCCGGGTCTCTCAGGTGAGGCGTTTCGCCCCGGCGCGTATCGTACCGCACCGGTCGCTTTGCCCGTGCGTGCGCGCAGGCCGGCCGATCGCCGCATCGAATGCGGGCCGGCGAAATGGAAGTCCACTCAGTGTAGACGCTACGCCACCTTGAATCCGGATCGTCTGAATTAAGATGCAGCCGGCAGTGATGGACATCCGACGATAGACGACTTGTCGTCGTCCTCGCTGCCTGACGGGGGCGGTCTGCCGGAAGCGGCGTTCGCATCGATCCGCACGACGGAGTCGATCATGATTGAAGGCGAGCGGACGCCGGTTTCCATGCCTATTCAATAGTATTGCTTATCAATAGGCCGGTCGATGCGACGCATCGTGCGGCGAACGGCAGACGAGAGTGCGCCGGCACACGAAAAGAAGAGGATTCCGATGAAACCCATTACATGGATGGTCATGGCAGTCGCGCTCGCGCTGTCCGCCTGCGGCGGCGACGACGTCGCCACGAACGGCGGCGGGTCGACGTCGTCGCCGACCACGCCCGGTACGCCTTCCGGCCCGACGTCGCCCGGTGGCGGATCGAACGGCGGATCGAACGGCGGCCCGACGGGCGGCGGCGGGACGACGCAGCCGCAGGCCGGCTGGTCGACGGCTGCGGCCGTGGACGGCAAGGGGCCGGAAGGCCAGCCCAGCGTGACCATCGACGCGAGCGGCAACGCGCTCGCCACCTGGATGACCAATGGCCCGGCCGGCACGAACGGCAACGAAATGTGGGGCGCGCGGCATGTGGCCGGCTCGGGCTGGGGCAGCGCGACGCGGCTCGACACGAGCGACGGTTCGCATGCGATGAACACGCTGACCGGGGTGCAGCCGAAACTGGTCGGCAATGCGAGCGGGCAGGCAGTCGCGTTCTGGACCGAATGGACGCCGGGCGCCAACACGTACGCGTTGTGGGCGCGTCCGTACAGCCCGGGTAGCGGCTGGGGCACGCCGGTCACGCTGGCGCCGGACATGGCCGGGTCGTCCTATTCGGCCGGCATGGACAGCCAGGGCAACGCGCTCGTCACCTGGACGCAGTCGATCAGCCTGCTCGATACGCGCATCGCGTGGACGCGCTATACGCAGTCCGGGCAGTGGTCGTCGACGGCGCTGATCCAGATGCCGGTGCAGAGCGGCCCGGACGCCGTGACCGGCGACACCGACAACGTGCGGCCGATGCTGTCGGTCCTGTCGTCCGGCCGGGCGGTGCTCGCGTGGCGGCAGACCAACCATACGAAATCGGCGCTGTGGACGGCCACGTACGACGCGACCAACGGCTGGACCAACGTCAACCCGGTCGTCTCGAACTCGAGCCTGTTCACGACGATCATCTCGCCGGTCGCCGGCATGGACGCGAAGGGCAACATCACGCTGGTCTGGGGGCAACTCGACGTGACGGGCGGCAAGCTCTACAACGCCACGATGTCGCAGCGCTACGTGTCCGGAACCGGATGGCAGCCCGCCCAGCCGGTTGCCCCGGCGATCGTGGTGCCCACGGGCTTCATCGCGACGCCGATGCTGACCGTCAACGAAAACGGCGTGGCCGCCGCGATGTGGGCCGAAGGCGGCGCGGTGCTGCAGGCGAGCGTGTCGGACGCCAGCGGAAACTGGGGGCCGCTGCAGAAGCTGACGGAACACCTGAACGGGGCGGCGCTCCAGTACCCGCCGCTGGTGATCGACCCGGCCGGCAACGTGACGGTCGCCTGGGAGGACACGGGCACGCCGAACGCGTCGGTCCTCCTCGTGGCCGGCTACCGGCACGGCGCGTGGAGCACGTCGACGGCGGATCCGCAGGATGGAACGTGGCCGGCGCTGGCCGTCAACGCAGCGGGGGCGATGGCGCTCGTCTGGCAGGGGTTCGCCGCGAATATCGGCAGCCAGATCCAGTCCAGTTTCTATACGCCGGGCGCGTAATCGCGTCGCGTCGGGCATTCGAAGACGAAGCCATGAAGCAAGTCTCGCAGTGCGCGTGACCTTGCGGATCGCGCTGGGCGAGGCGGTCGCCGGCCTCGTGTCGGCCGCGTGCGGTCCGACGCAGATGAACAGGGTCGACGTGCGGACGCCGACCGCGAAGACGCTCGGCCTCGCGTCGTTCGACGAGATCACGATCGCCAACGTGCAGCACGGGGCGGGAAGAAGGACGCGCTGGTCGGCCAGAGGGTAAGTGACGTCGCGACGACCGGCAAGGGCGGTGTTCATGATTCCGGGGCTCACGCCGATCGATCGGCCGACGTACGACAACCGGGAACGCCATTCGCCACGCGGATGGCGGCGAGATCGACGGCGCCCGTCGCAGGGCGCCGGTCGGCCGCTTGTGTGGACGACCTGCCGCGCGGGCCTTGCACCGGCGCAATTTGGTCCGATAATCGACGAACCGATCTATCCTCTCGTGTCGGCTCGATAAAAAACTGTCATGGATCAAGCGGCATTCGTCCCTGTTTTCAAGTTTCGCACGATCGACTACCCCGAGCGGGACCGGTTCCACGTCTGGGTCAAGGACATGCTGTGCGACTACCGTCTCGATGGCGACGGCGGCCACGGCGTGTTCGACGCGGAAGCGAGCGGCGCGGCGCTCGGCCCGCTGATCCTGTCGGGGCGGCAATGGCGGTCGCGCGCACCGGCCTATCGGGTCAATCGCACCACACGGCGAATCCGGCTCGACGGCCAGGATTCGATCCGCTTCACGCTGCTGCTCGGCGGGCAGCTGGCCAGCTACATTGGCGGCCCCGAACTGGTCAAGCGCGCCGGCGACGTGTTCGTCTACGACGTCGCGCAGGTCAACGACTGCCGGGTCGAGGCCGGCGACGTGATCAGCCTGGTCGTGCCGAGGCACCTGCTGCCGAGCCATGCCGCACAGGCGCACGGCCAGACGCTGACGAGCGGCGTGGGGCGGCTGCTCGGCGACCACATGCTGTCGCTGTTCCGCAACCTGCCGAATCTGCGCACCCACGAGATCCCGAGCATCGTGCAATCGATGTTGCTGCTGCTGGCCGCGGCCATTTCACCCACCACGCAGGCGCTGAACGACGCACGCGGCCCGATCGACGGGGCGCTGGCCGAGCGGGTCCGGCGCTACATCGACGTGCATCTGCTGGAGCCCGACCTCGATCCCGACCGGATCTGCCGCGACATCGGCGTGTCGAGAGCGCGGCTCTACCAGCTGTTCAAGGAAGACGGCGGCGTGATGCGGCAGATCACGCGCCGGCGGCTGCGCCATGCGTACCACGTGCTGGGCGACCCGCAGCGCCGGCATCGGCGCATCGCGGAAATCGCGTGGGCGCACGGCTTTCCCGACGAGAAATATTTCCACCGGCTGTTCAAGGCGGAGTTCGGCCATACGCCGAAGGAAACCCTCGAGTGCGCGACCGCGCCGGTTCTGCTGCCATGCGATGCGGCCGAGGATCGATGGGCGGACGGCGGCCGCCTGACGGGATGGACGTTGCCGTTCGGCGTGCTCACCAACTGAGCGGGCGGGCCATGCCGGCCGCCGCACGGCGGTTCGTGTCGTGCGTCACGCGTACGCGCTGCTCGCCACACCGCCTTCATCGACATCGTCGATCGCGGCCCGCAAGTCGTCGATCGCCACCATCAGCTCGCGCACCTGCCGCAACGACGGGTACTGGTGCAGCACCGCATGCCATTGCGGCAGCGTCAGCAGCGCGTGCCAGACCACACCCAGGCCGCCCGGATCGGCATCCGGCCGCTGCGCGAGCGCGCTCGCGTATTCGAGGCTCGCCTGTGCGGACAGCAACTGCATCCGGCTCGCGGCACCCAGCAGGCGCGGCGTCGTGTCGGCGGACGCATCGCAGCAATAGAGCACTTCGCGTGGCAGCGTCGCTTCGTCGGTCGTCAGCGCGCGCAGCGACGCGCCGTGCACGCGCACCGTGCCCTGGTGCGTTTCGAACGCATAGAGCGTGTCCGGGTCGGCCTGCGCGAGCAGGTTCAGGCCGCGCAGCAGCCGCGGCAGATCGGTCGTCGCGGCATCCGCGGATGCTTTCGCTTCGACGAGGAAGCGCACGTTCCAGACGGGCGCCGGGTCATCGCCGCGCGTGCGTTCGAGCAGGATCGCGTCCCATTCGGTTTTCGCGCGATCGTGGCGGCCCGGAATCGATGACGGCACGCGCATCGACGTCACCACCCGGTACGTGCGGCGGGCGTCGACGGCGTCGAGCCGGCGCGCCAGTGCGTCGAGCGCCTGCGCGGCCAGCGCTTCGACGGCCGCACCGCGCTGCTGCGACGCGACGCCTTGCGCGACGGCGACGGTGCTGCCTTCGAGCGGGCCCTGGCGTACCCAGAGCGCCCGGTAGCGACGCACGTGCTCGTCCGATGCCAGTGCGTCGACGCGCAGCAGGCGTTCGAGCGCGGCGCTGTCTTTCAGCTTGACGATGTCCTGCTCGAACGCGGTGTCGGTCGCCATGTCGGGCAGCGCGAGCAGGTGCCGCAGCGTGTCGTGCAGGTCGCGCCACGACGCGGCGGTGGCGGCCGCATGCAGCCGCGCGAGCCCGTCGCGTTGCCATGGGCGGGCGCTGCGCTCGAGCTTGGCCGGGTGCGCGATCGCGTTGACGGCCGAGTGCAGCGCGCGACGGTCCTGCTCGGCGTGCGCTGACAACGACGCGTATTCGCGCACGCTCGGCGCATCGTGCCGCAGCACCGCGGCCTGAAAGGCGGGATCGCCGGCGTGCGTGTCCATTGCATCGCGGATCATCCGCGCGAGGGCGTCGATGAAGCGCTGCCGCAGTGCCGCGTCGGGCATCTGTCCGTCGCTTCGCATCCGGCGCGCTTCCTCGATCACGATCGCGAGCGTGGCCGCAGGGTTCGCGGCGTCGGCCGGCGACGAAGCGCTGTCGAGCGGCGGCAGCCGGTAGCGGCGCGCGACGGTGCGCAGGGTTTCGTCGAGCAGGGCGGGAAGCGGTGTCAGCGACATGGTCGGTATCGGCTTGAAGGCGATGCGCGTGTCCGGGGTTGGGGGGAGTGGACGCGATGATGTGCAACGTTATCACGCCGGGACGAGCGAGATACGGGGCATGTCGTTGCGAAAGGGCTCGATGCGACGGCACGCGGCATCAGTCGCGCGCAATGTTCCTGATCAGCGTTTCGATGGTCAGGCTTTCGTCTCGAGGCCTGCCGACACCCGCGTCGAACGGGTAGCCCATCCGCTCGCCGGTTCGCGTGTAGCCGCGGCGCAAGTAGAAGTCGATCAGCTCGCGGCGTGCCGACAGGACAACCATCACGGCCGTCTCGATCTGCCAGCTGCGAACGGCGAATTGCTCGGCTTCGTGCAGCAACGCCTTTCCGAGCCCACGATCCTGCATTGACGGCGCGACGGCCAAGGTGCCGATATAGGCCGCGTTTCCGTCGTTCCTGACTTCGATGCAACCGGCGATACTGCCGTGGATCTCGGCGACGAGCAGGACGGAGTCCGGGGCCCGCAGCGTCGTGCCGAGCTGCGACGACGTGATCCGCGGGCCGTCGATCAGGGCCGACTCATGTGTCCATCCGCCTGCAGACGTCGTCGGGCGGTACGCCGCATTGACCAGTTCGACGAGCGCGTCGACGTCTTGCTCGCGTGCTGCGCGGTAGCGAGCGGCGCGCTTGATCGCGCCTGTCGTTTCATCCATTGAAGCCCTCGGCGTCTGTTATGGCGGTTTGTACAGTACCTCATGTCGTCCAAAGATAGACGAACGATCTTCCGGCGTCGGCATCAGCGTGGCGCTGCTTGGCGAATCGCTGTCGGCATCGGCATGGGTGGGGTTTGGTTGTGTGGTTGTGGGCGTGGTCGCGATGACATTGCCGTCAAGGCAGCACGGGCAGCCGCACACCCGAAAACGGTCACGAAACACGCCACGCATCGATCCCCGCTGTCACGCTGTGATCAGCGATCAGCGCAACCGCTCCCGCCCACCACGCGCATCACGCCGTCAACGTCACCGACAGGCTGCCGAGTTCGCCGAAGCGCACCGTCAGCGCGTCGCCGAGCGGCACGTCGATCGCGCCGGCGTACGAACCGGTCGTCACGATCTGCCCGGCGCGCACCGCGTCGCCGCGTGACGCGAGGAAATTGACGAGCCACACCAGCGGCTTCAGCGGATCGCCGTCCGGATGACGGCCGTCGATCGTGCGGTTCAGTGCGCCTTCGAACGACAGCGCCAGCGTCTCGAGCGGCACGTTCAGCCCGTCGGGCACGACCGGGCCGACACACAGCCCCTGGTTGAATTGCCCGTCGGCCAGCAGCTCGAACTTCGACGCGCGCGTGGGCTCCGCATAGCGGCAGCCGAGCACTTCGAGCACGATGCGCACTTCGCGGATCGCGTCGCGCACGTCCTGTTCGTCGTACGGCTGTTCGCGCGCGGGCAGGTCGCGATCGAGCACGAACGCGATTTCCGGTTCGATCCGCACGATCGGCCCGCCGACGACGCGGTACGGCGCATCGGCCTCGCGGATCGTCGACGCGAAGATCGGCGCGAGGATCACGCGGTCGGGCGGCGGCAGCGCGCATTTCCAGCCGCCGACGGGTTCGCCGAGCAGGTCGGCCACGCGCTGCTGGATCGCGAGGGCGGTCTCGACGTCCTCGGGGCGCAGCGCATCGGGCAGCAGCGGGCCGGGCGAGCCGGCATGGCGGGCGGCGACGAGATGCTGGGCGGCGCCGTCCACGCGTTCGGTAGTCGTTGTCATGTCGGTTGAGCGAGTTGAAAGTGGGCCGGCAAAAAAGGGCCGGACGAAAGTCGCACATTCGATGATAGCGCTTTCGGCACGATGACCGCTCGATCCCGCTGCTTCGGCTTCCGTGTCGGGCAGGTTGGCGACCTTGCCGCAGACGAGCGGTATCGGCATCACGTCGCGACGCTTTGCCGCACGGACGCCCGCCGGTCGACCTTGATCGCCATCAACATTCGAACCCGCCATCCGCCGATGATGGTGACAAGGCCGCGCGACCAGACGCGTGGCAACTCACCCCAGCGAGGTTCGCATGTACAAGAAGATCATGGTGGCCGTCGACGGCAGCGCTTCGTCGAAACAGGCGCTTGCCGAGGCAGTGAAGGTCGCGCTGGCCGGCGACGCACACGTCAGCGTCGTGTATGTGGTGGACAAGTCGGTGCTGTTCACTTACGCGGGCCGTTTCGATCCGCACGCACTGGTCGAGGAGATCCGCGACGACGGGCGCAAGGTGCTGCGCGAAGCCGAGCAGATCATCGCGCTGGCCGGCGCGAAGGGCGAGGCCGAACTCGTCGAGACCGAGAGCATCGGCGAGGACATCGCGGAGCGCCTGCAGCGCTACGTGAAGGAAGGCGGGATCGATCTCGCGGTGGTCGGCACGCACGGGCGGCGCGGGATCCGGCGCGTGCTGCTCGGCAGCGTCGCGGAGCGCTTCGTGCGCGGCTCGAAGTGCCCGGTGCTGCTGATTCGCGGCGACGATCACGACGTAGCGGCTACCGCCGCGGCGGCTTGACGCGGCGCGCGCGATGATTCGCCGCCAGTCCCGGATCGTCGTCGCGGCGATCGCGGTGTTCGTGTCGCTCGCGGGGATGATGGCCGTCGTGTCGGGGCTGCTGTTCGACAACACGATGGCGCTGCGCGGCGGCGCGATCGCGCTGGTGGTGGGCGCGGCCGGCTTCGTCGTGATGCTCAACCCGGGCGCGAAGGGCGAGGAGTGACGGAAGCGCGCGTGGCCGGCCCCATCCGGTGAAGGTGCCGGACACGGCCGGCCGCCGCGCTCCACGCGCCCCGCGACAGCCGCTGCAGCGCCAGGCATCCGCTTGCGTGCCCGCTCGCGTCGCCGGCTATTCGTTGGCCGTACCCGGCGCCTTCGCGCCATCCTGCCCGAGCGGTATCGCCAGCCGCTTCAACGTCTCCGCCAGGTCGGCGTTCTCCGGCTGCACCTGCCGCGCCTGCGCGAACGCCTCGCGCGCTTCATCCCGGCGCGCCAGCTTCCACAGCACTTCACCCTTGTGCGTCAGCCCGCTTGCATAGGCTTCGCGCGCATCCTTGTCGATGTCGCCGTCCTTCGCGAAGATCGCGATCGAGCGGTCGAACCACGTCAGCGCGTCGTCGTTGCGACCAAGGCGATACAGTGCCCAGCCCTTGCTGTCGAGCGCATACGCGTCGTCCGGCGATTTCGCGAGGCGCGCATCGATCATCGCCATCGCACGATCGATCTTCAGGCCGGCATTGACGAGGTCGTAACCGACCGTGTTCAACATGCGATCCGTGAAATTGCCCACCTCGAGCGCGGTGTCGATGCGGCCTTCGTCCCGTTCGGCAATCGCCAGCGCGACCATCTTGGCCGCGATCTGTTGCCGGAGTGCCCGGCCGAGATGCTGGCCGTCGGCGACCAGGCTGCCGAGGTACTGCGTGTAGAGATCGGGCACGCCCGGATTGCCGGCACGGTTGGCGATGTCCGTGGCGGGCCCTGCGCACCAGTCGGTGTCCGCGGGCACCCGCAATACCGTGGGGTGTAACCAGAGCTTGCGGTCCTCGTGCGATTGCGCGAAGACGGTATAGCCGTTGGCGTCGATCTGCCCGCAGGCCAGATACGCGCCCGTCACGTCGAGTACGTACGAGTAATGGCCGTAGGGTCGCCCCGTATCGATGTCGATCACGCGGAACGTTCCGCCCATGTCGCCTTCACCGACGACGGGCTGAAGCGCCCACTCACGCTCGGGATGACGGGCGGGCAGGCGGATCCGCACCGTGCGTCCGGCGGCATCGGTCGTGCCGAACACGACGCTTTCGCCGCCATTTTCATGAGGCGGCAGCCCCGCGATCGCCTGCCCGGGCAGCAGCAGCCGGTAGCGCGCATTCGGTAGCGGCCGGTGCGTGACGGGGTCGCGCAGCACGAACCGGTGAACGTAAGCCCCGGTTCCGAACGACGCGGTCGGCGCGACGTAGGTGCGTGCGTCGGCGGCGGGCAGCACGGTGCAGCTCAAGGCCGCGGCAACGAGCGCGGCGACAAGGCGGGATGTCATGGAATGGCGGTTCTTGTTGGTAAAGGCGTGATTGACCGACGGCCGGAAATGCATTGGACGACCCACGCGGCCTTTGATATCCGGCTGCGCATACCGAGACGGATGGCCGGATCGCCCAGCGCAATTCAACGCGGAACCCGCCCGTTGCAACGTGATGCGAGGAAGCGGCGAACGGATGACGCGGGAATGCAGTGCGCAGCATAGCAGGGCGCGTCGGGCGTCCTGCGTGTGAACGCGTATCTCGTCCGGAACCCTGCGCGCGACGTACCCGATCGCGCGCGCTTCTGTCAAACTCGCGGTCATGAAACCGCGCCTCGCCTCACCGCCTTCCCCCGATTCCACCCCTGCGCCCGCAGGCTTTCCCGATGCCGACGAACTGGCCGCGCTGCGTGCGTGGTACGCGGGCATGACCGTGCGCCAGGCGGTCGAGCGTTACCTGCCCGATCGGCTCGGCGAAGGGCGCTCGGCGCGCGGCGTGATCGGTGCCATTCGCCGCCGCCTCGTGCGCGTCGCGCGGCAGGTGGGCCGGCCCGATCTCGCGGAGCGGCTCGGTCACGCCGACGGTGAGCGTATGCAGCAAGCGAAGGCGGCAGCCGAAGCGATCGGCCTGCTGCGTCATGCGCGTGCGCCGGTCCCGCAGATCAGCGACGACGTCGGCCTGTGGCTGCCCGCGCGTGCGGTCGGCGCACTGCGTGCGCACGGGATCGCGACGCTCGCCGATCTCACGGTGCGGATTCCGCGCCGGCGCCAGTGGTGGCGTGCGATCGCGGGCCTCGGCGTGGCCAGTGCGCGGCACATCGAGGCGTTTTTCGCCGCGCATCCGGCGCTGACCGAACGGGCGCGCGCGCTGATCGCGGCGACGCCGCGCGGCGCCATCGTGCCGTGGGAGCAGTTGAAGCTGCCGCACGAGGTCGACGGCTCGGCCGGCACGTTCCGCGCGCCGCGCGCGACCAGCACGCTCGATGCGGACAACGATTACGCGGCCGTGCACGCGTGGCTGTCGCTGCACGAATCGGCCGCGACGCGGCGGGCGTACCGGAAGGAAGCCGAGCGGCTGATCCTGTGGGCGATCGTCGAGCGCGGCCGCGCACTGTCGTCGCTGACGACCGAGGATGCGGTCGCGTATCGCGCGTTCGTGCGGCGCCCGACACCGCACGAGCGCTGGGTCGGGCCCGTGCGGCCGCGCAGTGCGCCCGACTGGCGGCCGTTCTCGGGTGCGCTGTCCGCGCGCTCGGCCGCCTACACGCTGTCGGTGCTCGGCGCGCTGTTCCGCTGGCTGATCGAGCAGCGCTACCTGCTCGCGAATCCGTTCGCGGGCGTCAAGGTGCGCGACACCCGCGGCCCGAACGCACTCGACACGTCGCATGCGTTCACCGAAGGCGAGTGGCTGCTCGTGCGCACGATCGCAGACGGGCTCGAGTTCCGCAAGGGCACGCCGGCCGCGCCGCAGTCGGGCTGGACGCCGGCCGCCGCGCAACGCCTGCGCTTCATTCTCGATTTCGGCTATGCGACCGGGCTGCGCGCGAGCGAGCTGGTCGGCGCGACGCTCGGCGACATCGAGACCGATGCGCACGGCGACGCGTGGCTGAAGGTGATCGGCAAGGGCAGCAAGGCCGCGCGCGTCGCGCTGCCGCCGCTTGCGCGCACGGGGCTCGACCGTTTCCTGGTCGCCCGCCGGCTGCCGGTCACGCCGTCGCGCTGGCGGCCCGACACGCCGCTGATCCCGAGCCTCGCGGAAGACGGCGCGGCCGCGATCACGAGCGTGCGGCTGTGGAAGGTGATGCAGCGCTTCTTCGCGCAGACGGCCGATCAGGTCGAGGCCGACAACCCCGCGCTCGCGCAGAAGCTGCGGCAGGCCAGCCCGCACTGGATGCGTCATACGCATGCGACGCACGCGTTGGCGCGCGGCGCGGAGTTGACGACCGTGCGCGACAACCTGCGCCATGCGTCGATTTCCACGACGTCGATTTACCTGCATGGCGACGACGTGAAGCGGGCGCGGCAGATGTCGAGCGCGTTCGCGGCCGACAAGTAACGGCGTCGTGCTGTCGGCGCTGCGTCCGGGGAGGGACGCGGTGGCAATCGGCGACGCGGCGCAATGCGTTGTTCCGCCGTCGCCGGCCGCTCAATCGCCGGCCGGCCCGTGCCGCTCTCCCGGCACGTAGGCGAAGCCCGATTTTTGTGAAGCGCTATCGGGCGATTCACCGCACCGTCATGTAACTGTCAGCGATGTCGGGCAGGGGCGGGCGATTGCGATCGCACGTGCCTGAATGCGCGCTCCTCCGACCAAGGGACGACGCACTGCAGCGTATCCGCAATCAGGCGGAACGCTCGGGAGCGTGCCGGGGTCATACCCATTTTGCCGGGAGCAGTGAATGGCATCGAGCCAAGGCACAGTCGATTTCATCGTCGAGCAGATGGCGGCGGCCGGCACGGTATCGGCGCGCAAGATGTTCGGCGAATACGGCATCTATTGCGACGGCAAGATGGTCGCGCTCGTCTGCGACGATCGGCTGTTCGTCAAGCCGACGCCCGAAGGCCGCGCGTTTCTCGGCACGTGCGAAGAAGGTTCGCCGTATCCGGCCGCGAAGCCGCATCTCGTCATCTCCGGTGAGCGCTGGGACGATCGCGAATGGCTGTCGGCGCTGATCCGGATCACCGCCGCGCAGTTGCCGGTGCCGGTGAAGCTGAGCCGATAGCGGCCCGTTTCGCATGCCATGTTGCGCTGCGGCCAGGCGTATTCTGTGACACATGTGCGCGACCATCGCGCATCCGGAGGGAGCACAAGAATGAAGACATCCGGCCATTCGCGCGGCACGTGGCGTGCGCGCCGCGCCCGGCACGCGCTCGTCGCGGCCCTGTGCGCGGGCTGGAGCGCGCTGTCGTTCGGCGCGGACGATGCGGCGACACTGCTCGAGCGTTACCGCAGCCTCGGCCCGCAACTGAAGGACAACGCGTTTCACCGGCCGTTGGTCCTCGAATCGGCGGAAGCGTCGTCGTCGCTGAAGGGCGACATCTACGCGGTGGTCGACTATCCGTACGCGGTCGTGAGCAGCCAGCTCGACGATCCCGCTCAGGGCCCCGCGAACTGGTGCGCGGTGCTGATCCTGCACCTGAACACGAAGTATTGCCACGCGTCGACCGGCAGCAATGGCCCGGTGCTCGACGTGAACCTCGGCCGCAAGATCCAGCAGAAGCTGCCGGACACCTACCGCGTGCAGTTCCGCTATCGCGTGGCGGCCGCGACGCCCGACTATTTCCAGGTCGACCTGACCGCCGACAGCGGGCCGATGGGCACGAAGGATTACCGGATCGCGCTGGAGGCCGTGCCGGTCGGCACGTCGCGCACGTTCCTGCATCTGACGTATTCGTATGGCTTCGGCACGGTGGGCCGGATGGCGATGAAGACCTACCTCGCGACCGTCGGCAGCGAGAAGGTCGGCTTCACGACCATCAGCGGCGGATCGGCTGCGCAGCCGCAGTACGTCGGTGGCGTGCGCGGGCTGCTGGAGCGCAACACGATGCGCTACTACCTCGCGATCGACACGTATCTCGCGACGCTCGACAAGCCGCTCGACCAGCGCCTCGCGCGCTGGTTCGACGCGACCGAGCAGTATCCGCAGCAACTGCACGAGGTCGAACGCGGCGCGTATCTGCAGATGAAAGCGCAGGAGGTGCAGCGGCAGCAGGCGGTGCGGTAGGCGGTGCCTGCTGCCGCACCGCCGCCTCAGTCGAGCAACCCCGCGACCACATCGACGATCCGCTGCAGCAGCGCTTCGTCGTAAGGCAGCCACGGCACCGCGCGCAGCGGCGACGGCGGCGGTTCGATCGAAGGTTCGACGGGTTCGCCGTCGCGCGTCACGCGCCCGGTCGCGCAATGCACCGACCATGCGCCGACGCGCACATGGCGTTCGTCGAGCGTCACCCGCCCCTGCGCGATCGGTTCGGCGAACACGAACGCGAGCACCTGCTTGCGATGCCGCGCCATCGCGCCGAGCGGCAAGTCGGACAGCCGGTGCAGGCGCTGTTCGCGCTGGTGTCGCGCGGCGCGCTGGCGCACCGGGTCCGCCGGCGTGTCGGCCGCGCGCGTCGTTTCATCGTCGAGCGCGAACGCGGCGACGCTGACGAGCAGGTCGACCGCACGCGCCACCTCCGAGAACACCACGGGATCGATTTCACCGATCGGCGCGGCCACCCAGCGCCGCTCGCGCCTGCGTTCGACGTGCAGCCGGCCCGACGTGCCCTGGCCGTCCGTGCCCGGAAAGAGCCGCGCCGCGACGCTGAAGGTCGCGCGCACGTCGCCGAACTCGCGTGCGAGGCCGTCGTCGTACGCGCGGATCGACCAGCCTTCGCGGCGCGCGACGCCGAGCAGCGGGCGGCTCGCGAGCACATGACCTTCGAACATCGCGGAATGACTGTTCGCGGTGTCTTCGTCGGCCGGCACGTAGAACTCGCGGAACGCCTGCCGAATGGGCTGCCGGATCGCACGGCCGACGATCGCGCGCTGCCACGCGAGCCGCTCGTCCGCATCGGCCAAGAGCGGATGCCAGAGCCGGATCTCGCTGTCGGCATCGAGTTCGCACGCCACGCCGGCGGCGTCGCGCAGCACGACCTTGCCCTTCGCGATATCGGGCATGAACGAAACGGTCGTGCCGTCACGTGCGCGTGCGTGCCAGATCGTGCGGGTCGAGAACGCGGCGCCGGCCGGCGCATCGACGAGGCGCTCGCGCCATTCGACATGGCCGAGCGTCATCGACTGCCAGAAACCCGCTTCCATGCAGGTGGCGAGCATCGTGAGCTGCTTCTTGTCGGGCTTCGCGTCGAGCGTCATGCGCAGCGCGGTGTGCGGCCGTTCGCCGAGCGCGCGTTCAGCGGGCTTCAGGTTACGCGCGAGCTTCTTCTGCACGCCCGCGTGACGCACGGTGGCCAGCGCATCGCGCAGCGCACGCACGGTCTCGGGTGTCGGGATCGTCTCGACCGCATGGCCGAGTGCGATCGCGAGCGATTGCGATGGCGCGGTTTTCGCGGCGGTCGGCGCGACGCACACGCCGGTCAGCAGCGGCCCGATCAGCGGGGGGAGCCACGGCGCGTCGCGATAGGCCGCGACGCGCGCCGCGCGCGCGACGACCTGCGCGTCGTCGGTCGTGAACGCGCGATCGGCCTGATAGGGGACTTCGCCCGCGTGAATCGCGGCGACGTGCCGCGCGGCTTCGGTCAGCGTGTCGCGAGCGAAGTCGACGTAAGCGGGTTCTTCCGCGAGCGTGACGGCCGGATCGTCGGCGTTGAACCACAGCCGCTTCGGCGCGAAATAGCCGTCGTTCGTCGCGGCCAGCGCGAGCAGCGCGGCCGGCCCGAGTTCGGGCAGCACGTCGAGCTCGCGCACGCGAAACGGGGAATCGGCATTTGACTGCGCATACGCATCGCGCAAGGCCGTGATGTCGCGCCGGCCGGCGAACGAATGGAGCGCATATTCGCCGTACACGGAGAGTCGTTGCAGGCCGTCGTTCTGCGGATCGCCGAGGATGCGCGCGAGTTCGGCCTGCAGTGCGGGCGCGGGCAGCGCGTCGAGACACGACAGTTCCTGTAACGCGCGCTGCCACGCGCCGGCCGGAATGTCGCGGAACAGTTCGAGCGCGGCTTCGGCGTCGACGAGCGGCGCGAGCTCGAGTGCGTCGATCTGGGTGCGTAGCCAGCGCGCGAATTCGGCGCGCGGATCGTCGTACGCGTAGTCGTGCTGCGCGACGTGTTCCTCGGTGCGGCGCAGCGCCGGCCACACCGCGCCGAGCGCGTGCGCGTCGAGCGTCGACAGGTCGAGCGGCGCGCCGGTGAAGCGCGGGTGGTCGGCGCTGCCGGTCAGTCGAGCGACGAGCGGGTCGACGATGGGCGGGCGGACGGATTGGGTCATGAGGTTCGGCGGCCCTCGCTTGGCGGCATCGGATCGCCTTGGGTGGTGTTTGGCGTCAGCGCGGGCGCAGCCGCTCGACCATCTCGTGGATGACGATATGGCGGATCGCGCGCAGCAGGTGCATCTCGCCGCCGAGCGTCGCTGTGAGTTCGGGGCGGGCAGTCTTCATCGCGTCGTTGTCGGCGGCGATCTCGAGCAGCAGCGCGTCGGCCTGCGCCGGAATGCGCGCGAGCACTTCGTCGATGTGGCGATGCGCGGTCGCGCGCGTCAGCCCGAGCGTCGCGCCGGCCTGGTCGAGCACGTCGCGTGTGAAATCCGCATAGCGCTGCACACCCGCGACGGGCCGCGTGAATTCCGTCAGGTCCGGCCAGCGGCTGCGCGCGCTATAAGTCGCGGTTTCGTAGACACCGTCGCACAGCAGGTCGTAGTGCGGTGCCAGCGCGAGCCCGCTATCGGTGACGAGGAAGCTCAGATTCTTCAGGTGTGAATCGCCGTTGCCGACGACGATGCAGAACACGAGCCAGCGGAACAGGCGCAGGCGAACCGGTGCGGGCGCGCGGCACGCGTTGGCGAGCGTTGCGAGCGCGTCGAGCGACCAGCCCGTGTATTTCATCGTCGCGGGCAGGTTGAGCGCCTGGCAACCATCGATCGCGTGGCGTCGTTCGACGCCGGTATCCGTCTGCGCGCGGTCGAAGCGGCAGATCACGTACACGGGCGCCGGCACGTAGCGGCGCTCGACCTCGGGCACGTCGAGGCCGACGCGGCGCGCGAGCGTCATCACGAACCACTCGTTGATGACCGAATGCGGATAGTCGTGCGCGTGCGGATGATTCGGCTTCAGGATGTGCGTCGACACCGCCTGGCCGCTCGGCTCGAACAGCGCGCCGTCGCGCAGCACGACCGGCAGCTTGTGCTGCGCGCCGGCGAGCGACATCTTCTTCGGCGCGTCGTGCGTCAGCGGCACGGCAGGCAGGTGGCGGATGCGCGCGTCGAGTTCGGTATCGTCGAGCGGGCGCAGGCGCGTGTCCTCGTCGGCCGTGTCCGCCGGCAGGCGCAACGTCACCGAGCCGGCCGATTCGCGTCCGTAGTGCTCGAGCAGCGCGAACGCGTCGCCGATGTCGGGCAGGCCCGCGTCACGCGCAAGCAGCGCCCGCACCGATTCTTCCGGCAGCAGGTTGTCGAAATACCACTGGACGGGGCGGGTGGTCGCGCCGTCGCGCAGCACACCGGCCTGCAGCGGGAGATGCGGGCTCAGCGCGAAGCGGGACGCCTGCGCGAGCCACGACGGCGCGTATTCGAATGCCCACAGATTGCGGTTTTCATGCAGCGTGCCGATTGATTGGCCGTCGATGGCGGCGACGAGGGTGCGCTCAGTCATGCGACGCGTCCTCGTCGGCGGGGCGCGCGTGGTCGGGCACGGCTTCACCGGCGTCTGTCAGCACGCGGCGCGCGATCTCGATTGCACGGGCCGAGGCCTGACGGCCGGCGTCGGTCGTCCTGATCCGCGGGCGGCGCGTGTCGTCCGTCCCCACGCCGGACGCTTCGGCAGGCGACAGCACGAGACGTGCGGCCGAGAGCACGCGTGCGGCCGCGCGGGCGGGCGGCGCGGATTCGCCGGCCGGGGCCGGATGCGCGGCGTCCGCGCGCAGCAGCAGGCGCTCGGCCGCGCGCCTTGCACGCACGCCGGCCCGATGGCTCGCGCGCGCCGACAGGCGTTCGAGCAGTTCCTCGCTGGCGTCGGGAATGTCGACGACGACCCGAACGCCGAGCCCCTGCAGGATCTGGAACACCTTGGCCCACTGGATGGTGTCCGCGCCGCGCTCGGCCTTGACCATGAACGACTCGCTGACGCCGACGCTGCCGGCCGCGTCGTCCTGGCGCAATTGCTGCACTTTCCGCGCGGCGCGGATCACGCCGCCGATGTCGGATGCCTGTTCGATCGTGTATCGCATGGTGGGCCCTGCTACCGTTGCCGGCTCGGCAGGATGAAAACTGTGAGATCAAACAGTATTGCATCTCGATGCAAGAATTCAAGGGAAAACTGTGCGATCGACGAGTTTTGGCTCGTTGGCGACGGTATCGAACGAAAAACTGTTAGATCGAACAGTTTTTCATCTCCGAATGGCCGGCAACGTGTACCGGCCGCTCCGCGACCTCATGGTGCATTCGCGGTTCGTTGTCGTGCCTTCCCCGAAAGCCCCGCGCACCGTCCGGCGTCGCTGCGCGCGATTCACCGCCCTCGCGGCCCATTCTTAAGACGTACAGTTTTCCTACCGTGAGCGATGCGCGCCGAACTGTACTCTTGTTCGCGCGAACGATGTGTGTACTCGTCGCCAACTGTTCTGCTCTTAAGATTCCATCATCAAGTGCACAGTGCCGCGGATCCAGTCGCACCGGAACCCTGTCGGCGCATCTTCAAGAGAGAGCCAGTGCGATGGAAAAGGCAAAACCGGAGGGAAGGATCAGGAATCACGACGGCCCGGTCGGCGGGCGCAACACGCGCGTATCGGACGCAAACGGCAGGGCAGCCCGGCTGCGCCGCCCGGCGGGAGGTACGCGATGAAACTCTATGAAAAACTCGCGGACGATATCGAGCGCCTGATCCGCCAGGGCGTGTACCGGCACGGCGACCGGATTCCGTCGGTGCGGCAGGCGAGCCAGCAGCATCGGATCAGCATCACGACCGTGCTGCATGCGTATCTGTTGCTGGAAAGCCGCGGGCTGCTGGAGAGCCGCCCGCAGTCGGGCTATTTCGTGAACCTGCGACGCGACGACAGCCATGCGCCGGTGCGCGAGCTGCGCCCTTCGAAGCCGATCGCGATCTCGTCGTCGGTGGACGTGAGCCGGCTCGTGCTGTCGACGCTGCGCTCGATCGGCACGGACGACGCGGTGCCGCTCGGCTCGCCGTACCCGGACCCGAGCCTGTTTCCGTTCGAGAAGCTGAACCGCTACGCGTATGCGGCCGGCCGCGACAAGTCGCTGTGGGGCGTGACGGACGGGCTGCCGCCCGGCCATCCGCGACTGATCCGCCAGATCGCGCGCCGCTACCTGGAAAACGGGATGTCGGTGGACCCGAACGAGATCATCGTGACGGTCGGCGCGACGGAGGCGATCAACCTGTGCCTGCAGGCCGTTGCGAAACCGGGCGACACGATCGCGGTGGAATCGCCGACGTTCTACGCGATGCTGCACGCGATCGAACGGATGGGGATGAAGGCGATCGAGGTCGCGACGCACCCGGAATACGGAATCGATATCGCGGCGCTGGCCGCGATCGCGA
The DNA here is from genome assembly GCF_002223095.1 of Burkholderia sp. AU33803. Taxonomy (NCBI): domain Bacteria; kingdom Pseudomonadati; phylum Pseudomonadota; class Betaproteobacteria; order Burkholderiales; family Burkholderiaceae; genus Burkholderia; species Burkholderia sp. AU33803. Next base: position 486,082 of record NZ_NKFJ01000009.1, read on the forward strand.
AGTCGCAGCCGATCGCCGCATGCATGGTGATGCCGAACTTCCAGAACCCGCTCGGCTTCCAGATGCCGGACGAGCGCAAGCGCGAGCTGGTCGAGTTCGCGACGAAGACCGGGATGCCGCTGATCGAGAATGGCGTGTACAACGAACTGTATTTCGGCGATGCGCATCCGAGTTCGCTGAAGTCGTATGACCGCAGCGGGATCGTGCTGCACTGCTCGTCGTTCTCGAAGAGCCTGACGGCCGCGTACCGGATCGGCTGGGCGCTGCCGGGCCGCTATCGTGACCAGGTCGAGAAGCTGAAATTCCTGAACACGCTTGCGACGCCGTCGTTGCCGCAGCTCGCGATCGCGGAGTTTCTCGAACGCGATGGCTACGAGCATCATCTGCGGCGCCTGCGCAAGGCGTATGCGCAGCAGGCGAACCTGATGCGCGCGATGGTGTCGCGGTTCTTCCCGGAAGGCACGCGTATCTCGAGCCCGGCGGGCGGGTACGTGCTGTGGGTCGAACTGCCGGCGCAGATCGATGCGATGCGGCTTTACCAGCTCGCGCTGGAGCAGGGGATCACGATCGGGCCCGGCTACATGTTCTCGATCACGGACAGCTACCGGAACTTCATCCGGCTGAACTACAGCAGCCCGTGGTCGCCGGAGATCGAGCAAGCCGTGATCACGGTCGGGAAGCTGGCGGCGGCGTGCATGCGGTAGAAGGGGGCGTTCTTGCCTGGCGCCGTCCGGCGTAACCCGGACGGCGCCAGGCGTCAGCGATTGAGCTCCTCGAGCCGCACGCCATTGGTCCTCGGGCCGAACGCGCCGATGACGACGACCACGACGAGCATGAACACGGTGATCCCGGTGAACACGCCGGGCACGCCGAAATCCTTCAGCAGCGCCGCGATGATGAAGCCCGACATCATCGCGCCGGCGCGGCTGGCCGAATACGCGATGCCGCTCGCGCGGGAGCGCACCTCGGTCGGGAACAGCTCGCACTGGTATGCGTGATAGGCGACGGAGATCGTCTGCCCGGCGAGGCTGATCAGCACGCCGAATACGATGAGCGGCACGACGGTCCTGACCTGCGCGAACGCGAGCCCGCAGACGATCACGGCGAGCGCGCCGCCGACGATCAGGTGCTTGCGCTGGATTCGGTCCGCAAAGCGCATCGCGAGCAACGGCCCGGCCGGCAGCGCGAACGCGATGACGAACGCGTACAGCAGGCTCTTCGTGACGGTGATGCCCTGGCCGATCAACAGTGTCGGCACCCAGTTCGCGAATCCGTAGTAGCCGATGGCCTGGCAGAAGTTGAACACGACGAGCATCAGCAGACGGGTGCGATAAGGCGCACGCCACAATGCCGCGAACGCCGCGCGGTGCACTTCAGGCGCTTCGCTTGTCGGCGCGGGCGGCGGCAGCGGCATGCCCGACTCGCGCTCGGCGATCGCTTCCATCCGGCTCACGATCCGCTCGCTTCGTTCGGCATCGCCGTGCGCGGCCAGCCACCGCGGGCTTTCGGGCACCGCACGGCGGATGAACCAGACGATCACGGCGCCGGCCGAGCCGGCCAGCACCACGATGCGCCAGCCGTCGAGCCCGAACACCGTCGCGGGCACGAGCCACCACGACAGGATCGCGGCGACCGGCGCGGCGGCGAACATCACCACCTGGTTGAACGCGATCGCGCGGCCGCGCATCTGCTGCGGGACGAGTTCGGTCACGTAGGTGTCGATCGTGACGATCTCCAGCCCGACGCCGATGCCGGTGATGAAACGCCACAACAGCACGCCTTCGGGCGTCGTCTGGAACGCCATGATGGCCGAGCCGATCGAGTACCACAGCAGCGAGTACGTGAAGACGGCGCGGCGCCCGTAGCGGTCCGGCATCCAGCCGAAGCCGAACGTGCCGGCGAACAGCCCCGCGAAGGTCGCCGCGATGAAGGCGGCGATGCCGGTGAAGCCGAAGAATGCCTGCGTGGTGGTCTGCAACAGGCCGCTTTTGGCCATGCCCGGTGCGATGTAGCCGGTGAAGATCAGGTCGTAGACTTCGAAGAAGCCGCCGAGGGAGATCAGCAGCACGAGCATCCACTGGTGCCGGGTGATCGGCAGCCGGTCCATGCGCGCGGAGATGTCCGCGCCGGCGCGGATGCCGGCGCGTACCTGCGGCGTATCGAGCGGGGCGCCGCCCGCGGTGACGGTCTGATGCATGGGTTGTCTCCTGATCTTCTGACCGGCGGCATGCTTCTTCGAGCTGCCTGCCTTGATAACGGTTATAGACGCACGCGGCGTGCACGGGGTGCCGGATTCATGGCGGCGCGCGACCGCGCCTGAATCGACGCCCGCAACCTGCTGCCGGGCCTTCGGCGGCTGCCGCTCATGCGACCGCGCGGCGTGTCAGCCGAGCCAGCACTTCCTGCGTGTGCTCGCCGACGCGCGCGAGCGCTTGGCGCACGCCGGGCCGTCGCCCGCCCATCGTGATCGGCAGCAGCACGACATCGGTCGTGCGCCCGTCGTCGGTCTGCATCGGCACCAGCCCGCCGCTCGCTTTCAGGTGCGGATCGTCGAGCAGTTGCTCGGGACGGACGATCGGCGCATACGGAATGCCGGCCGCTTCGAGTTTCGGCGACAACTCGGCGGCGCGATGGTCCTTCAGGATTGCGCCGAGCCGTTCGAGCAACCGCGGACGCACGGCGACCCGCTGCGCGTTGGTCGCGAAATCCGGTTCGGCGGCGAGCCCGGGGCACGCGAGCACGTCGCACAGCGTGACGAACTGCCGGTCGCTGACCGCGCCGATGAACAGCTGTTCGCCGTCCGCGAGCGTGAACACGTCGTAGACGCTCCACGCGGACACGCGCGCAGGCATCGGCGGCGGCGGTTCATGCGTCATCGCGTATTGCTGCATGTGCTGCGCGCACAGGAACACGCAGTTCTCGAACAGCGCGCTCTGTACTTCCTGCCCGCGGCCGGTGCGTTCGCGTTCGCGCAGCGCGGCGAGCACGCCGATCGCACCGAACATGCCGCCCATGATGTCGTTGACCGACGTACCGGCGCGCAGCGGCCGGCCGACCGGTCCCGTCATGTAGGACAACCCGCCCATCATCTGCACGACTTCGTCGAGCGCGAGACGCCGGTCGTACGGGCCGGGCAGGAAGCCCTTGTGCGTCACGTAGACGAGCGCCGGGTAGCGGGCCGACAGCGTGTCGTAGTCGAGGCCGAGCGTCGCCATCAGGCCGGGGCGGAAATTCTCGAGCATCACGTCGCAGGTGCCGATCAGTTCGACCGCGGCCTGCTTGCCCTCGGGCGTATGGAGGTCGAGCACGACGCTCTTCTTGTTGCGGTTGAACGAACGGAAGAAGCCGATGCCGAGGCCGGGCAGGTTGCGCGTCTTGTCTCCGCCGGGCGGCTCGATCTTGATCACTTCGGCGCCGAGATCGGCGAGGATCATCCCGCACGTCGGCCCCATGACCATGTGCGTGAATTCGATGACGCGAATGCCGTCGAGTGGAAGTCGGGTGTCGTGGTTCATGATGGATTCAGACGGTGGTGGTGGCGGCGGCGTGGGTGGCCGGCAGGCCCGCGCGCCACAGCGCGCCGTGCAGCGTTTCGCCGTCCAGCCAGCGCGCGACCTTCGCGCGCAGCGTCAGCAGCGCGGCAATGTCGATGCCGGTCTCGATTCCCATGTCGGCAAGCATGAACGCGAGGTCTTCGCTCGATGCGTTGCCGCTCGCGCCCGGCGCATGCGGACAGCCGCCGATGCCGGCGAGCGTCGCGTCGAAGCGGGCGACGCCCGTTTCGAGCGCCGCGTACACATTCGCGAGCGCGAGGCCGCGGGTGTCGTGAAAATGGCCGCACCAGAAGCGCTCGCCGGCGGCGGCGCGCGCCTTGCCGAACAGTTCGCCGACGGCGGCCGGCCCCGCGTAGCCGACCGTATCGGCGAGGCTCACGCGGTCGGCGCCGGCATCGAGCAGCGCATGCAGGTAACGCAGCACCTCCGACTGCGCGACGCGGCCCTGGATCGTGCAGCCGAACGCGGTGCCGATGCCGCCTTCGATCAGCGTCTTCGAGCCGGCCGCGTCGCGCGCGGCGCGGATGCGCGCCACCTCGGCGACGACTTCGTCGGGCGTCTTGCGCAGGTTCGCGATGCTGTGGGCGCGGCTCGCCGAGAGCGGCACCAGCATCAGGTCGGCGCCCGCGTCGAGCGCGTGTTCCGCGCCCTTGAGGTTCGGCACCAGCACCGACACGCGCAGGCCGGGCAGCGTCTTCGCATACGCCACGAGCTCGGCCGTATCGGCTAGTTGCGGGAGCAGGCGCGCCGGCACGAACGATCCGACCTCGATTTCGCGCTGGCCGGCCGCATACGCGTCGCCGATCCACTCGATCTTCCGTTTCGTCGGAAGAATGCGCGGGATGCTTTGCAGCCCGTCGCGCAAGCCGACTTCGCGTATGACTGCATGCTGGGGGAACGACCGCATGTCGCTTGTCTCCGTTGATTTCGACCGTGTCGATGCACCGGCGTCGTGCTAACTTTAGACATTCCTGATGGACATTAAAGCGGTATTTCGGAACCGCCATGTTTCCGGAATGGAATGCCTGATTGCCTGATTGCCTGGAGACGGCGGATGCGTGACATCGACCTGAAAACGCTGCGGCTGCTGGTGGCCGTGTGCGATCACCGCAACATGGCGCGGGCGGCGGAGGCGGTTCATATCGAGCCGTCGGCGATCAGCAAGCGCATCGCGCAACTCGAAAGCGACCTGGGCGTGCCGCTGCTCACGCGATCGCGGCGCGGCGTCGAGCCGACGGCCGCGGGCAATGCGCTGCTCGAGCACGCGCGCAGCGTGCTCTTCACGATGGAGCGCATCGCGAGCGATGTCGCCGCGTTCGGCGGCGGGCTGAAGGGGCGTGTGAGCATCTGCGCGTCGGCATCGGCGATCGCGGAAGCACTGCTCGACGACATCTCGTCGTTCATGCGCGAACCGGCCAACGAGAACATCCGGGTCGACGTGGAAGAGCGGCTGTCGTCCGAACTCGTGCGGCAGTTACGTGAGGGCGCGGCGAGCGTGGGCGTGTGCTGGGACAACGTCGATCTTCAAGGTTTGCAGCATCGGCCGTATCGGCAGGACCGGCTGGCGCTGGCCGTGCATCGCGATCATCCGCTCGCGAACGAGCCGTCGCTGCGCTTCGAGCAGACGCTGGGCTACGAGCATGTCGGCCTGCTGCCGACGACCGCCGTTCACACGCTGCTGCAGCGCGCGGCTGCCGATGCCGGCACGACCGTGTCGTATCGCGTGATCGTGTCGGGTTTCGATGCCGCGTTTCGCGTCGTAGCGGCCGGGCTCGGGATCAGTGTCGTGCCGATGGAAGTGGCCGACACGTATCGGCCGGTGTTCGGCATCAAGGTGATCCCGCTCGTCGACGCGTGGGCGAAGCGCCGGTTCGTCGTTTGTTTCAGGAGCTTCGACGCGCTGCAACCGGCCGCGCAACGGATGGTCGACTATCTGTCGAGCCGGGCCGCGATGCCGGCCGCGGGCGGCTGATACGCAGCGTCGATGCGTGTGACCTGCAACGGGCAATCGATGTCGCGCCGGGTTCCTTCCGGCTCGTCGTGACCTCAGCCCCCCGTCACCGGCGGGAAAAACGCTACCTCGCTGTCCTCGCGCACGACGAATCCCCCCGTTACCATCTCGAGATTCACGGCGGCCCGCACGGGGCGGTCCGTTCGCAGCGCTTCCGCGCTGCGCGCGTCGCGTGCGGCCAGCGTGTCGCGCAGCGCGTCGACGGTGAGTTCGCGCGCATCGATCTCGACGATTTCCTCGTCGCGCTCGAGTTGCTCGCGAATGCTTGCAAAGTATTTGATCGTCAGTTTCATTGCGTTGTCTTGAGAAGGAGCGGCGGAATCGGAAAGGGCGCGGTGCGCCCGCTCAGCCCCAGCGCCGCATCGCCTGGTCGTCGTGCGCTTTCGCCTCGACCCAGCCGGATACGCCGTCGTGGCGGATCTCCTTCTTCCAGAACGGTGCGTGGGTCTTCAGGAAGTCCATCAGGAATTCGCACGCATCGAACGCGGCGCCGCGATGCGCGGCAGCCACCACGACCAGCACGACCGCCTGGCCGAGCGGAATGCGCCCGACGCGATGCACGATCCTGATCGTTTCGAGCTGCCAGCGCGCGCTGGCTTCCTCGACGATGCTCCACAGCGCCTGTTCGGTCATCGTCGGATAGTGCTCGACCTCGAGCGCGATCACGTCATCGACGTCGCCTTCGTTGCGCACGACGCCGAGGAAATTCACGACCGCACCGACATTCGGATTGCGAACGATCGGCGCGAGCTCGGCGCCGGCATCGATCGACGCGTACTGCACGCGCACTTCGAAGCCCGCGGCAATCGACGGTGGCGGTTCGGGATGCGGGTCGGTCGCGTGGTCGGGCGCGGGGCTGCCCGCGTGCATCGGATCGTCCGGCAGCCCGGCACGGGATTCGGTGAAGCTCGTCATGACGATTCTCCTGTTGGCGGTGCGTCCCGGGGTCGCGCGGCGGCCCCTCAGCCGCCGACCAGCGACATGCGCACGGTCGGATAGGTCTTGCCCGGCGCGCGGGCAGGCCGTGCGGCCCGGCGCTCGGAATAGCGGTCGTCGCGGTGCGTCCAGCGATCGCGCACGGCGGCGGCGAGGTCGGCGCTCGACGTTGCGTCGTCGAGCCACGGCCGCAGGTCGGTGCCTTGCGTCGCGAACAGGCACGTGTAGAGCTGCCCGTCGGCCGACACGCGGGCCCGCGAACAGGTGCCGCAGAACGGATGCGACACGCTCGCGATGAAGCCGACTTCGCCTGCGCCGTCGATGTGCGCGCAACGGATCGCGGTCGCGTCGTGCGCCGGTTCGCCGACGAGCACGAGCGGATAGTGTGTGTCGATCAGTTCGCGCATGTGCGCGGCCGGCATGACCTTGTCGCCGGACCAGAAGCTCGCGCCGCCGACGTCCATGTATTCGATGAAGCGCACGGCCACGCCCGTGTGCCGGAAGTGCCGCACGAGCGGCAGGATCTGGTCGTCGTTCACGCCGCGCTCGATCACGGCGTTGACCTTGACTGGCGCAAGCCCGGCCGCCTGCGCGGCCTCGATGCCGGCCAGCACACGCGACACGGGCATGTCGACGTCGCTCATCCGGCGGAACACCGCGTCGTCGAGCGCGTCGAGGCTGACCGTCACGCGCGACAGGCCCGCGTCGCGCAGCGTGCGCGCCTTCGCGGCCAGCAATGAGCCGTTGGTCGTCAGCGCGATCTCGACGGGCTTGCCGTCGACGGTCGTCAGCGCGGCGAGACGTTCGATCAACGCTTCGAGGTTGCGGCGCAGCAGCGGCTCGCCGCCGGTGATGCGGATCTTCTCGACGCCGAGCGACGTGAACGCACGGGCGATCTTTTCGAGTTGCGCGAACGACAGTCGCTCGGACGACGGCATGAACGCATAGTCGGCGCCGAAGCTTTCGCGCGGCATGCAGTAGCCGCAGCGGAAATTGCATTGATCGATCACGGACAGGCGCAGGTCGCGCAGCGGGCGGCCGAGCGTGTCGGACGTGCGGGGGAAAGCGCCGGGCGATGCGCCGCCGGACAGTGCGGCAGCGGCCGGCGCGGCGGAAACGATGGCATTCACGATCGGTTCGTCTGCCTGCAAGAAGTAAGCGGTGGGGCGTCGCCGGTCGGCCGTGCGTGTGCGGATGGGCAGGCGCACGGCGCGTGACGAGCCTCATCGTGAGGATAGTCCGCGGGGTTTTCGCGGCAGGGACACAATCGCGCCCGAATTGCAGGGATACAGTTCGTCGTACGACCTGCGCGGCGACGGATACCGTGAATCGGGCGCGTGAGCATCATCGCGCTCACGCAAGCCAGTGCGCGAATTCGTAATACGGTACCGCGTCGCCGCACACGATGCGCTGTCCGGCCGGCAGTCGGGCCAGCCCGCTCGCCTGCACGAGCGACTGCAGCGTGCCGGCGCCTTGCTGGCGCAGCGTGTCGAGCGCGGGCGTGCCGTCGAGGCCGACGGTGCAGTGCACGCGCACGAAGCGTTCGCGCTGCGGATCCGGTTCGAAGTCGGCGTCGATCGGCAGCGACGGCACGATCGGCACGCGTGCGTGGCGCCCTTGCAGGCGGCGGATCAGCGGCGCGACGAACAGCGTGAACGCGGTCATCGCGGCCCCCGGATTGCCGGGCAGCAACACCACCGGCCGCGTGTCGAGCCGGGCGAGCGCCACCGGCTTGCCCGGCTTCATGCGCACGCCGGCCACGATGAACGACGCGCCGAGCGCGTCCAGCGCGGGGCGCAGCAGATCCTTGTCGCCGACGGACGCGCCGCCGACGCAGATCACCAGGTCGCAACCCGCGTGCAGATCGCGCAGCGCACGATCGACGGCGGATGCGGTGTCGGCCGCATGCAGGCGCATCGCGACCTCGGCACCGGTTCCCGCGACCAGCGCGGCGAGCATCGGCGCATTGCTGTTGTAAATCTGCTGCGGCGCACGCGGCTGCCCGCACGCGACGAGCTCGTCGCCGGTCGTCAGGATGCCGACGCGCAGCGCCGGGCGCACGTCGACGCGCGCGAACCCCTGCGCGGCGGCCACGCCGACGTGCATCGGGCCCATGCGCACGCCGGCCGGCACGAGCGGGTCGCCGGCGCGCACTTCCTCGCCCTGGCGGCGGATGTGCGAGCCGCTGCGCTGCGGCGCGTCGAACGCGACCCAGCCGTCCTGCTCGCGTGCGTGTTCCTGCATCACGACGGTGTCCGCGCCGGGCGGAATCACGCTGCCGGTGAAGATGCGTGCGGCCGTGCGCGGGGCCAGCGGTGCTGGCGTGTCGCCCGCATAGCAGCGTTGCGCGACGTGCAGCGGCTCGCCGTGCGCGAGATCCGCGTAACGCACGGCGTAGCCGTCCATCGCACTCTGGTCGGCCGGCGGCTGGTCGAGTACGGCGACGAGCGGCGCGGCCAGCACGTGGCCGGCGGCTTCCTCGATCGGGACGGACGTGGTGGCGCCGAGCGGCGCGAACGCAGTGGCGAAATGCTGCTGCGCGGTGTCGAAATCGGTCAGGGGTTTCATCAGGAAAGCGCCGGATGCGCTTGAGCGAGCGCGGGTTGATCGGGTTGAGAGGGCCGAGCGACGTCGGGTGACACGTACTCGACGAAGCCGTCGTTGCGGCAGAAGCCGACCAGCCTGACGCCGGCTTCGCGGGCGACGTCGATCGCGAGCGAGGTCGGCGCCGAGATCGTCGCGATCATCGGGATGCCGACCCGCGCGGCCTTGCGCACCAGCTCGTAGCTTGCGCGGCTCGACAGGAACACGAAGCCGTCGTGCAGGTTCGCGCGGCGCCGCGCGAGCCGGCCGATCAGCTTGTCGAGCGCGTTGTGGCGGCCGACGTCCTCGAACACGTCGAGCACGTCGCCGTCGCGGTTGCACCACGCGGCCGCGTGGATGCCGCCCGTCTCGCGCATCAGCGTCTGATGGGCCGGCAACGCGCGTGCGGCACGTTCGATCGCTGCCGCGCCGATACCGGCGGCCGTGCCGGCGGCGGCAATGCGCGGCGGGTGCAGGTCGAGCTGCGCGATGCTTTCGATCCCGCAGACGCCGCAGCCGGTGCGGCCGGCCAGCGCGCGCCGGTGCGCCTTCATCGCCATGAATGCCTGCTGCGACACGGTCAGCCGCACTTCGGCGCTGCCGGCACGGCATTCGCTTTCGATGTCGAAGACGTCCGATGCGCGTTCGACGATGCCTTCGCTCAGCGCGAAGCCGAGGCCGAACACGTCGAGGTCGATCGGCGTCGCCATCATGACCGTGTGCGCAATGTCGTTGAACACGAGTGCAACCGGCGTTTCCTCGACGACGCTGTCGACGGTGTCGCGCGCTTCGCCGGCACGGTGACGCGTCACCTGACACGCGGTGCTGCCGGTTGGAGCGTCGCGGCGGATGCAGGACTCCATGCGGTTTTCTCCAGGCGGATCGGCCGGCGGGCCGGCCGGGTCGGGCGGGTACGCCGGACCAGGGGAATCGAGAGGCTGCCGGGCGGCGCGGCCGAGGGGGCGCGCCGTCGCTTCGGGCAGGCGTTTCATGGGATGTTAAGGGGGATGACAGGCGCGCCGGATATACAGCGCCGCAATGCGGAAAGCAGTACAGCTGACCATCCGGCAGGCACGAAATGTGTTTTCCGTGCACACATCTTCGGCGGCGTAAGCAGCACAGTTTCAACGCACGTTCGAACGATTGCGAGTATCGTTGCAAACGCGATATCGTCATTCACGCTTCGATGCCATGCGAGTGACTGCTTGTGTTCGCATGTGTTGTCGCCAAGCCGTCGCGCGATTTCCTGCTTCGAGCGTACGTCCTCACAACCACGAGCAAATTACGGTCATGGAAATCTTCGATGCGTTCCATCTCGCCCGCTTGCAATTCGCGTTCACGGTGTCGTTCCACATCGTGTTTCCCGCGATCAGCATCGGTATGGCGAGCTTCCTGGCAGTGCTGGAATGGCGCTACCTCGTCACCGGCGATGCCGCCTACAAATCCATGTTCCAGTTCTGGTCGAAGATCTTCGCGATCGGCTTCGGGATGGGCGTGGTCTCCGGCGTCGTGATGGCGTACGAGTTCGGCACCAACTGGGCCGGCTTCTCGCGGGTCGCGGGCAACATCACCGGCCCGCTCCTCACGTATGAAGTGCTGACGGCGTTCTTCCTCGAAGCCGGCTTCCTCGGCGTGATGCTGTTCGGCTGGCAGCGCGTGAGCCCCCGCGCACACTTCTTTGCGACGCTGATGGTCGCGGTCGGCACGCTGATCTCGACGTTCTGGATTCTCGCGTCGAACAGCTTCATGCAGACGCCGCAGGGCTACAAGATCGAGAACGGCCTCGTCGTGCCGGTCGACTGGTTCAAGATCGTCTTCAACCCGTCGTTCCCGTACCGGCTCGTGCACATGACGATCGCGGCGTTCATCGTCGCGGGCTTCATCGTCGCCGCGTGCGGCGCGTGGCACCTGCTCAAGGGGCGCCGCGACGAGCCGGTGAAGCGCAGCTTCTCGATGGCGCTGTGGATGCTGCTGGTGCTCGCGCCGATCCAGATCGTCGTCGGCGATGCGCACGGGCTGAACACGCGCGAATACCAGCCGGCGAAGATCGCGGCGATCGAGGGGCTGTGGGAAACAGAGAAGGGTGGCACCGCGCTGAACCTCTTCGGGTTGCCCGACATGCAGGCCGAAACCACGCGCTATGCGATCCAGGTGCCGCACCTCGGCAGCCTGATCCTCACGCACAGCTGGGACGGCGAGATTCGCGGGCTGAAGGAATTCCCGCCGCAGGACCGCCCGTATTCGCCGATCGTGTTCTGGACGTTCCGGATCATGGCGGGCCTCGGGATGCTGATGCTGCTCACCGCGCTGCTGGGGCTGCTGCTGAGAAAGGGCGGGCGCCTGTATGAGACGCGCTGGTTCCAGTGGTTCGTCGTCTGCATGGGGCCGTCGGGCATCCTCGCGCTGCTGGCCGGCTGGATCACGACCGAGGTCGGGCGGCAGCCCTGGACCGTGTACGGCGTGCTGCGCACCGTCGATTCGGTTGCGCCGCTGAGCGCGCAGCAGGTCGGCGTGTCGCTGCTGGTCTTCGTGGTCGTGTACTTCCTGGTATTCGGAACGGGGATCTACTACATGTTGAAACTGATGAAGCACGGGCCGGCGGCCCAGGCCGGCTACATCGAGCTGCACCGGCATCCGGGGCTGCGCAAGAGCGCGCTGTCCACGCCGCTGAACGTCACCGAGGCGGAGTAACCATGCACATCGATCTTCCTGTCATTTGGGCCGCGATCATCGGCCTCGGCGTATTCATCTACGTGATGCTGGACGGCTTCGATCTCGGCATCGGCCTGCTGTTTCCGTTCTTCGACGCGAAGGCAGAGCGCCAGGTGATGCTCGACACCGTCGCGCCGGTGTGGGACGGCAACGAGACGTTCCTGGTGCTCGGTGGCGCGGGGCTCTACGGCGCGTTCCCGGTCGTGTATTCGACGCTGCTCCCGGCGAACTACCTGCCACTGGTGCTGATGCTGGTCGGCTTGATCTTCCGCGGGGCGGCGTTCGAGCTGCGCGCGAAGGCCACGCGCACGCAACACATGTGGGATCTCGCGTTCATCGGCGGCTCGGCGCTGGCCGCGTTCTGCCAGGGGATCGTGCTCGGTTCGCTGCTGCAGGGCATCAAGATCGAGAACAACCAGTTCGCGGGCGGGCCGTTCGACTGGCTGTCGCCGTTCAGCCTGCTGTGCGGGATCGGCGTGCTCGTCACGTATGCGACGCTCGGCTGCGGCTGGCTGATCCTGAAGGTCGACGGTGAACTGCAGCGCAAGATGCGGCTGCTGATGAAGCCGCTCGCGGGCGTGCTGCTCGCCGTGATGGGCGTGGTCAGCCTGTGGACCGTGATCGGGCTGCCGGCCGTCGCGCACCGCTGGTTCGGCAGCGGCAACCTCGGCTGGTTCCTGCCGGTGCCGGTGCTCGTCGTCGCCTGCGTGTGGGGCATCTTCCACACCGTGAAGCGCGCGCACGAGGCCACGCCGTTCCTGCTGACGCTCGCGCTCGTGTTCCTCGGCTACACGGGGCTCGTGATCAGCATCTGGCCGAACATCGTGCCGCCGTCGCTGTCGATCTGGGACGCGTCGTCGAGCCACTCGAGCCAGCTGTTCGCGCTCGTCGGCACCGTGATCGTGCTGCCGATCATCCTCGTGTACAACGCGATGCAGTACCGCGTGTTCCGCGGCAAGGTGCGTGAGGGCGACATCGGTTATCACTGAGCGGCTGTCGCTGAGCGGCCATCGCTGAACGCCGCATGAGGTGACGGGCAGGGCGGGCGCGGGCGTATCATCACGCGCAGCGCGTTGCCCGGCCCGCCATTCACCCGGCACCGGCCCGCCACGCGCGGGCCGGTGCGCATCGGGCGCCGGCGTGCCGCTTGATGCATTCCCTGGCAGTCGAGAAAACACCATGATCGTCCGACCACAACAAAACTGGCTCAGGATGCTGTTCGTCTGGAACGGCTCCGTGCTGCAATCGATCATTCCGCAGCTCGTGTTCATGGCGGTCGTCAGCACGCTGGCGGTCTTCACGAACGGGCGCATCTTCGGCGAGAAGATCCCGCTCAACACCGCGCCGTTCACGCTGTTCGGGCTCGCGCTCGCGATCTTTCTCGGGTTTCGCAACAGCGCGAGCTTCGAGCGCTTCAAGGAGGCGCGGCATCTGTGGGGCAACCTGCTGATCGCGGCGCGCACGCTGACGTCGCAGTTCAATCGCTACCTGCCCGACAGCGTGAGCGACGCCGAGCGCAACCGGCTCGCCGACCTGCTGATCGCGCTCACCTATGCGCTCAAGCATCAGCTTCGTCATACCGATCCGACCGCGGACCTGCAGCGCATTCTCGGGGCGGACCACACGGCCGAGCTGGGCGGCAAATGCTTCAAGCCCGTCGCGATCCTCGACGAGTTGCGCGGCGACATCGTCCGCGCGCTGGGCCGTGCGCCCGGTAGCGATGCGACCTGCTGGATGTTCGAGACGCAGCTCGACGAGGTCGGCAAATCGGTCGGTGGTTGCGAACGCATCCTGTCGACGCCGATCCCGTTCTCGTACAGTGTGCTGCTGCATCGCACCGTGTATGCGTATTGCGTGCTGCTGCCGTTCGGTCTCGTCGATTCGACGGAGTTCTTCACGCCGCTGATCTGCGTGTTCATCTCGTACACGCTGATCGCGCTCGAAGCGATCGCGAGCGAGGTGGCCGAGCCGTTCGGCCTCGCGCCGAACGCGCTGGCGCTCGATGCGATGACGCGCACGATCGAGCGGTCGGTACTCGAACTGGGCGACCGCCCGCTGCCGGAGGAATTCGTGCCGGCGTCGACGTACCAGATCACGTAAGCGGCGGCGCGTCGCAGCGCTGTGTCGATTTCGGGCCGGCGTCGGGCGGCAAGGTCGGGCAGGTCGTACGTTTCCCGCACGATCCCGACCGCGATGCGGTGATCGCCGACGACGTCGACGGTACCCTGCGCACGCCGATCGACGGCGGTGATGTGTTTGTCATCGATTTCGGCGAAGAATAGCGGCAGCGCGGTGGCTGCCGCGACAGGAGCGATTGGAATGCGAATCTACGTGACGAGTATCTTTGTCGACGACCAGGACACGGCGTTGACGTTCTATACCGACAAGCTCGGGTTCAAGCTGAAGAACAACGTGCCGGTGGGCGAGACCCGCTGGCTGACGGTCGTGTCGAAGGACCAGCCGGACGGCACCGAGCTGCTGCTCGAGCCGAGCCACCATCGCGCGGTCGGGCCTTACAAGCAGGCGCTGTACGAGGACGGCATTCCGGCGGCATCGTTCCAGGTCGACGATCTCGATGCGGAGTTCGCGCGGCTCACGGATCTCGGTGTCCACTTCACGCTGGAACCGATGGACGCGGGGCCCGTGCGTGTCGCGATCATCGACGATACGTGCGGGAACCTGATTCAGCTGATGCAAATGAAGTGACGTAACACGCCGCGCGCCGGGCGCTCAGCGCACCGCGACCGGCGGCGCATCGTGCATCCAGCTGCGTTCCTGCGTGCGGCTCCGGATGCGCCATCCGCGTTCGCTTTGTACCGGGAGGTCGCGAGTGGACCAGCGGCCGCTCCGCCGTCGGCTCGGATAGCCGCTCGAGCGACGGTGGTGGAGGCGCAATCGCCCACGAGCAGCAGGGCCACTGCAGTCGGAAATGCCCCGCTCAGGTAGACTCGTGTGCCCTTCAACGGAGTGGATGCGATGCAATTGCTCGATCACGTGTCAATCAGCGTGCCGGATATCGACCTGGCGCGCCCGTTCTACGATGCCATCATGGCCGCGCTCGGCGCAGCCAAGGTTTATGACCGGCCGACCGCGCTCGGCTATGGCGAACGTTGCAACGCGAACGACACCGCATCGACTTTCCTGGCGGTCTATCTGGATCCCGCTGAAATCGGCGCGAGCAAGCGGCACTGGTGCTTCAAGGCCGCGAGCCGCGCGCAGGTGGATGCGTTTTACGAAGCTGGCCTGGCGACGGGCGGGCGGTCCGATGGTGAACCCGGCTTGCGGCCGCATTACCACGGTGACTACTACGGCGCGTTTCTTGTCGACCCGGCCGGCAATCGGGTCGAGGCGGTGTGCAATGCGTCCGTGCCGGCGCAGGCATCGTGAGGAAGGTGCGGTTCACTGGACACTCGCTCGATCGCTCGCGCACGTGACGCGGTGAACGCCACGCGCCGGCTCGATACCGACCGGCGCGCAAAGCGGTTCGCGTGCTCGCAGCCGGTGCCGTTCAATCGAAGTAATTCAACCCCATCGCGCCCTTCACCTCGGCGAGCGTCGCGCCGGCCACGTCGCGTGCGTGCATCGTGCCGCGCTTCAGGATCGCCATCACTTCGGCCTTGTCGGCCTCGAATTCGCGACGGCGCGCGCGGATCGGCTCGATCAACGCCTGCAGCCGCTCGTTCAGCACGCGCTTGACGACGCTGTCGCCGAGCCCGCCGCGACGGTAGTGCGCCTTCAGCTCGTCGACCTTCTGCACGTCGGGTTCGAACGCATCGAGGAACGTGAACACGACGTTGCCCTCGACCTGGCCGGGATCGCTCACGCGCAGGTGGCTCGGGTCCGTGTACATGTCCTTCACCGCTTGCGTGATCTCGTCCGGCGTCGAGCCGAGCGTGATCGCGTTGCCGAGCGACTTGCTCATCTTCGCCTTGCCGTCGATCCCCGGCAGCCGCGTGACCGCCGACAGCACGGCCTCGCATTCGACCAGCACGGGCTGCTCGACGGTCGCGTTGAAGCGGCGCACGAGTTCGTTGGTCTGCTCGATCATCGGCAACTGGTCGTCGCCGACCGGCACGTGCGTTGCCTTGAACGCGGTGATGTCGGCCGCCTGGCTTACCGGGTAGGTCAGGAAGCCGGCCGGGATGTCACGCTCGAAACCGCGCAGGCGGATCTCTTCCTTGATCGTCGGATTGCGTTCGAGGCGTGCGACCGTGACGAGGTTCAGCAGGTATTGCGACAGCTCGGCGAGTTCGGGCACCTGCGACTGCACGACGATCGTCGAGATCGCCGGATCGATGCCGACCGCGAGATAGTCGAGCGCGACTTCGATCACGTTCTCGGTGACGCGCTGGCGGCGGCCCATGTTGTCGGTCAGCGCCTGCGTGTCGGCGAGCAGCAGGAACTGTTTCGCTTCGTGCTGCATCTGCACGCGCGCGCGCAGCGAGCCGATGTAGTGGCCGAGATGCAGCGGGCCGGTCGTGCGGTCGCCGGTGAGGATGGTCGGTCGGGTCGGGTGGGTCATGTTGGTCGTGGCTCCAGGTTATCGAAGCCGCCAGCCATGGTGTCTGCGCAGAAACGCAAATGCCGCCATCGCTGGCGGCATCACGTTTGGGACATGCAAAAGGAAACGGGCCGCCTGGGTCAGGCGCGCCACCAGCAATGCACGTTCGGCGAGGCGGGTCGGGTTTCCATTGCGTGAGTATAGCGTAGTGCGGGGACGGATGGCCGGGCGCGTCAGCGGATCACCGACTCCATCGCGAGGTACGCGGTTTCGGCCGACGGCCACAGCAGATACAGCAGGCCGGCCATCAGCAGCAGCGCGCCGGCGCGCGCCAGCGGCGTGCGGTCTTTGTGGTGCGGGGTGCGGGGGGGCTGCTTCGAGTTCTTCATGCTTACAGGCGCGGGGAGCGCCACTCCAACGGTTGCTGCAACGGGTCGCGCGGGGCGATGCCGTGGTGTTGCGGGGTTCAACGGGGCCTGATCATGCATTCGGTGCGGGTGTCGGCTCGGCGCGCGACGATCCCGGGCAGATCGGTCGCATGCGACGCGCATGTTATCAGCTTGGTAGCCCGGGAACCGTCAAGAAATGTCGGGCAATGGCCGGCTCGACGTGCGTTTAAACACGAAGATGCTTGTCGCTGGTCGTTTGAAAGAATGAAAAACTCAATAAAATCAATAAATTGTATTTCTCTGGGATGCGCCGAACCTTCCGTCGCGCGATCGCGCGAAATCTAGCATGGTGTGATTGTTTTTGTGTGAACGTTGCATTTAAAATCGGTGACCAAATAATTAAGTGCGCAGGTGGCTTGGCGGTCTGAGAGCGCCGTTGCCGAATGCCCTATCGACAAGTGAACGTGACCGAAATGCTGCGCGCCTTCGTGGGTGCCCTCGATCAGAACAATCGTGCGATCCGGTTTCATTGGGGCCGTCACCAGGATGCGCTGGCCCATGTGCTGGTACCGCAAAGCATCGATTTGACGGAAGGCCTCTGTGTTGGCATCGAAGGGCACCTGACCTGTCTATCTTCACGCCCGGATCTTCCGCTCTCCACCTTTTTGGGGTTGCCGCTTTCGGTGCAGCTGATGACGGATCGAGGCAAGCCGTACCCGATCAACGGAATCATCACGGATGTCCGCGCCGGCCAATCGGACGGCTCCCTCACGTGCGTACAACTGACATTGAGAGACGCGCTGGGCATTCTCGATCAGCGTATCAACAGCAGAACGTTCCGCTCGATGAGTATCCCGGACATTCTCGAGACGCTGTTGCACGAATGGCAGCAACGCAGCTCTGCGTTGGCGCAGGCTTTCGATTTCGAGCTCGTGCTAGATCGCGACCGGTATCCGAAGCGTGAGCAAACGCGTCAGGCAGACGAATCGGATGCGGCCTTCATTCGCCGCTTGTGTCGACGCGACGGCATTTTCTGGTACGCCAGGGCCGGCAAGCATGATGGGGCGGCAGCCGACACGCCGGTTCACACGCTCGTGTTCTGCGACGATCCGACGAAGCTGCCGCAGGCGGCGGCAGGCCAGGTGCCTTACCACCGCGGTACGCAGTCGCGGGAGCGTGACTCGGTCACGCTGTGGTCCACGGCCCGTGCGCTGACGCCCGGAAGCGTTCGGCGCGCCAGTTGGGACTACAAGACCGGCAGGATGGCGCAGTCCGAGCAGGAGACGATCGTCGATCAGGGCGAGGCGGGCAACGACCTCGCGAAGCTGTTGGCCGATTCGGTCATCGACGTTCCGCATGCGGCGGACTCGGATGCCGACCAGGAGCGCCTGGCGAAGGCTCGGATTCTGGCACACGAGCATTGTGCCGAGTGCGTGCATGCGTCGAGCGATGTCCGGAATATCTCGCCGGGCTTCTGGTTCACGCTGCTTGGGCATCCGGAGGTCGACACCCGGCCCGAAGAGCAGCGGCAATTCGTCGTCACCAGCCTTCACCACCGGGCCACCAATAATTTTTCGAAGACGCTCGACGAGCGGGCCCAAGCGTTGTTTACCGCGAGTCGCTGGCGTTTCGACGCATTGCCGGTCGAAGAGGGTGCCGGAGTTCGCTACGAAAACACGTTCATCTGCGTGCGCCGCGGTGTGCCGCTGACGCCTCGCTACGATCCGCGTGTCGACTTGCCGCCAGTGCACCCGTTTACTGCGAAAGTGGTTGGCCAGGATGGCGAGGAAGTGCACTGCGACGAATTGGGTCGCATCAAGGTGCAGATTCTCGGTTTGCGTGCCGACGATCATGCCCATGCGCAGGGCGCCGGCACCAGCGGAACCGAGCGGGACAGCGCGTGGGTGCGATGGGTCAGCCCCTGGGCCGGCCCGAACTACGGCATGGACATGCTGCCCCGTGCCGGTATGGAAGTGCTGATCGACCATCTGCATGGCGATCCCGACAAGATGGTTGTGATCGGGGTGCTGCACGGCGGTCCCAATATGCCGACCACGTTCAGCCACACGGGCTCGCTTCCGGGCAATCGATATCTCTCTGGCATCAAGACCAAGGAGGTCAAGGCGGATCGCTACAACCAACTGCGCTTCGACGATACGCCCGGCCAGATCAGCAGTCAGCTTGCCAGCGAGCACACCTATACCCAGTTGAACCTGGGCTACCTGACCGAGCCTCGCGATAACGGCAAAGGGGCGCCTCGCGGCGATGGCCTCGAGGCCAGAACCGATGCCCAGGCGGTCATTCGTGCCGCGAAAGGCGTCTACGTGACCGCGCAGCAGCAGGGGCGTGCCGAAGGCAAGATGCTCGAACGCACGGCGTTGCAGACGTTGGTCGAACAATTGCAAGACCTGGTACGGAACCTCGGTGATGCGTCCGCTGCGAATGACGCCGACAACACCGACCTTGCACGCATCGAGAAGATCACATCGCAAATCAAGGGCTGGGACGCTGGCAGCAATGTTGACCAGGGTGGTGGCACCGGCGGTGCGCCGATGGTGGCGATCGAAGGGCCGGCCGGCGTGACCGTGGCCAGCCAGGACGCGATGGTGCTCGGTGCGCAGACCAACATCGATGCCGTGAGTGCTGGCAACACGCAGATCAGCGCGGGACGTCGGTTGCTGATGCGCGTCGGAGACTGGATGAGCGCATTCGCGGCCAAGGGCATGACGCTCGTCACGGCAGACGGCAAGCTCCGGATCGAAGCGCACAAGGAAGACGTCGTCGTGAAGGCCGCCAAACGGATCATTCTGGAGGCAGGTGAGGAAATCGTGTTTCGGTCGCCGAAGGTCAATACCCAGGCGAGCGACGAAGCATCGATCAACGGCGGATCGAGTTACAGCCAATGGAATGGCGGCGGTGTCGTGCACGGTACGAGCGGTGTATGGCGTGAACATGCGGCGTCGCACAGTCTCGTCGGACCGGACAACAAGCCCGTGAAAGCACCCGATCCCCTGACCTTCAAGGAACTGGAACAGCAGGACAGTCTCGCTGTGGTGCTCCGTTCGCATCCGGAGGACGGCCGGCCGCTCGCCTACGAGCCATACACGCTTTACAAGGGATCGGCCAAGATTGCGGACGGTGTGACTGACGAGCATGGTCAACTGATCATTGCGAATCACCAGAGGGGCACATCTTCCTATACGGTCAAGCTGCACAACGGGCATGAGATCGACGTGCCCGTGAAGGAGGGCGGCTTGACCGATGACGAGGCACTGGCCGCGCAGGGTTGGCGGGCGGTTGACGGCGATCCGGAATCGCGCCAGCGCCACGCAGAGGGCTGACCGGCGATTTGCCACTGTTTTCGACGAGAAACTTGATGTCCGATACCAATACCCAAAACAAATCGAAGGCGCCGGTCGACGTTTGCAAGCGGCAGACGGTCGCCAGTGCGCAGTGGTTTCTGGAAAAGCAGGCGGACTACTATGCGCCGCCATACGAAAAGAACAATCTCGACGTATTCATCTGTGGCGAGGATGCGTTCAAGCAGATTGCGGCCGATTTGAAGGCGGCCAAGCACAGTGTCGAGATCATCTGCTGGGGCTTTGATCCCGGAATGGAGTTGATCCGGAACGGCAAGGTCTGGCCGCGCGGGGATACGTGGGGTGGATTGCTGCGCGATGTCGCGGCCGGGAAATTCAACAACGGCAAACCCGTGCAGGTTCGTTTGCTTTCGTGGTATGGCTTCATCGGAAGTCTCGGCTCGAACAACATGCCGGGTCACAGCAGCGGTCGCTTGAACTATGACGATAAGCAGGCCATCAAGGTCGCTATGGAGGGCGGCATCTATTTGCCGACCGAGAATCCGGCTCAACCTCAAACTCCGCAGGAACGGCGCGAGGATTTCAATTCGCGATGGTATGACGATGCGTTTGCCGGTCGGCTGCCTAACGTGTCGATTCGTACGCGGGACGGCAGCAGCAAGGATGTTCATGAAAGCCTGAAGAGCGAGCCGGGCAAACGTGACTTCACCGAGGTACTAGGGCTGGAGAAGGTCGCCACCGACCACCAGAAGACTATCCTGATCGATTACGACCACGAAGGCGGCGTGCACGCCATCGGCTACGTGATGGGCCTGAATAGCGTGACGGACTATTGGGACACGCAGCAGCACCTATTCAATGATCCTCGCCGTGGTGAGGCGTGGGAAGGGGCCAATGACACTGAACCGGGCCTCAAGCCTTACCAGGACTATGCGTGCCGGATCCGCGGGGAGGCGCTGGTGGCGGTGAGCAAGAACTTTACCGACGCGTGGAATCGTGCCAAGGGCAAGGGCGTGAACCTGTCGCGAACGCACGATCTCAAGAAAGTGCCTCCCGGCTTGACGCAGAATCTCGGCACGCCGTGCCAGCGTGCGCAAGTCGTCCGCACCCAGCCTGAAGAAAAGGACAAATCCGTCAAGGCCCTGTATGCGCAGGCGACGTCCTTCGCGCGCAACTATATCTACATCGAGAACCAGTATTTTCAATATACCGAGTGGCCGAAAAAACTGAAGGAATTGCGGGCCGAGTTTCTCTCGTGCAGCCAGGCTGCCGGCAAGAGTCCTGCGGACATACCGAATTTGCACGTGATGGTCGTCATCCCTACGCCTGAGCGGGTGCAGATGGTGCCGCGCACGCACGATACCGTTAAGGTGCTGGGGCATGGGACGTCGATGCCGAATCAGGATAAGGCCGTCGAAGACGAACTCGCGCGCAATCGGCAGCAGCAAGCGACCTGGGACGCCTACGTCAAGCGGCAGAAGGCGGGCGGCGCGAGTATAGATCCTGATCTTTATCCTGCGCCGCTTTCGCCGGCGGCGCAAAGTGCCAAGGATCTCGGCGACAAGGGATCCCTGGAAAAATCGCTGGATCAAATGGGTATCCGTGCGCTGGTGGGTAGTCTCTGGACCTTTGATCGCAATTGGCGCAGTTCCAAGCTGAACACCGAAACGGAAGAGAAGCGGACCCGCTGGAATGAATACGCGGAGAAGCAGCAAGCCAAGGGTGAATTGCCCGACCCGGACCTGGCGCCGATGCTGCCATTGCCGACGCAGTCAATCGCGGCCCGATACCGGGAAATCTACATTCACAGTAAGCTGCTGCTGATCGACGACAGCTTCTTCACATTGGGAAGCGCCAACCTGAATTTGCGGAGCATGGCGGTTGACGCGGAGATCAATGTGGGCAGCGATGATCGTGCCAAGAGCACCGATTTGCGGAAGCGAATCTGGAAGCTACATACCGGTGGCGCCCATGACGGTGGAAATGGGAGTCCTGTCGCCATCAAGGAAACGTTCATGAAATGGCAAAAACTCATGGATACGAATGCCATTCAAAAGAAGCGCGGCCTGGAGCCGACTGGCTTTCTGATGGGGTTTCAAGACGATCGCACGTCCAGTGTTCGGCTGGCCTAACGCGCTTTCAGAATATGCGAGTTCCAATGAGTTCGACTATGTCCAAACGCCTGCGCCTCGCCGGCGTGTTTTCCCTCACCCTGCTTTTTGCTTGCACCGCCTGCTCGATGAATGATTCTCTTCCGCGAAACATGTCGCTCGACGCTTTCAACCCCCATCGGGATACGTTCGTCTGCGTACACGAAGCCGCTGTCGTTCCGGCAGTCGACCCGGAAGCAGATCGCTGGAATCAGCAGGCGATGAAGATGACAAGTGCATTGTTGTGGCCGAACCAGCGCGACTACGTTGGTGCAGTTGCGCTATGGGAGAAGGCTGCCGAGCGCAAGCACTGGAAGGCGATGCTCAACCTGGCGAACGCCTACGCTCAGGGGTTGGGTGTGGATCGCAATACCGAGCGAGCTGTGCAGATCACCGAAGGTGCAATGAAGCTGGGCATCCCCGCAGCTTACGATCTGATGGGCACGTACCACATGAACGGGGTGGGCGTAAAGCAGGATGCCAGTCGTGCATACGCCTTCTGGCAACTTGCAGCGGACAAGGGCAGCCCCAGCGCCATGGCTTATTTGGGCAGCAAGCTCGATGCAGTCTACGATGATCCGAAATCCGGTTTCTGGGGGAACCGAAAGATTGCGCTCAAAATGCTTGAATGTGGATTTGCCCAGGGTAGCGGCGATGCCGCGTATGCGCTTGGAACGACGCTGGTTGGCTCCGACAAGTCGCTGGACGAGGACAATGCGCGAGCGCTCAAGATTCTGCATGAAGGCGTGAAATTCGGTAGCGCCAAAAGTGCTGCATATTTGTTCGGTGCGTTCGATGATGGCGATCCGGTAGCAGGTGGCGTGAAGGATCGCGCCCGTGCCGAGCGTTATAGCGTCCTTGCCGATCGCCTGGAACGCGCCCCCGACCTGCGTTTGCCGAACCTGGACAAGGTGGTGCCGCTGCCGCCTGCCAAACTGCCCAAGTGGGACGGCAACAAGGAGACGTTGATCGACGCGGCGAAGGCGGTGACGTCTGCGCCGGCGTCGCCGGCCAAGCCCGCTGTGCGCCCCGCGTCGCTGCGTACGGGTCGCGCTCACGTGCCCGATGGCTACATGCTGCTGGAGCGGCCGCAGGTCGCTGTGCCTCCGCAGGCGGAAACGACTGCCGCTCCTGTCGGTGGTTACTGGCTGGCACAACTGAAATATCCGGTCGCCGAACGTCATTTCGCATGGAATGCGGCTCAAGTACCGATGCATTACCGGAAGGAAGAACTGTTCGATCGGAGCCGCCCCGGTTTGATACCGGAGGATGGCCGCATCTTCTTCCACTATGTCGGTGACGTGATTCCAATGCCCGCGCAACCGCTGGAATCGCACCCGCGCGTCACGCAGGGCATCGTGCGCGCCGTCGAATTTCCCGATCCGGCGATCCGGTGTCGCGGCACGCGCGCGTGCCCAGTGACGGGCATCTGGCAGGCCGATGTGGCGGGCGATCATCCTTGGGCGGCAACGTTCAACCAGTGGTATCGCCAGGCCTACGTGAGGCAAGGCGACACGTTCCCCGATCCGCGGGCCATGCATCTGGACGTATCGCCGGCGGACGTGACGTGGACGTGGTGGAACGAGGCCAATCACCTGGGGTTCGCGAAACTGCCCCAGGTCAGCGTCGGCAATGCTTCCGAGAACGCTTGAGGGGGCGGAGATGCGTAAATCGACGATTGCCGCGATGGTGTGTGTCGGCGGTCTGATCCTGGCCGCCTGGGGTGCGATTGCGGCAATAGCGGCCGTGGCCCAGATCAGCGGAGGTAGCTACGGTTCGCACGATGTGAGTGATTTCGCGATCGAGCATTTCCTGTTTCTCGGTCCGCTGCTTGCTTTGGGTGGTTTGGTCGCATGGTTCGCCACTCGGGGATCGGCAACATCCGGCGACGATGAGGATAAACAGCCCTCGGGCAAGGATGAGAGCAATGCCGCCGCTCCAGCGCACCGGGAAGCAGATCGATGAGCAGTTCTGAAATCATCTACAAGCACGATCAGTGGCGCAAGGGCGCGGGTGGTGCGCCCGCGGGACTGTCCGGTCAGGCAGACAGTTCGGCCTATGCCGGCCTCGATCTGGGGCTCGCGCAATTTGCCGACAGCAGCTTCAGCGGTAGCAGCTTCGCCGGCACGTCATTCCGGCAAGCCGGCTGGACGGGCTGCCGGTTCTCGGCCTGCACGTTCGCAGGTTGCGATTTTGCCGAGATTGCGATTTCCGGATGCACATTCGTCGATTGCAGCTTCCATGACGCCGCCTTTCAGGGCAGCACGTTCAATGGCGTGAAATTTCTCGGATGCAAGTGGAACGGTGTCAGGTTCGACGGCAACACGTGGCATTCGGTGCAGGTGCTGGACTGTACCGGTACCACGGTTGAAGCCCACGGTCTCAAAGGACTCGACGTCGATTTCACCGGGAGCTATTTCGAGCATCTCGCCTTCGAAGATACGGAAATCAACGGCGGGCATTGAGTCGAGGGGGGCGTTACCGGGCTTCGTCAACCGAGTTGCGAGTTGGCCCGCAACGGTTACGTGTTCCATGTTCGGTCGCGCGTTTCGAAGCGGCTCGCTCGTCCGCTCGGTCGTGTCGTCATCTTTAATCGCGGAACGCGTGTCAGGTACAAGTCTTTTCCGAGCGACTGCGCAGGGAGGGAATCATGGCATCTCGGAGCGATACGCCGGATAAGGGGCTGGCGTCATTCGCGAATCGTTGGACGGTATGTCGACACCCAGCAGAGACAGAAGTGGCGGATCAAAGCAATTCTTAGGAAAGAAGTTGCGGAATACGAAGCGTCTTCGTCACGGTCTGCTCTCTGGAACATGGCTTCGACGGGGCCACAGTAGTATCGCCAGGACAACACGTCAATCTCGCGTTGTCGATCAGTCGGAAGCGCATCAACCGCAATTTCGTTCAGCCCGTCACGTGAGAACTGATAGACGCGCCAAAGCGGGTCGATCAGGAAATTTGGCGCACTCGGCGAGAAGGCAACGTAGTCCGCCCCGTCCCGGTCTCTATATCCTGCAACGTGGGCAAACGCCCGGAAAGAGGGGACCTCTGCCATGCTGGCCGGATCGCGCAATTCAAGCTGATAGAAATAGAACAAGTTCTCCGTGGCTTCGTCATACCGGATGACCAGTTTGTTTCCAGGGTTGTGGTAGTACCCGGTCGCCGGGTCGATGAAACCACCAAAAGGGTATTCGACTGCAGGCCCGGCTTCTTGCAGAATATGCAGCGAACATCGTCGATCAACGCATCGCCCCAGTCCTCATAGAATATGATCAGCTGTTCATTGCTGACCTTTACAGCAACATAATGCCAACCGGCTCCATGTGTTCACTCCTTTAGGCGTTTTTGGCTTATGACCAAGGATGCTCGTCCAGATCCATCTATGAAGCTACTGCGGCCAGTTTATCGAGACGAGACCGGTGAGCTTGGATTAGCCATCGGATCCGCAGACAGTTCACCATGTGGCGTGAGCAGATCTCTATCTGCTGCACCCAGCAAGTTGACTGCGAGGCGAGCCGTTGACCACCGAATTACGCAGGGGCATCCGGAAGATCGGGGCGCAACTCGGCCTCGATCTGATCGATGGTCGGGAGGCCCGTCTCAAGTGAGGGGGGAACCTCGCGCATGAGCTGATATTCAGCCACGCCCATCGGTTGAGTCACGCCGCGGAGCGCATATTCCGCGACTAGCCGATTCTTCTCCTTGCACAGAAGCAGGCCGATAGTTGGCTGGTCTTCCGGCGCCTTGACCTGCGCGTCGAGCGCGGAAAGGTAGAAGTTCAGTTGTCCCGCATACTCCGGCTTGAACGGAGTCGTTTTCAGTTCGACGACGACATAGCAGCGAAGCTTGAGATGGTAGAAGAGCAGATCGATGAAGAACTCGTCGCCGCCAACTTCCAGCCGGTACTGACGCCCGACGAATGCGAACCCGGCGCCCAGTTCGAGCAAAAAACGAGTGATGTGCTGCGTGAGCGCACGTTCGATATCGCGCTCTTGGGCATTCTCGGTCAGGCCGAGGAAGTCGAAGACATAAGGATCCTTGAGCGCGTCGCGGGCGAGATCCGACTGCGGAGGCGGCAGCCGGTCGGCGAAATTCGTCACGGCGTTACCGGCGCGCGCATGAGCGGCCGTCTCGATCTGCATGGTCAACACGCTGCGCGACCATCCGTGCTCGAGCGACTTTTCCGCATACCAAAGCCGCTGCGGGGCATCATCAAGCTTGTCGAGCAGTGTGACAACGTGCGACCACGGTAATTGTGCAACGGGCTGTTGCACAAATTCCGGTCGCGGAAAGGCTTGTGCGAGGGCTCGCATGTACTTGAGGTTGCGCGGAGAAAACCCGCGCATGTCAGGAAACGCTGCCTTGAGATCACGCGCCAGTTGGTCGACGACGCCGGCCCCCCAGCCTTGTTTTTGCTGCCGATCGAGAATATCGCGACCGATCTGCCAGTACAGTGAGACCAGCTCGCGATTTGCGCTGGCGACGGCCCGCTGCCGAGCGCGCTCGACGCGCTGCTTGAGCTCGGTAAACCAGTGACGATAATCTTCAGCCCATGCAGGCGTATTCAGATCTTGGGTCATGTGTTTCGTTGGGGGCGGCTGTCACGCCCGGAAGGAAATTATCTCGGCGAAGCCGAAAACCGACAAGCGCGACCTGTGCCGCGCCTCGATTATAACTTCGACCCTATTTATGAGATAAAAGCCACGTGTGCTGAGTTTCAGACATGCAGCGACAAAATGCTCTCATGTTATTGACGCTCGCGGCTCCTTCACGAGGTGCAGCCGAAATCGCGGATGGGGGGCCGACGATCAGCTTCGCCGAACTTTCCTATGAGCGGTCTAAGGATGATCGGTTGTTCATCTGACCGAGGCGTTGTATTCCAACGTTCCCCCTCCGCTTGATAACCGAATAAGAATGAGGCAAATCAAGCGGATTTCGCGTTGCTGCTAGACGCGGCAATCGCTTCTCGTGAGCGTGCGAGAAAGCCACCCGCACCGCTCGCCACTCCCACCACCCCCAGCTTTTTGTTCGTCAACACCAACAAAAATCATCATTTCGCGCCTGCCTGCGCATCAGCAGAATGTCTCCATTCCAACTCACGCGACCGTCCGAACGTCGCGCCGAGCCGCACTTCAGAAGGAGACAGCCGTGGCAGTCGAAACAACTTCAATCGATACGCTCGTCGTGGGCGCCGGTCAGGCCGGCGTGGCCATGAGCGAGCACCTGGGCAAGCTGGGCGTACCGCATCTCGTGCTCGAGCGCAGCCGCATCGCCGAGCGCTGGCGCACGGGTCGCTGGGATTCGCTGGTCGCGAACGGCCCCGCGTGGCACGACCGTTTCCCCGGCCTCGAATTCGACGGCCTCGATCCCGATGCGTTCGCAACGAAAGACCAGGTCGCCGACTACTTCGAAGCGTACGCGCGCAAGTTCAACGCGCCGATCCGTACCGGCGTCGAGGTGAAGCAGGTCGTGCGCAATGCCGGCAAGCCGGGTTTCATCGTCGAGACATCCGACGGCACGATCGAGGCGAACCGCGTGGTCGTCGCGACCGGGCCGTTCCAGCGCCCGGTGATTCCGTCGATCGCGCCGGACGACGCGCGCCTCGTGCAGATTCATTCCGCCGACTATCGCAACCCGGCGCAGCTTCCAGACGGCGCGGTGCTGGTGGTCGGCGCGGGGTCGTCGGGCGTGCAGATCGCCGACGAGCTGCAGCGCGCGGGCCGGCAGGTCTACCTGTCGGTCGGCCCGCACGACCGGCCGCCGCGTGCGTATCGCGGCCGCGATTTCTGCTGGTGGCTCGGCGTGCTCGGCGAATGGGACAAGGAAGTCGCGACGCCCGGCCGCGAACACGTGACGATCGCGGTGAGCGGTGCGCGCGGCGGCCATACGGTGGATTTCCGCAAGCTCGCGAACCAGGGCGTGACGCTCGTCGGGCTGACGAAGTCGTTCGACGGCGGCGTGGCCGTGTTCGAACGTGACCTCGCGATCAATCTCGCACGCGGCGACGACAACTACCTGTCGCTGCTCGACGCGGCCGACGCCTATGCGGCGCGCAACGGCCTCGACCTGCCGGAAGAACCGGAAGCCCGCCGCATCCTGCCGAATCCCGATTGCGTCGCGCATCCGATCCTCGCGCTCGACCTTGCCGGCGCTGGCGTCACGTCGATCGTCTGGGCGACCGGCTACGCGGTCGACTACGGCTGGCTGAAGGTCGACGCGTTCGCCGACAACGGCAAGCCGCAGCACCAGCGCGGCGTGTCGAAGGAGCCGGGCATCTATTTCCTCGGGCTGCCGTGGCTGTCGCGGCGCGGCTCCAGCTTCATCTGGGGCGTGTGGCACGACGCGCGGCACATCGCCGATCACATCGCGATCCAGCGCACCTACCTCGAGTACCACGACGCGTCGCAGCGCCGCTTGACCGTGCACGCGGAACAGCGCGGCGCCGCGCCGCACGCCGACACGCAGCCGCTCGCCGACGCGGTGAACTGACCGAACCCCCGCCGCACCGCGTCTGCTTCCGGTGCGGCGGCGTGACCCCTGACGACTGAAGGATTCCGATGAGCCAACCCACCCATACCCGTATCCGCATGTTCAACACGAAGGATACCTATCCGAACCAGACGCTCGACAACGACCTGTGCCAGGCCGTGCGGGCGGGCAATACCGTCTACGTGCGCGGCCAGGTCGGCACCGATTTCGACGGCAAACTGATCGGCCTCGGCGATCCGCGCGCGCAAGCCGAGCAGGCGATGAAGAACGTCAAGCAGCTGCTGGAGGAAGCCGGCAGCGACCTCACGCACATCGTGAAGACGACGACCTACCTGATCGATCCGCGCTATCGCGAGCCGGTGTACCAGGAAGTCGGCAAGTGGCTGAAGGGCGTGTATCCGATCTCGACGGGGCTCGTCGTGTCCGCGCTCGGCCAGCCGCAGTGGCTGATGGAAATCGACGTGATCGCCGTGATCCCGGACAACTGGCAGCCGAACCGCGCATAGGGGGCGACATGACTTTCTCCATCGTCGGGCGTTGCCCGGAGACGGGCCAGCTCGGCATCGCGATCAGCTCGTCGAGCATCGCGGTGGGCGCGCGCTGCCCGTGGGTGCGCGCGGGCGTCGGCGCCGTCGCGACGCAGAACATCACGCTGCCGGCGCTTGGGCCCCAGATCCTCGACCTGATCGAGCACGAGCAACTCGCGCCCGCCGCGGCGCTCGACCGCGCGCTCAGCGCGAACGGCTGGAGCCAGTACCGGCAGGTCACAGTGATAGACGGGCAGGGGCAGACGGCGTGCTTTACCGGCAAGGAAGCGCTCGGCACGCATCACGCGGTGCAGGGCGAGCAATGCGTGGCGGCGGGCAACCTGCTGGCCGCGCCGGCCGTGATCGACGCGATGGCGCGCGCCTTCGAACAGGCGCCCGGCCTGCTCGCCGATCGCCTGCTGGCCGCGATGCGCGCGGCGATGGCAGCCGGCGGCGAGGCAGGGCCGGTGCATTCGGCCGCGCTGAAGGTGGCCGGCGACGTGACCTGGCCGATCGTCGACCTGCGCGTCGACTGGGCCGAGGCCGATCCGATCGGGCAGCTCGATGCGCTGTGGCAGGCGTATCGGCCGCAGATGCAGGACTACCAGACGCGCGCGCTGAACCCCACCGCCGCGCCGAGCTACGGAGTGCCGGGCGATGAATGACACGTCGAGCCGCGCGCTGCTGGAACGGCTGATCGGTTTCGCAACGGTCAGCCGCGAGTCGAACCTGGAGATGATCGGCTTCATCCGCGACTATCTCGCGGGCTTCGGCGTCGAAAGCGAACTGTTCTACAACGCGGAAAGCACGAAGGCGAGCCTGTACGCGACGATCGGGCCGCGCGACCGCGGCGGCATCGCGCTGTCGGGCCATACCGACGTGGTGCCGGTCGACGGGCAGGCGTGGACGGTCGAGCCGTTCCGGCTGACCGAGCGCGACGGCCGCCTGTACGGCCGCGGCACGGCCGACATGAAGGGCTTCATCGCGTCGGTGCTCGCGGCCGTGCCGGCGTTCGTGGCCCGGCCGCTGAGCATGCCCGTGCATCTCGCGTTCTCGTACGACGAGGAAGTCGGCTGCCTCGGCGTGCGGCCGATGCTCGATGCACTGGCCGCGCGCGAGCACCGGCCGCGCCTGTGCCTGATCGGCGAGCCGACCGAGCTGAAGCCGGTGCTCGGTCACAAGGGCAAGCTCGCGATGCGCTGCCATGTAAAGGGTGCCGCTTGCCACTCGGCGTACGCGCCGTCGGGCGTCAACGCGATCGACTATGCGGCGAAGCTGATCGGCCGGCTCGGCGAGATCGGCGCGGCGCTCGCGCGGCCGGAACGGCACGATGCGCGGTTCGATCCGCCGTTCTCGACAGTGCAGACGGGGCTGATCAAGGGCGGCCGCGCGCTGAACATCGTGCCGGCCGAATGCGAGTTCGATTTCGAGGTGCGCGCGCTGCCGGATTTCGATGCGCACGACGTGCCGAGGAAGTTGCAGGACTATGCGGAATCCGAACTGTTGCCGAGGATGCGCGCGGTGCAGCCCGATACCGACATTCAACTGCAGCCGCTGGGCGCGTATCCGGGGCTGGCGACGGCGCCGGACAGCGAGGCCGCGCGCCTGCTCGCGATGCTGAGCGGCTCCGATGCGTTCGGCACGGTGGCGTTCGGTACCGAGGGCGGGCTGTTCGGCCAGGCCGGCATTCCGACCGTGGTGTGCGGGCCCGGCAGCATGGACCAGGGGCACAAGCCCGACGAGTTCGTCACGCTCGACCAGCTGCACGGCTGCGACGCGATGCTGGGGCGGCTGGCCGCTCATCTCTCCGCAGCCGCCTGACGCGGCGCGCCTGACCGACACGCACGCACCGCATCCCGCGGCGCGTGCGTTTTCGTGTTCCTTCCGGTTCCTTATCGCACCGTTTATCGCGCCGTTTCCGCGGCGATCTGCGCGAGCCGCTCGCGGCAGAAATCGACGAACGACTGCGCCTGCTTCGTGAGCTGGCCGCGCTTCAGCCGCGCGCTCACGAGCCCCGACGGGCTCACCGTTTCGCTGAGGCCGATCGTCACGACGCGCTGGCCGTCGTACGTGTATTCGGAATGCGGGCGCGTGACGAGCAGCGAGAAGCCGAACCCCTGGCCGACCATCCCGCGCACCATCTCGATCGACGGCGAGCCGAACACGATGTTCGGCGTGAGCCCGAGTTCGTGAAAGAGACTGACGAAATACGTGCGGCTCGGCTGCACGTCGAGCAGGATCATCGGCTCGACACAGAGGTCGCGCAACGACACGTGCGTCTGGCCCGCGAACCGGTGATTTTCCGGCAACAGCACGTACGGCTGCTGCGGCGGCATCAGCGGCTCGGTCTCGATCGTGCCGTCGAGATCGTGGTCGTACATCAGCGCGAGATCGAACGTGCCCGACGTCAGGCCCTGCACGAGTTCCTGCTGGTCGCCGTCGCGCAGCCGGATGTTCACGCCCGGGTAGCGCTCGCGAAAGCCCGCGATCAGTTGCGGCAGATAGAGCGGCGCGACCGTCTCGAAGCAGCCGATGTCGATCTGCCCGGTGATCACGTCGTTGTCGGCGAGCGCGTTCTGTTCGAATTCGTGCGCGATGCGCAGCAGCTCCTGCGCCTTCCGGTAGAAGCGCGTGCCGCTCGGCGTGAGCGACACGCCCTGCGCGTGATGGCGGATGAACAGCTTCACGCCGAAGCTTTCCTCCAGACCCTTGATCGCGCTGGAGATCGACGGCTGCGCGATGAAGAGCTGGCGCGACGCCTCGGCGACGCTGCCGGATTCCACGGTCGTCACGAAGTATTTCAGTTGCCGCAAAGTGTAGTGAGCCACAAGCACCTCTGATGCACGGCCCCGGCGTGCCGCCGCGGGCACAATCTGTCCATGGTTTGCGTAGCACCTTACCTGAAAGCCCCCGGGCGCCGAAATGTCCGCTGCAGAGCTTTTTCGTATGTCGCGGAAATATTTTTAGTATTTTCCGGTCGCGCAGGTCGTGGCGCACCATCGTCTCCAACCTGGATCAAGAAGCAAACGGCGCGGCCGCGCACGTACAGGCGGGATCGGTTATCCGTCCCCGCATGCGCATCGTCCGCTTCGCTCGACCCGCCGCGCGTGCACGCGGCGCGTCGTCGCTCGCGTATCCGGACCCGATTGCCGGCGCGCCCCCCAACGCGCGCCGGCTGACACGGCAAGCGCGCATCGCCGCGCAGGACAGGAGACATCACCATGACGAACGTGGACCGCAACGCGTCCCCGATGATAGAGAAGCACACGATCGGCTACGTGCCGCCCGCGGAGCGCCACGGCAAGGTGCGCGACCTGTTCACGCTCTGGTTCGGCGGCAACATCGCGCCGCTGCCGATCGTGACCGGCGCGCTCGGCGTGCAGCTCTTCCACCTGAACCTGATGTGGGGCATCGTCGCGATCGTCGTCGGCCAGGCGGTCGGCGGCGTGCTGATGGCGCTGCATTCGGCGCAGGGGCCGCAGATGGGCATCCCGCAGATGATCCAGAGCCGCGCGCAGTTCGGCTCGTGGGGCGCGCTGCTGGTGACCGTGATCGCGGCCGTGATGTACGTCGGCTTCTTCGCGTCGAACATCGTGCTGGCCGGCAAGTCGGTGCACGGCATCGCGTCGTCGGTGCCGGTGCCCGTCGGCATCGTGATCGGCGCGGTGGGCTCGGGGCTGATCGGGATCGTCGGCTACCGGTTCATCCACATCCTGAACCGGATCGGCACGTGGGTGCTCGGCATCGGCATCCTGGTCGGCTTCTGGATGATCCTCACGCACGTGACGACCGACGATTTCCTGACGCGCGGCGGCTTCAACTTCGCCGGCTGGCTCGCGACGGTGTCGCTGTCGGCGTTGTGGCAGATCGCGTTCGCACCGTACGTGTCGGACTATTCGCGCTATCTGCCGGAAAACGTCGGCGTGGCGTCGACGTTCTGGGCGACCTATCTCGGCTGCACGATCGGCTCGACGCTCGCATTCATCTTCGGCGCGGTCGCGGTGCTCGCGGTGCCGGCCGGCGCGGATGCGATGGATGCGGTCAAGCAGGCGACGGGCCCGCTCGGCCCGCTGATGCTCGTGCTGTTCCTGCTGAGCGTGATCAGCCACAACGCGCTGAACCTGTACGGCGCGGTGCTTGCGGTGATCACGTCGGTGCAGACGTTCGCGGACAAGTGGATTCCGACCGCGAAGGCGCGCGCGGTGGTGTCGGTCGTGATCTTCGTCGCGTGCTGCTACGCGGCGATCGGCGCGTCGACGAACTTCGTCGGCAACCTCGTCGATCTCGTGCTTGCGCTGCTCGTCGTGCTGGTGCCGTGGACGGCGATCAACCTGATCGACTTCTACGTGATTCACAAGGGCAAGTACGACATCAAGTCGATCTTCATGGTCGACGGCGGGATCTACGGCCGCTTCAACCCGCAGGCGCTGCTCGCGTATGCGATCGGCATCCTCGTGCAGATTCCGTTCATGAACACGCCGATGTATGCGGGCCCGATTCCCGAGCATCTCGGTGGCGCCGACCTGTCGTGGCTCGTCGGGCTCGCGCTGACGTCGCCGCTGTACTACTGGCTTGCGTCGCGTGACAGCGCGTACCGGCGCCGGCAGACGGGCGCGACGATGCCGCCGACGGCGGCGCGGTAATAGCGGGGAAGGAAGGGGGCCATCGCATCCGTCGAGACACGGTGGCCCGTGGGGAAAGTCGGGCCGGCTCGCGGTAGCCTGTACGCCGCGAGCCGGCCCGTCAGTCGGTCAGACCACCGCCGAGCGCGCGACGCGCACCGGCACCGACTTGTACGACGGCGTGCCGCTTTCCTTGTCGATGTAGTCGAGCGGCACGAGCACGTTCGCTTCCGGGTAGTACGCGCCGACCGACCCCGGCGCGATGTCGTACTCGATCGCGGTGATCTTCTCGAGGCGCAGCGCGCGACCCGATGCGGTGACCGTCTCGATGTCGACGAGGTCGCCGTGTTCGAGCCCGTACTTGGCGAGATCGGCGGGGTTCATGAACAGCACGTCGCGCCGGCCGAACACGCCGCGATAGCGGTCGTCGAGCCCGTAGATCGTCGTGTTGTACTGGTCGTGGCTGCGCAGCGTGATCAGCCGCAGCACCTGTTCGGCGCCGAGCACGTCGGCGTCTTCCTTCACGCCCTTGTAGACCGAGAACATCGCCTTGCCGGTCGGCGTCGGCCACACGCGCTCGGTGGGCGGCAGCGGCAGGCGGAAGCCGCCCGGCGTGCGGATGCGCTCGTTGAACGCCTCGAAGCCGGATACCGTTTTGTCGATCAGGTCGCGGATGCGGTCGTAGTCGTCGATCAGGTCGAGCCACGCGACCTTGCTGGCCGGCAGCGTCGCATGCGCGATGCCCGCGACGATCGCCGGCTCCGAGCGCAACTGGTCGGACGCCGGCTTGAGCTTGCCGGCCGACGCATGAACCATCGACATCGAATCCTCGACGGTGATCGACTGCCGGCCGGTGGCCTGCATGTCGAGCTCGGTGCGGCCGAGCACCGGCAGCACGAAGGTTTCCTTGGCGACCAGCAGGTGCGAGCGGTTCAGCTTGGTGCCGAGATGCACGCTCAGGTCGAGCTTCGCCATCGCCGGGAACGACTGCTCCGGATCGGGTAGCGCGACCGCGAAGTTGCCGCCGAGGCACAGCAGCGCCTTCGCGGTGCCGTCGATCATCGCCTGCATCGCCTGCACGGCGTCATGCCCGTGATGGGCGGGCGGCGTGAAGCCGCACACGTCCTCGATCTTCTTCAGGAACTCGGCCGACGGCTTCTCGGTGATGCCGACCGTGCGGTTGCCCTGCACGTTCGAGTGGCCGCGCAGCGGGCACACGCCGGCGCCGGGCTTGCCGATGTTGCCGCGCATCAGCAGCAGGTCGGCGATCAGGCGCACGGTTGCGGTGCCCTTGTTGTGCTGCGTGACGCCCATCCCGTACGTGACGATCGTCGCGTTCGACTTCGCGTACGCGAGCGCGACCTGTTCGAGCTGCGCCTGGCTGAGCCCGCTCGCGCGCTCGATGTCGTCCCACGACGTGGCTTCGAGGTCGGCCGAGAACGCGTCGAAGCCGTTGGTGTGCTGCGCGATGAAGTCGCGGTCGAGCACGTTGCCGCGCTCGGCTTCGAGCTGTAGCAGCGCCTTCATGATGCCCTTCAGCGCGGCCGCGTCGCCGCCGGCGTCGACCTGGTAATACGTCGATGCGATGCGGGTCGAGCCGAACGACGCCATCTCGATCATGTCCTGCGGATCGGCGAAGCGTTCGAGCGCGCGCTCGCGCAGCGGGTTGAACACGATGATCGGCACGTTGCGGCGCGCGCACTCGTGCAGTGTGCCCATCATCCGCGGGTGGTTCGTGCCGGGGTTGTGGCCGATCGAGATGATCAGCTCGCAGTGGTCGAAATCCTCCAGCGACACGGTGCCCTTGCCGATGCCGATCGACTGCGGCAGGCCGACGCTGGTCGGCTCGTGGCACATGTTCGAGCAGTCGGGGAAGTTGTTGGTGCCGAGCTCGCGCGCGAACAGCTGGTACAGGTACGCGGCTTCGTTCGACGCGCGGCCCGACGTATAGAACTCGACCTGGTCGGGCGGCAGCGCGCGCAGCACCTCGCCGATGCGCGCGAACGCGTCGTCCCATTCGATCGCGCGGAACGTGTCGGTCGCGCGGTCGTAGACGAGCGGATGCGTGAGCCGGCCCATGTTCTCCAGCTCGTAGTCCGACATGCGCAGCAGCGACGACACGGTGTTCGCCGCGAAGAACTCGGGCGTCACCCGCTTGGTGGTCGCCTCCCACGTGACGGCCTTCGCGCCGTTCTCGCAGAACTGGAACGTCGACTTGTGTTCCTTGTCGGGCCACGCGCAGCCGGGGCAGTCGAAGCCGTCGGGCTGGTTGGTCCGCATCAGCACGATCGGCGCCTCGATGGTTTCCATTTGCGTGCGCACCGCATCGGCTGTCGCGCGAAGCGCGCCCCAACCACCGGCGGGCCCGTCGTACTTCCTGATGCCTGGCACTTCGCGTCGATTTGTCATGTTGAATCTCCATCAGCCTTACCCGGTGCGGGCGGCTCGGTTTGCGCCGTGTCGCGGCGTGGGGCGGCTCCGTCCGGTGGACGGAGCCGGTCATGCGTGCCCCGGGCGTGCGGGGCATGCTGTTTTTCAGTGCGCGTCCTTCTTCGCGCCGGACGACTTCTTGCCGGACGCTTTCGCGGGCGGCGCGGGCGGCGGGGCGTCGGCAGGCGCGTCGCCGGCCTTCGCGTCGCCGGCCTTCGCGTCGTCGCCTGCCTTGGCCGCCTTGCCGTTCGGTTTCGCCTTGCCGTCGGCGTCCTTCTTCGCGTCCTGGGTCGCCTTCGCTTCAGGCGCCGCGAGCTTGGTGAACTTCACTTCGTCGCTGGCTTTGTCGTAGTCGACCTCGCACTTGTCGCCCGATTTCAGCCGGTCGGCGAGGATCTCCTTCGCGAGCCGGGTCTCGATGGTCTGGCGGATCTGGCGCTTCAGCTCGCGTGCGCCGAACTCCGGCTGGTAGCCGGCTTCGGTCAGGTGCTCGACGAGCGCATCGCCCATCACGAGCGTGATGTCCTGCGCGGCGGCGGTGCGCACCACGCGGTCGAGCTGGATCTGCACGATCGCGCGGATGTTCTCCTTCGACAGCGCGTGGAAGACGATCACCTCGTCGATCCGGTTCAGGAACTCGGGGCGGAAATGGCCCTTCAGCACCTGCATCAGTTCCTCGCGGATCGCCTTGTCGGTCTTGCGCGCGGCTTCCGGCTGCGTGAGGTTGTCCATGATGATCGCGGCGCCCAGGTTGCTCGTCGCGATGATGATCGTGTTGCTGAAGTCGACCACGCGGCCCTTGCCGTCGGTCAGGCGGCCGTCGTCGAACACCTGCAGCAGCACGTTGTAGACGTCCGGATGCGCCTTCTCGATCTCGTCGAGCAGGATCACGCTGTACGGGCGGCGCCGCACGCGCTCGGTGAGCTGGCCGCCTTCGTCGTAGCCGACGTAGCCGGGCGGCGCGCCGATCAGCCGCGCAACGGCATGCCGCTCCATGTACTCGGACATGTCGATGCGGATGATCGCCTGCTCGTCGCCGAACACGGTCTCGGCCAGCGCCTTCGCGAGCTCGGTCTTGCCGACGCCCGTCGGCCCGAGGAACAGGAACGTCGCGATCGGCCGGTGCGTCTGGCCGAGCCCCGCGCGCGACAGCCGCACGGCATCGCTGACGGCCACCACCGCGTCGCTCTGGCCGACCACGCGCTCGCGCAGCTGCTCTTCCATCTTCAGCAGCTTCTGGCGCTCTTCCTGCGTGAGTTCGGACACGGGGATGCCGGTGAGGCGCGACACGACCTCGGCTACCGATTCGACGGTGACCTCGAGCGTTTCGGAGCCCGTCTTGCGCTGCCACGCCTCCATCATCTCGTCGACGGATTTCTGCTTCGCGGTGATCTGCTCCTCGAACTGCTTCGCTTCGTCGAAGCGCTTGCGCGACGTGGCGTAGTCCTGTTCGCGCTTCAGTTGCGCGATCTGCGCTTCGCCTTCCTGGATGTCGACCGGGCGCGATGTCGCGCCGATCCGCACGCGCGCGGCGGCCTGGTCGATCAGGTCGATCGCCTTGTCGGGGAGGAAGCGCGACGTGATGTAGCGATCGGCGAATTCCGCGGCCGCGACGAACGCGTCGTCGGCGAACGTCACCTGGTGGTGCGCCTCGAGGCTGTCGCGCAGCCCGCGCAGGATCACGATCGTCTGCTCGACGCTCGGCTCCGGCACGAACACCGGCTGGAAGCGGCGTTCGAGCGCGGCGTCCTTCTCGATGTACTTCTGGTATTCGTTGAGCGTCGTCGCGCCGATCAGGCTCAGCTCGCCGCGCGCGAGCGCGGGCTTCAGCACGTTCGCGATGTCGAGGCCGCCTTCGCCGCCGCCCTGGCCCGCGCCGACGATCGTATGCAGCTCGTCGATGAACAGGATCAGTTCGTCATGCTTCGCCGTGACTTCGTCGATCAACTGCTTCGCGCGCTCCTCGAATTCGCCGCGATACTTCGCGCCGGCCACCATCGAGTTGATGTTGACTTCGACGAGCCGCTTGCCGCGCAGCACCTCGGGCACGTCGCCGTTGACGATCCGCTGCGCGAGCCCTTCGACGATCGCCGTCTTGCCGACGCCCGGCTCGCCGATCAGCACCGGGTTGTTCTTCTTGCGGCGCGCGAGCACCTCGATCGTGCTCTCGATTTCCTGCGCGCGGCCGAGCACCGGGTCGAGCTTGCCCTGGCGCGCGATCGCGGTGAGATCACGGCCGAACTTGTCGAGGTTCGGCGTGCCGGTCGGCGCGTCGACGCGGCCGTCCTCGGCGCCTTTGCCGACCACCTTCACGACTTTCTGGCGCAGCGCCTCGGGCGTCACGCCGTATTTCTTCAGCAGCGTGCCGGCGACGCTGTCCGGCACCGACGCGAGCCCGATCAGCAGGTGCTCGGGGCCGATGTACGAGTGGCCGAGATCGCGCGACGCCTGGAACGCGTACTGCACGGCCTTCTTCACGCGCGGCGAGATCGACAGCTTGTCGAGCGGCGCATCGGGGTCGGCCGTGCCGGTGTGCGCATGCGCGTCGATGTACGACTTGATGTCCTCCGGCGACAGCTTCAGTTCCTTCAGCAGCGCGGCGCATACGTCGGTGTCCGCGAGCGCGTACAGCAGGTGCTCGGAATCGAGCTCGCTGCGGCGCAGCTCGTGCGCCTTCTCGGCCGCGCGCTGCAGCAACTCCAGCGTCTGCTCGCTGAACGCGTCGGTCGGGTCGACCGATTCGCGCGGAATCTCGGCAGCGAGCGGCGATTCGTCGTCGAGCCCGCCGAACAGCGACGACGAGCCGCCACCGCCGAGCAGCGAATCGAACGGGTTCAGCATGCTCTGATGCCGCATCAGCTGACGGAAGTGGTAATCGCAGATCGAGATCGTCTTGCGCTCGCCGTCCTGCATCACGGTTGCGCGCGCGACGGCCGGCCGCGCGTGGCAGATATCGCAAAGTGCGGGCATGGTGGTCTGGCTCCTGTCGGTGAAAGTGGGTCGAAGGGTGAAGTCCCGATGTGGTGCGGCGCGTGGCGCTTCCCGCCGCGAACGCACGACACGCGGCACGGCGGCGCGCGGGCGGCGCCGGTGCGGTCACGCAGCGCGCGTCGGCGTCGTGCACGGTCGCGGTCAGGGCGGCAAGCGTGCGTGCCGGGAGGAGCCCACGGCATCGCTTCGACTGCGTTCAAAATAGCGAATCGGCGCAGGCTATCCAAGGCACAGTTCCGCACCGGCCCGGCCGTGAATTGCACCCTCGCATGCGCGCGCGCACGGGTGGCAAGGAGTACAGACGGGCGGGCGCACGGCGCCACGGGCGTGCGCGGCGTGCGCAGCGTGGGATGACAGGACGCGGAAGCGGGCGGCGCGCGAACGGATCGCGGTGCGACATCGGCGCGCAGGGCGCCGGTTATCGGGGGATGAAAGGCAGCGCGGGTGGAGAGGCGCACCGGAAGCGCCGCAGGGGGCGCGTGCCGCGAGCGGCCAAGCGCGACCACGCACGCACCGCGGACGATGCGTGTGGGGCGGCCGAAGGCGAAGGCGGGTTGCACGGTCCGGGCCGGACGCGGCGCAACCGTGGCGTGCCGCGGTCAGTCCGAGAGGGTCATCGCAAGCCGCTGCCGGGCGATCTGCTTCACATCCTGTGACAGTGCCGCATTCGGCAGGCCATTGGCCCAGACGGAAAACGAATCCTCGATCAGGTTGCGCGTGTCGGGCGGCAACTCCGCCAGGACCAGCGACAAGACGGTGAACAGCACGGCGGTGTCGCCGGCCTGGCTGCTCGCGTTCGCGTCGACCGCCTGCTTCAGGTGGTCGACCGACGCCTGCAGCGCCTGCAATGCCTCATTCGACTCGCTCATCACACACTCCATGCAAGATGGGTTTGATCGGCGACGAACCTGCGGCCGGCAGTGCGGCCGCTCGCGCGCGACGCCCGGCGGGCATCGCGCGCAGGCAACCGCGGTCAGGCGGCCGTGTTGCCCTGCGGCGCCACGGCCACCGATGCTTCGCTCGTGAGCATCAGGAACGTGAACGTTTCGCGCAGGTACAGGCGGACGACCTTGTCGGTATGACTCGTGTAGCCGATCGATACGTCTTCCCCGAGGTGCAGCTCGTAATCGCCGCCGCGCGTGGACAGCACGCAGCCGCCGCTGATCGCCGGCGCCCAGATGATCTCGCCGCTGACGATCCGCTTGATATGGCCGAGGACCGGATAGCCCTGGTCGCGCGCTTCGCTGAGCGCCGTGTATGCATCCGAGCCGAGCACGACCGAGTACGGGCCGTCGACGCCGGCAAGCCGCAGCGCTTCGAGCGCGTCGCTGATCGCGTCGGGATACGCGGCGACGTCCGCCGGCAGCGTGAGCTTGCGGTTCGACGTGCCTTCGCGGATGCCGAGAATGCCGGCCGCCCGGTAGCCGTCGAAAATCGCGTCGTCTTCGGCGAACGCGAGCCGCTGCGCGGCGTCCTTCGCCGGTTGCCAGTCGGCGTCGCGCGCGCCGCGCTCGACGCTGTCGATCGCATCGCGGCTCAACTCGAACGGCACCGTCAGCTCGACGATGGTGCGGACTTCGCGCAGCCGCGCATTCACCAGCTCGCGCGGGGCGGCGACGTCGACGAGGTGCCCGGTGCCGACGGCCGACAGCTCGGGGCCTTCGGGGCCGTCGACGTCGACCACGCGGCGGCCGGCCACCGAGCGTTTGAACGTGCGTGCCACTTCCTCCTCGATTTGCTCCCAGGCGGAGGACGAGATCGGGGCGAGTTCGCGGTGCAGGTTGTTCATGGGTTTGGGTTGCCTCACGTCAGCGAAAACACTTCAGGGTGGGCCGATCGGCTGACGGACTGCGTCTGAGCCCGGCAGGCCGATCGCGGACGAAAATGCATATTAGCAGGCTCTATTGACACTGCTGCAGCACAAATCGAAACGACACGCTGCGGTGGCGCAACTGTTCTGCAATTCCCGTGCGAGGAGAGAGTGCGCGCTTGTGCCGAACGCCGCGACGGATGGCGATACGCGGGTGCGCGCCGGCGCACGCGTCGCTCCGGCCGCGCTCGATGGCGCGCCGAACCTTTGGCGGTCGACGGCCGATCGCGTCTCGCGCATTCTTACGAACATTCATCCGGCCGCGTTTCCGGACGCCAGGGCTCGGCTGCGTTCAGTCGGCGGGGCCGAGCCCGGATGAATCATAGGCGCAGCCTATTGAAGCTTTGCAGCGAGTGGACGGCGTTCATGGCGCGGCCACGCGTCGCGCCCGGCGCGGGATTGGCGCGCCGGACTGCCGTTGGTGATGATGTGCGTTACGACGGCACGCCTTTCAGCGAGCCGATCTTCAGCGAGCCGTCGCGATGCGGCGCGGAGGATGCCGGTTCCGGCTCCGCGGCCTCGGCGGTCGGCGCCGCGCGATCGGCGAGCGCTTCGAGCAGGTCGGCGGACGGCACGAAGAACAGCGAGCCGGTGACCGCGCGGCTGTAGTCGAGCAGGCGGTCGTAGTTGCCGGGCGGGCGGCCGACGAACATGTTCTCGAGCATCTGCTCGATCGGCGCCGGCGAACGCGCGTAGCCGATGAAATAGGTGCCGAATTCGCCCGCGCCCGGGCGCCCGAACGGCATGTTGTCGCGCAGGATCTTCACTTCCTGGCCGCCCTCGTCGAGCGTGGTCAGCGAGCTGTGCGAGCACGACGGCTTCACGTCGGGCGCGAGCTCGATGTCGGCGAGCTTGGTGCGGCCGATGATGCGCTCCTGCGTCTCGACCGCGAGCGCGTTCCAGCCGGCCATGTCGTGCAGGTACTTCTGCACGATCACGTAGCTGCCGCCGGCGAATTCCGCGTCCTCGTCGCCGATCACCGTGAAGTCGACCGCCTCGCGGCCTTCCGGGTTCTCGGTGCCGTCGACGAAGCCGATCATCGCGCGCTGGTCGAAATTGCGGAAGCCATGCACCTCGTCGACGACCGTGACGGCATCGCCGAGCGCGCCGAGCAGCTGCGTCGCGAGTTCGAAGCACAGGTCCATCGCTTCCGCGCGAATGTGCAGCAGGATGTCGCCCGGCGTCGCGACCGCGACACGCTGGCCCGCGCCGAATTCGCGGAACGGATGCAGCGCGGCGGGGCGCGGTTGGCCGAACAGCGCATCCCACGCGTCGGCGCCGAAGCCGCACACGCAGGTGAGGTTGCCGCCCGGCACGCGCTTGCCGACCGAGCGCACGAGCGCGGCGATGTCGCCGCACCATGAGCGGATCGTGTCGGCGTGATCGGCGCCGGGATTGATCGTCGCGACGAGGAAGATCGCGCTGCGCGTGATCGGGCTGTGAACGTTTTGGGGAAGCGGGGGAGGTGTCTGCATCGTGGGCTGCCGGTCAGTCAGGTCGGGACGGAAGTGCCGTGGCGCGCGAGGGCGAACGGTTGAACTGTGTCATGCGACTGTTCTCTTTGTGTCACGCGGATGAAGGACGCGGTGCGGGCATCCCGCAACGGGCCGCACCGGGCGCGCGACCTGCCAGCACCGCGTGACGTCGTCGAGCAAGCAATCTAGCAGCTTCGGCCGGTCTTTGGAACACGAAACACCAAACTGTCATGCGAATGCGTCAAACAGGGCCGGATTTTGGCCAGGGCCCGCGCAGCTGTACTCCTGGCGCATGCGGCGCTGTGCTCTTGAGCGTGCGTGCCGCGTGCAGTAGATTAAGTCCCGCTGCGCCGCCACGAGGAGCGTCATCATGAACCTGCTGGAAGCGATGCGTGTGTATGTCGCGGTGGTCGAGCATGGCGGCCTGTCCGGTGCGGCGTCCGAGTTGCACCTCGACGAAGCGCAGGTGAGCGAACGGATCGACGGCCTCGAACGGTATCTCGGCTGCCGCCTGCTGCTGTGCCGCGACCACGACGACGTCGCCTGCACCGATGCGGGTGACGCGTTCCATGTGTGCTGCCGCCGGACGCTGTCCGCGGTCGAGCAGGCGACCGGCGCGGCCGGCCCGCATGCGCCGGACATGTCGGACAGGCCGGATCGACCCGACGCGCACGATGCCGTGCATGCCGCCGCGCGCGACGCGACGTTCCCGCCGCCGCCCGGCGCCGTTCAAGCCTCAACCCAGCGACTGTCACCTTGAATACGACCACCATTGCCTGCTCGCCCGCCGAGCGCATCCGCCGCCGCTTCGGCCATTTCCTTCACGCGGCCGAACTGGCCGGGCTGATCGTGATCGGGCTCGCGACCGCGTTCGCGATGGCGCAGGAAGCGTGGAAGGTCGTGCTCGCGGGCGAGGTGTCGCTGACCGACCTGCTGCTGATGTTCCTGTATCTGGAAGTGCTCGCGATGGACGTGCGCTACCTGCGGCTCGGCCGCTTGCCCGTGCGGTTTCCGCTGTTCATTGCGATGACGTCGCTCGCGCGCGACCTGATACTGCGCGGCGCAACCGACAGCCCCGAGCGGATGCTGATGACGACGGTCGGGATCGTGCTGCTCGCCGTCGGCGTGCTGATCCTGAGTTTCGGCCAGCACCGCTTCCCGGCCGACGTCGCCGATGTCGAGGACGATGCGCAGGCGCACAGGTAAGGCGCCGCATGCATGATCGATGTCCCTGAAGGAGGGTGCCGGATGATGACGAATTCCGTCGAAACGAAACAGGCGATCGAACTGCAGCACGCGGCGTCCGACGCCTACCGGCTGGCGCGCGACACGCGCGATGCCGATCCGGCGCTCGCCCGCGCACCCACCGTCGCCGGGCTGCAGCGAGAGGCGGCGTACGCCTATGCCGACGCGGCGCGTGCACGCGAGGCGGCCATCGGCATCTGAATCGAACCTTGGCGTGCCGCATCCGGTGCGGCCGCTGCCACTGGCCATCCAACCGAGCGAGGTATCGCATGACCAAGCAACTGATCGTCGCCGTGTTCGGCAACGTCGACACGGCCCGCCAGGCCGCGAACGATTTCGAGGCGCTGTCGGAGAAGGACGAGGGATTCCACATCGAGAACGGCGTCGTCGTCGAGAAAGACGCGACCGGCAAGCTCGCGGTCCTCCACGCCGAATCGCGGCCGTTCAAGGGCGGCGTGATCGGCGCGATAGCGGGCGGCTTGCTCGGCCTGCTCGCCGGGCCGCTCGGCGTGGTCACCGGCATGGCGGCCGGCGCGGGCGCCGGCATTCTCGCGGAAGCGGCCGGCAACGCGCTGCTCGACGGCACGTTCGTCGAGACGGTGGCGGCGCGGCTCGTGCCCGGCAGCGTCGCGATCATCCTCGAAGCGAAGGAAGACACGCCGTTCTCGGTCGACAACGTCGTGACCGGATTCGGCGGCAAGGTGTTTCGCCAGTCGCTCGATTGAGCGTGTCGTCGTCGAACCGGAAAGGGAGAACCGCATGCGCATCGAACAATCGTACCGGCGCTTCGACATCACGGCGACGCTGTCGCCGCTGCCCGGCCACGGCAATCGCGCGATCGCGAGCGTCGATGTGACGACCGACGATCCGGGCCGCCTCGCCGATCTCGGCACCGGGCAGTTCCTGCAGATCCGCAAGTGGGTCGAGTCGAACGACATTGCCTTGCTGACGGTGGTGTTCGACGAGTGCAAGGTCGCGATCGATCACTACGCGGACAACGTCGACGACGCTTGAGCGTGCGCGAGGCCCGCGCATCAGCCGGCTTCGCGTGACTTGCCGCCCGACGGCCGCCGGTAAACCGCGA
Organism: Burkholderia sp. AU33803; assembly: GCF_002223095.1. Classification (NCBI taxonomy): domain Bacteria; kingdom Pseudomonadati; phylum Pseudomonadota; class Betaproteobacteria; order Burkholderiales; family Burkholderiaceae; genus Burkholderia; species Burkholderia sp. AU33803. The sequence goes on from NZ_NKFJ01000009.1 coordinate 530,971, forward strand.
CGACGCCCGCCGGCACCGCGCCCGGCGAATGCTTGCCACGCGATCGCGCGGGGCCGTTTGCCGTCGCGCTCGAATCTGTTCACCACGCCGGCCGGATTTCACGTTTCCTCGCCAAACTGTCACTTACATTCGTCGAAATGACGCAGTAGGATGCCGAACCTTGTCTAGATGAGATTCGCATTGCTATCCGCCTTCAATTTCGATAACGGACGAGGTTCGCACCGGGACGCCCGCGCCCGGGCACGGCTATCCGGCTTCGTGCACCGGCGCGGCCGTGCCGCCCGCGCATCGCACGCCGGTTCACCGCTGGCGGGGCGAGGCGGATGAAGCTCTACGAGAAATTTGCAAACGACATAGAGAGACTCATCCGGCAGGGCGTATATCGACACGGCGATCGTGTCCCTTCGGTGCGGCAGGCGAGCCAGCAGCACCGGATCAGCATCACGACCGTGCTGCATGCATATCTGCTGCTGGAAAGCCGCGGGCTGCTCGAAAGCCGGCCGCAGTCGGGCTATTTCGTGAACCTGCGACGCGACGACAGCCATGCGCCGGTGCGCGAGCTGCGCCCGTCGAAGCCGATCGCGATCTCGTCGTCGGTGGACGTGAGCCGGCTCGTGCTGTCGACGCTGCGCTCGATCGGCACGGACGACGCGGTGCCGCTCGGCTCGCCATACCCGGACCCGAGCCTGTTTCCGTTCGAGAAGCTGAACCGCTACGCGTATGCAGCCGGCCGCGACAAGTCGCTGTGGGGCGTGACGGACGGCTTGCCGCCCGGCCATCCGCGGCTGATCCGGCAGATCGCGCGCCGCTACCTGGAAAACGGGATGTCGGTGGACCCGAACGAGATCATCGTGACAGTCGGCGCGACGGAGGCGATCAACCTGTGCCTGCAGGCCGTTGCGAAACCGGGCGACACGATCGCGGTGGAATCGCCGACGTTCTACGCGATGCTGCACGCGATCGAACGGATGGGGATGAAGGCGATCGAGGTCGCGACGCACCCGGAATACGGAATCGATATCGCGGCGCTGGCCGCAATCGCGAAGTCGCAGCCGATCGCAGCGTGCATGGTGATGCCGAACTTTCAGAACCCGCTCGGCTTCCAGATGCCGGACGAGCGCAAGCGCGAGCTGGTCGAGTTCGCCGCGAAAGCCGACCTGCCGATCATCGAGAATGGCGTGTACAACGAACTGTATTTCGGCAACATGCATCCGAGCACGCTGAAGTCGTTCGACCGGCACGACATCGTGCTGCATTGTTCGTCGTTCTCGAAGAGCCTGACGGCCGCGTACCGGATCGGCTGGGCGCTGCCGGGCCGCTATCGCGAGCAGGTCGAGAAGCTGAAATTCCTGAACACGCTCGCGACGCCGTCGCTGCCGCAGCTCGCGATCGCGGAGTTTCTCGAACGCGACGGCTACGAGCACCACCTGCGGCGGATTCGCAAGGCGTATGCGCAGCAGGCGAACCTGATGCGCACGATGGTGTCGCGGTTCTTCCCGGAAGGCACGCGCATCTCGAGCCCGGCGGGCGGATACGTGCTGTGGATCGAACTGCCTGCGCAGATCGACGCGATGCGGCTGTACCAGCTCGCGCTGGAGCAGGGGATCACGATCGGGCCCGGCTACATGTTCTCGATCACGGACAGCTACCGGAACTTCATCCGGTTGAACTACAGCAGCCCGTGGTCGCCGGAGATCGAACAGGCGGTGATCGCGGTCGGCAAGCTCGCCGCCTACTGTCTCGACTGAGTGATCCGCCGCGCGTCGTGCGGCGCATGCGCAGCGTCACGTCAGCCGGTACGACTGCGCGCCCGTTCCCGCGAGCGTGCCGCCGTCGACGATCAGGTATTCGTTGCGGATCGGCTTGCCGTCGAACCAGCACTGCAGGATCTCCAGCGTGCCGGCCGCGTAGCGGGCCTGCGCGGACAGCGACGTGCCGGAGATGTGCGGCGTCATCCCGTTGAACGGCATCGTGCGCCACGGGTGATCGGCCGGCGCCGGCTGCGGAAACCACACGTCGCCGCCGTAGCCCGCGAGATGCCCGGACGTGACGGCATTGACGACCGCGTCGCGGTCGACCAGCTTGGCGCGCGCGGTGTTGATCAGGTACGCGCCGCGTTTCATGCGCGCGATCATCGCCGCGTCGAACAGGCGCTCGGTCGACGGGTACAGCGGAATCTGCAGGTTGACGATGTCGACGGCGCTCGCGAGTGACGCGGCATCGGCGTGATACGTGAGCCCGAGTGCCTGCTCGATCGACGCATCGAGCCGGTGGCGCTGCGTGTAGTGCAGCTGCAGCCCGAACGGCTGCAGCCGGCGCAGCACGGCGAGCCCGATGCGCCCCGCGCCGACCGTGCCGAAGTGCATGCCTTCGACGTCGTAGCTGCGCGACACGCAATCGGCGATGTTCCAGCCGCCTTGTTGCGCGATGGCATGCGACGGCAAGTAGTTGCGCACCAGCGCGAGCGTCGTCATCACCACGTGCTCGGCCACGCTGATGCTGTTCGAGCCGGTGACTTCGGCGACGGTGATGTGCGCACGCGCGGCGGCGTCGAGATCGACGTGATCGGAGCCGATGCCGGCCGTCAGCGCGAGCTTCAGCTTCGGCGCGCGGGCGATCCGTTCGGCCGTCAGGTACGCGGGCCAGAACGGCTGCGAGATCACGACGTCCGCTTCGGGCAACCGGCGCTCGAATTCGGAGTCGGGGCCGTCCTTGTCGCTCGTGACGATCAGCGTGTGGCCGTGCGCTTCCAGATAGGCGCGCAAGCCGAGCGCGCCGGACACCGAGCCGACGAGTTCGCCGGGACGAAAGCCGGGCGGGCCGGCCGGCGTCGGCGCGGTCTGCCCGTCCGCGTAGTGCGTGATGACCGGAATCGTATCGCGCACGTAGCGCGGCGGGTAGCCGTCCACGGGATCGGGGTAGAGCACGCACAGGACGGTGGCCATCGGGTAGTACTCCTGGTGACGGGGGAAGGCGCGCGGCACGCAGATTGCGCAGGATGCCCGACGTGCGCGGCGATCGGCTGCCGTGTTGCGCCGCAACGTTGATGACGTTCTACGCCCGTCATGGATCTCGTACAAGCTACAGTGCGTGTTTGCGTGCGCTGCGGGGACGTCTGTACCTGTTCTTTTCAGGAGGGATGTCGATAATGGGATCGTTACCTGACTTTTCGGGAGCCCGTCATGACTGAACGCGACGATTCGTCGTCACGCCCCGATCTCACGCAAGGCATTGCGCTCGACGATCTCGCCGACGGCGCCATGATCGAGGGCCATGTCGGCGATGCAGCGGTGCTGCTCGTGCGCCGCGCCGATGAACTGTTTGCCGTGGGCGCGCAGTGCCCGCACTACGGCGCGCCGCTGGCCGACGGCCTGCTGGAAGGCGATACGATCCACTGCCCGTGGCATCACGCGGCGTTCTGCCTGCGCACCGGCGCGCTGCTGCGCGCGCCGGCGCTCGACGGGCTGCCGTGCTGGCGCGTCGAACGCCGCGACGGCCGTGCCGTCGTGCTCGATGAGCGGCCGGCCGCCGCGCCGCCTGGGTTGAAGGCAACCGGACTGCCCGCGTCGGTGGTGATCGTCGGCGGCGGGGCGGCTGCCATCGCGGCGGCAGTGACGCTGCGGCAGGAAGGCTATCCGCATCCCGTCACGCTGCTCACCGCCGATGCCGATCCGCCGTACGACCGCCCGAACCTGTCGAAAGACTATCTCGCCGGCACGGCCGATGCCGACTGGCTGCCGCTGCGGGCGCCGTCGTTCTATGCGGACCATCACATCGACGTGCGGTGCGGCACGCGTGTCGTACGCATCGACCCCGCGCAGCAGGCGGTCGAACTGGCCGACGGCAGCCGCGTCGGCTACGGCGCGCTGCTGCTTGCAACCGGCGCCGAGCCGAACCGGCTGACCGTGCCGGGCGCGGATCTGCCGCACGTGTGCGTGCTGCGCTCGCGCGCCGATTGCGACGCGCTGATCGGCAAGCTGAAAACCGCGCGCCGCTGCGTCGTGGTCGGCGCGAGCTTCATCGGGCTCGAAGCGGCCGCCGCGCTGCGCACGCGCGGGCTCGACGTGCAGGTCGTCGCGCCCGATGCGCATCCGATGGCGCGCGTGCTCGGCGAAGCGCTCGGCAGCACGATCCAGGCACTGCACGAGTCGCACGGCGTCGTGTTCCATCTCGGCGCGACACCGGCGCGGATCACGCCGGACAGCGTGACGCTGTCGACCGGCGACGTGCTGCCGGCCGATCTCGTGGTGGTCGGCATCGGCGTGCATCCGAACGTGGCGCTCGCGCAGGACGCGGGGCTGGCCGTCGACCGCGGCGTGACGGTCGACCGCTTCCTTCAGACGAGCGCGCCCGGCATCTACGCGGCCGGCGACATCGCGCGCTGGCCCGATCCGCTGACGGGCGAGCGGATTCGCGTCGAGCACTGGGTCGTCGCCGAGCGGCAGGGCATCGCCGCCGCGCGCAACATGCTCGGGCAGCAGCGGCCGTTCGACGCGGTGCCGTTCTTCTGGAGCCAGCATTACGACCTGACGGTCAACTATGTCGGGCATGCGGAGCAATTCGACCGGGTCGAGATCGATGGCGACCTCGGCGCGCACGATTGCTCGATCGCGTACTGGCGCGGCAACACGCGGCTCGCGGTCGCGACGGTGGGCCGCGATCTCGACAGCCTGAAGGCGGAAGCGGCATTCGAGCGGCAGATTGCAGCCGCGTGACAGTGGTGTGACGACATGATTCGAACCCTGGAGGCGAGATGAATCCCGATGTGCGTGCCCGTTTCGAAACCGAGTTTGCGCCGCGCATCGCGGCGCGCGTGCTCGGCCTGTATCAGCCTGGCGAAGTGAGGGTGGAGGTCGTGCCGCACGACGGGCAGGGTGGCCCGACCCGTATCGACGTGATCGGCCTCACGTCGACGGTCGGACTGCCGAACCGGCTGAACGCGCGGCTCGCGTGGCGTGACGACGCGATCGATGCATTGCTGGCCGAGCCCGACCGCAGCCGCTTCGACCGCTATCTCGCGGCGTTGCCGGTCACGATCGAACGCTGGCAGATGGAATTGCCGGTCGACTTCAGCACGCGCACCCAGCGCGATCGCGAGATCCTGATCGGCGATCTGGATTTCGATGCGTGAAACGCGCCGAGCGATGCGTGCGGATGAGCCGGTTGCCGCTAGCGGTCGCGTGTCTTGATGATCACGCGGCCCTGGTCGATACCGCCGCGCAGGGCTTCGTCGCACGTGAGCCATTCGGGTGTGACGAGTTCGGGCGCGGGCAGGTCGACCGGCGCGCCGTCGCGGAAGATCCGCACCTGCGCGACCCACGCGCCGTTCGCGTTGCGCGTCGCGTCGACGCGAATCTCGTGATCCATGAAAGTGTCGGTGGCGTGCATCGGTCGGGGCCCTCCGTCGTGCGTGAACGCGGTGCGTCGATCGTAGCAGCATGGCGTGCGCCATGCATCCGAAACGAAGCGGAACCTGCGCGCGATCCGACGCACATGTCGACGCGCGAGACGGGAGCGAACCTGTGGCCTTCGACCTGACCTTTTCCAGTAAGACGGAGACCACATCGCACCGCCTCACCACCTTTTTGCGAATGCTGGGGGTAGCGCTTCTGCCGGATCATGCGGCTTGAGACGCCCTTGAGGCTGCTCGCCAACGACGACACAGAAACCTCGGGCGGGTAGCTCATCAGCAGGCGGACATGCTCGTCCTCGCCATCGAACCCCATCAGTTCGGATTCGACGCGGCGGAAATGCCGCGCAATCGTTCGGAATTTCCGTGGGGAACACGTCGCGTCGGTATTTGGTCGCGAAGTCCATGTTGCATATGCATCAGAACGACGCAATGGCGACCGCGTCGAATGGCTTGACTCTCACTTGTAGGCCAAGCATAGAATGGCCCGATGCAACGACTCCAGGCTTTCAAGTTCGAACTGATGCCAAACGGCGAGCAGCAGCGCAAGATGCGCCGCTTCGCCGGGGCGTGCCGATTCGTTTTCAACAAGGCGCTGGCGTGGCAGCAGGAGAACTGCGAGGCGGGCGGAAAGTTCATCGGGTACGTTGAGATGGCAAAGCGCCTGACGGCATGGCGCAACGGTACCGAAACGCCTTGGCTCAAGGATTCCCCGGTGCATCCGCTCCAACACGCACTCAAGGATCTGGAGCGAGCCTACAAGAACTTCTTCGCCAAGCGCACCGCCTTTCCGCGCTTCAAGAAGAAAGGCCGCAGCGACAGCTTCCGCTACCCCGACTCGAAGCAGATCAAACTCGATCAGGTCAACAACCGCATCTTTCTGCCTAAGCTTGGCTGGCTCCGTTATCGCAACAGCCGGGACGTGTTGGGCGAAGTGCGCAATGCCACCGTGTCTAGAAACGCAGGAAAATGGTTTGTCTCCATCCAGACTGCGCGTGAAGTCACGCAGCCGGTGCTGCGGGCAGCCAGCGCGATCGGCATCGACATGGGCATCGCACGGTTTGCCACAATGAGCGACGGTAGCTTTCTTGTGCCGCTCAACAGCTTCAAGCGGCACGAGGCTAAGCTGCGTCGTGTGCAGCAGGGAATAAGCCGAAAGGTCAAGTTCAGCAACAACTGGAAGAAGGCAAAGGCTCGCATCCAGCGTATCCATGCCCGCATCGGCAACGCTCGCCGTGACTACCTGCACAAAGCCACGACCACGATCAGCCAAAACCACGCGATGGTGTGCATCGAGGACTTGCAGGTACGCAACATGTCGAGGTCGGCGGCGGGCAGCCCCGGCGCACCGGGCAAGAACGCTCGGGCCAAGTCCGGCCTGAACAAAGCCATCCTCGATCAGGGGTGGTTCGAATTTCGTCGTCAGCTGGACTATAAGCTGACGTGGAATGGGGGCTGGCTCATCGCCGTGCCGCCGGCGAATACGAGTCGAACATGCCCGGTCTGCAAATACGTGAGCGCCGAAAACCGGCAGACACAGGCGGCATTCCGCTGTGTCGACTGCGGTCATGAGGACCATGCCGATGTGGTCGGTGCGATCAACATACTGGCGCGGGGACACCGCGTTGCAGCCTGTGGAGAGCCGGTGCAGTCGGGCCGCTCCGTGAAGCAGGAACCCGCCGAGGCGATCTGAAACGAGCATCATCGCTTCAGACGCGGTAGGACCCCCCGCCTTTAGGCGGGGGAGGATGTCAAGGGGATGATTCTCGCGGCGATCGCGATGCAGATGATCGTCGCGAGCCTGAAGGCCGCGTTCGGGCTGCCGCACTGAGTGCCGCCCCTCTCGAACCGGCCGCCTGATTTCACGGAGTCGTTGATGAATACGTTGATCGTGTTGTCCTATCCCGACCTCGCGGCCGCCCATCGCGCGCTCGCCGAACTCGATACGTTGCGCGACCGGCACGTCGTCGCGCTGGCGGGGGTGGCGATCGTTGAGTGCACAACCGACGGACAGTTGCGCGCGCATGCGGTCGACCCCGCCCGCACGCCGCCCGGATCGCTGCTCGACAGCGTGGTCGAACACATCGAATCGTCGCTCGATGCATGGCGCGAGAAGCCGGTGGACGACGCGCTGATCGATCGCGTCGCACGCAAGGCGCGCCCCGGCACCGTGTCGCTCGGCCTCGCCGCGACGCAACTCGATATCTACGCGTTGAGCACGGCGCTCGCACCGTTCGGCGGAGACGTGATCGACACGACGCTGTCGATCGACGACGAACTGAAGCTCGTCGAAGCGATTTCGAACGCGCGCGACGGCGGCAGTCGGGCCTCAACCGACTGAAGGATTGACGAAGCGCACAAAACGGTCGATGTGCGGCGAGTGACGCAGCAGGGTCCGAATCGAACGCACGCCATCGAGCGGTCATGATCGTGATCAGATGATTTCGACATACGAAAAATCAGACCGGCAAGTTTGACCGCATGGCGCGTCAACGTGCGCAAAAGACGCGATCTGCACGACTTCACGCCACATGATTGCGTTGAAACGATGGCGTTCTTACCGATTGCCGCGCATTGAATCTGGCAATGCAGATGACGTGGGCGGATAGATTTATTCGATGACCGGCGAAGGCGCGACATGCCTCTCCTATACTCATAGGGACTGCTTTTCACGGGAGGACAGCCCATCCGCACGAGTGCATCGATCAAGCCCTATCGTCGTGCGACCGGTGGCCGGACCTCGCTGATACCTGCCGCGGTCCCGGCGGCTACGCGCGCCGGGCTGCTTCACAAGGAGCCACGATGCCCTACGTCCTGATCGTCGAAGATGACGCCGATACGCGCGCCATGCTCGCGGCGCTCGCGCATACGCAGCAGCTTGCGTGCGACACGGCCGCGACGCTCGAGGAAGCGCGCACGCTCGTCACGACGCACCCCCCCGATCTCGTGCTGTGCGATCTCGTGCTGCCCGACGGCAACGGGATGGACCTGTTCGATGCGTTGCCGAAGCATTCGCACTGCGAAATGGTGCTGACCACCGGCCACGCGAGCCTCGAAACCGCGATCGACGCACTGCGGCGCGGCGCGACCGACTACCTGGTGAAGCCGCTGAACATGCAGCGGCTGAACAGTATCTTCGCGCGCGTGCCGCGCACCACCGCGTTGCATGAAGAGATTGCCGAACTGCGTTCGGAACTGCAGCGCCTCGGCCGCTTCGGCCGCATGCTCGGCAGCTCGCCCGCGATGCAGGCCGTCTACG